>CAVYQF010000021.1:0-57097 GCA_963770545.1 uncultured Actinomycetes bacterium | reverse complement strand
ATGAACGAGTCCGGCGGCCCGGTCGCTGGACTCCGGGGTTACTACCACCTGGACCCGGACCATATCGTCGTCATCCATGATGAGCTGGATCTGCCGTTCGGCACGATCAGGCTCAAGCTGGGCGGCGGAGACAACGGGCACAACGGGCTCCGCTCGGTGACCTCGTCCCTGGGTACCCGGGATTACTACCGGGTACGGTTCGGTATCGGCCGCCCCCCCGGCCGGATGGATCCGGCCGCGTTCGTGCTGCGCGATTTCAGCGCCGCCGAGCGCAAGGAACTGCCGTTCCTGATCGACCGCAGTGCGGACGCCACCGCCGCCTTGATCGACGCCGGCCTCGCGGAGGCCCAGAATGCCTTCCACGGCGAGGCTCCCGGCGCGGCCCGCCCCTGACTGAACACAGGGCGTCACTGGGCTGACCAATCGGTTTTTTTCCGGCCCGGGTGGTTCACCACGCCTGGGGAGGCTAGTTTCGCTGCATGAAAGCCCTGGTCCTGTCGGGGGGCGCGGGAACGCGGCTGCGGCCGATTACGCACACCTCGGCCAAGCAACTACTTCCCGTCGCCAACAAGCCCGTGCTGTTCTACGGCCTGGAAGCGATCCGGGACGCCGGCATCACCGACGTGGGGGTGGTCGTCGGCGACACCGCGCCCGCGATCGAGGAGGCGGTAGGGGACGGCTCCGCATTCGGGCTGAACGTTACCTATCTCCGCCAGGAGGCCCCGCTGGGCCTGGCCCACGCGGTGCTGATCGCCCAGGCCTTCCTGGGCGACGATGATTTCGTCATGTACCTGGGGGACAACTTCATCGTGGGCGGCATTTCCCCGCTGGTGGAGGAGTTCCGCGCCGCCCGTCCGGATGCCCAGATCATGCTCACCCAGGTTCCCGACCCGCGCGAGTTCGGTGTCGCCGAGCTCGACGAGACGGGACGGGTCATCGGGCTGGAGGAAAAACCGAAGCAGCCGAAGAGCGACCTCGCCCTGGTCGGCGTGTACATGTTCACCGCGTGCGTGCACGAAGCGGTGCGCAACCTGCAGCCTTCGTTGCGGGGCGAACTGGAGATCACCGAGGCCATCCAGTGGCTTATCGACGACGGCCGGAAGGTCACGTCCACCACGATCTCCGGATATTGGAAAGACACCGGGAACGTCGCGGACATGCTCGAAGTCAACCGGCTGGTTCTGGAAACGGCGGAGCCGGCCCGGCGTGGTGTGGTCCACCCTGGCTGTGAACTGATCGGCCGGGTGGTGATCGAGGAGGGTGCCGAGGTGAGCGCGTCCCGCATCGTCGGCCCGGTCATCGTGGGCGCGCGCACCCGGGTGACCGATTCCTACCTCGGCCCGTTCACCTCGGTGGCGGAGGACTGCGCGATCACCGACAGCGAGATCGAATATTCGATCGTGCTGCGGGGCGCGTCCATCAGCGGGGTCCGGAGGATCGAGGCGTCTATTATCGGGCGCGACGTGGAGGTCACGCCCGCGCCACGGGTGCCCAAGGCCCACCGGCTCATTCTCGGCGATCACAGCAAGGTGCAGATCAGCTCATGAGGATCCTGGTCACCGGCGGGGCCGGGTTCATCGGCTCCCACTACGTCCGCACCCTTCTCTCCGGTGGCTACCCCGGATATGAGGGGGCCGGGGTGACGGTCCTGGACAAGCTCACCTACGCGGGAAACCTGGCCAACCTGGACCCGGTCGCCGGGAATCCCCGATTGCGCTTCGTCCAGGGCGACATCTGCGACGCCGCTCTGCTCGCGGCGCTGCTCCCCGGGCACGACGCGGTGCTTAACTTCGCCGCCGAGACGCATGTGGACCGCTCCATCGACGGCGCCTCAGATTTCGTCGCCGCGAACGTGGTGGGGGTGCAGGTTCTGCTGCAGGCCTGCCTCGATGCGGGGGTGAGCCGGGTAGTCCAGGTCTCCACCGATGAGGTCTACGGCAGCATCGCGGAGGGCTCCTGGACCGAGGATGCCCCGCTCGCGCCGAACTCCCCGTACTCGGCCGCGAAGGCGGGCGGAGACCTGATGGCCCGGGCCTACGCCCGGACTCACGGGCTGGACGTCAGCATCACGCGGTGCTGTAACAACTACGGCCCCTACCAGTTCCCCGAAAAAATCATCCCGCTCTTCGTGACCAACCTGCTCGACGGGCTCAAAGTGCCGCTCTACGGCGACGGCGGCAACGTCCGCGACTGGATTCACGTGGACGACCACTGCCGGGGTATCCAGCTCGTGCTCGAGCAGGGCACCGCGGCCGCGGTGTATCACATCAATGGCGACGTGGAACTGACCAATCTCGAGCTGACCCGGGCCATCCTGGAACACTGCGGCGCTGGCTGGGACATGGTTACCCCGGTGCAGGACCGTAAGGGCCATGACCGGCGCTACTCGCTGGACGACGGTGCGCTGCGGGCCCTCGGCTACGCCCCGCGTATCCCGTTCGCCGACGGCCTGACCGAGACGGTGCGCTGGTATGCGGATCACCGGTCCTGGTGGGAGCCGCTGAAGCGAGCCCAGGGGGAGCCGCTCCGGTTCGCGGCGGCAGCCAGGCCGGGCCGCGGGTCCGAAACGGCCACCCAGGCCGGGCCAGGCCGGTGAGCCGGTGGCTGGTGACCGGCGCCGGGGGGATGCTGGGCCGGGATCTGGTGGCCGTGCTGAAACATCGGGGCGAAGCCGTGACCGGCCTGTCCCGCAGTGACCTGGACATCACCGACACTGGTGCGGTGCAGGACGCCCTGGCCCGCTGGCAGCCCGCCGTGGTGGTCAACTGTGCGGCCTGGACTGCGGTGGACGACGCGGAGACCAGCGAGGATGCCGCACTCCGGGTCAATGGTGACGCCGTGGCCGGGCTGGCCGCCTGCTGCGCGTCGCGGGGTATCGCGCTCGTCCAGATCTCCACCGACTACGTGTTCGACGGCCTGGGCCGCGAGCCGTATCCCGAAGACGCGCTCCCGGACCCGCGCACCGCGTATGGCCGGACCAAGCTGGCCGGGGAACGGGCCGTGCTGGAGCAGGAAAGCCTGGCCGGGTACGTGGTCCGTACCGCCTGGCTCTACGGGATCCACGGGCCGAACTTCGCCGCCACAATGATCAGGAAGGAACGGGAACAGGAGCAGGTCCACGTGGTGGACGACCAGCGCGGGCAGCCCACCTGGTCAGTGGATGTGGCGGACCGGATCCATGCCCTGATCGCCTCGGCGGCGGAGCCGGGGATCTACCATGCGACGAGCAGCGGCGAGACCACCTGGTTCGGGCTCGCGCAGGAGGTCTTCCGGCTGCTGGGCGCGGACCCGGCCCGGGTCCTGCCCGCCACGAGCAGCATCCTGGCGCGTCCCGCGCCGCGGCCCGCCTACAGCGTGCTCGGCCATGCGGCCTGGGGCCGGGCCGGGCTCACGCCCATCGACGGCTGGGAGCGGGCGCTGCAGCGTGGACTGCCCAGGCTCGCGGCGGTCACCGCCGCGGCTGAGCGCGCCCCCTGACGCGGACTCCATGAACGTCCGCGGGCGGGCCCGGATGGCTTACCCCGCCGGCCACGCTCGCATCCGGCGACGGCCACGGAGTAGGCAGCGGGCCTCGCAGCTGAGCCGCGTAGGCCAGGCAGGCCGCGTAGTCGGGCAGCAGGCCGCTGCTGACCGCGCTGCGCAGAGACGGGGCCTCGGCATCTTTATCCGACAGGATCGGCTTGACCTCCGTAGGCCACTCGATGCCGATGTCCGGGTCGAGGACGTCCACGCTGTGCTCCCGCCCAGGGGCGTACGGCGTGGAGCATAGGTAAAGGACCGTGGCCTGCTCGCTCAGGGCCATGAACGCGTGTCCCAGCCCTTCGGCCAGGAACATCGCGCGCCGGTTCTCGTCATCCAGCTGGACCGCGGCCCAGTCCGCGAAGGTTGGGGAGCCGGTCCGCAGGTCCACCGCGACGTCCAGGATCGCGCCGGCCACGCAGCTGACATACTTCGCCTGCCCGGGAGGGACATCAGCGAAGTGGATGCCCCGGATCACCCCGCGGCGCGACACCGAGCAGTTGGCCTGGGCAATACTCATCGGGTAACCGAGTGTGTCCGCGAATTCACCGCCGCGGAACCATTCGTGAAAACTGCCTCGGTCGTCACGGTTGATTTGCGGGGTGAAAGCCCAGGCCCCATCGATGCTCAGCGATTCCATCTGAGGCTCCTCTACCGGGATTAGGCCTCCCGTATGCTCAGGTCCTGGCTTTCCTGCGTCGTCGTGGGCCCGTGCGTACGACGCACGTGGAACGCTATCGGCCAACGCTAACCTCGCGGAACGACAGGGTGAACGCCAGCCCCGTCTGTAAATAATGAGGTCACAAAACGGTAACATCCCCCGAGTGGCTGTGATCGAGCCCTGTGTCCGCGCGTCTTACGAGCAGTCTCGCACGCCGAGAGCGTGTGGCGGCCGGGGTGACTCATCTCGCAGAGGACACCCGTATTTGGTGGGCCAACCAACTCAGGAGGCTGGGGTTACACGTGAGGCTGGAGTTGCGGCTGAGGCCCGGACTGGCCCCGTTCCGGGGTTGCAGTCCGCCCGTCTCGGCCTCCTGGCCGACGGCCCACCGGGGGACGCCGCCCTGCTGGACCGGCTCCTCCGCTTGGTCCACCTGCGCCTCGCCGAGCAGTACGACCATGGCGACTTCGTGTTCACCGTCACCGGTGGGCTCGGGCCGACGGGGGCTGGCAGCTCCGGAAGGCCGGAACGAGCCTGCGATACGGGGCCATCGCTTAAGCCGACTGCCCTCTCAGCCTCCTAGCCGACCTGGATGATCGGGCCTCCTGGGCCCGGGACTCAGGAGGCCCGGAGCAGGACACGATTCAGGAGGCCTGGAGCAGAACACGGAGCCTGGCCAGGCAGCGTCCGCGGGTAGGTCCGATGCTGCCTACCGGCAACCCGAGCTCGTCGGATATCTCGGCATAGGAAGCTGGCGGATCTGCCATAAGCAGTTCGAGCATCCGTTGCCACAGCAGGGGAAGGCGGGTGAGTGCCTCCCGAACGGACTGGGCTCGCTCGTCGGCGAGAAGACGCTCGTCGACCTCGGGTTCGTGCGCCACGACGCCGGTAATGGCTGCGTCATCCTGCACCAGGACGATCTTCTTACGTGCCGCCAGGTGGCGCAGGCACTCATGCCGCGCGGTGGTCGCCAGCCAGGAGCCCACCCGGGCGGGGTACTCGAGACGATCGATGTGCTCGAACAACCTCAGCCACGTCGCCTGGACCACGTCGGCGGCGTCACTTTCTACCAGCTTGAAGTCGCGGGTCATAGCCCAGACGAGCCTCCCGTACTGGTCCACCAGGCTCTCCCACGCCCACTGCTCTCCTCTGGCGGCGTGTCGTACCAGTTGCGCGACATCCAACGCGCTAAAATCACGTTCCACCATCGGTGTGATGTCCCCCTAAGCCTGAGTTTCCCAAGGCACCAAGTCCTCATTGGCGCACGACAAGATCTCGTTATCACTGACGACACGTCAGGCGGGCAAAGCGGACAGTAGCCGTTAACCCTCATAAAGAAGACGCGCAGCTCAGTCGGGTGGTTCACGCGTCCGCGGGATGAGTTAACTGCCCGCCACGGAGTTGGTTCCGCCGCTGCCTGCCTGGACCACGGTGCTCCTCGTCTACGCCAGATCACCGGCCTGGACGATGTCGCGTATCACGCTCATCTCCTCGATGCTCATATACGGCAGAGTCCGAGAGCTACGCCTGCCGTCAGCACGTCAGGTCGAGGAGGACCATGCCCGCGTCTCATCCGTGCCGCCTGTGCGGTGCCAGTCTCACGCGTACGTTCGTGGACCTGGGGATGTCTCCGCTGTGCGAGAGCTATGTCGCCGCGGAACGACTCGACGAGCCCGAGGCCTTCTACCCCCTGCACGTCCGGCTGTGCGACTCCTGCCTGCTCGTGCAGCTGCCCGCGTACGTATCCGGCGAGGACATCTTTTCTGACTACGCGTACTTCTCGTCGTACTCAGACTCCTGGGTGGCGCATGCGGAGCGCTACACGGAGGCGATGATCGCCCGGCTAGGGCTAACGGAAGGCAGCCTGGTCACCGAGGTGGCCAGCAACGATGGTTATCTGCTGCAGCATTTCCTGGCCCGCGGGGTCCCAGTCCTGGGGGTGGAGCCGGCGGGGAACGTGGCGGAGGCCGCCCGGTCCCGGGGGATCAGGACCGTGGTCGAGTTCCTGGGCGCGGAAACGGGCCAGCAGATCGCGGGGGAGCACGGGCAGGCGGATCTGGTCGCGGCCAACAACGTCTTCGCTCATGTCCCGGACATCCGGGGCTTCGCCGCCGGACTCCGGGCGCTGGTCAAGGACACCGGCCTGGTGACCCTGGAGTTCCCGCATCTGCTCCGGCTCATCGAGGGGCGCCAGTACGACACCATCTATCACGAGCATTTCTCCTACCTGTCGTTGCTCACCTCCTCCCGGGTCCTGGCCACGGCCGGCCTGCGGGTGGTGGATGTCGAGGAACTCCGCACGCACGGCGGGTCGCTGCGGGTCTACGCCCGTCCTGAAGAGAGCGCCGGTGAGCCGGCAGGCCCGGGTGAAGGCGGTCCTCGCGGAGGAAGAGGCCGCCGGGCTGCACACAGTGGCCGGGCATGAGGGATTCGCCCGGGCGGTATTGCAGATCAAGAGTGACCTGCTGGAATTCCTGCTCACTGCGGCGCGTGAGGGCCGGTCTGTGGCTGGTTACGGAGCCCCGGGCAAGGGAAACACGCTGCTGAACCACTGCGGCATCCGCACGGACCTTCTCCAGTACACCGTGGACCGGAGCCCGGTCAAGCAGGGCAAGTTCCTCCCAGGCAGCCGCATCCCGATCTACGCACCTGAGCGTCTGGCCGAAACCCGGCCCGACTACGTTCTGGTCCTGCCGTGGAATCTCCGGGAGGAGATCAGCGCGCAGCTTGACTACATCCGGTCCTGGGGGGGTCGTCTGGTGTTCCCGATCCCCGTACTCGACATTGACTGACTTGGGGGAGTTACCGTGAAGGTCGTCTTGTTCTGCGGTGGCCTGGGAATGCGGATGCGTGACGGTGTGACCAACGCGCCCAAGCCCATGGCCATGGTCGGGCACCGGCCGCTCCTGTGGCACGTCATGCGCTACTACGCACATTTCGGGCACCGCGACTTTGTGCTCTGCCTCGGCTACGGCGCGGCTGCGGTCAAGGACTTCTTCTTGCACTACGACGAGACCGGGTCCAACGATTTCGTTCTGGAAAACGGCGCCCGTGAGGTAAAGCTGTTCAGCACCGACATCTCCGACTGGCGGATCACCTTCGTCGACACTGGCTTGAACTCCCCGATCGGCGAGCGGCTGCGACGGGTGCGGCGCTTCGTGGCCGATGAGCCGATGTTCCTAGCCAATTATGCGGACGTCCTCACGAACGCGCATCTGCCGGACATGATCGGGCGACTCGAGGAGAGCGACGCGGTGGCCAGCCTGCTCGCGGTCCCCCCGCAGTCCTCGCACCACGTGGTCGACATCAACGACAATGGGGTCATTACGCAGGTGACGCCGATGCGGGACCTCCGGCAGTGGGAGAACGGCGGTTATTTCGTGCTCCGCCCCGAGATCTTCGCTCACCTCAACGAAGGTGAAGATCTTGTTGAGGACGCCATCATGCGACGGCTGGTCCCACAACGACGGGTGCTGGCTTATCCGTACAAGGGCTACTGGTCCCCCGCGGACACCGTCAAGGAACGTGCCCAGCTGGATGACATGTATCACCGGGGGAATTGCCCGTGGATGATCTGGGATCCGGAACGATCCGGGGTGCCGGCTGGCGCTTCTGGGCCTGGGATAAGGGCCGGGAGTCCGCTGGCCGCCACGTCAGCGGCGGAGTGATGCAGTGATGTTGCCGTTGCCGTTGAAAGCGCCCCCGGACCGGCCGCTCTCCGTGCTGGCGGTCGGCGCGCACCCGGATGACATCGAGATCGGCGCGGGCGGGATGCTGCTCAGTCTCGCGGAGAGTCAGCCGGGGCTGCAGGTCCGCTACGTGGTCCTGACCGGGACGGCCGATCGCCAGGAGGAGGCACGCAGCGCCGCGCAGGCATTCCTGCCCTCGGCGGACCTCACCATCGAACTGCACGACCTGCCGGAGGGCCGGTTTCCGGCGATCTGGGGGCGGGTCAAGGAGGTGCTGGAGAGCGTAGCCCGATCCTGTTCTCCCGACCTGGTCGTCGCGCCGTCGTGTGGTGACGCCCATCAGGATCACCGCGTTATCGGCGAGATCATTCCCACCGTCCTGCGTGACCAGCTGTACCTCGCCTACGAGATCCCTAAATGGGACGGGGACATGGGCCGGCCGGCCATGTACTTCCCGTTGACCGACGATGTCGCCCAGCGCAAGGTCGAGCTGCTGGACAAATGCTTCCCCTCACAGAGGGGACGCGACTGGTGGGACGCGGAGGTGTTCCTGGGCCTGGCCAGGCTGCGCGGCATGGAGTGCCGGGCCTCCTACGCCGAGGCCTTCACCTGTACCAAATCAGTTATCGGATTCTTCCCGGCTGAAATCAGTCGGGAAGCGTAAGTTGGGGGCGGCAGATGTCTATCTTCGTTGACCTGGATGTGCCGGCGGACGAGTTGCGGCAGACCCTGTACGAGGGAAACCTGATCATCCTGACGCAATTGCCGGCGGTCAGAAGTCTCGTGGAGTACACCAGGGAGCAACTCGCGGAGCTGTTTTCACCATACGACCCGGAGCACGCCCACGAATACTTCGACAAGGTTGAAATGGCCCGGATGCTGGGCGCCTGGAAGCCCAAGTTCATCCATTCGGGGCGGTCTAAGGACCTCGTCCGCCAGATCATAAGAGATGCCGGTTTCCCGGCAGAGCTCACCCACTACGACGTACCGAAGCCACGTACGTCCTTTCCCGCCGGGCATCTCACGACGGGGGTAGCCTTCGCTTTCCCGTGGCATCGCGACGTGTGGTACAGCGCGCCCGCTCAGCAGATCAACTGGTGGCTGCCCATCTTTGCGGCGCGGCCGGACAATTCCATGAGTTTTGACCTGCCGAGTTTCGACCAGCGTGTGCCCAATAGCTCAAACACCTTCGATTACTACCAGAACAATTCCGTGCGGCTGACCACTGCAACCCAGGTGACCACGGAACGTCAGGCGCGCCCCGGAGCACTGGATCATAAGCCGGTCCATGAACTCGTAGCCCTGCCCGCGCCGGGGGCCGTCCTCCTCTTCTCGGGCGCCCAGCTGCACACGTCCATACCTAACACCTCCGGTCTGTCCCGGTACAGCATCGACTTCCGCACCGTCGACACACGCGACCTGAAGGCAGGCCGCGGTGCGCCGCTCGTGGACGTCGAATGCACCGGCACGTCCATTCGGGACTTCCGGAACGTAGCCGACGACAGCATCTTTGATGAAGACACGGTCACGCAGATCTTCGGCGCCCCCCCACCCGGAGTGCTGCTCGTCTTCAGCAACGCCGAGGCGGAGAAGTCCGCAAAGGCCATGACCGAAACGCGCTGACGGCGTGCCAGCTTACATGCAGATTCGGGGCCAGCCCGGGGCCGAGATCCCCGGGCCGCTGACCTGAATACGGTGTAATTTTGCCGAATACGGTGTAAAATTTTGCCTCTGTAAGCGGTCATCCGTATCTGGCTGGCCGGATACGGGACACTGCCCGGCCTTCGCGGGCAGTGGAGATTTGATGTAGGGCCGCTCACCTACATGCATCGACGTGTTAACCGGACGAGTTCCTTCTCGGCCAACTGCTGTTGAGTCATGCTTGAGGGGTGGGGTGGGCGACATGCTGACTGCTGCGCTGGCGAACCGCAGAGGGATATTCTTCCGGGCGCTTGTCCTGCTTCTTTCCTGTGGTCTGCTGCTCCTGATCCTTGAGCCCGTCCAGCCGGCCCGGGCCGCGACGACGGCCGCGGATGATTTCAACCGGGCGGATGGGAGCCTGGGGTCGAACTGGACGGCGGTCAGTAGTGGCGGGCTGGCGATCTCCGCGCAGGTCGCGGTGGGCACGTCCAGCGGGGAGAGCGGCGACACGTGGACCGGCTCGTCGTTCGGCAGTAACCAGTTCTCGCAGATCACGCTGACGTCGGCGCAGTTGTCGGGTGGTCAGTGGATCGCTGCGGTGGTGCGGGCGCAGAGCAACGGGCTGACGGAGTACGCGGGCTTGTACTTCTGGAATTACGGCACTCCGGAGCTGATGCTGTTCAAGCGGACTTCGGGTAACTGGAGGCAGCTGGGCGGGGTCTACAGTTCGGGGGCGCTGCCGGCGGGCACGCAGCTGCAGGTCCAGGCGGTCGGGTTGACGGTCTCGTTTATCGAGAATGGGGTGCAGCGGCTGTCGGTCACCGACACCAGCGTCACGGCTGGCGCGCCGGGAATCATGGCCAACGGCACGACCTCGGCGGACAACTGGTCGGGTGGGTCGGCGACCGGCAGCGCGACCTACACGGTGGGTGGCAGTGTGTCGGGGTTGTCGGGGACGGTGGTGCTGCAGGACAACGGCGGGGACAACCTGTCGCTGTCGGCGAACGGGCCGTTCACGTTCGCGACCGCGCTGGCCGGCGGGACGGCCTACGCGGTGACGGTCAAGACCAGCCCGGCCGGGCAGACCTGCGCCGTCTCCAACGGCACCGGCACCATCGCCGCCGCCAACATCACCAGCGTGGCGGTGAGCTGCACGAACGTTCCGACCTACACGGTGGGTGGCAGTGTGTCGGGGTTGTCGGGGACGGTGGTGCTGCAGGACAACGGCGGGGACAACCTGTCGCTGTCGGCGAACGGGCCGTTCACGTTCGCGACCGCGCTGGCCGGCGGGACGGCCTACGCGGTGACGGTCAAGACCAGCCCGGCCGGGCAGACCTGCGCCGTCTCCAACGGCACCGGCACCATCGCCGCCGCCAACATCACCAGCGTGGCGGTGAGCTGCACGAACGTTCCGACCTACACGGTGGGTGGCAGTGTGTCGGGGTTGTCGGGGACGGTGGTGCTGCAGGACAACGGCGGGGACAACCTGTCGCTGTCGGCGAACGGGCCGTTCACGTTCGCGACCGCGCTGGCCGCGGGGACCGCCTACACCGTGACCGTGCTGAGTAACCCCGCCGCCCAGACCTGCACCGTCACCAGCGGGTCGGGGACGATCGCCTCGGCTAACGTCACCGCGGTGACCCTCACCTGCACCGCGGGCGCTGCCACGACGGCCGCGGATGATTTCAACCGGGCGGATGGGAGCCTGGGGTCGAACTGGACGGCGGTCAGTAGTGGCGGGCTGGCGATCTCCGCGCAGGTCGCGGTGGGCACGTCCAGCGGGGAGAGCGGCGACACGTGGACCGGCTCGTCGTTCGGCAGTAACCAGTTCTCGCAGATCACGCTGACGTCGGCGCAGTTGTCGGGTGGTCAGTGGATCGCTGCGGTGGTGCGGGCGCAGAGCAACGGGCTGACGGAGTACGCGGGCTTGTACTTCTGGAATTACGGCACTCCGGAGCTGATGCTGTTCAAGCGGACTTCGGGTAACTGGAGGCAGCTGGGCGGGGTCTACAGTTCGGGGGCGCTGCCGGCGGGCACGCAGCTGCAGGTCCAGGCGGTCGGGTCGACGGTCTCGTTTATCGAGAATGGGGTGCAGCGGCTGTCGGTCACCGACACCAGCGTCACGGCTGGCGCGCCGGGAATCATGGCCAACGGCACGACCTCGGCGGACAACTGGTCGGGTGGGTCGGCGACCGGCAGCGCGACCTACACGGTGGGTGGCAGTGTGTCGGGGTTGTCGGGGACGGTGGTGCTGCAGGACAACGGCGGGGACAACCTGTCGCTGTCGGCGAACGGGCCGTTCACGTTCGCGACCGCGCTGGCCGGCGGGACGGCCTACGCGGTGACGGTCAAGACCAGCCCGGCCGGGCAGACCTGCGCCGTCTCCAACGGCACCGGCACCATCGCCGCCGCCAACATCACCAGCCCCACCGTCACCTGCACCGCCAGCTCCACGACGTCGGGGGCGTCGGATGATTTCAACCGGGCGGACGGCAGCCTCGGCCCCAACTGGACCGACATCAGCGACGGCGGGCTGGCGATCTCCTCCCAGGCGGTGGCCGGGTCCGTCGCCTCCGGGAACTCCGGGGACATCCGGAGCGGCGAGTCCTACGACAGTAACCAGTACTCGCAGATAGAAGTCTCGGCCACACCGCTTACCGGCAACCAGTGGATCGGGCCCGCGGTCCGGGTCCAGGCCGGTGGCCAGGAAGCCTACGTGGGCATCTACAACTGGAACAACGGCAGCCCGGACTTGATGCTGTTCGAGCGGAACGGGTCGTCCTGGTCGCAGCTCGGCGACACGTACCCATCCGGGCCGCTGCCCGCCGGGACCAAACTCAGGGTCCTGGCGGTAGGCGACACGGTCGCGTTCCTGCAAGACGGGGTCGAACGGATCGCGGCCGCGGTCACCGATCTCGCCGGCGGCGCACCCGGGATTCTCGCCAACGGCACTGCGCAAGCCGATAACTGGTCCGGCGGCCCGGCGGGATTCCAGGCGGACTCTCTCGGTACCGACGCCAGCGGGATAACGTCCTATGACGTCATCTCGGCCAACAACGGGCCCGGCCCACAGGTACTCCGGGTGCTGCGGCCCACCAAACCGGCTCCTGGCGTGGCGCACAACTTCCTGTTCGTGCTTCCGGTGGAGGCCGGGCTGGGCGGCACGTTCGGCGATCCGATGCAGATCCTGCAGGGGCTCGACGCGCAGGACAAGTACAACCTGACCATCGTGGAGCCTACCTTCGCGATCCCGACCTGGTACGCGGACAACCCCACCAACCCGGACCTCCAGCACGAGACGTTCCTCACCCAGGAGCTGGTGCCCTGGGTGGAGAAGAACCTGGCCACCACCGGCACCGAGCAGAACTGGCTGGTCGGCTTCTCGAAGTCAGGCATCGGCGCCCAGGACCTCATCCTGAAGCATCCGGACATCTTCACGCTGGCCGCTTCCTGGGACTTCCCGGCGGATGACTCGTCCTACGACCAATATGGCGGCGCCGCGGATTCTTACGGCACCGACGCGAACTTCCAGGCGAACTACCGCCTCACCCCAGCCTTCGTGGCTGCGCACAAGGCACCCTTCCTGACCAACAACCGGATCTGGATCGGCGGGTACGCGCTCTACCAGCAAGACATGTCCGACTATGACTCGCTGCTGACGTCGGAAGGCATCGTCCACTCCACGGAGACACCACAGTCCATGACCCACGAGTGGGGCAGTGGCTGGCTCCCGCTGGCCCTGGCCGCGCTGTACGCAGACAGCACCAACCTGCCTTGAGTCATCCCGGGCAGGAAACCCCGGCCGGTCAGGCGAAGAAGGTCAGGAAGGCGCCGCCGTTGGCGCCCGGGCTCCCGCCGCCGCTGGCAGCGGCCGCGGTTACCTCGACGTCTACCCAGTAGCACGGGGCTCCGCCCGTGTCATACGTGTCGGGCCAGGCGAACGCGGTCCCCTGGTGGTACGTGCTCTGGCCGGGGCTCGCCGCCGCGGCGAGGCCCGGGGCCGACAGCGGGCCGGCCGCGATGCCGCTGCCGCCAGTCCCGGTGGACCAGTAGTCGAGGGTCGCGAGATTCCACATCTGGGGCTGGCCGGCCGCGTTGCACACGGCCACCTTGTAGTCCCCCGCGGCCAGGGTGACGCCGCTGTAGGCACAGGCCACCCACCCGGACCCGGCGTTCCCAGACCATGGCGGTGACGTCTTCTCAGTGCCGCTGACCAGGTCCTGCGAGGACACCTGCCAGATCCCGCAGGTGGTCGGCAGCTGGGCCGCCCCGGGCGGGGAGTAGAACCAGATCTTGCCCAGGGTGCAGTCCTGGGACAGCTTGAACTCGGTTCCGAGCGTGAAGTTCAGCGCGCTGTCCTGGATGGTGTTCGGCGGGACCGGCAGGCCTGGCCACAGCCGGTACACCGTCCCGTCGGGGGCCACGTCACTCACCTGGACGTCCACCCCGAAGTTGGCCGAGCTTGACCCCTGATTCGGCATCAGCGTCGCGGGGTCGGCGCTCCCGACGCCGAAGCACCCCTGCGCGGACCAGTTGTGGGGCACCGGGTTCGAGGCCCCGGCGTCCGAATAGGCCACCAGCGGGCCGTTGGTGATCCCCGCGCTGTAGGGCTGGCCGCTGCCGAACTGGCTGTGTGTCTGCGGGAATCCAGCCACGGCGGCCCATCCCGTCGCGGCCACGTAAGGGATGGCCGGGGTCAGCGCGACCGGCGCAGGCAGCGGCGCGTAGTTCCACTGCCCGTCGGTCAGCGAGCCTGATATGACCGTGCCGCCGGGCACGAGGCTGCCGGTGTCGGTGTTGGTGATCTGCCAGAGCGCGAACTTCTGCGGGCCGGTGTCGCCGCCCGCAGGTACCCACCACCAGAAGCCTTCGATCCAGCAGTTGTTCTCGGCGACCTGGAAGGCCAGCCCGGCCAGGAAGTTCCCCTGGTAGGAGGTGAGCCCCGGGCCTGGCCCGGGGCGTCCCGCCACTCCGTCCATCAGCCGGTACACCGTCATCCGAATCCCCCCGTGCCGTCCAACCCATGCCGAGTCCAGCGCTGGCCGAGCGTTGTCGGCCTCGCTATGGTGCCGAACCGGTTCCGGGCGCCTCCGCTTACGGAAAGAACGTTAGGAAGGCGCCGGAGTTCGCGGGAGTGGGCGGCGGGGCTGCCGCGCCCGGCGTGACCTCGACGTCTACCCAGCGGTTCTCGCCGTTGTCCTTGGTGTCGAACTGGTACGGATAGGCGAAGGGGCCGTCCTGATAGGTGGAGTTCCCGGGGACGGCGGTGCCCAGGCTGTTCGAGATAGCCGGGGCGGCATTAGCGACGTTTGGCGAGCTCAGCGGGCCGGCCGTGATCCCGTTGGCGCCGGCCCCGGTGCCGAAATAGTCCACGTCTTCGGTGTAGAACCGCTGCCCGCCGTCGTAGTAGACCGAGGTCTTGTAGTCCCCGGCGGGCAGGGTGACACCGCTGTACGGGCACGCCACCCAGCCGCTGCCCGCCCCGCCCGACCACGGCGGCGACGCGTTGTCCGTGCCGGCCACCACGGCGCGGGTGGCCACGTTCCAGATCGCGCACCGGGACGGCAGCACGGACACCCCGGGCGGGCTGTAGAACCAGATGTTGTTCAGGGTGCAGGCCTGCGACAGCTTGAATTCGGTCCCCGAGGTCTGCTGCCCGGTGTCGATGCTGACCGTGTTCGGGGGGGTCGGGTAGTTCGGCCACAACCGGTAGGACGCCCCCGCCGGGGCGGTGTCCGTCACCTGGACGTCCATCCAGAAGTTGCTCGAATTCGACCCGTAGGCCGGCATGGTCATGGTCGGATCGGTGCCAGCCACGCTGAACGAGCCCTGGTTGACGGAGAACGGGGCCGGCTGCGTCCCGGTCTGGTCCGAGTACGCGGTCAGCGGGCCGCTGGTGATCCCGGCCCCGTAGGGGTCACCGCTGGCAAACTGGTTGTTGGTGTCCGGGAAGCCGCCGGTGAATCCGGTCGCCGCGACGTAGCCGACGCCGGTGGCCAGCGGGAGGGGCGTGGGCAGGGCCACATAGTTCCATTGCCCGGCGGTCAGGGGGCCCGAGGTGACCGTGGCGCTGCTGATGAGGGTGCCGGTGGCGTTGGTGTAGACCTGCCAGAGCGCGAACTTCTGCGGCGCCGTGGACTGGCCGGTGCCGCACACCCACCACCAGTACCCGTCGAACCAGGTCCCGCCGGTGGTGACCTTGAAAACGACACCGGCCAGGAACGGACCGTTATAGGAAATGGCGCTCGATGGGCCACTTGTGCCCGAGAATAGCCGGTAGTTGGTCATTTAGCTGAATCCGTTCACGAACGCGGCCAGCAGCCACTTGCCCTTGGCCGCGTTGTAGATGAAGCCCAGCAGGTCCGTCTGGCCGGCGGTGCTGCTCAGGGTGGGCTGGGGCAGCCCGGTCGAGAATTCGTAGCCGGTGTCCCAGGTGATCGAGGATGACCCGCCGGAGCCCTGGGTGACCTGAAAGATGATCTGCTGCCCGTTGGCCGGGTTGACGGGGGTGGCCATCGTCCGGTTCCCGCCGAGGGTCACCCGGAAGTCGTTCCCCAGGGAGGCATCGACAGCGATGCTGGCTCCGTCGGCCAGGGCCACGACCGCGGGCGCCACGGCCCCTGCCGCCACGGTCGTGGCCGCGGCGGCGGCCTGCTGTCCGGCCAGGCCTGCGGCCTGCTGGCCCAGGACAGCGCGCCCGGCGGCCAGCGCCGGAGAGGCCTGCGCCAGCAGCGACCCGCCCGCGGCGCCGAAGGCGGCCACGCCGGCCGTGTAGCTGAAGATCCTCCGGCGGCTCAGCACCCGGCCGAAGGCCGGTCTGTGTCGTCGAGGCGGAATTTCCCTGCCCAAGGCCGTCCCCTCCCCTCAGAAGCTTTTCCAGGTGGCACACAGGCCGGCGGCCCGTGCGGCGGCAATGTCGGCGGCAGCCGACCCGTGGTGGTAGATGCTCAGGTCATTCGGGGAGTAGCCCCAATGGCCCTTGACGTAGCTGAAAACTTCTTCGCCCTGGCGGGGCCTGGATGGCCCGACGGTGACGGTCTCGGTGACGATGGCCGCGGTGCCGAACGCGGTCACGGTCTTGACGGCCCTGGCGGTGGTCGCGGCGTCGGCGGACTGGCAGGCGTGATGCACCCTCACCCAGAGGCCCCGCGGGATCTGCCGCTGCACGGCCGGGACCAGCAGATCCCAGGAGGCTGCGTAGTGGCCGGCCAGGTATACGCGGTCGAAGCGCAGGGCCGCCGTCCGGGCGCTGGCCTGGGCGTCGGGCACGGCGGGGGCGGTCTGGTCGGCCGGCTGCGCGCTGGTGGCCCGGCTGCTGGCCGTGCTGGTGGCTGAGGGAGCCGAGGCGGCGTCACTGCAGCCGACGAGGCTCGCGGCGGCGAGGCCGGCCAGGAAAACCTTCATGTACCGCATCGTGGCGGCAGTCCTTTCACTGACGTACTCACCGGCGCCCGGCCATGGTGCGCGGGCGGCCAGCGGCCGGGACCGGCTCAGGCCGGGGTGACCTCGACATCAACCCAGTAGTTCTCACCGTTGCCGCTCGAGTAGGTCTGCGGGTAAGCCCACGAGCCCTGGTTGTAGGTGCCCTGTCCGGGACTGGTGGCCGCGGCGTTGCCGGGGGCGGTGACCGGCCCGGCCGTGATGCCGCCCGCGCCCGCCCCGCTGGTCCAGTAGTTGAGGGTGGCCTGGTACCACTCGGACCCGCCGCCGTAGTAGACCGCCACCTTGTAGTCCCCGGCCGGGAGCGTCACGCCGCTGTACCCGAACGAGACCCAGCCGGACCCGGCCGCGCCGGACCAGGAGGGCGAGGTCTGGTCCGTGCCCGCAACCACGGTCTGCGAACTGACGTTCCAGATCGCGCACCTGGTGGGCAGCGCGGCGGCGCCCGCCGCGGAGTAGTACCAGATTTTGTTCAGCGCGCAGGACGCGGACAGCTGGAATTCCGTGGCCAGGGTGTAGCCCGTGGTGTCCGAATTGACGTGGCCCGGAAGCGTCGGGTAGCTAGGCCACAGCCGGTAGGACGTCCCCGTGGGCGGCTTGGTGTCTACTTGGACATCCATCCAGAAGTTGGAAGCACCGGAACCGTAGATGGGCATGATCGCCGTCGGGTCGGCGCTCGCCACGCTGAACACGCCCTGAGCCGTGTTGAACGGCGACGGCAGGGATCCGGTCGCGTCGGAATAGCCGGTCAGCGGGCCGTGGGTGATCCCGCCTGCGTAGGGATCACCACTGCCGAACTGGTTGTTGGTGTCCGGGAAGCTGCCGGTGAATCCGGTCGCCGCGACGTAGGTAGCCCCGGTGGCCAGTGGCACCGGCGACGGCAGGGTCACGTAGTTCCACTGTCCGGCGGTCAGGGCGCCGGAGGTGACGGTGCCCTGGGCGACCAGCGTCCCGCTGTTGCCGTTGCCGTAGACGCACCACAGGGCGAACTTCTGCGCTGCCGTCGGCTGGCTGCTGGCGCAGACCCACCACCAGAAGCCATCCAGCCAGCAGCCGCCGCTGGTCACGCCGAAAACGACCCCCGTGGTGAAGGGCCCGGAATAGGAAACGGGGCTGGCCGGCCCGTTGGTGGACGGGAACAGCCGGTAGGTGTTCGGGGGCTGGGTAACCACGGTGGTGGCGAAGCCGTTCACGAACGCGGCCAGCAACCACTTGCCCTTGGCCGCGTTGTAGATGAACGCCAGCAGGTCGGTCTGCCCGGCTGTGGTGCTCAGGATGGGCTGCGGCAGCCCGGTGGCGAAGGAGTAGGTGCTGCCCCAGGTGATCACCGCGGACCCGGCGGAACCCTGGGTGATCTGGAAGGTGATCTTCTGCCCGTCGGCCGGGTTGGCCGGGTTGCCCATCGTGCGGTTCCCGCCGATGGTGACCCGGAAGTCATTGCCGAGCGAGGCGTCCACGGTGATAGTCGCCGCGTCGGCCAGCGTCACCACGGCGGGCGCCACCGCGCCCGACTGGACCGTCGTGCCGGCGGCCGCGGCCTGCTGCCCGGCCAGGGCCCGGGACTGCCTGGCCGCCACGGTGCCCGTGGCGGCCAGCGCTGGTCCGGCCGCCTGTGACAGGACAGATCCGCCCGCTGCCCCGAGGGCAGCCACCCCTACCGCGCGCTTGAAGATCTTCCGGCGGCTCAGCGCGCCGAACGCCGGCTCTTCCGGGCGGTCCGAAGATTGCCTGTCCACAACTGTCCCCTCCCCGCAGAGACGTGCCGCAGTCCCTGCCCGGACACAAGACGCCTATCCGGCCAGCCGGGTTTACCTGCTTATGACACCAGAATGCGCGGCCTGCCGGGGCGCCGTTTCCGCGGGCTAGCGGGCGGCGTGCCCGGCCTCGACCGGCGTCGATCTTCCGGCCGGGAACAGCAGGCCGGACAGCACGGCGAACTGCTCACTGATACTCTGCGCCTTTGCGGCGTTACGTTCAGCCATCATCTGCCGGAGCTCGCCGCGGCGTTTTTCGAGTTCGGTGAATCGCTGGATGAGCTGGTCAACGTCGAACGACGACGCGGACTCGGTGAAGTCGGCCAGGCCCATGTCCGCCATGAGGGGCCCGAACTTCTCCGCGTAACCCAGCGCTATCGTCGGCTTGCCCAGCTTGAGCGCGCAGATCACGTTGTGGTACCGGGTGGCCACCACGGTGCCGACCGGGGTCAGGGACTGCATCAGCGCCGCAAACGACAGGCCCGGCTCGATGACGATCTGACCAGGGTCGAGATCGGGCCGGTGCCGGCGCACCCCGGCACGGATCTCCTCCGCGACGCTGACGTCGAACTTGCTGTCCCCGCCGAACAGGAGGACCCGGTGGCCGCCGTCCACCAGCCACTGGGTGAACCGGGTCATGTTCTCGACGTAGGCGGCGTGAATCTCCGCCGCGTGCCGGCGGTCGTCGTTGCCCCCGTAGTAATCCATCACGCCGACGCCGACGGTCTGCGGATCGCCAGGGTCATAAGGCGGCGCGGGCATGCCGAACGCGAGGTCGGGATAGACGTGGTCCCCCGGCGTGCCGATGCCCCGCCGCTGCATCGCGTCCCGCGAGTAGCTATCACGGTATGACCGGTAGAAGGCCATCCGCGCGGTCCAGTTGGACAGGAACCGGGTGGCCCGCTGCTTGATGTCGTTGGCCCCCACGCTCACGAACGCGACCTTGGTCCGGAACAGCTTCCCTGACGCGCTGAGTACGAACAGCGTGTACGGGGAAGCCCCAGGGCCGGGTGGGCAGGGTGGCCTCCAGCGCGCCGGCTCCCGGGACGAACACGACATCGTGCCGCCGTACCCATGATGCGATCCGGGCCGCGTCGAAGCCCTTCCCCAGCGCCTTGAGGAATGGTGCGGTAACGCCGGATGCCCGGTCCTCGAACCGCTGGTACCAGTACAGCGGGATGGCCTCAAGGCCGTAGCGCGACTGGAGCCGCTCTGACCCCCCGGACATGGCGTCCACGGCGGCCTCGGGGTGGGCGTCACGCAGATAGCGGAGCATGGTCTCCATCGAGACGTCATTGCCGGAATTTCCCGAGCCGAGCAGGCCGAAGAGTCCGACTCGGGGGGCGGTGGCGGCCCGCTGGCTGCCGCCACCGGGTGGTTCACGACGGGTCATGGCTTCCTACTCTCACGCCGCCGGGCGGCGGGCGGGCGGACGAGCGGTTCAGGGCTATTCGTCACACCGGCGCCGGGGCTTCGGTGCCGGCCGTGCGGCGCAGCATCTCGTTCACCACCCCGGCTGACAGTAGCTCCTCGATCCTGCGCAAGCGCACGAATCGGGAGGACATGAAGTCGTCGTGGCTCATGCCGTGCTCGGTGTAGGCGGCGACCAGCTCATCCACCCCGTCCCGCACAGTCCAGCACAGCTCCAGGGCCGGGAACGTGTCGTTCAGCTTGGCGAAGTCCACCCGGTAATTGCGCAGGTCCGGCCCGGCCCCGTCGGCGAACGACACCTTGGATCCGGGCACCGCGTCGCGGACCATCTCGGCGACCTGCCGGATCTGCACGTTGTCCTCAGGGCGGCCCACGTTGAACGCCTCGTTGTGCACCCGCTCCCGCGGCGCCTCGAGCACGGCCAGGAACGCCCGGGAGATGTCCTCGATGTGCACCAGCGGACGCCACGGCGGTCCGTCACTCTCCATGCGCACCTCGCCGGCCGTCATCGCGACGGCGGTCAGGTTGTTCACCACGATGTCCAGCCGCAGCCGCGGCGAGGCGCCGTAGGCGGTGGCGTTACGCAGGTAGGTGGGGCTGAAGTCGTCGCTGGCCAGCAGCGCGAGCTCCCGCTCGGCCTGGACCTTGGTCTCGCCGTACGGCGTGACCGGGAACAGGTCGGCGTCCTCGGCCACCGCGCTGGAGCCGGCCGCCCCGTACAGGCTGCACGACGAGGCGAAGGCGAATCGCGTGATGCCCGCGTCCCGGGCCGCGCGCGCCAGCTGCAGCGTCCCGTCCAGGTTGACCGAGTATGTCGTCGCGGGGTTGAGGTGGCCGAGCGGGTCGTTGGACAGCGCCGCCAGGCAGGCCACCGCGTCGTCACAGGCCAGTTCGGCGGGCGTCACGTCCCGCATGTCCCGGGGCAGTCGGCCCCGGATGTCCTCGGGCCCCGGCCCGAGGTCACAGCCTTCATAGAGGCCGAGATCCAGCCCGTCAACCTGGTGACCGGCCGCGCGCAGGAACGGGACGAGAATCGCCCCGATGTAGCCGCGATCACCCGCAACAAGGACCCGCATGGCTTCGTTCCCCAGAATCTGGCGCGAACCGGATGGAGTGGCAGAGGTGAGCCCCCGCCTTTCAGAAGATCGGCGGGAGCCCGGTCTTGATACATGGCCAGGCGGGGCTCTTCATGAGCCGAGCGCGTCTGCGACTACCCACCGGCCTCCGGCAGCCTCGACGCCCGGATACGCGGCCCGGACCTCGTCCAGCAGATCGGACAGGAAGAGCAGGACAGAATCGGGCTGGTCACCGGCCAGCTGGGCGGGGCCGGCCACCGGAATATCCGTGCCTGGCATCCGCAGGCCCTGTTTGGCTGGCGAGGCGTCCACGACCGTGGGGAGAAGCTCCGAGTCCACGTCCGCCCGGCGCAGCAGGGCGACCGCACGGGAGGCGGCGCCATAGCCGACGACGGTTTGGCCGGCCGAGCGCTGGGACACGAGCCAGTCATGGATGGCCTTGGCCCGGGCCTCGGTGTCGCTCTGGAGCCCGCTGAGTACCGCGGATCCGGACCCCCAGCTCGGCCTCGTCCGCCAGGATCGCGGCCACCGAGCCGTCCGGGGCCATGCCCGGGTCCTCGGTACGGCTGGCGACCAGCAGCACCGTGCCGCCGTAGAGCTCGAACTGCCACGCCAGACGCGGGCGGAAGCCGTGTGCGGCCAGCATGGCGGTCAGCGCCGTGGTGGAGTAGTAGGCGTAATGCCCGTGCCGCAGCGCGTTCCACTGCCCGCAGCGGATGATCGTCCCCAGTGAGTGATACTGCACCAGCAGCATGCCCCCCGGGGTGACCCGGGCGGTGCGCTCGGCCAGTGCCCTGTACTGGTCGGCGGAGTGCATCAGCCCAAAGCAGTCGAGCACCACATCCGCTGGCTTAACATCGCCCACTGGCGTGAGCCCCCGGTCGGCCAGCAATCCGAGCCAGGAGCCTCCGTGCGGGCTGCCGTACTCGGCGACCAGGGTTCCCGCAGCAGCCCGGCTGCGGCGGCCCGCTCCACCGCATCGGCCGCCTGGCTGACGAGGGCCGCCGGCTCGGTGCCCCTCGGCTCCTCAGGGATCGCCGGATCGGCCACCAGCTGAGCCAGGCCACACGATCCGCAGAGCCACATCTGCAGCGGGTACACAGGGTCAGGGCCGGGGTCATCGCGCTCGGAAAATAGTCGCAGGGTGGTTGATCGCCCAGGTCGAGGACGACAGTCCCGCTCCGGTCACGGCAGGATCGGCAGGCCAGCTCAGTCACGTGCGCCTCGTGGCGAGCAGACGAAGAAATACTCGACGGCCAGCCGCGGGGACAGGACCGGGACGTTCACGTTCACGTGCATGTTCGCGGCCATGACGAGCGGTCGGCGCGGCTGCCCCCGTGCCAGTTGTGCGAGGTGGGAAAAATTCTGTCCATGGTGAAGTAGTGGCTCAGGCTCTCGCGGAAGTCAGCGAAGGACCGGACATTACTGAAGGGCTCGAAAATATATTTGCTGCGGTGCCCAAAATTGGTGTAGGTCACGATGAACCTGCCACCCTCGGTCAGCAACTGCGCTATCTCGGCAAGTTTCGTTTGCTGAAAGTCACCGACATACTCAAACAGACCTTGCGCTACGATGATGCCGAACCGCCTGTCACCGAATCTGATCGGTGTCTTCAGAATATCGGCCTCGATCAAGTTCGGCGCTGGGCTGTGGATAGCTATGTCGATCCCGTAGTAGTTGATGCCGTCCCGCAGCAAGTGCATGAGGGTGGCTGGGCCGCAGCCGACGTCGAGCAGATCGCATCCGCCGGCGGAGGCGGTCCTATTGATGAGTTTGGCTGTTTTCTGGAGCCGGTAGTGTGGCCGGGTATGCTTCAGGTTCTCTTTTATCCAGAAATCTCTCTTATAAGAGTCCGCGATACTGCCGGGGGATTCACCAGGACCAGTTCTACGCCCTCTTGCCGGGTCGTTGACGACCATTCTAGGCCTCCCTTCCTGGCCAGCCACGAGGGCGTCGATCTGGATGGGCGGTGAGAGTTCGGAGGACGGGCTGACGTGCTGGCCGCTGCCCGGGCGGGCCCGGCTGGTGAGCCACTCTCAGGTACCGGTAGCACTCCCTCTTGTCCGCGGCGGAAACGGCGCCCGCCGGATGGCCGCGACGTAGCCCCAGATATATTCACCATAGAGGCGGACGGCCGGTGCCGCCGCGGGTTGGCACGGCGCGGGTCCATGTTCGCACACCGGCTTCGCGTCGTCGGGCTCGCCCGTTCGGCCTGTCCCGGGTGGTCGCGCCGGAAGTACAGCCAGTCCGGCACCTGATAAAATGGTCCGTGCAGGCCTATCTCGGCGATGATCGTTTGGTCTGCGTGATGGTAGCTTTCCTTCTTCGCTGTCCTGCGGAGAACATCGTTCCGGATGACGCCGTAGTCATCGTCGCCGCCGCTGTCGAACAGGATGCTCCGGAACCGCTCCGGCGCCCGCTTGGAGGCCGTGGTGAGCGGATACTCCACCGCACCAGTCACATGCCCGCCTGTCGATCTTTGCGGTCCAACAATGGGCTAGCACAACCTGGGGATACTCATCGAGCGCTTCACACATCGTTGAGCAGGTCGCGGGCATAGAGGTCATCGTTGGACGCCCACTTGACCAGCTGCCTCTGGCTTGCTCGATAACGAAGTTATGGTTCGGGGCAAGACCTATGTTGCTCGGCTGCCGGTAGTAGCGGATCCAGGGGAGTCTTGTTTCTCGTAGCGGCGGCAGATGTGAGCAGTCCCGTCGGTTAATAGCATTATCAGAAATAATAAGCTCAAAACCCTCATAGTTTTGGCCGAGGAGGGCCTCGATCGATTCGGCCAGGTAGCTCTCGCCGTTGTAAGCCGGGAAGCCCGACACTCAGCTTGGGCGGCGTGCTCATCGTCCGCCGTCTTCCAGCCGGGCAGGCCTGCAGAAACGAGCCGACCCCGGCCGCGTGGTGACCAAGATCCCGTGCGATGACGCTCCGCACCGCTACCCCCAAGCTTTCCAGATATCGGGTGGGGCGGCGCGGAACGGCCACCCATACCAGGGGATCGGCGGCGGAGCGGTCCTGATACATCCCCGGGTCTTCTTTCGCGACCAGTCGGCCTTGGCCGTATCACTGCGAGGTCCGCAACGTTCCTATGGGCGTCGGTTCCGGAGCGACTGAGACCTTGCGGGTGAGGTGGGGCGATGAGGGTTGCGGTGGTCAGGCTCGGCGATGTCGGTACGGTGACGGTGGCGTGCCTGGCTTCGCAGGGCGGCGAAGCGCTCCCCGGTTACCACGGACCCGGCTGGTGAACCTGAACGACCCGGGAAGTGGGGAGGCGTTGGATCTGCGCCGATCCGCGGGGGTCGTGTGGCGGCATAAGGTGATCCTGGGCGTGGCGGTGCTGCTGGGCCTTCTTGCGGGTGCCGCCTTCGGCGTGCTGAATCCGCCTATGCTCACCAGCACGACACTCGTGCTGCTCCCGCCAACCGTGAAGAGCCTGGCCGGCGGCCCGACCCGCAACATCACGACGCAGCTCGCCATTGCGGGGAGTAATCCGGTGCTGGCGGGGGCGGCGGGCCTGGTGCAGCCGCCGGTGCCGCTGCCGGGGCTGCGGAGCCGGGTGCGGGTGAGCAGCCCGAGCCCGCAGATCATCTCGATCAGTGGCAGCGGCACGACCGCGGCGCAGGCACAGTCGATCGCCAACGCCGTCGCCCGCACCTACATCGCCTACCTCGCCTCGGCCACCAGCCCCGGCCCGCTGATAGCGGAGCCGGCGACGCCGGGGGCGGGGACGCCGGCGGTGGTCCGGCTGGTGGTGGCGGGGGTGCTGGGGGCGCTGGCGGGTTTGCTGGCCGGCGTGGTGGTGGCGCTGGCGGTCGGCCGGGGGGACCGGCGGCTGCGGGAGCGTGATGAGATCGCCGATGCGATCGGGGTCCCGGTGCTGGCGTCGGTCCCGGCCGGGCGTCCTGGTGACGCCGCGGGCTGGGTGCGGCTGCTGGAGGGCTACGAGCCAGGGGCGGTGCGAGGCGTGGGGCCTGCGGAAGGCGCTGCATCATCTGGGTGTGACGGAGGCCCGGGGCCCGGGCGTGTCGGTGGCTGTCGTGTCCCTTTCCTCAGACCGGGAAGCGCTGGCGCTGGGTCCCCAGCTGGCTGCTTTTGCCGCGTCGCTGGGTATCCCCACGGTGTTCGTGCTGGGCCCGCAGCAAGATGAGAATGCCACCGCGATGCTGCGTACCACGTGCTCGGGGCCGCCGGACGCCCGGTCGTGGCGGTCGGGACGGCTGCGGGCTGGGGTGCGGGACCGTGGCGCCAAGCCGCCCGAGGCGCCGCTGACCGTGGTCACCGGCGTGGTAGATGCCCAGGAGCCGCGGGTCGCGGACACGATGCGGGCCAGCGTGACGGTGCTGGCCGTGTCGGCCGGCGCGGCGACCGCTGAGCAGCTGGCCCGGGTCGCGGTCAGCGCGGCCAGTGACGGCCGCCAGATCACCGGGATCCTGCTCGCCAACCCCGACCCCGCCGACCACACCACCGGCCGCCTCCCCCAGCCGGCCTGGCGCGGCTTGCAGTCGCCGGTCAGTGCGCTCTCCGGAAAGAGGTGGTGACGGTGCCCAGGGGAGCCGGTGGCGATGTGATCCAGCGGGCCCGGGTCGGCCCTGCCGGTGAGCCGCCGGACGACGATTATTTCGCCGGCCTTCCCAGAGGGCGTTTCTTGGCCGCGATCATGCGGCGCGGTGCCCCGGTCTGGGCCGCCATCGCCCTGCTGGGGGTAGTCACCGGCCTCGGCCTGAGCGTGGCGCTCCCGCCCGCCGTCCAGGCGTCCACCACAATCCTGCTCACTCACAACCCTGACAATCAGCCCCAGGCGGCGATGCTCACTGACCTGGCCCTGGCGCAGAGCCGGGCCGTGGCCCAGCGTGCCGTCCACGAACTGGGCCTCAGGCAGAGCGTCAGCAGCTTTCTGGCCGCCTATACGGTGTCAGAACTCACCGACCGCGTGCTCATGATCACGGTCGGTGCGCCGTCGGGCAATGCGGCGATGGCCCGGGCGCGGGCCGTGGCCAGCGCGTTCCTGGCGTACCGGGCCCGGGAGTTTCGAGCGCAGCAGCGGCTGGTTCTGGACGCCTTCGGCCCGCGGATTACCCGGGCCCAGGCACGTGTCGACTCCGTGGCCGGCCAGGTCGTGACGGCGCTCGCTCAGCCGCGGTCCGCCGCACGGCGCGCCCGGCTGAAGCACCTGGAGGCGCAGAGCCGGTCCGCGAACAGGGCGCTGGGCGCGTTGCAGCTGGGCGCGATCGATTATCAGGTGACCACGGCCACGGAGGTGGGGGGCAGCGCCGTCCTCGACCCGCCTGGCCCGATCGCCCACGCGCACCGGTTTCTCAGCGCTGGCCTCCTGATCGCCATCCTGTATGCGGGCATGGGCTTGATTGCGGGTTTGGCGGTGGGTTTGGGGTTGGTGGTGGTGCGGGCGCTGGTATCTGACCGGCTGCGGCGCCGTGATGATGTGGCGCATGCGCTGGGTGTGCCGGTCCGGCTGAGTGTGGGTCCGGTGCGGGGGTTGCGCTGGCGGCCGGGGCGCGGCGGGCTGGCGGGGACGCGGCGTCCTGATGTGCAGCGGATCGCGGCGCATCTGCGGGATGCGCTGCCGCGGCGGGGCGGGCAGCCTGCGGCGCTGGCGGTGGTGGCTGTGGATGATCCGCCGGTGGCGGCCTTGTCCGTGGTGGCGGCGGCGCTGTCGTGCGTGCGGGAGGGTCAGCAGGTGGTGCTGGCGGACTTGTGCCCGGGGGCTCCGGCGGCGCGGCTGCTGGGGGTGCGGGAGCCTGGGACCGGCCCGGTCAGCGTGGAGGGCGGGCAGCTGGTGGTCGTGGTCCCTGGCCAGGACGACGTGGGGCCGGCCGGGCCGTTGCGTTCCTGCGTCCCGCGTCGGCCAGGCGTCCGGCCCCGGAGGTGGCCCGGGCCTGCGGCCCGGCGGATGTGCTGTTCACGCTGGCGCAGCTGGATCCGGCGGTCGGCGGGGATCACCTGGCTACCTGGGCCAGTGGCGCGGTGGCGGTGGTGACCGCCGGGCGGTCGTCGTGGGCGAGGATCCACGCTGTGGGGGAGATGGCCCGGCTCGCCGGGACGCCCCTGGTCTCGGCCGTGCTCGTCGGGGCGGACAAGACCGACGAGAGCCTCGGCGCCGCCCCCCCGGCCGAGCCCGCCCAGGCCGGGCCCAGTACCCTCCCCGGCCCTCCGGCTCCAGCCCGCAGCGAAGCCTGACCGTCGGCCGCCTCCACCGCGGCCCTCCGGCGGCAGGCGGGGTCAGCCGCCAGAGTACGACGGCGGAGGGTGATGGAGCGGAGCCGGCCTGGCTGCGGTAGATGCTGCCCGAGTCCTGCCCGAACGGGCCGCGGCACTGACCGCTCTGGCGCTCGCCGAGGGTGCTGCACTTGTCGCCCTTCGACACCGCCCCGGTCCAGTCGGCCCAGCCGACCTGATTCCCCTGGTTCCAGGCGTAGAAGGTGGACGGGCCGTGATAGGCATTGCCAGACCAGGCATTGTGCGAGAAGAAGGTGACCTGGCTGAGCACGGCCCAGCCCGCCGGCTGATTGTAGGGCGGGGCCACGCCGTACTCGGCGAACATGCCGCCTGCGCCGCATGCTGGCCAGTCGCTGGTGGCTGCAGTGCGTGATAGCCGCTGGATTGAAGTAGATGGCGTTGCGGGAGACGCTGACGTTCGCGGACCACCATCCGCAGCCATTCCACCAGTCCGCCGTCGGGCGATCCGGTGCGCGCGGGGGCATAGGTGGTGGTGTTGATCGACGCTGTGCGCAGGTTGGACTTGCACGTAGCCTTCGTGAACGGCCGCGGGTGCCCCTGACCGACGAGTGTGCAGACGGCGTCGAAACCTGCTGAGCAGAAGCGATCGGAGTTCTGCCACAGGAAAATGTTGCCCCCGTTGTTGACCAGGGTGTTCCCGCTGATCACAGACCTGTGCTGGTAAGCGGGCTGCCGGGAGCATGAGGCTTCCGGGCAGGCTGGCACCCCGCCAAAGGCGGTATCGCTGCCGCTCTGACTGACATAGATGGCCGGAGTCGGGAACCCGGGGTTGCTCAGGCCGACCGCCCATCCATTGTTGGCCAGGTAGTTGCCGGTTATCGAGAAATTGTACGAGATCTCCTCGATGATCGCCTGGCCGTCGTTATTCATGATTGTGTTGCCGACATATGTGGTGTTGGCGTTGTCTGTGTCGGCCCAGATACCCGGTCCCCAGTTATTGTGGATGAAGTTTCCCCGGATGGTGACGCCGTCCGTCTGCCAGAGCTTGAAGCCGCCCTGGTTTCCGTCCCTGAACGAGGCGACGCAGTGCGGGTTCCGGTACTGCGGTGGCACCGGGTTGTGCTTCGACCACCCGAGGGCCTTATTGCTGAACAGTCCCTCGAAGTCGCAGGTGTCGTTGTAGCTGATCTCGTTGTCGGCGATCGTGATGTTGTAGGGGCCGCTGGTCAGCGTGTCGCGGCCCCAGGGGGCGACCCCCGAGGATTGGAAACCGTACTGCCCGTTCAGGGTCAGGCAGTTGTCCTTTGAGCGTGTTATCCGCACCGGCGATCACCCCGGCGCCGGGCACGTTGAGCCTGATGGTGTTGTACCGGAGCGTCCAGTCTGTGTTGGAACTCTGATTGACTGCCGCAGCGTCCCCTCGGGGCTGGAATTTCTCGATAGTCAGGTACTCGATGGTCACGCCAGGCTGGTTCCCATTGGAATAGTTCGAGTCGATGGCCCAGGGATACCCGGAATATTCGCCCGATATGACCGATGACTTGCCGTGTGACCGGCCGCCCACGAAGGCATCATTCTTGCTGGCCTGGAAAGAGCCGATGTGAATACCGGGCAGCAGGTAATAGACGGTGTGCGGGGCGAGCTGATACGAGGCGTAACTATGTTTGCCGGCCGGGAGCACGACCCCCGCCGTGGCTTTCGGGAAATCCGAGTGGGGCGTGCCGTACGTGGGCAGCCCGGGCTTGCCGCTCGGGTACGTCCCTGCCTTGCCGTCGATAGCTATACGGGGAATCGAGGATGGGATGACCGCAAATCCGGGCCGCCAGGGGTGCGGCGCTGGCGGCGGCGCCGAGGTTAGCCCGGCCGGTCTGCGGCGCGGACGGGCTGGTCGTCCTCGCCGGCGCTGCACGAGGCCAGGGCGACGACCAGGGCAATGAGCGGGGCAACGAGCGGGACCCGTGCCCATGTAGGCGCCAGGCGACCAGCGGGCCGCTCGCCGCACCTCAGGTGCCCTGGCCATTGCCTGCCCTAGCCGGGTTTCCCCAGGCCGCCCCGATCCCGTCGCCCGGCCACCAGTGGTTGACGGGGCTCTCCTTGAAAAACAGGTAGTGACGGCCTGTCCGCTCGGCCCAGTCCGACAGGGCCGCGGAATCGTGGGCGTTGTCCGACAGGACGATGGCCCCGGGCCGCAGGTTCGGCTCGACCGCCTTGAGCTCACTGCTCTCATATTCGTAGGTGTGCAGGCTGTCGTGAAGGAACAGGTTCGACGTCGTTCATGTCGGCCAGCGCCTCGACGGAGTTGCCGGTGCGGCGGTCGATGACGCTGGCGTAGGGGTCCCCGATCAGATACCCGGCTTCCGCGTCGATGTCGATCGTCGTGAGCTGCCCGTGCCCGTTACGGAGAAGTGCCGCAGCGATCACGCAGGAGCCCAGGCCAAGGTGGGTGCCGGTTTCCACCACGCGGTCAGGCTGGGTGGCCCGGACAAACGCGTACCACCCGAACCGCCGGGCCCAGTGCGGCTCCTGCGCGCATATCCTCCACCGGGGATTGGACGCGAGCCGCCGGGTCAGGTGCTCGATGAGGTCCTGGTCGTGCTCCAGTTCCGCCGCCCAGTCCCGCACGTGCCCGATACCGGCGCCGGTGACCGTGGAGACGAACCAGCAGAGCTGATCCCGGTTGAGCGGATCCAGGTCATAGGTGTAGTTCGTGGTCTCGCGGCTGCGCACCAGCCAGCTGACCGATCGTCCGATGACCCGGGCGTCATAACGCGCCACGGCCATGGTGCGCAATGGCAGCGCCGCTCCGCGGGCCACCGGGGAACTGGCCAGGTGACGCCGGATTCTCGTTTGCATGGTCACAATTTCCCCCAACAGGTCAAGCCGCCTTCCAGGCGGTGATTCAGGTCCTTTCCCGGCTGCCGCCCCGGCTCCGGCCACGGCCGCCCGCGATGCTGCCGCGCTCACTGGGCTCCGCGGACTGGCGGCGCGCCATACCGGGTGGGCGATGGCGAAGCGGTAGATGTCAAGCAGATGCTCGAGACTACGCTCGGGGTCAAACCGTTGCTCGTATGTCTTGCGGGCCTGATCCCCGAACGCTTCGTACTGCTCTGGATGTGCCTCGATGTCGGCCAGCGCCGACGCGAGTGCCGCGGGGTCGCCCGGCCGGAACAGCATGCCATCGACTCCGGGGCTGATCAATTCGGCTAGCGAGCCGTGATCAGCGGCAATCGCGGGCGTGCCCACCGCCATGGCCTCGACCACGACCAAGCCGAAAGTCTCCTCCCAGGTGGAAGGAACGATGATCGCCCGAGACGCGGCTATCAACTCCGAGCACCGGCTACTGTCCACCTCCCCGGTCATCTCGACTGAAGGCCGAGACGAAGCCCAGGCGGCGACTTATCCTGCAGAGGACCGGCGCCTGCGATGACCAGGTGCAAGCCGGGATCGCCAGCGATCCTGCGGTAGCGATCCCAGGCGGTCATCAGCAGGTGCAGACCCTTGACCTCGGCCAGTCGGCCCGCATAGATCACGGCCGCTTCCTGCTCCACCTCGGGTACGGTCCGGCGCGGTATCAGGTTGTGCCGGACGAAGATCCGCTCTGAGAGAGACCTAGTCCTTGGAGCAGGTCACGCTGCGACGATGAGATGAATACGTAGGCGGATACCAGTGATTTCCAGGCCGCCGGTGCGCGCTGACGCTAGCGCTGCTGGCACGCTGGCCAGGTGAGAGTCCCGGTAGCAACCGTGCCGGACGGCCGGGACCGGAAGGCGGTGGGCGCAGTCGTGGCAGACAGCGCCGTCCCGGAAAAAGATGCCACTGGCGCACGCGAGCCGGTAGTTGTGAATCGTAGCCACGACGGGGACGGCGGCGGCCTGGCAAGCATGGAGGACGGCCGTGCTCAACAGCGGGAAGGTATTGTGTACGTGGACGACGTCAGGCCGATTCTCGCGCAGGGTTGCGGATAGCCCGCGAAAGGCTTCCCGGCTCCAGAGGATCCGGGCGGGCATTGATGCCTTCTTGGGCCACGACCACTGGTCGATTTCGTCGTTGTGCTTCTCGAACGGGATGACCTCGTGACCGGCTGCCCGAGCGCACCGGCCGGGGTCGACGACCCGGTTCTCCCCGCTCGGCATGTTCGAGCGGTAACGATTGTGCACTAGCACGATTCTCATCCGGCTCGCCAGTCGTCGATGGGGGGCACCAGCAATGACGCAGCCAGGGCCAGATCCAGCATGTACGCTGAAGCGTCACCGAGCCCGGTCTCGGTATATGACGTGACTATGAGATAGGTGACCAGGAACAGCGCGAGAGCCCGGTGGACATCAATGGGCTGGAAGTATGCGCTGACGAAGACGTACAGCAGGAGCACCGCGCAGATCGCCACTCCTAGAAGCCCAGATCCAGGTAGGTGGCCAGCCAGTTGCTGTCGATGGGGAAGCCGTTGTAGGCCTTGTTCGACAGGCCATAGCCGAAGACGACCTGAAAAAGATCACGCGGGGCGTTGACCACGCCGTTCCAGACTGCGGTCCGGCCGGTCAGGCTGTTCAACTGCTGCGTGCTCTCACCACGGGTCAGCCAGGCCGTTATCACGCCTGAGAAGGCCGCGATTCCCGCCGACACCGCGAGGCCGGCCACCACGAACGTCCGGCGCACGCGGGCCCTGGCCAGGAAGATGCTTAGCCCGCCGACGAGGACGCCAGCGAGCAGGGCAACCAGTTCGACTCGGGTGTGGGTCAGCAGCACGACGAGCAGTGCGACCGCGATGAGCGGCCCCGCGACGCGCCCCCGGATCTTGCCGCAGAACCAGAGGATGATCAGGAGTCCGGCCAGGACGGCGCCGAAGTCCGCCACCTGGGCTGGAGGCATGGGCCAGAACTCGCCGGAAAGCCTGCCCTGCGCCATGGCGCGTCCGGGAGCGACCATCAGGCCCAGGAGTACCGAGCCGATGACCACCACGAGCGCTTTGATCTGGCAGCGAAGCAGGAGCATGTCGCGCCGGCCCCACCAGGGGGTCAGCAGCCAGAGCGTGGCAACAAAGCCGGCGAGGCGGAAGGTCCGGTACAGCGTGCCGATGACATGGCCCTGCGGATGCAGGCTCGACATGAACGCCACTACGACGAGCAGGCTCAGCAGGCACAGGAACACGTTCGGGCGGATCCTCAGCCTGCGGTTGGTCATCACCGCCACGAGCAGAGCGGCGGGTAGTGCCCCCTGCGTGATCATCTTGCCGACAACGGACGGGATATGCACGATCAACGGCAGGCCGTTCCACGTACCGGCTGCGAACGTCAGGACGTTGAGGAACAGCAAGCCCCACGTCAGTCCGACGCCGCGCCGTGTCCACCGCTCGTGTGCTGCGATCGGATCTGCCGCCGGAACCCCGGGGCGGAAGCGGGTTACGACAGAAAGGCTCATCGGCTGGTGACTCGCGGGGCTGGTTTCCTCTGGACCGAGGGGGCGGCCGTAGACTGCGGCGCAGCCGGGGTCGGTGCAGTAGCGGGGTGAGCGGCACCGAGACTCTCGTCAGACTTGTCAGCGTCGATGAGTACTGCCGAGACAGGGCGGACTCCGCCGAGCCGGGTCATCTCCCCGGCCGTATGGATCTTCGTCCATGTCGACTGCCCGGCGGTTACCATCAGTACGGCATTACGGGCCCAGGTTGATAGGTGTTCCGCGCCGAGTGACGGGTCCAGCTTGACCAGGGTGAGCAGAACACCTGCCGAGGCGCAGGCCCGGGCCAATTCCGGGTCGGGTCGCGGAGCGGAGCCGGAGGCTGGGCGCAGCGGTCCGCTGGGGATATCGTTTTCGGGGACCGCGACTATCAGGTGCGTGCCGTCCACGTTGACTGGGCCGGTGCCCGGGTGCCGCACGCCGAGGAGTCGCGCCGCCGGAGTGCCGGGGCACAGGTCGGCCAGCACCACAGAATGCCCCTCGCGGGCGCATGACAAGGCCAATGACACCAGCGACAGGGCTGGCACCGCCGTGTCATCGACGGCCACGACAGCCAGCGCCGCCGGGCGCATGTTCTGGCGTGGCAGCACCTCGTGCAGGTGGGCCGCAATGCGCTGTACCCCTGGGCGCTGAGCGGCGGCCAGCCCGCCCTGGCCCGGCCGCCAGCGGCGGCGCCGCACCCCGGTCACGCTCAGCCGCACTGGAGCACTGAGGGCGTGCGCAACATCATCACGCTGCCGCAACCGGCCAGAGACCAGCGCCCGCACGATCACCACAGCCAGGCCGAGTAGCAGCCCTGCGACCAGCCCGCCAACGGCATATAGGCCGGCGTGCTTGAACCGTGACGAAGGTGTGGCCGTGGCAGCGTCCAGTATCTGGCTGCCCTGGACAAGTTGCGTTGCAGTCATCCGCGCGGTCACCTGATTGCTGGTGACCGCTTGCTGCAGCGCGGGCAGCTGGGCCTGCGCTTGGACAAGCTGGCTGCGCCGTGCGCTGAGTGTGGCCTGCTGTGCGGGTGACGCCGGCCCGGTGGCTAGCTGGCTGACCTCCCTTGTCAGGGACCTGACCTGCTGCTTGGCCTGAATGACCTGCCGCTGGAGTGCCGTCAGCACATGCTGCTCCTGAACGCGGAACTGCTGTGCCCGGTACTGGAGGAACGCGGTGGCCACAGCGTGTGCCCGGGCCACCGCCGCGCTGCTAGAGGGGGCGCTCAGGGTGATGAGCAGCACCCGGTCGGTGACTGTGGTGACCTTGTAGGTGGCGAGGAAGCTGCTGGCGTTCTCCTGCAATCCGAGCTCGTGCAAGGCCCGTGCGGCCACGGCGTGGCTCTGGGCCAGCGCTATATCCGTCAGGATCGCGTCGGTGGGTAGCTCAGCAGGATTGGGGGCCACTACGACGGACGTCGATGCCTGGTAGGACGCATGCCTGGCGTAGAAGCCGGCCCCGATGACCAGCCCGAGGAGGGCCGTGGTGGCCCACAGCCAGACACCGCGCCGGATGGCCGCGCTAATGAACTGCCAGCCGGGCAGCCCAGTTGCGTAGTCCTCGCCCGGCGGGTCAGCAGCGGGCAGGCCCTCGATGTGCGGGAAGGCCTGGGCCGCGTCCTTGCTGGCTTCCGCGGACGCCATCGCTGTCCGGTCGCCGTCACTCACTATGAACTCCCCGATGTACTGCCAGTCAGGCGGCCCGGCCGCCGTCGGTGCCCTGACGGCGCAGGTTCAGCCAGGCGGGCGGTGCTGTGGTCGGCTGGGTCGGGATTGGCGACGAGGATCCCCGTGATCTGACGGCCTTCACTGGCTGCGCTGACCGCGACCCGGGCCAGTTGCTCCGCGGTCGCTGCGCCCGCCGATACGCCCAGGACCGTGACGGACGTGCGTGTGGTCTCCGCCACTTGCGGATCCTGCGCATCCACGACTGCGGTGACCACCGTCAGAGGCGCTTCCAGCAGATGGCCGCTGTCATGGTTTCCCACCCCGATCCGCAGCCGCCCCAGCCGCCGCGATGGCCCGCCCGCCGCTGCCGTGCACGCGGTGCGCAATGTGGCGGTGGCGTCGGCGTCCTGCTGCTGACCCAGGACGAACGCTGCCGGGATGCCCAGGGAAGCGGCGTAAGCAGCCATCTGGGGACCGAGGGCGAGTGCCTTCCGGTCGGACGACAGCGACAGGACCGTCAGCGAGACGCCGTGACCGTCGCGAGCCTCGGTGAGGCCCAGGTAGGACAGGGCTTTGCGCAGGCTCCACGCTTCGACGGCCCCGGGTTCATATCCCTCAAGTAGCCTGGCCCAGCCTGCGGCGTCATCCGGGTCGCTGGTCGCAACCGCGGCCACGATCGGGACCCCTATCGCATCCGCTATCTCGTCACGCCTGCGCAGCCGCCGGTCACCACGGCCAACCAGCAACGCGATGATGGCTCCGATCAGCAGCCCGGCCAGCGCGCCCAGGATGCCGTTGGTAAGAAAACGGAGTGCCGCCGGAGTCTGGGATGTGGTCGCGGCCGGCTGCAGCATGCCGGGCCGGCACCCGCACGATCGGGTCGGCGTCGGAACTCACGTAGGTGAGATAGCTCCGAGCGACAGTGTTTGCGGTGTCCTCGGCCTGGGCGGCCGTCCTGCCCTGGGCGCTGATCGAGATGATCTGCGAACTCACCTTGCCCGTCTGCACCCGCTCACGCAGCGTCTGCAGCGGTAGCGGCGGCTGCAGCTGGCGCGCCGCCCCTGACAAGACGGGATAGCTGTCCGCGATGAATACCTGGGTCCCGATCGTCCGGCCCGCCGACGGCGGCAGCACTACGAGCGCCTTGCTGGTGAGCAACGGCGGACGGAGCATGGTCAGCGATGCGCCCGCAAGGAGGCCCACGAGGCCGGCGATGCCGAGGAGCAGCTTGTATCGCCACACGATCTGCATAACCCTGTGCAGGTCCAGCGCCTGCTCGCTCATCCGGCCTCCGCTTGAACTCACGGCGATTTCCGCGCCCGAGCGTCGGATACCGTCGATGATACGGTCGGCCGGGTAAATACGGATTCTTCCGCCGGGTCGGCCTTGGCGAAGTTTAGCCGAGTCGTGAACGGCTCTCCGGTCACGCTCGGCCCGACGCCGACCAGCGTGATCGCGGGGACGCGGCGCCCAAGGCCACCGGAGTACCAGCCGAGGATCGGGCTGGTTTCGCCGCGGTGCAGGCTCCACCGCAGGCCACCGGGCAGCTCCAGCAGCGCCGCGCCGGGCGTCGCCGCGTCTGGCCAGCGCAGGATCGCGCTGGATGTATCGAGTTCTGCCGTCACTTCCGGGCCCAGGTGGAAAGCCAGCCGCACGTCGTGACCACCGGTGATCTCGTCGCTGATCTCGATACTGCGCAGGGCCCGGTCCAGCCGGACGGTGCGGCGGTGCCGGGCCGGCGGGTCGAGGGTGTCGTAGCCGGCATGTTCCGCGGTCCAGCTGATGATGTCGCCATGTTCGCGGACGTTGGTCTCCCTGGCACCGGCATGCCGCAGCCAGAGAAACGGGCCGCCCTCGGTGGACTGGCTCCGCCCGCCAATCTCGGCGGTGTTGTGCGCGATAGTGGACCGGAAATAGGACCGCCAGGCGGGCTCGCCGTGGTAGCAGTACGTGCCGGGATCGGCGAGGATGTCCACGCCGCCGGTACGGACCTCGACCGACAGCGCATCGGCGTGCGCGTGCGCGGCAATGCTCAGGTAGCCATGGGGGCCGCCGTCGCAGCGGCACCAGATCTCGGGACGCTCTGCTGGCGGGGTGCGGAGCAGGGTGAGGCCGGCGTCGGGGAAGCGCCAGGGCCGCTTGACCGGTCGGCTCGCCACCGGCCGCAGTGGCCCGGCCAGCGCGCCCAAGAGGGAGCTGCCGACGTCGGTCCCGGCCGCCGGCCACCAGTCCAGCCGGCCGAACACGGCCCCGCCGACCGCCAGCAGCGACCGCCAGCTATCCCGGGCCGGGGCATCGAGCAGCAGCGCGCGGCCTTCGTCGCCGTCACCCTGGCGGGGTGGGCACAGCCGTTCGTCGAGCAGCGCGGCGGCACTGTCCACCATCGCGCACAGCCGCGCCCAGGCCGCCGGCCCGATCGGGAATCCGCTGGCTCCGGCTTCGACGGCGGCCACGAGGCCAAGCTCGGCGACGAAGCACTGGTAGTCGGAGGCGAGCTCCCGGCCGACACCCGACGGGAACGTATTGCGGATCACCTCGCGTTCGAGCAGGCGGGCGGACGTCCGCCGCCACCGTCCGCTCTCCGGGAACCAGGGGAAGGCGCAGCTGGCCACGAGCTGCCCGGCTGCTTCGGCGATGACGTGGTTGTTCGCCGATGAGCCACGGCTCCGGAACGCCGCGAGGTACTGCTGGTGCCAGCGAATCTGCCGGACCGCGAGGTCGTCGCGTTCGAAAAGGTCGGCCACCCCGGGCCAGTCCGCCAGGAGGCGCCGGATCCAGGTCATGCTGATCAGTCGGATGCCGGCCTCGATGCCGCTCGTCCAGTGGATGCCGGAGAGAAACGGGTTCTCCCCCCACCACGAGCGGAGCTGGTCGGCTACCCGCTGGGCGTACCGCTCGTCGTGGCTGAGGAACCACGCACTGGCCAGCAGGGTCAGGTGGTGCAGCCGGGAAACCTCCCACACCTGCTTGACGTTGCCAGTCTGCTCCTCGGAGCGGTGATTGACCCGGAAGGCGTACCGGTCGGCCGGTGACCGGCGTCCACTGACCGGATCGAGGAACCAGTCGGGCCCGTCCAGGTCGGTCCGGGTGACGCCGAGTACGTCCCAGCGGCCGTCCAGCAACTCGGCCGCGGAGGCCAGGACGGCCGACCGTGCGCCGGCGGCCACCCTCGCCACGGCGTCCGGAGGCAGGGCCGCCGTGAAGCGGCGCTCGCCGGCAGGCAGCGGAGCCAGCGCCGCGAGCTGGTCACGTCGCACCTGCCGGCGGGACCAGGCGGCCCGCATGGCCTGATCCCGGGCGCGCCAGGCCACCTCGGCCGGTGACATCCGTGTTGCCCGCCGGGCGTACCAGGCCACCCGCGAGGTGGCGGCCCCACTCATACCCGCTCCGGACGGCCGCTGACCCGGCTCTCCGCTACCGCGATGGTGGCCAGCGTGGTAGCGACCAGGGAATCGAGCGAGACCGGCATCGGCGCGCCGGCCTGGACCGCCTCGATGAAGGATGCGAGCTGCGCCCGCTGTCCCTTATCCGGGCCTCCCCGGGCCTTGCTGGTGCGCTGCTTGCGCCCGGTCCACACGCTGGCCTGGGTGAAGTTGTCGAGCCGGGCGCTGCAGCCGCCAGATCCGGCATCCATCGTTTCCTTGGGGAAGCGGGAATTACCAGTGGTGAGGTAGCTGATAGTTCCCGTCGCCCCGTTCGCGAAGCGCACGACGCACTGGATGTCGTCGGGGTCGGCGCCGGGGGCCGCGTAGACCTCCTCGGGCAGGCTGTCCGCCCACCAGCTGAGCGTGTCGATGAAGTGGCCGCCCTCGCCGGTGAACCGTGACCCTTCCAGCTCCTCATTGAGATACCAGCTGCCAGAATCGAGCCGTCCCGCATTTACCAGGTAGCGGGTGCTCGAGATGGCGGCCTGCGGGCCGAACCGCGCACGCATGTCCGTCAGCAACGGCGCGAAGCGCCGGTTGAAGCCGACCATGAGACGGTCGTTTCCCGTCTTCTCGGCGGCACCCAGGATCCGTTCCGTTTCGTCCCTCGTGAGAGCCAGGGGCTTCTCCACGAAGACTGTTTTGCCGGTCTCGAGCGCCCGGCAGACCAGATCCGCATGAGTGTGATGTCGCGTCGCGATGAAGATCACGTCTAGCGACGTGTCCTCCAGCACAGCATCCGCACTCGTCGAGGCGGTCGTGAAGCCGAAGCGCTTCTGTGCATTGACCGCCGATAGCGACCGGGTGGTCGCCACGTGGCTGAGCTGGGCGGCGGGGTTCCCGGCCAGGTGCGGCAGCAGCATCGAGGTGGCGTAGTTCCCGGCCCCGATGAACCCCACCGCTAGCTGGCCCTGCTTGGCCCCGCGCGGCGCGGAGGCCGGGCCGCCAGAGACCACCCGGCTCGTGGCGGGCGGCCCGGTACGGGTTTCTGGCTTCGGGTACTCCAGCAGCACGCCCACGGCGGGCAAAGTGCCGGCCGACAGATCGCCGTAGACGGCGGTCGCGTTCTCGATCGGGAAGGTCCCGGTGATCAGCGATTCGACCTCGATGTCCTTGTGCGCCAGAAGATCGAGAAAGCACTCGAGGTTGCGCCGCTCGGTCCACCGGACGTACCCGGCCGGGTAGTCGATGCCCTCGAGCTCGTAGCGGCTGTCGTACCGGCCGGGCCCGTAGGACCGGGAGAACCGGACGTCCAGCTCTTTCTCGTAGTACGCATTCCAGGGCAGGTCCAGGCGCGTCTTGCCGATGTCCACTACCCGGGCCCGGTCCCGGGCCAGCTTGGCGGCGATCTCGACCGGGCCGTTGGAGTGCCCGCCCGCGGTCAGCAGCACGTGGTCGGCACCACGGCCGCCGGTCATCTCGGCCAGCGCCTGCTCGACGACAGCCAGGCCCTCACCGTCAGGAGCGCCGCAGCGCGCCGCCCCCGCCTGCTCGGCCAGCAGGCAGCGATCGGCGCTCAGGTCCAGCCCGACCACCCGGATCCCCGCCGCGACCAGGAGCCGGACCGTGAGCTGGCCGACCAGGCCCAGCCCGATAACGCACGCGGTCTCCCCCAGCTGGACCTCAGCCTGCCGCACTCCCTGCATGGCAATGGCCCCGACCGTCGCGAAGGCGGCATGCTCGGGCGCGACATCCCGCGGTACCGGGACGCACATGTTGACCGGGATCCAGTTGTACTCCGCGTGCAGCGCATACTCGTTGCCCGCCGCCGCGACCAGCTGGCCCGCGTGGAACTCCGAGATACCCGGGCCCACCTCGGTGACCACGCCGCACAGCGAGTAGCCCAGCGGCGTGTAGGAATCCAGCTTGGACATGGCCTTCTTATAGGTGGTCATCAGGCCTTGCTGGGAGACCGAGTCCATGACCTTGCGCACCTGGTCCGGGCGGGCGCGCGCCATGCCGACCAGCGACATCTTGGCCTCGGTCACCTTCATGATCTCGGTGCCCGTCGAGATCAGCGAGTAGAGCGACTGCACCACTACACCACCCGGCCTGCAGGTCGGCGCGGGCACGTCAAGCACGGCGAGTTCGCCCGACTTGTAGTTCTGAGCTATCTGCTTCATCTCGCCCTCTGGTCGCGAGTCATCACGTCGGTTGTCATGACGCCACTCCCATGGACTGGGCGTGGCGATACCACAGCTCCAGCGTCAGTAGCTGCCAAATTTGCTTGGACCGGTCCTCGCGGCCAGCCTGGTCGTCGGCAATAAGCTGCGACAGCGCCCCGCGGCGGAGCATCCCCGAGTCCACCAGCTCGCCCCGGACCAGGACGTCCTGGATGACGTCCTTCAGGTCATCGCGTACCCAGGCGCGCAGCGGCGCGCTGAACGAGGCCTTCGGGCGGTACACGATCTCCTTCGGCAGCCAGGCCTCGGCGGCACGCTTCAGCGCGATCTTGCCCTGCCGGCCGCGGATCTTGTCCCGGCCCGGTACCGAGAACGCGGCGTGGGCCACCAAGGCATCAACGAACGGGACGCGGACCTCGACCGAGGCCGCCATGCTGGCCCGGTCGGTATAGGCCAGGTTCAGGCCGGGCAGGAACAACCGGGAGTCGGCCAGGCACATCCGGTTGACCTCGTCGTCCAGCGCGTTGTCGGAGTAGATCTCCGCGTGCTCCGCCAGCACCGCGTCAACGTGCCCGGCCAGGTCCGGGCTGAGCAGGGCGGTGAGCTCGTCCGCGTCATACAGCGTGTAACTGCGCCGGAAGCGCGGTTCCTCCGGCAAGTCTGCGAAGGTCAGGAAACGCTTGGCCCATCGCGCGTAGCGCAGTCCGCGGCCCGCCGCGACGACCGGGAGCCGGCCGGTGGCTGCCGAGACCGCCGCCCGGACCGGACCAGGTACCCGGCTGTATTTGCTGGCCAGAACGCAGGCCAGGTGCTTGCGGTAGCCGCCGAACAACTCGTCCGCGCCCATGCCGGACAGTACGACCTTCACGCCGCGCTCTCGGGCCGCGTCGCACATGAGCAGGGTGTTGATCGCGGCTGGGTCGCCGATCGGCTCGTCCAGGACATCGACTATCCGCGGGAGCATCCCGACGATGTCGGGCGAGATCTCGATCTCGTGGAGCGACACGCCGTAGCGGGCCGCGACCTTACGTGCGTAGGCGGCGTCATCGGGCATCGCCTCCAGCCGCTGATCTTGCGCCCGGAAGGCGATCGTGTAGGCGTCGATGGCGGGATTGGCCCGGTGGGCCAGGACCGTGATGATGCTGGAATCCAGTCCCCCGGACAGGAAACTCGACACCGGGACGTCGGAGACCAGGTGGGCGAGGACCGATTCCTCAATCACGCGGCCCAGATCCGCGGGTGGCTCCGCTGCAGCCCCGGCCGCTACGTCCGCGACCCGCCAGTAATGCTGTACCGAGGAGCCGCCGCCGGGGCGGAAGCGCGCCCACGACCCCGGCGGGAGCTTGCGCACGCCGTCAATGGCGCAGCGCTGCTCTGGAAGCCAGTAATAGAGCATCGACGCGACCAGCGCCCCAGGCTCCATCCGCAGTTCTGAGCCGACCGCGGACACCAGGGCTTTCAGCTCGGAGGCAAAGACCACTCCGCTGCCCCGGGGAAGGTAGTACAGCGGCTTGATGCCGAGCGGGTCGCGGGCCAGGATGAGCTCGCCGGTGGCGTCATCGAACAGCGCGAAGGCGAACATGCCGCGGAAGCGGTGCAGCGCGTCCGGTCCCCAGCGGCGCCAGGCTTCGAGCACGACCTCGGTATCGGAGCTGGTGCTGAACCGGACTCCGCCAGCCGCCAGTTCAGTGCGCAGGTCCTTGTAGTTATACAACTCGCCGTTGTAGATGAGCGTCATGCCGTCGCGGCGCAGCGGCTGGTCGGCCAGGGCGCTGAGGTCGATGATCGACAGGCGCCGGAAGCCAAGCTGCACGGCTGGACCCCGGCCTGTGCTGGCCCATGTCCCCCTGGAATCAGGGCCGCGGTGGGCGATCCGGTCGCTCATGACGTCCACCAGCTTGGCGCCGTCCGCCTGCTGGTAGCATCCAGCGATCCCGCACATCTCAGCTCCTGGCCCGGTCGGTCAGCCGCCGGTATACATCGAGGTAGGCGCGTCGCTGGTGGCGCCAGGCCAGGTGCTCTTCCACCCGGACGCGGCCGAGCTTGCCGAGGCGGGTCCGCCACGGCTCGTCATCCATGAGTTCAACCAGGGCGGTGGCGTATTCCTGCACGTCGTTGGGGGTAACGTAAACACCGGCCTCGGCGGCCGAGACGCGCGTCTCCCGCAGGTCGAACGCCAGCACGGGCAGCTCAAACGCCATGTACTCCATGGTTTTGTTCATGGTTGACACGTCGTTGAGCGGGTTTTTCGGGTCGGGCGACAGGCCGACGTCCGCGGTGGACATGATGCGCCGGACGAGATCGTCCGGCGCCCGGCCGGTGAACTCTACATAGTCGCCCAGACCCAGCTCGTCACGCAGGGCCACCAGTTCGCCGAAACAGTCGCCGCTGCCGATCAGCGTGAACGCGATATCGGTGCGGCCGAGCTTGTGCACGACAACGTCGGCGGCCCGCAGGACGATATCGACGCCGTCCTGTGGCCCCATGACGCCGATGTAGGCGGCGAGAAACTGGCGGCCCCGGCGGAGTTCCTCATGTTCCGGGCCGCGCCGCAGGAAATCGGGGTCGGGGCCGGTCCGGACGACGGTGACGGATGCCGCGGACTTGCCGCTGCGCCGGATCGCGATCTCCCGGTAGGAGTCGTTCGTGGAGATCACATGGTCCGCGGTCCGGTGAGTCCGCCGCTCCAGCGCCCGTAGCCCTCGGTAAGGCAGCCGCGGCCCATCGGGAAACCGGGATTCGTAAAGTTCCGGGCACAGGTCGTGGTGATCGAACACGAACCGGGTGCCATCCAGGGCGCGCAGGACCAGGGCAATCGGCCAGAAGATATCCGGGGGATTGCAGGCCTGGAGCACCGTGAACCGGCCCCGGCGGCGTGCTCGCAAGGTGCCCCACGCGGACGCGGCGAACGAGTACACGTACTCGGCGATGAACCCGGCTTTGCTACCGCCGGGCGCGTAGGGCCGGTATTTGTACAGTTCGACCGTGTCTAGGGTCGCGTATGCCGGGTCCCCGGCCCCCTTGGGGCACACCACGGCGACCTGGTGACCGTCCGCCACGAGCGCCTGGCACTCGAGCCACACCCGCCGGTCGAAGGGCACCGGAAGATTCTGGACAATGATGAGGACGCGGCTCACCAGCTGAGTCCGTCGTATCCGGGGAGCGCTTCGATGTCGCTGCCGAGACGTCCGCTGAGGTCGATCAGGCGGGGTGGCGGGGCGGTGAGCAGTGCGTCAACGACCGCGGCGTCGCGTGAGGAGACGATGGCCACCCCGGCTCCGCGCAGCGCCTGCGCCGGCTCGCGGGTGAGCAGCCGCTCCAGATGGGGCAGCCTGGACTCGACGTAGCGGCGGTTCGCGCCCACCAAGCGGGCTGGATTGACGACCGGGTCATAGATGCGGACGTCGAATCCCTTGCCAGTCAGCCGTTCAGCCACCTCAACGTTCGGGCTTTCCCGCAGATCATCGGTGTCTGACTTGAAGCTCAGCCCCAGCAGGGCCACGGCCCGGGTATCGGCGGCGACCACCCGGTCCACCACCTCGCTGACCACCAGTTCGTTCGTGGCCAGCGTGCCGGCCAGCAGCGGCAGGTCTGCCCCATGCACCCGGGCCAGGTGGAGCAGGGATCTCAGATCCTTCGGCAGGCAGGACCCGCCAAAGGCGAACCCCGGCCTCAGGTAAGCCGGCGAGATATTCAGGACCTGGTCCTCACAGAACAAGGTCATGACCTGACGGGAATCGACACCCAGCAGCCGCAGCAGCCGGGATAGCTCATTCGCGAAAGAGACCTTCGTGGCGTGGAACGCGTTGCACGCGTACTTCAGCGCCTCCGCGGTCCGGACGTCCACCATCCGCGCGGGCTGCCCCGCCATGCTGAACAAGGCGGTGACCGTTTCCGCGACCCGGGGATCGGCGGTCCCAACCACCACGAAGGGTGGCGCGGCGAAGTCGGCGATTCCCGATCCCTCCCGCAGGAACTCCGGGCACATTCCCGCGCCGGCCGTGACCCGCGCGCCGGCCAGGCCGGCCGTGAGCGCCGGGATCACCACCTCCTCGACGGTGCCCGGCGGGACAGTGCTGCGGATAACGACGCTGTGCTGGCCCGACGCCGGCGGCGTCCCGGCCCGCAGGGCCGCCGTGATGTCATCCACCGCCCGCCGGACATAGAAGAGGTCGGTTCCGCCCCGCGCCGACGACGGTGTTCCCACGCACACCAGCGACACATCGGCCCGGTCCAGTGCCTGCGCGCACGACGTGGTGGCATGCAACGAGCCGCCCGCCACCATCTGCTCCACCAGCTCATCAAGCCCAGGCTCGGCCACCGGGCTACGTCCCTCGCAGATCTCACCCACCTTCGCGGCGTCAACGTCAACACCCCAGACGTCATGGCCGCGCGACGCCAGGCACGCGGCCGTCACCGTCCCGACATAGCCGAGCCCGACTACCGCAACCTTCATCGCCCCACCTCACATACGGGTCCGGCCCCCGGACCGTGGCGCATATAGATGCCAATGTGCATATGAGCACCGAGCGCCGGTCGTGATACCGCGATCCGGCCGGAGGTCTGGTACGCCACAGAAATGGTGAGAGATGCTCACTTAAAGTAACATCAATATTGCAATGTGTAATTCTTTGTTTCTCTAGCCCAGCTATGGTGGGCAGGCCGTCATATGTCATCTCGCGGCCGGTTAGGCGCATCCGGGCCGGGGATGTATCAGCCGGGCATCGCCGCGGGTCTGGTGCTTAAGGAGTGGTCGCCCGGTTGCCATGGCCGAGTCGTTATACGGAGTCTGGGGTGGGCTTGCCATGAAGATGCTGGTCGCGGGGGACCGTGGCTTGACGGGGACGGTCGGCGTGTGCCCGCGCCCGGCCAGAGAGCCGGTGATGCTCCCGTCTGCCCCAGGCCACCGGTGACGCTCACTATCCCGGGGGGCCCGGGTGGCTGCTGAAGCAGGGGCCAACATCGGGAGCGCGCTCGGGAGGTCAAGGGCGGCGGTCGTGCGGCGGCTGCCGACCCAGATAGTCCGCCGCCTGGGCTGGGGGGTCGCCGACCAGGGCGTATCCAGCCTGACCAACTTCGCCGTGACCCTCTACGTCGCCAAGGTGCTTGGCGCTACCCAGTTTGGCGCCTTCAGCCTGGTCTACGTGACGTATTCGGTCGCGCTCAACGCTTCACGTGGCCTGTCCACCGACCCGCTGATGGTCAGGTTCAGCGGGGCGGATCTGCCGACCTGGCGGCGTGCGGTTGCAAGCTGCACCGGGACGGCCGCCGCCGTGGGACTGATCGCCGGCGCCGGCGTGCTGGTCGTGGCCGCCTTCCTGGACGGCACGACCAAGTCGGCGTTTGTCGCGCTCGGGGTGACGTTGCCGGGACTCTTGCTGCAGGACAGCTGGCGCTACTCGTTTTTCGCGCTCGGGCGCGGCAGCCAGGCTTTCCTCAACGACCTGATCTGGGCGTCGGCCCTCGTTCCAGGCCTGCTGTACCTGCGGGTAAGGGGCCACGCGAACGTGTTCTCGTTCGTTCTCGCCTGGGGGGCGGCGGCCGCGGTCGCCGCCGCCGCCGGACCTCTGCAGGCGCGGGTCCTGCCCCGGATCTCCAGGGCCCGGAGCTGGCTTTCGGAGCATCGTGACCTAGGGCCCCGCTACCTCGCGGAGAACACCTCCAACAGCGGCGCCTCGCAGTTGCGCCTCTACGGTGTCGGCATCGTGGCCGGCCTCGCTGCGGTTGGCTACGTCCAGGCCGCGACCACGCTGATGGGCCCGTTCCTCGTTATCTACATGGGCATATCCCTCGTGACCATCCCCGAGGCCGCCCGTGTTCTCCGCCGCTCCCCTCGCCATCTGCGGCTGTACTGCGTGCTGGTCAGCGCCGCACTCGCGCTCATGGGCCTGGCCTGGGGAGCCGTGCTGCTGGTGGCGCTCCCGCGAGGACTCGGGGACCTGCTGCTGGGCAAGATATGGCGGCCCGCCTACCCGCTGGTGCTGCCGATGACCATCTCCGTCGTGGGGGCGTGCGCCTCCGCCGGTGCGACGTCGGGCCTGCACGCGCTGGGCGCTGCCCGGCGAAGTTTGCGCGCCATGGTCCTCGCGTCGGCCGCTTACCTGGGCTTCGGCCTGATCGGCGCGGTCGTCGGCGGGGCCGCCGGGTCAGTAGATGGCATCGCCCTGGCGACCTGGATCGGCGCGGTCTTGTGGTGGTGGCAACTACGTGCTGGACTGCGGGAGTTTGGCCGCCTACCCGCAGGTGAGCAGGCCCGCCCGGATCAGCCGGGGCCGGGTCGCCAGGCGGGGCGGCATCGCGCCATCCGCGGGCCAGCTCTCACCCCCTCGGCTGACATCACGGCCCCACTTGACCTCCGAGCGGTGGCGGCCGCGTCCGCCCGGGCGACGGCGAGACCGGGATCCCGGGCGCAGCGATCCCGGCGGGCGGGGATGCCCGTGGCGGCCAGGGTTGCGATCGTCGCGGCAGTCATTGCCGTCTCAGCTGCGGCAGTTGCGGGCTGGATGGTGGTTCGCGAGCCGGCCAGAGCCCATGGGTCCCCGGTTGCCCAGGCACCCGCCACCGCAAAGGAGCCCGTGCGTAAGTCAGTCACCGAGCCGGTCCGGCCCAAGGCCACCTGGCAGGCACTGACCCCCGTCAGTGCCGAGCCGTTCAATCCCTACGGCACCGGCCCGGAGAATAGCCAGCTAGCGCCGCTGGCCATCGACACCCGCCTGGCCACGGCGTGGACCACCCAGTGGTATGAGACCGCGAATTTCGGGGGTCTGAAGCCCGGGACAGGCCTGCTCCTGGATATGGGCCGCGCGGTCACCGTCACCCGCGTCCGGCTCTTGCTCGGCAGCGCCCGGGGGGCTGATGTCCAGCTGCGCGCCGGGACCGTGGCGACTTCGCTAAATGACCTGCCGCCGGTCAGCCACGCCACCGGCGTCGGCGGCGCGGTCTTGCTTCGGCTCCGCCGACCGGTGAACGCCCGTTATCTGCTCATCTGGTTTACCAGACTGCCGCCGGACACGTCCGGTACCTTCCAGGCCAGCATCTACAACGTCAGACTTGAAGGGCCAGCATGACCGTGCCCTCGCCGCGGGCCAGCACACGCGTCCGCGCGCCCTACGGAAGGAATATCCAGTGAAGGTCCGTCCCGTTCCGGGTATTGCCGGAGCCCTGTTGTTCGAGCCGACTCCGCACGTGGACGAGCGCGGTTTCTTCAGCCGGACCTTCGATGCAAGCATCACGCGCGCCGCGGGGATCGACCCGGCCGGATTTGCCCAGGACAGCATCTCCCGGACCGCGCTCGGCGTGGTCCGGGGCCTCCACGTCCGCCGCGGGGACGGTGAGGCGAAGCTCGTACGGTGCTCCTACGGTGCGATCTTCGACGTCGTGGTGGATCTGCGGCCAGCCTCGCCGACCTACCGCAACTGGGAAAGCTTCGATCTGCGGGGCGACACGCAGGTCTCGCTCTACGTGCCGGCGGGCTGCGCCCACGGTTTCCAGGCCCTCACCGGCCCGGCGGACGTCTCCTACCGGATCGACCGCCCCCACGACCCGGCCGAGGACGTGTCCATTGCGTTCGACGACCCTGAGCTGGCTATTCCGTGGCCGCTGCCGGTCGCGGACATGTCTTCACGGGACCGGCTCGCCCCGCCGCTGGCGGCCGCGACGAGGCTGCTGGGTGAGCGCAGCCCGGCAGCTCCCTAACAGGCTCGCTGGATGACCAGCGCCTTGACCAAGGCGCCCCATTCATAGGCGATCTGATAAGGCCAGTCGTACCAGGGCTGTTGCACCGCGACCGCGTAGAGCTGGCCGCCGAAACAGCGGCCGACCCGGATCCGCGCGCGGGTGTCCTGCGCCCGCGACGTGACCAGGACGATCGACTGCCAGTGGTACCGCCCGGCGAGGCGGCCGACGAACTCGGCCTCGCCGCGGGTTGACGCCGGGTCCGGCTCGAAGCAGATCAGCCTGACGCCCGGCGGGTCCGGCGGGCACACGCTGCCATACCCCCGGTAACCACGCGACACGACCAGCACCGGCGCCCGTCGATCGCGGGCAAGTTGCAGTGCCTTGTTGAGTCTGCCGCCTGGCCCGGCGAGCATGACGATGGCGCTGACGTGCGGCGGCATTCCCTGGGCCGGCCGACACCATCAGCCGGGCGGTAGCCGCGCCGAATACGAGAAGGGCAGCCAGGAGGGCCGAGGCCAGCACGCGCCATGGCCGACGCGCAAAGCGCGCCCGGCGAACGGCCGGGCCCGTGAATTTGCCCCTGATACCGAGAATGAGCGCGCCCCCCTGCCCCGGCCCCAGCGCTCCTCCGGCCCCGGCCCCGGGCCCGGCCCAGTTCCGCCACGGTAGCAGCGGATCCGCCAGGCTAGCAGCGGGCGGCCGGTGACCGGGACGCTCCTGCCCTGGCTTTCGTCTTTCGTTCACCGTACCGAAAGCGCTTCGTACCCCGGGAGTCAGAGTTCACGTTTCAGCCAGTCAAGTGGCTGTGTGGCTACATGACCCTCGCTGCGACGTTGCTCTTTTTCACCAGGTGCGGGGTGAACCATCCCAGTTGCTCGCGCGTCTCTCATATGTCCCGCCAGCAGGTCCGGCGGGCCGGGCAAGGGGGTGGGGAATGTGTCGGGGGATACCTTCAGCAATGCCCCTATAGCGAACGGGCGGCGCCAAAGCCACGCTGCGTGGGCCAGTTCCGCTGCCGGGTGGACGAGTGCCTACCGCCTGAGGGCCGCGGGTCTTGACTTTCTCTGCGCCCTCGCGGCGGGTTTCCTCGCCTACGAAATCCGCTTCGACAGACAGGGATACCTGTCCGCCGAGTACCTCCTGCTTAGTGCCACCTTGCCGTTGCTGTGGACCGCCTCGATCGCCCTGGCCGGAGGCTACGATTCCCGGTTCATCGGGGTGGGCCCCGATGAATTCCGCAAGGTGCTCAATGCGGCCGTGAGCCTGACCGCGGGCATCGCCGTCATCTCGTACGCGTGCAAATTCGATCTCGCCCGGGGTTACGTCGTGCTGGCCCTTCCGTGCGCCACGGCCTTTGACCTGCTCGCCCGGTATCGCCTTCGCAAGCGGCTGCACAAGCTGCGCAACGCCGGTGCCTGCATGCGCCGGGTCGTCGCGGTCGGTCATGCTGCTGCGGTCGCCGACCTGGTCGCCGAGCTGCGCCGAGGCACGTACCACGGACTGTCCGTGGTAGGCGCCTGCCTGGCGGGCGGAACCATGCTGAACGAGATCGCCGGGGTCCCGGTCTACGGTGGCCTGGGCAATGTGCCTGAGGCGGTTGGCTATGCGGAGGCGGACACGGTCGCTGTGCTGTCCTGCCCGGAGATGAGCGGCATCAAGCTCCGCGAGCTGGCCTGGGATCTGGAGAAGACCGGCACTGACATGTGCGTCGCGGCGGCGCTGCTGGACGTGGCAGGCCCGCGCACCACCATCCGCCCGGTGGCCGGCCTGCCGCTGATACACATGGATCACCCGGAGTTGGCGGGCGGCAAGCAGGTACTCAAGGCCGGGTTCGACAAGTTCCTGGCGCTGACCGCGGTGACCCTGCTCTCCCCGCTGTTCGCGATGGTCATGCTGGCCATCAAGCTGGACGGCCGCGGCCCGGTCTTCTTCCGGCAGACCCGGGTCGGTAAGGATGGCGACACGTTCTCGGTGTGGAAGTTCCGCACCATGGTGGTGGACGCCGAGCAGCGGAAGGCGGAGCTGGCCTCTCTCAACGAGGCGGCTGCCTCCTACCTGTTCAAGATGCGCAGGGATCCCCGGGTGACGAGGGTCGGTACCTGGCTGCGCCGCTATTCGCTGGATGAGCTGCCCCAGCTCTTCAATGTGCTGGCCGGCCACATGTCCCTGGTGGGTCCCCGGCCGGCGCTGCCCGCGGAGACGGCCAAGTACGGCCCAGTTATGCGGCGCAGGCTGGTGGTCAAGCCGGGCATCACCGGGCTCTGGCAGGTCAACGGCCGCTCGGACCTGGCCTGGGATGAGGCAGTCCGGCTCGACCTGCGCTACGTGGAAAACTGGTCGCTGGTCCTCGATCTGCAGATCTTGTGGAAGACCGGCTCCGCGGTCATCCACGGGCACGGGGCCTATTAGGGCCTGGCTAAGGCTGGCCGCTGATGCGGCGTCTTTCCTGGCTGGTCAGGTTAACTCCCTGTGCGATTGTGGGCGGCGGCGGTAGTCGCCGCCGCTACGCTCTGAATCTAGCGTGTTACCAAGTGTTATGACACCAGCACCGATACCCTCTACCTGGCCGTGAGCTGGTCGTTCATGGCGGGCTGGGCAGCGAGACGCTGCGACGGGGACGGGGGCGAGCATGAAGTCGGTCGTTGTCGTCGGACTTGGGTACGTGGGGCTGCCCCTGGCGATGCGGGCGGCAGAGGTCGGGTACCGCGTCGTCGGCTATGACATCGACGAAGCCCGGGTGAAGTCCCTGCAGGCGGGGGAGTCCTACGTCGAAGATGTGCCCTCGGGCGAGCTGAAACAGGTTCTGGAGGGCGGGATGTTCCGGCCTTCCTCGGAGGCGAGCTCGTGTGCCGGGTTCGACGTGGGTGTCGTCGCGACGCCGACCCCGCTCCGCGACGGGCTGCCCGATCTCAGCTATCTGGAAGACTCAGCTAGGACGCTGGCCAGGTATCTGCGGCCGGGGGCCACGGTCGTGGTCGAGTCAACCTCCTACCCGGGCACCACTCAGGAAAAGGTGCTGCCGCTGCTCGAAGAAGGCTCCGGGCTGGCCGCCGGGCGTGACTTCCACCTCGGCTTCAGCCCGGAACGCATCGACCCGGGCAACCTGACCTGGACGCTGGTCACCACGCCGAAGATCGTCTCCGGGATTGACCGGGCCTCGCTCGAAGCGATCAGGGCCTTCTACGACACGGTCGTGGACCGGACCGTGGCAGTGTCGTCGCCCCGCGAGGCGGAGCTGGCCAAGCTGGTGGAGAACACGTTCCGGCACGTCAACATCGCCCTCGTCAACGAACTGGCCATGTACGCCCACGATCTGGATATCGACGTGTGGGAGGCGATCGACGCCGCCTCGACCAAGCCGTTCGGCTTCATGCCGTTCACCCCGGGGCCGGGAGTCGGCGGGCACTGCCTGCCCATCGACCCTTCGTACCTCTCGTGGCGCGTCGAGCGGGCGCTGGGCAAGAGCTTCCGCTTCGTCGAGCTGGCCGACGATATCAACAGCCACATGCCGGACTACGTGGTACACCGGATCATGATGTCGTTTAACGCCACCGGGCGCCCGGTCAACGGCGCCCGCATCCTGTTGCTCGGCCTGGCGTACAAGAAGAACACCGGGGATGCGCGGGAATCGCCGGCGGTGCGCGTTTCCCAGTTGCTGGCGGCGATGGGGGCGCAATTGCGGGCCGCTGACCCGCACGTGGTCGAGGGAACCGCGGTGGACGACATGGTGTCGCGTGTGGAGCCAACTCCCGCCGAACTCGCGGATGCGGACGCGGTCGTTCTCCTGACCGACCACGATGCCTTTGATTTTGCCGAGATCCGCACGCACGCGAAGTTCGTCTTCGACTGCCGTCGCCGCCTGTCCGGGCCGAACGTCGAGTCCCTCTGAGCGAGCTGATGAGGATCATCTGCGTGGCCGGCGCCCGGCCGAACTACATGAAGGTCAAGCCGGTCATGGACGCGCTGGAGGAGGGCGCGGCTGAGGTCATCCTGGTACACACCGGCCAGCATTATGACCCGGCCATGAACGACGTGTTCTTCGCCGACCTCGGTATCCGGCCCCCGGATCACCGGCTGCAGGTCGGGTCGGGCCGCCACGCCGCCCAGACGGGCAAGGTCATGGCGGCCTTCGAACCGCTGGTCGAGCAGGTGCGCCCGGACGTGGTCGTCGTGGTCGGCGATGTGAACTCCACGCTGGGGTGTGCCCTGGTGGCCGCCAAGTCGGGGGCCCTGCTGGCCCACGTGGAGGCGGGGCTGCGCAGCCGCGACTGGTCCATGCCCGAGGAGGTCAACCGCGTGGTCACCGACCGGGTGAGTGACTTCCTGCTCGCCCCGTCCCCGGATGCGGTGAGCAACCTGCGCAGCGAGGGATACCGGGAAGACCAGATCCACCTGGTCGGCAACGTGTTGGTGGACACCCTGCTGGCCAACCTGCACCGGGCCCTGGCCCGGGACACGCTGCCGGCCCTGGGTCTCCAGGCCGGCGAGTACGCCCTGGTGACCCTGCACCGGCCCGGAAACGTTGACCACCCCAGGGCACTGACCCCGCTCCTGGCGGCGCTCGGCGAGTTGGCCCGGGTCTGCCCCGTGGTGCTGCCCGCCCACCCGAGGGCCGCCGCCCGGCTCCGGGGACATATCCCGTCACAGGTCCGCGTCATCCCGCCTGCGGGTTACCTCGACTTCATCGCGCTCCAGGCTTCGGCCCGCCTGGTGCTCACGGACTCCGGCGGGGTCCAGGAGGAGACCACGGTGCTGGGCGTGCCGTGCCTGACCCTGCGGGAGAACACGGAACGGCCTATCACTATCACCGAAGGCACCAACCAGCTGGTCGGACGGGATCCGGAGCGGATCGTGAAGACCGCTCTCAGGGTGCTCGAGGCGCCGCCGCCGCCGCGGGCCCCGGCGCTCTGGGACGGGCGGGCCGCGCAGCGTATCGCCGCGGTACTGCTGGCCGACCGTGGGCCCGGCGCCCGTGCCCGGCCTACCGATCTTGTGGGAAATAGTGGTCCGCCGTCTTGCGAGGTCACGGCGCCTACTAGCCTGTGAGGCTCACCCCCCCGGAGTAAGGGGCGCCTGCCTGATGACCACCGACGACGACCGTCTGGCCCGTGACCTGGCCAGCGAAGCTGGCCGCCTGCTGCTCGCGCTGCGCGCCGAGGGCGGCGAGCCTGCTGCGCTGCGCAAGGCGGGCGACCGGAAGTCACACGAGTTCCTCGCCGCGCGTCTCGCGGAACTGCGCCCGCAGGACGCCGTGCTGTCCGAGGAGGGCCGCGACGACCTGGGCCGCCTGAGCGCGGACCGGGTCTGGATCGTGGACCCGCTCGACGGGACGAGGGAATTCGGCGAGCCGGGCCGGACCGACTGGGCGGTGCACGTGGCCCTGTGGGAACGCGGTGAGCTGACCGCCGGCGCGGTCGCCCTGCCCGCCCAGGGGGCCGCGGTGCTGAGCACGGCGGAGCCGCCGCCCGCCCCGCCCGCCCCGGCGCCCGGCCGCCCGGTTCGCGTGCTGGTCAGCCGGACCCGCCCGCCGGCCTTCCTCGAACAGCTGGCCGAGCAGATCGAGCTGACGCTCATCCCGCTCGGCTCGGCGGGGGCCAAGGCGGCGGAGGTGATCCGCGGGGACGCGGACGCCTACGTGCACAGCGGCGGCCAATACGAATGGGATTCGGCCGCACCGGTGGCGGTCGCGATGGCCGCGGGACTGCACGCGTCGCGGCTGGACGGCTCGAAACTCGCCTACAACCAGGCAGATCCTTCCCTGCCGGATATCCTTATCTGCCCAGGGGGGCTCGCCGCCACGCTGCTGGATGGTTTGCGCGTGGCGGGTTGTTCTGCTACCCAGTAGGGCTCCCGCAAGGGGAATGACCTGATCCCGCCCGTGCCCGACGACCGGAGTCTGTTTCATGGCCGTGCCGCGTTCTGACTATTCGCTCTCGCAGCTTGAAGTGCTCGAGGCGGAGTCCATTCACATCATGCGGGAGGTAGCCGCGGAGTTCGAACGGCCGGTCCTGCTGTTCTCCGGCGGCAAGGACTCCATCGTGATGCTCGCCCTCGCCGAGCGGGCGTTCTGGCCGGCCCGGATCCCCTTCCCCGTCATGCACATCGACACCGGGCACAACTTCCCTGAGGTGATCGACTACCGGGACCGCCGGGCCGCCGAGGTCGGAGTCAAGCTGGTGGTCGCGTCCGTCCAGGACTCCATCGACGCCGGCCGGGTCGCCGAGGAGACCGGCCGGCGGGCCAGCCGCAACCGGCTGCAGACCGTCACCCTCCTCGACGCGATCGAGGACAACCGGTTCGACGCCGTCTTTGGCGGCGGCCGCCGGGACGAGGAAAAGGCCCGGGCCAAGGAGCGCGTGTTCTCCTTCCGGGACGAGTTCGGCCAGTGGGACCCCAAGAACCAGCGCCCCGAGCTGTGGAGCATCTACAACACCCGGATCCGGATGGGTGAGCACATCCGGGTCTTCCCGCTGTCCAACTGGACCGAGCTGGACGTGTGGCAGTACATCGCCCGCGAGAAGCTGGAGATCCCGTCCATCTACTACGCCCACCAGCGCCGGGTGTTCGAGCGGGACGGCATCCTGCTCGCCGAGAGCGAATTCACCAACCCAGGCGACGACGAGCCGGTCTTCGAGGCCACCGTCCGCTACCGCACCGTCGGGGACATTCCCGTCACCGGGGCCGTGGAATCCACCGCCACGACCGTGTCCGACGTGATCGTCGAGGTGGCGGCCACCCGGGTCACCGAGCGCGGCCAGACCCGCGCCGATGACCGCACCAGCGAGGCATCCATGGAAGATCGCAAGCGGGAGGGGTACTTCTAGATGTCCGCCACCACCACAGCCGAAGTCCTCCCCATTGAGGGGGGCAGGCCGATGGACATCCTGCGGCTGGCCACGGCCGGCTCGGTCGACGACGGCAAGAGCACCCTGATCGGGCGCCTGCTGTACGACTCGAAGGCGATCTTCGAGGACCAGCTCGCGGCCGTCGAGCAGACCAGCAAAGCCCGCGGCGAGGACTACACCAATCTGGCCCTGCTCACCGACGGCCTGCGTGCCGAGCGGGAGCAGGGCATCACGATCGACGTGGCCTACCGTTATTTCGCCACGCCGCGCCGGAAGTTCATCATCGCGGACACCCCGGGCCACATCCAGTACACCCGGAACATGGTCACCGGGGCGTCCACCGCCGACCTGGCCATCGTCCTGGTCGACGCGCGCAACGGGCTGACCGAGCAAAGCCGGCGGCACGCGTTCCTCACCACGCTGCTCCGGGTGCCGCACCTGGTCCTGGCGGTCAACAAGATGGACCTGGTCGATTACGACCAGCGGGTGTTTGAGCGGATCAGTGAGGAGTTCGCCGCCTTCGCCGCGAAGCTGGAGATCGGCGACCTGAGCTTCATCCCCATCTCCGCCCTGCACGGTGACAACGTGGTGCAGCGCTCGGACAAGATGCCCTGGCACGACGGGCCGTCGCTGCTGCACCACCTGGAGCACGTGCACATCGCCTCCGACCGCAACCTCATCGACGTCCGTTTCCCCGTGCAGTACGTCATCCGGCCGCATCAGGCCACCGACCCCGACCTGCACGACTACCGGGGCTATGCCGGCCAGGTGGCGGGCGGGGTACTCAAGCCCGGGGACGAGGTCATGCACCTGCCGTCCGGGCTGACCACGAAGATCGCCCACATCGACACCGCGCGCGGGCCGGTCCCGGAGGCCTACCCGCCCATGTCGGTGACCCTGGTGCTCGAGGATGACCTGGACATCTCCCGGGGCGACATGATCTGCCGCCCGCACAACCAGCCACTGGTCGCCCAGGATGTGGAGGCGATGGTCTGCTGGATGTCGGACAGCCGCCCGCTGGCCGCCCGGGACCGGCTGGTGGTCAAGCACACCTCCCGGACGGTCAAGGCCATCGTCCGCGAGCTGCACTACCGGCTGGACGTCAACACCCTGCACCGGGACGAGAGCGCTGAGCGGCTCGGGCTGAACGAGGTGGGCCGGGTCAGCCTGAGGCTGACCCAGCCGCTGTTCTTCGATACCTACAACCGGAACCGGGAGACTGGCGGCCTCATCCTCATTGACGAGTCCACCAACGCCACGGTCGGGGCAGTCATGATCACTGAAGGACGCTGAGCATCCGGGGGCCAGACTAAAGGGGGGGCCAAACCAAGGACGGCCCGGGCCCGGATGGCTCGCTCATCCGCGGTGGCCGTCGTAACCTGGCGGCTCCCAGCCGGGGCGAGAGGGCGCTGTGACCCCATTCCACGATGTGCAGGACTCTCTGGCCCTGCCCCGGCTCACCGGCTTGCGGCTGTCCCCGGACGGCGACTGGCTGGCCGTAACCGTGTCCGCCCTCGCCCCCGACGGGCGGACGTTCAAGTCCAGCATCTGGCGCGTCGACACCGGCGCCGCCGGCCCGGCCGAGCCTCCGGCCCGGCTGACCTGGTCGGCCGAGGGGGAGGACAGCCCGGCCTTCCTGCCGGACGGCGGGATGCTGTTCCTGTCCCCCCGCCCGGTGCCCCCGGTGCCAGGTCCAAAGCCCGCTGAGCAGGCTGGCGAGGACCCGGGCGGGAAGCAGGCCCTGTGGTTGCTGCCCGCCACGGGCGGGGAGGCACGCCTGGTCACCGCGCCGTCCGGGGGCCTCAGCCGGCCGGTCACCGCCGCCAGTTCGGGGCTGGCCGCCTTCACCGCGCCGGTGCTGCCCGGCACCGCCGGGGCCGCTGCGGACGGGCAGCAGCGCCGGGCCCGCGCCGACGCCGGCGTGACGGCCATCCTGCACGAATCCCCCCAGGTCCGGTACTGGGATCATGATCTCGGCCCGGACGAGCAGCGGCTGCTGATTACCGCTCCGCTGGCCAGCCAGGGCACGTGGGGCGGCCCGGGTGATCCTGGTAACCGCGGTCGGAGTGCGCCCGGGGGCGGCGGGGCTCCCGCGGGACCTGACCCCCCAGGCGGGCCGGGCCCTGGACGAGGCCGCGTTCGAGCTGAGCCCGGACGGTCGCCTGGTCGTCACCGGATGGTCCGCCGACGATGGCGCCGGAGGACTTCGCAAGGACCTCGTGGTCATCGACACGAGCTCCGGCGAGCGCCGGACCTTGCTGTCTGCGCCCGGATTTGACTTCACCGCGCCGCGGATCGCACCGGACGGCAAGCGGGTCGCGGCCATCCGGGAGCGGCACGAAACCTACGACCAGGCCAGCGCGCTCACCGTGGTCCAGGTACCGCTGGATGCGGTGTCGCACAGGGCGGTGCCGCTGGATGTGGTGGCGCAGGGGACAGGACCGCCGGACGTGACAGCGCCGGGGGCGGTACGGCTGGATGTGGTGTCGGCCGAGGGTCCCGCGGAAAC
>CAVYQF010000020.1:0-86449 GCA_963770545.1 uncultured Actinomycetes bacterium | reverse complement strand
CCGGGGTTCGGCCGACGGGGCGGCGAGGGGCCCGGCCGGAGGGGCCGGGGGGAGCTGGCCCGGACGGGGAGCGGGGGCCTGCAGGGAAGCCCGCTCGATGAGTTCCACCGGCGCGACGTAGTCGCCCGGTGGGACCCGCCCGAGCAGGCGCAGCATCAGGGCCCGGCCCATTTCCCGCCGGTTCAGCCAGATGGTCGCCAGCGGCGGGTCCAGAAGTTCGGAGGTGGCCAGGTCGTCGTGCCCGACGACGGAGACCCCGGGGCCGATCCGCAGCCCGAGTTCGCGCGCGGCCTTGTAGACCGCGTGCGCGGTGTAGTCGGAGTTGGTGATGACCGCGGTCGGCGCGTCCGGGCCAGCCAGCACGGCCCGGGTGGCCTGCTGCACGTCACCGATGGTCAGCGGCGAGTACACCACGGTGGCCCGCAGTCCGAGCCCCCGGCTCAGCCGCCGGAAGTAGCGCAGCCGGTCCGGGTCCGCCATCAGCCGGCGCGGCGCGCTCAGGAACGCCACCGAGGTGTGCCCCAGCCCGGCCAGCCGGCGCAGGGGCAACTCGACTGCGGCGGCATTATCCGGGCGGATCCGCGAAACACCGGTGATGCGGGCCGCCGAGGCGTTGAGCGTCACCACCGGGGTCCCGGGGCGCAGGTCGTGCCAGAGCCGGATGGACTCGCCGGTCCCGACCGGGGCGATGGCCAGGCCAGCCAGCCGCTGCGCGGCCATCTCCTGCAGGTGCCGGCGCTCACGCTCCAGCGAGTAGCGGGAGTCCAGGACGAGCAGGGTCGCGCCCGCCTCGCCCGCGACCTCTTCGGCGCCGGAGAGCACCTCAAGGAAGAACGGGTTGGCGAAGTTGCGGACCACGAACCCGTAGGTCGTGGTACGGCCCCGGCGAAGCGCCTGGGCCTGCGGGTTGGCCCGGTAGCCCAGCTGCTCCGCGACGGCCAGGATGCGACGGCGGGTGTCGTCGGCCACCCCGGGCTGGCCGTTCAGCGCGAAACTCGCCGAAGCCACCGAGACGCCCGCCATCCGGGCCACGTCCCGGATGCCCGCGGCGCGCGGTGATCCGTTCTGAGCGGTCGGCATCATCATTCCTGCGGTCCGCGCTGCGCCGGCCGTCGGCCCGGCGGCTCCGGGCAGCGCGCGACGATTAGTGCGTTCGGGCCCCGATGACTCCTCACCCTGTACGAGCAGCCCCAGTTAGGCAAGCCGCCCCTCTCCCAGCCGCTCTCCCGCCCGCGCCATCCGCCGGCCTGGCTGCGCCCACCGGCTCCGGTACACACCGCCCGGCCGGGCCGTCACCCGTCGCCGGGCCTGGGCCGGATTCGGGCCGGTCGTTTTGTCGGTGGCCGCTGGCAGACTGCCCGCAGACCGCCAGCGCCCCTGGCCCCCGGTCATTCGCCAGACGCGGCCGCGGTGGGTAAGTTCGTTCCACGAGGACGGGGAGGAGCGTGAGCGAGATCGCCGCCACCAGCACTGCCACACATGACCTCGAGACCTACCGGGGCGAGCTGACCGGCTACTGCTACCGGATGCTCGGGTCGGCGCACGATGCCGACGACGCCGTGCAGGAGGCCATGGTCCGCGCCTGGCAGGCGTTTGACCGGTTCGAGGGCCGGTCCGCGCTGCGCTCGTGGCTGTACCGGATCGCGACCAACGTCTGCCTGGACATGCTGCGCAGCCGCAAACGCAGGGCCATGCCCATGGACCTGTCCGCCCCGGTGCCATCCAGCACCGAGCCGGTGGCCACGCGGCCGGACTCAGCCTGGGTCGAGCCGTTTCCCGGTGACGGCCCGGTGCCCCCGGACACCGATCCGGCCGGGCGCGTGGTGCTGCAGGACAGCATCCGGCTGGCCTTCATCTCGGCCCTGCAGAACCTGCCGCCCCGGCAGCGGGCCGTGCTCATCCTGCGTGAGGTGCTGTGCTGGCAGGCCTCCGAGGTGGCCGACCTGCTCGGCACCACGGTGGTCTCGGTGAACAGTGCGCTGCAGCGTGCCCGCGCCACCATGGCCGCCAGCGACCAGGCGGACGAGCGGCCGTCGCCACAGCTAGACGAGGCGGACCAGGATCTGCTCGCCCGGTACGTCAACGCGTTCCAGCGCTACGACATCGACCGGCTCGTCGCGCTCCTGCACGAGGACGCCAGCATCTCCATGCCGCCGTTTGAGATGTGGATCCGCGGCCGGGACGAGCTGCGCGGCTGGTACACCGGCTGGGGCGGCGGCTGCGAGGGATCGCGGATGGTCCCCGTCACCGCGAACGCCTCACCCGCGTTCGCGCAGTACAAGCCCGCCAACGACGGGACCCGGCTGGTGCCCTGGTGCATCCAGGTCCCGGAGGTCTCGGGTGGCCAGATCACTCACATCCATCACTTCATCGCCACCGACAGCCGCCTGTTCGAGCGGTTCGGCCTGCCTCCGTACCTGACTGCTGAGGACGCGCACGGCTGACCGCCGCTCAGGGCCGACCGCCGCTCAGGGCGGGCCGTTACCGGTCCGCGGCTTCCCGGGCCGCGGCTTCCTCGACGGTGAGTTCGGCGGTGGGGTCGGCCTCCAGCCGCGCATCAGGGATCGGCTTCCCGCTCTCCAGCGACCGCCCGTAGGTGCCGTCCGCCAGCCGCTGCTCGGCCCGGTCCAGCGCGGCCAGCCGGTCGCTCAGGCTCTCCGCGATCGCGTCGTCCATGCCCTGCTGGGTCAGGGACTGCGCGGGATCGGCGACGTCGGTGCCCTTTTCGTCCTCGCTGCTCCGGTCTTCCCGACCGGCGGCCTCCGTCTCCGCCAGGAGGTGCTGCAGTTCGGCCCGCTTGGCGGCTAGCAGGGCTTGCGCCCGCTCAACGTCCACCGTGATCTCCCTCGTATGTCGCTGCCGTCAGGTTCAGGCCGCCGGCGTAGAGGCCACCCTATGCCGCCCGACGCTCGCCCGCCGCGTGCCTGTGCTCATCGCCGCGGCAGTCCTCGTCCCGCCGCGCACCAGTCGGACCTGGTAACCCGCTGGCAGGAGCGCCTGCAACTGCTCAAGCAGGCGGCCGCAGCGGGAGACCGCCCGGCGGAGGCGGGGGACTACCAGACCCAACCAGGAGACCGTCCAGATCCTGCCTGGCAGCTGCCCGGGGCGAGAGACCGCTCGGATCCCAGTCCGCCCGGACCGGGGGGTCCCCGCCGGGGCCGGACTTCCCCGCCGCCCGGTCCCACCTCTGCTCGATCTGGCCGAAACGCCAGATGGCCAGGGCCACCACCCAGGTCAGGACGAACACCCCGGCGATCACGAAGCCCGCCTGGTTGATGTTGAAGTCCTCCAGCCAGGCCCACCCGGGGCCGGTCAGGTGCCCGTCCTGGCCGAGCAGGCCGAGCACCTCCACCAGCCCGATGAACGCGGCCACGAAGACGGACAGCCCGGTAATGGTCAGGTTGTAGTAGACCTTGCGCACCGGGCGGGCGAAGGCCCAGTCATACGCGAAGTTCATGAAGCAGCCGTCCGCCGTGTCGAGCAGGCTCATCCCGGCGGCAAACAGGATCGGCAGGGACAGCACCGCGTAGAAAGGCAGCCCGCCGATGACCGCGGTGCCGGCCAGGACGAGCAGCGCCACCTCGGTGGCGGTGTCGAAGCCCAGCCCGAACAGGAAGCCGATCGGGTACATCTTCCAGGGCGCGTCGATCCGGCGGGCCAGCGGGCCCAGGATGCGGTTCATCAGGCCGCGCTTGTTCAGCTGCTCTTCCAGGGCGTCGTCGTCGTACTGGCCGGTCCGCATCCCGCGGAACACCTTGACGATCCCGGCCAGGATCACCACGTTGATCGCCGCGATCAGGAACAGGAAGATCCCGGACACCAGGGTGCCGATGATGTTGGTGGTGTACTGGAGGTGCGAGCTGGAGTTCCTGACCTGCTCGTTCAGGGCGCGGATGCCAAGGTTCAGCGCCAGGGCCAGGATGAACACCACGCTGGAATGACCCAGCGAGAAGAAGAAGCCGACCGACAGGGGCCGCTTGCCGTCGCTGACCAGCTTGCGGGTCGTGTTGTCGATGGCGGCGATGTGGTCGGCGTCGAACGCATGCCGCATGCCGAGCGTGTAGGCCAGGATCCCTGTGGTGAAGCCGAACGTCTCGGTCTTGCTGATGTGGAAGTGCCCGCTGACCGCGACGGCGAGCATCACCCAGCCCGCGACGTTCAGCCCGGCCACGGTGAGCACCATCGCCCCGGCCCGGCCCCACTCCTGCGGGGTCAGCCCATCGCGGATCCTGGCCAGCCGGGCGCGCGGATCAGCCATGGGGCCACCTTCCTGCGGGAGGACGTCGCACCAGACTAGGGCTTACTGCAATTTACTTGCAACAACGAACGGCAGGTAGCTGCAGGCTGGTGGTAGGACGTCCGGGCAGAATCTGCGGTCTCTGGTGGTCACCGGCGGCCCGGTCAGGCGGCCGGTCAGGAGGTGTGTGCGGCCTGCTGCTCCTGGATCCGCCGCTTGATGCGGGCCAGCATGGCCGCCATCCCGCGCAGCCGCAACGGGCTGACCAGGTCGGACAGGCCCAGCTGGCTGGTGAACTCGGCCGGCGTGGCCAGGATCTCCGCCGCGCTCAGCCCATCCAGCGCGGTCGCCAGGATGCCCGCGAACCCGCGGGTGGTGGGTGCTTCCCTCGGGGCGTCGAAGAACAGGTGCGCGGTGCCGTCCTCGGCCACCTCGACCGCGAGGAACAGCGGGGACTGGCACTCCGGGACCGGCTCCAGCAGGTCGCGGTGCTCCGCGTAGCGGGCTGGGAGGGGCGGGAGTTCTTCGGAGAACTCCAGCAGCAGCTGGAGCTTGTCCTGGCCGGGGACCGCGCCGAACTCGTTGACGATGTCCTGCAGCCGCGGGTTGAGGATGGCCGTCACGGTTTGTCTCCCTGGGTGATCGGGACGCGGACGCTGTTGCCCCATTCGGTCCAGGAGCCGTCGTAGTTGCGCACCGTGGGATAGCCGAGCAGGTGGTGCAGGACGAACCAGGTGTGGCTGGACCGCTCGCCGATCCGGCAGTACACGATCACGTCGTCGGCGGGGCTCAGCCCGGCCTCACCGCCGTAGATGGCCTCAAGTTCCTGGCGCGGCCGGAACGTGGCGTCCTCGGCGGCGGCGCGAGCCCACGGAACGTTCTTGGCCCCGGGGATGTGCCCGCCGCGCAGCGCGCCCTCCTGCGGATAGTCGGGCATGTGCAGCAGTTCGCCGCTGTACTCGCCAGGGGAGCGTACGTCGATCATGGGCTGGCCGAGATGCGCCCGGACGTCCTCGCGGAACGCGCGGATCGGGGCGTCATCCCGCTCAACCACCGGGTAGTCGGTCCGGGGCCGCTCCGGTGTCTGCGTGCTCAGCGGCCGGTCCTCCGCGATCCACTTCGCCCGGCCGCCGTCCAGCAGGCGGACGTCCGGATGGCCGAACAGCGTCGCGACCCAGAGCGCGTATGCGGCCCACCAGTTGTTCCGGTCTCCGTAGAGCACGAGCGTGGTGTCCCGGGCGATGCCCTTCTCCGACATCAGCCGGGCGAACCCCGCACCGTCCACGTAGTCGCGGGTGACCGGGTCGTTCAGTTCGGTATGCCAGTCCAGCTTGACCGCACCCGGGATGTGGCCCGTCTCGTAGAGCAGCACGTCCTCGTCAGATTCGGCGACCACGAGCCCGGGATCGTCAAGATGCTCGGCCAGCCACTCGGTGCTGACCAGCATTTCTGGCCGGGCATACTCGCCGAACTTGGGTGTGGCGTCATACGGCAGCGTCATGAATACCCTCACCTTCATCGCCGGTCCGCGGGGTGGTCGCGCCAGAGCGCCAGAGGCGGACACTACCCCTGCTGAGAGTCAACGCGGTGACCCGGCCGGCCCTTCCCCAGCCTGGCAGTCGGCCAGGAGTTCGCGGGCGGCCCGGGCGCCGGAGGCGAGGGCGCCCTGCACCGAGCCGGTCGCGCGATGATCGCCGCACACGTACCGGCGCAGCCCGCCCCGGCCAATGCTGCCCCGGCCGGCACCCCCCGCGCGCGTGCTGCCCGCGCCCGGGCCATCCTGGGTGACCCGGCACGGCAGGCTGAGCCGCAGTGGTGCGGGCATGGCGGGCAGGGCCCCGTCGATGGTGTAGCTGGCCAGGTGCTCCCAGTCGGCCGTGCTGGTCTCGTACAGCTCCGCGAGCCTGGCCCGCACAGCCGGCTCGCGGTCCGCGCCGCCGCCCCCGAGCACCGACGTGGAGATGAGCGGCCGGCCGCCCGCGTAACCCGGGCTCACCTCGGACAGAACGCAGGTGTTGAGGATCTCGCCGTCGGTGTCGACCAGCAGAGTCGGCTCCGCGAGCGGGCTGGCCGGGGCCGCGTGATACACCGTGGTGACGGTGCGGGTGTCCGGGACGAGCAGCCCGGGCAGCAGGGCTGCGGCCGCGGCGCCCCCGGTGGCCACCACCACCGCGTCGCCGCGGATCTCGCGGCCGTCGGCCAGCAGCACGCCCTCGCTGGTGAGCGTGCGGACCGGGGTTTCCAGCTGGACCGTGCCGGGCGGCAGCGCCGCGGCCAATTGCTCGGGGACCGCCTGGATACCGCGGCGGGGCAGGCACAGCGTCCCACGCAGCATGCTCCGCCAGACCAGATGAAAGAAGCGGCCCGAGGTTTCCAGCTGATCCTCCAGGAATACCCCGGCCAGAAACGGCCGGAACAGGAGTTCGATCAGCTCGCCGGGGATCCGCGCGTCGGCCAGGGTGGCCAGCGTGCTCCGGTCCGGCCCGTGCTTCAGCAGCCGGGCCGGGAGCAGCATGTCACGGGCGCTCAGCGCGGCCAGCGCGGCCAGGCCCGCCGGCCCGGCCAGGCGGCCGCGGACCAGATCACCCTGGTCACCCGGGCGCCGGGTGGGATCGGCGAACCTCAGCCGCCCGGCCCCGGTGTGCAGCAGCATCCCGGGCGTGAACGGGGACAGTTGCAGGGCGCGCAGGTCCAGCCGGCGCTGCACTTGCGGGTAGGAGGTGTTGAAGACCTGGAAGCCCCGGTCCAGCCGGAAGCTCTCCTGGCGGCCCCTGGCCACACGATCGGTGCGCATCCGGCCGCCCACCCCGTCCGCGCACTCCAGGACCGTGACCGACGCCCCCGCGGCGGCCAGGTCGGCCGCGCAAGCCAGGCCGGCCAGCCCGGCGCCGACGATGATGACGTTCAGTGTGCTGATGCTGGACATGCAGGCTGCCTCCCGTTAGCCGCTGAGCTCGCGTGCCCTGTATTCGGCCGGGAGTGCCTTCGTGGTGGCGGCCCGGTTAACGCAGCCCGGCCCATTCCGGGCTGGCGCCGGCGGTGTAGATCTCCGCCCCGCCGATGAATGCGCGCTCGACCCGGCTCACCACGTCCAGCGGATCGCCGGACCAGATGACCAGGTCCGCGTCCTTGCCGGGTTCGAGGGAACCGAGCCGGTCGTCGATGCCCGCGATCCGCGCGGGGTGGATGGTCAGGGCCCGGACCGCGGTCGCCCAGGCCAGGCCCTCCTTCACCGCCAGGGCCGCCTGGTAGGGGAGGAAGTTGATCGGCACCACCGGGTGGTCCGTGGTCAGCGCGAACGTCACGCCGGCCCGGTCAAGCAGGCCCGGGTTGGCCAGCGAGCGGTTCCGCACCTCCACCTTGGACCGGCTGGTCAGCAGCGGGCCGAGGACCACGGGGATGCCCCTGGCCGCGATGATGTCGGCCAGCAGGTGCGCCTCCGTGCCGTGGTCGATCACCAGGTCGTAGCCGAACTCCTCGGCGATCCGCATGGCGGTGGCGATGTCGTCGGCGCGATGGCAGTGCTGCCGCCACGGAATCTCCCGGCGGAGTACCCGGCCGAGCGCCTCCAGCTTCAGGTCCCGGCTGACCGGGCTGCGCTCACCTTCCGGCTTGCGCTGCTCGTTTTCCAGCTTGCTCAGGTAGTTGCCCGCTTCCACCAGGGCGCTGCGGATCACCGCGGCCGTGCCGAGCCGGGTGCTCGGGGTCTTGTGCTGCTCGCCGTAGACCCGCTTGGGATTCTCGCCAAGGGCGGACTTCATCCCGGACGGCTGCCGCAGCACCATCTCATCGACGGTCCGCCCCCAGCACTTGACGGCGACCGTCTGCCCGCCGATGGGGTTGCCCGACCCCGGGTTGATGTTCACGGCCAGCACGCCGCCGCTGATCGCGTCGCGGAAGCCGAGGTCAGCGGGATTGATCGCATCGAGCGCGCGGACCTGCGCGGTCACCGGGTCAGTCAGCTCGTTGGTGTCCGATCCGGCCCAGCCTTCGCCCTCTTCGTGCACGCCCACGTGGCCGTGAGCCTCGATGAACCCGGGCAGCACCCAGCGGCCCGCCGCGTCGATGACCCTGACCCCTGGGGGAACGGCGAGATCAGTGCCGACCGCGGTGATCTGGCCGGCCTCGGCCAGCACCGTCCCGCCGTCGATTGGATCCCCGGTGACCGGCACCACCCGTGCCCCGACGATCGCTACCGACTGGCCAGTCATCACGCCACCTCCTCGCCTGCGTGATCCGCTCCGGGTGCTCACCTTATTCCGGCCCGTTTGGGGGTCAGGTGGCCCCCAGGGTTTTCGTTGCGGAATAGAAAGGGTTTGATCCATGACCTACGGTCATGGATATGGATACCGATGCGCTGCGCTGGTTCCAGCAGGTCGCCGACGGCACGACGGTGACGGAAGTCAGCGAGCTGGAGGCGGTCACCCAGTCCGGGGTGTCCCGGGCGCTGGCCCGGCTGGAGGCCCAGATCGGCACGCCGTTGCTGCGACGGCACGGCCGCACGCTGCGGCTGACCCAGGCCGGGGCGGTGTTCAAGCGGCATGTGGACGCGATGCTGCATCAGCTCGACGACGGGATCGCCGCGGTCAGCCAGCTGATCGAGCCGGACACGGGCACCGTCGCACTCGCCTTCCAGCAATCGCTGGGCACCTGGCTGGTGCCGGACCTGGTGCGGAGCTTCCGCGACGCACATCCGCACGTCACGTTCCAGCTCACCCAGGTACGCGATGAGGTGCATTCCGCCGCGCTCGACGGCGGGCTGGCCGACCTGGAGATCGGCACCCGGCGGGCGCGAAGCGCCGCGCTGCGCACCCGGCTGATCGCGATCGAGCCGCTACGGCTGGCCGTACAGCGTGACCACCCGCTGGCCGGGCAGCGCATTCACCTGGCGGAGGTGTCCGCGGAGCCCTTCGTCAGCCTGCGGCCGACCTCGGCCCTCCGCAAGCTGGGCGACGACCTGTGCCAGCAGGCCGGGTTCCGTCCGGCCGTGGTGTTCGAGGGAGACGACCTGTCCACGGTGCGCGGTTTCGTCGCGGCCGGACTGGGCGTGGCCATCGTCCCCGCACCGCGGACGGGCACCCTGGAAGCCGCGGCCGGGCCGCTCGCCTACTGCGAGATCCTCGACGCCGGGGCGGTCCGTGATCTGACCCTGACCTGGTCCGCCGAGCGCCGCCTGCTGCCGGCCGCAGAGCTGTTCCGCAGGCACGTGATCCGCAGCGCCAGCGCCGGCCAGGTCCCCGCGCTCTCTGCCTGACCAAGCGGGCTGACCGGTTCCGGCCGGGCCCAGACCGCAGCAGTGCTGCGCGGCGTGTCCTTTACCCCCGGGACCCTGGCGGGCGGCCGCTGACAGGCCACACGCACAGCGCGGCGGGCTGGCCCGGGAGCAGGGAGTTCCGGGCCAGCCCGCCGTGATCTGTGGGGCTGGTTGGGCCAGAGCGGTCAGAAGTGGGTTGGTCCTACCCCGGTCGGCACGGGAGTCGGCGTGGCGGTGCCGGTCGGCATGACCGTGGGCGTGGGGGTCGGCACCGGGGTCGTGGTGGTGACCGGCGGGGCGAGCGGCGCCCGGAAGTGGCCGCGCGCCACCAGCAGGCCGTCGGTGTTGCCCTTGGCGTCGGTGAAGAAGCCGACCAGGTCACCCGCGTCGTTGATGCCGTTGAGCGTGGTGGCCCCGGAACCGTGCGGGTCGTTGACCGTCCGGAACCCGAAGTGCCGGGACCAGATGAACCCGAACGACTTGGCGTTGCTGCCGCTTCCGACCATGTAGGTCCCGACGACCTCACGCTGGTCGTTGACGCCGAAGGCCATGGTGGAGGAAGCGCCCGGGACGGTCAGCCGGGTGAGGTGGCCGTGCGCGCCGAGCAGGAAGCCCCGGGTCACGCCGCCGCGGCCGGTGTAGAAGCCCGCCACGTCGCCCCGGTTGTTAATGCCGGAGGCGGTCGTGCTGACCGCGCCAGGGATGCGGATCCGGTGAAACCAGCCGCCGGGGATGCTGTAGGCGTAGGAGTGGGCGTTGCCCTGGGCTCCCATGTAGAAGCCCACCGCGATGTCCGAGTCGTTCACGCCGAGGAGCTGGTTGACCGGGGGCTTGGCCATGTTGCGGGTCGGGAAGTTGACGCTGTGGAGCTGGCCGTGCCAGTCGTAGAAGCCGAAGTTGTTGTTGGCCATGCTCTTGGTGTTCTGGGTTGACCAGAACCCGACCGACACCCCGGTGTCGTTGATCCCGATGACCTGGGTCTGGATTCCGGTGGGGAAGTTCTCGTTCGTGAACGAAGAGGAACGGCCCAGGCTGAGCACGTATCCCCGGTTCGGATGACCCGCGGCGCCGGAACCGAAATACCCGGCGATCTGACCCTGGTTGTTAATGCCCAGCAACTGGTTGAACGTGGGGTCGTTGCTGTTGTTCAGCTTGCTGAAGGTCCAGCCGCGGGCCATGCGCATTTCGCGCGGGTGGTGCTCGCGGTGCGAGTTGGCCGCGAGGCTGACGCCGGAGTGCGCGCTGGAGTGCCCGGTCACGGCGAAGACACCGCCGACCGCTCCGCCCACCGCGACGGCCGCCACGCCGATCGCTGCTACGACTGTACGTCAACTCATTCTGAATCCGCCATTCTGGGCCGACGCGCTTGCGCGCCGTCCCCGTCGTATCTGGTTCCCACCGGGAATCCCTTTCCGTGCATCCAGATAACCGCCCTGGAACTTTCCCGGGCGACCACAGGCGGCCTGAATCTGGCCGCGTCGATGACGTTAGTGGCAACCGCGCCGAATTCCCGGCCCAGGGCGTCCGGGGTCCGGGAACCGTAATAACTCCCCTCGCCCCCGCAACGGTCGTGATGATGGCGGCCAGGGACAGGCCCGAAAGTCGGGAACGCGCAACGAAGAGCCCCGCCTCGCCGGGGGAAGGCCCGGGAGGCGGGGCTCTGAGCTGGCTAGATCCTCCTCAGCTGCCGTAGGGCAGGAGGCAGATACCAGATAGGTTCTGGGCCCCGCCGCACATCTGGCTGCCTGACTGGTTGTCGCTGGCGATCCAGAGCCCGGCGCTGGTGGTCAGCATGTCGTCGGCCCCCAGTCCCCGGTCCCGGCTGTAATAGCCGGCGCTCCCGTCCGAATTGACGTACAGGTTGCCGTTCGCCGGGTCGAGGCCCTCCATGCCGGGGGCGTTGTAGCCGCCGTCCCCGAGGCCGTCACAGTTGTTGGCGTTCATCGACCACCGCTCGTGCCCCCCGAAGTAGGCGCCGTTGGCGTCAGCCGCCGCCGAGTAGAGGGAGTCGCAGCCGGTGTAGTTCACCCACGTGTGCTGCACCGATGTCTGGGTCGCGGGGAACGCGGCCGCGGCGTCGCACAGCCCCTGGCGCGGGGTCTGCCCGACCGGGTACCCGTTCGCGTGGTAGCCGGTCGTGCCGATGTAGACCGTCGAGTCACCCGGCGACCAGGCGGCCGCCTGGATGTAGAAGGGCTCGATGCCGACGCACTGATACGGCTGGCTGGGATCGCTGCCGTCCCACTCAGGCGAGGTCCAGCCGGTCACTGAGGCGCTGGAGCCGCCCACGTTCAGCATGAAGATCTGCTGCCGCGGGAGTCCGCCGACCGAGGTGAAGTCCCCTTCGACCAGGTCCAGGGTCCCGCCGTGGCTGAGCTGCTGGTTGAAGACACGCGTCGCGTTGGTCGCCACACCCGGATACTGGTAGTTGCCGGAGATGTTCAGGTGCAGGAACCCGTCACTCTTCCCGGTGGAAGGACTCAGGCTGACCATGTACCGGTCAGTGGTGTCACCGTTCACCCCGGTGAAGTTCCCGCCGACCAGCAGGTGATTGCCCGAGCCGACCATGGTCTGCACCGCGCCGGACGCCTTGGTCCCGAAGCCGGCCACCACGTTGCCGGTGGTGGTGTCGATCTCGGCGATGTTGGCGACCGCGGTGCCGTTGATCGAGGTGAACTTGCCGCCGATGTAGGCATCCGCGCAATTGCCGTTGACGAACGCGATCGTATTGACCGCGGCGCTGGCGTCGGAGGTGGTGCCCTCGGTGCCGACGATATTGGGAGCCCAGCTCGTGACCGTGTAGGGCTTCGTGGCCGAGAAGCTGAAGACGTTCTCCCGGGTGTAGGTCGTGCTGCCCTTAACGATTTCCGAGAACGAGCCCACCCCGTACATCGTGTTGCCGCACTGCACGAGCTGGCGGATCTGCTGGATGGGATTGTTGTCGCTGGCCTTCAGGTGCGGCGTCCCGCTGACAGGCGTGGCCGACACGACCCCGGCGGGCGGCGGCTCGCCGCCCGCTCCCTGGGCCTGGGCCGCCGAGGTGGCGATCACCATCAGCCCTGACGCCGCTATTGCAGTAGCGGCAATTTGATATTTCCGCATGTTCCCCCCACATCACGTGTCATGAATTGGCTGGTCGCGCTCATTTGCCAACTGCGCCTCCCGGGGTCAGCCGACAGGCCACTGACCGCGCAAGCGGGGCGTCGCGGGCGACGACGGGAAGATCATCTGTGAAGATAAGGAAGGTTGGCGCTGGGAGACGTACTGAACCGAATGCCGGAGTCGCTAGCCACCCATGTACGGCAAGGTCAAGGGATATGACTGCGTTCGCCCGCTGGTCGCGGCCACTGACGCCAGCTACAAGCGCGGCGTCGCGGGTATTGCCTGCGTGCTCTCCAACGGCTCGTGGGGACTGAGCCGGTGGGGATCGGCGATCCGGCACGACCCGAGCGGTCCCGCCGCGGTTCTGGTGGCCGAACTGCGAGCGGTCGCCCTGCTGCTGGAGGGCCCGGAGCAGCCGCGGCCGCCCGAACTGCTGCTGGACAGCACGATTGCTATCCGGTACCTGCGCGCCTGGCAGCGAGGCCGGATCGAGCGGATGCCCGACGGGTACAGCCTGCTGCCGCGGCGCGGGCCGCAGAAGGCACCCACCCTGGTCCGGCTGGCCGGGATCATGGCGCAGCACCCGGAGATCAGGCTGCAGCATGTGCACTCGCACACGGGGCATCCGCTGAACGAGGCCGCCGACGCGCTGGCCTCCCTGGCGCAGCGCGGCCTGCCCGCCGTCGAGACCCGGTCGCGGGCCGAGGGCCTGGTTGAGGCGTTCTTGCGTTCCTGGCATGAGCAGCCTAACCACGACTGACCCGGCGCAGGCGCCCGGCCGCGGCTGAGGTTAGCACCCTGATGGCGAAGGGCAGATCATGGACCAGGTAGCGGCGGAAGAGCCGGCGCGGCTCGTGCAGCAGCCGGAAGAGCCACGCCAGCCCGGCCCGGCGCATCCAGGCTGGGGGCCGGGGCAGCGCCTTCGCCGCATACGGGATCGCCGCGCCGCAGCCGATGAACCAGGCCCGCGGGCACGCCGGGATCAGGCTGGCGATGAGGCGCTCCTGCTTGGGAAAGCCGAGCCCTACGTACACGATGTCCGGCGTGGCCGCGGTCACCCGGTCACAGACGCCCTCGATGGCCCGCGGGTCGGTGTCGAATCCGAGCGGCGGGGAATCGGTGCCTGCGATCCGGAGGCCCGGGAAGCGGCGGCTCAGCTCCTCCCCCGCTCGCTGCGGGACTCCGGGCGCCCCGCCGAGCAGGTAGATCGACAGCCCCTGCCGGGCCGCCGCCTCGCTCAGCGAGAAGATCAGCGAGCCACCGGCCACCCGCTCGGGCAGCGGCTGGCCGCCCAGCCGGGAGGCCCACACCAGCGGCATCCCGTCGGGAACGACCAGCGAGGCGGTCGCGACCAGGTGGCGCAGGGACGGGTCCAGGCGGGCCTGCCGGCAGATGTCGATGTTGGGAGTGGCGACCCAGCCGCCCTCGCCGCGGTGGCTGGCGCCGATGATGTGCCCGACCGTCTGGGCCTCGGTCAGGCCATCGAAATCGAGTCCGGCCAGGCGGGTGCGGCCCCGGGTACGGGCCGCACCCGGCTCAGTACGCACCGGTGCCGCGCACGACAGCCCGCGCGGTCTTCCACATGATCTGCAGGTCCAGGGCCAGTGACCAGTGCTCGACGTAGCGCAGGTCCAGCCGGACCGATTCCTCCCAGGGGAGGTTGGCCCGCCCGCTGACCTGCCACAGGCCGGTCAGGCCCGGTTTGACCGCCAGCCTGCGCGGCACGTGGTCTTCCTCGCCGACCGCCTTCTCGTACGGCAGAGCAGCCCAGGGGCGCGGGCCCACCATCGACATCTCCCCGCGCAGCACGTTGAGCAGCTGCGGAACCTCGTCGATGGACCAGCGGCGCAGCCACCCGCCCATCGGGGTGAGCCGGGGATCGCGGCGAATCTTGAACAGGACCCCGTTCACCTCGTTGATGGTTTCCAGATCGGCCTTCCGCGCCTCGGCGTCGACCACCATGCTGCGGAACTTGTACACGTGGAACGGGCGGCCGTCCTTGCCGATCCGGAGGTGGGTGAACAGGACGGGGCCACCGTCGGTGAAATGGATCGCGCAGGCGATCGCGAGCAGCAGCGGCGAAAGCAGGATCAGCGCCGATGCCGCCAGCGTCCGGTCGAATATCCCCTTCACGATCCGCTGCGGCCCGGTGAGATTGGCGTGCTCCAGATGAACCAGCGGGAGCCCGGCGACCGGGCGGATCGTGGTCCGCGGACCGGCCAGGTCGATCAGGGCCGGGGCCACGCACAGATCCGTGCCGGTCCCTTCCAGGGCCCAGGAGAGTTCGCGGAGCCGGACGCTGTCCATCTGGGCGCAGTTCACCACGGCGACCGTGTCGGCCCGGAAGTGGTGCACCGCCGCGGTCACGCTGTCCATCCCGCCAGACACCGGGACACCTGCGATCTCGGCCCGGCGCCGCCGGCCCCCGGGCACGCACGCGGCCACGATGGACAGGCCGTGTGCGTTGTCCCGGCCCAGCACCGTGATCAGTTCTGTCACCGTGCGCGCGGGACCGACCACCACGGCCCGGCGGGTGCAGATCCCGAGGCGGCGCTGGCGGTGCAGCCGCTTGCGGAGCGCGTACCGCGCGAGCATGTCGAGAGCGGTCAGCGAGGGCAGGGCCAGCACGACATAGCCACGGGCCAGGTCCAGCTTCGCCGCGTAGGAGAAGATCGCCACACAGGCCGTCAGGCTCACGCCCGCGCGCAGGATCCGGCGGAACTCGTCGGCCCCGGTGCCCACGATGCGGCTGTCGTACCCGCCGGATAGCGCGACCGCGGCCCACCAGAGCAGCGGCAGGGCGAACGTGAGGACCAGGTACAGGTCCGGCGGGTCGATCCGGGTGTGGTACCGGACCTCGTACGCCACCGCCCCGGCCAGCAGGGCGCAAGCCACATCGACGGTGGCCGCCAGGGTGAGATAACGGCTGACCCAGACCGATGCGGCCCGGGCTCTGAGGGAGCCAGCCGTCGGTGCCAGGCCGCGGCGACCCGCGACTACCGACCGAGACACACCCCCACCCCCGATACCCCACTGGTTCGCAGCACGCGCTGCTTTTACCTCTCGTACATGCAGAGGTAGCTGACTATTTACGCAACGCAGGTCATCGTAAGTCAGAAACCTCGGGCTGCATAAGGGATCGCTGAGCACTAGTTCGCGGCGTTACTGCAAACGGATGAGCCAGCCGCCGAGCGCTGGCAGTTCGTGTGGCAGCCGGATTCGTTCTGCAAAGTCGGCCGGATGGCCAGATATAACTGGGATATCGGTGCGGCCGGGAAACACGGATAGCCGGAATACATTATTCCGATCGAATTAGTAGGGGTATTAAAAATAATTAACCAGGCGGCGGGGCCGCTACGCCGCGGCTGAGGCATGGGGTAGGCCGTATCGCCCGGGTGGCCGGCTCTGGAGCCTCATCGTGACCTGGGATAACTGCAGTCACGAAGGAGGGCGATTCTAAATCACGAATTGTGAGCACTACGATGCTCTCCGTGGCAAAGTTGCCTAACCCTATAACTCTTAGTCATCAGTCGTATACACAAATTGCTGGGTTAGCCCGGATGGTCACAAGGAATACGGCCGACGGGCGAATTCCAGTCCGGGATAGCCGGTCCCGGGCCCCGGATCCCCGGGATTCGGGTGATTGCGGAGGCCAACTCCCCTGTTTGGGTGAGGGCCGCTAACCAATACGGCTATAGACACCTTTGCCGATTCTCCGTAGATTGAGTTGCTTGTCGGGGTGTGTTCACACCCAGTTAGTTAACTTGTCACCGAGCGGGGAACTGGCGGCGCTGCTCATCCGCTTGCTCCGGGGGCACACGGGGAGGAGTACCGGGCATGGGCATGTCGCAGGAGGCTGACTCCTTCGAGTTCGCCGGCTATCTAGGAGTGCTGCGCCGCCGCTGGTGGATCGTCCTGGTCCTGGCGTGCGTCGGCATTCTGGGTGCTGGCCTCTACATCGCCGGGTCACCCAAGGGATACACCGCGACGGCCACGGTCAACGTCACCGCGACCGGGATCAGCCAGAATCAGGGCAGCGCAGCGGTCGCGGGCGGACGGACCAATAGTGCGGTCAACCTCGACACCGAAGTGCAGATCGTCCAGTCGAGTTCGGTGGCTGCCATCGCCGCGAGTGACCTTCATTCGTCGCTCACACCCCAGGACCTGGTGAAGAACATCTCCGTCGCCGTGCCCGCGAACTCCTCGGTGCTCCAGATCAGCTGTACGGCGCGGTCGGCGCAGCAGTCGGCCGCCTGCGCCAACTCGTTCGCCGACGCCTACCTGACCAACCGCACGGCCACCGCGACGAATACCGATAACGCGGAGCTGAAGTCGATCAGGGACCAGCTGACCGCGCTGGAGAAGCGGACCGCGCAGCTGAGCATCCAGAGCCGGTCGCTGCCGGTGAACTCCCCGCAGCGAGCCAGTGCCCAGGCCCAGCTGCAGACGGCGGCCAGCCAGCTGAGGGCGCTGGCCAATCAGTCCGCCGCACTGTCCGCGTCCGGGGCGGCGGCCTCCGGCGGGTCGATCATCACCAAGGCCACGCCGCCGACCGTTCCCAGCAGCCCCAAGAAGAAGCTCATCCTGCCCAGCGGGCTGCTCGCCGGCCTGCTCATCGGCCTGGTCATCGCGTTCGCCTGGGACAAGCGGGATACGCGGATCAAGAACCCCAAGAGCCTCGGGGACCTCGGCGTACCCGCGCTGATCGCCCTGTCCGCGAAAGATCTCCACGGACAGACCCTGGCGGATCCCCGGTCACGGGCGGGACAGGATTTCAGTCAACTGGCCCGCTCCACGACCGCATCGCTGAGCCAGGACCACGAACTCGTCCTGGTGGCCGGTGCTTCGGCCGGTGCCGCCGCCTCGGTGGTCGCGGCGAACCTGGCTGTGGCGCTGACCCGGACACACCCGGCAGTGATCTTGGTCTGCGCGGGCGGGTCGGGCACCACCGGACTCCTGGGCGTGCCCGAGTCACGCCGTCTTGACCTGCAGGCCGCGGCCGAACTGGCGGCCGGAGATCTGTCCGTGGACACGCTCGCCCTCCAGCCGGCCGGGTTCCCCGGGCTCCGGCTGGTCGTCCTGGCCGAGGAACTGCACGACCTGCACCACACGCAGGCGCGGGCCCTGGCCGAGCAGTTGCGCGCCTACGCCGACTACACCGTGGTCGAAGCTCCGGCAGGCAGCGCCGGGCCGGACAGTCTCGCCCTGGCCGAGTACTGCGGTACCGCACTGGTGGCCGTCGAGGTCTCCGCCGCCAGGCGGGAAGACGTCGAAGAGTCCGTCCAGCGGATCACACGGCTGGGCGCCCCCGTGCTCGGGCTGGTCGCCGTACCCCGGCTCCGGGTGCCCGCGCCGCTGGCCCGTGAGCCCGAGCTGCCTCCCTCAGGGTCGGTCAGGCTGCGCCAGCCCGCGACCGACCCCGCGGCCGCGCCCCCCGACACCGGCCCCTCATGGCCTGATGAGCCCAAGGCGGCAGAAGATGACGCCGCGGTGTCCGTTCATGCGCGCGCCGACCTTGCGGATGGCGTGACGGAGACGGATTGATGCCACGGGAGTGGGCGAAGTCGCTACGCGGGGCCGTGCCGGTCGTGGCCGCGGCCGTGACCCTGTTCGCCGCCGGCTGTGCGGCGAGCCCCGCTGATCTCATGCAGCACGCCGCGAGCACCGATTCGCCCGCGGCGGCAGGCAGTCCCTCGCCGGGGCATTCACCACGCACGTGGATGGCGCCGCTCACCGGGCTACCCGCCAGCGGGGCCCGGGCCGCGGGCCGGGCCGCGGTGGCCGTGCCAGTGTCCGGCAGCCAGCCGCAGGGCCTCGGTTCGGCTGATGTGGTCTACGAGGAACTGACCTCACCACCGCGCTACGTTGCAGTATTCCAGTCCCGGGCCGACGGGTCCGTCGGCCCGGTCGGGCAGACCCGGCCCATGGATGGGCAAGCGCTGTCCGTCCTGCAACCGCTGATTGCCTACGACGGCGGGACCCCATCGTTCATCCGGGTCCTGGATGCGTCGGGCGTGGTGGACGTGGGCTACGCCAGCCATCCCTCGCTGTACGCCCCGGCCGCCCAGGGCCCGACCGTGTCCACGGGACAGGTCCGGCAGGCGGCGGCCCGGGGTACCGCGCCGCCCCAGCTGTTCACCTACCAGGGTTCCGCGGTGGGAGATGCGCCGGGCTTCGCCAGTACCGGTGCGCGGCGCGCCGCCACCTTGCGCATCACCGCCCCGGGTCAGGCCACGCAGGTCTGGACATTCGAGGCCCGGACCCACAGCTGGCGGCAGACGGCCGGCGGACCACCCGAACGCGTCGCTAACGTCGTGGTGCAGGACGTTCCCTACAAGACCGTGTACCTGAGCCGCAAGTACGGGCTCACCACGACCAGCGCCCGGGTCATCGGCTCGGGATCCGCGCTGATCGCGTCGGGAACTGGCGCCGCGGCCGGGAGCAGCGGGACGGCGGCCAGTGGTCAGCCGGCCAGTGGTCAGCCGGCCAGTGGTCAGCCGGCCAGTGGTCAGCGGGCCAGTGGTCAGCGGGCCAGTGGTCAGCCGGCCAGTGGCACGGCGGTCTGGGGCACCTGGTCCAAGCCCGGGCTGCACGACGTCACGGCCTTCCTGGACGCGAAAAATACCCCGATCGGCTTCCAGCCCGGGACCACGTGGGTGATCCTGGCTCCGCCGGGCACCCGGGCCGCGATCTCCGGGGGCCGGTCATGACCCAGACCGCGGTCCTGGCCCGCCCAGAGGTTCCCGAGTTCCCGGAGCCGGTCCGGCCGGAGCCGGCCCGGACGAGCTGGCTGGCCCGCCACCCCGCGTGGCCGGTGACGGCCCTGCTGGCCGGATTTCCGCTCTGGTGGGCGCTGGGTTTCGGCGACTACATATGGATCCTGCTGGCCATCCCGATGGCCGCCCGGCTCTACGCCTGGAGTGCGTCCGGGAACCGCAAGATCCGGGTGCCCCCGGGCTTCGCGCTCTGGCTGCTCTTCCTGTTGGTGGCGGTAGTGGGCGTGGCCGCGCTCTCGGCCATCGCCCCCGGGACGCTGGCCAGCCCGATCTCGAACCGGGTCATCTCCTACGGCGTGCGCATCGTGGGCTACCTGGCCGTCACGGCCATGCTGCTGTTCGTCGGGAACCTGACCGAGCGGGAACTGCCCCGCAAGCGGCTGGCCTGGCTGCTCGGGCTGGTGGGGCTGTACACCATCGCCGGCGGCCTGCTGGGCGTCTTCTTCTCCCACCTGCACTTCACCGCACCGCTCGCCGCGATCGTCCCGCACCGCCTGCAGGCCGGCAACCAGGTCCTGCAGGCGCAGCTGCATCCGGCGTTCGCCCAGCTGCAGAGCGTGCTGGGTTCCTCCGGGCGGCCCGACGCCCCGTTCGCCTACACGAACAACTGGGGAAACTGCCTGGCCCTGCTGCTGCCCTGGCTGATCGCGCAGTGGTGGTGCCATGGAACACGCAGGCAGCGGCTGATCGCCGGCGCGGGCCTCACGATCGCGATGGTGCCCATCATCTACTCCCTGAACCGCGGGCTGTGGATCGGGCTCATCTTCGCCGTCGTCTACATCGCCGTCCGCCTGGCCGCGACGGGCCGTCTGGCCGTGCTCGGCGGGCTCATCGCGGGACTGGTCATCGTGGGTGTGCTGATCGGGGCGACCCCGCTGCAGGGCATGATCGGCGCGCGGCTCGCCAACGGGGCCAGTGATTCGCGGCGCGGGTCACTGGCCGCCACGGCCACGCAGGACGCGGTGGCGTCCCCGCTCGTGGGCTTCGGCGACACGCGCCACCAGCAGGGCAGCGTGCAATCGGTCACAGTCGGCCGCTCGGCTAAGTGCCCGACCTGCGGCAACGGCACTATTGGCGGGAACGGGCAGTTGTGGCTGCTCTTCATCTGCAATGGCTTCCTGGGGGCCGGGCTGTACCTCGGCTTCTTCGCCTACGGAGTCGGCCGGTACTGGCGAGATAGATCGCCCTACGGGCTGGCCGGCGTGCTGGTCGTGCTCCTGATGTTCATCTTCATGTTCTCCTACACCGCGACAGGGGCACCGCTCGGCTTCCTGATGCTCTCCTACGCCATGCTGTGGAAGAACGCCCGGGCCCGGCGCCAGCAGGCCGCAGAGGCCCAGTCATGATGGCGGCCACGCCGCCTGATGCTCCGACGTTGCCCGTGAGCGGGCGGCCGGATTCCGGCCCGCCCGGGCCGCGGCTGAAGGACGTGGCCCGGGGCAGTGCCCTGAACCTCATCGGGGCCCTGGTGGCGGCGGTTACCACCCTGGTGCTCACCGTGGTGATCACCCGGGAGTACAGCAAGCCCGTCGCGGGGGCCTTCTTCACCGCGATCTCGCTGTTCCTGATCGTGGAGTCCGCCGCCGGGCTGGGCGCGTGGGTTGGGCTGGTCAACTTCATCGCCCGGTTGCGCCGCCTCGGCCATGAGGACCGGGTCTCGTCCATCCTGCGCGCGGCGGTCATCCCGGTCATAGTCATCTCGCTGGGGTGTACGGCGGGCATGCTCCTGTTCGCCGAGCCGCTGGCGCACCTTCTGCTCAGCGGCCACCTGGGCCAGGATGGAGCGGCCCCGGGCACAGTGGCGGACGCGCTGCGGGCGCTGGCGCTGGCCCTCCCGTTCGCGGCCTTGTCCGACACCCTGCTCGGCGCCGCCCGCGGGTACCGGGCCATGAAGCCCACCGTGGTCATAGACAAGATCGGCCGGTCCACCGCCCAGCTCATCGGGGTCACGATTGCCATAGCGGCGGGCAGCGTGGCGCTGCTCGCGCCCTTGTGGGCGCTGCCCTACGTGCCGGCCGCCGCCCTCGGCTGGTACTGGCTGCGCCGGGTCCGGCGCGACCACCGGCCGGCGCCCGGGGCGGCCGGCGAGCCCGGCCCGAGCGGTGTCGGCACCAGCGGGAACACCACCACCACCGACGGAGCGGTAGTGCGGTCCGGGAACGCCGTGAGCGTCGGTGCGGGGGTGGGCAGTGCGACGTCCCGCGGATTCTGGCGGTTCACCGGGCCACGGGCGGTGGCCAACCTGGCCCAGATCACAATCCAGCGGATCGACATCGTGCTCGTCGCGATCATCCTGGGCCCGGTCGAGGCCGCGATCTACACCGCCGCGACCCGCTTCCTCGTCGCGGGCCAGTTCGCCAACTCCGCGCTCAGCCAGGCCGCGCAGCCCCGGTTCGCCGAACTGTTCGCGGTCGACGACCGGCGCGGGGCCAACGTGGTCTACCGGGCCACCACCGCCTGGCTCGTGGTGCTGACCTGGCCGCTGTACCTGCTGGCCGTGATCTACGGCCCGGAGATCCTCAGCATCTTCGGGCAGTCGTACCGGGCCGGGGACACGGTCATGGTCATCCTCGGCCTGACCATGCTGCTCGCCACGGCGTGCGGTCAGGTCGACATGGTCCTGATCACGACCGGCCGCAGCAGCTGGAGCCTGGCCAACGGCCTGATGGCCGTGTTCGTGAACGTCGGCCTCGACCTGCTCCTCATTCCCCGGTACGGGATCACCGGCGCGGCGATCGGGTGGGCCGTCGCGATCATCATCACCAACCTCGTCCCGCTGGCCCAGCTGGCCATCTCGAAGCGGCTGAACCCGTTCGGGGCCGCCACGTTGATCGCCATCGGCCTGTCCGTGGTGAGCTTCGCCGTGATCCCGCTGGCCGTGCGGGCCGCCGTCGGCCCGGGTGCCGTCGCCTCACTGAGTGCGGTCGGCGCCGGATGCCTGGCCCAGGCCGCGGGGCTGTGGTGGTTCCGGGACAGCCTGAGGCTGAAGGCGCTCCCGGGGGCGTCGCGCCTGACCAAGTTGTTTACCGCCAAGGGGGTGGCCTGAGATGGCCAAAATACTGCTCTTCCTGATCTGGCCCGTGGGGCTGGCCGTCATCTTGGGGGTGGCAGCGCTGCTGGCCCGCCAGGTGCGCGCCGCGCCCGCCGGGCCGAGGCATGGCCGGCTGCCGTGGCTGGGATACGGCCGGGCCCTCGACGACACGGATGGGAGCCCGACTGTCCGGGGGGCAGTCCGGCAAGCCCTGATCTTCCTCGGGGTCATCATCGTCGGGGGCGTCGTGATCTTCGGGATCATGGCCCTGCTCGGGCAGCTTGTGGTGCACGGGGGCCCGTCCATCGACAAGCCCATCTACCACTGGGTGGCCGGGCACCGGATCCACCCGTGGAAGAGCCTGATGACCAGCCTGACCAAGACGGGCAACGCCTGGTCGACCCGGATGGCGGTGGTGGCGGCGGCCGTGTGCCTCGCGGTCACCTGGCGGCGGTACAAGTGGCTGCCGGCGTTCGCGTTCGTCACGCTGTCCGTGCTGCAGCGCTACCTGACGCATGGCATTCACGTAGCCGCCCACCGGGTGGGGCCGCCTGATTTCCCGCATGGCGTCTTCCCCTCCGGCGGTTCCGAGCGCACCGTGGTGTTCTTCGGGCTGATCGCCTACTTCCTGTGGCGTGAGTTCAGCGGCCGCCGGGTGACCGCGATCTGGGCCGGGGCCGCGGTAGCCGCGCTGGCCTTCAACGAGGGCTACAGCCGCGTCTACCTCGGCATGCACTGGACCACCGACGTGCTGAGTGGCTGGTTCTACGGGATCTTGCTGCTGGCCCTGTTCATCCTGGCCACCCGGCTGATCATGGGCCCGGCACGGACCCCCGAGGAGGTCGCCGCGGTCGGCCCGGCGACCGCGGACCCCGCGGCGTCGAACGGGTCGCCGGCCGGGGCCACGAATGGGGCGCCGAACGGGGCCCAGCCCGGTGCGGCCCGGGTGAGCCAGTGAGCAGCGACCCGGGGCGGTGGCCGCTGGTGTCGGTGATCGTGCCGACCCGCGGCCGGCCGGACCTGGTGTGCGCGACGGTCTCCTCGATCGTCGGCCAGGCCTACCCCGGCCGGATCGAGTGCCTGGTGGTTGCTGACCAGGAGCCACCCGACCCGTCTCTGGCCAGCCTGGGCACCGGGGAGCATCAGGTCCGGGCGATCGCCAATCACCGCACGCCCGGTCTCGCCGGTGCGCGCAACTCCGGGCTCGCCGAGTCCAGGGGGGAGTTCATCGCCACCTGCGACGACGACGACTTGTGGCACCCGGTCAAACTCCGGGCCCAGATCGGGCGGTTGCTCGACCAGCCTGACCTGCTCGTGGTGGGCTCGGGCATCCGGCTCATGCTGCCCGACGGCCGGATCATCATCTGGCCGGCCCGCGCCGAGCGGATCAGCCAGCGGCTGCTGCTGCGCAACCGGGTCAAGGAACTGCATTCCTCGACGCTGGCCATGCGCCGGGACGTGTTCGCCAAAGCGGGCCTGTACGACGAGCAGATCCCGAACGGCTACGCCGAGGACTACGACTGGATTCTCCGGGTCGCCCGGGTCGGCCGGATCGGGGCGGTGCGCAGCCCGCTCGCCGATATCCGGAAAGACGGCGGTTCCTGGTGGCCGGGCCACGCCGCCGTGACCGTCGCGGGCCTCGAATACCTGCTGGACAAGCATCCGGAGATCGCGGCGTCGCCGCGCGGGCACGCCCGCCTGCTCGGGCAGATCGCGTTCTCGCGATCGCTGCTCGGCCAGCGCGGGCGGGCGCTGCGGTACGCCGCCGCCGCCATCGCCAGATGGCCTGCGTCGCCGCACGGCTACCTGGCGCTGGCCCATATCGCGACCAGGGTGGACCGCAGGCATGTGCTGCGGGCGGCCCGCCTGGTCGGCCGGGGACTGGCCTAGATCGTGGCCAGAGAGAAAGAAAACGAGGTGGGGAAATCATGACGTCCGTGCGCAAGGCAGCACCCGAACCGGTCAGGAAGGCCGGCCGACGCGCGTATCTGCAGGTGGGCACGGCGACGGCGCCGCTGCGGCTGCAGCCTGGCTTCATCATGATCGGTGCCCAGCGATGCGGTACCACGTCGCTGTTCCGGGCGCTGATGGCACATCCGCAGGTGGTGCGGCCTGCATTCCACAAGGGAATCAACTTCTTCGACCTGAACTATTACCGGGGCCTGACCTGGTACCGGGGCCATTTCCCGGTGGCCCGGGTGGCCCAGGCCGCCACGGCCCGCCACGGCGGCCCGATGACGTTCGAGGCCAGCGGGTACTACATGTACCACCCGTTCGCGATGGAGCGGCTGGCCCGCGATCTGCCCCGGGTCAAGCTCGTGGTGATGCTGCGCGATCCCGTAGAGCGCGCCTTCTCGGCCTACAAGCACGAGTATGCCCGGGGTTATGAGTGGGAGAGCTTCGAGAAGGCACTGGACCTGGAGGACGACCGGCTGATCGGGGAGATCGACCGGATGCGCGCCGATCCCGCCTACGAGAGCTTCACGCACCGCCACCATTCCTATACCCGGCGCGGCCACTACGCGGATCAGCTCGAGCGGATCTTCGGGCTGTTCCCCCGGGAGCAGGTCCACGTCATGGACAGTGAGGCGTTCTTCGAACGGCCTGCGCAGGAGTACGACGAACTGACCGGCTTCCTCGGCCTGCGGCCCTTCCAGCCGGCCAGCTTCGGGCAGCACAATGCCCGCCCCGGCACCCCCCTGGCCCCGGGTACGCAGTGCAGGCTGGAGGACCACTTCGCCCCCCATAACAAGCGGCTGGCCGAGCTGCTGGACTGGTCACAGCCATGGCCACGGTAACGGAATCAGCCGGGGCGGTAACCGATCGCAGCGGCTACCTGCGGGACACTCTGGCCATCCTGTGGCCCGAGCCGGCCCGCATCGAGCGGCGTGGGCGGGGGGCCCCGGGGACGGGCGCCCGGCCCGACCGGACCGCGGGCGGCGCCACCCCGACCGAGTTCCTCCTGGTTCCCAACGAGACCCGGCCGGTCCTGCTGGTACCCCGCAGGCCGCGCCGGGCGACCGCGGCCGCGCTGCGTCATTACAAGGCGTCGGCCGTCGGAGGCCGGCGGCTCGCCTTCCGCGGTCTGGCAGCAGCGGCGCAGCTCGGCCTGGGCGACGTCCTGCCGCACCGGATCACGGTCGGGCCGACGGGGGACGGCCCTGACGCGGACGTGGCCGCATACCTGCGTAAGGTCCTGGACCGGGACCTGGTCGTGAGCCTGCGGGTCGGCCCGCCCCGGGCTAATCGCAAGCCAGTGCTGGAGTTGGTCAGCCCCAGCGGTGAGATGCTCGGCTTCGCGAAGGTGGGCATCACCGGCCTGACCCGGGAGCTGGTCCGGACCGAGGCGGCCGCCCTGGACGTGCTCGCGTCGGCCGGACTGACCCGCCTGCAGGTGCCCCGGCTGCAGCACCACGGCCAGTGGAGGGAACACGAGGTCCTGGTCCAGACGCCGCTGGTCGGCTCTGGCCGGGCCGTGAGCCGGGCCATGCTGACCTCCGCCATGGTCGAGCTGGCCACGCTGCAGGGAATCACCACGCAGGTGGTCGGCCGGAGCACCTACTGGCGCACGCTGCGCTCGCGGCTGGAGGCGTGCGTGGATCGCGAGCCGGCCGCGGCGCTGCTGCGGGTCATGGACGATCTGCAGGCCACGGCCGACGTGACGGGTGTGGGCTTTGGCTCGTGGCACGGCGATTGGACGCCGTGGAACATGGCCGCCTCCGGCGACCAGGTGCTCGTCTGGGACTGGGAACGGTTCGAGAGCGGCGTGCCCATCGGTTACGACGCCCTGCACCATCAGCTGCAGGCAGCGGTAGAGCGGAACGGTGCCGGAGGAGCACAGTCGGCCACCGAGGCGGCCCTGTTCACCGCCCCGATGACCCTCGGGCCGCTGGGGGTCAGACCGGGATGCGCGGTCTTTGTCGCGGCCCTGTACCTGCTCGAGATCGCCACGCGGTACACCGGCGACGGGGCGGCGGAGGCCGGAGCCAGGCTGGGTGACGTGAGCACCTGGCTACTGCCCCCGCTGACCCGCTACGCCGAGCGGACGCGCGGCTAGTCTCCCGCCGCTTCGTCAGTTCCGGTTCACCGGCACGCCGCGCGGATTGAAATAGCGGTTGTCTGCTATGCCGCGAAAGGCGGCCAAGGGGCCGGCGTCCAGCCCGAAACTCGACTCCGGGGAGGTCTGGGTGGTGTTGGAGTCGAAATAGAGGAGAGCCTTGATCTGACGGTCACGCACAATGGTCTGCTCGGCGTCGAGCAGCCATTGCCTGCGAAGCGGCGCGCCATAACTCTGCGGCACCCCGTACTCGCCGATCATGATTGGTTTCGGGTGCCGGGCCGCCCAGGTCAGGAAGGGCGCGATGATGGCCGCGAATGACGCGCGCGACCGGGGTCTGGGATAGGCGTCGGCGCATACCCAGTCCACTTCGCTATTTCCCGGGTAGTAGGCCTGGGCGCTGCCGCTGGCGAATCCCCGGGCCGTGGGGCACCACACCCAGGCCACGTTGGTGACGTGCTGCTCGGCGAAGATCAGCCGGATGTGCTTCCAGGCCGCGATGTAGTCCGCAGGCGAGCCGACCTCGAAGCGCAGGTTCGGGCGGTCCATCTCCCAGCGCCACTCCAGGAACATGGGCTGGCCGAGGGCCTTGAACTCCCGCGCACGCTGGCGGATCGACGCGTCCCACTCACCGGCCGCGATGCCTTTGCTGTCGTTCAGCGCCCAGGAGACCAGGAGCATGCTGCCCTGGCGGACCCAGGCCAGGTCGCTGGCGGTGGGGAACTCCGCAGGCTGGCGGAGGTAGGTGTGCACGATGTCCAGCCGCCGGCCGATCTGCTGCTGCAGGGCGTTCACCGCACCGATGTGACCGTGCTGGCCGTACATGGTCGGGTTGACCCAGGCGCCGAAGTACGCACCGGTGGCCGGGGGCGGGATGGCCAGCGGGGTCTTGGGCAGCGCGGGCTCCGGGGTTGGGTGGGCGGTCGGCTTGCCGGTCCAGCCCAGGCCGATGGTGAGGGTGACCACCACGGCCGCCACCACCACGACAGCGATCGCGGAGATGGCCGCCGCCCGCCGCCAGCCGGTCACGGGGCCCACTGTCCTCCGCTCCTCGCCAGCGCGCTCATGCGGTGCCGTGCAGGTAGCCGTAGCGCATCAGCAGCGGCAGCGTCAGCGCGGTGACCGTGCGCCGGTTCCCTGGCTGCATCGCCGTCTGCCATGTGCCGTCGTAACGGATCGGGACCCGGCCGGTGGTGAACCGCATCGGGTTGCCCGACGCGGTGTGCGTGGCCGTCAGCTCGGCCCACCAGCGGCCCGGCCCGTCGGCGCCCAGGAACCCGGAGTCCGGGCCGCCGGGCAGGCCGGCGAACGCAGCGATCTCGCTGAGCGTGGCCGCCGGGCCGGCGACGAAGTCTTCATAACGCACCCGCAGCGTGGGCGTGCCCAGCTGGGAGAGGAGTTGCAGGGCGCTGTTCTGCACGTCCCACCGCACGGCCGCACTAGCCGGCTTGTAGGTGGTCATCTGGCTCCCGGCCGCGTCCGGCCGGTCCACGACCTTGCCCCAGGAGTAGGCGACCGCCCGGCTGTCGCGGACCATGTGGACGACCCTCAGGTCCACGCCGGGGGAACTGCGCAGGCAGAACGCCAGCGAGGCGTGCTTGCTGGAGTCGATCACCACCGGGCTGCCGCTGACCTGGGCGATTGCGGCGTAGGTGCGCCGGTAGTACGCGACGTACTCGTCCAGGGCGGGCTGCAGCCTGCGCCGCAGTGGCGGGGAGGCCAGCAGGGGCAGGAACCGGCCCCGGTCCACCTGGGCCCGCAGCCGGGTGACCCGGTCCACGTCCACCTGGTCCCAGCCCCCGAAGGCGGCCTGGCCTACCTGCTGCCAGAACGGGCAGGAGGAAAACGCCTGGCCGCAGCCGCAGCGCTCGTCGTCCCGGACGCTGCGCAGCCACATGTGCACGACTTCGCCAGCCGGGCAGGCCCCGGGCACCTCGCCGAGGAGCCGCTCCAGCAGGGTGCTACCGCTACGGCCGAGGCCGGCCAGGTAGATGACCCGCGGGCTCCCCGGGACGGTGCTCGTGCCCGCCCGGCGGGCGAGCGCGTCCGCGCTCAGCTCACCACCTCAAATCGTGTCCTAGTTATACGGGAGGAGGCAGATGCCGGCCCGGTTGGCGAGCGTCCCACACTGGTTGGTCCCGTCCAGGTTATCGCTGGCGATCCACAGGCCCGCGCTGGTGACCAGCATGTCGTCGGCACCGAGCCCGCGTCCCCGGGTGGGGTTGTAGGCCAGCGCGCCGGTGGCCGGGCTGAGCCCCTCGATGCCAGGCGCGGCGATCGCGCCAGGACCGGCGAAGTCGCAGCCGTTCGGGTTCGACGACCAGCGCTCGTGCCCGGCGAAGTACGCGGTAGTGGAGTCGGCGGCGGCGGCGTACAGCGAGTCGCAGCCCGGGTAGTTGATCCACGTGTGCGTGACGCTGGCCTGGGTGGCTGGGTAGGCGATCGCCGCGTCACACGGCCCGGTCCGGGGGTAGCTCCCGGCCGGCGTGCCATTCGGCTTGTACCCGGTCGTCGCGACGTAGATGGTGGAGTCATCGGTTGACCAGGCCGCGGACTGGGCGTAGAACGACTCGTTGTAGTTGCAGTTGGTGTTGAGCTCGGGTGAGGTCCACCCGGTGACCGTCGCGGTCGGGCCGCTCAGGTCCAGCATGAACATCTGCTGCCGGGCCTGGCCGCCGACCGAGGTGAAGTCGCCCTCCACCAGGTCCAGCGTGCCGCCGTGGCTGAGCTGCTGGTTGTAGACCCGGGTCGGGTTGGACGACACCCCGGGGAACTGGTAGTTCCCGGAAATGCCGAGGTGGATGAACCCGTCGTCCTTGCCCGTGGTGGGGTTGAGGCTGGCCATGTACGCGTTGGCGCTGCTGTTGTTGATCGAGGTGAAGTAGCCCCCGGTCAGGATGTGCCCGTTGTAGTACTGCAGCGTCTCGACCTGGCCGCTGGCGCTGTGCCCGAAGGCCGTGATGAGCGCCCCGCTCGAGGTGCTGACCGCGGCGAGGTTCTTGGCTGCCACCCCGCCGACGGTGCTGAACTTGCCGCCGATGTAGGCGGTGGAGCAGTCAGGGCTGAACGTGATGCCGTTGACGATCCCGTTCACGTCGGGGTTCCAGGAGGTCATCGTGTACGGCTTGGACGCGCTGAAGCTGAACACGTTGTTGCGGGAGAAGGTCGTCCCCGCCTGCGAGATCGCGGTGAACGTGCCCACCGCGTACATGGTGTTACCGCACTGCGCGATCTGCCGGACCTGCTCGGTCGTCCCGGTGCTGGCCAGCTGCGGAGTGTTGTACGCCGGGGTGGTGCTCGGCGGCCCCGTCGCGGCCGAGGCGGGCACCGCGGTCCAGGCCGCGCAGGCCGCCAGCACGGCCATCCCGGCCGCTATCTTGGCGCGCCAGTTACTAAACAACATTGAATCCCCCCAGGCCAGATCCCCACTAGTGCATATCACTGAAGTAAACAATTAGGCATCATAACGGAGCGTGTTCGCAACCCCACCAGTAAACTTTAACTCTGGGTAATAGTGCGTAAACTTTCTGTAACGGAATCAACCTCGCAGATAACCACAAATCGCATTCGGTGTACTGGACTCCGGCCGGCGCCGGGGTATTCCTCGAAGGCCTCTGCATTTCGCCGGTGATTAAGGGCGATTAGCGTTATGCCGTGGACGATAAAGGGCCCGGGACGCGGCTACCAGGCGGCGGTGAAGGTGTTCTCGGACCAGGGCAGCGGCGTGTAGCGGCCGTCCACCAGCATCCCGGCGTCAACGTCTGCGAAGTGCGCCTTCGAGTGGTAGCGGCCACGTAGCGCGTCCGTGACGAGCAGCACCCGGCCGGTCGGGCTCATCCAGTGGATCTGCTCGACGTCCACGGCCATGTCCCTGATCACGTTGAGTACCCGGACGAGCTTGCCCGTCTGGGCCGAGAACTCCGCGAGATGCTCGATGTTCCCCCCCTTATAGGGGTTGTTCACGTTGGCGAAGATCGCCTGCCCGTCGGCGGTCAGCTGAATCTGGGTCCAGGACGTGGTGCGGGACCAGGGTATGGCGACCCGGCTGTTGGCCAGCAGCCCTGAGCCGGGCCGGTCGGTGTCGAGGAGCCGGACCCCCCCACCACCAGTCCACGCGCGCCAGACGAAGGCCAGCGTCCGGTTATCGGCCCCCCATGAGAGCGTGTTCGGGGTGATCGGCACCGCATGGTCGCCTTCCGAAGGGGGGTACCCGACGCCGGCCGGACGGTAGGTCCGATGCGTCCCGGCGGCCAGGTTGTAGATACTCAGGTTCTGCAGGTACCACCGGCGCACGTCAGCCCGGCCGACCACCATGGCCAGACGGCTGCCATCCGGGGACAGGGAGAAGTCGCTGACCGCCGTGCCGGCCGGGACGACCGGCACGGGCAGCGGGGTCAGGGTGGCCGTGGCGCCCGGACCGCCGCGGCCAGGATCGAAGCGCAGCAGGAAGAACTTCGTGGCGGGCACCGGAAGCTTCCCCTGGTTGACCGGGGGGTAGGGGGAAAGTTCCTGCGCGGCGAGGACGAACGTGCGATCGTCAGCCGCCGCGCTGACCCCGACGAACGTGCCGTACGGCAGGGGCGGCACCACGGCGGCCAGGGTCCGCCCGGTAGCGGTGGCGCGGACGACGGCGTCGGTCTGCGGGGCGGCGAGCCCAGCCCCGCAGCACCCTCGTGGGCCGGTGAAGTTCAGCGCCACGTAGTAGCGGGGCAGGGCGGCCAGCCCGGTCGGCTGGCCGTTCGCGGAGCGGCCGGAATGGATCACAGCGGTCAGGGCGACTATCACCGCCAGGGCGGCCGCCACCCCGGCGGCGGCGGCCAGGGGCGCTGCCCACGTCCGCCCGGCCCCGGCCCGGCCCGCCAGTCCTCCTGCTCTCTTCCTGCCGCCGTGAGGGAGAGAGCAGGGAGACCGGCGGCGGCCCGGCAGCCGGAGCGGCGGGACCGCGTCCGGCGGGACCTCGGCGGCCTTGGCCCGGATGGCGTCCCGGACCCGGTCCTCGAGCGGCGTCATGGCGCCCCCTCCTCCGTGCGTCATGGCGTCTCCCTCAGGGCCCGGCCCAGCGCCTCGAGCGCCCGGAACGCAGTGGACCGGACGGTGCCCGGGCGGATCCCCATCACCCGGGCGATCTGCTCGTCGGGAAGCTCGGCGTAGAAGCGGAGCATGAGGACCTCGCGCTGCCGGTTCGGCAGGCGCCGCAGGGCGCGGATCACGTCTTCGCGCTCCTCTCCGCCCAGCGCGACCGTCTCGGCGGACGCGGCCGGGGGCTCGCCGGCCAGGGTCTGGTGCTGCACAAATCCGCGGCGGACCGCCCGGCGGCGCAGCGCTGAGCGGCAGCCGTTCAGCACCGAGGCGCGCACGTAGTACAGCGCCCCGTCGGTGCTGGCCAGGCCGTCCCAGCGCCGGTAGAGCCCGCAGAACGCCTCCTGGACCACATCCTCGGCGCTGGGCAGGTCGCCGAGCATGACGTAGGCCATCCGGATCAGCCCCAGCGCGCTCGATTCGTACAGCGCCCCGACCGCGGCCGCCGCACCTTCGGGACCTGCGTCCGGCGGGCCTGCCTGGGGCCGCTGGTGATCCGCGGCCGGGGCCGCCCCGGCCGGGTGCGCCCCGGCAGCCAGGCCAGGATTCTCAGCATTCACACTCAAGAAACGCGCCACCTCCGGTCCTGCTGCCTCGGTTGCTCAGGAATTTCCCAAGCAGCCCTCGGCTTCCGGGCGGCCTGGACCGGGCGTGGTTCGCCATGCTAGGCATAGCGCCAGGTGAGCGCCGACTTGGAGGCAGATGTGACGATTGACCCGGTCAGTACGGGCGGCCCGGAAACCGCGGGCGGGGCGGTGCCCAGCCGGGCACAGGTGGTCATCGTCGGCGGCGGCGTGACCGGGTGCAGCATCGCTTACCACCTCGCGCACCTGGGCTGGACCGACGTGGTGCTGCTCGAGCAGCATCAGCTGACCGCCGGGACGACGTGGCACGCGGCCGGGCTGATCACCTCGGCCGGGATGACGGACGAGACCGCGCTGTTCTTCAGCCGGTACTCCCGCGACCTGTACGCCCGGCTGGAGCAGGAGACCGGGCACTCCACCGGGTTCCGGCCCGTCGGGCACATCTCCCTGGCCACGTCCTCCCGGCGGCAGGAGGCGCTGCGCCGGGAGGCCGCCTGGATGCATGGCTTCGGGGTCGAGGACGTGGAGATCTCGCCGCGGGAGCTGGCGGACATGTGGCCGCTGGCCCGCACCGACGACGTGCTGTCCGCGTTCTACGTGGCGGACGAGGGGCGGGCCGATCCGGTAGGCGTGGCCACCTCGCTGGCCAAAGGCGCCCGCCAGCTGGGGGTCCGGATCGTGGAAGGGGTGACTGCGACCGGGGTGGCGACCCGGGGGCGGCAGGTGACCGCCGTGCTCACCAGCGCGGGCCCGATCGAGACCGAGGTCGTGGTCAACGCGGCGGGCATGTGGGCCCGGCAGTTCGGGGCCCTCGCCGGGGTCGGGGTTCCGCTCCAGGCGGCCGAGCACTACTACCTGCTCACCGACACGGTGCCGGGGATGGACCCGGACCTGCCGGTCATCGAGGACCCCGACAACTACGGCTACTACCGGCCCGAGGGCGACGGCATGCTGGTCGGGCTCTTCGAGCCGGTGGCCGCTCCGTGGTCGCTGGACGGGGTGCCCGACGGGTTTTCGTTTGGGAAAATAAGTCCGGACTGGGACCGGATGGAGCCGTTCCTCGGTCCGGCGCTGGATCGGATCCCGGTGCTGTCCGAGACGGGTGTACGGACCTTCTTCTGCGGACCGGAGTCGTTCACCGCGGACGTGCGGCCGCTGCTCGGGCCCGCCCCGGAACTGGACGGGTACTTCGTCGCGGCGGGCCTGAACTCGCTCGGGATCCTGTCCGGGGGCGGGGTCGGCAGCATGCTCGCGCACTGGATCGCGGACGGGGTGCCGCCGGTGGACGCGACGAGTGTCGCCATCGACCGGACGCACGCCTACGAGACGTCCCGCCGGTTCCGGGCCGACCGGACCGTGGAGCAGCTGGGGGTGCTGTTCGGGGACGCGGTCTGGCCGGCCTGGAAGCCTTCGACCGGGCGGAACGTGCGCCGCTCGGTGCTGCATGACCGGCTGGCCGCGGCGGGCGGCCACTTCGCCACCTCGGCGGGCTGGGAGTTCGCCGAGTGGTATGCGTCAGGGCCGGCCGCGCCGGTTCCCGGCCCGGACTCTGCCGGCCCGGACTCTGCCGGCCCGGACTCTGCCGGCCCGGACTCTGCCCGCCTGGACTCTGCCCGCCTGGATTGGGGCCGGCCCGCGGCCCATGAGGTCGTAGGGCGCGAGCACGCCGCGGTGCGCGAGGCGGCCGGCCTGCTCGACATGAGCCTGATGGCCAAGTTCCTGGTCCAGGGACCGGGCGCGGCCGCGGTGCTCAGCCGGCTGTCGGCCAACGACGTCACCGCCGGGGTCGGCCGGCTGGTCTACACCCAGTGGCTGAACGAGGCGGGCGGCATCGTCGCCGACGTCACCGTGACCTGGCTGGAGCCGGATAAGTTCCTGGTCATCGCCAGCGACCTGATTCACCGCCGGATCGAGCCGCTGATCAGGCGGGCGTCCCGGCCAGGTGAGTTCCTCACCGTCACCGATGTGACGTCAGGCACCACGCTGCTGTCGGTGCAGGGGCCGGCGTCCCGGACGCTGATCGGGCGGCTCACCGACGCCGACCTGTCCAACGAGTCGTTCCCCTACCTCAGCGCGCGGCAGATCCACGTCGGGTACGCGCCGGTGCTCGCCATCCGCGTCACCTACGTGGGCGAACTCGGCTGGGAACTGCATGTGCCCGCGGAGTACGCGATGGGGGTGTACGACGACCTGATGTCCGCGGGGGATGACCTGGGATTCCGGCTGATCGGCCTGTCCGCCATGTCCAGCCTGCGGCTGGAAAAGGGCTACCGCGACATGGGGGTGGACATCGACAACACCGACAACCCGATGGAAGCGGGGCTCGGGTTCGCGGTGGCCTGGGACAAGCCGGGCGGGTTCACCGGCCGTGAAGCCCTCCTGACCGCCCGGGAGCAGGGCCCGCCACGCCATCGCGTGGTCAGCCTGCTCGCCGAGGACCCGGCCGCCGACCTGTTCGGCAACGAGCCGGTGTTCCTGGGGGATCAGTGGGTGGGCTACCTCCGGGCCGCCGCCTACGGCTACACGGTGGGCGGGGCGGTCGGGCTGGCCCAGGTGGAGAACGCCGAGGGAGTGACGGGCGGCTGGCTGAAGAACGGGGATTTCCGGGCCCGCACGCCGGCCGGTGACGTCCCCGTCCGGCTGCAGATCGCGCCGCTGTATGACCCGCAGCGGCTGCGCATCCTGGACCGCTGAGCGTGCGGCCGGGAATTCAGGCGTGTTCTGCGGGCACGGGGAGAGGGCCGGGCGGCGGGACCTCGGTCCGCAGCGCACTCCAGCCCAGCCGTCCGGTGACCCCTTCGAGCGGCCCGCCGATCGTGATGCCCTGATCGGCGATGGTGAAGCTGGTCAGCGTGGTCTCGTGCCGGCTGTTCCTCATCTTGACGACGTTCAGGGCGCGGCCCACCCCGGATTCCTCCTCGATGTACCGGAGGTCGATGACGTTGTCGAACAAGAACATGAGCCCTTCCAGCGACTGGCTGTCCTGTTCGTGGCCAGCCGTCTCGCTGGTGACCAGCGATGAACTGCCGGCCGCCCGGATGAGCCCGACCAGGCTGCGCATGAAGGCCGGGAAACGTTCCGATTCGCGGGCGGCGAAAACCAGTTCGGCGAGGCTGTCGATAACGACGCGGCTGACCGAATGAGCGGCGAGTTCCGAGCGGATGGCGCTGGCCAGGACGTCCAGGTCCAGGTCCCCCATCGGGACGTAGGAGATGGCGAGACGGCCAGTGGCCTGGGCGGCCCCGATGTCCCAGCCGAAACTGCCCGCCATGTTGGCGAGCTGCTTGGGGGTGTCCTGGAAGGTCACGTACAGGCAGGGTTGCCCTTGCTCCAGAGCGTGGGCGGTCCAGCGCAGCCCGAAGATGGTCTTGCCGACGCCGGAGGGTCCCTTGACCAGGGTGGCGTCGGTGGCCTGCGGGCCGCCGTTCATGAGTGGGTCCAGGCCCGGGATACCGGTGGCGATCCGGCCGTCAACCGCCTCGACCGGCTCAGGGATGAGGGTCTCTATCCGGGGGAAGACCCCGACGCCGGCCGGAGTGATCTGGAAGGTATGCCGACCCGGCCGCTGGCCCGACCCGCGCAGCTTCATGGCCCGCAGCGAGCGCCGGTCCACCGGCTCGCGAGGCTGATACTCAAGATAGATAATGCCGTCGGCCAGGGAAAACTCGATGCCGCTGGACAGTTCCTCCGGTGTGTACTCACCTAGCAGCAGCAGCACCGTCCCGGTGTGGGCCACGCGGCTCGTCAGGCTGTAGAGCGCGGAGCGCAACTGGCGTTCGTCGGCAAAGTCGCGCAGCATCTTGCTGCTGTCGACCACCACGATGGCGGGCTTGTCCTCCAGCGTTTTCCGGACGATCTCCGAGACCAGCGGCTCCAGCCCATCCTTGCTCCGGGGCACCAGGAAGCTGCCCAGGTGGATGAACTCGACCGTAGTGCCGAGTGCTTCCTGGTCGAAGAAGGCAAAAGGTTCCAGGTGCCGGACCAGCTTGGTGTGCGGCTCGGACACCGTCGTGTAGTAGACCGCCTTGTGCGCGGCGGTGGCCTTGGCGAAGCAGATCTGCTGGGCCAGGATGGTCTTGCCGGTACCCGGCGCCCCGGCCAGGATCACGACCGATCCGCGCTCCAGACCACCGTTGAGCACCAGATCCAGTCCCGCGATCCCGGTCGGCATCAACGTCAGCGGGTCACGTCCTCCGTTGCGGCTAGCGCTCACGGTGGCTCCTTCGTTGAGGCAGGCACTTACGGCGCCGATGAGGTCCTGCAGCGGCAACGACTTGGACATGACCACATCAGCAGAGACCGCGAGAGCAGGATCGCCGGTCGAAGCCAGGATCGGAATGCCCGCGGTCGCGGGGTCACCCCGCAGCCGCCGGATGAGCTCTGGGCCGTCCATGACCGGCATCATCATGTCGGTCAGGATCAGATCGGGGGGCGACTCGTGCACGATGGCCAGGGCGGCGGCCCCGTCAGAGGCGTCCAGCACCTCGTACCCCTCGCGCTCCAATATCCGGCGGAGCAGGAACCGCTCGTCTGGCTCATCATCGACCACCAGGATCCTGGACATCCGCGGCTCCTCCACCGTATCACTTTGTGTATTGATGAGTGTACTAAGAGTAACTTTTTTCGGCTACGCGGGTGCCGGGCGGGTGGCGGTCCTCCTGGCGAAGAAGGAAGCCGGGAGTGCGGAGCCGGGCCAACCGGCCTCGCACCCTCGCTGGACTAGCTCTCCAGGAGGTGGCTGAACGCCCACTTCGGCTGGCGGATGCCGGAGCAGGAGTTGCTGTCGATGGTGCCTGGGCAGCCGCCATTGTCCCGCTGGAGGGCCCAGACGGAGATCAGCGGCAGCCGGTGGGCTCGGGCGAACCGGGCGACGTCCCGGGCATCGCTCAGGTAAGTCACCTCGGTCTTCTTGGGATAGTCATCGATGCCGGGCAGCAGGGTGATGCCCTCCAGGCCCCACAGCCGCGGCTGGCTCAGCCCTGGATACAGCCGGCTGAGCTGGCGGTGCGTGCCGTCCAGGGCCTGGATCGCCGCCGTGCCCATCTCAATGCCCGTCTTGCTGGCCTTGATGTAGTAGTCGAAGGCCATGATGTTCACGGTGAACCGGACGCCGCGGGAGACGGCGCTCTTCAGCACGGCCAGGCAGTTGGCGGGCAGGCCCCAGGGCTCGACGCCCAGGGTGAAGGTGATCCGGACGCGGTGGTGGGTCCGGGCGGCCCAGTCCTGGAGCAGCCGCAGCGCCGCGCTGCGCCGAGCGATCCCGGCCGGCTTGTTCAGCGAGCTGGCCTCGACGTCCAGGTCAAGGCGGGTCACGCCGTAGGTGGTGACCACGGACTCGTACGCCCGGGCGATCCTGGGCACGCTCCGGCACGAATCGGCGATCTCGGTGCCGTCCTCATCGGCGCTGTAGCCGCCGAAGGACGGGATCACGTTCCCGCCCATCGCGCGCAGCTTCCTGATCTGGCCGGTGTAGCGGCCGCCCGGCCTGACCGGCTGCTTCGCGTCCCCGTTCCAGGTCACCGAGCATGAGCCCCGTTTCGGGGTCTGCAGGAAGGCGAGGGTCAGGTCGCGAGCCCCAGAGGCCCGGGCCACCGCGGGGAGCTGAGCTTTCGTCCAGGTCTCGAAGTAAGGCGTGTAGGCCGGGGCGCGGCTTCCCCAGCCATGGCTGGTGGCTGCCGCCGGTGAAACGGCCGCCAGGGGCAGGCCGAGGGCGAGGGCCAGCGCGATGCAGAGGGGGCCGGATCTGCGTCTCATGCGGGGATCTCCTGCCTGCCTGGTGACACGGGGGGATGTCGGGCTGCTTGGGAAGGTTATGATCCCCGCCGCGGCAGCGCCAGGCCTACCCGGCCACCTCACGAATCCGCTGGTTGCCGGAGTCGTCGATCAGCACATCGCCGGCCGGGTCGACGGCCAGGTCCACGGGGGAGAGCAGTCAGGCCGACGTGGCCAGGCGCGGGGGGCCCGTGCGGGGCGTGGGCCGTGGAGGCCCCACGCCGGGGGTGGGGCGGGGGGCTTTTAGGCGGCGGGGCGGCCTTTCTCCGGGCCGCCTTCGTGGTCCTGCTGGCCACCGGCGCCTTCCTGCTGGCCACCGGCGCCTTCCTGCTGGGCGCCGGGGTCGCGCGCGCCGCCAGACGCGGCGACCCGGATATCTTCCAGGCTGTCGCGCATGGCCAGCCAGACCTGGGCCAGGCTCGCGCTGGCCGGCAGGTCGCCGGGGATGCTGCCGGGCTCCGTAGCCCGGTCACCGAGGGCTTCGACGGCGGCCTGGGCCAGAGCCTGGAGAGCGGGGTCGGTCACCTCGAGCACGAGGCCACCGTCCGTCACCCGGACGGCCATGTGGCGTCGGCCGCGTTCTTCAGGCTGTTCGTCGCTGGTACCGGCCACGTCGGCGTGGCGGAGTGCCTCGCGGGCCTCGTCCAGGTTGATCCCGAGCGCGGTCAGGGTCCTGGCCGCCGCGCTGTCCGGATCCGCCAGCGCGGCAGCCAGCAGGTGATGAGACCCTACGGGCTGGCCTCCGGCCAGCCGGGCCGCCTCGGCCAGTCCCGCGTCGGCCGCGGGTGTCGTCGGCATCCCTGACGGCCCGCCCTGCTCACCCGGGCTGCCGGCCGACGGGACCGGCTCGTCGCTGAGCAGAGGCTCATTGCGGCGGCGCAGCCAGCGCCGCCCGTGCAGCGCCTGGGTCGCGGGGAGGAGGTCGAGCACCGCCTGGCGGACCACCGTCAGGTCGCCGCCGGCGTGCTCGGCCAGGATCTGCGCGGCGACTCCGTCGCCCTCCCGGATCAGGCCGAGCAGGATGTGCTCGGTACCGATGTAGTTATGGCTCAGGCTGAGGGCCTCACGGAGCGAAAGCTCCATGGTCTTCTTGGCCCGGGGGGTGAACGGGATCCGGCCCTTGGGTGGCTCGCTGCCCCGGCCGACCCGGGCTGCGACCTCGTCCCGGACGCCGGTCGCCGTCATCCCGAACCGCATCAGGGCCTGGGCGGCGATGCCTCCCGGCTCCAGCAGCCCGAGCAGCAGGTGCTCCGTGCCGATGTAGTTGTGGTTCAGCCTGCGGGCCTCTTCCTGGGCCAGGACGACGGCGCGGCGGGCTCGGTGAGTGAATCGCTCGAACATGGAACTCACTGTCGCCGGGGGGCCTAGACCATGTCAATACCATGCTAATAGTATGGTTTTCGTTGCGGAAAACCAGGGGAAGCGACGGGGCGCGGCAGGGAGGCAGGGCGGTGGACTGGGAAGACCGGCTCGACGCCTGGGAGCTCGAAGTCGAGCTGACCGCCCAGCTGGAGGGGTCGGACTGGGTGACGCTGGAGCGGGCCGCCGCCCAGACCGGGGCGTCCCGGGCCGCGCTGCGGACCTGGTACCGCTCGGGGCAGATCCCGTCGCGGCTGGTGGAGGGCCCGCACGGCCCGCAGCGGCTGGTCCCGCTCGCGATGGTCGCGAGCCGCGCCGAGGCGTCGCCGCGGCTGCGCCGGACCGCGGAGCGCCGGATTGCGGACCAGGCGGAACTGGAGATCTTGCGGCACCGGGTCGACCAGCTGGAGCTGCGGCTGGCCGCCCTGGAACAGCGCGAGCGATCTGGACCATAAGCGCGCCGCGGGCCCGGAGGGGCCCAATCGCGGCGGGCGGCCCGGAACATTCCCCCCGGCCTTCCACTTTCGGGCTCCGGCTGGATGCAGACGGTCGGCCGGGCGCTGCCCACCTACCAGATCACCAGGATCGGCACGACGGTGATCAGCAGGGGAACCGTGTCGATGACGTCCATCGGGGTCATCTGGCCTGGTTCGCCGTGTTCGCCGTGTTCGCCGTGTTCGCCGTGTTCGCGTGTTCGTGGTGCTCGCGGTGCTCGCCGTGCGCAGCACGGCTGAGACGGTGTGAGCGGAGACGGTGTGGGCCCCCGGCCGGTTACGCGGGCGGCGCGGGGCGCAGGACGGAGGTCAGGGTCTGGCGGAGCCAGCGGGCGGCTGACTCGGGGGAGTCGGGCGCGCTCGTGTGGCGGGCTGCGACGTACAGGTCGGGGCGGACCAGGAGCACCCCGCCGTCGGAGATCTCGCGGAGCTCGGCCCAGGTGCCGTAGGGGTCCTCGAAGGGCTGGCCCGGGCCGACCGAGACCAGGGTGACCGGCAGGCCGGTCTCCGCGCTGAAGGTCTCCGCCGCGTCGAGCCAGGCCTGGCCGCCGATGCCGGTCCACACGCTGAAAGTGCCGTGTCCCGCCAGGTCCAGTGTGGAGATGCGGCGTCCCTCCCGGGTCACCCAGGTGTGCGGCAGCTTGGCCCCGGGCCAGGTGGTCGGCTGGGCGTACAGCTCCGGGTCCCGGGTGAACGCGGGCATCGCGGTCCCGTCACCGATGACGGCCGCCGAAGCGTAGCGGTGGTTGTGCTCCACGCCATGCGCGTCGAACTCGTACGCCTTGTACGCGATGGCCTCGCGCAGCTTCTCCCGGATCTTCTCGCCCTCCGGGCCGGGTGCCTTGCGCAGCGCGAGCTGCCGGTTCAGCTTGTTGACGTTGGTGGTGTCGTCCACGTCGAGGGCCGCGATGATCCGGCCGGTGTCGGCGATGCTCTGGTTGGCCCGCTCGACGATCTGCCGGGCGACCGGCGCCCGCTCGGCGTTATAGGAATCGAGCAGGGCCGGGCTGGCCAGGCCCGCCAGCACGTGATGCAGCTTCCAGGCCAGGTTGTAGGAGTCCTGGATCGACGTGTTGGAGCCGAGCCCGTTGGTCGGGGGGTGGCGGTGGACGGCATCGCCGACGCAGAAGACCCGCCGGTCCGCGATGGTCGTGGCGAAGTGGTGGTTGACCGTCCACGGCAGCCGTTCGGTGACCCGCATCTCGAAGTCCTCGGTGCCGACCAGTTGCACGGCCAGCTCGCGGGCGAACTCGTCGGTGATCTCGGGCGGCCCGGCAGCGGCCTCGTACCCCCACATGAGCATCCACTCGTGCCACGGCTTGATCATCCGCAGCACGCCGAGCCCGACGCCTTCCTTCTCGGCGCCCGGCTGCACCATCCAGTACAGGACGGACGGCCGGTAGTCGACGAAGCGGCTCAGGTCGGCCTCGAAGATGATGTGCAGCGCGCCGCCCACCGCGCCCGGGCCCTCGAACGGCAGGTCCAGGTCGGCCGCGACCTTGCTCCGGGCGCCGTCCGCGCCGACCAGGTAACGCGAGCGGATCGCGTAGTCCGCGCCGGTGAGCCGGTCGCGGACCTGCGTGGTCACGCCCGAGTCGTCCTGGACGTGGGACAGGTACTCGGTGTCGAACCGGACCTTGGCCCCCCGGGCCTGCGCGGCCTGCATCATGACCGGCTCGGTGATGGTCTGCGGGGCGTCCAGCATCGTGCACGGGCTCTGCAGCTCGTAGTCGTGGTGGCGCCGGGTGTCGGTGCCCCAGGACGGGATCCGGCCCAGCTCGTCGCCGGCCAGGCTGGTGCAGAACGTGGTGTTGCCCATCCATTCCCAGGGCGTGGCCTCGCGCATGAGCCGCTGCTCCAGGCCCATGTCGCGCAGCGTCTCCATGGTCCGCTGGTTCGTGATGTGCGCCCGGGGCGTGTCGGACAGGTGCCCGTACTTCGTCACCACCATGGTCTTCGTGCCGTAGGTGGCCAGGAAGAGCGCGGCGGCTGCGCCGCCCGGCCCTGAGCCGACCACGAGGACATCGGTCTGCACTGCAGGTGCGTCATTGCTCATGCTGTGTCCCTGTGAAGCTGTGTCTCTGCGATGCGGTCAACGGCGTGATGAGGTCAACGGCGTGATGAGGTCAACGGCGGGTCGGTCAGTCATCGGCCAGCAAGCGCGGACGAGTGTACGCATAGCGGCGTTGGCAGTACGATGCCCGTGCAATTGCGGCGCTGTCAAGCACACGCACGCTGGGCTGATGTGAGAGGTAAAGCGGTTATGGCCGGTCGTGGCGAGGGACCCGACTTCGTCGAGTCGCTGGCCCGTGGGCTGGACGTGCTGCAGTGCTTCAGTGCCGAGCGTCCGCGGATGAGCCTGAGCGAAATCGCCACGGTCTCGGGCCTGGCCCGCCCCACGGCACGGCGGCTGCTGCTGACCCTGGAGGAACTGGGATTCGTGCGTTTCGCGGAGGGCCAGTTCTCGCTCACACCCCGGGTCCTCTCGCTCGGGATGGCGTTCGTTGCCTCACTGGGCTTGTGGGAAGTCGGCCGCCCGCACCTCGAGCGGCTCGTCGCCCAGACCGGCGAGTCGTCGTCGATGTCCCAGCTCGACGGCTCGGACATCGTGTACGTCGCGCGCGTCGCCGTGCCCAAGCTGATCACGCTGCGGGTCGAGATCGGGACCCGGTTCCCCGCGGCGTACACGTCTCAGGGCAAGGTCTTGCTGGCTGCCCTCGGCCCGGACGAGCTGGCGGGCGTGCTGGCCCAGCCGAGCCGTTCCGGGCTGCCCCGTTTCCTGCCCCGCGACCGGCAGGCGTTCGGCGAGGAGCTGTCCACCATCCGGGCCCGGGGCTGGGCGCTGGCAGATGAGGAATTGGCGCCGGGAATCCGGTCGATCGCGGCGCCGGTCCGGGACGGCACAGGGGCCGTGCGGGCCGCCATGAACGTGACCGTGCACGCGGCGGAGACCACCGTGGAGCGGCTGACCGGGGAGTACCTCCCGTTGCTGCTGCGGACAGCGGGGGATGTGTCCGCCGACTGGGCGTTGTGGCAATCGCGGCCGTACTCGGAGGTGCGGCCGTACTCAGAGGTGGGGCACTCAGAGGTGGGGGACTCGGAGGTGGGGGACTCGGAAGTGGGGCACTCGGAAGCGGGGCACTCGGAAGCGGGGCACGGGGGCTGAACAGGCGGACGACCGTCCGGATGGTGGTCAGATCCTGATGCTGGCCTCGGGCGCGGGTCGGCGGGGCTTAGCGGCCGGTCCAGCAGCTGATCTCCATGCCGTCCTCGACAGGGAACGCCACGCTCACGTAGCCGTGGGCGGGATCCCGGACGTAGTCCAGGTAACCGGCCATGCTCGCGAAGCTGCTGTCGTCGCCGGCCACGATCGCGCCGGGCGCGAGCCTGGGTTCCAGCAGCTGGAGCACCGGCAGGCAGAGGTCCTTCCACCCGTCCAGCAGCACGACCCCGATGGGGCCGGGCACCTCGGCGAGCGTCTGGCGCGCATCACCGGCCAGGATGGTCACCACCCGGTTGACGCCGGCCTGCTCGAGGTTGGACTGGGCCGCCTTGACCTTCGCGGTGCTCAGCTCGGTCGTCACGACGTGGCCGGTGCCGTTGTCGGTCACCGCGGCGGCGAGGTGGATGGTGGAGATGCCAAACGATGTGCCGAACTCCACGACGGTTTCCGGCCGGCTGGCGCGGACCAGCGCGTAGAGGAGCTGGCCGGCTTCGGGGGAGATGGGCATGTACACGTCCTGGACGGCGTCAGCCTTTTCGAGCGCCGACGCGGTCGCGTACGTTCCCCCGGGCAGGATGGCGGAGGCGTCGTTGTCCTGGGCGGCGGCCGCGAACAGCCGGCTGAGCGTGGCCGTTACCTGAGGGGCGGCGAGTGTGTTGGTCATGCCCGGAATCCTAGACGCAACGTTGCGTCTAGGCAAGGGCCCGGTACGCTGGGCCGCATGAAGGCTCGCACCCCGGCCCGCCACCACGGCAACCGGCACGGGCGCAGCGAGGAAGCCCGGCTGGCCGTCCTGGAAGCGGCCGATGACCTGCTGGTCGAGCACGGTTTCGCGGGTGTGACGATCGAGGGCATCGCCACCCGGGCGGGGGTCGCGAAGCAGACCATCTACCGCTGGTGGGCCTCGAAGACCGACATCCTTTTTGACGCTCTGACCGTCGACGCGGCCGAGTTCTTCACCCCGGCTGACCACGGCGACCTCGGCCGCGACCTCCGGGATCAGCTGGCCCAGCTGGCCACGTTCCTGAGCACGACGGACGCTGGCGCCGTATTCCGCGCCCTGGCCGGGCAGGCGCAGCACGACCCGGCCGTGGCCGCCCGGTTCGAATCTGAGGTCATGGCCCGGCAGCGCGACCGGGATCGCGCGCCGTTCCTGCGCGCCCGCCGCCGCGGCGAACTGGCCGAGGCCACGGACATCGATCTCGCCCTCGACCAGCTGGTCGGCCCCATCTACTACCGGGTTCTCCTGGCCCGGCAAAGCGTGCCCGTCACCTTCACCGACGCTCTCGTGCGCCGCTACCTGGCCGAGGCCGTGGATTGCTGAACCGTTAAGGCCCCACGTCCGGCTGACATCCGGATGACGAAAATGACGTCCAACGTCCGGCGGATGAAAAGTTACGGTCAACGTCCGGCTGATGACTTGCCGACGACCATATCGAGATATATCTTCAGGTGTACATCGGGGGCACAACGGGGCATGCGGAGGACCACGTGACTGGACCGGACCTGCGCGTCGGAGACGCCGACCGTGAGGCGGTCGCCGCGGCGCTGCGCGAGCACTACGCCCAGGGGCGGCTGACCCTGGAGGAGTTCAACGAGCGTATCGAGGCCGCGTTCGCCGCGACCATGCGCAGCCAGCTCAGCGCGCTGACCCGCGATATGCCGCCGGTCGCCACGCCGGCGGCCGCGGCCGCCGGGGCGGGGGCGGCCAGCACGGCGGCCCGGGCGCCGGTCGCCAGCCCGGGATTCCAGCGGGAGCGGGCCAGGCACGAGCACGGGCCGCGCTCTCGGCCCCGCCTGGGGCTGTTCCCGGCGCTCATCGCCGCGTTCACGACCTGGCTGCTGATCGTCGGCCTGCACTTGAGCCTGTTCCCGCTGCCCGGCAAGCTGGCCATCTTCCTGCTGGTCTTCGGCGTGGTCCGCGGGGTGTTCCGCCGGATCTGGCGTTCGGGCCGGGCCGGGGGCCGCGGGGGTTGCGGCCGCTGGTAGCGGTGCCGGCTGCCTGTTTGTCGCCGCGCTGGGCGGCTGTCAGTTCCGGGCCGCGCTGAGCGGGCGCCGGTTCGTGAGCGCGCTCAGGCGGCTGCCGGTTCGTGATCAACCGATTGGTGTCGCTAGAACGTCACCAATCGGTTGATCACGAACCCGGAAGATCAGGCAAACGCAACATTGGAAACACTGGCCACTCAAGGCGCAAATTCGCGGCCGAAGGGCCCGGCGCGGTGCGGCCAGAACATGTGCGGACGCTTCAGTGGCGGGAACACCATTGCAGCGCCAGGTCGTTCGCGGCACGCAACGCGCGCATTCAGCATCGCCTCGCATTGATGTAGGCCCTGTTGCGGTTCAGCGGCCGCGGTAGCGGCGATGATGGTGACATGGAACGGTGGGCCGCGCCTTCCCCGGTGGCGCGTGGGTCCGATGGCAGGGAGGTGTCGCGTGAGCATCGGCGAGACCCTAGCGGAAGCCCGTCACCAGGCAGGTCTCAGCGTTGCCCAGGTCAGCGAGCAGACCCGGATCAGGCCGCCGATCATCCGCAGTATCGAGGCCGACGACTATGAGGCCTGCGGCGGCGACTTCTACGCCCGGGGGGACATCCGCAGCATCGCCGAGGTCGTCGGGACCGATCCCGAGCCGCTGATCCACGAATACGACCAGGCCCACCGGGCACCCGGGCCGGTGGCCGCGACCAGTCTCGACGAACTGCTTGAGCGCTCCCGGACGCAGTGGCACCGCCGGCCGGGATTCATGCTGGTGTTCGGCCTGGCGGCCATCGTGATCGTGCTCGGTTTCGTCGGCTACCGGATCATGGGCAGCCCCGGGTCCGGACCGGCCCTTTCCGTCGCTGCGGACGGTAACGCCAGCCCCACCCCGGCCGCGAGCGGGGCTGCGGGGCGCCCGGACACCGCGCGCTCCTCGCGGGCCACGGCCGGGTCCAGCGCGCCCGCCGCGGCGCAGTCGGCCAGTCCGGCGCCGTCCACGACGGGGTCCACCCCGGCACCGACCCCGGCCCAGGAGGTCCGGGCGCACACCATGGCCCCGGCGAGCGCGGCCGCGTTCCGCCCTGCGGGCACGGGGGACGATTCGCAGAACGCGCACCTGGCCATCGACGGCGTGCGTGGCACCGCGTGGCGCACCGACTGGTACACCACCGCCGAGTTCGGCAACCTGTACTCCGGCACCGGCCTGCTGGTGGACATGGGCCGGCCGGTCACGGTCACCGCGATCCGGGTCACCCTCGGCGCGTACCCAGGCGCGCATTTCCAGATCCGCGTAGGTGACCAGCCGAACCTGGGGGCGCTGCGGCCGGTTGCGGGCTCGGCTGGGCCGGGCGGAATCGTGCGGCTAGGACTGAGCCGTCCCGCGCGCGGGCGTTATGTATTGGTCTGGTTCACTAAGCTGCCGCAGAATCCCGCCGGAAACTATCAGGCCGCCATCTACGGAATCGGAGTCAAGGGCCGGCCCTGACCCGCGGCCCTGACCCGCGGCCCTGGCCCGCGGCCCTGACCCGCGGCCCTGGCCCCCGCCCCTGCCGGCAAACGGACGACGCAATGGACGGCGTTGCGGGCGGCCAATGTGTCGGTGGGCGGGGATAGCGTTCCGCCATGCGATTCGTGGCGCTCCCGGACAAGCGGTGGCCAGCTATCGATGCCACGTCGCTCGTGGCCGCCGCCGGAGCGACCAGTTACGACCGCGGGGTCCAGTACCTGCGGGACGGCGCTGTCACCCGGATGAGCTGGGATCGCGGGCGCCGCGAGTTGTACGGCAGCGTGCGCGGCAGCGCCGGCTCGTGTTATGAGACCGTGGCCTACTTCCATCCGGCCGGGCCGTCGGTACTGGAGTTCGACGAGGGCCAGTGCAGCTGCCCGGTCGGATTCGACTGCAAGCACGTCGTCGCCCTGGTCCTGGCCGCGGCGCAGGCAGAGCTGGCCCAGACCGGTCCCGCGCGGACTGCGGGGGCCAAGGCCCGCACCATGACCTGGGAACAGTCAGTGCAGTCATGGCTGGAGCCGCAGACGGCGCTCGCCGCCGGCGGCTCCCCGGACGAGGGCGGCCCGCCGGCCTCGTCCATGCTGGGCATCGAGCTGACGCTGGTTCCTGATGCGCGCCCGGCGTTCTCTGGCGACCTGGCCGAGGTTGACGCACCGCCCCGGCTGATGGCCCGCCTGGTCCGGCCGGGACGTAAGGGCTGGGTCGGCGGCTCACTGAGCTGGACCAAGCTGGACTCCGCGTACGGCTACGACGGCTGGCCGGATCCCCAGATGCAGTTGCTCCAGGAGATCTACGCGGTCTACCGGGCCCGGAGCGGGCAGCCCTACTACTACGGCTATGGCTACGGCGACGGCAAGTCGATCGACCTGTCCGCCTTCGAATCGCGCCAGCTCTGGCCGCTGCTGGACGAGGCGGCCGCGCTCGGCTTGCGGCTGGTCCGCGGCCGCAACCTCGGTCCGCTCGACGGATACCGCAGCGCGGAACTCTGCCTGGACCTCACCCGCGCCGACCAGTCCGGCGCAGGCCAGTCCCGTGCTGGCCAGGCCCGCGCCGGCCAGTCCGGCGCAGGCCAGTCCCGGGCCGGCCAGTCCGGGTCGCTCGCGATCGCCCCGCACATCCGCGTCGACGGCGCCCCCGCCGCCATCACCGTGATCTCTTTCATCGGCACGCAGGGCCATGGCCTGGTCTACGCTGATCGCGCCGAAACCCGGCGCGTCAGCGAATGCATCCGCTGGCGATTCCAGCTGGCCAGGATGGCCAAGCCCGTCCCGCCACAGTTGCAGCAGATGGCGCTGGCCGGGCAGCGGGTCGAGATCCCGGCCCCGGAGCTGGCCCGGTTCCAGGAGGCGTACTACCCGAGGCTCCGCGCTGCGGCGACCATCATCTCCTCAGACGACGCGTTCACACCGCCACAGATAACCGGCCCCACGCTGCTGCTCCACGCCGACTACACGGGCCGCCACGATCTCGAGCTCAGCTGGGCCTGGGCCTACCGGGTCGGGGACTCTCCGGTGCGCTTTCCGGTGCAGGAACCTGCCGCGCGCTTTCCGGTCCAGGGACCTGCCGCGCGTTTTCCGGTGCAGGAACCTGCCGCGCGCTTTCCGGTCCAGGGACCTGCCGCGCGTTTTCCGGTGCCGGAACCTGCCGCCGAGGCCCCCTATCGTGACCGCACCGCCGAGCGGGCGATCGTGGCCAGCCTGGGCCTGACCCCTGGCCGGTTCGGGCTGCTCCGGACCGATCCGGTGTCCGGCGAGCCGCAACCCTCGCTCGCCCCGCAGGTCCGGCTCAGCGGCCTGGACACCATGCGGTTCAGCACCGAGCTGCTGCCCCGGCTCGCGGATCATCCGGACGTCATGGTCGAGATCACCGGCGATCCGGCGGACTACCGGGAGGCCGGCGACTCGCTGTCCATCAGCGTGTCCGCCGATGAGGTGCCCGACGACCACGACTGGTTCGACCTGGGCATCACCATCACCGTGGCCGGGCAGGAGGTTCCGTTCGCGGAGGTCTTCGTGGCCCTCAGCCGCGGTGAGCCGTATCTGCTGCTCGCCGGCGGTTCCTACTTCTCGCTGCAGAAGCCGGAACTGCAGGCCCTGGCCCGGCTGATCGAGGAAGCCCGGGCCCTGCAGGACGCGCCGGGCGGGGGGCTGAGGATCAGCCGGTTCCAAGCCGGATTCTGGGCCGAGCTGACCGAGCTCGGCATTGTCGGCCGCCAGGCCCGCCGGTGGCAGCAGCAAGTCAGCGGGCTGCTCTCAGCGCAGGCCCTGACCGCCGCGGAGCTGCCCGCCGCCCTGAACGCCGAGCTGCGGCCCTACCAGCGGGACGGGTTCGGCTGGCTGGCCTTCTTGTGGCGGCACCAGCTCGGCGGCATCCTGGCCGACGACATGGGGCTGGGCAAGACGCTCCAGTCCCTCGCGCTCATCTGCCAGGCCCGGGAGGCTGACCCAGATCTTCCGCCCTTCCTGATCGTCGCCCCGACCAGCGTGGTGTCCAACTGGGCCACCGAAGCCGCCCGGTTCGCGCCGGACCTGCCGGTGGTAGCGGTCACCGGGACCGCCGCCCGCCGCGGCCAGTCTCTTGAGGAGATCGCTGCGGGCGCCGGCGCGGTGGTCACCTCCTACACCCTGCTGCGCATGGACTTCGCCGCATACGCGGGACTGACCTGGGCCGGGCTGATCCTGGACGAGGCCCAGAACGTCAAGAACCACCAGTCCAAGACCTACCTATGCGCCCGCCGGCTGGCCGCCCCGGTGAAGATCGCCATCACCGGGACGCCGATGGAGAACAACCTGATGGAGTTGTGGTCGCTGCTGTCGATCACCGCGCCGGGCCTGTTCCCCGATCCGGGCCGGTTCCGTGAGTACTACGCGAAGCCGATCGAGCGAGATGGCCAGGCCGACCTGCTCGCCCAGTTGCGGCGCCGGATCAGGCCGCTGGTCCTGCGGCGCACCAAGGAGCAGGTCGCCGCGGACCTGCCCGCCAAGCAGGAACAGGTGCTGGAGGTGGAGCTGCATCCGCGGCACCGCAAGCTGTACCAGACCCACCTGCAACGGGAACGGCAGAAGGTGCTCAGCCTGATCGATGACCTGGACACCAACCGGTTCACGATCCTGAGCTCGCTGACCCTGCTGCGCCAGCTCAGCCTGCACGGCGCGCTCATCGACGACGCGCACCTGGACCTGCCCTGCGCCAAGATCGATCTGCTGCTGAGCCAGATGCAGGACGTGGCGGCCGGCGGTCACCGGGCCCTGGTGTTCAGCCAGTTCACCCGCTTCCTGGGCCGGGTCAGGGAACGGCTGGAGGCGGCCGGGATGGAGTACTGCTATCTGGATGGCAAGACCCGGGACCGGGCCGCGGAGGTGGCGCGGTTCAAGGAGGGCGCCGCGCCGGTTTTCCTGATCAGCCTCAAGGCAGGCGGGTTCGGCCTGAACCTCACCGAGGCCGACTACTGCTTCCTGCTCGACCCGTGGTGGAACCCGGCCACCGAAGCCCAGGCCGTGGACCGGACCCACCGCATCGGGCAGTCCCGGAACGTGATGGTTTACCGGCTGATCTCGGCCGGCACCATCGAGGAAAAGGTCCTGGCCCTGCAGGCGCGCAAGGCTGAGTTGTTCACCAGCGTCCTGGACAGCGGCGGCGCGTTCAGCGGCAGCCTGGACGCTGACGATATCCGCGCGCTCTTCACCTAGCCACGCCTTCCATCATCATCACCACCGGCTAGCCTCGTCTGCGGCGGCCGGGGCGGGTCAGCACGCACCAGATGAGCACCCGCAGGCGCTGCACGGCTGCACGATGACTTGCGCGGCGGAGCACTCGCTTGACTCCGGGGCCGTTCAGCATCGCCCACTTGATGTCGCTGGCCCTCTGCCGGGCGCCACGGTGCGGCGGCCGCGGCAGGACTGGGTACAGCACCCGGTAGTAGCGGCTGGCCAGGGCCACCGAGGCCTGCACGGCGGCTTCGAGTTGCTCCTCAGCCGACTGCACGGCTGGCTGATCGGCTGGTCTGGCGTGTGCGCCGGCCGCTCCGGCGGGGCGCAGGTCGGCGAGTTCACCGACGATGTCGTACTTGGCGTCGCGCAGGCCCGCAAGCAGGATTTCCGCTTGCTCCGCCGCCCACGCCGCGTGGCCGGGCGGCAGCACCTGCCGGGCGTGGTGCGGGCGGCCGCTAAGGGCACCATGCGCGAGGATCTGCTTGATCTCCCGGGCGTAGAACCAGTCAGGCAGGTCAGCCGGCAGTGCCTCGTTCATCCGGCGCAAGAATTCGGTTTCCGCATATCCGAGCGAGGAATTCCGCCGTCCCCGGGTCACATCGCAGCCGCCCGGATCGATGTCCATGGCGGCGGCGAACCGCGTCCACAGCAGGCTCCCTGAAGCCTGCTGCGGCACGGTGACTACATGCACCTGGTCCGGCGGGATGTGCCGTGACCACATGTCCAGGATGGTCAGGGTGTCGTGAACCCTCCAGAACCAAGACCGGCGGCGCCGGTCAGCCGCCCCCTCGGCGGCGGTCACTGCGTCGAGCCACGCTTCCCATCCGACGGTGCCCCGGCACTTGACGGCTTCCTGCCACTCGGCCGGCAGGAGGGCAGCAAAGTTGCGCACGGTGACGACGACATGCACTTCGGCGCGGAGCAGTGAGCTCACGGCGCGCTCGGCCTGTTGGGGGCTGGACGCCGCCAGCAGTTCGTTCGAGATGACCGCGCGCTCCGGGGCACACAGCGCCTGGCCCGCCAGTACGTCCCACTCGCCGGTCCATGGGTCAGCCGGGTCAGAAGCAGGCCTGGGGGTTTCCCGAAGGTCCCGGCTGGCCCTCGAATGGTCGCGGTCACTGTAACCCGGCAACTGGAGGCCCTGGGCGGCCAGCCGGGCCCGGTTGGCCCACAGTGCATCCTGCAGGAAAGTCGTGCCGGTCTTCGGCTCGCCGATATGCACGTAAATGCGGGGCCCCCGGGTATCGAAGAGCCGATTGTCCCGGCCGGCCGCCGTCCGGCCTGCGTCTAACCTCACGTCCGACCTCTGCATTACGGCGCAACAGAATCTTATTGGAAGGTAAAGAAACGCTAATGGTAGCGACAGCGGCGGGTCCGTGCGGGCAGAAAACGCCGGGTCAGTGCGGGCAGAGAAAACGCCGGGTCAGTGCGGGCGAAAACGCCGGGCCAGCGCTCGCCTACTGAGGACCGCGATTGACCTGGGAGGACGGTGGGAGGGTGCTGGAAGTCAGCGTGGCAGGGAGCCTTTCCCGGTCAGTCCAGGACGTTCGGCGGGGTCAGGTCGGCCAGCCAGAGTTTCTGCACCATGTGCCAGTCGGTCGGGTGCTCGGTGATCATCGTGGCAAAGGCGTCGGCGAGTTGCTGGGTGGCGCCGTTAACCCGGTCGCGCAGTCGGCCCTCCGACGACCCGACCGGTGCCATGATCTGCTGACCCCAGCCGCCATTCGGCGTGAACCAGAGCCCGACCGGCAGTAGCGCGGCTCCGGTCAGGGCGGACAGGAGCGCCGGCCCGCTCGGCATGCGGGCCCGCTCCCCGAAGAAGTTGACCTCGACCCCGTGCTGTGACAGGTCGCGGTCGGCCACCAGGCAGACCGCGCCGCCGGCCTTCAGCCGTTGCGTGAGTACCGCGGTCGGCGTCTGGTCCCCGCCGGTCAGCGCGAGCACTTCCATCCCGATGCTTTCCCGGTAGGCGACGAAGCGGTCGAACAGCCAGGCCGGCCGCAAGCGCTCGGCCACGGTGGTGAACGGCTTGTGGTATCGGTCGATGAGCCACAGCCCCGCCACGTCATAGTTGCCGGTGTGCGGGAGGGCCAGGATGAACCCGCGGCCGGCCTGGACCGCCGCGTCGAGATGCTCGATCCCGAAGGTCTGCCTGCCGGCCCGGGCGATCACCTCCGCACGGTCCAGCTTCGGCAGCCGGAAGGTTTCTAGCCAGTAGCGGGCGTAGGACCGCATCGCCGCACCGACCAGGGCATCCAGCTCCTCGTCGGTGCCAGCCGGGCCTACCACCCGGCGCAGGTTCTTGCGCAGCTGGCGCACGGTCGGCCCGCCGCGCCTGGTGGCCCGGTCAGCGGCCGCGCGGAACCCGCGAGACGTGATCCGCGCAGGGAGGTTGCTCAGCACGCCCCAGCCGAGTGCGAAGCCGACTCCGGCGATCTGCTCCCGCAGGCCCGTGATCACGTTAAATCGCGCTGGCCGCGCAGCGCCTCCGTCATGAGCTCCTCTGTCGTCGTCGGCTCCATCGCCCGGCCATCGGTCGTCAGCGCCCGCGCATGGAAGGTTCCGGGTGGCTCTCCGGGGAGTCCGGGCAGGCGGGTCCGGGCCGCCTGACGCCACAGCACCAGGGCCACGACGAACGGCCACGAGGTCTGCACCGACGAAGTCAGCCGCTCGGCCATGCCCAGATAGCTGCCGCCCTGGGTCTCGAACACGAGCCAGCACAGCAGGGTGAGGAACACGGCGGTCACGACGGCCGCGCCCCGGCGGCTCAGGATCAGCGGCTGCGGTGATCCGCGCCTGGCCGCGAAAGCCGGCCACACGGTGATGATCACCGCGCCGAACGAGGTCCAGGCGAGGTGCTGCGGGGTGGAGCCGACCACGGGCTCCGGAGACGTGGCGATGCCGATAGAGGACAGCCCCGCGAGGATCAGCAAGACCCGGGCCGAGAACCGGATGGCACCCAGGCCCGCGGCTGTGATCAGATGGCAGCCGCCGACCAGCAGCAGGGCGCCGGTCATTACCCACCGGTCGGTTCCCGCGTGACCAGCCATCACGCTCACCGTCTCCCGGACGGGGTCGTACGAAGCCGGCTGGAGGGCGCCCGCGACGAGCCAGCCCGCGGTCAGCAGGACCGGCGTCAGGGCAGCCGAGACGATCGCCCATGGAGGTACCGTCTCGCCCCGGCTTGGGGGAGGTACCGTCGGGCCCCGGCGCAGGGGAGCCGTGCCGGCGTGCGCAACGAACTGGCCGAGGGCCGTGATAGTCATCACGGATGGCTCAGCTCGCCCCGGCCACCCGGATGGCTGGTAGATCAGGTGGGGCGGACGGGCTGCCGCCCCCCTGGAAGACGAACGCGCCGCCGCCCGCCTGGCCGCCGTGGCGCGCACGCGGGGACCGGCTGCGCAGCTCACCGAGGGACCTGAGATTGTCCGGAAAGGCCATCGGGAGACCTCCTTGGTGCACAGGGTCTGGATGCACCGGCAACCGGTTGGGGCTATCCGATTCTTCTGAACGTATCACCAACCGGTCAGGGCTATCCGGTTGCCCCCGGTCCGGGGTCAGGCGGGGTGGAAAGGCGCAGGCTGCGGGACCCTGGCGTGGACCCGGCGACCGGAACGCAGGCGACCGGGAATCCCGGCGCCGTAACCCCGGCGACGATCTTGTCATCGCTACAGGACAAGCTGTCCGGATCGGCTAGAGTTTGGCTCGTGGCTACCCCGCCCGCCGAAGTGGCCCCACCAGTCGAAGTGGCTACCCCACCAGCCGAAACTGCGCGCTGCCTGCGCAGCGATGCCCGGGAAAACCGGGACCGGATCCTCGCCGCCGCCGCGCAGGCTTTCGCCGACGAGGGACTCGGCGTCAGCCTGATCGAGATCGCCCGGCGCGCCGGGGTCGGCAATGCCACGCTGCACCGCAACTTCACTAAGGAACAGCTCATCGATGAGCTGTTCCAGGACTGGTACGGCCGCCGGCAAGCCGTCGCCGAGACCGCGCTGGCCGACCCCGATCCCTGGCACGGCCTGGTCAGTTTCACCGAAGACGCGCTGGCCGACGGCACCCGCAACCGTGCCATCGGCGCACTCCTGGCCGTCTGCCCGGGCTGGCGGGAGAGGTTCCGCGACCTGATGACCGGCCTGCTGGCCCGGGCCCAGGACAGCGGCCAGGTCCGGGCCGACCTGACCGTCACCGACGTCACCCTCGCCCTGCTCGGCGTGGCCCGGACCATGGCCATCACCAGCCAGAGTTCGCCCGGCCAGTGGCGCCGCCACCTGACCATCGTCCTGGACGGCATGAAAGCCCAGCACACCGAGCGCCTCCCGGGACTAGCGCCCTCCCACGACCAGCTCGACAGCGATCTTCGCGAGTGGAGCTGCCAGATCCTGCGGGCCGGCGCCTGGCCGTGACCTCCCCCGGCTGTTCATAGCCCGGGGTGTGACGCTGCGGGGGCAGAGCGCCAACTAGGGGTGTGAGCCAGATAAAGCTGTCGTCGCTGAACTCATCCCTGTCACGCCGGGCGCCGCAGGGCAGCGGGCCGGCTGATGGCGGCGTGGCTGAGTTCGAGGCGCTGTACCGGGCGAACGTGGCGGCGGTAACCGCCTACTTCGCGCGGCCGGCGCTGGTCAGCGGGCTGACCACGCTGCCCGCCCCCGACCGGGCGGTGGTCGAACTGGTGGACCTGGCGGGCCTGCCACCCAAAGAAGCGGCCCAGGTGCTCGGTATCGCGCCGGGCACCCTGCGGATGCGGCTGATGCGGGCTCGGGCCCGGCTGCGCAAAACGGCCAGCCCGGATCCGGCTCACGACCCCGATCCCGCGAGTGAGCCAGAGGTGAAGGCATGACGAGATTCGAAGATCAGCTGTACGAGCAGCTGATCACTGAGCACGGGCACCACCTGCGGGCCCCGCAGCGCCCAGCACCAGCCCGCCGCCGGGTCTGGCGGCCGGTGTGGCTGGTCACCGGCGCGGCCGGCGCGGCGGCCGCTGTCACCGCCGGGGTGATGGCGCTGGGCAGTACCCCCGCCCTGGCCGCGTACTCGGTGACCCGGCATGACGACGGCACGGTAACGGTGGCGGTCTACCGCGCGTCCGGCGTGGCCGGTGCCAATGTGACCCTGCATGCCATGGGCGCCCGGGTCAGGGTGGTCCCGGTGCGGCCGGGCTGCCCGCCGAGCACGTCGCTGCCGCGCCCCCGGCCGGTCCCGCACCCGAGCGTGTCGGTCGCGACCGGGGTGAACGCGAATGGGCACCGCTCCGTCACGGTCAAGGTGGGCCCGGGCGGCATCCCCGCCGGTGACACGATGATCCTGGCCTTCACCGGTAACCCGCGCCACGGCACAGCGCTGGGCGCAGGGGGGATCATCACCGGGCCCGTGCCCCGCTGCGTGAGCCTCCCGTCCGCGCCGTAGCCCGGTTGGGGTGGCTGCCTAACGAGGGCGGGCAGCCACCCCACCGGCTCGCGCGCTCCTCATCTAGCCTCACCGGGCCAGGGGTTTTACTATTCCACTGACAGTAGATATCCGCTTACGAGGCGCATGCATGCCCCCACTCAATTCGCGGGTCTGGCGGCGTTACGGCCAGTTACGCATCTACGTCTCCGCGGACCATGACCCGGTCGGCTGGTTCGACCCCCGCACTGGCCGGTCCCATCTCAGCCGGCCGGACCGGCATGATGAATTCTGGGCGGCAGTCGGCGCCGAATGCCAGCGGCTGGTGCGCGACGGGCACATCAGCGAGTCGGCTCTCCCTCCCGCGGTACACGGGGTAGTCCGTGACCCGGAACCGGACGACCTGGCCCGCAACGTGCCGGGCGCCTCGGCCAGCGCCCGGGCCCGGGCTCTGCGTCGTGAGCATCCGCTGCTGACCGGTGCAGCCGCCATGCTCGGCATCCGCACCTCAGCCCAGCAGTTCGCGGCCGGGGCCCGCGGCGAGCGCACCGTCGGCCGTCAGCTCGACAGCTGGGCCACCCGCCACCGCTGGCATGTCCTGCACGCCGTGCCGGTCGGCCAGCGCGGCGCGGACATCGATCATGTCGTGATCGGCCCGTTCGGGGTGGTGACCGTGAATACCAAGACCACCGCCGCGGCGGTCTGGGTCGGCGAATACGGACTGACCGTCGGCGGGAAGCCCGTCGATTACCTCCGCAAAGCGCGGCACGAGGCCGACCGGGCCGCCCGGCTGCTGCACCGCGCCACCGGCCTCCAGGTGCCGGTCCGGTCAGCGATCGTGTTCGTTGGCGCCCGCCAGGTGAGGGTCCGCGGCGGCGGCCCGGCCGACGTCGCCGTGCTCCCCGCACCCCGGGTGCTGCGCCACTGGTTACTCAGACAGCCGCCTGCGCTGCCGCCCGATCAGGTGGAGGCCATCTACGAGGCCGCCCGCAAACCCGCGAGCTGGCAAAGCAGATAGCCGCGCACCTGGCGGACTCGTGTCTCCAGTCACATTGCCGGCGATTCCCGTCCCCATGGGTCTCTATAGTCGGCTCATGTCTGACGCTGACGATGGTTTCGCCGCACTGGCCCGGTCCACCGTGGACGGCATGCTGGAGCGCCAGCCGGAGCAGGCCACCCTGCTGGGCGACCATGCTCACGACGGCCGGCTGACGATCGGCACCGCTGAGTACCACGACGAGCTGGCCCGGTGGTGCGGGGACCGGCTGGCTGACGTGCAGCGGATCGACCAGGACCGGCTGTCGGCGCAGTACCGGGTGGACGCGCGGATCCTGGCCAACCAGCTGGAGCTGTGCCGGTTCGTCACGGCTGAGCTGCGCGAGCACGAGTGGAATCCGATGCTCGCCAACCCGGGACGGGCCATCTACCTGCTGCTGGCCCGGGACTTCGCACCGCTGCCGCACCGGCTGCGCAGCGTGGCGGAGCGGCTGGGCGCTGTCCCGGAAGCGCTGGCCGCGGCGCGTTCCGCGGCGGCCGGCCAGTTGCCGAGGGTGCACCTGGAGACGGCGCTCAGCCAGTTCGCGGGAACCGAGCACCTGATCGGGACGGAACTGGACCACTCGCTCAGCGGGGTACCAGACGAGCTGGTGCCGGGAGACCTGGCGGCCGGGCGGGCCGCGGCGCTGGACGCGATTGCGGAGCATCGCCGCTGGCTAGAGCAGCGGCTGGCCGACGGCTCCCCAGGCGGCGCCGCCCAGGGGGCCGGCTTCCGGGATCCGCGGATCGGGCCGGAGCTGTTCGCGCGCAAGCTCCAGCTGACCCTGGAATCGGATGGTTCGCCGGGGGAGCTCCTGGCCCGGGCTGAAGCCGACCTGGACGAGGCGACCGGGCAGATCACCGAGACCGCGGGCCGGCTGGGGCTGGGGGCAGGGGATGGCCGTTCCCCGGGTGGTGAGGGTGGCGGGCGCGGGGAACTCGTGCGCCAGGTGCTCGACTCACTGGCTGCGGACGCGCCCGATGACACCACGATCCTCGGCCTGGTCCGGCGGGCGTACGACGCCCAGCGGGCGTTTGTGAGAGAGCATGCGATCGTAACCGCGTACAGCGACCCGGTGGACGTGATCGAGATGCCGGAGATCGACCGCGGGGTGGCGATCGCCTACTGCGACCCGCCCGGGCCGCTGGAGACCGCGGAGATGGCTACCTTCGTCGCGGTGTCGCCGACGCCCCGGGACTGGACCGCTGACCGGGTCCGGTCGTTCTACCGCGAGTACAACCGGCACATGGTGCAGAACCTCATGGTGCATGAGGCGATGCCCGGGCACGTTCTGCAGCTGGGGCACGCCCGCCGGTTCGCGGGGGGCACAGCGGTCCGCGCCGCCTTCTGGTCCGGCTCGTTCGTCGAGGGCTGGGCGGTGTACGCCGAGGAACTGATGGCCGGGCACGGTTACCCCGGCGAGGGAAACCCCGAAGCGGTCCGGATGCAGCAGCTCAAGATGCGGTTGCGCATGATCATCAACACAATTCTGGATGTCCGGGTGCACTGCATGGGGTGGCCGGAAGCCGAGGCCATGGCCCTGATGACCGGGCGCGGCTTCCAGGAAGACGGTGAAGCGGCTGGTAAATGGCGCCGGGCCCTGCTCACCTCCGCCCAGCTGTCCACGTACTACGTGGGCTATACCGAGGTCAGTGATCTCGCCGCCCGGCTGCGGGCGCACCGCCCGGAGTGGAGTGAGTGCCGCAGGCACGACGAGCTACTGGCCCACGGCTCCCCAGCAGTACGGCACCTGCGTTCCCTGCTGCTCACCTAGCCCGGGCCGCGCCGGCCTAGTCCGGGCCGGGCCGCGCCGGGTTAGCGGTTAGGCCGAGGAGCATTCGGGGCGGTGGCCTTCGGTGGTCATGGCGCCGCATTCGGGGCAGACCAGGTGCGCGTAGCAGGCGGCCTCGCCACCCTCGGCCGGCTCACCGGCAGGCTGCCGCCGGAGCAGCTGGGCGAGGACCACGGCCTCGCTGTGGCTGACATCCCGGGTGGCGGTGAGCAGCGTGACGGGACCCGCGGCCGTCAGGGCGGCCAGGTGATCCAGTGCGGCCCGGGACGTGCCCTGCGCCAGCTCGGCCGTGTAGCGGCGGCAGAACTCGCCGAACTTCTCCGGGTCATGCCCGTACCAGGTGCGAAGCTCACTGGACGGCGCCACATCCTTCGCCCATTCGTCGAACCGCGCCGCGTCTTTACGGAGGCCGCGCGGCCAGAGCCGGTCCACCAGCACGCGCCTTCCGTCCTGGGGTTCAGGCTCCTCGTACACCCGGCGAACCCGGACGTCTGGCTGCATGGCTGGAACCTCCTCCGCCTGGCCTAATGCCATCATGCGACAGGCCAGGCCAGGCTGGCCAGTGTCCCCAGGCCGTCCGCAGCAGGCGGTAGCTGACCCGGAGCCAGGCCCCGGCCCCGCCATCCGGGCCGGCACTAAAGCCTGCTGAGCTTGGCGCGGATCTGGGCGGCGTCCGGGTGGCTGAGGTCTTCCAGGATCACGAGTGACTCCTCCCAATCCACCCGGGCCCCCTCCACATCCCCGGCGGCATACCGCGCGTCCCCGAGGTGCCCGAGCGTCTCGGCCGCGCCCCAGTTACCGCTGATCTCCAGATGCAGATCGAGCGCCTGCTGGTAACACCGGATCGCTTCGGCGTGACGTCCGAGATGCTGGTGGGCGTACCCGAGACTGTCCAGCGCCGCGGCCATCCCATCCTCGCTGCCGATCTCGCGGGACACCTCGAGCGACTGGCCGGCGTAGCTGAGCGCTTCTGGGTGGTTCCCGAGCATGGCGTGGAACCAGGCCACCGAATTGAGGGCCACGGCCCGGCCGTTCGCGTGGTCGGCGGCGGTGTAGGAATCCAGGGCCTGCTGAGCCTGCTCCAGGGCCTCGCTGGTGCGGCCCTGGCTGTCGAGCAAGATGGCCAGCGCGTTGTGCACGTACGCCTGCCCGGCGTGGTCCCCGAGCTCGGTATGGATGCTCAGGGCCCGGTCCAGATGGGCGTAGGCCTCCTCGTAATTACCGAGCCTCCCGCAGGCCGAGCCGAACCGCTGGTGGGCCAGGGCCTGGGCCGACCGGTCGCCCAGCCGCCGCGTGGCGGCGAGGGCGTACTGCTCGATGGCCATCCAGTCGTGCCAGCGGCCCCGTATCTCCAGGAACCGGAACAGGGCCCAGGCGATCTGCCATACCTGGGCATCGAAGCCTGTCTCCAGGGCCCGCGCGGCGGCGGCCATGAGGACCTGGAGCTCGGCGTCGAACCAGGCCTGGGCCGCCGCGGCATCGCCGATGTCCTCGGGCTCGGCGCCGGGCTCGGGCGGGGCCAGCGTGATCTGCCTGCGGGTGGGGTGCAACCGCAGCGCGGCGCGGTGCGCGGTGCGCAGGTAATGATCGAGCATCCGGCCGGTGGCCGCGCGCCGCTCGGCCTCGCTGTCGGTCGCCTCCGTGAGGTCGGCGGCGTAGGAGCGGAGCAGGTCATGGCAGGAGAACCGGCCAGGGACGTGCTCGGTCAGCAGGTTCGCCCGGGTCAGCTCGGCCAGCCCGCGGCGGGCCTCGTCCATGGACAGGCCGGCCAGGCTGGCCGCGGCGGCCGCGCTGACGTCGGGGCCGGCACGCAGCCCGAGCAGCCGGAACAGCCGCGCGGTGGCCGGATCGAGCTGCTGGTAGGACCAGGACAGGACGGCCCGGGCGTTCGTGGCCTGGTGCCCGGTGTCCAGTGCGTCCAGCCGCCCGCGAGCGTCGTCCAGGTCGGCGGTCAGGGCCGCGAGCGAGAGCCCGGGCTGGCTGGCGCTGCGGGCGGCAGCGATGCTCAGCGCCAGGGGCAGCCGCGCGCACTGCTGGATCAGCTCGTCGGCGGCGCCCGGGTCATCAGCGATCCGCTGCGCACCCAGGCGCCGGGTCAGCAGTTCATGCGCCTCGCCGTCGGTGAGCACATCCAGGGTGAGCGGGGACGCGCCCTCCGCGGCGACCAGGCTGGTGAGCTGGTTGCGGCTGGTCACGATGACCAGGCAGCCGGGGCTGGCCGGCAGGAGCGGGCGGACCTGATCGACGTCCCGGGCGTTATCCAGCAGCACCAGCAGCCGCTGGCCCGCCAGCAGGCTGCGGTACAGCCCCGCCTGCGCGTCCAGCCCGGCCGGGATCCGCCCCGCGGGCACGGACAAGGCGTCCAGAAGGAGCCTGAGCGCCTCCTCCGGGGTCACCGGCGATCCGGCCGGGTCGAAACCGCGCAGGTTCACATACAGCTGCCCATCCGGGAACCGGCCGGCGGCCTGGTGCGCGAAATGCAGGGCCAGCGTGGTCTTGCCGATCCCGGCCGTCCCGTCGATGACCGAGATCACCGTGGCCTGGCTCGTCTCGGCCGCCTCGGCGGCCAGCTCGGTGAGCGCCTTGAGCGCCCCGGCCCGGCCGGCGAAATGCCGCGTCGCCGCGGGCAGGTGCCTGGGCACCACACGCGGCAGGCCCACCGGGTCGCTCCCGCCCTCAGCTGCCGGACCGGGCGTCACCGGCGCGGAGTCCGACGGCGAGACGTCCGGCGGGGGCAGGAGGCCGTCGTCGGCGGTCAGGATCCGCTGATGCAGCAGCCGGAGCTCGGGACTGGGATCAATGCCGAGCTCGTCGGCCACCACGCGCCGCGCGTCCTGGTAGGCGGCCAGGGCGTCGGCCTGGCGCCCGCTGCGGTACAGGCTCAGCATCAGCTGCGCGTGGAATTGCTCCTGCAAGGGATGAGCTACGACCAGCTGGCGCAGTTCTGCCACGACCTCCCGGTGCCGCCCCAGGTGCAGATCGGCGTCGATCCGCGCGACCAGCGCTTGCAGCCGCTGGTCTTCGAGAGCGGGCACCTCACGGTCGCGCAAGAGCTGTGAGGGCACATCGGCGAGGGGCTCACCCCGCCACAGCCCGAGGGCCTCGCGCAGCAGGCCGGCCGCCTGCCCCCAGGCTCCGGCCCCGGCGGCCGCATGGCCGCGCGCGGCGAGCACACCGAACTCACGGACATCGAACTCGCTGTCGCCGACCTTGATCAGGTAACCAGGCGGCCGGGTCTCGACCAGGTCGGCGCCGGATGGACCCAGCGTCGAGCGCAGCCGCTGAACGGCACTGTGCAGCGCACCCCGCGCACCGGCGGGCAGCTGGCCTTCCCACAGCGTCTCGCCCAGGGCATCCAGGCTGAGCACCCGGCCGGCGTTCAGCAGCAGCGCGGCCAGCAACACACGCTGCCGGGGCGCCGACACGGATACATGCCGGGCGCCATCCCGAACCACCAGCGGCCCGAGCAGCCCGAAGTCCACGCCCCCGCACCTCTTCCCGGCCAGCTGCGCGCTGTGGTGGCGGCGTCAGCGGATCGGGGTAAACACCGCCGACACGACCGCAGCGTACCTGCGTGGTGAGCCATCGGTGAGCCATTGCGTCCCGATTAAGAGTATTTCGTGAGGTTTGACTGGCACCGTGACCACTCAATTCCCGCTCAGCCGGTGAGGTCGGCTGCTGCCGAGGTGCCCCGCGCCTCCAGCGGATCGGAGGGTTCGCGCAGCAATGACCATCCCTGGGATTGACACGCGCAGCGGGCCATCCGCCAGCTCCCGACGGGTGGCCAGGCGTTCCGCCGGGCCCGCGCTCCAGCCCCACCCAGAACTGGCCTGCACGCATGACTGGCCGCTGCGCAGCTACCGTGAACTGCGGGCCGTGCCCGCGTCGGTGCGGTCCGCCCGGCTGCAGGCCAGGAAGGTCCTGCGCGAATGGCGCCTGGGGTCCTTCGCCGACTCGGTGGAACTGCTGGTCTCCGAGCTCACCACCAACGCGGTGCGCGCCTCAGCCTTGCTGGCCCGGCCGCTGCGCGAGGCGGGGCAGGCCCGCCGCGCCGCCCGAGTGCGATTCTGGCTCAGCTCGGACCGGCACAGCGTCCTGATCCAGGTCTGGGACGGCGGTCATTGCCAGCCGGTCCGCCAGGACGCCGGGCTGGACGCCGAGGCCGGGCGAGGGCTGCTGCTCGTCGAGGCCCTCAGCGCGCAGTGGGGTTGCTACGAGCCGGCCGGGCCGGCCTGGACGGCCCGGCCGGACTCGGCGGGAAGATCGTCTGGGCCCTCTGCGCCTGCTGAGGCCGTCCGACCGGAGCCCTTGACCAGATCTTCTAGCCAGAGCCGTCCGTGCCGGAGGTACGGACGGCCTCGGGCCGCAGCACAAAGAGACCGTCTGGCCCGAGGGTCGCGCACCGACCTGTCTGCGGCGACCAATAGGCTCGTTGCCCATGCACGTTGACACGATTTTCGGTGCCATCGGCCGTTGGGCCGTCCGCCTTCGCTGGCTGGTCCTGCTGGTCTGGGTATTCGGCGCGATCGCGGCCGTGACGCAGTTGCCGGCCCTGTCGAGCGTGACGCAGAGCAACAACTCCAAGTTCCTGCCCGCGAGCGCGCCGAGCCAGCACGCGATCGACCTGTCCGCGCCGTTCGGCAGCGCGAACTCGCTCCCGGTGCCTGTCATCGCGGCGACCACCAGCGGTCCGCTGACCGCCGCGGACATCAGCGCCGTGACTTCCCTGCAGTCGCAGTTGCGCTCCGTGCCCGGTATCCAGAAGGTCCTCGACGTCGGCCGTTCCGCCAATGGCGAGGCCGTGCAGCTGCTCGCCCTCGCCGCTAACAACAGCGGCAACCAGAACTACCAAGAGAACCTCATCAACGGCATGCGTGCGAAGATCGCCAGCGCCGGGCTGCCCGCCGGGCTGCGGGTCCACCTGGCAGGCAGCATTGCCGTTCAGGTGGACCAGCAGAAGGCGTCGGGCAACACCGGTAACAAGGTGCAGGACCTGTCGCTGATCTTCATCATCGTGCTGCTCGTGCTCATCTTCCGGTCGCTGACGCTGGCCATCGTTACGGTCCTGCCCGCCCTGATATCTGTGCTCATCTCCGGCCCCCTGGTAGCCGAGGCGGCCAAGCACGGCCTGCAGGTGTCACCGCTGGCCCAGTTCCTGCTGATCGTCCTGGTGCTCGGGGCCGGCACGGACTACGGGCTGTTCCTGGTCTTCCGGGTCCGCGAGGAGCTGCGGGCGGCCGGCCACGACGTAACCGGCATGGACGGGGCGCCCGAGCGGGGCACGTTCCGGTCCGTGCTCTCAGACCTGGCCGGTCCCCGGCCGGCCGCGCGGACGGCGCTGATCGAATCGGTCACCCGGGTCGGCGAGTCGATCACCTTCTCGGCCGCCACGGTCATCGCGGCCGTGCTGACCCTGCTGGCGGCCAGCTTCCCCTTCTACTCCAACCTCGGCATCCCGTTTGCCATCGCGATCGCGGTCACCCTGCTGGCCGGCCTCACGCTGCTGCCCGCGCTGCTGTCGATCCGCCTGTCCCTGCTGGCCGTGAAGCGGACGCTGTTCCAGGCCATGTTCCACAAGCCCAAGCTGCTGCCCTGGAGCATCCAGGGCAGTGGCGGGACCGGCGTCTGGGGCCGGGTGGCCGGCCGGATCGTGCGCCGGCCCGGTCTCACGCTGACCATCGGCGTGCTGGCCTTCGGCGCCCTGGCCCTGGGCGCTCTCGGCTACTCGGCGTCCGGCTTCGGGGGCAGCACCGCCCCGCCGGCCGGCAGTGACTCCGCAAAGGGCACGCTGCTGCTGACCAAGTACTTCCCGGAGTCGGCCGCGAACCCCACCTCGCCCATCTTCAAGTTCAGCCAGCCGGTCTGGAGCGATCCTCAGGTCCTGGCCAAGGCGACCAGCGAGCTCAAGGCCAGCAGCCTGTTCACCACGGTGGCCGGGCCGCTCAACCCGAGCGGGCTGACGCTGCCACCCGCTGACTACGCCCGGCTGCACGCGGGGCTGGGCCCGGCCAACGCCCTGCCGCCGGTGGAGCCCCCGGGCCTGGTGGGCAAGGTGCCGCCGGACATTTACCAGCTGTACCGCAGCACCTCTAACTTCGTCAGCGCCGACGGGCGGACGGTGCAGTATTCGGTCGGGCTGCGAGCCGGCGATCCCGGCGGCACCCCCGCCCTGAATGCCGTCCCGGCGATCCGCTCCGAGATCACCAGGGTGGCCAAGTCGGTGGGGGCCGCCGACTGGGCGGTCGGCGGCGAGGCGCCGGCCCTGTACGACATCAGCTCGGTGTCCAACAGCGACCTGGCCAGGGTCATCCCCATCGCGATCGTGGTGATCGGGTTCCTGCTCGCGCTCGTGTTGCGGAGCCTGGTCGCCCCGCTCTACCTCATCGCCTCGGTGGGCTTGTCCTACCTGGCCGCGCTCGGGCTCTCCGTGATCCTGTTCGTCGACATCGGGGGGAGCCAGGGGCTGGTCTTCTTCCTGCCGTTCCTGATGTTCATCTTCCTGCTCGCGCTGGGCGAGGATTACAACATCCTGGTCATGACCCGGATCAGGGAAGAGGCGCGCAAGCTGCCGCTGCGCGAGGCGGTGGTCAAGGCGATCGGCGTGACCGGCACGACGGTGACCTCGGCGGGCCTGGTGCTGGCCGGCACCTTCGTGGTGTTCGGCGTCGTGGCGGGCAGCGGGGCGGGTGGCAGCCAGTTCCGCGACATCGCGATCAGCCTCGCCCTCGGCATCCTGATGGATACCTTCCTGGTCCGGACGCTGCTCGTGCCGTCCACGGTCGTGCTGCTCGGCCGCTGGAACTGGTGGCCGTCCAAGCTGACCATGGACCGACCGGAGGTGCCTGCGCCGCCGCCCGGGCCGGCCGTGGCCGGGACAGCCGGACCGGAGTCCGCCTCTACGCCCCAGCCGTAGTCGCGCTGAACGATGGCCGTGCCGGTCAGGTCCGGCACCCGGGGCTGCGGCGGTGGGCGGCCAGGCGGTCGGGGTCGGGCCAGTGCACGCCGGTGGCCCAGCCCAGGTACTCGAAAGTCCGGATCAGGCGAGCGGAGATGTCTACCTGCCCCCGCTCGGCGCCGTGCCGCGCGCAGGCAGGGTCGGAGTGGTGCATGTTGTGCCAGCTCTCACCGAACGACACCAGGGCGAGCGGCCAGAAGTTGGTGGCCCGGTCGTGGCGGCGCGTGGAAAAGGGCCGGGTGCCGAAGACATGGCACAGTGAGTTGACGCTCCAGGTGATGTGCTGCAACAGAGCGACGCGGACCAGGCCGGCCCACAGCAGGGTAGCCAGCGCGGCGCGCCAGGTGCCGCCGATCATCCACCCGGCCGCGAAGGGCAGGGCCAGCGAGACGGCAGACAGCACCGGGAAGCAACGCGAGATGATCCGCATGGCCGGATCGGCCAGCAGGTCAGGCGCGTAGCGGGCGGGTGGGCTGGGGTCATCACGCAGCAGCCACCCGGCGTGGGCGTGGGCCAGGCCGCGGAGCTGGCCGGCCACGCTGGTGCCGTAGCGATAGGGGGAGTGCGGGTCGCCGGGCCGGTCGGTGAAGGCATGGTGGCGGCGGTGGATGGCGACCCAGCCGATGACGTCGCCTTCGAAACTCATCGACCCGGCGACCGCGAGCGCGATCCGCAGCGGCCGGGCCGCCGTGAACGAACGGTGCGTGAGCAGCCGGTGGAACCCCACGCTGACCCCGAGGCCGGTGAGCACGTAGAAGCCCAGCGCCAGGAGGGCGTCGGCCAGGCCCAGGCCGTGGCCCCAGGCCAGCCACACGGCCACAGCCAGGCCTGCGAACGGCACGAGCACGATCGCGGCGGTGACGGCTGACCGGACACCGCCCCCGACGGTCAGCGGGGGACGGTCGCTTCCGGGGAACGGCGCCTGGCCGTCATAACCACGTTCGGCGATGATGCTCATGAACGGCTCCCAGGTGCGTGTCGAAGCGACGAGCGATGGAGCCGGTCATGTGGGTCAGATCGCGCCGGGGAGACGCAAAAAACTCCGGACCTGCGCTGTGCCCGTAAGGGTCGGGTGCAGCTGCCGGGGTCCGGAGCAACACCCTCACGCTACCCTTCCGCGACATCCGCGTCTATGGGCCGAAGAGCAGCGCCCGGGCGCGCTAGCCGTACTACCCAGACCGGTTGGTGACGCGGCTGGCGGGTGGCTGGACCAGCGCGCCGGAGGCTTCCAGGGCGTCGATCTCGGCGGCGCTGAACCCCAGCTCGCTCAGGACCTCGGCGTTGTGCTCGCCCTGGCGAGCCGCCAGCTGGGTCTGGTCGGCTGCCGCCTGGTCGGCTGCCGCCTGGTCCGCTGCCGCCTGGTCGGCTGCCGCCTGGTCCGCTGCCGCCTGGTCGGCGAAATGCCAGGGGCGGCCCGGAATCCTGATCTCGCCACCGGAGCGGTCGGGCACGGCCCGCACCGCGTTCCACTCGCGGGCCCAATCGCTGTCCGCGAATTCCCGGACGCTGCGCACCTGCCCGGTGGCGATCTTCGCCTCGTCGAGCTGAGCGTCGAGTGACTGCATGTCCGCGAAGGTCCAGATCCACTCCTGAACGATCGCGTGCAGCGCTTCCAGGTTTCGCAAGCGGAGCTCCGGCGTGCGGAATCGCGGGTCCCGGCCGAGATCGGGCCGGCGCATGGCCGCCAGGTAGAAGGGGAAGGACATGCTGCCAACCAGGCTCATCGGGCTCGCGAAGCGCTCACCGTGCGGTCCGGTGAAAAACGGGCCGTCCGTGGCCCCCAGGATCGGCCGCTCGGCACCCAGTTCCGCGTCGGACAGGTCGGCGTGCACGCGCTCGTTGATGGAGAGCATTACGGCCGCCATGGCCACATCGATGTACTGGCCCTGGCCGGTGCGCGCGCGTTCGGTGAGGCAGGCCAGGATGGCGATCGCGGCGTGCAGGCCGGAGTAGACGTCGGCATGCGAAAGCGAGTCGCTGCGCAGGGTTTCGGTCCGTTCGAAGTGGTCGGCGGTGTTGGCGGTGATCCCCGTCTCAGCCTGGACGGTCGGCGCGTAGGCCATCCGCGAGCGCCACGCGCCGTGCTGGCCATAGCCGCTGATCGAGGCGTAGACCACGCCCGGGTTGCGGGCCGAGACCGAGTCATAGCCCAGCCCGAACGAGGCGAGCGCCCCGGGCCTGAAGTTCTCCACGATCACGTCGGCGGTGTCGCAGAGCCGCAGCGCCGCTTCGCGGGCCCCCGGCACGTTGAGGTCGATGCTCACGTTGCGCTTGCCCGCGTTCTGCTGGGCGTAGTAACCGGAGACCTGGCCCTGGCCGGGGAACGCCTTCCGGGACAGGTCGCCACCCGGCGGCTCGAGCTTGATGACCTCGGCGCCCAGGTCGAGCAGCGTCTTCGCGCAGTGCGGGCCGGCCAGCACCCGGGAGAAATCCACCACCCGGACGCCTTCGAGCGGAAGCGGCATGCCGCTCACCGGCCCTCGAACTCGGCCAGGCCAACACCGTTCTCGTGATACGACCTGACCGCGGTGCGGAAGTCGGCCGAACGCATGATGGGCCGCTGAATCTCCGCCATCGCCGCATCGGCGGCCGCCATCCCCTCATTGACCGCGACGGAGACCAGGCGCTTGGTGGCCGCGTTGGCGATGGACGGGCCGTGCGCGAGTTCCTGGGCGAGCACCATCGTGGCGCTGTCCAGCTGCTCATCCGCCACCACCCAGTTGATGATGTTCCAGCGCTCCAGGGTGGTGGCGGGATAACGCCGGCCGAGCAGGGCCATCTCCTTGGCCCGGGCCGCACCGGCCCGCTGGGTGAGCCGCTGCACCGCGCCCATCAGCGGATGCAGGCCGACCGTGACCTCGACCGAGCCCAGCTTGGCCGACTCGGCCGCCACGATCAGGTCGCACGCCATGGCGAGTTCGAAGCCGCCCCCGACGCAGACTCCCTGGACGCTGGCGATGATGGGGGCCGGGTGCTCGTCGAAGGCCCGCAGCGTCTCGACCAGGCCCCAGTCGAGGAGGTCGGACTGGTCGGCATCGGCGACCATCGCGTCCAGGTCCGCCCCGGCGGAGAAGTGGCGCAGGGAGCTGCGCAGGATGACGGCGCGGGCCCCTTCCCGCTGCGCCCAGGCGAGTCCCGCGATGAGCTCTTTGGTCAGGGTGCGGTCCAGGAGGTTGTAGGGCGCCAGTCCCATGGACAAGACGGCGACGGTCCCGTCCATGACGGTGCTCAGTGCTCCGCGGTCGGTGGCCGCGGGGCCAGGCTGCGATGCGGTGTTCGGCACGGCGATCTTCCAATGCTCATGGGGGTGGCGCTGGTTGAGGTGTATTGCTCGCAGCGGGGCCTGCTGCGAGCGGTGCCTGCTGCGAGCGGGGCCTGCTGCTAGCGGGGCGGCAGGCGGAGCAGGGCCGCGGTCTCCTCCACCGAGGCGGTCGCGCGGTCCAGCGCGGCCGCGAGGTGCACGGCCCGCTGCACAAGCGGCAGGTTGCCCGGGCTCAGCTCGCCCTTGCGCACGTAGAGGGCGTCCTCCAGTCCGGCGCGCGCGTTACCGCCCAGGGCCAGGCCGATCGCGGTCAGCTCCAGGTTGGCCCGGCCGATGGCGATGACCTGCCAGACACAGTCCGCCGGGAGGCGGCGCACCATCGTGAGGAGGTTGTCCGGGGTGGCGGCCATCCCGCCGGCCACCCCCAGGACGAGCGAGAACTGCAGCGGCCAGTCGCTGAGCAGCCCGGCGTCCCGCAGCCGCAGGCAGGCGTCGAGGTGGCCGGTGTCGTAGATCTCCAGCTCCGGCTTGACCCCGAGTTCCTGCATCCGCCGCGCCAGCCGGGCCACTTCGTCCGGCGGGTTGCGGAATTCCCCGGAGCCGAATGTCATCGAGCACGGATTCAGGGTGGCCATCCGGGGCCGGAGCTCGACGAGGGCCGCACGCTCCCCGAACGGCACCGCGAGCCCGACCCCGGTGGACAGCTGGATGAGGATGGGACACCGCTCCGCGATCATGTCCATCGTCCGCCGGGCGATGTCCAGGTCCGCCGTGGGCCGGTCGCTGGAATCCCGCAGGTGGATATGGGCCACCGACGCCCCGGCGAGATAGGCCTGGTGGACGGCCTCGGCGATCTCCTGCGGCTGCGTGGGCAGCGCCGGGTTGTCCGCCTTGGACGCGATCGGCCCGGTGGGTGCCACCGTAATGACGACGCTCATCGCTGATCAGGCACTCACTCGCCGGTCGTGCCGGGGGCCAGGGCCAGGTTGACCGGGAGCTTCTCCGCGTGGGCGTACGGGCTGGCCTTGTTCTCCTTGATCCAGCGCTTCTCGGCCATGGACTCGAACGGCGGCGGGATCTCACCCTGCAGCGACCACAGGTCGAACGGCGGCTCGGTGATGGTGAACTCCCAGTCGTAGCCGCGGTCCTTGACCCAGGGGGCGATGACCTGGTCGAGGTTCCTGACCCACCATTCCCGGATAACCGGGCCGGGCAGGGTCCGCGCCATCTGGTCGATCTGGATCCGGACGAAGCTGCCGTGGGCATCGCCGCCTACGTAAAACGAGTCCGCCGGGACCTCTTCGAAGAGGACGACGACGTAGAACCGGGGAATCGGGACGGCGTCGTATACCTGCGTGATCGCGCCGGCGAACTCCTTCTTGTCCGCGGGCGTGTACGCGTCAACCGGATGGTGGATCTTCCAGAGCGGCATCGCTGTTCCTCCCAAGTCCGTCCTGCACGGTCGTGCTGGCGTCCCCTCAATAGAACACGAATTGAGTCTCAATTCAAGACTTAGTCGTAAAACAAGACTTACCGAGGCCCAGGGTGCCCCGGCGGCAGCGGCCCACGACGACTTTTCCTACGGAGCGTGCCCCAAACCGGGACAAATCACCTGCCGTAGTGCACGTCACGTAGGAAATGTCGGCGGGCGGTGGGTGGGTCCGCTGGGTGCGGGGGGAGGGGGAGGGGTTAGCTGGCGCGTTCGGCGGGGGGTGCCCGGCGAGGCCGATGCTGGCGGGAGGCGGGAGCTGGCGAAAGACGGCCGCGCATATCGAGTTCCGGCCGGACATCGTCGGGGTACCCGGGACCGACGCAGAACTGGATGCCGGTGTGCACGACGGGCTGGCCGCACTGCGCGCAGATGACCTCGGGGACGACCTCGTGATCGCCTTCGCCGTCACCCTCGACGTGGCGGAGCGTGACCGGCGCGCCGCCGCCGTCGTCGAGCCACTTGTCTCCCCAGGAGAGCATGGCCGCGAGGACCGGGAAGAAGTCGCGCCCCATGTCGGTGAGCAGGTACTCATACCGCGGCGGGTTGTCCTGGTAGAACCGCTTGGTCATGACCCCTACATCGACCAGCTTGCCGAGCCGGTCAGACAGCGTATTCCGGGCGATATTCAGGGAGCGCTGGAACTCGTCGAAGCGGGTGAGTCCCTGTAGTCCGTCGCGGACGATGAGCAGTGTCCAGGAGTCACCGAACACCCCGACGGCGCGCGCCAGCGAGCATGGCCACTCGGAGAATTCGCGGTTCATGCGGTCCAGTTTAGCTACTGAGTTGCAAATGACTTCGCCGTGCGGGTGGTCGGCGCCACCACACCTGCGTGCTGGGGGGAGTGGCGCTAGGGTTCCATTCCGGTGACGGTCCAGCGTTCGAAGACCGCAATCTGGTCGGCGGGCCACGCACCGTCGCAGGGCATGGTTCCGTCCTGGAGGCGCTGCAAAATGCCGGCCGCGTGGGTACGGACGTCGTCGGCGGACCACAGGTCGAAGGCGAAGCTCATCGACTGACGGTCGTGGTCACGGAACAGCGGTTTGATGTGGGCGCCGAAGCTGACCGGCTCGCCCGGCGCGGGCAGCGTCACCGGCGCGGCGGTGTCCTGGCCGGCGTCGTGCTTGGCGGGGGCGGGCGGCCCGCCCGGGCCCCAGTCCCAGATGGGGACCAGGCCGGGCCCGCCGTCGCCGGCGGGCTGGGCCGCGACCCGGGAGAGCCACTCCAGGCAGGAGGCGATCGCGGAGCGGAACGCGGGAGCGTCTGGCCACCCGGCCTCGTCGACGGCCCGGCTGGCCAGGGATACCCAGCGGGCCCGCTGATCCTCGGTCAGCGGCTGGCCCGAGGGCGACAGGAGGGACTGGGGCAGGGCTTTCCCGGCGCCGCGTGGGGCCGCACCGTCCAGGGCCGCATCGCCCAAGGCCGGACCGCCGAGGGCGGCGGCCAGCCAGGCGGCCAGGGCCTGCGGCTGGTCGGCCGGCATGTCCGCGAACACCGGGGCGAGCAGGGGGTCGGCCGGGATGTGCTTTTCGTGCAGCAGCCGGGCGGCCCGCGTGAGCGGGCCCAGCCCGCCCGCGTACTCGAACAGGGTCGGGCTCGGCCGGGGGGCGGGATCGGTGAACCCCACGTACCAGTGCATGCCCGAGCAGAACGGCTTGTTCTGCGAGTGCCCGCAGCGGCACAGCGCATAGTGCTCGGCCGAGGCGCCGTGGGCGTGCCTGACCCGCTTCCCGTCGGCGCCTTCGAGCGGGATGCCGCCGGTCACCCGGTACGGGCCGTCCGCGGTGATCTCGATCGCGGGTGGCCGCTGACCGTGGCCGTCCACGCCGGCGCGAGCCTCGGTGGGGCCCAGCGCATACGACAGGGCCCCGGACGGGCAGTCGCGGGCGGCCCTGACGATCTCGTCCATCCGTCCGCCGCTGGGGGCCACGAACGGATCGTTAGCTGATCGGAAAACGGCGGGCAGCCGGTCGGTGCAGAAGCCGGAGTGCTGGCAGATGCCGCGGTTGTCGAACACCGTCACCTGCTCGCCGGGGTAGGTGTCGCGGTGGTCGGGGACCCGGGCGGGGTCTTTCGCGTCGCTGAACCCGTTCGCGTGGCAGGTCCCGTCGCAGGCGGGCTTGACCGCGGAGGCGCCGCAGCGGCACAGCGCGAGCTGCGGTGCCGCCTCGGTGTCGATTCCCAGGTGGCTGCGGACGGCCGGCACGTTCGTGACCAGGTACGGGCCATTGCGGGCGGCCTGGATCGAGGCCGGCAGAGAAGACTGCGCCTGCCGGAGATCCTCGCGCCACGCCGGTTCCTGGCTGGGGGGCGCGACCCGGAGCAGCACGTCCTGCAGGGCCGCGACCGCTTCGGTGAGATCGGGCGGACAGGTGCCGGACCCGCCGAGGCCGGCTCGCAGGCGGGTCGCCGCCAGCACGGCCTCGCGCAGGCGCCCGGCTGCCACGGCGGCGTCGGGATCTCCGGCCGCGCGGCGTCCCCCGGGGCCCGGGACGTTGCGGGCCGCGCTGAGCAGTTCGACGGCCGCGCGGGCCGTCTCGCCGGGGGTCTGCGGGCCGGCGGGCAGGCCGTCCAGGATCCTGGTGACCGCGATGGCCAGGGCGTCGATGTCGGCGGCCAGCAGCCTCGGCCGGGCCGACGCCAGGGCGGCCTGGGGGGTGCCGGCCTCCAGATGCGCGGCCAGGGATGCGGCGATCTGGCGGATGGCGTCGAGCACCGGTTCCAGCTGGGCCGCGATGGCCGTACCGCGCCCGGCGCACAGTTCGCTGCACAGCCAGGCCGCTACGTCCAGCCGCTCGGCCAGCAGCGCCCAGGCCGCGTGCTGGTGCGGCATCAGGTAGTCGGACTCGTAGAACAGCTCGAAGCTGGGCCCGGCCGTGCGCCCCGGGTACGCCGGGCCGGGCGGCAGGGTGGTGATCAGGCTGCCGAGCGGCTTGATCACCTGCACCATCAGCGCCACCGAGGCATCCGCCAGGACCTTGAGCTGGGCGTCGGTCTCGGTGGTGTGCGCGAAGAACCGCTCGAAGAGCTGCAGCAGGATCTCGTAGTTGACATTGAACAGGTCGGTGACCCGCGCGGTGAGCGGGTCGGTGATCACGGGCACGGCGTCGGCCCGGTCGTGCGGGCGGACGTTCGCGGCCATCACTGGACGGGCTGGCTCGAATCCGGGGTTGGCCTCCCGCATCTGCTCGTACTCGTCCAGGATCGCCACGAACTGGCCGAAGTGCGCTTCCTGCCAGTGTCCCCGCGGGCCCTCGCCCTGCTCCACGATTTCCTCGACCGCGGCGCAGGCGCTGTCCAGCCCGGTGACCGGCAGCAGGTTCGGCCAGCCGAACAGCGCCGGGGTGGCCTGCGCCCGGGGCGGCCCGGTGAACAGCCAGTCTTCCCCGTACTTCTCGGTCAGGTGCCGGAAGCCGGCCTCGACCGAGCGGTACAGGTGCCCGACCGTGCGGAAGTCCTGGCCGGTGGGGACGATGTCACGCGGGTTCACGCTCGGCAGGGCGGTCTGCATGGCGGCCAGGCCCTCGGCATCCTGAAGATCCATACCCTCCGGGCGCTCCAGGTACATGAAATGCCGCAGGGCCGCTTCACCGAACGGCAGCAGGGCCAGCTGCACCCCAGCGGGGTAGTGCCCGGCCGGGGCGGGCAGGTTCGGCCGGGACAGGTGCGGGGCGGCGCCGATGGCCGAGAGCAGGTTGTGGACCAGGGCCAGATGCAGCATCTCTCCCGCGGCCACGCTCAGGATCTGCCGCTGCCAGCGCGTGACGGCGGCCAGCTCGTCCGGGGTCAGCCCCTCGTCCTCGGATTCCTTGAGCGAGAACGCGGCGAACAGGTACTGGCACATGATCCCGTGCTCGAGTTCGGCCGCCTGGCACAGCATGTAGATCAGGGCTTCGCGGTGCTCGATGACGAACGGGACCTCTGGGGCCGCGGTCCCGCCCCGGGTTTCCAGCAGCCGGGCCAGCGGACCCTCGCCACCTGAGGTGGCCGCCTCATGGCCCGGTGCGCTGGCGGCCTGGTCAGCCTGATCGGTGCTCATAAGTTCTCCCCGATGTCGTCGTGGCCCGGACCCCCCGCCCGCTCGGGGGCCACGGCTCGGTCGTGCTGGTCCATACCGGCCTCGCACAGGTCACTTTCCTGGTCCTGCCCGCGAAGCGGCGCGCGGATGCGCCCGCGAGGCGAGGGGCGGACGCCAGGACGGCTGATCTGGTCCCGGCCGGTACGATCGGCCGCGATGGACATTGAGGTCCGGCACCTGCGTTACTTCGTCGCGGTTGCCGAGGAAGGCAGCTTCACGGGCGCGGCCCGGCGGGTGCACATCACCCAGCAGGTGCTGAGCACCCAGATCCAGCAACTCGAAACGATTCTGGGTGTCCGGCTCCTGGAGCGCAGCAGCCGCGGAGCGTCGGTCACCGCCGCGGGCGCCAGCTTCCTGGACGGGGCGCGCTCCACCCTGGCCGAACTGGACCGGGCCGCGTCTGCCGCCCGCAACTCGGCCCACGCGATCGGGGGCGTCCTGCCGGTGGGCCTGAGCGTCGCGGCAGGCGGCGACCTTCCGACGCAGATCCTCGCGGCGTTCCAGCGTGAGGAACCCGGGGTCGAGGTCCGGCTGAACTCCTTCGAGCTCACGCATCCGGCGGGCGGCCTGCTGGACCGCAGCACCGATGTGGCCTTCGTCCGCCCGCCGATCCGTGCCGCGGGCCTCGAGCTCGCCACCCTGGCCGAGGAACCCCGGGTGTGGGTGCTGCCTTCCGGCCACCCGCTCGCTGGCCGCGACCGCCTGCTCCTGAGCGATACCGAGGCGCTGCCCTGGATCGCGGCCGCGGCCGCGACCGACGGCTGCCACCCGACGGCCTGGCGGGACGACTGGCTCCTCAGCCCACGGCCGAACGGAGCGCCGCCGGTCATCGGGGCCACCGCCCGGACCATCGACGAGTGGCGCGAATATGTGGCCGCAGGCCGTGGGGTCAGCCTCTGCCCTGCGTCGGCCGAGACGTTCCACGCGCGGCCGGGGATCACGTTCGTGCCGGGCCGTGGGGTGCCCGCCACCCCGCTGTGCCTGGCCTGGCGCGCCGGCGACCCCAGTCCTGCCGTGCAGCGTTTCGTCGCGGTCGCGAGACAGAAGGCCGGAGCCGTCGCGAGACCGACGGCCGGGGCCGTCGGTCTGGACTGAGGCTTGACGTTCGCTCACTGACGCAATCCTTGGCGAATAGTGATCCCATGCGCCAACAGTTGGCGCGGATAGCCCGACAGCCAGAACCGGTGATGACGCTATTTTCCCTGTTCAGGACGCTGGGTGGCCGGGTGAATGGGACGGCCTTGGCCGGTCGCTACGCTGCCGGCTGAATTTTGTGCTGCCATGGAATGGCCTCTTGCCGGCCGGAGGCGTCATGTCCCGGCGCTGGTGGCGGTCTTCAATGGCGGAGTTAGGGCAGGTAGCGAGCGGAAGGTGAGCTCATGCGGCATCTGATCGGGATCCTCCTGGCGGTCGTTATGGCCGGAGTACTGTTCTTCGCTGGCGCCTGGGGATACCTGCGGCTGACGGCGCTGACCACCCCGCTGACCCGGTTGCCGGCCGGCGGTGGCTCCCTGCTTTCCGATCACCACATGCTCGCGGGGCTGGCTGCTGTAGCGATCACCGGCCTGCTGGCCGGGATCCTGATCGCGGCGCCGCGGATCTCGCCACTCGCCGCCGGGCTGCCCGGGCTGCTGCTGCTCGGCCTGACCGCGCTGTACCTGGACAGCGTCCGGCACGCGGTGCACCTGATCCCGCTGAAGTCCCACCCGTACGGGGCAGGTTTCGAGGCCATGCTGGCTCACGGGATCCTCGCGGCGGCCGGCCTGGCGATGATCATCCCGATGTTCCTGCCGTCCAGGTGGCGGGCTCGCCGCACCCGCGAACCCGAGGTGAGCGGAGATGCCGGGTACCTGCTGGGCTCGGGCGGGAGCACCGAACCGTTGCTGCCGTGGCACCCCGCCAGTTACCCAGAATAGGAGGCCGAGCTGCGAGGATTGCCTCACATTCCCCATCAGCCCCAGGGAGCCCAGCCAACCTTCGTGATCAACTGATTGGTGTCGTCATGACGACACCAATCAGTTGATCACGACGCGGCGCGGGAGTGGCAGGCGGGCGTACGGCGATTCCATGCTCCCGCCGTTGAACACCTCACCGCCTCCCCTGCGGAACGCGGCCCGGCCACCTGGATGGCCGGGCCGCCTCACGCGTCCTCTGGTTCTGGATCAGTGACCGGCCGAAATCGGCGTCCTCACATGGCGGAAGGAATTCGTGCCGAGGCCGAACGCCTTCACCGGCTTGCTGAGCCAGATGCCGATCTTGTTGTCGAAGATGTGGTTATGCGCGATCACCACGCGCACGCTGGTGCCGCCGGAGAACACGAGGACGCCGGTGGTCTTCATGTCCGTGGGCGAGACGGGTGAGTCGAGCGTGTCCCCGTCCAGGTTGTTCGTCCCGATCTTGTTACCGATGATCTTGTTGCCACTCAGGTCCTCGAACTGGCCCGGCATCAGCGTGTGCGCGTGCATGGTCACGCCGGACAGCCCGTTGCCGGCGATGAAGTTACCTTCGACCAGGTTGTTGTACGACGCCGTGCCGGCCGAGGCATTCGCGAACAGAACGCCCGCACCCTCGCCCTCGCGGCCGTTGTTGGTGACCACGTTGTGCACGATGGCGTTGTCATAGACCCCGGCGACGGCCGGCTGCCGCTGGCCCTTGGAGTTCAGCGCGGCCGGGTTGTGACCGGGCACCGTGATCCCGCAGTCGGAGGCGTTGCGGGTGACGATGTTGTTCTCGATCACGTTGTTGTGGGTCGGCCCGGTCTCGTCGGTCAGCAGGACCCCGCCGGAGTTGTGGGCGATGAAGTTCCCGTTCACCTGGGAATCCGCGACGGCCAGGAGGTGCACGCCCTCCCCGCAGTCACCGGGTACCTGCCCCTGGGCCTGGCATTCGAAGTAGGCCGACGCGGGCGGGACACCCCCGCCCAGGTCGTTGTGCACCACCGCGTTGTGCTCGATGGTGATGTCGCTGATGGTGCCCTGCACCCCGGCGGCCAGGACGCCCTCGCCGAGAGCGTTCGTGATCGTGAAGCCTTGCACGCGCACATGCGAGCTGACGATGACCACGCCGGCGAAGATGGTCAGTTTCCCGACGCCGGGCGGGTTCACCACGAACTTCGGATTGACGCCCTGCTCATTGATGGTCGCGTGCAGGCCGATCAGCGAGACCGGTTTCTTGACCACCACCTGCTCGTGGTAGCTCCCGGGGCATACCACCACGGCCGACCAGGGCGGTGCCGCCTTGAGCGCCGACCTTATGGTTTTGTACCTGGCCGTGTTGCAGGACTGGCCCGATCCGGTTGAGCTCGCGTTTTTCGAGACGAACAGGGCCTGATGACCATGACCCGTGCTGGCCCCGGCCGGCCCAGCCTGCGCGAGCATTCCCCCCACCACCAGCACCGGTGTCAGAAGCGAACTCGTGATCAGGCCAGCCTTGAATGACCTCATGTGCCCCCACCTTCCCCCTAGGCCGGGCAAGAGCCGTGGGTCCGGGTCATCCCCGGCCCGGCATCAACGGCGAGCCCCAGTGGCCGGCCTCGGGTCAGCGCACCCCAGGCCGGCCGGTCCCCCACAGCCCCGACTGCCCTATTAAAACAGACAAATAGAAACAAACAAGGCGTGCGGGCTACCGGGCTGCCCTGTGGTCACATCATTGAGATCGGCCAGACCTGCGTGCGTGTCAACCGGGGCTGGAATCAGGGCTCCCGGCCACGAAGGCCGCAATGCGGTCGAGCATGTCCTCCAGGCCGGTCCCGAACTCCCGTTCCCAGCGGTCCTCGGCGAGCCCCGCCGCCAGGCGGTACACCGTCGGAAAGCGTCGGCGGTCGATCTCATCCGCTGGGTCGATCAGCTCGCGCGGGCTGTCAGCGTCCTCGACTGCTTCCCGCTGCTCAGGCGAGCGGGCTGGGCTCAGCCCGCCGGGGACCGGGTTGGCCGCGGCCTGCCCAGCCGTCCCGCTGTCCCCGTCCGCGCTAGTGTCGGCGCTGGTGAAGGACCCGTCGCCGGGTTTGGGGTCCTGCAGCGCCATGGCGCTGGTTTCCAGCAGCAGGTAACCCAGCAGGAAACTGTTGAACGTGCGGTAGGTGAACAGCACCTGCTCGTCGGTGAACCCCTCGTCGGCCAGGCCGCTCAGCATCGACTCGACCCAGCGCAGCGACCGGAGCGGCGGATTAACCCAGGGAGCGGCCGGGGGGCGGGTGGCCACCAGCGGGAAAGCGTGCGGGTGCGCCCGGGCGTAACGGCGTACCCCACGTGCCATCCCGGTCAGGTAGGGGCGCCAGCCGCCTGCCGGGCGCAGCTGGACCTCTGGATCGTCTCCGAGTTCGTTCACGATACGGTCCACGACCGCGTCAAGCAGTTCGTCGCGATCCGCCACGTACCGGTACAGCGACATCGAGCGGACTCCCAGCCGGGAGGCCACCGCGCGCATGGTCGCGGCCCCGATGCCCTGCTCGTCCACCAGTTCCAGCGTGGTCGTGACGATCCGGTCCAGCGACAGCCCCCGGCCGGGCCGGCTCCGGCGGCCGGGCCTGGTCCGCGCCTGTGTCACCAAACCTCACCTCGAGACGACAGCTGTGCCTAGCGGCCAGCGCGATCGAGACCACCGGCCGGCTGCTCGCCTGCTGATCATCTCAGGTCTGCTACTGCGCCGCGCGCCCACCGCGCCGCCTGCCCTAACGCTTGCCCTTCTCCTTCTTCCGCAGTTTCCGGTCGTCACGCAGTTCTGAAAAGGGCTCCTCCTCGATTGGGTGGCCGCCCGCGACGGCGCGGCCGCGTTCGAGTTCGGCGTTGAATTCGGCGCCGAACAGGATGGCCACGTTGGAGATCCACATCCAGATCAGGAAGACGATGACGCCGGCCAGGCTGCCGTAGATCTTGTTGTAGTGGCTGAAGTTGGCCACGTAGAGGGCAAACAACGCGGAGGCGATGAGCCACAGGACGACGGCGATGAAGCCACCCGGGCTGACCCACTGGAAGCCGTGCTTGGCGTTCGGGCTGGCCCAGAACAAGATGGCCAGGATCAGCCCGATGATGACCAGCAGGACCGGCCACTTGGCGATGTCCCACACCGTGACGGCGACCGAGCCGACCCCCAGCGCGTTCCCGGCCTTCTGCGCCAGCCCTCCGGTCACCACCACGATGACGGCCGCCGCCACCAGCAAGACCATCGTGACGATGGTGACACCCAGCCGGATCGGTGCCGTCTTCCAGATCGGGCGGCCCTCGGGGACGTCATAGATGACGTTGGAAGCACGCATGAAGGCCGCGACATAGTTCGACGCCGACCACAGGGCGAGCGCGAGCGCCACGATGCCGACGATCCCGGAGGCGGTGTGGTTCGCCTGCAGGTGCTTGACGTTGTCGCTGATGATGGTGCGGACGGAGGCCGGCGCTACCTTGCCGACGTTGGTGATGAGCGACTGGGTGACGGAGTGGCCAACCAGGCCGAGCAGGGAGGCCAGGACGAGCAGGCCCGGGAAGATCGACTGGATGCCGAAATAGGTCAGCGCCGCCGCCCGGTCTTGCAGGTCGTCGTCCTTGTACTCCTTCAGCGTCCGCTTGGCCGCGTCACGCCAGGAGCCGCCGCTCAGGTCCGTCGGGTCATTGGGTGCATCCTCGCGGGCATCGCGGCCCGCACTTCGTGATCTGGCCATCGGCGATGACCCTCCTAACTAGTCGTCGCACGGCAGGTTTCAGGTGCCCCGCGTTTCAGGTGCCCCGCGTTTCAGGTGCGCGGCGTTTCAGGTGCGCGGCGTTTCAGGTGCCCCGCGGCCGGGTCGGGATTTCGGGTACGCCGCTGGCCGGGCACCCAGGCGGGTGACCGGCCAGCCTTGTCGCGCGGGAATCGGTGTTACTGGTGGCTGCCGGTCACGGTGCCCCGAGCGGCCTGGGCCTGGTCCTGGACGTCGTGCGCCGAGCTGGCGGTCTCGTCCTTGACGGTCGCTGCGGCGTCGGTCGCGGCCACCTTGACCGACTCGGCGGCCTGCTGGGCGGAGTCCTGGAGGTTGACCGCGGCATCTTTGGCGGCGCTGGTCACGGCCGGCGCGGCGGCCTCCTTGACCTTCACCGCCGCACGCTCCTCGGCCGGGCTGGCCGGCAGAAGGGAGCCCACGAGCCAGCCCACCCCGACTGCGATCAGGCCGACCGCCAGCGGGTTACCCGCCGTCTGGCGGCGCAACTGGGCCGGGGCCGCTGACACCTTGCCCTGGGCGGCTGACATTTTCTCCCGGACCGCCGACCCCTGCTGCCCCGCGGCAGTGCGGGTGCTGGAGACGGACTCTGACGCGGTGCCCATGACCTTGTCCTTTACTCCCCGGACCGTGGAACGGGCGCTGGCTGCCTGGCGCTTGGCGGCCTGGGCCGGGTTGACCGTATCGGCCAGGGTGTTGACGTCCTCGCTCAGGTTGGTGCGGGTTTCCTCGATCTGCTCGCGGATCTGGTCTGGATCGGTGCTCATGACGTGCCCTCGTTTCCTCGTACTGCGTTAGGGATCTGCTTGACGGTCTCCGCGGTCTGCGGGACACCGGGGACGGCGCTGATCTCGCGGCGCCCGGTCAGCCCGAGGACCGCGGCGACGATCAGCCAGATGGCGGCGACGATCAGCGCGGCCCAGCCACGGCCAGTGGCGTCGCCGATGCCCCACCACGCGGCCACCGACGCGAACAGCAAGACCATGTGACCGCTGATCCCGGCCCCGGCCAGCAGCCCGGCGCCTTTTCCGGCCCGGATGGCTGACTGGCGCAGCTCAGCCTTGGCCAGTTCCACCTCCTGGCGCAGGAGCGTGCTGAGATCCTCCGCAACCTCTGAGAACAGCTCGCCGACAGACGCCCGCGAGTCAGACGGCGGCACGGCCGGCTCGAGCGGGCGGGTCACAGCGTGTCCCGGTAGGGGTCGTCGGTGACGACTGCCGGAACGCCCTCGCCGTAGGACGGGTAGCCAGCCACGTCAGCCGGCCGGGCCGGCTCCCAGTCCAGCCCCGGCGCGGTCGCGGGTATGGCCGTTTCCGCAGAATCGCCGGCCCCCGCGTCTTTCAGCCCTCGGGTCAGGCGGCCGGCCACCAGGCCCGCTCCTGCCGCAAGCACCAGGAACACGGCCGGCCTGCGACGCGCGAAGGACTGCACCTCATTCACCACCTGTCCGGGTTCGCGCTTCTCCAGCCAGTGCCCGGCCTCACGGACCCGTGATGCTGCCTGCTGGGCCACGTCGGCCGCTACGCCCTGGTTGGAGTTCTCGGCCATGGAGCGGAGTTCGTCACTGAGCGAAAGCAGCTTCTTGGCTATCCGCTGCTGCCCCTCGGCGGCCTGCTCATGCAGTTGGCCTTGAGCTTGCTCGACCAGGTTCCTGCCCTGGCGCCCGGCCTCGGCCGCGACACCCGAGGCCTGCTCCCGGGCCACATCACCCACATGCTTTCCGGCCTGAACACCGCTGTTAGCCAGGTCAGATGCCTGATCCTTGACCAGCCGAGACGTGTCCTGCTCCGGCTGCGGCCATTCGCCGGCCGGCTGCTGCCATTGGTCCGCCGGCTGTTGCCATTCACCGGCCGGCGGTGTGGTTCCTGTCGGGTAGTTCTCGGTCATCCGGGCCATCTCCTCGGGTTGAGTGAATTTCGGGCCAGCGCCACGAACTGGCCGTGGCGCCGGGTGGCAGTGCTGCTCACTGCGGCGCTGCTCACCGCAGGGCACAAGGACCTAGCGCGGGTTGCCGTGCGCGCCAGGCGCTCATGCGCGCCAGGCGGGCGGCCTGGCTGCGCCTGAGGGGTGCACGGGCCACCGGCCCTGAGCCGGTGGCCCGTGCTTGCCCCCCTTGTGCCGGGCCGGCTCCCACTACCCGCACGCCGACGGCTTACACAATAAACTTACAACAGAAACTTATGCTGGAAGCTTACGGCGTCCCCTCAAGGTGAGGCGCCAGCCCGGAAGCCCAGGAAGACGGTCGGGAGAAAGCGGCCGCCCTCACCCGCGCCGCTCTCACCCGCGCCGCTCTCACCCGCGCCGCTCTCACCCGCGCCGCTCTCACCCGCGCCGCCCTCACCCGCGCCGCCGTCGCCGCGCCACGAGCATCCGCCGGTACTCAGATCTCCTGGTTGACCGGCAGGATGACCAGGTCCCGGATGTTGACGTGGCGGGGCCGGGTCAGCATGTACAGGACGGCGTCGGCCACGTCCTCGGACCGCACCCCGGTCCCCGCCGCGACGCCAGCCTCCACCGCGGCGGCGTCCGTCACCTTCCACAGGTCGTTCAGGACGACCCCGGGTGCCACGGATCCGATCCGCACTCCGGTCCCGATCAGCTGGCGCCGGATCCCGTGAGTCAGCGCGTGGACGGCGTGCTTCGACGCCGAGTACACCGGCTCCCAGTACGTCACCTGGTGCCCGGCCACCGAACTGGTGACCACGATGTTCCCGGTCCCGGCGGGGATCATGTGCTTGAGCGCGGTGTGCACCGTCCGCAGGATGCCGCCCACGTTGGTGTCGATCAGGGCGAGCAGTTCGGCGGGGTCGGCGTCCGCGAAGTCGCCGCCCGCGTAGACACCGGCGTTGGCGATCAGGATGTCGATCCGGCCGTGGCGCCCGATCGCCGTCTCGATCAGGGCCTCGACGTTCGCGGCGTCGGTCACGTCGGTGCGAACCGCGACGGCCGCCTCGCCGAGGGTGGCGACCGCTTCGTCGAGCTTTGGCTGCGAGCGGGCCCCGAGCACGAGTTGCGCACCCTCCGCGGCCAGGGCGCGGGCGATGGCCAGGCCGATCCCGCTCGATGCGCCGGTGATCACCGCGACCTGGTCCCGCAGCGACTCAGTCATCGGAGCCATCCGCCTGACTGCCGGTGCTCTGGTGGCCGGTGCTCCGGTGGCCGTCGCTCTGGCGTCCGGCGCTCCGCCAGGTCTCGGCCAGTACCTGGCGCCGGTAGATCTCGTCCGGTCGCCCGTCGATCCGGGCCACGTCACTCTCCGAGAGGGTGCGCACCCCGCCAAGAGTGAGGGCCCCACCGAGAATCCGGCTTACCTTCACCGCCATCGCCGTGATCTGCAGGACCTCCGCCGCGGACTCGCCCAGGGCGAAGAGGCCATGGTTGCCGAGGTAGATCACCTTCGGCGGAGCACCGTCGAGTTCGATGTGCCGCAAAATTTCCTGCCGCACGGCCCGGGCCAGGGTCAGGCCCGGATCCAGGTACGGCACGAAGACGGGTTTGCGGCCGAGGATCACGACCTGCTCCGGGAACAGGACAGAGGAGGACATCCGCTCGGCGTGCGGGGAGCAGAGGACGATGTTCACCGGGACCGGATGGGTGTGCCCGACGACGCTGGCCCCGCCGACGCTCAGGCAGATCGCGTGCAGCATGGCCTCGACCGAAGGCCGCCTCCCCCCGCGGCTGACTTCACCGAACACCCGCTTGACGTCGCCGTCCCCGGCCGTCTCGTCGTGGACCAGATCGAGCATGGCCCGGATACCCACCTCGACGAAGTCCTCGTCGCCGGCCGTGCCCAGCTGAGAACCGCTGGTCTTCACCAGCATCCGGTCCGGGTCGGTACGGATCGAGGTGTTGCCCTCGGCCAGGATGACCAGATCCCGGCCCGGTTCACCCAGGGTGCGCGACAACTCCACCAGGGTGCGGAGCTCAGATTCCATGCCGGACTCCGGATGCTCGGCAGATTCGGCTTCGCCACGTCCCCAGGCCCTAGCGCCGGCACTTCACTGAACGAGCGACTGTTTTATCTTGTGAATTTAGCTTAAAATAACGCCCGTTACAATGGCCAGGCCCCCCTCTGGCCTCGCTACCTTGAGAGCCAGCTAAGGGTGGCGCCGACCGGGTGGAGGATCGGGAACTGATGAGCCTGGGCGGATCGCTTGCCGCCGAAGAGCGGCGGCAGGTCCTGCTCGATCTGCTGCGTGAGTCGGGCCGGGTGGACATCACCGGCGCCGCCGGTCAGCTCGGGGTCCACCACATGACCATCCGGCGCGACCTCAAAGGCCTGGAACGCGAGGGCACGGCCCGCCTGGTGCGCGGCGGCGCGATCTTCGTGGGCACCGAGGAATTCGAGATCCGCCAGTCCCGGGCGCTGAGCGCCAAGCGGCGGATCGCCGGGAAACTCGGGCCGCTTGTGCTCCAGCACGACTCCGTGGCCATCGACGCCTCGACGACCCTGTTCCGGTTCGCCGAGGACCTGCCCGCCGTTGATCATCTGGTGGTCGTCACCTACGGCATCCCGGCGTTCCAGGCCTTGCAGTCGCGGACCGGTGTTCGTGCCTTCCTGTCCGGCGGTGAGCTCGACCGCCGGACCGGCAGCCTGGTCGGTCCGGTGGCCCAGCGCACGCTTGAGGGATTCTCCCTGTCCTGCTGTTTCCTGTCCGCGAGCGCGCTCGATCCCGAGCTGGGCACGATGGAGCCGACCGTGGAGGAAGTCGAGATGAAGCAGGCCATGGCCCGCGCGTCGCAGTCCGTCGTGCTCGCGGTGGACTCCACGAAGCTGAGCCAGCGCTCGGCGGTCCGGGCGCTGAACCTCGACCAGATCAAGACCCTGGTGACCGAACTCGACCCTGCCGACCCCAGGCTCGACCCCTACCGGGACCGGGTGCTGCTGCTCTGACCGGCCGGCGGACGCCGCGGCGTTAGATAGCGGTATAGCCACCGTCGATCACGACCGACTGTCCCGTCAGATATCCGGAGGCCGACGAGCAGAGCAGGACGACGAGGCCCTCGAGATCCGCGGGCTCGCCCATCCGGCCGGCCGGGATCAGCCCGCGCCACTGCTCGGCCAGCGCCGGGTTCGCCTCGGTGAACTGGCGGGTCATGTCCGAGAGGATGTAGCCGGGCGCGATGGCGTTCACCCGGATCCCGAGCGGTGCCCACTCCACGGCCAGGGCTTTGGTCACCATGTCCACGCCGGCCTTGGAGGCGTGGTAGCTGACCTGGTGTTGCGGGATGTTGACCACCGTCGCGGACATCGACGAGACGTTCACGATCGCGCCGCCGTGACCGGCGTCGCGGCAGGCCCGCCCGAACGCCTGGCAGGTCAGGTACGTCCCGGTCAGGTTCACCTCGATGACCTTCGACCAGGAAGCCTTGGTGCCTTCCAGGCTGTCCTCCCAGATGGTGATCCCGGCGGCATTGACCAGGATGGCAGGCGAACCCAGCTCCTGGCTGACCTTGGCGAACGCAGTGGCCAGGGCCTCTTCGCTGGTCACGTCCACTCTGAGCCCTCGGGTCTTCACCCCGGCCGCCGCCAGGGTCTGGGCGCTGTCCGTGACGTCGGGGAGCAGGTCCAGCAGCGCGACGTGGACGCCCTGCCGGGCCAGGGCGCCGGCCAGCGAGAAACCGATGCCTCGGGCTCCGCCGGTGACCACAGCGACCTGACCGTTGAGATCCTCAAGCATGCGAGCAGGCCCCTTGGGAAAGTAGAAATCTGACGTTACATTCTGCGATTTTCACACAATCGTGGCAAGCAACCGCGGCTAGCCATTCCGCCACTCCAGCCGGGGGCGCCACGCCGGCTGGCTCATGAAGTGAGGCGAAGCCCCGGTAATGCGAGGTGTCTTCCTGCGGCCGTGGTGACGTGCTGGCACGATCCCGGTTCCAGGCGCTCAGCTGGGACGATCCAACACGCCTTCCGCCAGGAGAGCCTCATGCGCTGCCCGGAACGCCTGGCGCCCGGCTGGTGTGCCGCAGTACACGGTGGCGTGGATCAATATCTCCTTGATCTCGTCGGCCGATACGCCGGTGGCGATCGCGCCCTTCACGTAGATGCCCAGCTCGTCGGGCCGCCCGAGCGCCGTCAAGATGGCAAGATTCAGCATGCTCCGTGTCTTGCGATCCAGACCTGGCCTGCTCCACGCGTACCCCCACGCCCACTCAGTCACGACGCGCTGGAAGGCCATCATGAACTCGTCGGTGTCAGCGAGGTTCGCGTTAACGTACTCAGCGCCCAGGACATCCCGTCGCGTTTGAAGGCCCTGTCGAACAGTTCGCTCTCGGCCATGGTGGGTGACTCCTTTCCGGGTGCCGGCCGGCACCGATGCGAGGCTGCGGCTGGCGCGGACGGCGGGCCGATCATCGCTGATATCGGGGCTACTATCTGGCATCGCTCCTGGTGCTGTCTAACTTCCTGATCGCTGCCCTGCCCCTTGATGAGAGCAGGCGCTTTGTGCCGCGACCCATCAGGAAGGGTTCTCCTCGTTGATCCTGTCTACCGGGATACCTGGGATTTGCCAGGTGGCGCCGTGGAGGCTGAGGAGTTGCCGCAGGCTGCTGGCCCCCGGGAGTTCGCTGAGGAGCCTGGGCTGGACCGCCCGGTGGGACGG
>CAVYQF010000019.1:0-62704 GCA_963770545.1 uncultured Actinomycetes bacterium | reverse complement strand
TCCCGATCCGCAGGTGTGCCGGGCTTGGGAATGCGGGTGTCTTGCTGTTCTAAGATCGGTTCCCGTGCAGCCCGATGAGCGTCTCGAATCTGTACGTCTGCTGCGGGAGCGGGGGCAGACCCCCAAGCAGATCGCCCGTGCCCTGGGGATTAGGCCCGGCGAAGCGGCCCGCCTGGTTCGCGCCGCGGCTGCCGGGGCGCAGGCCGAAGCGTCAGGGCCCGCGCTGGCTGGCTGCTGGATCAGCCCGGGCTGGAGCACTGGTCTGACTGTCTGCGGTCATCCCGATTGGCTGTTGCACGAGGATCCGGCCGCGGGGATCGACGGCCTCGCCGCGGTGCTGGTCGCCCGCAAGCACAGGCATGGCAAGGTCTCGGTTTGCGGCTATCTCGCCGATCTCTACTGTCTCGGGGTGAAGAACGCCCTCGGCCCGAAAATTGTGGACGACCTTGGCCTGCAGGGGTTCGTCCGCGACTTCTTCTCCGGATACGACGGTGATCCGGTCGAGGTGCCCATCGAGCTGGCCCGCGAGGTGGTGCTGGGTTCGGCCGGGTACGCGCGCGGCCTCGGCTTTGACCCGCACCCCGACTTCGCAGCCGCCGAGGGGCATCTCGGCCCGTGGACCGGTCCGGGCGCCATCACCTTCGGCAAGGACGGCAAGCCGCTGTACATCTCCGGTCCTTATGACGATCCGCGCCCGGTCATCCGCACGCTGGAACGCACCGTCGGCCGCGGGAACTTCGAGTACCTGGTGGCTGCCGGATAAACCGGCGCGCCTCGCACCGCATGCCGACTGCCGCGGAGATCCGCGAAGTCGCTTACGCACTGCCCCGAAGCGGATGATCTTGTGGTTGCGGAGATCACCCACCGAGCGGCCGTGGTGTCCGGCCTGGCTGTTGAGCAGCCACGCTTTTACCTGCAGCACGCGCCTAACTTCCGAGTGCAGGACGAGCGGGACCCGCACCACCCGCGCTGTCACGGACGCGCCGATACTGGATGGAAGGCGGCACCAGAAGATGACTAGCTGGGCGAGCATGCGCTACGCGGTGGTGGACGTAGAGGGCAACGGCCAGCAGCCACCCGATCTCGTCGAGGTGGCGGTGGTGCCCGTCGCCGCGGGCATCATTGGTGCGCCAGCCAGCTGGCTGGTGAGGCCCCCGCGTCCGGTCAGCCGTATCGCCGCTCGCTTCCGCGGCCTGACGAACGAGGCCCTAGCGGCAGCGCCAGCCTTTGCTGACATCGAAAGCGAAGTCCGAGACGCGCTTGATGCCGACGTCTTGGTCGCGCACAACGCGCACGTCGATGCCGGGGTGCTGCGGCGCCATCTCGGCGGATGGGAGTGCCCCGAGATCCTTGACACTTTCAAGCTCGCCCGGCGGCTGCTGCCGGGCCAGGTGAGTTACAAGCTCGGCGCGCTGGTCACAGGGTTCTTGCTGGCTGACGGCCTGCCCTCCGGCCTTGTCCCGTATCGCGCCACCTTCGACGCCCTGGTGACGGCGCGGCTGTTCGTACGGCTTGCCACCCGCCACGACGGGAGCTCGCTGTCGCTCGCGAGCTTCGCGGCCCAGAGTCGGGAGGCGACAGGGATGCTGAGACCCTTTTCTAGCCGTGAGCGCGGCTTGTTCGTAAGCGTAGACGGCCCGCCTCACGGGCTGATCCTGTGACAGCGGGCGACTCTGCGCGGCGCTGTGGCGGGTCAAGCACAACCCGCACGGCGATTTTGGGCGGCCAAGGACGCATCATTGCATCATGATGAAGTGAAGTTATACTTCTGGTATGCGCACTACCCTCGACATCCCTGATGATCTTCACGCTCAGGCGGTCGCGATCGCCAGGGATACCCATCAGTCGTTGAGCCAGGCCGTCGCCGGGCTTATCCGCCGGGGACTCGGCTCGGGCAAGCCTGGTGAGATAGCGAGAAGTGCCCGTACTGGCTTGCCCGTCGCGCACCTCGGCAGGACGATCACCAGTGAGGACGTAAGGCGGCTTGAGGACGACGATCAGTGACCGTCCTGCTCGACGCGAACGTGCTCATCGCCCTGCTCGTCGATGATCACGTTCACCATGTGGCTGCTGAGAACTGGTTCGTCGGCACCAGCGGGAAGTTCGCAACCTGCCCAATTACCCAGGGCAGCCTCATGCGCCTGCTCATCCGCGAAGGCCAGCCGGCCGCCACCGCGCAAGCAGTTCTCAACGAGGCCACCGGCGACGCGCGGCACGAATTCTGGCCCGACGATGTCGGGTACGCGGACGTTCCCATTCAGGGGATCATCGGACACCGTCAGGTCACCGACGCTTACCTGGCCCAGCTCGCTCGGGCCCGCGGTTCCCGGCTCGCCACGTTCGACCAGGCGATGGCCAAGCTGCACAATGACGTAGCCGACCTGATCCCGGACAGCTGACGGCTGAACTCGCGCAAGGGGGTCTGCCGCGGCCGCGATGACCTCCTCGCCGAATCTGGCTGATGTGATCATCACCGCTGCCGTGGCAGCGACCCATCCTGCGCGGCGGTCAGTCCCGGGGAGACGCCGTCTCCAGGCCTGCATCGGTCGCTGCCTTGAGCAGGCGGTCGTCGTAGCTCACGAGGGCGTCCAGGTCCTCGCCGAGAATGCGGGCCGTGGCCAGGTGGATCGCGTCCCGGGAACGCAGCCCTCGATCGGGCTCGTTCATCGCTGCCTCCACGATGTCGTCGTCGATCGCGACGAACGAGAATGCGGGCAGCAGGTCCCGGGCATCGGGCAGCAGGGTGGGCATGGCGCGGGACACGGCCCGGGTGATCTCGATCCGCAGCAGCGCCGAGCTGACCCATTCAGCATCCGCATGCGCGTCATAGAACGCCGCGAACGCCTTGGAGTGGCTTTCCTCGACGAGCAGCTTGATCACTGCGGACGTATCGGCGTAGTAGAGGCTCACCAGCGTTCCTCGTCGCGCAGCGCCGCGAGTGCCTCGGAGAGCCGGTCAGTCCCATCGCCGGGTCGCATCCGGGGCCGGTAGCCAGGGCGGCGGGCCAGGGTGGCCCGCCCGGACGCGACCAGGCGCGCCAGCACCGGGGCAGGCTGGCGTTCCCCGACGGGAACGATCCGTGCGATCAGCCGGCCGTGTTCGGTCACGTCGATCGTCTCGCCACGGCGGACCCTGGCCAGCACCTCACTCGTGTGATGCCGCAGATCCCGGAGACCGACGGCGTGCGCATCCGCCACCATGAGGAGAATGTATCACAAAATTGTGGCTACAATCGCTCGCGAGTTACAAGGTTGCTTGCTAGCCTGGGTGGTAGGCATGAGGTGACAGCCTGGGAAGGAAACGTTCATGACGGTGCAGGATTTCGAGCGGGCACGGAAAGTGTTCAGCGAGAAGCTGCATGCCAGCGACGGCCTCCGGCACTACCTAGAGGTCGTTGTGCCCTCCCATGCCCAGGTGAACCTCGAGGACAGTGGGCTGTGGTCGGCCTCTCTGCCAGGCGTGCCGCTTTGGGCTGAGGCGCCTACGTACGAGGCAGTAATCGACGCCATGATCAGCGAGTTGCGAGAGTACGCGGCAGAGTGGCGGGAGGAACTGTTCGAGGCACCGAACCATCGAGAGAACTGGGGCTTGGTGCTACTCGTGGAGATCAGCTCGAACCAGCAGCTCGCGGAGTGGCTTGGCTGCACCCTGTGACCCCATCGCGCCGTGACCTTCAGGCGTTTGTCCGCGCCGACCTCTGGGAGCCGAAGCAGACAGCCACGGGGAAGGCGCATGGCGATCATGACAGGTACAGGAAGCAACTTCCCGATGGCTCCGTGCTGAACACGAAGATCTCCCATCCTGTCGATAACACCTCACTTGGCACCTTGTGGGAGTCGACGATTAGGTCGCTGCAGCTTCAGGTGACCGAGGAACAGTTCTGGGACTGCATCGCCTCGGGTAAGCCAGTAGACAGATCGAACCCGTTCATTGGTGATCCGGTTGCTTCCGACCTGCCGACCTGCGATCTGCGGATGTTGGCGGGCCGCCATCTCGGTGTGTACGGCGATGCGGTCGATGAGATGGGTCTCCGAGAGATCATTCGCCGACTGAACGAGATCCGCCGCCATCGTGACGAGGCTCAGCAGCCGTAACGTCTTGCCAAACTTCGGTTCGCATCTGACCGGGATGGCGCATCCGACGCTTATCCGCCACTCCAGAGTTTCACGAGAAGCGATCGCCAGGCTATGGCTCGCGACTCCGTCTATCCACGATTTGAAGAGTGTTCTTCACTTTGCGATAACGCCAGCGTGAGGGGCGGGCAGGGTCCGGGTCCCGGCTGTAGCTTGGGTTGCATGTTCGCCGAGCCGGTCTGGGCTGAGGATCCGGATGACCCTGAGGTCATTCTCCGGGACCTGCCCGAGCGCGAACGGGCGGAGTTCCTCCGTCAGTATCGCGAGGCCGTAGAGGCCGCACAGGACCCGGCCGGCTATCGGCAGCTACGACGGCTCCTGCATGCGTGGAGGCTGACAGCCTTTGCGACCAGCCAGCCCGGTTACTACGAGGAACTGGCGGCAGTGCGCAACGGCACCGCACAGACGAGGCCAGCAGAGGAAGCCTTTCCCGACTGGCAGCAGCTGCTGGCGGCTGCGCGGGCTCAGACACGTTGACATACCAGGTCGATCCGTAAGGCCACGATTTCCTTACCGCGCCAGCTTTTTCCACCGCAGCCGGCGGTGCTGAGGCGAATTGTGCATAACTGAGCCTCACTAGTCAGCACTAGTCATCACCGGAGACGGCAATCCGATCATGTGCTTCTTGTTTGACAGGGGCGCGAGGGATTGACGTAACTTTGAGCGCGATCCCATAGTGCCAGGTGAGACACAGGAAGTCGGCGACGTGCTCGGGCACCTTGCGTGCAGAAAGAGCGGAGTGACAATGGCGGATCAGCTCTATACTGCTGCTGAGGCAGCAGGAATCCTCAAGGTTCGTGAGTCGTGGCTCAAGACAAAGGCTGCGGCTCGTTTGATTCCGTGTACGTTCATTGGCAAGCATCTGCGGTTCAGCGATGACGACATCGCCGAGATCATGAAGGCCGGGGCTCGCCAGCCCATCACGTTGCGCGAGCGCCGCGCAAGCCGCTGAAACAACCCGTGGCCGCTACCGGCACCGGCCACCGCCGGTCACCTACGACGGCGCCTGACCCGGCCGCCGGCGGCCCGGAGGGCCAGCGGCCAGTTCGACGAGAGACATCACCCGGAGGACAGCATGGCGTACGCGGAGAAGCGGGGCAGGAGCGCGAAGCCGTGGCGGGTGAAGTACAAGCTGCCGAGCGGCATCGAGACCAGCGAGTCCGGGTTCGAGACCAAGGCCGCCGCGCTCACCTGGGGACGTGACCAGGAGGCCAGGATCCGCGAAGGCCGGTGGACCGACCCCAACGCGGGGAAGATCATGGTCAGCGACTGGATCGAGCGGTGGATGACTCTGCAGGACGTCGGGCTCAGCACCGTGGAGACCCGCGAGTATCTGATCCGCCGGTTCATCCGCCCATCGTTCGGCACCTGCGAGCTGGGGTCGCTCACCACCGAGGACATCACCCGGTGGGAGAACTCCATCCCGGCCCGGACCGGCGTCTCCCGGCGCGTGGCCCGTGACGCCCGGGCCGTGCTGTGCACGATGCTGGGCGACGCGGCCGCGGCGAAGCCGCCGCTGATCCCGTACAACCCGGCGATACGGCCCCGCAACCGCGGACGGCGGACCGGCCGCAAGCTCGACCGCGGGCCGCAGCGGGTGTGGGCTACGCCGCTGCAGGCCTTGCTGGTCGCCGAGCGGGCCGCGCTGCTGTCTGGCCGGGACGAGGACTTCACCATGGTCGATCACGATCGCTTACACCGGCCTGCGCTGGGGCGAGACGATCGGCCTCGAACACGAATACGTCCACGACGACGAGATCCACGTCGAGTGGCAGCTGCGTGAGATCCGCAGCACGTTCCACCGGCTCCCGCCCAAGGACGACTCCTACCGCAGCCCCCACTGGGAACCCTGCCTGCCCGTGGACCTCCCGCCGTTCCTGGCCGACCTGCTCGCCTGGCAGATCCAGGCCCAGACCCGGCAGCGGTGCGCCTGTGCGACCCAGCACGGCGGCAGCGGGCACTATGTGTTCCTCGGCCCGGACGGCGGCCACCCCCGGCGCAGCAACTACGCCCGCCGCGTGTTCCGCCCCGCCTGTGACGGCCGGTACCAGCCGCAGCCCAGCAAGCCGCCCCGGCTCACCATCGTCGATGCCTCCGCGTGGCCAGGCATCCCCATCACCACCTGGGCGCCGCAGCCCAGCCAGGCGTCACCGTACACCCGGCCGCGGGGCCGGGGCATCCGGCCCATCCCCGAGGACATCCCGGTCGCCTGCTGGCTCCCGGTCAAGTACGGCCTGAACCCGCACGGCATGAGGCACGGCCACAAGACCTGGATGGCCGAAGACGGCATCCCCGAGATCCTCGCCGAGCATCGCCTGGGCCATGAGGTGCCCGGCATGCGCGGCCTCTACGCGCACACCTCGGACCGGATGCGCGAAGACCTCAAGGCCGCCCTCCAGGCCCGCTGGGAGGACTCGCTGCGGGAACGGGCCGCCCTCCACGGACACTCACCCGTCCCGCTTCTCGACGAACTCCTGGCGCCCTTTCGCGCCCCAGCACCGGACGCAACGACACCACGAGACACCCAGCCAGACCGACCCGCACCGGGAGGCAGGGAGAAGATGATCTCCCAAATTCCTCCCAACCAAGCCGAAAACCCCAGCCCTGGACGTAGGCTGGGGCCCAAGGAAAGAGCTTCTGACCTGGTCAGAGACCAGATCCCAGAGGTCAGGTGTTCACGTTTGGCTGTGAGCTGGGCCTTTGCGGGCTGTCCGGAGCTTCGTCCACAGGTTAAGCGGGCGGCAGCCACGGGGTTTTGCGTGGTTTAGGTGTCGTTGTTCTGGCCAGGGCTAGCTTCGATGATCTTGAGGGTGAGGTCTTGGAGTTCGGCGAGCAGGGCCCGCATTTTCCTCGCGTTGTCGAACAGGGGCTGCCAGGCGGTGAGTTCAGCGTCGGTGAGGCGGCGGGTGACGGTTTTGCCGCCGATCTTGCGGGTCCATTCGGCGTAAGGGCCGTGCAGCCGGGGCGGGTCGGCGTGGCAGCGGCAGTTTGGCTTGCCGCAGGCGTAGGCACGGACGGTCAGGGTGCCGGGCAGGGCCAGGCCCGTGGCAGCGAGCTCCGCGGCGATCCGTTCGCGGGCTGCTTGCTGGCCGGGACTGACTTCCATGCGACACACCGTCTCAGATCCGCGGTTTCCCCGTCTTCCACAGTATTTTACTGGGGACATGTCGGGAGGCAGCGGATGCCAGGAACGGGAATAGCCGGCTACATCGCCGGCTGGCAGCCGTCCTCAGTGTCCCCGCAGGCCGCGGGCTTCGCCCGGGCCGTGGTGACCCAGGCGCCGCCGGGCGGGCAGGAGCGGGCGAAGAACCTGCTCTGGGCCGCGGGCAAGCTCGCGGACTGGGCGATCAGCATGGGGCTGGACCCGGTGCCGGAGGTGCTGCTGCACCCGTCGGTGATCGAGCGGTTTGCCGCGCACGCACCCGGGCTGACGGGCGTGACACGCCGGACGCTGCGGGCCAGCCTGCGGTTCCTTGCCCGCCAGGCGGTCCCGGCGCTGTCCCCGGCGGACGCACCGCTGCCCCGCGAGCGAGCCAAACATCCTTACAGTCCCGCGGAGATCGCCGGCTATCTTGCCCTGGCCGGTGCGCAGCCCACCGCGGCACGGCGGATGCGTGCCAGCGGCCTGGTCTGCCTGGGGGCGGGCGCCGGGCTGATCCGCGGCGACCTGCGGCAGGTCCGTGGCAGCGACGTGATCTGCCGGTCAGGCCGCGTGGTCGTGGAGGTGCGCGGGAGGCGGCCACGGGCGGTACCAGTGCTGGCCCGCTACCACGCCCGGCTGCTCGCCTCCGCCGCGTTCGCCGGGGAAGCGCTGATCGCCGGCGGTGCTGACCCGGCGCGGCGCAACCTGACCACCCCGCTGGTGAGCGCGCTGGCGGGCGGGACCGGGCTGCCCCGGCTGGACACCAGCCGGCTGCGCGCGACCTGGCTGCGTGACTGCGCGGAACTCCTCGGGCTGGCTGCGTTCATGCACGCCGCCGGGATCACCTGCAGCCAGCGGCTCGGCGACCTGCTCGCCACCCTGGAACCCGGCAGCGACGCCGGCGCGGTCGCACTGCTCGGAGGCAGACCGCGATGACCAGCCCGGCGTTTCTGGCCCGGCTGGAAGACATCATCGACACCTCCGGCGCCGCACCGCGGATCGAGGCCATGCTGCCTGCCGGGGTGCGCCACCGCCAGCTACGGGTCCGCACCTTACTGCTGGGCCTGATGCTCACCCTGGCTGACCACCGGCCCGCCCACCTCACCCGGGTGCATGAGGCGCTGACCACGCTGCCTGCCCCGGACCAGGCGCGGCTCGGCGTGACCGAAGACTGGGAGACTGGCCCGCACCAGCTCACCTACCGCCAGGCCGAGCGCACCTTCAGCCTCATCACCGCCGCCCTGGCCAAAGACACCCCGGACGGCACCGCGTCCGCCGCCCTGGCCACCGTGCTGGATGACCTGCTGGAAGCCAGCATCCCGCCAGAACATAAAGACACCAGCACGGCACTCGCCGTGGACTGGACCGACGTGGAGTCCTTCTCCCGTCCCCCGCCCTCAGGCAGCAGGACCTGCGCTGATCCCGAAGCGTCCTGGGGGCACCGCAACTCCAACCTCCCCGGCCCCAAAGGGGAGATGTTCTTCGGGTATTACATGTCGGCCGCCACGATGGCCCGCGGCGAAGCCGGCCCGCCCGTCCCCGAGCTGACCCGGCGGATCACCCTGTCGTCCTGCCACGCCGACCCCGTCCGTGCCTTCACCCCGGTCCTGGCCCGCATGCCCGGAAACGGCATACCCCTGGGCGACATCCTCGCTGACTCCGGCTACGCCCACCGCGACGCCGCCGCCTGGGCCCTGCCCCTGCGCGCCGCCGGCGCGCAACTGGTCTGCGACCTGCACCCGCACGACCGCGGCCCCCAGGGCACCTTCCTCGGCGCCATCATCGCCAACGGCAACCTCTACTGCCCCGCCACCCCGCAGCCGCTACTGCACCTGGGACCGCTGGCCCCCGCCGCCACCACAGACCAGATCACCGCGCACGACCAGCAGACCGCTGAACTCGCCCGGCACAAACTCGGCCGGCTCACCGCTGATGACGCCGACGGCTACCACCGCGTCACCTGCCCCGCCGCCGCGGGCAAACTCCGCTGCCCGCTCCGCCCGGCGTCGATGGCGCTAGACCGCAGCCGGCCGGAGATCCTCACCCCGCCGCAGCACCCGCCGGCCTGCTGCACCCAGCAGACCCTCACCATCCCACCCGCCGTCGCGGCGAAGACACGGCAGAAACACGACTACCCCTCGGCGGCGCACCGCCGCTCTTACGCTCGCCGCACCAGCGCCGAACGGGGCTTCTCCACCATCAAGGACCCAGCCACCAGCAACATCAGCCGCGGCTGGTGCCGCCTCATGGGCCTGACCCCGCTCGCGTTCTGGCTCACCGCCCTGCACGCCATCCGCAACCAGCGCATCCTCACCGCCTGGGACGCCCGCCAGGCCGGCAACCAGCGACGCGCAGCCGCCGGGCTACCGCCCAAGACCCGCAAACGCTGGCGGAAAACCACCCTCACCAGCCTCACCGCGCCACCCTGACCAGGCCTGCACACCGCGCCACCGCCACCAGCACGCCACCAGCCAGCCCCGCACGCCCAGACCCAGGCAAAACCCGGCCAGCCACACCCCAGCCGCCGCCACACACCAGGAAGACGAACACCGGCTACGGCCACGCGGCCAGGCAACAGAAATGTCAGAGCCAAACGTGAATATGGTCCCTACTAAAACGTGAAGACCACGAGGTGGAGCTGAGGGGATTCGAACCCCTGACCCCCTCGATGCGAACGAGGTGCGCTACCGGACTGCGCTACAGCCCCTGGAACAGCGGCCAGCCTAGCAAACCCTCAGCCTTGTCCGTGCGATCCGCAACTCCGCCGCCGCGCGCCCCCCGCGGTGGGGGCCCGAGGCGCGGGCTCAAGGCCCGCCACCATGGTCACGGTCAATTTCTGCCAAGGACACCTGTTATTGCGCAGGATCATGAGTTTGCGTGACGAGGAGTGCTGGGCGCCGCGAGCCCTGCGCGGCTGAATCTGCGCGGGGCTGAGACTGGCCAGGGGGTGGAGGGGCCGGCGGCGCCAGGGGCTGGACGGGCCAAAACTGGACTGGAGGGGATAAGCCGGCGGCGCCAGGGGCTGGACGGGCCGGCGGCGCGGAGGGGCCACCCGCGCGGGCGCGGGGTGGCGCTGGAGGCTGACGGCTGAGACTGCGCCGGGCTGGGGGGTTAGTCGCCGACGGCGCGGTTGGCGGCGTCGGTGTACTGGTCGTAGAGCTGGTCGCTAACCCGGCCCGAGATGTCGATGATCTCGGCGGAGTAGGCCGCGACCTCGATGACCGGCTCGGACTGCTCCGCCACGTCCGGCGCCACGTCCGGCGCATCCGGCGCGGCAGGCTCCGGCGCCGCAGGCTTGCTGGTCACGCGCTCGAGGGTCTCAGCGGTCACAGGAGCAGCCTCGCGCCCAGCCCCGACACCGGTCCGGCGGTGGCGCTTCTCCCCGGCGTGGGCATGTCTGCGGGCCTGCCCGGCATCGCTGCGTGCGGCCTCACGCAGCAACAACACGAAGGTGCCCAGCATCACGCCCGGCGGGATGATGACCCACCAGGCGGCGATCCTCAGGGCCGCGATCGCCAGCGCCCCGGCCGTGAGGAACACGAGCGTGCCGAGCATGCGGCGCCGGGCCCTGAGGATGTTGGCGCGGCGTCCGGCGGCGTCCTCCTCGGTCCAGGTGATCTCTTCCTCGACCGTGAACCCGCGCTCGGCTACCGAGCGCTGCGGCGCGTCGTCCGCCGGGGCCTCGGTCTCGTAGACCTCGGTGTGCATCTCGAAGTGCTCGGTGACCTCATAGCGACGCCGGCGCCCGGGGCGCAGCCACCGGGGCATGAGGACCCCAGCCCAGATGGCCACGATCGCGAAGTAGAGGATGGCGCTGCTCACCGGGCCGCACCCGCTGCCCGGGGGGTGATACGCGACGAAAAGGCCCAGCACGGGGCCACACAGCGCCTGAAGGCACACATGGATGGCCGCGTGGCGGGCTTGCTCACGTGACGCACGGTAAGGGCCAGCGCAGGTGATGAACAGTATTAGGCCCGGTGTGTCGTGAGATCGCGGGTCAGATCATGTAGTTCCGGCCTGACCGGCCGTCGCCGGCCAGCCGGCGCACCACCGGCCGCGCCGGCGATCAGATCACGTGGTTCTGGCCCGCCGGGCCGACAACTCGTTGCGCCAGCGAGGCAGCAGTCCCCCGGATGCGTCCTCCACCGTCAGTGCGTAGCACAGGTGATCACGCCATGACCCGTCGATGTGCAGGTAGCGGCGCCGCAGCCCTTCCTCGCGAAAACCGAGCTTCTCCACCACCCGCCGCGATGCCTGGTTCTCCGGCCGGATACTCGCCTCGACCCGGTGCAGCCCGACCACGAAGAAGCAATGATCCAGGGCCATCGCCAGCGCCGTGGGGGTCACATTACGGCCCGCGTACGCCTCGTCGATCCAGTACCCCACCTGGGCCGACCGCGCCGACCCCCAGACGATGCTGCCCACGGTGAGCTGCCCGGCGAACTGGCCGCCGTAGGTGACCACCCAGGGCAGGGCCAGGCCCTGGCGGGCCTCCCGGCGCATGGTGCGGGCCATGGACAGATACGGGCTGATGGTGGAGCGGTACAAGGGGGTCTCGGGGTTGGTGGGTTCCCAGGGGCGCAGCCAGTCCGCGTTCCGCACCCGGGCGTCACGCCACGTCGTCGCGTCCCGGGCCCGGACGGGCCGCAGCCCGATCGGGGCGTCCAGCAGTGCCGGTTCCACGATCGTGACTGGCCAGCCGCGCATTCGTCCCACGTGGCCCATCATTCCCCCGTTAGCGATCAGAACGCTACGCGGACACCCGATGAAAACACCGCTGTGACGTTATGTCCCAAGTTCCCGCGCCCGGCGGTTATGCCCCGTGATCTCCTGCTGACCGCGGCGTTCACTTACTCCGAACGCGGGTGATCTCCGCCCCGGGCCTGGTCAACGGCGTGGGCGAGGACGGGGGTGAGCACCTGCATGCCATCCTTCACCCCGCCGCTGGACCCGGGCAGGTTAACGATGAGGACATCCCTGGCCAAGCCCGCCAGGCCGCGGGACAGCATGGCCGACGGAATCCCGGCCGCGACCCCCGCGGCCCGGATCGATTCCGCGATGCCGGGTACCTCCCGGTCTATGACCTTCCGGGTCATTTCCGGGGTGCGGTCACCCGGCGTCAGCCCGGTCCCGCCGGTGGTCACGATCACCGCGTACCCGGAGGCGACCCCGTCCAGCAGGGCCTGCTCGACCGGGTCGCCGTCGGGGATGACCTGGGAGTCGACCGCGCACCCGGCCTCGGCCAGTAGTTCGGCCAGTACCGGCCCGGACTTGTCCTCGTACACCCCGGCCGACGCCCGGTTCGAGATCGTGATGGCCAGCGCCCGGATCACCGGGCCCTGGGCTATCCCGCCGTCTGTCGCTTCACTCCACGCATCGCTCATGACCGGCACCACATCTCATCGCTCATGACCGGCACCACATCTCATCGCTCATGACCGGCGTCACCCCTTCATGATTGGGACCACGGGCTCATGACCGGGACCACAGGCCGGTCTGGCCGCCAGTCTTCTCGTCCACCCGCACGTCCGTGATCACCGCCGCCGGGTCCACCGCCTTGATCATGTCGATCAGCGCCAGTGCGGCCACGGTCACCGACGTGAGCGCCTCCATCTCGACGCCCGTCCGGTCCGCGGTCCGCGTCACCGCGGTGATCGCCACGGCGTCGTCCTCCACGGACAGCTCGACCGTGACGCCGTGCAGCCCGATCGGATGGCACAGCGGGATCAGGTCTGGCGTCTTCTTGGCCCCCTGGATCCCGGCGATCCGGGCCACAGCTAGGGCGTCACCTTTGGGGACCTCACCGGCGCGGAGGGCGGCGACGGCCCGAGGGGACAGCAGCACGCGCCCCGACGCGCGCGCCTGCCGCGCGGTCACGTCCTTGCCGGACACATCGACCATCCGGGCGTGCCCGGCCTGGTCGAGATGGGACAGCGGCACCTCGCCGGCCGGGCTTAGCCCCTCCTCGAACTGGCCGCCCCCGGCCCCGGCCCCGCCCCCGTCCCCGGCCCTGTCCCCGGTCATGGCAGGTCCATGACGTCGACACCGTCGCCGGCCTCCACGCGGGTGACGTCCTCCGGCACGATAATCAGCGCGTTGGCCTGGGCCAGCGCCCCAAGCTGATGGGACGACTGGCCGGTGAGCGGCACCACGGTCTGCCGGGCCGGATCGAGAAGGCCCCGCAGATACGACCGTCGGCCCCCGGGGGACCGCACACTCTTGGTGAGGGCCACCTGCGCCAGCGGTTGTCGTTGCGGAGAAAGCTTTTTCAGGGCGTCCAGCGCGGGCTGCACGAACAGGATGAACGACACGTACGCGCTGACCGGGTTGCCGGGCAGGGTGAAGATCGGGGTGAGGTCAGGGCCGAGCACGCCGAAACCCTGCGGCATCCCGGGCTGCATGGCGACCTTGCGGAACGCGATCGTGCCCAGCTTGGACAGGGCGGCCTTGACCACGTCGTGCTCGCCGCCCATGCTCACCCCGCCGCTGGTGATCAGCAGGTCGGCGTCGCTGACCAGGCCCTCCAGGGTGCTGAGCACCACGGCCGGGTCGTCGCGCAGGCGATGCCGCCGGACGGTCGCGCCGGCCCGGCGGGCGGCCGCGGCCAGCATGAAGCTGTTCGATTCCCAGATCTGCCCGGGGATCAGGGGAGTGCCGGGCTCCACCAGCTCGTTCCCGGTCGAGATGATCGCGACCCGGGGCTGCGTGCGGGCCAGCACCTCGCCGTGGCCCGAGGCGGCCAGCAGGGCGATCTGCACCGGGCCGACCAGGGTGCCCTGGGACAGCAGGACGGCGCCGTCGGCCACGTCGTCGCCGCGGTGGCGGACCGCGTTGCCCGGTTCCGGGGCCTGGCGGAAGATCGCTTCCGCGGTGCCGCCGTCGGTCCACTCCACCGGGACCACGGTGTCGGCGCCCATGGGCATCCGGGCGCCGGTCATGATCTGCAGGCAGGTGCGCGTCTCGACCCAGTAGTCGCCGGTGTCGCCCGCGGCGATCTCACCGCGCACCGGCAGCGTGACCGGGGTGCCGGGGGTCGCGCCGGCCAGGTCCGCAGCCCGGACCGCGTAGCCGTCCATGGCGGAGTTGTCGAACGAGGGCAGCGGCGTCGTGGACGTGACGTCCTCGGCCAGCACGCTGCCATCCGCGTGCACCAGCGGCACCCAGACCGGGTTGACGGGGCGGATGGCCGCCAGCACGTCGGCCAGGTGCTCCTCGACGGGGACCAGCGGCGGGTCCGCGTGCGACCCCGGGCCGCCGCCCACCCCCGGACCCCCGCGGCGATCGGTCATTGCAGGTTGTCGAGGAACTTGCGGAGCCAGGGCACGAACTCCCCGGCCACGTCGGGCCGCTCGACCGCGAACTGGATCAGGGTGCGCAGGTAGTCGACCTTGTTGCCGGTGTCGTAGCGGCGGCCGCGGAACAGCACGCCGTACACACCGCCGCCGTCGGCCGGGTCCATCCCCGCCAGGGTCTTGAGCGCGTCGGTGAGCTGGATCTCACCGCCGCGGCCCGGCGGGGTGCGCTCCAGCACCCCGAACACGGCCGGGTCGCAGACGTAGCGGCCGATGATGATCCAGTTGCTGGGCGCGTCCTCCGGGGCCGGCTTCTCGACCAGGTCGGTGATCTGGACCACGTCGTCCTCGCCGGTCGGCTCGATGGCGGCCGTGCCGTAGCTGGACACCTGGTCGCGCTCGACCTCCATCAGGGCCACGACGCTCCCGCCGTGGGTCTCCCGGACTTCCAGCATCCGCTGCAGCAGCCGGTCATCGGGGTGGATGAAGTCGTCGCCGAGGAGGACCGCGAACGGTTCGTGGCCCACGTGCTTCGCCGCGCAGAGCACGGCGTGGCCGAGGCCCTTGGGGTCGCCCTGGCGCACGTAGTGCACGGTGGCGATGTCCGCGGAGTCGCGGATGAGGGCCAGGCCCTCCTCATCGCCCTTGGCGATCAGGGCTTCCTCGAGCTCATAGTTGCGGTCGAAGTGATCCTCGATGGACCGCTTGCTGCGCCCCGTGATCATCAGGACGTCGTCGAGCCCGGCGGCGGCCGCCTCCTCCACCACGTACTGGATGGCGGGCTTGTCCACCACGGGCAGCATTTCCTTGGGGGTCGCTTTGGTGGCGGGCAGGAAACGGGTTCCGAGGCCCGCCGCGGGGACGACCGCCTTCGTGACCTTCGTCGCGACGCTGTCAGGCATCTTCGTACCCTAGCCCGGCCCGGTGGCCGGATGATCCAGGCCCGCCTCCCAGCGGGTCCGAATGATCCAGGTCCGCCTCCCGGCGGGCGGCTATCAGCAGTGTCACAGTAACCTCGCAGCGTGGACGCGTCTGAGGCTCCTCTTCCCGGGCCCTCGGGCCTTAACCGGGACAAAGCTGTGCTGCGGGACCGGCTGCTGGCCGCGCGCCGGCGGCTCACCGCAGCCGGGCGGGCCGCGGCGGGCCGGGACATCCGGGACGCCGTGCTGTCCCTGCCCGAGACTCAGATGGCCGGCACGGTGGCCGCGTACTACTCGATCGGCAGCGAGCCCGAGACGCACGGGCTGCTGTTCGCGCTCTGGAAGCGGGGCAGCTATGTGCTGCTGCCCATCCTGCTCGCCGGCGGGGACCTGGACTGGGCGTCCTACGAGGGCCCGGACTCGCTGCGGCCTGGGCCGCGCGGGCTCAGCGAGCCGTCCGAGCCGCCCCGCGGGACCGGCGCGATCGCCAGCGCGGACCTGGTGCTGGTGCCTGCCCTCGCGGTGGACCACTCCGGCCTGCGTCTCGGCCGGGGCGGCGGCAGCTACGACCGGGCCCTGGCCCGGGTCGGAACACAAGTGCCGACCATAGCGTTGCTGTATGACACCGAGTTCGTCCCCGCTGTCCCAGCGGGACCCCATGACCAGCGGGTTCGCATGATCGCGAGGCCTGCTGCCGGGGTCACCAGGTTGACCCGGGAATGAGCTACCATTTAGCAGTCGTGGACGGGGAGTGCTAAGGCCGCCCCTCAGGCCACCGAAGGAGAGATCGTGCCGACCTACGAATACACCTGCACTGAATGCGGCGAGCAGGTAGAGGTCGTGCAGAAGTTCACCGACGACCCGCTGACCGTGTGCACCGCGTGCGGGGGCCGGCTGCGCAAGGTGTTCTCGCCCGTGGGCATCGTGTTCAAGGGATCGGGCTTCTACCGCACCGACAGCCGCAACGGCGCGGGCAAGGACGGCCCCGGCAAGGACGGCGCGGGCCAGGACGGCGCGGGCCAGGACGGCGCGGGCAAGAAGGACAAGGAGCCGTCCGGCGCCAAGTCGGATTCGAAGTCCGGCTCATCCGCGGACTCGGGGTCCTCCGGCTCAGGCTCCTCGGACTCGTCAAAGTCGTCCTCCTCCGACTCGGGCTCGTCCGGCTCCGGAGGGTCCAGCTCCAGCTCGTCCTCCTCGGGGTCCTCGTCCGGATCCGGGGACAAAAAGGGCGCCAAGAGTTCGGCGTCGGCCGCCTCATCCTGAGCCGCTGGCCAACCGGTTCTGGCTAACCTGGCCGCGTGAGCGAACCCGCAGACGTCGTGAGTCATCCTTCTGAGGTCGGCAGCGCCGGGGCGCGCCTGCCCAACCTGGCCCGCGCCGAGATCGGCGTGATCGGCGGATCCGGCTTCTATGAGTTCCTGGAATCCGCCGACGAGGTCAGCGTGGACACCCCCTACGGCGTGCCCAGCGACCCCATCGTGACCGGCGAGGTCGCGGGCCGGAAGGTCGCGTTCGTCCCCCGGCACGGCCGTGATCACCGTTTCCCCCCGCACCAGATCCCGTACCGGGCCAACCTGTGGGCGCTGCGCTCGCTGGGCGTCCGGCAGATCCTGGCCCCGACCGCGGTGGGCTCGCTCGACCCCGCGCACGGCCCCGGCCGGCTGGCCATCCCCGATCAGCTCGTGGACCGGACCACCGGCCGCAGCCAGACCTTCTATGAGGAGCGGGCCGCCGTCCACGTCCCGTTCGCCGACCCCTACTGCCCGGTCGGCCGGGCCCAGGCCATCGCGTCAGCCCGCGCCGCGGGCTGGGATCTGGCCGACTCGGGAACGCTGGTGGTGATTGAGGGGCCACGGTTCTCGACCCGGGCCGAGTCCCAGTGGTACGCGGCCCAGGGCTGGTCCCTGGTCGGGATGACCGGCCACCCCGAGGCCGTGCTGGCCCGCGAGCTGGCCCTCTGCTACACGGCGGTCGCGCTGGTCACCGACACTGACGCGGGCGTGGAAGCAGGCCAGGGCGTGACCCAGGACGAGGTGTTCAAGGTCTTCGCGAGCAACGTCGCCCGGCTCCGCGAGCTGGTCATCGACGTCATCGCGACCCTGCCGGCCGACCGGGACTGCCCGTGCCCGCACGTGCTGGACGGGATCACGCTCCCCATCCAGCTCCCCTGATCCCGTCTTCCGGGGTGCGTGGCCGGCGCCGCGCCGTAATCGGAACGGGTTTTGTCCTCAGGCGCGCAAAATCCGGTCCGCTAACGCCTGGCGGGGGCGTCAGTCGAGATCCCCCTGCTCGATCCGCGCCAGGCGCCGCTCGCGGACCAGCTGGTCGAACTCATGCTCCACGGTCACGTCCTCCGGGCTCAGCGCGGCGAAGATGCCGGTGATGTCGCGCATGCTGATCACCCCGAGCAGTTCGCCGTGACCGACGACCGGCAGGTGCCGGATCCAGCGGCCCGCCATTTCCCGGGCCGCCTCGTGCAGTGGCATGTCCGGCGGCACAGTGAAGACCTCCGTCGACATCGCCTCGTCCACCGTGCTGGTCTCCAGGTCGGCACCGAGCGCGACCGCCCGCAGCAGGTCGCGCTCGGTGATGATCCCGGCCAGGCGCCCGCCCTCGGAAATCAGCAGCGACCCCGTCTGCTGGCGCCACATCCGCGTCGCGGCCGCGCGCAGCGTGTCCGAGGCGGTCTCCGTGATGGTGGCCTGGGTCATGACGTCTCGTACCTGCACGGCGTGGGCTCCTTGGTCGCGTGCACTTGGTCGCGGGCACGGCTATCAGGGGTTGCGTCCCACCCTACGATCGGGGCGGCCCGGTCTGGCCGCTGACCGGTTAGGCTAAGTCGGGTCTGTGCTGGGCCGGCCGCGTTGGCTGGCTGCGGCAGCCGGGCTGGCCCCGATAGCTCAGCGGATAGAGCAACTGCCTCCTAAGCAGTAGGTCGCGCGTTCGAGTCGCGCTCGGGGCGCTCACCTTCCAGTGCAGGTCAAGCCCGGTCTCCGGGCTCATGCGGGTGATCTTCAAGAGGCTTGCTTCCGGTTTCGTGCCCGTGGCGTGCCCGATCGCCTGGTGGTGGACTCGCCGTCCTGGCGCTTGCTGCCCCGTTTCAGTTTCTCGGCTGGGGAGGCACTAATGCTCGCGTGCCAGATCTATGCCAGAACGGCCAGCCGATGACGGTTCCCGGCGGTCACTCACGGGCAGTGCCGCCCCCAGCCAAGCTGGGGCGGAGCAGATCAGCGCGAACACCAAAACGATCTTCTAAACAGCGGGTCACGCGCCTTCGGCTCGCTCTTGCGCGACCACCAAGCGTGTGGACACGCGTATACCACCTTGGACGGGTCAGCTCTCAACGTTCGGGCCACTGACCCGCCCGCTCAGCACGCTTGACGTTGGCGAAGACGGCTAGCCAGGCAGCCCCTACTGAGAGGAATCCCACGGCCGCAAACCACTGAAACGCCAGGAGCAGGCCCCGGGGCGAATGCCTGACGACGTCGGTCACCGCAATCGTGAGCCACACCACCCCCAACACAAGATAGAAGTAGCCGAAAAAGGAGACCCCGCGCAACTGCTGGCCACGCTCAGTGGCCGCGCGGGCGAAGCGCGCAGGAAGCGGACGACCCCACACCATCGCCCACATCACCTGGCAGCGCTCCGTGACTCGCAAAGACCGCCACGTATCCATACCAGACCCGCTGGACCTATTGGTGCCAGGACCACCACCAGGCAGGCTCACCTGACACTCCTCCCGCCCCGCTTCGCCGCAGGACCGCCCCAGGGACGTTGGCCAAACCGGCGCCTTTCGCCACGACCAGGCAGGAGACCTTTCCGCCGTCCAATCGCAGCATCCAGCTCGGGCTGCCGGACCAGTACCCGGCGCTACCATTGCTAACCAACCTCGACAGATCAAGACGCTTAGAGCAGCAATGCGGATGTACCGTCTCGCACCGACACCGACCGCACCGAACGCCGCGATGCTGCTCCACCGAAGGGCCAAACGGCTTCGGACGGTTCCCATGCTGGCCGGGACTGTCCCGGTAACTGAGACCTCTCTGCTCCCCGCGCCTTGACAAGAGAGGTGCCGTTGGTGGGACAGTCCCGAGCCCACCTCCCAATCTGGGGGTGGGTAGGCCGTCCCCGTTACGTGCCCGACGGGGCGGGAACTCGCGGTATCTCATGGACGCTCCCGGGCATCCGGGGGGCAAGCCTGCTGACCTGTGATCGGGAGCGAAGTGGGAGCCGGGGCTGACCTATTGTCGTCGGCAGGCACCCGAAATACGGTGCAGCATGTCGGTGGCTTGCCTGGGTAAGTGGCAGTGATGCATATGAGATCGCGGAAGCTGAGAACCATCCGCGTCGCGTACCTGCTGAGTGCCCTTTTCTCGGTAGCAGCAGCGGTGGTTGCGCTGCTACTGGCGGTGTTCTTGCACGACGAGTTCGGTTGGATACTGTTCGTGTTGTTCGCGGTAGCGGCTATCTGCAGCGTCATCGTGGCCGTATCGACTTACTCCCGGCACCGGGAGGGTCCTCGCGTGGGAAGGACGCGCCAGATATGACGCCACGGCAACGGCCGCCGCGCCGGGTGATCGTTCGGGTGATCGCGCCGGGCATCGTCGGGTTGGTCCTGGTGACGATCGCCTTCGCTGTGAAGACCGCGATGGGCAGTGGCAGCGGACCTCGCTACGTGCCCATCGACATCGTCCAGCTCGTCGGCGTCGCTTTGATCTTTCTGTCCGCCCTGCTGGGCGTGATAGCCGTTGAGAAGATGCGTAGATCACACTGAGCCCCGCTCTTGTGCACTCCACGTGGAACAGCGGGCGGCAGGCCGGAAGCGAACGGAAACGATCTCCTCAGCAGTAGTTCGCGCGTTCGAGTCGCGCTCGGGGCACTACCAGGGAAAACGTCCTCCGGGCCGCGCGCACAGCGCTGGTTGAGCGACTAACCGTGCTGGAGCGGGATTCGCGGCTGTGAATGTCACAGGATCTCGGTACCGTGTTCTCATGACTGCATACCCAGCCGGTGATCCGGGCTCGTACGAGGTGATCCACCTGGGTGGCGAGGCGGCCGCGATCGTGCCGCTCGGGGAGTTGCGGCAGCTCCAGGCCGTGCAGCGTCATGCCTCTCCGGAGCTTCTGGAGGAAGCCGAGGTCGAAGCCACGCTGGCGGCGCACCGGGAGTGGGTAGGGGCTGGGCGCCCCGGGGCCGTCTCGCATGAAGAGGCGATGGCCGAGCTGCTCCGCGAGCAGTGAGGATCGAGTGGTCTCCTGCGGCGCGGGCTTCCGCGCGGCGCTTCATGGAGGACCAGCACGGGATGCGCGCGATCGGCGCGGCGATTGCAGGGCTCGTCTTAGATCCCTACCCTCCGGAGGGTTTTCACCGGGGCGAGTATCACCGTCTGCATGTGGGCCGATTCAGAGTTGCCTACGTCGTTGACGATGACCTGATAACGGTGGAGCGTGTTGACCAGGTTGGATGACCTCAGGGCGCAGTGGGCGGTGTCTCGAATCCGCATCGGGGGCCAGTGGCCCTGGCTAGCCTGCGGTCGAGCGTGGCGACATTAGATCCGAGGGACTCCGCCAGCGCGATATACCAGGCGTCATAGGACGTAACGGTGTCCCGCAACTCCCATACGCGGGGCGCGAAAGGTGTGTACGGGAAGAGTTCAACCCGCAGATCGAGCAGGTCGGCATGGGCCATCGAGGCGACATCCGAGGTGATCTCCCCCCGCGCGGCCGCCCGGCGCAGGATGTTGGCCACCTCTACCGGCATCAGGTGGGGTGCGTTGAGTGGTGTGCCCGCCAAGAGCGACTCGGCCCATCTCCCCGTGGGGCCGGTGTTGACCAGTGCTGACACGACAAGTGATGCATCGATGACGAGAGTCACCGGCGATCCTCATCCCGGTACGACAGGATTCGCTCGGCTGGCAGGGTGGATCCTGTCGCGGCCTTCCGTGCGCGAATCCTCTCCACCAGAATCTCCGCCTCAGGCTGGCGAGCCAGTTCGACGAGTCGGGAACGCAAGTATTCCTGGAGAGACCGTCCCGTCAGGGCCGCCCGGGCAGCAAGCTCATCTCGCGTCTCATCGGGTACATCCCGGATCGTGATCGAAGTAGGCATACATGCATTATGCTGCTACTGACAGCATATTGCAAGTACCGTACGGAAGGCCTATCAAGATCGCGCGGTAGATGCTTTTTACGACTACAGAGGGCTCTGGATCCGGCGAACGGTACTAGTGGCGAACCTATCGGATCTCAAAACCAGGCTCGACTTCTACAAGCTTGGCCGCGAAGAGAATGAGATCGACGAGGAAGACGTCAATGCTTTCCTATCTACATTCCAGAACATTCGGACGGAAGAGCTTCGATCCTGGCTACAGATGCGCGGCGTCTCCAACGCTCACCCCCCATCTCACAGCTATCCGCCACCCACAGGCGACCCAAGGGATAATGAGCCCAGGCCTGCTCAACCGGGTCAATAGGGCAACCTGATCTTCAATGCCCTGACGAAACACGGGACTACGGCCGTGACCAGCTCGACGTTGGATATTTTGCTGTGATCGGTGCCAAGGGCATCGTCGGCCCCGCGGTGGTCAACAGTCGCCTGACCGCTGGCTCCGATTCTGGCCGGGAACCACACGCTTGATCTCCCTACCGGGCGACGCCGGGCGGGCGTGCCGCCCACACGGCATCGGGCTCGGGGGCCGACTGCGCGCTCTGGCGCCTGAGGCGACGGGTAAGCATCAGGGCGCATGCGGTGGCCGCGATAAACACGAGCAGGGTAAGCACGTAGTAGTTGCCGACGATCAATTCCAGCCCACGCCAGGTGAACTCGACTGCCGCCCGGTTGTTACCGCGGTTCGGGGCGAGAAGCAGGAACCCGCGCGGCAGCAGATGGGGACCTAGGGTCGTAGCCGCCCTCGCTGCCAATGGGCACGGGCCACCAGCCGAACAAGCCCACCACCAGCGCGGCGCCGAGGATCCGGTAACCGAGGCGCCGTGGCCCGTACGCGGCGAGGACAAGTGCCGGTACCACGTAGACGTAGTGGTGCGACCAGGTGACCGGGGACACCAGCAGGCCGGTCGCGGCGCAGGCAACTAGGCCGAGTAGCTCGTGGCCACGCCGGCCCGCCAGTATCGAGGTGGCGAGCCCGGCGATGCCGACGACGACGGCGGCGACCAGCCAGTACGCGTGCGCGTCGGGCCCGGTGTGGGTAAGGCGCAGTATGACTCCGTTAAGGGACTGGTTGTCCAGGTGGAAGGGTTTACTGCCCGGCCGGGTAATCTTCCCGCCCCAGTAGACCGCGGAGGCGCGCGGCAGCAGCACGAACCCAAGTCCTACCGTGACCGCGAAGGTCAGCGCGCCGACCGCCGCGGCCTTTACTCGCCGCGTGAACAGCAGGTACGGAATAAAGATCAACGGCGTGAGCTTGATTCCCGCCGCCAGCCCGATTCCGATGCCTTTGCCCTTGATGCGGTCCGGCAGCGCGAGATCGCCCACCACCAGGGCCAACAGCACGAGGTTGACCTGCCCTAAGAACAGTGTCATCGCAACCGGTTCGAGCCAGAGGCCCACCGCAGCGATCGCAAACGCCGCCGCCGCCCTGGTCAGGCCGGCGGGCCGCCCGGCGAGTCCCAGGGAAAGGTACGCCACCACCGGCAGCAGCCCGATCGTGAGCACCGCCAGCCCGACCTGCCAGGTCGCGAACGACGCACCGCTCCCCGCAGCGAACAGGAGCGCGGCGAACGGCGTGTAGGTGAACGGCAGCTTCGCCGCCCCGAACTCCAGCGCGTAGAGCATCGCCGGCTGATTCCGCACAGCGATGCCGCTATCCCGGTAAACGGCCGCGTCGATCTGCGTCCAGTAGTACTGCGGGGACACGTGGACCAGCAGGTAGTAGCCGGCCACGGCCAGCAGGAACAGTGCGACCGCAGCCATGAGCCGGGCGGCTGGCCGTATTCGAGTCACTGCTCCGTCTCTTCAGCCTTGAACCGGCCTAGTCATGTTCGCTGACCATGATGTCAAACCGTGAGGCCGGCGTAGTACGACAGGTCGTCAACCAGTTGGCTGACCGCGAAGTTGTCGTCGAATCAGGGTGCGTCATGGCGGTGTCAGCGGCGCGACTCTGCCGTGCGTCGCCGGAGCTTCTGGAGGAAGCCGAGGTCGATGCCACCTGGCGGAGTACCGGGAGTGAGTGGCGGCCGGGCGGCCCGGGCGGTCTCGCACGAGGAAGCGATGGCCGAGCTGCTCCGCGAGCAGTGGTCGCCATGTGTTCGTGATTTCCCAGCGTCCTACATTCTTCCACCCCTGGTGGGTGAGGCCGGGGTCGCCGGGGTGGGCGCAGGGTTAAGGGTGGCAGAACATCTAACTAGACGAGCGACTGTGACAAGGCCCGAAGCGACAGGATCGCGACATCGCCTCCCGCCGCCCTGGCCTCTTGACAGGCCGTGCCGGCGTGACTAGTCCGCCTGCCCAGACCAGGGCGCCATCCAGGCGCCGTCGGCAGTTCGTCTTGGGCGTGCTTCGCTCGCTGGCGGCGAGCGCTGCGCTGGTCGCCGCGTACTACCTCCTTCCCCTGGATCATCTGGCCGGCGTGCCGCTAGCACTGATCCTGAGCGTGGGAGTGGCGGTTCTGCTCGCCGTGGCGGCCTGGCAGCTGCGGCTGATTCTGCGGGCCAGGTACCCGGCGTTGCAGGCGGCCGAGGCCCTGGCCACCACCGTGCCCCTGTTGCTGCTGCTGTTCGCCTCGGTCTACTTCGTCATGACCCAGGCCAGCCCGGCCAGCTTCAGCCACCCTCTAACCCGCACCGATGCGCTGTATTTCACCGTCACCACGTTCAGCACCGTCGGGTACGGCGACATCACCGCCACCAGCCAGACCGCCCGGCTGATCGTGACCGCCCAGATGATCCTCGACCTGCTGGCCCTGGGGCTGGGCATCCGCGTGTTCATCGGAGCCGTGCAACTCGCCCGCAAAGCCCAAGCAGCTCCCGCGGTGCCCGCTTCTCCACCAGATCAAGTCGCGGCGCCAAGCCGGATAAAGGACGAGTCGTGAGCCAGCTAGCCAACGTGTTCAGGGTCAAGTGGCACGAGTTCAATCTGCGCAGATTTGTCATCTAGCGGAGCTGGTGCGTGGGCCTGAGTCGTGCTGGCCGCATTCGTGGTCACGTTGCTGGGCGGGCTCGCGGTGAAATACGGCGTACACCGCTTCGTCGCGGCCTACCTGCTCAACGCCTGGTTCATCATCGCCCTCAGCCTTCCCACCCTCTTCTCCACCTGCCGGGCCCGTACCGCTCCGGCCTGATCCATGCCAAATCGTGGAAGCGGGCGCTGGCCTGGCTGATCGGATCGGCCCTGTGGATCGCTTACACCTTCGTCATGTGGCTGGTACTGGGGCGCAGAGAGGAGCCCTAGCCGCCGAGATCCCCGGCGATATCTCGCCCCGGACGCTGACCCGGCCACTGATCCTGTTCGCGGTCATCCGCGCCGTCGCGGTAGCGATCGCTGTCGCGATCCCCTTCGGGCTCAAGCTGCCCGACGCCGACTGGATGCCGATCGCCGCCATCATCGCCATGAAACCCAGCCTGCAGCAGTCCGCCCTCACCGCCGAGCAGCGCGTGGCCGGGACCATCGTGGGCGCCGCGGTAGCGGTCCTGGTCCTGCTCGCGATCGATAACATCACCGCCCTCGAAGTGATCGTCGTGGTCTTGCTCGCGCTGGCTGCCGCGATCCGCGCCATGTGCTACACCTTCCACACCGAAGCCGTCGCCGCCGTGGTGATCGCCGCGGACGTGCCCGACCCGACCAACCTCAGCCATGAAGGACGCCGGATCCTGTTCACCCTGGCTGGGGTGGGCATCGCCATCATCTTCTTGCTGCTGGCAGGCCTGCTGCAAAAACGCACCGCCAAACCAGCCCCGCAAACGCCACCCACAGCGCAGACACCGCAAACCAGTACCACCTGACACCGAAAGAGATGCCTGGCTGATAACCGAGCGAGCTTGACGCGTGCTCCGCGCTGCGGCGTAAACCCGGTCGCTTACGGAGGGATCAGCGGATGCGCGACCGTCGCAGCCGCTTCCGGCGGCGAATGACGTGCGCAATGAGGTAGCCGAGGAACAGCAGGCTCGAAAGAGAATGCCACCCAATGAAGAGGCGGAGGCCGGGCAGCTGGATGCGGGTGTTTTGTCCTGTCGTGAGGTCAAAGATGCCTGAGGCCAGGACGTTTACGACGAGGAACCCAAAGATGGCGTCGGAGACAGCCAGCCGCCTTCCCTTCATCCGGGAACCGGCTCGGAGCAGCTCCGCGATCAACCTTCTCAAGGTGTGGCGGCGTTGCGCGAGGTGGACGGTAACCAGCCCCAAGAACCCGCAGGCGACGATGACGTGGATCGTTACCCGGGGATTGACGCTGAACAGGAGCAGGGGCACCAGCGCCACGATGATCGTGACCAGCAAGGCGAGATGGACCGCCCACCGCGAGCGTGCACGACCAGAGGCGTGGTTCTGAGCGACAACGGCTTCTTCGTGAGCCGCGGGTGCGGCTGGCTCGTCCTGGCCAGAAGTCATCGGGCCGCTTCACGCAACTGGCAAGGATTCTTCATTCGATGGCCTCATCCTGGTTCGGTCGGACAGCGCAAGCCCGCGTGACCCGCCTCCTCTTTATTGCGGCCTGGCGGCGCCCGGTTCGCCCAGCCGGAAGATCGTTTGCGTAGGTCGTTGGTACAAAACCAGCCAGGACATCGACGCAGACGACGGCAGAGGGCACCGCGATGAGCTGCCGCACCGCCCGGGGCGCTCGCTCAGGCTGTGGTCCGCAGTAGGTCGCGCGCTTCAGCCAATAGCGGTGCCGAACAGGTGCCCGACACCGTAGGTGAAGGCCAGGCCGAGCGCTCCGCCGATGATGACCCGCAGGACGGCGCGGCGGACGTTGCTGTGGCCCAGGCGGGCGCTGAGGGCACCGGTCAGGCCGAGAGCGATTAGGACGGCGGCAAAGGTCACCGGGACCCGCAGGCTGGCGGGAGGCAGCAGGATGGCCAGCATCGGCAGCAGGGCGCCAGACGTGAAGGACAGCGCGGAGGCGCTGGCGGCCTGGACCGGGCTGGGGATGTTAGCGGGGTCGATGTGCAGTTCGGCGTCCAGGTGGGCGGACAGGGCCCCGCGTGCGGTCAGTTCGGTGGCCACCGTACGGGCGGTGGCCGCGGAAAGGCCTTTAGCCTCGTACAGAGCGGTCAGTTCGGTCAGCTCGGCGTCCGGGTCGTCAGCGAGTTCGCGTTTCTCCTGCTTGATCTCTGCTCGCTCACTGTCGCGCTGGCTCGAGACTGACACGTACTCGCCCAGCGCCATCGATACGGCCCCGGCGACCAGCCCGGCCAGCCCGGCGGTAAAAATAGGCCCGCGGTTCGTAGTGGCCCCGGCCACTCCGATGACGATGCCAGCCACCGACACGATCCCGTCGTTGGCGCCCAGCACTGCGGCCCGCAGCCAGTTCAGCCGTCCCGCGGTGCCGCCAGAATGGGGCTCCCGGGGGTGAGTCGCCTGCCCGCCCGCGGCGGCCTCCACCTGGGCGGCTGAGGGCATGATCTCGTCGTCGGCACTCATGCCTCCACAAATACTGCAACGTCAGCGACACGCCAAGTGCCGTTTCAGCGCTAACGATCTTTTACGCCAGCAGCACTTCGTTGTATCTGGCTCGTTCTTTGCTGGTAGTGGCTGGGTTTGACTCAGGGTTAAACCGGGGTTCTCCCCTATGGCCAGGCGCTGGCTCGCGCCGTCAGACTGGCTCATACAGCTAGTCACAGCGATCTGCGGAGAAAGCGGGCCCAGCCATGCATGAAGACAACGAGGGCCGCCTTGACGCGGCCGAGGAGCTCGCCGAACACAACCCCCACACCGCCGCCGAAGCCTTCTCCGCTATCGCTTGCGACGAAGAAGCTGGCGACGAGGTGCGCCTGTCCGCCGCCGAGCAACTCGCCGCCGTCGATCCCCAGGCCGCCGTCAAAGCCTTCTCCGCTATCGCTTGCGACGAGGAAGTCGGCGACGAGGTGCGCCTGTCCGCCGCCGAGCAGCTCGCCTCGGTCGCCCCGCATGCTGCCGCGCCGGCCTGCCTGGCCATCGCCTGCGACCGGGAGGTCGGTGATGAGGTGCGCCTGTCCGCTGCCGAGCAGCTCGCCGCGGTTGACCCGCATGCTGCCGCCCCCGCCTGCCTGGCCATCGCCCGGGACGAAGAGGTCGGTGACGAGGTGCGCCTATCCGCGGCGCAGCTCGCGGCCCTCGATCCGAGCGTTTGAACCCGCAGTTCCCGGCCGGACGCCTAGCTCGCCGGGAAGCAGGCTGTAGATCACGCTGTCGCGGCGGGCTCCCTTGAACGGCACGTGGGAACGAAGCAGGCCCTCGCGGGAAAACCCGCAGCGCTCGGCGACGTGCTGGGACGCCTCATTGTCGGGACCGCAAGTCAGCTCCAGCCGGGCCAGTCCCAGCTCGGCGAAGGCCCACCGGGCCAGCAGGCGGACCGCGTGCGTTGCGGCCCCCCGGCCGCGGGCCCCTGGGGCGAGCCAGTACCCAATCGCCGCGCAGCCCTGACCCAGGCGAACCTCCTGCAGTGAGACGGCGCCGAGCAGCACGTCATGGTCGCGCGGCCCGGTCAGCGCGAAATTCAGCTCCTCGCCACGCAAGCGGGCCTGCTCCTGCTCAGCGACGTAGTCGCGCGCATCAGCCTCGGTGTACGGAGCGGTGCGCCAGGAGAACCGCTGCATCACAGGATCACTGAACGCCAGCACCATGGCAGGCACGTCGGCCTCACGCCAGGGGCGCAGCAACACCACATCATCAGCCAGGGGCGGTCCCGGGAACAACAGCTCGGCCATGTCAGAGGTCGCGCCCCATGGCTTCGAAAGCGGCAAGATATTGACAAAGTCACGAAGGTGCTGAATTTGGCCACCGGCCATAGTCAGCACCATGAGATTCGGGAGGATGAACGAGCCGGTGGCAGAACTGGTTCCGTAGACGTCTTGCTGCACAACGACGGTACCCGGGTCGTTCGTCGTGTAAGCGGCGAGGGTCTGATAGCGCTCGTACTTGAGGGGACCTTTCCAGCTGGCCACGATGAACGCCATGATGGCATCTCTGCCCACGAGGCGTGACGGTGCGCCCGGCGTGGTGAACGGGAACTCATGCACCGCGTCGACGGCATACAGGTTCTCCATCTCGCTGGCTGACTGCGCTATCGTGGCCGCGCGAAATCGTTCCAATATCTGCCCTGCCTCGCCGAGTGACAGTAGTTCCTCCGGCATTTTCTTCCTTCCTGCTTCCATAAAGCTCCTGCACGCCTGCCGGCCGTGGCGCAGGCACATCTCCTCGCGGCCGGCAGCCGGTCACCGCCCGAGCACGCTCCAGCGAAGTCGCCGCCCACCCACGGGAGTGGCCGGAAGCTGCGTGCTGACGCGCGCCGCAATCGCGAGCGGGTGCTGCGGACCGCACAGCAGCTGTTCGCGGCCGAGGGTCTTAGCGTCTCGCTCGACGGGATAGCCCGTCGCGCGGGCGTCGGCCCCGGTACTGTCCACCGGCACTTCCCGGCCAAGGAAGCCCTGTATCTGGCCGTCGCGACCGATCAGCTGGAGCAGCTGGTGGCCGAGGCGGAGGTGCTGGCCGCCGCGGGCGGTCCCGCAGCCCTGTTCACGCTGCTCTCTGCGATGATGGCCACCGGTGCCGAAAACGTGGCGGTCAAGAGCGCGCTCGCTGCCGCCGAACTGGACTTGCGCATCGCCGCCCCGGGGGTCGCGGCCGACCTCACGCGCCATGTCGCAGACCTCCTCAAGCGCGCGCAGGCAGCCGGCGCCGCGCGCCACGACCTCACCGCCGAAGAGGTGATGGCCCTCGTCGCCGGCGCCTTCGCTGCGATCCGCCACGCCGGCGCAGAGGCCAGCCACAAACGCTCAGCGCACATCGCCCAGATCATCCTCGACGGGATACGACCCCAATCCCGGTAAGTAGATCCGCACCGGCCACGAAGACGCCAGCAGCGATGAATTGCTGCGCCCCGCCGCTGCCCGGACCCCGAAGGTCGTTACGGATACCGGGCCGGGAGTGGGGATTGACCGGATATAAGACGGGTAAGGCCAGACAAAGGGCGATCTTAGGCGTCAATGGATTCGCGAGTACGCAATTCTATGGCCCGTGTCCGCTGGCAACTGTCGGTCTTGATCTGCATGTCCCGGTTATCCAGCGAGAATCACCCGTGGCGGATGATTCCGGGACGGCATGACCTGCCTACCATTCAGCCCGATGGGCCGAAGCAGCGGCGCCGCGTACGGCGTTTTGTGACCGGGCTCAGACGTTCGCCGGGAGATCAGGGGTCAGTGATGGCAGATCAGACGGCGGGCCCTCTCGGCCCGATCGCCCGCTACGAGCGGAGCGTCATCGACCGCATCAACGACTTCAATGACCCGCGCCAGGAGTGGCGGCGCCTGTTCTCCGAGCTGCTCGGCACGTTCTTCCTGGTCCTGGCGGCCGCTGGCGGGGGCATGATGGGCCACGCCTTTCCCGGCGTAATCAGTCACGGCGCCGCGGTCGTGGCCCCCGCGCTCACGGTCACGGCCATCATCTTGTTCATGGGCAAGATCTCCGGCGCGCACCTGAACCCGGCGGTCAGCGTCGCCTTCGCCCTGCGCCGCGACTTCCCCTGGTGGCGGGTACCCGGCTACATCATCGTGCAGCTCGGCGGGGCCACTCTCGCCGCGCTGGTCCTGCACGCGATCATCAACGTCTCGGCCACGTACGGATCCAATTATCCCGCCCACGGCTACTCCCACCTGGCTGCCTTCTGGATGGAGCTGATCCTGACCACAGGCCTGGTCAGCGTGATCCTCGGCACGGCCTCAGGCGCCCAGAACGTTGGCATCATCGGCGCTTTCGGCGTCGGAAGTTACATCGCCCTGGCCGGCCTCTGGGGCAGCCCCATCTCGGGCGCCTCCATGAACCCGGCCCGGACCTTCGGGCCCGACCTGGCCAGCAGCACCTTCACCGGCTACTGGGTCTACATCGCCGGGCCGCTCGCCGGAGCCACGATCGCCGTGGCCATCGCCTTCATCCTGCGCGGCAGGGGTGGCGACAAGGCCGCGGTCGGGGCCGCGGAGGGCGACCTGTTCACCGAGGGCGACGGCAAATCCTGAGCATCCGGGGTCAAACGGCCACGGCCCAGCCCTCCACGGTCCAGTCGGTATCCGCGCAGGCCCGTGCGCGGCTGTGCGGCCAGAGATCGCACCGGCGGCCCTGGACCGCTGAGCTGGACATCTCATCTGGCTCATCCCCTGCCTCGCGGAGACCGGACTGGGCCCTGGTTCTAGACCGCTTCCATGCCGAACCGGGCCATCAAGGCCCGTTCCTCATCGGGGGTTGGCGGGTCGGGGCGGTTCCACAGCTCGTGCAGGCCGGCGAAGTAGGCGTCCATCGCGGGAGCGTGGATCACGAGGAGCCGGGCCTCATCGTCCCCGGCGTTGCCGAAGGTGTGCGCGGTCCCGCGAGGTACCAGCACGAACCCTTCGGGTCCAACGGTAAGTTCCTCGCCCTCGACGATCACGCTAACCAGGCCGTCCAGCACGAAGTACGCTTCGGTGCAGTTCGTGTGACGGTGCGGCGGCGGCCGCCGGCCACCCGGCGGCAGGGTGCGTTCCATCAGGGACAGGTCGCCGTCGTCCTGCTCAGCCAGCGCCTTGAAGAGCATCACGCTGCCGCGGGCCGTGTACCGCTTGCGCCCCTCACCAGGTCCGATAAGACCAGTACTCATCCGCCGACCTCCTCGGCCGCCATGCTAGGCGGGACCGGGCAGCGGCCCCTCCCCGGTCCCGTGCCTGCCTTAGTACTCGGGCGGCCGGTTGAAGATGACGACCAGGCTGACGATCTTGCCGTCGCGGACGCTGAAGTAGTTCGACAGCACGAGATCGTCGGGCAGGTTCGTCTTGTCGAACTCGCCGGTGTAGGAGCCGTGCACGATCGTGTCGCCGTGGTGGTCGAGCACTTCGCGGACCTCGATCTGGACCTTGTCGCCGACCATTTCCTTTTCCACCCAGCGGCGGATCGCGTCAGCGCCGGTGAACTCACGGCGGGCGTCGTTGACGTACGCGTCGTCGGTGAAGGTGGCCATGATGGCGTCGGTGTCCAGGGCGTTGACCCCGGCGACGTGGGCGGCGACGACCCCGGTCAGCTCGGTGGCGTGCATGGTGTTCTCCTCCTTCGGTGGCCCGGCCCTCATGGCCGGACACCACCCACCCTCGCGGCTGCCGCCAGGGGATGGTCAACACCGCAAACGGGACGTGACTCTCCCCCTGGGGGAGGCTGCAGACTCGTGTCATGCAGAACTGCCTGGCGATCGGCGACTTCGCCCGCGCGACCCATCTGAGCGTGAAGACGCTGCGCTACTACCACCGGGTCGGCCTGCTGGAGCCCGCCGATGTGGATCCGGACACGGGCTACCGCCGGTACACCACCGGCCAGATCCCGGCCGCTCAGATCATCCGGCGGTTCCGGAATCTGGACATGCCGGTCGAGGAGGTCAAGCAGGTCCTGGCCGCGCCGGACATCGAGACGCGCAACGAGCTCATCGCCGCCCACCTGAACCGGCTGGAAGCAGGGCTGACCCGCACGCAGGACGCCGTCTCCTCACTGCGCGATCTGCTGGCCCGCCCGTCGCCGCCCGAACTGGCCGACATCGGCCGCCTGCGGGTGGACGCCATCCCGGCCGCCGCCATCAGCGAGCCGCTGGATATCGAGGACGCCGGGCCGTGGTACCGGGGCGCGCTCGGCGAGCTCTACGCCACCATCGACGCCCAGGAGCAGAGCCCCGATGGCCCGAGTGGCGGCATTTACGCGACCGAGCTGTTCTCTCACGGACTGGGCCAGGCCACGATCTTCGTGCCCTGCGCGGGGCCGCTGCGGCCCATGGGCCGGGTGACGTCGCTGGTCGTCCCGCCCGGGGAGTTCGCTACCGTCATCCACCCCGGACCCGACACCGGCATCGACCGCGCCTACGGCTCGCTGGCCACCTACGTTACCCAGCACGCACTGGCCGTCGACGGGCCAATCCGCGAGTACTACCTCACCGGACGGCACGACACCCCGGACACCGCGCAGTGGCGCACGCAGATCTGCTGGCCGGTCTTCCATACCGGTCCCGAGCCCGACGATCTCTAACGCCTCAGTCCCGGCCAGGCCTCGCCCCGGTGAGCGCGGCGATCAACCGGGCGACGGCACCGGTGAAGGCGTGCTCGGGCGGGGTGGCGTACCCGATGACCAGCGCCGGCCGATGCGGGCCGGACGCGGCGCTGTAGTGCCGCAGCCCGTCGAGGGCCAGCCCGTGCCGGCCCGCGGCCCGGGCGATGATCTCGTCCTCGTCCTGGCCGGGCGGCAGTTCCAGCAGCGCATGCAGACCGGCGGCGACTCCGGTCAGCCGGGCCTGCGGGACGTGGCGGCGTACCGCCGCGACGAGATGGTCCCGGCGGCGACGGTAGGCCAGCCGTGAGCGGCGTACCTGCCGGTCGTAGGCCCCGGAAGTCAGGAACTCAGCCAGCGTCAGCTGGTCGAAGCTGCTGGAATGCCGGTCGGTGAGGGCCTTGGCCGCCGTCACCTCCTCCATGAGGTGGCCGGGAACGACGAGCCAGCCGAGCCGCAGGCCGGGTGCGAGGCTCTTGCTGGCTGTCCCGGCGTAGATGACGTGCTCCGGGGCGAGAGCCTGCATGGCCCCGACCGGCTGGCGGTCGTAGCGGAACTCCCCGTCGTAGTCGTCCTCGATGAGGAGCCCGCCGGTCCGCGCGGCCCACTCGAGAGCCCGGGCTCGCCGTCCGGGCGCCAGCACTCCGCCCAGCGGGAACTGGTGAGCCGGGGTCAGCAGCACGGCCTCCACACCGCCGAGCCCGTCGAGCCCGCCAAGTCCGTCGAGCCCGTCAAGGACGGCGCCCCTCCCGTCCACCGGCAGCGTGCGGGTCCGCACCTGGTGCGCCGCCGCGATGCCGCGGAGGTCCGGCAGGCCGTACGCCTCCAGGGCCAGGGTCGCGGCGCCCCGGCCGCGCAGGGCCCGGCAGATCAGGCCGAGACCCTGGGTGAACCCGGAGCAGACCACGATCCGGTCCGGGCGGACGCGCACGCCGCGCGCCCGGGCCAGGTACTCAGCCAGGGCCTGATGCAGTTCGGGCCGGCCGCGGGCGTCCTGGCCGCCGCCGAAGGCCTCGGCCGGGGCGCTGTTCAGCGCCCGCCGCGCCGCCGCGAGCCAGCGCGAACGGGGGAAGGCGGCCACGTCTGGTGATCCGGGGCGCAGGTCGTAGCGCGGCCGCCGGGGCTCATCCGCTGGCACGGGCCCGGCCTCGGCCACGGGCGCCCGCCCGGCGACCCGGGTGACCGAGCCCTGCCGGGCCACCAGCCAGCCCTCGGCGACCAGCTGCCCGTAGACGTTGACCACGGTGTTACGGGCCACCCCCAGGTCGGCGGCCAGCGAGCGGGATGAGGGCAGGCGCAGTCCCGGCGCCAGCCGGCCGGACCGGACCGCCTCCCGGAGCTGGGCCTCCAGGCCGGCTCGCACCCGGGGGCCGGTGCGGTCCAGGTGCAGGTTGACCCCGGAACTGGCCCACGTTTCTGACATCAAAGTGGAGCTTACTGGTGCGCCGGCGGTTTCTTAGGGTTGGGGTTATGGAACTCACGGACACTCACGAAGAGACGACCTCGCAGCCCGCGTTCACGATCCCGGTCCGGCTGGACTTCGATGGCCACGCGGCCGGTTTCGCCCGGGCCCTGGCCCACCTGGACCAGGCGGCGACCAAGGAACTGGACCGGGTGGACTTCGACTCCCGGCTGCGCGAACTGGTCCGGATCCGGGCCTCGCAGCTCAACGGCTGCGCCTACTGCATCGACATGCACACCAAGGATGCCCGGGCGGTGGGGGAGAGCGAGCAGCGCCTGTACGGCCTGTCCGCCTGGCGGGACACGCCCTACTTCTCCGCACGGGAGCGGGCCGCGCTCGCGTTCACCGAGGCCGTCACCCTGATGGCCGGTGACCATGTCCCCGATGCGGCGTACGAGGCCGTCGCGGCCCACTACAGCCCGGACGAGGTCGCTGCCCTGCTCGCCCTGATCATCATGATCAACGCGTGGAACGCGGTCGGCGTGGCCACGCACGCCTGGACGCCCGGTAGCTACGAGCGCTGACCCGGCGCGATGGCCCGGGTCCCGCCGCGCAGGCGGGATCCGGGCCGGGGGTCACCACAGGCCGGGGACGGAGGCGCCGCCCTGCTCGAGGTCCAGCAGGGAACGCTTGCGGGTCAGGCCGCCGGCGTAGCCGGTCAGCTTGCCGGTGCTGCCCACCACCCGGTGGCACGGGATCAGGATGCTCAGCGGGTTGCGGCCCACCGCGGCGCCCACGTCCCTGGGGTCCGTGCCGGCGCCGAGGCGCCGGGCCAGGTCCCCGTAGCTGGTGGTGTGACCGTACGGAATCTCCCCGATCAGTTCCCAGACCGACCGCTGGAAATCGGTGCCCCGCGGGTCGAGGGGCAGGTCGAACCCGGTCCGGGTCCCGTCCAGGTACTCCCCGAGCTGGCGCGTGACGTCCGCGAAGCCGTGGCCGGTGCGGGGCCCGAACGTGGCCTGGTTGGGCCGGACCCAGTGGTGCGGGAAGTACAGGCCGGTCAGCATCTCGCCGTCGCGCACGATGGTCAGATCACCCAGCCGGGTGGCGAGGACCGTGTGCTGTGTTCCGGTCCGCCGTCCGGCCTGCGTGTCGGTCGTCATCCTCTGCTCCTTCGGTCATGTCCTGTGCCTCGAAGACGCGCCAGGCCGGCGTTTCGTGAGGTTCCCGGATGTTGATCCGCGGCTCACGTCTCGCCCCAGCCTGGCGTCTTCCTGGCACGCGCACCCGGACGGGAGCGACGGACCACCGCGACGAAAGGGATGATCCATGTCCACCGAAGCCAACAAAGCCATCGTGGCCCGCTGGTTCGACCGGTTCTGGGGTAAGGACTTCGACCCCGCGGTCGTCGACGAGCTGGCCGCGCCGGAAATCCGGTTCGAGTACTCACTGCACGCCCCGCTGCGCGGCCGGGACGAGGTGCGTGAGTTCGCCACCAAGTTCCGGGCGGCGTTCCCCGACCTGAATTTCTGGGGAACCGCGGACCTGATCGCCGAGGGTGACTACGTGGTCGGGCAGTGGGAGGGTGGCGGCACCCAGACCGGTGCGGCCTTCGACGACATGCCGGTCGGCTCCCTGCCCGCCGCGACCGGGAAGACGATGCGGTTCACCGGCACTACCGTGCTGAAGGTCGAGAATGGCCTTATCACCGAGGAGATCGGTCTCGACGACGGCCTCACGGCGCTGCGGCAGCTCGGCCTGATCACGGGTGCCTGACCACCGGTGCCTGACCACGGGTACCTGACCACGGGTACCTGACCACGGGTACCTGACCACGGGTACCTGACCACGGGTACCTGATCATGGCGCCAGATCACCGGGGTCGGTGCTCCGGTGCCCCAGGGCAGGGGCCCGGAGCGCCGGCCCCGCCCAGTTCCATCCGAGGGACACCTCACGAAAACCGGAGTCAGGACGTCTTCAGGTCATGACAGGTAAGCCACCGTTCGAAAGGATCGTCTCGGCCCACGGGAGCACCGTGCTCCGGGTCTGCCGGGCCATCCTCGGCCCCGCCGACGCGGACGACGCCTGGTCGGAAACGTTCCTGTCCGCGCTCAAGGCGTACCCGGACCTTCCGGCCGACGCGAACGTTGAGGCGTGGCTGGTCACCATCGCTCACCGCAAGGCCATCGATGTGACCCGGGCGGCTGCCCGCCGCGCCATCCCGGTGGCCGAGACCCCGGACCCGCCGCGCCGAACCGCGGATGGCCTCAGGCCGGACACTGGTGCCGCCGGCCTGGTCGCCGACGATGACCTGGCCGAGGCCATCACCCGGCTGCCCGCCAAGCAGAAACAGGCCGTCGCCTACCACTACCTCGCCGGGCTGCCCTACGCCGACGTCGCCGCCATCCTCGGCGGCAGCGCCGAGGCCGCCCGCCGTGCGGCCGCCGACGGCGTCGCCACCCTGCGCCGCTCCTATCCCGGCGCCCCACCGCAAGCCACTACACCGGCCACCACACGGGCTACTGCCCGGGCCACCGCACGGAAAGGAGCGCCCCGATGAACGCCGATGAACTGTCCCCGGCCCTGACGCGGGCCTTCCCCGACAACCCTGCTCAGCTGAGCCGCCTGCACCAGCGGCTGGCCGCTGCGGCGCAGCAGGACGGCGTCCTGGACGTCGCCTACCGCGTGATCGACAGCCCCGTCGGCCCGCTGCTGCTGGCCGCCACCGACCAGGGCCTGATCCGGGTGGCCTTCGCCCTCGAGGGTCACGACGCCGTGCTGCAGGCGCTGGCCGACCAGGTCAGCCCGCGCATCCTCAGCGACCCCGGCCGCCTGGACGTGGCGGCCCGGGAACTCGACGAGTACTTCGCGGGCCACCGGCACGCGTTCGACCTGCCGCTGGACTGGCGGCTGTCCGCCGGGTTCCGCCGCACGGTGCTCAATCACCTGCCCGAGATCGGCTACGGGCATACCGCCAGCTACTCGGCTGTCGCCCAGCTAGCCGGTAACCCCAGGGCGGTCCGGGCCGTCGGCACCGCGTGCGCGACCAACCCGCTGCCATTGGTGGTGCCGTGCCACCGTGTGGTCCGCGCCGACGGCAGCATGGGCGGCTACCGCGGCGGCCCCGAAGCCAAGCGCACCCTGCTCACCCTGGAGGAGGCCGCAGCATGACCAGCACCCAGCCTGGTGACCTGGGGGGCCTGATGACCTGGCAAAACCGTGTCGACGCCACCGACTGGGCCGCGGTCCGCGCCGACCTCGACGGCTACGGCTGCGGCCTGACCGGGCCGCTGCTCAGCAGCGAGGAGGCGGCCGGGATCGCCGCCCTCTACCCCGACGACGCGCGGTTCCGGTCCACCATCAACATGGCCCGGTACCGCTTCGGTGAGGGAGAGTACCGCTACTTCACCGAACCGTTCCCTGAGGCCATTACCGCTCTGAAGCAGGCCCTGTACCCGAAGCTGCTGCCGATCGCGCGTGACTGGTGGCAGCGGCTCGGCCGCCCGGCACCATGGCCGGACCGCCTGGACGACTGGCTGGCGGCGTGCCACGCGGCCGGGCAGGTCAAGTCCACGCCCATCCTGCTGCGTTACCGGGCCGGGGACTGGAACGCCCTGCACCGCGACCTGTACGGCGACCTGGTGTTCCCGCTGCAGGTCGTGATCAACCTCAGCCAGCCCGGCGTCGATCACTCGGGCGGGGAGTTTCTGCTCTACGAGCAGCGTCCCCGGGCTCAGTCGCGGGCCACGGCCACGCTTATCCCGCACGGCCACGGCCTGGTATTCACCACCCGCGACCGCCCGGTGGAATCCCGGCGGGGCTGGTCCGCGGCGCCGGTCCGGCACGGCGTGTCCGTGATCCGCTCCGGCGAGCGGTTCAGCCTCGGCCTCGTCTTCCACGACGCCGCCTGATGGCCCGCACCGAGGGCGACCCGGCCCCTGTTCCCCCGGTGTACAGGCTGCTCGCTGCCGACCGGCGGCCGTACCGGAGCGCAGTGCCCGGGCAGTTCGGCGGCCACCGCAAGACCAGGATCTACGGCCGCCTGGACTGCCCGTCGGCCCGGCGCGCTATCGCCCGCAGGGGCTACGTCTCGCACCGGGTCTTCTTCGCTGACGAGCCGGCCGCCATCGCGGCCGGCTACCGCCCCTGCGCCGTCTGCCTCCCCGGTGCCTACGCGGCGTGGCTGGCCAGCGCGGCGCCGCGGCGCTCTCGCCACGGCTCCGGGGCACGGCCTTAAAGGCGCGGCCTTAAGGCGCGGCCTTAAGGCGCGGCCTCAAAGGCGCGGCCTCAAAGGCGCGGCCTCAAAGGCGCGGCATCAACGGCGCGGCGCGAAGTAGATGATCGCCACGCCGGCCAGCACCACCGCGGCCCCGGTCCAGTCGAAGCGGTCCGGCCGGGTCTTGTCGACGCCCCAGCCCCAGAGCAGCGACGCGATCACGAACACGCCGCCGTACGCCGCGTAGATCCGGCCGAAATCGTCGCTTTTCTGCAGGGTCGGGATGATCCCGTAGACCACGAGGATGGCCGCGCCCAGGATGCCGACGATGACCGGCGCCCCGTCGCGAAGCCAGCGCCAGACGAGATACCCTCCGCCGATTTCGGCCAGACCTGCGGCGATGAACAATCCAACCGATCGTGCAAGGCCCATGCGCAGATTCTGGCCCGGCCGCCGGCGGCCGGGGACAGGAACCCCGCCGTCAGCAGGAAGCACCACCATAAGGTTGACGATTCCGGCGTCGCCCCCGGCATCCCCGCGCCAGACAAGCTGGCCGCCCCTCCGCCCAGCCGGCCCGACCTCGCCTCTCTGGCCTCTCAGCCTGCCCCGCCGCCCTGGCCCCGCTGCCTTTACTCCGCCCAGCCTCATCTCGCCCTCTGGGCAACCCGGACGGCCGCACCGCCGCCCAGGTTTGCCGCGGCCCGTGGTGGAAGTTAAGGGGCTATGGGCCAGTCCCGTGGTGCTCCTGGCGCAGGTTCCGCCCGCCGGGCGGGCGTGGCGGTGGCCGCGCTGTGCCTGGTGCAGTTCATGGACGTCCTCGGCGTGACCGTGGTGGTCACGTCGCTGCCCGCGATGCTGGCCAGCCTGCACGCCCCGGAATCGTACGGCAGCCTGATCGCGACCGGCTATGCCATGTTCTTCGGCGGCCTGCTGATGCTCGGCGCGCGGCTCGGGGACCGCTACGGCCACCGCTGCACGATCCTGGTCAGCCTGGCCGTGTTCGCCGTGGGGGCCGCGGTGGCCGGCGCCGCCCCGTCCATCCTGGCGCTCACGGCCGGCCGCTGCCTGCAGGGCGCGGCGGCCGCGGCCTCGGTGCCTTCCGCGCTGCGCCTGCTGACCACGCTCACCCCGGAAGGGGCCGCCCGGCACCGGGCCATCGCCGCCTGGAGCGCGGCCGGTGCCGCCGCGGGCGCCAGCGGCTTCGTGGTGGGCGGGATCGTCACCGACCTGACCAACTGGCGCTTCATCTTCTGGGCTTATCTGCCGCTGGCCGCCGTGCTGGCCGCGGTCATCGCGGCGTCGGTGCCCCGGGATAGCGGCCGCCGGCAGGCGGAATCGCTGAACCTGACCGGGTCGGCGATCTTCACCGGGGCGGTCATGGCCTTCGTGGTCGGCACCACTCTGATCACCCAGCCTGGCGGCCGCGTCGTCGGCGGCCTACTGCTGGCCGCCTGTCTTGTGCTGGCCGGTGGCTTCGTCCTGGTCGATCGGCGCGCTGCCGCGCCGTTGCTGCCGCCGGAGCTGATCCGGTCCCGGTGGCTGCGGCTCGGGACGCTCGGCGGCTTGCTCAACACCGCGACCACCAGCTCCGTGATCACGCTGGAGACGCTGTACCTGCAGAATTCGCTGGGACGAACCCCCTGGCAGGCCGCGGTCAGCCTGCTGCCCTTCAGCCTGGCGGTGATCGCCGGGTCCACCCTGGCCGCCCGGATCCAGCGCCGCGCGGGGCCGCCCCGGCGGGTCGCCCGGCACCTGATCGCGGCCGGTCTCACCCTGATCGCAGTCGCGGACGCCGCGCTGATCCCGCTGGCGGCGCGGGTGTGGGCGGTGCCACTGTGCGCTGCCGTGGCCGGGACGGGCATCGGGCTGTCCTCGGTCGCCGCTACCGGGCTGGGCACCGATGTGGAGCCACGCTGGCGGGGCGGCGCGTCCGGGATCATCAACACCGCGGCCCAGCTCGGTACCGCGGTGGGCATCGCGACGCTGCTGCTGGTGGCCGCGGCGACCAGCGGGACGCCCGCGCCGGACACGCCCCCGCCGCGGATCGCCTGGGCGGTCGCCGCCCTGGCCGCGGCGGCCGGCGCAGCCTGGTTCGCGGTCGCCCGCCGGGGCTCGGGCCTTGGCGGCCGGGAAGATGAGGCGGCCGGGCCGGGCCGGGCTGGCCAGGGCAGGACGGCTGGCCAGGGCAGGACGGCTGGCCACGGCAGGACAGCTGGCCAGGGCAGGACGGCTGGCCAGGGCAGGACGGCTGGCCAGGGCAGGACGGCTGGCCAGGGCAGGACGGCTGGCCAGGGCAGGACAGCTGGGTGAGACCGACGGCTGGGCGAGATGGAACGGCTGTACGGGATAGGACGGCTAGCCAGGATGCCGTGGCGCAGCCGGGCCCGGCGGGACGCGCCTACCCTGGCTTCGCCTCAGCTCCGTCCGGGTTACGGGCGGCGATCATGGCGTTCAGCACCAGGGCAAAGGCGTTCCAGCCCAGGTAGGGCAGTAGCGCCGCCGCCGCCGCGCGGTCCGCGCGGCCTACTTCCCTGGCCAGCACGACCGTGGACGCTTCCAGGGCCCCGGTAACGGCCACCCCCAGGGCCGGCTGGTGCCAGCGGAAGAACACCCACGGCCACGCGGCGTTCAGGGTCAGGTTGATCCCCAGAGCGACCGCGAGCCGGCGTCGCTGGGTGTGGTCGCCCCGATCCCAGGCCCGCGCGGTTGCCCCGGCGGTCAGCGCGTAGAGCACGGTCCAGACCCCACCGATGACCCGCCCAGACGGCTGCCATCCGGGCAGGTCAAGTGATTGATACCACGGGCTGTCCACGTCGGTCGCGACGCTGCCCGCCACGGCCGTGGCGGTCGTCGCAGCCCCCGTGACCAGGTATGTCTTGGCTGTCATGGCGTGAGACCTGCCCACCTCCCGGACCGCCAACCAGCGTGATCATCCGCCTGCGTGGCCCGAGTTGGCCCAATCAGGGCGCAGCAGCCTGTCCGGGCCCGGTGCGGCAGGATGCTGGCTATGGCGGATCAGATCGAATTGCGGCCGGCCGTGGAAGAGGATCTGGGCATCCTCGAAGAACTGAGCGGGGGTAACCCGGCCAAGTCGGGGGCGTTCGGCTGGTACGGGTGGCAGGACCGCGACCGCTGGCGCCGCCGCTGGGCCGACAATGGCCTGCTCGGCGACGACGGGGGCTCCCTCATGGTGGTCCGCGGCCAGGAACGGCTGGGGTTCATGAACTGGCGGATCAAACGGGCCACCCCGACCGCCTACCACTGGGAGATCGGCATCGCTTTGCTCCCGGAGGCCCGCGGCCGCGGGTACGGCACTCAGGCCCACCGGCTGCTGGTGCGTTACCTGTTCGCGCACACCCCGGTGCACCGGATCGAGGCCGCTACCGAGGCGGGCAACGTCGCCGAGCAGCGGGCCCTGGAGAAGGCCGGATTCACCCGGGAGGGCCTGCTGCGCGGCATCGGCTGGCGGGACGGCGCCTGGCGGGACGGGATCTGGTACAGCGTCCTGCGCACCGACCTGGCTGGCTGACCCGGTGGTGCCCAGCTGATCACGTAGCCGGGGTAGTGCCCACCCCCTGACCTGACCCGGCAGAGCGGGCCGCCGCGGCCCAACCCAGTAGGCTGCGCCTCGTGGTGAGTGGGGCGTACCGGGACCTGTTTATCGCCATCGCCGGGGCGGCAGGCGCGCTGACCGGCCTGCTGTTCGTGGCTCTCTCGGTGGCACCCCGGACGCGCGCGGGCCAGCGTCAGGACGTTATCCGGCAGGTCCGGGCGGCGGCCGCGCTGCTGGCCTTCAGCAACGCGCTGGCGGTCTCTCTCTTCGGCCTGGTGCCGCACAACGAGATCGGATACCCAGCGGCGGTGTTCGGTGTCATCGGCGTGCTGTTCACCCTCGGCGGGGTGCGATCCATCCTGGCTGACCCCGTCGCGAGGAGTCAGGCGCGCGGCCAGTTCGGGCTGATCGTGCTGCTGCTAGCGGTATTCGGCGTCGAGGTCGTGGCGGGTGTCATCTCGGTCGCGGGGCCGCACAGAACTGTGGCGATCGACGTGATCGGCAACGTCCTGGTCGGCTCGCTGCTCATCGGCGTCGCCCGGTCCTGGGAACTCGTGGGTGAGCGGGACTACGGCATCACCTCCTCCCTCCTCGCGCTCGCCGGGCACGAGCGCCACCTCGGGGGCGCCGTGGCCGGTCCGGCCGATGTCCCCCGGGACGACGCCGGCGATGCGGGCGAGCCCACTGCCCCGGCTTCTGCCGGCCCGACCGGCCCGGGTGCCCCGGGCGGTCCGGCAGCCCCGGGCGGCCCGGCGGAGCACCCCGCTCCGGGGGGATGAGCACCCCCGCCCCCAGGGCCGGACTAGTTATCCCACCGGGGTTTCAGGCCTATTCCTAGTTATCCCACCGGGGTTTCAGGCCTATTCCTAGTTATCCCACCGGGGTTTCAGGCCTATTCCTATATGTCGCTGGGTTACCGGGCGAGCAGTTACGGTCCGGAGTCAGTGCAGGTCGGAGGGTACGGGCGCGAGAGCATAGCAGACTTTCTCGCCCGAAAATAGGACTTTCGGCCCTGTCCTTTATCGTTCTCGGGCTGGTGAAATATCCAGCGATGGCTACGGGCCGGGCGGCCCCCAGTACCGGGCCAGCTCGGGGGGCTGAGGGCCTCGTGCACCTGGCTGGGGAGGGCGCACGGGGCCCTCACACCGGTTGGGGGAGATGGCCGGAACGGTTTTCGTTGCGGCGAATGAAGCGCTGACCACAGCCCGCCTGCAGCCAGGCGCCCCAGTTCAGCCATGATCGCCGAACCAGTGCGCCAGCAGCGTGAACGTCCGCGGGGCGGCACCGTGCAGCCGCGCCGGGAAGCTCATCCAGCGGGGCACGTACACCACCTGCCGGTCGTGCTCAAGCGCGGACCTGATCGCCTCGGCGGCCCGCTCGGCCGGCAGCGGCTCCGGCTTCCTTCGGCCGTAGGGACGGCCCCGGCGCTCGAAGAACGGGGTGTTGATCACGCCGGGCACGATCACGCAGACGCCCACGCCGGAGCCCTCCAGCTCGTGAGCGAGGCTCTCGGCGAAGTTGCCCAGGCCTGCCTTGGCCGCCGAGTACACCGCCTCGTCCCGGACCGAGGTCGCGCCCACGATGGACGAGACGAACACGATCCGGCCGCTGCCCCGCGCGGTCATCCGGGGCAGCAGACGGCGGGTCAGCTCGATCGGCGCGGCCAGATTGACGGCCAGGATCTCCGAGATCTTGTCGCCGGTCATCTCGCCGACCGGGCCGCACCAGCCGACCCCTGCGTTGTTGATCAGGATGTCGATGCCCGGGGCGTGCGCGTCGGTGTAAGCAACCTGCAGCGCCGCGTCCGCCAGTTCAGCCGGGCCCTCGGGCTCGGCAAGATCGGCTTTCAGGGCCAGGGCACCCGTGTCGCGGGCTACCGCGTCCAGCCGGGCGGGGTCGCGCCCGGCAATCAGCAGCCGGGCGCCAGCCCGGGCCAGCGCCCGGGCCGTAGCAGCGCCGATACCCGACGATCCCCCGGTCACGAGCGTCACTGCGCCACGGAGCCGCATCTGGCTACAGTCTCATGGTGCCGCTGGCCGGCCTCATACGCCCCTGCCCCTGCCGCGCGGCCCCGTGATGGGTTCTTGCAGGTACGGGCCATTTAGTACCGGATCAGGCTGGCGCGGTTGCCTGGGCCTGCGTCACCGGCGCAGCAGCGTTGGCCCAGACGCGCACGATGTCGCGCATCGACAGGAGCCCGATGACCTCGCCGCCCTCGATGACCACGAGGTGGCGGAAGCCGGACCTCACCATGGTCTCCGCGGCCTGCTGCAGGGTCCACTCGGGCGATGCGAACACCACGTCCACGGTGCGGTGTCCCGCGGCGAGCTCAGCGTCCGGGTCCTGCCCGGCGCCGACTGAGTCCAGGATGTCGCGCTCGGTCAGGATGCCGACCCCCGCGTGCTGGTCGTCGGTCACCACGGCCGCGCCAACCCGGCGCGCCGACATCAGGCGCGCAGCCTCGCGGAGCGTGTGCGCGGGGCCGATGGTGAGCACCAGTGCGGTCATGCCGTCTCGCACCTTCACGATCGATCACTCCCCAGGCTGTGGTCAGGACACCGCCCGCTCCGGTTCCGGCCGGCCAGGGGTGGCGCCTCGTCGCGGGTGCGCTTGTGCGTTTGTGACGAGTTAGTCTCCAGCATCCGCGAATGCCCGGGCGAGGGCAAGCCCTTATGCCCGGCCCATCCGGCCCGGCATATCAGAACATCAGGTCAGGTTCCGGGGACTAGCCAGGCGGTCGAGGACCTCCTGGTGGAGCCGGGCGTTGGTGCACACCACGCTGCCCCCGTCCGGTCTGGCGTTCCCGTCCAGGTCGGTGAACACGCCGCCCGCCTCTTCCACGATGATCTGCAGCGCCGCGATATCCCACAGCTTCACCTCGGGCTCGGCGGAGACGTCCACCGCGCCCTCGGCGACCAGGACGTGGGACCAGAAATCCCCGTATGCGCGGGAGCGCCACACCGACTGGGTCAGGTCCAGGAAGCCGGGCAGGACACCCCTCTCCTCCCACCCGGTCAGGCTGGAGTAGGAAAACGAGGCGTCCTCGATCCGTGCTACATCGGACACCCGGCAACGGGTGGCCTTGGTGAGGCTCTTGCCGGTCCAGGCTCCGTTATCGCTCGCCGCCCACCAGCGCCGGCCGAGGACGGGCGCGGAGACCACGCCCATCACCACCTGATCGCCGTCCATCAGGCCGATCAGGGTGGCCCACACCGGGACGCCGCGGACGTAGTTCTTGGTCCCGTCGATCGGGTCGATCACCCAGCACCGGGGGCCGCCGCCGTCCCGGCCGAATTCCTCGCCCAGCACCGCATCCCGCGGCCGGGACCGGCGCAGCACGTTGCGCAGCGATTCCTCGACCGCCTTGTCCGCGTCGGTGACCGGGGTCAGGTCGGGCTTGGACTCCACCCGGAGGTCCAGCGCCCGGAAGCGGCGCGTGGTGATGTCATCGGCCGCGTCGGCGAGGACGTGGGCGAAACGCAGATCGTCGTCGTAGCCCGCCATGGCGCTGAAGGTATCGGATCACGGCGGCTGCGGCCATGTCCGGCCGACCGGCCGGGTCCGGGCACCGCGTTCCCGGAGGCCCCTGCCGTAGCGTTTACGGTATGGAATACACGCATCTTGGCCGCAGCGGCGTGGCCGTGAGCAGGCTCTGCCTCGGCACCATGAACTTCGGCGCTATCACCCGTGAAGCCGACGCGCAGCCCATCATGGATGCCGCCCACGAGCACGGCATCAACTTCTTCGACACGTCCAACACCTACGGGCAGCCACGGGCCGAAGGGGTCACCGAGTCGGTCATCGGCCGGTGGCTGGCGGCGGGCAGCGACCGCCGGGACCGCACCGTGCTGGGGACGAAGCTCTACGGCGGCAAGGGAGACTGGCCCAACGACCGTTTCCTTTCCGCGCTGAACATCCGCCGGGCCTGCGAGGACTCGCTGCGGCGGTTGGGGACGGACCACATCGACCTGTACCAGATGCATCACGTGGACCGGGCCACGCCGTGGGACGAGATCTGGGAGGCGATGGAGGTCCTGCGCACCCAGGGCAAGATCATCTACGTCGGGTCGTCGAACTTCGCGGGATGGCACATCGCCCAGGCCCAGGAGGCGGCGCTGCGCCGCCCGGCCTTCGGCCTGGTCAGCGAGCAGTCCCTCTACAACCTTGCGGCGCGCACGGTCGAACTGGAAGTGCTGCCCGCCTGCCAGGGATACGGCATCGGGGTCATTCCGTGGAGCCCCCTGCACGGGGGGCTGCTGAGCGGGGTACTGCGCCGCCAGGGTGCGGGCGGTCAGGGTGCGGGCGGTCAGGGTGCGGGCGGGCGGAGTTCGGGCGGGCGGGCGGCCGAGGCGATTCAGGAGGCGCGGCCCCAGTTGGAGGCGTACGAGGAGTTCTGCGCCGAACTCGGCGAGGAACCGGCCGTGGTCGCGCTGGCCTGGCTGCTGCACCAGCCCGCGGTGACCGCCCCGATCGTCGGGCCGCGGACGCTGGATCAGCTGACCGGGGCGTTGCGGGCGCTGGAGGTCACGCTGGACGAGAAGGTCCTCGGGCGGCTCGACGAGATCTTCCCGGGCCCGGGCGGCGCGGCCCCCGAAGCCTACGCTTGGTAATCGCGCCCACATCTAGCTAACTCTCCGTCATGGGCACCCGGGTCCTCGTAGGCCCGACCTTTCGTGATCAACCGATTGGTGTCGTCCCAGCAGCACCAATCGGTTGATCACGAAACGCTGGTCGTGGCTGGTAGGACCGCTGGGGCAGGTGTGGACGGTGTGGCTGACGGGAGATGGGGATCGGTCGGGTGCTGGGGGCCGGGTGCTGGGGTCAGAGGGCGAGAGCTGGGGGTCAGGGCTGGGTGCTGCGGGTCGGGGGCCGGGTGTGGATCACGGGGCTGCGTCCGGGGCCTGGGTCTGGGACTCGGGGGTACCGGCGGGGTCGTCGCCCTCGCGGCTGCGCAGCAGGCGGCGCAGCGAGTCCAGCCGGGTGACCAGGCGGCTGTCCCCTCCTTGGTCGCGGACCCAGTCGTCCAGTGCGCAGTCGGCATCCAGGTGGGTACAGCCGCGCGGGCAGGCCGCGGTTCCGGGAGCCAGGTCGGGGAAGGCCCCCACCACCCGGTCCGGGGCCACGAGGCCCAGGCCGAAGCCGCGCAGCCCTGGCGTGTCGATCAGCCAGCCACCGCCGGGCAGCGGCAGCGCCACCGCCGACGAGGACGTGTGGCGGCCCCGCCCGGTCACCGGGCTGACCGCACCCACCGCCCGGTCCGCTCCGGGAACGAGCGCGTTCACCAGGGTGGACTTGCCCACCCCGGAGTGTCCCACCAGCACGCTGATCCGGCCGGCCAGGGCTTCGCGGACTGGCTCGAGCCGGGCGCTGCTGAGCGGCTGGCCGAGTACCACGTACGGAATGCCGAGCGGGCCGTAGGCATCGAGGATGGCGGTCGGCGGCGCGAGATCGGACTTGGTCAGGCAGAGCAGCGGCGACAGCCCCGCGTCATAGGCGGCGACGAGGAAACGGTCGATCAGCCGGGGCCGGGGCGGGGGGTCGGCGAGCGCCGTGACGATCACGAGCTGGTCCGCGTTGGCCACGATGACGCGCTCCACCGGGTCGGTGTCGTCGGCGGAGCGGCGGAGCACGGACGTGCGCGGCTCGACCCGGACCACCCGGGCCAGGGTGCCCGGCTCACCGGAAATGTCCCCGGCCAGCGCGACCCGGTCGCCCACGACCACGCTGCGGCGGCCCAGCTCCCGAGCCCGCATCGCGGTTACCGGGCGGTCCCCCACGAGAGTCCCGTACCGGCCGCGGTCGACCGCCGCCACGAACGCCTCGGCCGCGTCCTCGTGCGCGGGCCGGCGCCGGGTCCGGGGCCGCGTGCTCTTCGCGGGCCGGACCCGGACGTCATCCTCGTCCAGGTGGGAGTAGGACGGCTGCCGGTTCAGGGAGCCCGCTCCAGCATCGCCGCCCACGCGCTGGTGAAGCCGGGGAATGTCTTGCCCACAGTGGCCACGTTTTCGACCTGCAGGCCGGGCACCGCCAGGCCGAGCACCGCTGCGGCCATCACCAGGCGGTGATCGTCGTACGTGGCGAAGGGGCGGCTGGCCCGCAGCGGCCGCGGCCGGATCTCCAGCCCATCCGGCCGCTCGGTGACCGAGCCGCCCAGCGCGTTGATCTCGGCAGCCAGGGCGGCGAGCCGGTCGGTCTCCTGGTGGCGCTGGTGGCCTATCCCGGTCAGCACCGAAGGTGAGCCGGCCAGGGCGGCGAGCGCGCCGAGCACCATCGAGATCTCGCTGCAGTCGGCCAGGTCGGCGGTAATCCCGCGCAGAGCGGGCGGGCCGGTGACGGTCAGTCCGTCGGGGCCCAGCGCGGCGTCCGCCCCCATGTCCCGCAGCACGCGCAGGATGTGGCCGGCGGGCTGCGCGGTCACCGCCGGCCAGCCGAGGATGGTCACGGTCCCCCCGGTGACCATGGCCGCGGCCAGGAACGGCATCGAGTTCACCACGTCGGGCTGGACGGTGATGGGGTGGCTGCCGAGCACGCCAGGGTGCACGTACCAAGTATCGGGCAGGGCGTCCGAGGCGGTCTGGCCGGCCGCCGCTGTCTCGACCGTCGCCCCGGCGTCGCGGAGCATCTGCACGGTCAGGTCGATGTGCGGCGCCGAGGGCGCGCGGCCGCCCCGGTGCCGGACCTCGAGTCCTTTGTCGTACCGGGGCGCGGCCAGCAGCAGCCCGGACACCAGTTGCGAGGAGGCCGATGCGTCCACGGTCACCGCTCCGCCAGCCAGTGATCCGGTGCCGTGCACCGTGAACGGGATGGCGCCGCGTCCCCCATCGTCGATCACCGCGCCGATCTCACGCAGCGCGGCGATGATCGCGCCCACCGGCCGTTGTGAGGCCCGCGGATCGCCGTGGAATTCGGTGGCCACGCTGGCCAGCGCCGACACAGGGGGCACGAATCGCATCACGGTGCCGGCGTTCCCCACGTCGACCCGGGCGTCGCTGGCGGCCCAGCCAGGAGAGACCCGCCAGGACGTGGGCCCAGCATCCGCGGGACCGCCGGTGGCCGGGGAGCCGCCGGTGGCCGGGGAGCCGCCGGTGGCCGCGGGATCCCCGGTCACGTCCGAAGTCCTCGTGACCACCGTGGCGCCGAGCGCCCGGAGGGCGCCGGCCATCAGCAGCGTGTCCCGGGCCTCCAGCGGGCTGAGGATGTCGGTCGGCCCGGCGGCCAGGGCGGCCAGGACCAGAGCCCGGTTAGTCATGGACTTCGACCCGGGCACCCGCAGCCGGGCCCGCAGCGGGCCGCCAGCCTGCGGCGCGGGCCAGGGGAGGGCCGCGCGGCCGGAATCCTGGCGTGGGATGTCCATGCTGTGAGCGTAATGCGTGGGCTGAGCGCTTGGCCTGGAGTGAAACAAGGGAATCAGGGAAGGACCAGCGAGCGCTCTGTCCTCCTGGACGCCGGGGACGGCCGCCCACCGGGGCAACGCCCACTGGATGGTGGGCCGGCCGGTGGCGGTGCCCGGCGGACCGCTGCGGTGGCCGAGGTTTGGTAATCAAGATTTGTGGTTATTAAGTGGCACATTCTGTGCTTCTCCGGTGCTGCCCCCAGCAGCCCAGCTACGTAGTGATCAGGTGACGACATGTGCGGCCGCTTCGCGTCGGCGCGGAAGCGCCAGGAGCTCCTGGAGGAGTTTGGCGTGCAGCGGGATCGGGTGGCGGAGCCGCTGCGGCCTGACTACAACGTCGCGCCCACCAAGCCCGTCTACGCCGTGGTCACCCGGCGCCCGGACGACACTGCGCCCGAGTCCGGCACCGGACCGGACGGGGCAGCGGGGACAGACGCCGCCGGTGCGGCCGGGACAGGCGAGGGCGGGACAGACAAGGCCGGGACAGACGGGGCCGGGACAGACGGGGCCGGGACAGACGGGGCCGGGACAGACGGAGCCGGGACCGACGCCCCCCGGGCGGGCGAGCACCGGGCGGCCGAGCGCGAAGGCGTGCGGGAACTCCGGGTGGTTCGCTGGGGCCTGGTGCCCTTCTGGGCCAAGGACATCTCGATCGGCAGCCGCCTGATCAACGCCCGGGCCGAGACCGTGGCCAGCAAGCCCGCCTTTCGCCACGCCTTCGCCCGGCACCGCTGCCTGCTTCCCGCGGACGGCTTCTACGAGTGGGAGAAATCCGGGGACTCCAAGAGCTCGCGCAAGCAGCCGTACTACATCCGCCGCGAAGACGGCGGCGTGCTGGCCTTCGCCGGCCTCTACGAGCTGTGGCGCGACAAAGACCGCCCCGACGATGATCCCGATTCCTGGCTGTGGACGGCGACCATCATCACCACCCGGGCCGAGGACGAGGTCGGCCGCATTCACGATCGGATGCCGATGGTGATCGAGCCTGCCCGCTGGGCGGACTGGCTGGATCCCGCGGCGACCAGCGCCGAGGCACTGCACGGCCTGATGACGCCGGCCGCCTCGGTCCACCTGACGACGTATCCCGTGTCAACGGAAGTTAACTCGGTCCGGCACAACGGCCCGGGGCTGATCGAGCCCATGGAGGGTAATTCTGAGCCCGCGGGGTCCCCGCGGGCTGGGGCGGGGGGGCGCGACGACGCCTCCCGTGGTGCCCCCAGCACGTTGTTCTGAGGCCCCTGAGCGCGGCCGGCCCTCCCAGGGACCATTGTTTGCTGCGCCACTGGAGCCCCGATGAAGCAGGAGGATCCGTGGAGACCATCACCGTACGCAAGCGCCTGGAGTCTGCGCGCGAGGACTTGGACCGTTCCATCGCGGTCCTGCGCGGCGAGAGGCCGGTGTCCGGCAGTGCGGACTTCCCCCAGGACGAGGCGGACGTGGGGACCAGCCTGTCCGAAGCGGACCGGGCCGAGGCCGTGCTGGCCTCGGCCATGTCCCAGCGTACGGAGGTCGTAGACGCGCTGCAGCGCATCCAGGACGGCAGCTACGGCAAGTGCGCAGACTGCGGCAAGCCGATCCCGGAAGGCCGCCTGGAAGCGCGCCCGGAGGCCTCCCGGTGCGTGGCCTGCCAGTCGAAGCGGGACCGGATGCGGCGCTAGCCAACCGCCTGGGACGCGGCGGGCCCGTCGGCCCCGGACATGGACGGGCGGGCCACTGGCCTGCGGGCAAGAGGCTTGCGGGCCGCGGCCAGCAGGTAGATACCGAACGATTCGTTCTCGCCGCTCCCGGCGCCGGTCCCAGCCGGCCCCGTGTCCTCCGCGCCCGCGGCCAGCTCGGCGCGGACCAGCCGCATGATGGCGCTCGGGTCCTTGCGCAGCACGTGATCCACCATGGACGGGGACAGCACGGTGCGCGGCCGGATCCAGCTGACCTCCAGCCCAGCCTCGGTCAGCAGGTTGACAAGCTGCTCGGGGCCAAAGCACCGGGTGATCCGGCCGTCCGGCCAGGGCACCAGCACCACTTCCGCCTGCGGCAGATCGGTCAGCTCGGCCCAGTGGTGCTGCTCGGCCAGGATGGACATGCCGAGGACGAGTGAGTTGACGCAGGCCAGGAGCTGGCCGCCGGGCCGCAGCACCCGCGCGATCTCCGCGGCGACATCCTCGGCCATCAGGTGCCGGGACAGTGCCCCATCGTCGGCGATCACCCCGTCTACCGACCCGTCGGCGAGGAAGGACAGGTTCGCGTAGTCCGCTACCACGCGGACCAGCCGCCCGGATGAGGCGCGGCGCCGGTGCATGCCGCGGGGGACCGGTACCCGGCGCATCTCTGGCCGGGCGGTCCACGGCCCGGCCAGGCGTTCAGCAGCAGGCAGGCGAGGCATGACCTGCACTACCGCATAGCCTGCCGTGGCGGCCTGGGCCGCCACGCTGGACTGGGGACCGGAGATATCGACCAGGATCCGGCCCCGCGGCGGCAGCCACGCCTGTAGCTGCGCCGCTACCACGGCCCGCTGGAACCTCCAGTAGGCGGTGAGTGAGCCTGACCCGAGAACGGTCAGCGGGCTAGTCGTGCTTGCCGCCACCATGACTCCATCCAGCAGCCGGGCTGCACGCATTGCGGCCGGCGGCCTGCCCAGTGACAGAGTCGAAACGCCGCCGCGAAGACGGGGAGCCCGCGCAGCCCTATTTCCTGAAATCTTCCCCCACCTGCGTCTTTCTCACCTGACTTAGCGGGAAGGTCATCCTTTATTGCGGCGGGTGCGGGCCAGTATTGCGGCGGGTGCGGGCCAGCCGGCCGCTCGCCCGGTCCGGGCAGTCCGGCGCGTGGCCCAGCCGGCGGCCTCCGCGGGCCTGCGGTCAGGGCCGGATAAAACGCCATCGAACCCTGGGCGGATGACGGAATGAAGCCGGCGGGTCGCATGTTCCAGACGACGTGGTTGTAGCCGAATACGCGACTCCTAAGAGCGCCCCCAAGCTGCCTCGCTTCGAGCCGAGGGTTAGCGGGGATGTATCCTCCCGCCCATACGGCCGTTACTTCCAGCCGTCGCAGGAGAGCTCCGAGGGGGTGGGTCCGGTAACCGAGACACTCGAGCAGCGAAGCGAGCGCTTCGAGCACGACGTGCTGCCTTACCTGGATCAGCTCTACTCGGCCGGGCTGCGTATGACCCGCAACCCGGCGGATGCCGAAGACCTCGTCCAGGAGACGTTCGCCAAGGCTTATGCGTCGTTCCACCAGTTCCAGCCGGGCACGAACCTCAAGGCGTGGCTCTTCCGCATCCTGACCAACACGTTCATCAACAGCTACCGCAAGAAGCAGCGTGAGCCGCAGCGGTCCGGTGCCGAAGAGGTCGAGGACTGGCAGCTGGCCCGGGCCGCCGAGCACACCTCCACGGGCCTGAGGTCGGCCGAGGCGGAGGCCCTGGACCGGCTCCCGGACTCCGACATCAAGCAGGCGTTGCAGGCCCTTCCTGAGGAGTTCCGCATCGCGGTGTACCTCGCCGACGTGGAGGGGTTCGCGTACAAGGAGATCGCCGACATCATGGGCACGCCGATCGGCACCGTCATGTCGCGCCTGCACCGCGGTCGGCGCCAGTTGCGGGACATGCTGCAGGATTACGCGGCTGACCGGGGCGTTACCCGCCCGGCCCCGGCGGGCAACGGCGACGGGCCGGAGCCCCAGGTCGCGGAGTCGGGGAGGGACGCATCATGAGCTGCGGGAAACCTCACGAGACTCCGTGTGACGAGGTACTCGAGCGGGTCTACTCCTACCTGGATGGCGAGCTCGGCCCCACAGGCAAGGCGGAGATCCGCCAGCATCTCGATGAGTGCGGTCCGTGCCTGCGGGAGTACGGCCTGGAAGAGGCGGTCAAACGCCTGGTGCACAAGACCTGCGGCCACGACGAGGTTCCCGGTGACCTCCGGGTCAAGGTGCTGACCCGGATCCGGGAAGTTCGGGCCACCATCGAGATCGAGATCACCGAACTGCCGGGCGAATAGCCCGCCTTCAGCCGGCCCATTACCCGCCAAATCGCCCGGCGGACCGTCGGCCAAAACGATCAGTACGCTGACCTGCGAGGACATCTTCGCGTCCAGCCATTGTTACTTTCTGTCATTTCGTATATACAGATTGTAGATATCGGCCGTGAAGGCTACGCGATCAGCGGTGATGGCGTTACCCTGAGTGGCGAGCTGGGCCTATTGGCAGGGTCATTTTCATCGGGGCCGGAGACCGGCGGTAACCGGTTTGCGGCTGGCGTGCGCCCATGAGGGAGTGACCACCTGGTAGCCCGGTCGGACTGACTGCGAGGGGGGGTCTTGAGCAGGCTCTCGCGGGCCGCGTGGCTCTATATGGCTGTGGTGGTCACGGCAGCGGTCCTGCTGCTGACCCACGTGCTGGTGCAGGACCTGAGCCGGGGCCTGACCTACCAGGAGACCCAGAGGCTGCTGGTCCTGGCCATCCTGTTCATGATCTGCGATTCCACCCCGACCACACTCACCTCCCGCCAGTCCGCCTGGTCGCCCAGTTCGGTGGCGACCCTGGCCGCGGTCGTGCTGCTCGGCCCGGGCGGCGCGGCCTTGGTCGGCGCCACCTCACTGATCAGCCTGCGCCGAGGCGGCCTGCGCGAGCGGGCCTTTAACGGCGCCATGTACACCCTGAGCGCTTTTGCCGCAGGTGAGGCTTATCTGGCGCTCGGCGGCCATATCGGCGTGCCCCCGCCGCGTGCGTTCCCGGGCATTATCCTGCCGTTCGCGGTGGCCGCCGCCGTGCACGTGGCGGTCAATCACGGCCTGCTATGGAGCATGCTGCTGCTGCTGCCTGAGACCGGGGTCAGCGCCCAGCGAGGCCGCCTGGACCTGCATCTTTCCCTGCTGCTGGTGTCCGATCTGGGCTACGCCACGCTCGGGCTGCTCGTCGCGGCGCTGTGGGATCTGGTGGGCCCGTTCGCTGTGGTCCTGGTCCTGATCCCGTTGTTCGTCGCACGCTGGGCCATGGGCCAGTTCGCCGCGCAGGAGGGTGCCTACTCGGCCACGATGGCTGCGCTGTGCCAGGCCGTGGAGACCAAGGATTTCTACACCCGCGGGCACAGTGAGCGGGTCTCCCGGGGCGCCACCTTGCTGGCCCGGCAGATTGGCATGGGCGCGGAGCGGGTCGAGGCCATCCGCTACGCGGGCATGCTGCACGACGTGGGCAAGCTCGGCGTGCCGACCAAGGTGCTGCAGAAAACCGGGCCGCTGACGGAGGAGGAGCTGGCCGCCATCCAGTTGCACCCGATGCGTGGCCTGGAGATCGTCCGGCAGATCGGGTTCCTGACCGAGGCGCTCGATGGCATCATGCACCACCACGAGCGGATAGACGGCAAGGGCTACCCGATGGGCCTGGCCGGCGACGAGATCCCCGAGTTCGCCCGGGTGATCGCGGTCGCCGACGCCTTCGACTCGATGACGTCCACCCGGTCCTACCGCGGTGCCCGCAGCGTCGAGGAGGCTGTCGCGGAGCTCCGCAAGTGTTCTGGCCTGCAGTTTGATCCGGTGCTGGTGGACGCGTTCATCGCCGCGCTGGGCCAGGAACGCTGGGAGTCCGAGGCGGACGGCCAGCCTCCGCCCGCGACGCTGCCCGCCGACTTTCCCGCCCAGGTCGCGGCCCAGGATCACGACGACCCCACCGCGCCGCTGCGGGTCGTCGAGAGCCGCTGAGGTAAGCCCCAGTGACGACGCAACGCCACCTCGCCCGCCAGCCCGCCTGGCAGTCCATCGACTCCGGGCAACTGCTGCTCGTGGCTGCGGCGGGCGTGCTGCTGGTCGCGGCCGTGGCGCAGACCGCCGTGGCCGGCCTGGTGCAGCCGCGTGACGCGCTGGCCTTCGGGGCCCTGATCGCCCTGGGCGAACTGCTCCGGCTGTCCCTGCCCGGCGACCGGGAGGCCGCTCCCATCGGGAGCGCCGGGGCGCTCGGCTACGCGCTCGCGATCCGGGTCGGCACGATCCCCGCGCTGCAACCCGCCCTGCAGGTGGTCGCCGTCACCGCGGTGGGGATGATCGTGGGGGCGCTGCCGCACCTGGCCGCCGGGCGCCCGGCCGGGGTGGCCGGGATGGCGTCCCGGCTGCTGGCCGTGGCGTTCGTGGCCATCGCCTACCGGCCCCTGGCCCACCTACCCATCGTCGATCGTCATGTGTGGTTCAGGCTCGCTGTCATGGCCGTGCTGATCGTGGCGGGGTGGTTCGCGGAATGCGTGATCAAGGCGCTGATCCGGGCGGACGCGCTGCGGGCCCGGTTCGTCGTGTCGCTGACCGATGAGTTGCACATCCAGGTGCCGCTGGGCGCGGCGGTGGGCGCCTCGGCCCTGCTGATCGCCCTGGCCACTGAGGCCATGGGCTTGGTAGCGCTGGCGCTGCTGATTGCGCCGCTGCTGGTGACCCAGACGGCTTTCCGCCGGTACGCCGGCATCCGCTCCACCTACCTGCAGACGGTTCGCGCGCTGGCCCGGGTTACCGAGGTCGGCGGCTACGTCGAGGACGGCCACTCCTACCGGGTGGGCAGGCTTGCCGTCGCGGTCGGCCGTGAGCTCGGAATGAGCGAGCCCGACCTGCTGGAACTGGAGTACGCCGCGCTCATGCACGACATCGGCCAGCTGTCGCTGGCGGATCCGATCCCGGGCGGCGCGACCGTACTGGCCTCCGCCGAAGATCAGCAACGCATCGCTGGCCTCGGGGCCAGCGTCATTGAGCAGGCCGGTGTGCTCGACGGGGTGGCTGAGATCGTCCGCTGCCAGTGCCAGCCCTGGCGCGGCCATGATCCCGAGCCGCCGATCGGCAGCCGGATCATCCGGGCCGCTAACGCCTTTGACGACCTGGTCGGCGGCTCACCCGACCGGGGCCGCTCAGCGGCCGCCCTGGAACGGCTCCGGCTGGACACCGTAGCGGAATATGACCCCCGGGTCGTGGAGGCACTCACCAAGGTGACGGGACGGTACTACCCCGGCCACCTGTAGGCTGCCGCCGTGCTTGATACCCCGGGCCTGAGGCCACCGTGATCGAGTCGGTGCTAGTGGCCAACCGCGGCGAGATCGCGCGCCGGGTGATCGCCACCGCGCGGCGGATGGGCATCCGGGCCGTGGCGGTCTACTCCGAGGCCGACGCGGAGCTGCCCTACGTCCGCGAGGCGGACGAGGCCGTCCTGATCGGCCCCCCGCCGCCCGCCCGCAGCTACCTGGACGCCGCCGCCATCCTGCGCGCGGCCCGGGACACCGGAGCCCGCGCCATCCACCCTGGGTACGGCTTCCTGTCCGAGAACCCGGATTTCGCCCGGCAGGTCACCGAGGCCGGGCTGACCTGGGTGGGCCCTTCGGTGTCCGCTATCGAACAGATGGGCGACAAGATCAGCGCCCGGAACCTTATGGCCGCCGCGGGGGTGCCGGTGGCCGAAGGCACCACAGAGCCGGTGAGCGACCTCGAGACGGCGCTGGCCGCCGCGGCCCTGATCGGCTACCCGGTCATGGTGAAGGCCGCGGCGGGTGGCGGCGGGATCGGGATGAGCGCGGCGGCCGACCCGGAGCAGCTGGCGGCGGCCTTCGAGACGGCCCGCTCCCGCGCGGAGCGGTTCTTCGGCAGCCCAGCCATCCTGCTGGAACGCTACGTGGCGCCGGCCCGGCACGTGGAAGTGCAGATTCTGGGACTAGCCGATGGCCGGGTGCTCGCCCTTGGCGACCGGGATTGCTCGGTGCAGCGACGGCACCAGAAGGTGGCCGAGGAAACCCCGTCACCCGGGGTCGGCTCCAGCCTGCGGGCCCGGATGCTGGAGGCCGCGGTCCAGGCTGGGGAGACGGTCGGCTACCAGGGCGCCGGGACGGTCGAGTTCCTGGTGGACACGCGGACCGGGGACTTCACGTTCCTGGAGATGAACACCCGGCTTCAGGTCGAGCACCCGGTCACCGAGATGGTGACCGGCCTCGACCTGGTCGAGCAGCAACTGCGGATCGCCGCCGGCGGTGAGGTGAGCTTCGACCCGGCCGCCGTGACCGCCACCGGGCACGCGATCGAACTGCGGGTGTACGCCGAGGACCCGGCCCGGTTCCTGCCCAGCCCGGGCACGATCACGGCCTGGGACGAACCGGCCGGCGAGGGCATCCGGGTCGATGCAGGTTATACGGCCGGGAACCAGGTCACCCCGTTCTACGATCCACTGCTGGCCAAGCTGTGCGTCTGGGGCCCGGACCGGGACGAGGCGCTGCGCCGGGCCCGGGACGCGGTGGCGTCGTTCCGGATCACCGGGCTGAAAACGAACCTGCCGTTCCACGCGGACCTGCTGGACAGCGGCGAGTTCAGCGACGGCAGCTACGACACGCAGGTGGTCAGCCGGCTCCGTCCCTGACTTGACACAATGAGGACGGGCCCGCCCGCAGGCGACCCGGTGAGTGAGAGGAGCCGCGAGTGGCCGAAGTCCGCGCGGAGATGGTGGCGAACGTGTGGAAGGTCGTGACCGCCGAGGGCGAGGAAGTCTCCGACGGCTCCACGCTGGTCATCCTCGAGTCGATGAAGATGGAGATCCCCGTGCTGGCCGAGGAGCCAGGCACGGTGACCAAGCTGGCGGTGGCCGAGGGCGACGTGATCCAGGAAGGCGATCTGATCGCGATCATCGAATAACCGCCCCGCTTACGCCCCCCGGCGCCAAACCCCTGCCGCAACCTCGCGCCCATCACCCGGACCCCGCCGGGCCCTGCCGGGCCCCGGCCGGGGCCCGCCGGAGCACTTTTCCTACGGTGCGAGTGCCCAAACCCCCACAAACCACCCGTCAGCCCGCACGTTCCGTAGGAAAAGTGCCGAGGGGTGTGACTGGCGGGTCTGGTGTGACTGGTGGGGCGACCCGGATCGAGCGGCCAGGGATGGGGTCGGGGACCCGGATGGGCCGGGTCGGGGACCCGGATGGGGCGGGGTCGCGGGCCGGGGTGGGCCGGGGTCGGGGACCCGGGGTGGGCCGGGGTCGGGGACCCGGGGTGGGGCGGGGTCGCGGGGCGGCGCGGGGGGCGCGGGGCGGGGGGTTAGATGCCGGTCGTGGATCTTGGGTAGGCGACGGCGGGGTCGGTGATCACGTTGACCAGGTAGGGCACCCCGGACTCGAAGGCCCGGCGCAGCGCGGGGCCGATATCGCCTGGCCGGGTGACCAGTTCCCCCGCGCCGCCCAGCGCGCTGACCACCTCGTCGTAGCGGCACTGCGGCTGCAGGTCGGCGACCACGTCGTAGCCGTAGATGGCCCGCATGGGGTACTTCTCCAGGCCCCAGATCCCGTTGTTGCCGCACACCATGACGACGGGCAGCCTGTGCCGGACCAGCGTGTCCACGTCCATCAGCGAGAACCCGGCCGCGCCGTCCCCGAGCAGCAGCACCACCTGGTCTGCGGGGCGGGCCAGCCGGGCCGCGATCGCGTAGCCCAGCCCCGTGCCCAGGCAGCCGTACGGGCCCGGGTCGAGCCACCCGCCCGGACGTCCCGGCTCGATGTACTTGCCCGCGTAAGAGACGAAGTCCCCGCCGTCGCCGATCACCACGGCGTCGTCGTCCAGCATCCCGGCCAGTTCACCGTAGATGCGCATCGGGTGGATGGGGCTGGCCTCGCTGGCCAGCATCGGGGCGTCGGCCGCCACCGCGCTGCGGGCCGCGTCCTGCAGCCGCGGCAGCCAGGACTCCTCCCATGGTGCCCGGGCGGGCCGGGCTGGCCAGGTGGCCGGGTCGGCCAGGGCGGCGAAGAACGCGCCCAGGTCACCGGCGTAGCAGGCCGCCAGCGGGGCGTGCGCCGCAACCTGCCCCGGCGCGTCGGCGACATGGACCACGGCTGGTTTTCGTTGCGGATAATTTTGGTCACCGAACGCGCCATAGCCGAGCCGGAAGTCCAGCGGCGTGCCCACCACGACGACCAGGTCCGCTTCCCGGAACGCGGCTGACCGGGCGCGGGTGACCAGCAGCTCATGACCCCGGGGCAGGATGCCGCGGCCCTGGCCGTTGGCGATGACCGGCAGGCGCAGCGCCTCGGCCGCGGTCCGGGCGGCCTGCTCCGCGCCGCTCATCCACACGTCCGAGCCGAGCACCAGAACCGGGCGCTGGGCCGCCGCGATCAGCCTCGCGATGGCGGCGGCCGCCTCGGGATCGCCCGGCGCCGCAGTGCCGGTCGGCCCGGGGTTAGCTAGTACAGGGTCAGCCAGCCCGGGGGGCCCGGGCCGGGCGGCCCGCACCCGTGTGCCGCCCGGCCCGAAGCCGCCGGCCAGCCCCGGCTCCCGGGGCGCCGGACCGAAGAGAGCCTCCAGGGCCACGTCCACGAAGACCGGGCCACGGTGCGGCGAGGTGGCCAGCCGGAACGCCTCATCCACCCCGGCGCCGACCTTCGCGGTCTCATGCTCGGTCCAGGCCGCCTTGGTGATGGGCCGGAGCAGTTCGGGGTGGTCGAACTCCTGCAGGCTGCCGGAGCCCCAGCGCGCGTCGGGGGCCCGGCCGCCGAGGATCACCACCGGCGAGCCGTTGAACTGGGCCGTGGTGATGGCGCTGACGCCGTTGGTGACCCCGGGCCCGGCGGTCAGCACGGCCAGGCCGGGGAGCCGGGTCAGCCGGGCGGTGGCCTCGGCGGCGAACACGGCGGTCTGCTCGTGCCGCACGTCCAGTAGCCGCATCGGCGGGTCCAGGTGCACGGCCGCGTCGTAGAGCGGGAACACGTGCCCGCCGGACAGCGTGAACATGGTGTCCGCGCCGTTGGCCCGGGCCGCCGCCACCGCGAGCGTGCCCCCGTGCCCAGTTATCTCATGCCCGGTTGCCTCGGGCCCGGCTCCATGATGCCCGGTGCCCTCATACCCAGTGCTCTCATGTCCCGCGCCCTCGGTCATGCGGCGATGTTACCAGCTAGTAGCTTGCCCGGAACAGGTGCCGGACCCGGGAGGGGTGACGGGCCCGGCACCTGGGCCGGGGTCAGCCGGCGTCCGCCGCCCCGGCCGCGACCGGAACCGGCTCCGCGGGGGCGGGTTCCGGGTCGGCCACGTACTCCTGGGGCCGCGTCTCGTCCGGCCCGCCCGGCACCTTGAACGCCCGGAACGCCACGGTCAGCAAGACCGCGATGACCAGGTTGATGACCAGTCCGGTGAGGCCGATGTAGATGGTGTGGTTGATCACCGGCAACGTATCCGTGGACGCGCCGAAGTGCGTGCCGGGTTTGCCGGGGCCGGCAGCCGGTACGCGGCGATGGTGCCGAACACCATGGCCACCGCCCAGCCGATGATCAATGCCCACCGGTGGAACCACCGGGTGTACAGGCCGGCCACGATGGCCGGGAACGTCTGCACGATCCAGATCCCGCCCAGCAGCTGGAGCTGGATGGCGTACGTCGAGTTCACGAAGATCACGAAGAGCAGGGCTCCCAGCTTGACCACGAGCGAGGCCCACTGGGACACCCTGGTCTGCTCCGCGGGGCCGGCGTTCGGCCGGATGTACACCTTCCAGATGTTGCGGGCGAACAGGTTGGCGGCGGCGATGGCCATGATGGCCGCGGGCACGAGCGCGCCGATGACGATGGCCGAGAAGCCGATGCCCGCGAACCAGCTCGGGAAGATCCGCTGGAACAGGAACGGCACGGCCAGCTGTGCGTTCGCGCCGTTGGCCTTGACCTCCGCGGGCACCCCGGGCGCGGCCAGGGCCATATAACCGAGCAGCGCGATCAGGCCGAGCACCAGCGAGTAGGCGGGGAGCGCGGCGACGTTGCGCCGGATCACATTGCGCCGGTTGGCCGCGAACACGCCCGTGATGTTGTGCGGGTACATGAACAGGGCCAGGGCCGAGCCCAGGGCGAGGGTGGCGTAGGCCCAGTACCCGGCCGGCTCCAGGATCAGGCTGCCGTTCGGCTTGCCGGTCTTGGGATTGGTCGCCTTGAGGTGGGTGTCGGCCACCCTGAAGATGTGCCCCCAGCCGCCCACCCGGATCGGGATGTAGATGATCGCCACGATGATCATCACGTAAATCAGCGTGTCCTTGATGAACGCGATCAGCGCCGGGGCCCGCAGTCCGGAGACGAACGTGTAGCCGGCCAGGATGAGGAAGGCGATGATCAGCGGCAGGTCATGCACGAACCCGGACGTGGAACTGCCGCCGACGCCCATCACGGTCAGCACGGACTGGATGCCAACCAGTTGCAGGGCGATGTAGGGCATGACGGCCAGGATGCCGGTGAAGGCCACGGCGAGGGACAGCCCCTGGGAGCCGTACCGACCGTGGATGAAATCCGCGGGGGTGATGTAGCCGTGCACCCGGGCCACGGACCACAGCCGGGGCAGGAACACGAACACGATCGGGTAGACCATGATCGTGTAGGACAGGGTAAAGAACCCGGCCGCCCCGGTGCCGAAGGCCAGGGCCGGCACCGCGATAAATGTGTAGGCAGTATACAGATCGCCGCCGAGCAAGAACCAGGTGACGAAGGTGCCGAAGCCCCTCCCGCCGAGCCCCCACTCGTTCAGGTGCAGCACGTCCTCGGCCCGGCGCCAGCGCGCCGCGGCGAAGCCGACGAAGGTGACCAGGGCGAAGAGGACGACCAGGATGGTGAACGAGACCGCATTGATGTGCGTCACGACGCCTCCCCGCGGCCGCTGAGGGGCTGGGACGGGCCCGGGCCTCGGTCAGGCGCCCGGCGCGCCACCCTCGTGGTGATCAGGTAGCAGGTCGTGGTCAGCAGCGCGACCACCGGGACCCAGATGAGCTGGTACCAGTAGAAGAAGGGAAAGCTGCCAAGCTTGGGAGCGCTGCGGGCGTAGATCGGGACGATGAGGGTCCCGAGCACCGCAACTAACAGCAGGATCGTGACTAAGATCCAGGCGCCGGTGCGCCGGGCTGGGGGGCCGGAATGCGACATCGCTTCGTCTCCCTGAGTCGGACGTTCCGCGTGCCTTCCACCCGACCACGGCGCGGGGCGGGCGGCGCGCGCGTGACGTATGTCACGTTGTTGACGTCCATGGTGCGATGAAATGTCCGAAGCTGCAATGGTTTGCGGATCAGTGATCACAGCGGATGAGGGTCGCGGTGGCCTGGTAGTCCTTGCCCGGTCCCCGCACCTGCCAGCGCTCCTCCATCACGTCCTCGCCGAGCGCGAGGTAGGTGATCTCGTAGCGGTCCTCGCGGCACTGGTGCACCGCTACGCAGCGGCCTGAGCGCAGGTCAAGCCGGTAGAAAAGGTGGCCGTCCGCGAAACGCACATCGACCGTGCCGTCGGGCCGCCCTTGGTAGCGGAGGGTGCGGGTGGCCGGGCCGGAGTGGGTGCCGAAGCGCAGTTCGCCGGTCTCCAGGTAGCACAGTTCTGCCCTGGACGGGGCTGCCCTGGACGGGGCTGCCCTGGACGGAGCTGGCCCCGACGGAGCCGGCCCCGACGGAGCCGGCCCGACGGAGCCGGCCCAGGATCGTCCGCTTCGCGGAGCGTGGCTGAGCCGGTAAACCGTCCCTGCGT
>CAVYQF010000018.1:0-59457 GCA_963770545.1 uncultured Actinomycetes bacterium | reverse complement strand
GGTGGGAGTCATGGGCGCCGGGCCGTAAGCGGAAAATTGGGCCGATTACCCCTGCAAAGGTCCGCCACGGTGGGCCGCGACCGGCCGCCGGGAGCCTGGGCCGGCCAAAAAAATTGCGGAAAGTGGTCGTCGTATCACGTTCCGCACGTAAACCGTCGCGCATCGTACAGCGTCTACTTTAGGCAACATGCTCGCGGGTACGGTGTGCCGCTCCCGCAGCGACTGCAGACAACAGGTTCAGGCGCGCCAGCAGGGAAGCCCGGGGGGGCCATGAGTACCAGGTACACGTCATGCGAGCCGCATGACGCCCTCGTGTCACTTTCCGTTACCGAAGTCATGCCCACGCGTGAAAGGACACCGCCGTCATGAAGCAAGACAACCGCACCGAGGACAGGCTCCTGACGCCGTCAGAGGTGGCCGCGTTGTTCCGGGTCGACCCGAAGACTGTGACCCGGTGGGCGCAGCAGGGCAAGCTCCGGTCCATCCGGACGCTGGGTGGCCACCGCCGGTACAGCGAGTCGGAGATCCAGGCCTTTCTGGAGGACTCGCAGGGGGTGCCCCGACCGCGGTCGGCTGAGGACTAGCTAGGAGGGCCCTGAATAAAGCAGCCCCGGATTGCCGTGTCTGCCGGCAGTGTGTTCGATGTCCTGGGATGATGGGGTTATGCAGGGCAGAGAGCGGATGGACCGGCAGTTGCTGGATGCTGGCGCGCTGGTCGGGCACCTGGTGCCGGCGGGGAGCATGTTCGCGTTCCTGGCCGCGCACCGTGGTGAGCTGTTCGGTGATGAGGATTTCGCGGACTTGTTCCCGTCGCGGAAAGGCCGGCCGTCGGTCCCGGCGAGCGTGATGGCGTCGGTGCTGGTGCTGCAGGTGCTGCATGACTATTCCGACGCCGAGGCGGCGGAGGCAGCCAGGTGTGACCTGCGGTGGAAGGCGGCGTGCGGGTTCCCGCTGGATGATGGCGGGTTTGATCCCTCCACGCTGGTGTACTGGCGACGGCGGCTGGCGCGCTCGGATCGCCCGCACCGGGTCAATGAGGCGGTCGCGAGGGTGGTCGCGCAGACCGGGGTGCTGAAGGGCCGGCGCCGCCGGGCGGTGGATTCGACGATCCTGGCGGATGCGGTGGCGACCCAGGACACGATCACCCAGCTGATCGCCGCGATCCGCCGGGTGGCCCGGGTGGTGCCCGGGGCGGCAGGGCAGATCGCGGAACTGTGCACTGGCCACGATTACAGCTCTCCCGGCAAGCCGCAGATCGACTGGGATGACCCGCAGGCCAAGGACGCGCTGGTCTCAGCGCTGGTGAACGACGCGCATGCGCTGCTCGCCGTGCTGGACGACGGCGGGCCAGCCGAGCAGGCGGCCTCCGCGCTGGGCCTGCTGGCGCTGGTCGCCGGGCAGGACGTGGAGCCCGCGGAGGGCAGCGACGGGACTGATGGCCGGTGGAGGATCGCCCGGAAGGTCGCTGAGGACCGGGTGATCTCGGTGAACGACCCCGAGGCCCGGCATACCCGCAAGTCGCCGGAGAACCGCCGCGACGGCTACCGCGCCCACCTCGCCGCGTGCCCGGAAACCGGGATCATCACCGGGGAGCAGCTCACGCAGGCCGCGGGGGAAGAAAACAGCGACGCCGCCATCGCGGCGGGGCTGCTGGCCGCCGAGGACTCACCCGCCGGGGTTTACGGCGACTCGGCCTACGGCACCGGCGACCTGCGTGCGGCGCTGGAGGAGGCCGGGCACACCGCGGTGATCAAGCCCCGGCTGCTCAAGCCTGCCGTCGAGGGCGGGTTCACCCTCGATGACTTCACCGTCGATGAGGCCGCCGGGACCGTGACCTGCCCGGCCGGGCTCACCCGGCCCATCAGCGGCCGCCGGAATGTGACCTTCGGCGCGGCCTGCCGCGGCTGCCCGCTGCGCGGCCGGTGCACCGCGAGCAAGACCGGCCGGGCCCTGGTCCTGCACCCCCGCGACGCGCTGCTGCGGGCCGCCCGCCACGACTGGGCAGCCCGGCCAGCACTGCGTGAGGACTACAAGAAATACCGGCCCAACGTGGAACGGGTCATCTCCCAGGTCGCCACCCGCGGCGGGCGCCGCCTCAAACTCCGCTACCGCGGCACCGCCCGCAACAACGCCTGGCTGAAGAACCGCACCGCCGCCCTGAACCTGCGCACCCTCATCACCCGCGGCCTGGCCTGCCAGAACGGAACATGGGCACTGGCCTGATCAGGAGGCCAGCAGACCCCAGGCCCGCTTGCGGGTGCCCCTTCCAGCCTGCCAGGCTGGCCATAGGCGGGAAGAGCGACCACGTCGCCGGCCCGCAAGGGCCTGGCTTACTGCCGCATAGACGGCCTTGTCGGCGCTCTTGCCGCCCCAGATCACCCTTTGTTCAGGGCCCTCCTAGCACAGTCTGGCCAGAGGAGTACCCTCCTCACCTGGGCCCTGGGCGGGCAGCCGTGCCTGCCTGAGCGGGAACGCGGCCCGGCAGGAGGTGCGTTATGGGGGAGTTCGTCCGGGTCGAGATCGACCAGGCCATTGCCACGATCCGGCTCGACCGGCCGCCCATGAACGCACTGAACGCCCAGGTCCAGGGCGAGATCGCGGCGGCCGCGGCCGAGGTGTCCGCCGATGACAGCGTCCGCGCCGTGGTGCTCTACGGCGGCCCGAAGGTCTTCGCCGCGGGCGTGGACATCAAGGAGATGGCCGGCGCCAGCTACGGCCAGATGGCCGCGGACTCGCGGCAGCTGCAGGCCAGCTTCACCGCGGTGGCCAAGATCCCCAAGCCGGTTGTGGCCGCGGTGACCGGGTACGCGCTCGGCGGCGGTCTCGAACTGGCGCTGTGCGCGGACTTCCGGGTAGCCGGCCAGGCTGCCCAGGTGGGCCAGCCGGAGATCCTGCTCGGGGTCATCCCCGGTGCGGGCGGGACCCAGCGGCTGCCCCGGCTGGTCGGCCCGGCCCGGGCCAAGGACATCGTGTTCACCGGGCGTTTTGTGGGCGCGGGTGAGGCCTTGGACATCGGCCTGGTGGACCGGGTGGTGCCGGACGCGGAGGTCTACGACGTGGCCCGCGCGCTGGTGGCCCGGTACGCCACCGGACCCGCGCTCGCCCTGCGCGCGGCCAAGCAGGCCATCGACGATGGCCTGGAGACCGACCTGGACACCGGGCTGGAGATCGAGCGGCTGCAGTTCGCGGGGCTGTTCGCCACCGAGGACCAGCGCACCGGAATGCGCAGCTTCCTCGAGAACGGACCGGGCAAAGCTACCTTTGCCAGCCGCTGACTCGTGTTACGGCCACCTTCGCGGGCCAGTGACAATTGACGTAGCGGGCGGGCCTGCCGCCCGCGAGCCCGCCCCCGAGGGAGCAGCCAAGCATGACGCAGCCGGATGAGAGCCCCGACCTTGAGCTGGTCACCGCCGCGCTGCGGGCGGACAGCGCCGACGCGGCCATCTACGCCCGGGTGCTCACCGAATCCCTGGGTGAGTCGCTGCCGCCGGGAACCGTGACCATAGAGCGCGACCGGTCTTTGTCCGACCGAATGCACGGACGCCCCGGCACGGTGTCGAGCATCACGGTCCGGCTGGGGGACCGGGTCATGTCGCTGGCCGTGCGGGCCGGGCAGCCCAGCGCCGAAATCTGCCGGGAGGTGCGAGGGGTGGTGCTGTCCCGCCAGCCGGTGGCGGTGCAGGAATGGGCCGCGGAACTGGCCCGGGCCCTGGTCGGCTACGCGGAACAGAACGCCAGGACGGCAGAGGCCCTCCGCCGGCTGGTCACCGGCAGCTGAGGGGGACGTGGTGTCCAGCCGGGCTGGTTACCATGCGGGCAGGAACGTTCCCACCTGCGTTCTGTTCGGTCTGGATGGGGTAGCCCGAGGGTAGTTCGTAGGCTGGGGAGGCGATGACACCAGCAGAGCACACGCCAGGGCGGCTCGGCCCGTACCGGTTGCTCGACCGGATCGGCGAGGGTGGCATGGGCGTGGTCTACCTCGCTCGCGACCCCGAGCAGCGGTCGGTCGCGGTGAAGATCCTGCGCCCGGCCGTGGCCGGCGACCCGAATGCGCGGCGGCGGCTGGCCCGTGAAGTCGAGACCATGCGCCGCGTCCGCAGCCCGTTCGTGGCCGAGGTGCTCGACACCGACGTGACCAGTGAGACGCCCTACATCGTGACCCGGTACGTGCCAGGCCGCACGCTGGACGAGGTAGTGACGCAGGAGGGCCCACTGAGCGGGACCCGGCTCATCCGGCTGGCCGCCGGGCTCGCGGATGCCCTGGCCGCCATCCACGCGGCGGGCGTGGTGCACCGCGACCTCAAGCCGGGCAACGTGATGCTGATGAACGGCGACCCGGTCGTGATCGACTTCGGGATCGCCCAGGCCCTCGACTCGACCCGGCTCACCATGACCGGCATGTTCATGGGCACGCCCGGCTACCTGTCGCCGGAGGTGATCGAGGGCCAGAACAGCACGTCGTTCTCGGACGTCCACGCCTGGGGGGCCACGGTGGCCTTCGCTGCCACCGGGCGCCCTCCGTTCGGTACCGGATCCTACGAGACGATCTTCTACCGGATCATTAACGGCAAACCGGACCTGACCGGGGTGGCAGCGCCGATGGCGGAACTGCTGGCGGCTGCGCTGCGCCGGGACCCCGCCCAGCGGCCCGCGGCCATCCAGCTGCGCAGCCGGGCGGCTGCGCTGGACCCGGCCGCCCTGCTGCCTGCGGCGGTGTCCGCGGGTGGCCTGCAGGGGATGGGGCCGCCGGGAGCGCGAGCCGACGGCGCCCCGCTGCGCCCTACGGCCCTGGACGGGTTCGGTGGCTTCGGCGGCCCGGGCGGGACCATGACCTCCGGCCCGGCCCAGGGAGTCCCCACGTACCCGCCGCCCGGGAGCCAGCGGCGCGGGACCCAGCCGATCGCGGCTGGCCCGGTTCAGGCTGGTCCGGTTCAGGCTGGTCCGGTTCAGGCTGGTCCGGTTCGGGCCGACGACTTCGCGGACCTCCTGCCCCCGGTGGCCTATCCGCCGGGCCAGCCAGGCGGCCGCCAGGGCGGGTATCCCGGCTCAGACGACAGTTTCGGCGGCCGTTCCGGCCTCGCCGGACGGGCCGGCGGGAACGGGCAGGCCAACTGGGCCGAGGCTGACCGGGCTCGGGCTGACCGGGCTCGGGCTGACCGGGCTCAGGCTGACCGGGCTCAGGCTGACCGGGCTCGGGCTGACCGGGATGACGCGGACCGCTGGACTCCGCCCCGCAGGCAGCCGATCCTGGTCCTGGCGACATTGGTGATCGCGGTGTGCCTCGCGGTCATCCTGCCGGTGGCCGGCACCCTGATCGCGCTGGCCCTCTTGGTACTGCTGCGGGCCGGCGATCTGGCCCACCGGGGCTCGGACCAGCGCGGTGCCGTCATGACCGCCGCGGCGTTCCCCTTCTTCGTGGTCCGGTCGCTGATCTCCACGGTGGTTGTAGCGCCGCTGGCGCTTATCGTGGGCGCGGCCGTGGCCGGGCTCACCTTTGCGGGCATGCCGGCCAACCCGGGGCTGCACGCGCTGTCGTACGGGGCGGGGGCGCTGGTGGCGTTCTTCGCCTACGGTCCAGGATCGGGCAAGGCGCGCCGCCAGCTCAACCGGATCTGTGCTGCCGCGGTTCGCAGCCCGGGCGTGCAGGCGGTGGCCTTGTTCGGGATGTGTGCCCTCGCGCTTGCGGCGGTCGGTACCGCCGTAACTGCGGCGGCCGCCTTCTGGCCGCTGGGCACGCCGACCGGCACGCTGGTGCACCTGCCGGCATTCCCAGGGGTGTTCGGCCACCTGCGCCCCAGGCGCCTGCCGTTCTGGTTCTGAGCCTGACCGGTTTCTGGGCCCGTCCCAGTTCTCCTGGCCTGCCCGTTTCTGGGCCTGTCTGGCTCTGAGTCTGTCCGGATCTGAGTCTGTCCGGATCTGGGCGGCCGTCGTCACCCTGGCCGCTGCACCGTGAGAAGGGCTCGGGGATCGAGTTAGCTGGCGCGCCGCTCAGCAAGGCCGCTCCCCGCCGGGACGCGCCCTGACCCCGCGGGAACCGGAGGGCCCGTCGACCGGTCCGGGGCGGACCGGGGGGGCTGCGGTTGTGGCTGTGGCTGTGGCTGCTTCCCGCCGGCGGGTGGGAGGGGCCGGACGAGGCCGAGCGAAACCACCTCGTTGGCCAGCCTGACCCGCCGGTTGGTGCCTTCGGGGATGCGGAACTTCTGGTAGAGGCGAAGTAGATGCTGCTTGACCGCCGCCTCTGTCACCACGAGGTCAGCGGCGATCTCACGGGCGGTGGCCGGCGCGACGAACGCTTCATCGGACAACGCCGGCTGGCACAGCGATGTGAGCACGTCGAGTTCGCGCCTGGTCAGTTCAGGGCTCGGGGAGCGCCGCAGTTCGACCTCCGCGGACAGGTCCTCAGTGGGGATGCCGCCGATCCGGCACCGGGCGTTCCCGAACGTCAAAACGTCCCCGTCTTCCAGGACGCGCCGGGCCACGAGCCGCCCGTTTACCCGGGTACCGTTGCGCGATAACCCCAGGTCAGTGACGTAGGCGTACGGCCCGCGCCGGATGATCTCGGCGTGCAGGCGGGAGACACTCGGATCGCTGAGCCGGATGTCTACCCCACCGCCGCGCCCGATCGTCGTCACAGCCTCGCCCAGCGGTATCACCTCGCCGCTGTCCTCGATGCGTATGTAGGGCCCTTCCACGACCGTTCCTCCCGCTTGTCCGAGCAGTCACGGATCTCTCTCCGTGCAGTTACCCTTCCCGAGCGGAGTCGTACCCCGTTTTCCTTATGTGGTTTGGCTTCCCGCAACCCCCGGTGACCGGCCGCTGCTCATTTGCCGGCCAACGCAGGGAACCGGCAGCTTCCGGAAGTACACTGCCGAGCGAGTCTTTGGGAGGAAGAAGAAATGGCGGACAAGCCGTCCAAGGGCCTGGCGGACGTCGTCGCCGCGTCCACCGCATTGAGTGATATCGATGGGCAGGCCGGGCGGCTGTTCTACCGTGGCTACGACATTCATCAGCTCGCCGGGGCCTCGACTTTTGAGGAGATCGGCTACCTGCTGCAGCGCGGGTCGGCGCCAGGTCTGGGTGAGCTGGGCGGCTACCGCGCCGAACTGGCCGTCGGCCGGACCCTGGGCAAGCTGGTCAGCTCCATGCTGCCGCAGATCGCGGCTAGTCAGGGCCCGATGGAGGCGATGCGCAGCCTCGTCTCCCTGGCCAGCGCGGATGACCCGGATGAGAGTTCCAACGCGGCGGCGGCGAACGAGCGGAAGGCGGCCCGGCTCACCGCGCAGCAGCCCATCCTGGTCGCCGCCTATCACGCCGCCCGCGAGGGGCGTGAGTGCGTGCCCGCTGATCCCGGCCTCAGCCTGGCGGCCAACTTCCTGCTCCAGTTGCGTGGCACGGCGCCGTCGGTGCGGGATGCTGAGATCCTGGACACGTGCCTGGTGCTGCACGCGGACCACACGATGAACGCGTTGACGTTCGCCGCGCGGGTTTGCGCAGCGACCTTGTCAGATATGCACTCAGCCGTGGTCGCCGCGCTCGGCACGTTGAAGGGTCCGTTGCACGGGGGAGCTAATGAGCAGGTGATGCGGGGGCTGGAGGCGATCAGAGTCTCGGCCGGATCGGACCCGGTCGCTGCGGTCGGCCTGGTGACCCGCGAACGGCTGGGTGCTGGGGAGAAGATAATGGGCTTCGGTCACCGGGTCTACAAGACCGAGGATCCGCGCGCCACCCACCTGCGCCAGATGTCCGGGGAACTAGCGGCCGCGTCGGGCGATGACACGTACTACCGCATGTCCCAGGCGATGGAGGAGGCCGTGTTCGCGGATAGGGGTCTTTATCCGAACGTGGACTTCTACGCCGCGACGGTATATCACTACCTGGGAATTCCCACGGACCTGTTCACCCCGGTCTTCTCGGTCAGCCGAATGGCCGGCTGGACCGCCCATGTGATGGAGCAGCACGCGGACAACCGGCTGATCCGGCCGGACAGCGAGTACATCGGCGAGCGCGACCTGACCTGGGTCGCTCTAAGCGAGCGGTAGTGACCGACGAGGCAAGCGGGATCACTCCGCCGGCGCCCAGGGGCCTGGCCGCCTACGCGCTGGGCAGCATGGCCGGGGAAAGCTGGGACGCCTCGCAGCGGCCTCCGGGGAGTCGGCCAGCGGGCGATCGGCTGGCGAGCGGGCCACGAGGGGCCGGTCGGCCGGAAGGTAGCAGGCCGGAAGCGGGTCAGCCGGCAGGCGGCTGGCCAGCAGGTGGCCGGCGAGCACGTGGTCGGCCAGCAGCCGTGTCGCCTCCGGCCCGGCCCGGGATTGCCCAGGGCTCCGGTTCTTCACAGGACCCCGGCTATCCGCGGGACCCGGGATACCCGCAGAACCCGGGATACTCGCAGGGGCAGGAGTATCCGCACGATCCGGGATACTCGCAGGGGCAAGAGTATCCGCACGATCCGGGATACCCGCGGGGGCAAGAGTATCCGCACGATCCGGGATATCTGCCCGGGTCATCGTCTGCACCACCCTCTGCATCGCCCTCCGCGTCGCCACGGTCTGCCCGCCCGGACGGGGCGGCCTACCCCCGACGTTCCGTGCACCACCAGCATCAGCCGCCTCCAGACACCCCGGCCGTCCCGCCACGCGGCGCCCGGGCCCGGCGGTCCGGCCCGGTGCGGGGGGCCCAGGTGGCGTACGGGATCGTCTTGGCGGGCCTGGTGGCCGGGCTGGCTTATATCTGGCAAGGTCCGCACTCGGTCCGGGAAGGTACGTTTATCCTGGCGGGTGCCTTTTTCGTTGCTGTCGCAGCCAGGTTTGCGCTGCCGGAGCGGCGGGCGGGCATGCTCGCCAGCAGGCGGCGCTACATCGACGTGACGGTGCTGGCCATCCTGGCTATCGGCCTGCTGGTCGCTGGCCTGGTGCTGCCGACCCCGTCGTAACCATGCCCCAGGGATAACAGCCCGGCGGGCAAGAGCACAGCGCAGTAGGGAAGGGAAGTCTGCGGCATGCCCAAGATCAAGGTAACCAATCCCGTTGTCGAACTGGACGGCGACGAGATGACGCGGATCATCTGGCGGTTCATCAAGGACCAGCTGATCCTGCCGTACCTGGACATCGATCTGAAGTACTACGACCTGTCCATCGAGAACCGTGATGCCACGGACGACCAGGTCACGGTGGATGCGGCGAATGCGATCAAGCAGTACGGGGTGGGCGTCAAGTGCGCCACCATCACCCCCGATGAGGCGCGGGTCGAAGAGTTCGGGCTGAAGAAGATGTGGCGGTCGCCCAACGGGACCATCCGCAACATCCTCGGCGGCGTCGTGTTCCGCGAGCCCATCGTGATCTCAAGCATCCCGCGATTCGTGCCCGGCTGGACCGAGCCGATCATCATTGGCCGCCACGCTCACGGTGACCAGTACCGGGCCACTGACTTCGTGGTCCCGGGCCGGGGTACAGTGCGCATCTCCTACCAGCCGGAGGAGGGCCAGGGCGAGCCGATCGACCTCGAGGTGGCCACCTTCCCTGGCGGCGGTGTGGCCATGGCCATGTACAACTACGACGACTCGATCCGGGACTTCGCCCGGGCCACCATGCGGTACGCGCTGGCCCGCCACTACCCGCTGTACCTGTCCACCAAGAACACCATCCTCAAGGCCTACGACGGCCGGTTCAAGGACCTGTTCCAGGAGATCTTCGAGGGGGAGTTCAAGGCGGAGTTCGAGGCCGCGGGCATCTGGTACGAGCACCGCTTGATCGATGACATGGTGGCCCAGGTCATCAAGGGCCACGGCGGTGTCGTCTGGGCGTGCAAGAACTATGACGGCGACGTGGAGTCCGACATCGTCGCGCAGGGGTACGGCTCACTCGGCCTGATGACCAGCGTCCTGATGACCCCGGACGGCAAGACCATCGAAGCCGAGGCCGCGCACGGCACCGTCACCCGGCACTACCGGCAGCACCAGCAGGGCAAGCCGACCTCGACCAACCCCATCGCCTCGATCTTTGCGTGGACCCAGGGGCTTGCGCACCGCGGCGAGATGGATGGCACCCCTGAGGTGGCCCGGTTCGCGCAGACCCTCGAACGGGTGTGCGTGCAGACCGTGGAGGAAGGCAAGATGACGAAGGACCTGGCGCTGCTCGTGAGCGCGGACACGCCGTTCCTGACCACCGAGGAATTCCTCACGGCGCTGAACGAGAACCTCGCCAAGGCGATGGGCTGAAAGGAGTACGGAACATGACCCGCAGTGGCAAGGTGACCGTCGTCGGGGCCGGGTTTTACGGCTCGACCACCGCGCAGCGGCTTGCCGAGTACGACATCTTCGATGAGGTCGTGCTGACCGACATCGTCGAGGGCAAGCCAGAGGGGCTGGCGCTGGACATCAACCAGTCCCGGCCGATCGAGGGCTTCGAGACCAAGGTGACCGGGCAGACCACCGGTCCTGGTGGCGAGGGATACGAGGCGATCGCCGGGTCGTCCATCGTGATCATCACGGCCGGGCTGCCGCGTAAGCCCGGGATGAGCCGGATGGACCTGATCGGCGTCAACGCCAAGATCGTCCGCTCCGTCGCGGAGAACGTGGTCAAGCACGCCCCGGATGCCGTGGTGATCGTGGTGTCTAATCCGCTGGACGAGATGACCGCGCTCGCGGCCAAGGTGACAGGTTTCCCGGCGACCCGTGTCCTCGGACAGGCAGGCATGCTCGACACCGCCCGGTTCAGCTACTTCGTGGCCGAGAAGCTGGGCGTGCCGGTCGGCTCGGTGCAGACCCTCACCCTTGGCTCGCACGGCGACACGATGGTCCCGGTCCCGTCCGCCTGCACCGTGGACGGTAAGCCGATGGCTACCCTGCTCGGCCAGGAGGAGATCGACGCACTGGTGGACCGGACCCGCAATGGCGGCGCCGAGATCGTCGGGCTGCTCAAGACCGGGTCCGCGTACTACGCTCCGTCCGCCGCTGCGGCCCGGATGGCCCGCGCAGTCGCCGAGGACTCCGGCCAGGTGCTGCCGGTGTGCGCCTGGGTGGACGGCGAGTACGGCATCTCCGGGGTCTACCTGGGCGTCGAGGCCGAGATCGGCAAGGCCGGGGTCCGCTCCGTCGTCCAGCGGGACCTCACCGATAGCGAACTGGCTGGGCTGCGCGAGGCCGCCGAGGCAGTCCGCGCCAAGCAGGCCGACGTCGCCAGCCTCTAACTCCCACCCAGCCCCGCCCCAGCTCATCCCCATCCGCCCCTCCAGCCCCGCATGTGACACGCCTCGTTCGTGATCAACCGATTGGTGTCGCTATTACGACACCAATCGGTTGATCACGAACGCGTGGGCGTGGTGGGCGTGGTGGGCGTGTCTGGTGGGGCTCACGTGACTGAAGTGGCTGGAGTGAATCGACGCTGAGGTCCCGGGCTGGCGGGGTCGGCGGCGTGGGCGGGGCACGCGGCGTGGGCGGGGTCGGCGGCGTGGGCGGGGCACGCGGCGTGGGCGGGGCACGCGGCCTGGGCGGGGTCGGCGGCGTGGGCGGGGTCGGCGGCCTGGGCGGGTGAGCGGCTGGCCGGACGGGCGGTAGGGCGCCGGGGCTTAGGCCGTCAGGGGGTCCGGGCCGGCGGACAGGCGGCGGAGGGCTAGTTCGGCCAGCAGAGCCGTGCCATCGGGAAGGAGCGCGTCGTCGAACACGGCGTCCGCGGCGTGGTTGAACGGCGCGGTGCCCGGGTCGGAGCCCTCAGGCCCCGCGCCCAGCATCAGGAACACCCCAGGCACCTCGTCGAGCACGAACGAGAAGTCCTCGGCGCCCGGCAGCGGGTTGTCCTGGGCAATCAGCCGGTCTTCGCCGAACAGGGCGGCCACCGCCTGGCCCGCGAACGCGGTCTCAGCCGCGTCGTTCACCGTCACCGGGTATCCGTCCAGATACTCCGCCTCGGCCCCCAGCCCGTGCGCGGCGGCCAGGTCCGCGATCAGCCGCAGGCTGGCGGCCCGCACCCGGTCCCGGGCCGCACTGGAGAACGAACGCACCGTGGCCAGGAAGTGCGCCTCGTCCGGGATGATGTTGTCGGCGGTGCCCGCATGGAAGCTGCCCACTGTGATCACGACCGGATCGAACACGTCGAACTTCCGGGTGACCAGCGTCTGCAGGGCGGTGACCATCTCGCACGCCGCCGGGATGGGGTCCTGGGCCAGGTGCGGCTGCGAGGCGTGGCCGCCATGTCCGCGGACCGTTACGTCCAGGATGTCAGCTGCCGCCATCATCGAGCCTGGCCGGGTCGCGAACGCCCCCCGGGGGAACTGGGCCGACGCGGCGTGCAGGGCGTAGGCCGCGACCGGCCGCCCGCCCGCCGCGTCGAGCACGCCCTCAGTGATCATGTGGGCGGCGCCGCCCCGGCCCTCTTCGCCGGGCTGGAACATGAAGATCACGTTCCCGGACAGCTCGGCCTGCCGGGCGGACAGGATCCACGCCGCGCCGACCAGCATGGCCGTGTGCAGGTCGTGCCCGCAGGCGTGCATCACGCCGGCCACCGAGGACGCATACGGCAGCCCGGTCCGCTCGGTGATGGGCAGCGCGTCCATGTCACCGCGCAGCAGCACCGTGGGCCCCGGCCGCGCGCCGCGCAGCACGCCGGTCACCGAGCTGAGCGCGCGGCCCTGGGTCACCTCCACCGGCAGGCCGTCCAGCGCCGCCAGCACCCTGGCCTGCGTCCGCGGCAGGTCGAGCCCGATCTCCGGGTCCTGGTGGATCTGCCGCCGCAGGCCAGCCAGCTCGCTGCCGATCGCGGTCGCGTCATCCTGCACAGACATCAGCGCAGCCTCCGGGCGCTCGACGACGGCGGTGCGTTCAGGAACCCCGGATCAGGCCAGCCCTGGCTGCGGAACGCGGCGCGGACCGCCTCGTGCACCACGGCGCCGTCCTGCGGGAGCAGGGCGATCACTGAGCCGCCGAAACCGCCACCCATCATCCGGGCGCCCAGCGCTCCGGCCGCGACCGCGGCGTCTACCGCTACATCCGCCTCCGGCCAGGAGATCTCGAAGTCATCACGCAGCGACGCATGGGATTCGTTCAGCAGCCGCCCTATCCTGTCCACCTGGCCCCGGCGCAGCAGGGCCGCGGTCTCAAGGACCCGCTGGTTCTCGGTGATAACGTGCCGGGCACGCCGGCGGAGCAGCGGATCGGCCAGCGCGGACAGGCTCTCCGGGCCGGCGACGTCGCGCAGGGTGCGCACGCCGAGTGCCCGGGCCGCTTCCTCGCACTCGATGTGCCGGGCCCCGTAGCCGCTCTCGGTCAGTTCGTGCCGGGCCCGGGTGTCGATGATTACCAGGGCGAGCCCGGACAGGGCCGGGTCGAGCGGGACCGAGTCCGCTTCGCCACTGCGGCAGTCCAGCAGCAGGGCGTCGCCGGCCTGGCAGAGCAGGGCCGCAGACTGGTCCATGATCCCGGTCGGCACGCCGACGAAGTCGTTCTCTGCCCGCCGGGCGATAGCGGCCAGTTCCTGCCGGGCCACGTCGAGACCGGCCAGCTCGGTCAGGGCCAGTGCCACCGAACATTCCAGCGCGGCCGAGGAAGACAGGCCCGCGCCCTGAGGGAGATCCGAATCCACGGCTACCCGGGCGCCCGGCACCGGATAACCCGCCTCGCGCAGCGCCCAGACCACCCCGGCCGGATACGCCGCCCACCCCGTCGCGCTTCCCGGGGCCAGCGAGTCCAGCGGGATCTCCACCCGGTCCAGCGCGCCCGCCCCGCGCCCCGCAGCCTGCCGCGAGGTCAGCTCCAGCACCGCGTCCTGGTGCGGCGCGGCCGCTGCGAACGTGCCCCGGTCGAGCGCGAACGGCAGCACGAACCCGTCGTTGTAGTCGGTGTGCTCACCGATCAGGTTGGCCCGGCCGGGAGCGTGCCACACACCTTCCGGGATGCCGGCGTACTGCGTGGTGAACCACTGGGCCGCCTGGTCCGCGCTCTGTGAACTCACGAGGCGCGGTCCGGCCCGGGCAGGGCCAGTGCAGCAGCCCACGCGTCGGCGACCATTGTCCGCAGGTCGCGCTCGGGCGCCCAGCCCAGATCGGCCCGGATCCGCGCCGAGGATGCGACGAGGACGGCGGGGTCACCGGGCCGGCGTGGCCCGATCTCGACCGGGATGTCCACCCCAGTCACGGCCCGGCATTCGGCCAGGACCTCGAGGTTGGAGGACCCGGCCTCGCTGCCCAGATTGTAGATCCGGTGCTGGCCGGGCTGGCACGCCTCCAGGGCGAGCAGGTGGGCCCGGGCCAGGTCTGTCACGTGGATGTAGTCCCGGACGCAGGTACCGTCCTTGGTGGGATAGTCATCGCCGAAGAGGGTGAGGTGGCCACCCGACCCGCGGGTCACCGACTGGGCCACGCCAAGCACGTTGGGGATGAGGTGGGTCTCGGGCGAATGCCGCTCGCCGAGCCAGCGCACTGCGCTCCCTGGCCCCCCGACCTCGGCGGGCCCCCCGACCCCGGGTTCCCCAGCCTCGGCGAGGGCGCCGGCCACGTTGAAGTAGCGGAGGCTGATCGCGCCCAGACCGTACATCCGGGCGTACTCGGCCAGCGCGGTGTCCACCGCGACCTTCGACTCCCCGTACGGGCTGGTCGGCCGGGTGGGCGCGGCTTCGTCGATGGGCACCGTCTCGGGCTCGCCGTAGACCGCGGCGGTGGAGGAGAACACGATCCGCGGGGTCCCGGCGGCCCGCATCGCCTCCAGCAGCGCCAGCGAGCCGCCCAGGTTGTTCCCCCAGTACAGCGAAGGCTGGGCCACAGACTCGCCGACCAGCGACTTGGCCGCGAGGTGCAGCACCGCGTCGACGCCGTCGGCCAGCAACCGGGGCGCATCGTCGCGCAGCGTGCCGCGGGCGAACGACGCGCCCGTGGGCACCGCGTCCCTATGCCCAGTGGACAGGTCGTCGAGCACGATCACGTCGTGACCCTCGGCCACGAGCAGCGCCCCGACCGCGCTCCCGATGTACCCGGCGCCGCCGGTGACGAGCAGCCTCACCCGGCCTCCCGCAGCCGCTCTGCTGCCTCCTCAGGCAGGATGTCGTTGATCCAGACTCCCATGCCGGACTCCGTTCCCGCGAGGTACTTCAGCTTGCCCGGCGCCCGGCGGACCGACAGGACCTGGAGATGCAGCCCGAACTCGCTGCGCGCGAACGAGTCCTGGCCCGGCGCCTGGTGCCAGGCGGCGATATAGGGCAGGGCCACCCCGAACAACCCGTCGAGCCGGCGCAGCACATCTAGGTATATGTCACAGAACGCGGCCCGCTCGCCGTCATCCAGCGCGGGGATGTCCGGCACCCGTCGGGCCGGGAACAGCTGGACCTCGAACGGCCACCGCGCCGCGGCAGGCACGAACGCGGTCCAGTGCTCGTTGCGGGCCACGATCCTAGTGCCTGCGGCGATCTCCCCGGCGACCAGGTCGTCGAACAGGTTCCCCTGGGCCTGCTCCGAATACCGCCTCGCCTCGCTGAGCATGGTGGCGGTTCGCGGGGTGATGAACGGGAAGCCGTAGATCTGCCCGTGCGGGTGGTGCAGGGTGACCCCGATCTCCTCACCCCGGTTCTCGAAGCAGTACACCTGGGCGATCCCGGCCATGCCGCCGAGGACCGCTGTCCGGTCGGCCCACGCCTCCACGACCGTCCGGGCCCGCTTCGGGCTCAGGCCGGCGAACGACCCGTCGTGATCCGAGGTGAAGCAGACCACCTCGCAGCGGCCGTAGGCCGGCCGCCCGGGCACGCCGCCCGTTTCCAGGGGAGCGGCCGCGGTGAGGTCCCGTTGCGGAAAATCTGGGTCTATGCCCCCCGCTGCCGCGTCGGGAGGCCAGTGTCCCGCGCCGCGGAGGGAGGGAAAGCGGTTCTCGAACACGACCACGTCGTAGTCGGGGGCCGGGATCTCGGTCGGCCGTCCCGGCCGGGACGGGTCGAGTGGGCACTCGCCAGGCGGCGGGAGGAACGTGCGGTCCTGGCGGGCCGCCGCGATCACCACCCACTCCCCGCGGAGCGCGTCCCAGCGCAGGCCCGCGTCGGGCTCGCTGCCCGGCCCGGGCATGGGCTCGAGCGGCCTGGTATCAGGCACCTCGGCGCGGCCCAGGCCGGGGGCTTCATCGAAGTAGATAATCTCCCGGCCGTCGGCGAGGGTGCCAATGCTTTTCCATACCCCAGGGCTCACGGGACCCATACGCTATCTGGCCCGGCCCGGCGGGCCCATCGCATCCCCCCCGGCAGTGGGCCGAAACCGCGTGCATGGCGCGGGTTTAGGCGGGTACGGGCGGGCCAGCGTGAGGTTGCTCCCGGTATTTGCGGCGCGGTGCTGGCCGGCTGGCTGGCGGCCCGGCGGCCGCATCGTGGCCGGGCTGCCGGCTGCACGGGGCAAAGCCCCGGTCAAGGCGACTGCTCAGGTAGCGAGCCCGCCTCGGCGGTGGACTGCTTAGACTGTGCGCACATCTGCCGTGCGGGCGTGTCACGGCCCGGCCCCGACGGTGGGGCATGGGGGAGCCGGGCCGCGGGAGATGGATACACGGAGGTCGGGGATCAGGACGTGAACCAGGTCGGCTGGGACATCTTGCTCGTCCTGCTCATCGTGCTCGTCGGCGGGTTCTTCGCCGCGGCGGAGATGGCCCTGGTCTCGCTGCGCGAGGGCCAGATCCGCACCCTCATGAACCGCGGCAAGCGCGGCCAGCGGGCCGCCCGGCTCGCCCAGGACCCCAACCGGTTCCTGTCCGCGGTGCAGATCGGCGTCACCCTGGCCACCCTGCTGTCCGGCACCGTGGGCGAGGCGACGCTGGCCGGGCACCTGAGGACGTCCCTGCTCCATCAGGGCCTCAGCTCCGGCTGGGCCGCCGCCCTGTCACTGATCATCGTGACCGTGGTGATCTCTTACTTCACCCTGGTCCTCGGCGAACTGGCCCCCAAGCGCCTCGCCCTGCAGCGGCCCGAGAAGGCTGCGATGATCGCCGCGCCCACCCTGGACCGGATCTCGGTGCTGGCCCGTCCCCTGGTGTGGCTGCTGTCCCGGTCGATCAACCTGGTGGTCCGGATCCTCGGTGGTGACCCCGCCGCCGGGCGCGGGGTGATGACCGAGGAGGAACTGCGCGACCTGGTCGCCGGCCACCAGGCGCTGAGCGCTGACGAGCGGCACATCGTGGGCGAGGTATTCAACGCGGGCAAACGGCAGATCCGCGAGGTACTGGTACCCCGGACCGAGGTGGAGTTCCTGGCGGCTGGCACGCCCCTGTCCGAGGCCATCCAGATCGTGGCCGGCGAGCCGTACTCCCGTTTTCCGGTCTACCAGCAGTCCTACGACGACGTGATTGGCTTCATCCACGTCCGGGACCTCATCGACCCGCAGTTCACCTCGCGCCAGCTGACCGTGGGCGAGATCTGCCGGCCGGTGAAACTGCTGCCGATGAGCAAGACCGTGCTGTCGGCCCTGTCGGAGATGCGCCGGGACAAGGCCCACCTGGCCATCGTGATGGATGAGTACGGCGGCACGGCGGGGATCGTCACCCTGGAGGACCTGGTCGAGGAGCTGGTCGGGGACATCCAGGACGAGTACGACGTGGACGAAGGGCAGCCGAAGCAGCTGCGCGGCGGCGCCATCGAAGTGGACGGGCTGCTCAACCTGGACGACTTCGCGGAACAGACGGGCATCGAGTTGCCCGAAGGCCCGTACGAAACGGTGGCCGGCTTCATGCTGGCCATGCTGGGCCAGCTGCCCACCGGGCACGAGGCGGTGGAGGTCGGCGGCCACCGGCTGACCGTGCTGGCCATGGACGGGCGGCGGATCGCCCGGGTCCGGGTGGACCCCGCGGAGCCGGACGGCGACGCGTCGGCCCAGGACGGCGCGCCGGGGTCCCGGGACAGCGTCATTCCGAGCCTGGCGGCCCCGACGGCGGCGGCCCCTCCGGCCCCTCCGGCATCTGGAGCCCCTCCGGCCCCTCCGTCGGCCCCCCCGGCCTCTGGAGCCCCTCCGGCCACGTCAGCCCCGGACGGCTCGACAGCCCCCGCAGCCTCGCCAAGCCCGACAGCCCCCGCAGCCTCGCCAAGCCCGACAGCCCCACCAAGCCCGGCAACCTCTCCAGGCCCGTCACCCAAGTCATGATCACGCGGAGGCCGGGGCGCGGGCGCGGGATGCGGCCGGGATGCGGGGCAAGGTCAAGGGGCGCGCCGGGGCCGTGGCCGACGCGGAGGCATCTGACCGGCGGACCCGCATTCCGCCCAGACCACCAGTCACACCAGCCACATCAGTAACATAGCCTGGCACTTTTCCTACGGAACGTGCGGTCTGATGGGTGGTTTGTGGTGGTTTGGGCGCACGTTCCGTAGGAAAAGTGCCCCGGGCGGCCCCGGGCGGCGGCCTCGGCTCGGGCTCTGGCCGCGGCCCCCGGGCGCGGGCCGGGGTCGGGGGCGGGGGGGCGCATCTCGTCTGGCGTGCCGCGACCCGCCCACTAGACTGGCGGTTTTCGAGGGGAAGGCGGCGGCGTGCAGCCCAGTCCGGACTTTGACACCGTGCTGGTGGTCGACTTCGGCGCCCAGTATGCGCAGCTGATCGCGCGCCGGGTCCGCGAGTGCCAGGTGTACTCCGAGATCGTGCCAGCCACCATGCCGGCCGCGGAGATGCTGGCCCGCCACCCCAAGGCCATCATCTTGTCCGGCGGTCCCGCGTCGGTGTACTCCGACGGCGCGCCGCCGCTCCCGTCCGCCGGGGACGGCCAGCTGGGCCTGCTCAGCGCGGGTGTCCCGGTGCTCGGCATCTGCTACGGGTTCCAGCTCATGGTGACCGCCCTGGGCGGCACGGTCAGCCACACCGGCTCCGGTGAGTACGGTGCCACCCGGCTGATCCTGGCCCCCACCAGCGCCGAGGAGACCCGCCGGGTGGTGGACGCGGAGACTGCGCAGCCGGGCGGCCTGCTCCCGGGTGAGCCGTGGACGGCCGAGCCGCTGCCCAACGAGCACCTGCTCGGCGGCGCCCTGCTGGACGGCCTGCCGGAAACCCAGCAGGTCTGGATGTCGCACGGGGACACCGCCACCGCCGCGCCAGCCGGGTTCACCGTCACGGCGGGCACCGCGGTCAGCCCGGTGGCGGCGATGGAGGACCCCAGGCGGGGGCTGTACGGCGTGCAGTTCCACCCCGAGGTCATGCACACCGAGCACGGCCAGGCGATGCTGCGGCGGTTCCTGGAATTGGCCGGCTGCCGCACCGACTGGACCATGGGCAGCATCATCGACGAGCAGGTTGAGCGGGTCCGCGCCCAGGTCGGCGGCCACGGCGCGATCTGCGGCCTGTCCGGCGGGGTGGATTCCGCGGTCGCCGCGGCCATCGTCCAGAAAGCCATCGGCAACCAGCTGACCTGCGTCTTCGTTGATCACGGGCTGCTGCGCCGGGGGGAGGCCGAGCAGGTCGAGAAGGACTTCGTGGCGGCCACCGGCGTGGACCTGAAGGTCGTGGACGCGGCCGCGACGTTTCTGGACGCGCTGGCCGGGGTGAGCGACCCGGAAGAGAAGCGCAAGATCATCGGCCGGGAGTTCATCCGGGCCTTCGAGCGCGCGGCCCGGGAGATCAGCGCGGCGGCGGGCAGTCACGGGACGGCCGCGGACTTCCTGGTCCAGGGCACCCTGTACCCGGACGTGGTCGAGTCCGGCGGGGGCACCGGCGCGGCCAGCATCAAGTCCCATCACAACGTCGGCGGCCTGCCCAGCGACCTGGCCTTCGGGCTGGTCGAGCCGTTGCGGGCGCTGTTCAAGGACGAGGTGCGGCGGGTCGGCGAGACCCTCGGGCTGCCCCCGCAGATCGTGTGGCGGCAGCCGTTCCCCGGTCCGGGCCTGGCCATCCGGATCGTCGGCGAGGTGACCGCGGAGCGGCTCGCCGTCGTGTCCGCCGCGGACGCCATCGTCCGCGAGGAACTCTCGGCTGCAGGCCTGGACCGGGAGATCTGGCAGTGCCCGGTGGTGCTGCTCGCCGATGTCCGCTCCGTGGGCGTGCAGGGGGACGGCCGCAGCTACGGCTACCCGGTCGTCCTGCGCCCGGTGACCAGCGAAGACGCGATGACGGCTGACTGGGCGCGGCTGCCCGGGGACTTGCTGGGCCGGATCTCGACGCGGATCACCAACGAGGTGCCCGAGGTCAACCGGGTGGTACTGGACATCACCAGCAAACCCCCGGGCACCATCGAGTGGGAATAACCCGCCCGTTCAGGTCCCCGGCCGGAACTCCCGGAATTTCTTTTCTCTAACGCCCTGGCGGGCTCGCCACTCACCCACCCTGAGCCGGTGGCTCCGCGGCCGGGGGAAGGGCGGCCCAGGCTCCGGTCTCGAGGATCTGGCGGAGGGTGTCCATCGCGTCCCACACGTCGGCGAACCGGGTGGTGATCGGGGCCGGCCCGAGCCGGAGCCGGTCCGGGGTCCGGAAGTCCCCGATAACCCCGGCCCGGATCAGGGCCTGGCTGATCCGCCCGGCCTCCGGGTGGTGCAGGGTGACGTGGGACCCGCGCCGGGCCGGATCCCGGGGGGAGGCGAGTGCGCAGCCCAGTGGGGACAGCCAGGCGTCGGCCAGCTCGATCAGGTAGCTGGTCAGCTGGATCCCCTTGTCGCGCAGGGCCTGGATACCCGCCTCGGCGAGCAGGCGGGTGCCCTCCTGCACCGCGACCGTGCCGGGGATGTTCGGCGTCCCGGTGGTGAACCGGGTGATCCCGGGCGCTGGCTCGTAGCGGGGCCCCATCATGAACTGGTCCTGCTGGCCGAACCAGCCCTGGATGGGCTGGGTCAGCTGGTCCTGGATCCCGAGGCGGACGTACAGGAACGCCGGTGCACCGGGCCCGGCGTTCAGGTACTTGTAGGTACAGCCCACCGCCAGGTCGGCGGAGCAGCCATCCAGGTCCACCGGGACCGAGCCGGCGGAGTGGCACAGGTCCCAGAGCACCAGCGCCCCCGCCTCGTGCGCGACCCGGGTGATGGCGGCCATGTCGGCCAGCGCCCCGCTCCGGTAGGCCACGTGCGAGAGGCAGACCAGAGCGGTGTCCGGGCGGATGGCGGCGCGGACGTCGTCAGGCCGGATCCCCCGGTCCGGGTCGGTATGGATCATGCGCAGCTGGCCGCCGGACTGGGCGGCGATGCCCGCCAGCACGTACCGGTCGGTGGGGAAGTTGTCGTCGTCGGTGACCAGGACCGGGCGGCCGGCCCGCGCGTCCACCGCCGCCCAGGCCAGCTTGTACAGGTTCACGGTGGTGGAGTCGCAGACCGTCACCTGGCCCGGGCCCGCGCCCAGCAGGTGCTCGCCCAGCAGGTCGCCTACCTGCTCAGGGAGGTCCATCCAGTGCGCCCAGGACCGGATCAGGCTGGTGCCCCAGTCCTGGCGGATCACGTCGGCCACGCGTCGCGCGGTCGCGGCCGGCAGCATGCCGAGCGAGTTGCCGTCCAGGTAGATCAGGCCCGGTTCGAGGGGCGCGAACCGGGTCCGGAACCCGGCCAGCGGATCCGCCGCGTCCAGGTCCGCAGCCCGGGACCGGGACATGGCGGCGGCTGGCACCGGCTGGTCTGGTGCCGGCGGGGTCGGCACCGGCCGGTCCCGCGTCAGGCGCGGGACGCGCGGCGGCGGCGGCGCACGATGCGCAGCAGCACACCCACCAGGAGCAGTCCGCCCACCAGCGGCGCGACCCGCTTGAGTAGCGGCAGGCCGGCCACGCTGAGCAGGTCGAGGGCATCCTCGTCCTGGGGCCGGGCGCTGCGTGGCGGCAGCAGCCCGTTCGCAGCCGAGCGGTCCGGGGCAGCCGTTCCGGCGTCCCAGGTCCCGGTGCGGGCGCCCGGGCTGACCGCCGGACGTGTCCCGCCGGTGCCGGTGCCGGTGCCGGTGCCGGTGGCCGCGGGGCCCGCGGCCCCGCCCGCCGGTGTCGTGCCCGTCGCGCCGGTGGCCGCGGTGGCCGATGAGGGGGTGCCCGACGAGGCGGTGGCCGATGAGGGGGTACCCGCCGCGGCGCTGCCGGCCGCGACGCTGCCGGCGGCCGCCTCGTCCGCGGTCACGCCGGGGGTGGTGAGAGCCAGCCCGTGGTCGGCGAGCCGGCTCTTGATCTCCTTGATCGACTGGGGGCCGAGGCCGTCGATGGCCAGCAGTTCCTTCTCCGTGCGGGCGGCCAGGCCGCCGACCGTGTGCACGCCTTCGCGGCGCAGGCTGTTGAACGAGCGGACCGGCAGGTTCAGCTCCTCGATGGGAAGCTGGGCCGGGTCCGCGGCGGTCGCGGCCTCGCCGTTCGTCTCCGCCGCGGCCGGCGCGACCGGGGCGCTCATGACCTGGGTCGCGTCCGCCGGGGGAGACGCGGCCTGAGCCTCGCCCTCCCCGGATAGCTGGGCGGCCAGGTTCGACGCGAACTTCCCGATGATCCGGCCGCCCACCTCGGCCATCACGCCCCGGCCGAACTGCGCGGGACGTCCGGTCACGGTCATGGTCGTCCGCACCAGCACCCGGGTCTGGCCGTTCTCGTCCTGCAGGGAGGACCGGATCGTGGCCGAGGCCGTGCCGCTGCCCCGGGTCTCCTTGCCGGACGCCTCCAGCACGACCGTCTTGGTCGCCTCGTCCTTCTCGGTGAAGCGGGCCTGGCCCGCGTAGGTCATCTGCACCGGGCCGACCTTGATCTTGATCTTGCCCAAGATGTTCTCACCGTCGAAGCCGTCGACGGTGGCGCCGGGCATGCACGGCGCCACCTGCTCGACGTCCAGCAAGGCCTGCCAGGCCTGCTCCGGCGGGACCGGGATGATGAACGAGTGCTCCAGATCCATATCGCTAAGCTCCAGCCGCGACCGCCAACGCCCTAGCGGTCAGCACCCGCGCCAGGTGGCGCCGGTAGTCGGGCGCGCCATGCAAGTCTGCAGGCGGCTGCGATTCTTCGTCGGCGTGCGCTGCGGCCGCCCGCAGGGCGCTACGGTCGGCCTCGGCCCCGGCGACCGCTTCTTCTGCCGCCCGGGCCCGGACCGGAACAGGGCCCATATTCGTGAGCCCGATGCGGGCCTCCGCCACATGCCCATTGGAACGCCGGGCAATAGCGGCTACCCCCACGGTCGCCCACGCCTGGGCCGTCCGGTGGAACTTCTCATAACGATAGCCCCATGCCGGGCCGAGTTTGGGCACCCGGACCCCGGTGAGTATCTCGCCGGGCGCGAGCGCGGTGGTCAGGTAGTCCACGAAGAAGTCGGCGGCGCCGATCTCCCGGTCCCCCCCTGGGCCCCGGGCGATCATCGTGGCGTCCAGGGCCACGATGACCGCGGGCAGGTCCCCGGCGGGGTCGGCGTGGGCCAGGGAGCCGCCCAGCGTGCCCCGGTGCCGGACCGCGGGGTCAGCCACCGTCCCGGTCGCCTCGGAGAGCAGCCCGCAGTGCTCACGGATCACCGGGTCGCGGACGACCTCGGCGTGGGTGGTCAGCGCGCCGATCCACAGCGTCTCTCCCTCGTCCCGGACGCCCCGCAGGCCGCCGGCGTGCCCGAGATCGACCAGCAGGTCGGGGTAGGCGAGCCGGAGCCGGAGCAGCGGCATGAGACTCTGCCCGCCCGCGATGACCTTGGCGTCCTCGCCGCCGTCGGCCAGCGCCTGGACCGCCTCGTCCAGCGACGACGGCCGGACGTACTCAAATGCCGCCGGGATCATTCCGCACCTCCGAGTGCCTGCCCACCGTTTGATGACCCACCGTCTGATGGCCCAGCATCGCTGCCGTGTGCCTCTGCGGCGTCCTCGCCGCTCACATGCCCGACGGCCCCATGGGCCTCGGTGGCCGAGTCGCCAGTGACCTGGGTACCCGGGCCGCTCTCCCGCGCGGTCTTGAGGGCCCGCCAGACCCGTTCCGGCGTGCACGGCATCACGATGTCCCGGATGCCGAACGGGCGGAGCGCATCCAGGATCGAGTTGACCACGGCGGGCGTGGAGGCGATGGTGCCTGCCTCCCCGACCCCCTTGACGCCGAGCGGGTTCGTCGTGGCCGGCGTCTCCGTCCGGCCGGTGGTGAAGTGCGGCAGGTCCGCCGCGCTCGGCAGCAGGTAATCCGCCATCGTGGTGGTGGTCAGGTTGCCCTCGTCGTCGTAGATGGCCTCCTCGAACAGCGCCTGGGCGATGCCCTGGGCCAGCCCGCCGTGCACCTGGCCATCCACGATGAGCGGGTTCACTACGTGGCCGACGTCGTCCACGGCCACGTAGCTGCGGATCTTCACCTCGCCGGTCTCGGTGTCGATCTCCGTGGCGCACAGGTGCGTCCCGTGCGGGTAGGAGAAGTTGTCCGGGTCGAAGGTGGCATCGGAGTCGATGTTCGGCTCCACGCCGTCGGGCAGGTCATGGGCGGCGAAGGTGGCCAGGGCGATCTCCTGGATGGTCTTGACCACGGCGTCGTTGCCCCGGACGCTGAACTTGCCCGCCGAGAACTCGATCTCCTCCGGTGGTGCCTCCAGCATGGCCGACGCGATGACCTTGGCCTTGGCGATGACCTTCTCGCACGCGCCGTGCACGGCTATGCCGCCGACGGTCAGCGACCGCGACCCGTACGTGTCCATGCCCTTGGGCGAGACCTGGGTGTCGCCGTGCAGCACCCGGATATCCTCGAACGGGACGCCGAGCTTGTCCGCGGCGATCTGGCTCCACGCGGTTTCGTGGCCCTGCCCGTGCGCGCTGGCCCCGGTGACCACCTCGACCTTGCCGGTCGGCAGCATCCGGATCGAGGCGTGCTCCCAGCCGCCCGCCCCGTAGGCCAGCGAGCCGAGGACCCGGGACGGGGCCAGCCCGCACATCTCGGTGTAGGTGGAGATGCCGATGCCGAGCTGGACCGGGTCATGGCTGTCGCGCCGCTGCTCCTGCTCCACGCGCAGTTCGTCGTAGCCGAACAGTTCCTTGGCCTTGGCCGTGGCCGCCTCGTAGTTGCCGCTGTCGTAGGTGAGGCCGGCGATCGTGGTGTACGGGAATTCCTCGTGCTTGATCCAGTTCCGCTCGCGCAGTTCCAGCGGCTCGATGCCCAGCTCGGCGGCCAGGTCGTCCATGATGCGCTCGATGCCGAACGTGGCCTCGGGACGCCCGGCGCCGCGGTAGGCGTCGGTCGGCATCTTGGTCGTGAACACCCCGGTGCAGCGGAACGACAGCGCGTCCATCTTGTAGATGCTGTTGAACATGAACGCGCCCAGCAGCGGCACGCCCGGCGTGACCAGCATCAGGTAGGCGCCCATGTCGGCCAGCAGGTCCACGGACAGCCCGCGCAGCCGCCCGTCCCGGTCCGCGGCGACCTTGATCCGCTGCCACTGGTCCCGGCCGTGGTGCACGGTCATGTTGCCCTCGCTGCGCGACTCGGTCCACTTGACCGGCCGGCCGACCTTGCGGGAGATCAGCAGGGCCAGCACCTCTTCGGCGCACACCTGGAGCTTGGAACCGAAACCGCCGCCCACGTCGGGCGCGATGACCCGGAGGTTGTGCTCCGGGATGCCGGTGACCAGGGCGAGCATGACCCGGAGCACGTGCGGGATCTGGGTCGCCGACCACAGCGTGTACTCGTCGCCCTCGTTCCAGCCCACCACCGCGCGCGGTTCCATGGCGCTGGGGATCAGCCGCTGCTGGCGGTAGTTACGTTCCAGGACCACCTCGGCGCCGGCGAACGCGGCGTCGATGTCGCCGTTCCCGAACACCCACTCGAAGCTCTTGTTGCCGGCCTCGTGCACCTTGGGCGAGGACTCGTCCAGCGCGGTCCGGATGTCCAGCACCGGCGGCAGCGGCTCGTAGTCCACGTCGATCGCTTCGAGCGCGTCGGCCGCGGCGTAGCGGTCCCGGGCCACCACGCAGGCCACCGCCTCGCCGACGTAGCGGACCTCGTCGGTGGCCATCGGCGGGTGCGCGGGGATGACGATGTCCGGCGTGACCGGCCAGGCGCAGGGCAGGCTGCCCTGTTCGTCCCCGAAATCGGCGCCGGAGAAAGCGGCGAAAACACCCGGGGACTGCAGCGCCCGGCTCACATCCACCCGGGTGATCCTGGCGTGCGCGAACGGGCTGCGCACGAAGGCGACGTGCAGCATCCCGGGCAGGATGATGTTGTCGGTCCAGTTGGTCCGCCCGGTGACCAGGCGGGCGTCTTCCTTGCGCAGCCGGGCCCGGCCGAGCTCGGGTATCGGCTGTGCTTCCGGCTGGGCCTGCGTCTCGGCGGTCATGCCGACGTCACCTCCGTGCCGGACGCGCGGCGTACCGCGCGGACGATGTTCTCGTAGCCGGTGCAGCGGCAGAGGTTGCCCTCCAGGCCCTCGCGGATCTCCTGGTCGCTCGGATGGGGGTTCTCCCGCAGCAGGTCGGCGGCCGCCATGATCATTCCGGGTGTGCAGTACCCGCACTGCAGCGCGTGCTCGCTGTGGAAGGCCTGCTGCAGCGGGTGCCATTCACCGTTGGCCAGGCCCTCGATGGTGGTGATCTCGCTGCCGTCGGCCTGGACCGCCAGGACGGAGCAGCTCTTGACCGAGACACCATCGAGGTGAACGGTGCATGCGCCGCAGTTAGAGGTGTCGCACCCGATGGGCGTGCCGGTCTTCCCGACGCGTTCCCGCAGGTAATGCACCAGCAGCAGGCGGGGTTCGACGTCGTCCTCATAGCTGACGCCATCGACCTTGACGGTAATCCTTGTCATCCGAGCTCCTCCTGTGGAGACGGCTGTGGCTCCTGGTGCCCAACCTAGGCTGGCCGGCCCCTGGCGCACTAGTCCCCGCCTCGGCTCATCCTGATACAAGCCGGCGACGCGGAAGACACGTTTAGTAGCGCCTGGTGATCGTCAGCCGGTGCCGGGGACCTGGAACACGGCGGGATCCAGGCCCCAGAATTCACGGCTGAGGAGGGTTCGTTAAGCCTGTGGCTTAGCTCACGGTTTAAGTGGTTAAGGCATGAGATACCGGGCGGTAGCTTACTGAGAGGGACGGCCCGGTGCCGCGATGGGTTTCCCCCGAACCCTCCGCGTGATTACCCATATCCCGGGCCGTCCCGTCAGGGGAGATCATATGCAACAGTGCAAAAGTGCAGGTCACGGCCCCAAGTGTTTCGGCCATCCGCGCTTCAACTGCTGAGGAAGCGTCCGGTCCCGGTCAGGCGGTGTCGAGGACCTGGAACATCTCGGCCAGGCGGCCCTCGGGCAGCCCGCCCCGCTCGGCCGTGCGGGCCAGCCAGCCCCGGAGGAAATCCTCCAGGCCATCCAGGTGACCGGTCTGGCTCTCGTGGGCCCGCAGGGCGGCGATCTTCCGGGGGAACGTGTCCGTGACGTCCACATAGTGGTCGGCCCCGGGGGCGGCGACGACCCAGACCTCGCGGACCGTCCACGCCTCCAGCCCTTCGTCGGCGAGCAGCTCCGGCCAGGCGAACGGGTTGCGGGCGTCGGGGTAGACCGCGTCCAGGGCCGCGGCACCCACGGCCCGGTGATCGGGATGGCTGCCCGCGACCCGCTGGTAGTTGCGTTCCGGGGTCGGGCAGACCAGCCGGTCGGGGCGGACCTGCCTGATCACCCGGGCCAGGTCCTTGCGCAGCGCCAGGGTGGGCTCGACCCTCCCGTCCGGGTAGCCGAGGAACCGGAGGTCGTGGACGCCCAGGACCTCGGCCGCGGCGGTCTGTTCCTTGCGGCGCAGCGGGGCTATCTCCGTCCGCAGGACGGTCTCGTCGAAGCCGCCCGCGTCGCCGTCGGTGACCAGGCAGTAGGTGACCTCGATCCCGGCGTCGGTCCAGAGCGCCACGGTGCCCGCGGCGCTGAAGTCGATGTCGTCCGGGTGCGCGGCGACGACCAGGACGCGCTGGATCTCGGAATCAGTGAGCATGACCCGATCCTAGGAGCCGGGGCCCGGGAGTCGAGCCTGGAGGCAGCCCCCCGGGAGATCCCGGGGAGCTGCTGGTCCGGGCGGCGCCGGTGCTGGGTGCCCAGTGGTGGATGCCCGGGCTGGGGTGCCCAGTCCTGAACGTTCAGTCCAGGGACGACATGACGTGCTTGATCCGGGTGTAGTCCTCGAATCCGTACATGGACAGATCCTTGCCGTAGCCCGAGTGCTTGAACCCGCCGTGCGGCATCTCGGCGACCAGCGGGATGTGCGTGTTGATCCACACACAGCCGAAGTCCAGGCCGCGGGCCATCCGCATGGCGCGGCCGTGATCCGTGGTCCACACCGACGACGCCAGGCCGTACTCGGTCCCGTTCGCCCAGGCCAGCGCCTCGTCCTCGGCGCTGAATTCCTGCACGGTGATGACCGGGCCGAACACCTCCTGCTGGATGATCTCGTCGTCCTGGCGCAGCCCGGTGACCACGCTGGGCTCGAAGAAGAACCCGCGGCCGCCGATCCGGTTGCCCCCGGTGCGCACCTCCGCGTGGTTCGGGAGCCGGTCGATGAACCCGCTGACCCGGGCCAGCTGGTTTTCGTTATTGAGGGGCCCGAAGTCCGCGCCCGGCACGTCGGGGCCGGCCACGGTCTGCTCCCGGGCCTGCTCGACCAGGGCATCGGCCAGGTCGGCGGCAATGCGCGGGCCGGCCAGCACCCGGGTCGCGGCGGTGCAGTCCTGGCCCGCGTTGAAGTAGCCGGCGATCGCGATGGCCTCGGCGGTCTTGGCCGGGTCGGCGTCGTCGAAGACGATCACCGGGGCCTTGCCGCCCAGTTCCAGGTGGACCTTCTTGAGGTCGGCCGCCGCGGCGAGCGCCACCTCACGGCCGGCCCGGACGCTGCCGGTAATGGAGACCATCTGCGGTACCGGGTTGGTGACCAGCGCCCGGCCGGTGTCCCGGTCCCCGCAGACCACGTTGAACACGCCGGGCGGCAGGACGTTACCCATCAGCTCGGCCAGCAGCAGGGTGGACACGGGCGTGGTGTCAGACGGCTTGAGCACCATGGTGTTCCCGGCCGCCAGCGCCGGGCCGAACTTCCACACCGCCATCATCATCGGGTAGTTCCACGGCGTCACCGCGGCGCACACCCCGATCGGCTCGCGCCGGATGAACGAGGTGAAGCCGGACATGTACTCGCCGGCCGAGCGGCCCTCCAGCATCCGCGCCGCACCCGCGAAGAAGCGGATCTGGTCCACCATCGGCGGGATCTCTTCGGACAGCGTCAGCGCGATCGGCTTGCCCGTGTTCTGCGACTCCGCCTTCACCAGCTCGTCGGCGTGGGCCTCGATGGCGTCGGCGATGCGCAGCAGGGCCAGGCTGCGCTCGGCCGGGGTGCAGTCGCGCCAGCCCGGGAAGGCCTCGGCGGCCGAGGCGAACGCCGCATCCACCTCGGTCTCGCTGGATACCGGGGCGCTGGCGAAGGCTTCGCCGGTGCTCGGGTCGATCAGCTCGCTGCGGCGGTCGAACGCGGTGTCCGTCCACTGGCCGCCAATGTAGTTCTGCAATTCTTCCATCACGGGCCTCCGTTCGTCAGTTCGGGGAATTGCGCGGTTCCGGGGTCCGTTCCTCGCGCGCCCAGGCCGAACCATAGTCGGCCAGCAGATCCAGGAAGGGAACCGGCGGCAGGGCCTCCGGGCCGAGTACGCCCGTGCCGGACCAGGCGCCGGAATCCATCAGCTCGAGCGCGACGACCGGGTTGACAGCGGTCTGCCAGACGACCGCCTGAGAGCCGTACTCGGCCATGGACCAGGCGTTGTCCACCACGTGGTACAGGTAGACCTCGCGCGCCGCGCCGTCGCGGCCGGTCCCGGTCACCCAGGTGCCCGCGCAGGTCACGCCGGTCATCTTGTCTCCCAGCGTGGCCGGGTCCGGCAGGCACGCGGCCACCACGTCGCGGGGCGAGACGCGGGCCGTGCCCACCGCCACCGGGTCGGTGCGATCCAGGCCCAGCTTGTGCAGGGTCTGCAGGACGCCGATGAACTCCTCGCCGAGCCCGTACTTGAAGGTCACCCGGCGGGCCTGGAGCCAGCGCGGCATCAGCAGCACTTCCTCGTGCTCGACGTTGACGCACTCGACCGGGCCGATGCCGGCCGGGAAGGTGAACACCTCCGGCTCGCTGAACGGCGGCGTGGTGAACCAGCCCCGGTCCTTTTCCCAGATGACCGGGGGGTTGAGGCACTCCTCGATCGTGGTCCAGATGGAGAAGGTGGGCGCGAACTCGTAACCGGCCACCTCGAGGTTGGCGCCGTCGCGGACGCCGAGCTGGTCGATCTCGCTGAACAGCTCGTCGGCCGCGTACCGGGCGAACACGTCAGACAGGCCCGGTTCCACGCCCATGCCCACGAGGGCGAGCTTGCCTGCCTGCTCCCACTGGGGCGTTAGGGAAAATTGGTTGTCTCCGAGCTTGACGCCCGTCTCGCGGTAGGGGGCGTCGGGGTTCGGGTGGGACAGCGACATCGCCATGTCCAGGTAGTGCGTGCCGGCCCGCAGCGCGGCCTGGTACAGCGGCATCACGAACCGCGGGTCCGTCGCGTTCATCAGGACGTCACAGCGGTGCTCGGTGAGCAGGGCCACGGTGGCGGCCTCGTCCCGGGCGTCGAGCTGGACGGCGCGGTAACCGTCCTTCGCGGCGGCCGCGTGCCCGGCCCGGGCCAGGTCGTAGTCGGCGATGACCAGATCGGCAAACCGGCGGCGGGCGGCGATCCGGGCGAAGGCCGTGCCAACCCCGCCCGCCCCGACAAGAAGGATGCGCATGCCTGCGATCTTAGCCGCCTGCAGGCTGGGATAACACGAGACCAGTCGTGATACGTACCCGTTACGACGGAAATCGTTGTGGTGGTGGCCCGCACGTGCTAGAACCGTTGCAGTTGGGTACGCCTTATCTGCGGCGCTATACCATCCAACGACCGCCAGGTCGCCGTCGGCGAGGCCATCTCTTCGCGCCTTACCCGATCGGCTGGGGGATTGCCAGGAGGGGTATAAGGCATGACTAGTACTGAAGAAGCGTCGCTGGAGCAGTCGGTCGATAAGGGTCTGAAATCGGGCGCGCTCGGCCTGGTCTCCACGACCATCATCGCGACCGCCTCGGTCGCGCCCGCCTACAGCATCGCCGCGACGCTGGTGTTCGTGGTGGGGGCGGTCGCGCTGCAGTCGCCCGCCGTCGCCGTCCTCGCCTTTGTGCCGATGCTGTTCACGTCCATCGGCTACAGCGAACTGAACAAGGCCGACCCGGACTGCGGCACCTCATTCACCTGGGCCTCGCGAGCGTTCGGGCCACGCACCGGCTGGGCCGCGGGTTGGGGGATCATCGTGGCCGATGTCCTGGTCATGGCGAGCCTGGCCCAGGTGGCCGGGCAGTACGGGTTCCTGCTGTTCAACGCCAAGGGCATCGGGGAGAACGCCACCAGCGGCTGGGTGCTGCTGGTCGGCGTGCTGTGGATTGTGGTGATGACCTATATCTGCTACCGGGGCATCGAGGTCTCGGCCAACTTCCAGAAGGTCCTGCTCGGCATCGAGCTGGTCATGCTGCTGGTGCTGTCGATCACCGCGCTGGTCAAGGTGGGCACCGGGCACGCCCCGCCCGGCCACCTCACCCCCAGCCTGTCCTGGCTCAACCCGTTCCACATCACCAGCTTCAGCGCCTTTGCCAGCGGCATCATCCTGATGGTCTTCATCTACTGGGGCTGGGACACCGCGGTCGCGGTGAATGAGGAGACCAAGGACAAGAACAAGACCCCTGGCCGCGCCGCCATCCTGTCCACGTTCATCCTGCTGGTCACCTACGCCATCGTGATTTTCTCCATGCAGTCCTACGCCGGGATCAAGACCACGGGTAACGGCCTGGGCAACGTGGCCAACGCCGGTGACGTGCTGTCGATCCAGGGGAGCAGCATTTTCGGCACCTCCGGCATCGGCACGGTCCTCAGCCACCTGCTGCTGCTGATGGTGCTCTCCTCGGCGGCCGCGTCGACCCAGACGACGATCCTGCCGACCGCCCGGACCACCCTGTCGATGGCCGTGTACAAGGCGATTCCGCAGTCCTTCGCCAAGATCCACCCGCGGTACCTGACCCCGACCGTGTCCACCATCGCCATGGGCGCGATCTCGATCGCGGTCTACGTGGGATTCAACTACGCGTCCAACGGCATCGGGATCATCGGCGACGCGGTGATCGCGATCGGCCTGTACATCGCCTTCTACTACGGGCTGACCGGCTTCACCTGCGCGTGGTACTACCGGCGGAACCTGACCAGCAGCGCCCGCAACTTGTGGATGCAGGGCATCCTGCCGGCCACCGGCGGTCTGATTCTGTTCTTCCTGGGCGGCTGGAGTCTGTGGCTGGACTACGACGTCGCCACTGCGAACGACTACACCATGTGGACGGTGCCGTTCATCCACTGGCAGATTGGCGGGGCGTTCGTGATCGCCGTCGTGGCCGGGCTCGTCGGCCTGGCCGCCTACTTCTACTGCCGGATCGCCAACCCGAGCTTCTTCAAGAAGCAGACGCTCACCAGGGCCACGCCGACGCTGGTGCCGGACGAGTAACGCTGTGGGGCGGGGATGTCAGCGCCAGCGCCTAGTCTTGACCGGTGACCGCCGAAGCCGTTGATTCACTGCTGGAAGGCCTGAACCCGCAGCAACGGGAGGCCGTCGCGCACCAGGGTGCCCCGCTGCTCATCGTGGCCGGGGCCGGCTGAGGCAAGACCAGGGTGCTGACCCGCAGGATCGCCTACCTGCTGGCCGCGCGCGAGGTCAGCCCGAGCGAGATCCTGGCCATCACGTTCACCAACAAGGCGGCGGGCGAGATGAAGGCGCGGGTGGCCGAGCTCACCGGGCTGCGCTCGCGGGCCATGTGGGTGATGACCTTCCACTCCGCCTGCGTCCGGATCCTGCGCCGGGAGGCGGCCCGGTTCGGATACCCGTCCTCGTTCTCGATCTACGACCAGGCCGACTCGCAGCGGCTGATGGCCCTGGTCTGCCGCGAGCTCGACCTCGACACCAAGCATCATCCGCCGAAGCAGATGCTGGCCCAGGTGTCCAACCTGAAGAACGAGCTCGTCGACTACGAGACGTTCCTGGCCCGGGCCGACAACTACCGGGACAAGGCCCTGGCCCAGGCGTACGCCGAGTACCAGCGCCGCCTGGTGGCCGCGGGCGCGATGGACTTCGACGACCTGATCATGGTCACGGTCAACCTGCTGCAGGCGTTCCCGGAGGTCGCCGAGACCTACCGGCGGCGGTTCCGGCACATCCTGGTGGACGAGTACCAGGACACCAACCATGCGCAGTACATGCTGGTCAGGGAGCTGGTGTCACATCCCGCCTGGCAGTCCGAAGATGATCATGCGGGCCCGCTGCCCCCGGCCGAGCTGTGCGTGGTCGGCGACGCGGACCAGTCCATCTACGCGTTCCGCGGCGCCACCATCCGCAACATCGAGGAGTTCACCAGGGACTTCACCGATGCGACGGTGATCATGCTGGAGCAGAACTACCGCTCTACGCAGAACATCCTGGCCGCGGCCAACGCGGTGGTATCCCGCAACTCCGGCCGGGTGCCCAAGAACCTCTGGTCCGACGCGGGCGACGGGCCGCCGATCGTGGGGTACGTGGCTGACAGCGAGCATGACGAGGCCGCGTTCGTGGCCGAGGAGGTGGACCGGCTCGGGGACGAGGGCGAGGCCACGCCGGGCGACGTGGCCGTGTTCTACCGGACCAACGCGCAGTCCCGGGTGTTCGAGGAAGTGTTCATCCGGGCCGGCCTGCCCTACAAAGTGGTCGGCGGGGTTCGCTTCTACGAGCGCCGCGAGGTTCGTGACCTGCTGGCCTACCTGCGGCTGACCGCCAACCCCGACGACGAGGTGTCGTTGCGCCGCATCCTCAACGTGCCCCGGCGGGGCATCGGGGAGCGGGCCGAGGCTTGTGTGGCCGCGCTGGCCCAGCGTGACCGGATCACGTTCGCGGCGGCGCTGGGCCGGCCCGATGACGCGCCGGGGCTGGCCGCCCGGTCGGCCAAGGCCATCACGTCATTCAACGAGCTGATGACCAGCCTGCGGGCCGAGGCGGAGCAGGGCCTGCCCGTGGCCGACCTGGCCGAGATGATCCTGGACCGGTCCGGCTACCTGGCCGAGCTGCAGGCCTCCACCGACCTGCAGGACGCGAGCCGGATCGAGAACCTGAACGAGCTGGTGTCGGTGGCCCGGGAGTTCGACGCCCAGCAGCCGGACGGGACGCTCAGCGACTTCCTGGAGCAGGTGTCCCTGGTCGCTGACGCCGATCAGATCCCGGACGGGGAAAAGCACGGCGGCGTGGTGACCCTGATGACCCTGCACACCGCCAAGGGCCTGGAGTTCCCGGTGGTGTTCCTTACCGGGATGGAAGAGCACGTCTTCCCGCATCAGCGCTCGATGACCGACGACAAGGAACTCGAGGAGGAACGCCGCCTGGCCTACGTGGGCATTACCCGGGCCCAGCAGCGGCTCTACCTCACCCGGGCGGTGGCCCGCACCTGGTGGGGCCGGCCCGAGTACCACAAGCAGTCCAGGTTCCTGGACGAGATCCCTGGCCACCTCATCGAGTGGCGGCGCGACGAGCGCGCGGTGGCGGCGCCCGCGGCGGAGCGGCTGGCCCAGCGGCCGGGCGGCCGCACGCCTGGCAACCGGCGGGTGCCGTCGCTCAGCCCGGGCGACAAGGTGACGCATGACGCGTACGGGCTCGGCACGGTGCTGTCCGTCGAGGGCCGGGGGGACGACCCAGAAGCCAAGATCGACTTCGGTGGGGAGTACGGGATCAAGCACCTGGTGCTGCGCTACGCGCCCATCGAGAAGCTGTAGCCCCGGGGCTCGGCTTGGGAGCTGGGCCGGGGGGGGCCCGGGGTGGGCCGGAGGCTGGGGCCGGAGGCTGGGGCCGAGGGCTGGCCGAGGGCTGGCCGGGGGTTGGGCGGGGACATCCCGCGGGATAGCCGGCGGCGCCGTGCCGATGACTGGCGGGTTACCCTGCGATGGTAAGGACAATGCGGCGGCCGGGAGGCAGATCATGGGAACGATCCGGGTCGTCATCGCCAAGCCCGGCCTGGACGGTCACGACCGGGGGGCCAAGGTAGTGGCCAGGGCGCTGCGCGATGCGGGCGTGGAGGTCATCTACACCGGGCTGCACCAGACCCCCGAGCAGATCGTCGCCGCAGCCATCCAGGAAGACGCCGACGCCATCGGCCTGTCCATCCTGTCCGGGGCGCATATGACCCAGTTCACCCGGGTCCTGGAGTTGCTGGCCGAACGCGGGGCCAGCGACATCGTGGTGTTCGGCGGCGGCATCGTGCCCGCGGCAGACATCACCGAACTGGAGCGGCTGGGGGTGGCGAAGATATTCACCCCGGGCGCGTCCACCTACGAGATCGTCGATTGGGTGGAGTCCCACCTGGGCGGCCAGGCCGCCGAGGTCTCTGCCCAGCAAGGCAACTGATCGCCTAGCCGGTCGCGGGCAGGGTCTGCACCGCCGGCCGGGGGCGTCCGTCCTCGAGAGCCGACCGTATTTCCGCCGCGACCGCGGCGGCTTCCGTGCGGATCCGCAGCGGCGTGAAGTGCATCACGTTGATCCCCAGGGCGTTCATCCGGGTGCTCCGCCGCAGCGTGCGATCCCAGTCCCCCGGCGACAGGTGCCACTCCCTGGACTCCACTTCCACCACCACCCCCATGGCAGGCCACCACGCGTCCGGCACAGCGACGAACTCAGATCCGACGTACAGCCGGGCGTTGAACAGAGGCGGGGGGAGTCGGTGCGTACGGATAAGGTCACGCAGGTCTGCTTCGGCCACCGACCGGACGCCCTCCGCGACCTCGGCCAGGGTGCGGCGCAGCCACGCGGACTGCCGTACCGGCGCGTGCCGGAGTTCGTCGGCCAGCTGATCTATCCGGCACCGGCCCCGTTGCACCGCGTCCGCGGCGACCGCCCGCACGTCCCGGAACGAGCCCAACTCCCGCGCGGCGTCCGCCACGGCCCGGGCCGGGTCCGTGAACCGGATGGCACCGTCGGTGAACACGAACTCCGGCATCCGCGTGGTAGGCCAGACCCGGATGTATCCCCGGCTTTGACGATGGTGCCCGGCTGGAACGAGCACGGTGCACAACGGGCTGCCCGGCACCCGGACGCCCTGGTGGCGTAACGCAGCGATGCCGGTCAGGACACTGCCCGGGCCCGCGCGGCAAAGGCCCCCAATCTCCAGCTGACGCTGGGTCGGAGTACCAGTCACCGCCAGGTAGACGCCAGGGAACAGCCTTTGCCAGGGGCCGCCGGGGCGGATGCGGTGCCGAATCTCGGGCCGGGAGAGCCCGCATTCCAGGGCCTGCTCCCGGGTGATGATCTGCTCCTGCTCGCGCAGAACCCTCTCCAGGGCGCTGCGGGCTTGTTTCTCCCGTTTCGGCGCTGCCATAGAGCCAGCCTGCCACGGAGATCTGACACCAGCCCGGGTTCAGGAGCCGCCAGGTCTTCGTGATCAACTGATTGGTGACGTTGGGGCGGCACCAATCAGTTGATCACGAAGCCCGGCTGGGATCCCTGGGGCTGGTGGGGACAGTGAGACACACCCGGCAGCCGCTGCGTCCTATAACGCGCTATTTCGCCGGAGGTGGATGCCGGGCCGTAATCCCACCAGCCTCGCTGGCCCCATGTCCCGCTCTCGGCCGGCTCCGTGCGGCGAGAACCCAAGGCGGGACCGCGGCTGGAGCGGCAGGAGCGGGCAGGGCGCCCGGGCGGGGCGCCCGGCGGGGCGCCCGGGCGGGGGCGCCCGGGCGGGGCGGGATGGCGGGTTGGTCAGAGCGCACGGAAACGGTGCTGGATTGCGGGCGCGGGGTGCGCGGGAACAGGCGCGCCACTCCCGGTAGGCTGCGTGCGGAATCCTGGTCACCCGAGGTCACCCCGAGGACGGACGCTAGTGGACCTGTTTGAGTATCAGGCGAAAGAACTGTTCGCCGAGTACGGGGTACCCGTACAGCGCGGCCGGGTCGCCTCCACCCCTGAAGAGGCCCGCGAGATCGCAGCGGGCTTCGCCGCCGACGGCTCGCCCCTCGTCGTGGTGAAGGCCCAGGTCAAGACCGGCGGCCGGGGTAAGGCGGGCGGCGTCAAGCTCGCCAACGGCCCGGACGAGGCGGAAGACAAGGCCCGGCAGATCCTCGGCCTGGACATCAAGGGCCACACCGTGCACAAGGTCCTGATCGCCGAGGCGGTCGACATCGCGCAGGAGTACTACCTGTCCTTCCTGCTGGACCGGGCGGCCCGGACTTTCGTGGCCATCTGCTCGGTGCAGGGCGGTATGGAGATCGAGGAGGTCGCGCACACCAACCCCGAGGCGGTCGCGCGGATCCCGGTCAACCCGCTGTACGGGGTGGACGCGGCCAAGGCCGTCGAGATCATCCAGGCGGGCGGGATCCCGGCCGAAGCGGCGCAGCAGGCCGCGCTGCTCGCCGAGCGGCTCTGGGCCGTGTTCGCCGACGAGGACTGCACCCTCGTCGAGGTCAACCCCATGGCCCTGACCGACCAGGGCGACGTGCTCGCCGTGGACGGCAAGGTCAGCCTCGACGACAACGCGTCCTTCCGCCAGGATCACGCGAAGTTCGAGGACCCTGACGCGGCCGACCCCATCGAGGCCCGGGCTAAGGCCAAGCACCTCAACTACGTCAAGCTCGACGGCCAGGTGGGCATCATCGGGAACGGGGCCGGGCTGGTCATGTCGACCCTGGACGTAGTAGCCCTGGCCGGTGAGCCGTTCGGTGGGATGAAGCCCGCGAACTTCCTGGACATCGGCGGGGGCGCGTCGGCCGAGGTGATGGCGGACGGCCTGGAGATCGTGCTGTCCGACGCCTCGGTCCGCAGCGTACTGGTCAACGTGTTCGGGGGCATCACCTCGTGCGACGCGGTGGCCAACGGGATCGTGTCGGCGATCGGCATGCTGGCCGCCAAGGGCGAGGAGGTCCGGCACCCGATCGTGGTCCGCCTGGACGGCAACAACGCCGAGGAGGGCCGCCGCATCCTCGCTGACGCGGGTTTGCCGGTGGTCGAGCAGGTCGCGACCATGGACGACGCAGCCCGGCGCGCCGCGGAACTGGCCGCTGCCGCCCCGACAGGAGCATGAGATGGCGATTTTCCTGACCGGCGACAGCCGGGTCATGATCCAGGGCATCACCGGCTCGGAAGGCACCAAGCACGGCCGCCGGATGCTCGCCGCGGGCACCACGGTCGTCGGGGGCACGAACCCGCGCAAGGCCGGGCAGACCGTGGACCTGGGCGGCGCCGCGGTGCCGGTGTTCGGCACGGTCGCCGAGACCATGGCCGCCACGGGCGCGGACGTGTCGGTGGTCTTCGTCCCGCCCGCAGGCACCAAGGCGGCGGTCACCGAGGCCGTGGACGCGGGCATCCCGCTGGTGATCGTGATCACCGAGGGCATCCCGGTGCACGACACGGCGGCCTTCTGGGCCTACGCCAGCGCCAACGGCAACGCCACCCGGATCGTCGGCCCGAACTGCCCCGGGGTCGCCTCACCCGGCAAGTCCAACGCCGGGATCATCCCGGCCGACATCACGACCGAGGGCCGGATCGGGCTGGTCTCCAAGTCCGGCACGCTGACCTACCAGATGATGTACGAGCTTCGGGACATCGGCTTTTCCACCGCGGTGGGCATCGGCGGTGACCCAGTGATCGGTACCACGCACATCGACTGCCTCGCCGCGTTCCAGGAAGACCCGGAGACCGACGCGATCGTGATGATCGGCGAGATCGGCGGGGACGCCGAGGAACGGGCCGCCGCCTACGTGGAGGCGAAGGTCACCAAGCCAGTGGTGGCCTACGTGGCGGGCTTCACCGCCCCGGAGGGCAAGACCATGGGGCATGCGGGTGCGATCATCTCCGGCTCCGCGGGTACCGCGCAGGCCAAGAAGGAAGCGCTGGAGAAGGTCGGGGTCCGGGTCGGCCGCACGCCGAGCGAGACCGCCCGCCTCGTCCGCGAGGTGATGCGGACCCGCTGAGACCCGGCGCCAGCGTGCGGTGGGCCCGTGCTCCGGCTCCTCGTCGGGCCGGCGCGCGGCGCGCCTCCACGATCCCTGGTGCGGCGGCAGCCAGGATTAGGTGTTATGACGGCCTCTGCCCTGCCCACCGAGCGCGCCGACGGGCGCGACGGGGCCGGCGGGCCGGCGGCCAGGCCGAGCCGCCCGCTGGTCATCACCGGCGCCATCGCGGCGTGTGCGGCCGCGGGCAGCGGCCTGGTCTTCATCACCCTGCTGGTACTCGCGGGGTGGATTGCCGCGCCGCACGCGGGCCTGGGGCTGCCCGGTGTGCTGCGCACCGCCGCGGACCTGTGGCTGGTGGGTCACCACGTGGGGTTCGCTCTGCACGGTACGGGCCGGATCGGGATGCTGCCGCTGGGCCTGGTTCTGCTGCCCGGCGCACTGCTCTGGATCGCCGGCCGCTGGGTGGTCCGGCGGGGCCAGGTCGCCCGGCTCGCCGATGTCGGCTACGCGGCGCTGGCCCTGGCGGTCCCGTACGGGCTGGTGGCGGGCGCGCTGGCGCTGGCCGGCCGGTCAGCGCTGGCTACTCCCTCGCTGCTGCAGGCGGTCCTTTCCGGGTTCCTGATCGCCCTGGTCGCCGGGGGACTGGGCGGGGCGCGGGCGCTGGCCCCGTGGAGACGGCTGATCGAGCTGCTGCCCCCGCGCGCCCGGGCGGTGTTCCTCGGCACGGTCGGAACGCTCACCGTGCTGACCGGAGCGGGCGCGATCCTGGCCGGCGCGTCGCTCGCCACCCATATGGGCGATTTCCGGTCGGTGGACGCAGGGCTCGCGCCCGGCCTGGTTGGCGGCGGGCTGCTGCTCCTAGCCCAGCTCGCTTACATTCCTAACGCCATCGTGTGGTCGATCTGCTACACGCTCGGGCCGGGATTCGCGTTCGGCACCGGCACCGTGGTCGCGCCCACCGGGTCCGCCCTGGGGCCGCTGCCGATGATGCCGATGCTGGCGGCCCTGCCCTCGGGCGCGCACTCGTCCGCGACCGGCTGGGTGTCCCTGCTCATGCTCAGCGTGCCCTACCTGGCCGGGGTGTTCGGCGGACTGCTGACGGCGCGGGCGGCGCCCATCCCGGCGGTCGAGCTGGCGCCGTTGTGGGGCTTCGCCTGTGGCGTGGCCACCGGCTGCGCCCTGGGGTTGCTCGCGGCCTTCGCGGGCGGCCCGCTGGGCAGCGGCAGGCTGACCGCGGTCGGGCCCTCTGGATGGCAGGCCGGGGTGGTGTGCGTGCTCGAGATCGGCGTGGCCGCCGCGGTGACCACCGGCCTGGTGAACTGGGTCCGGATGCGCCGCCTCGCGGCGGCCCAGGCTGATCTTCCCGCCGTTCCGCCCACCGTCGTGACTGACGATGACGCCGGCGCTGGCCCCGGCGGGAGCCACCACATCTACGTGGACCCGTGGGGTGACGCAGGGAAGGCCGCGGACGGCAGGCCCGATTCCCCTGGCCCCGCGTCTCTCCCCTGAGGAATCACGGGTCCTGAGGAACACGGGCGCTGAGGAATCACCGGGCCCTGAGGGATCAGCGTGTGGCGTTCTCGATAGCGCGGGTGAACTGGGTCCGGCACATCTGCTGTGCGGCGACGGTGTTGGCTCCGCTCAGGCACTGGGAGTACGTACCGGCCTGCTTCCCGAACAGCGCGAACCCGGCCAGCAGGACCGCGCTGATCACGACCCCGACCCCGCCGATGACGAGGGCTACCACCGAGCCCCGGGGGCCCGCGGTCCCGCGGTGGCGGGCACGCCGCATCGCGGTGGCCGCCAGCCAGACCGCCATGGCCCCCGCGACCAAAGCGAACGCCACGATGTAGACCCCCCGCTGGAAGTTGCTCAGGCCGAGCAAGCCGAACAGGCTCAGCAGGGCGAGGAACAGCGCCGCGACCGAGCGCTGCTGGAGCAGCGGGTCGGCTCGCCCGGCCCGCTTGACCTTGGGCGCGACAGTCTCCGCAGGCGCCGTCCCGTCCGTGGATCGCTCCGTGGGCGACGATTCCGCGGGCGAGGGCTCGGGCGGCGGTGGCGGCTGGACGACAGGGGGCATCAGGGGGGTGCTCCTGGGGGCGGGCGGCGGGGGCGCTCCGGGGGCGGTTGGGGACGCAACCTCCTATTTTGCCTTGTCCGGACCGCGTGGCAAGCCAATGACCCGATACGGTTACCACCGCGGGCCGATCACCGGGCCAGTGCAAATAGGGTGGCGGCATGTCCGAATCCCCTGGCCGCGTGCGGGCACGCCTGGTGGTCCTGGTCTCGGGTGCGGGCACGAACCTGCAGGCCTTGCTGGATGCCTGCGCGGATGAGGCGTACGGCGCAGACGTGGTGGCGGTCGGCGCGGACCGGGCCGGCATTGAGGCGCTGCGCCGCGCCGAGCGGGCCGGGGTCCCCACGTTCACCCACCGGGTCAAGGATTACCCGTCCCGGGCGGACTGGGATCTGGCGCTCACCGAGTCTTGCCTGGCGGCCCAGCCTGATCTGGTCATCCTGGCCGGATTCATGAAGCTGGTCGGCCCGCCCTTCCTGGGCGCGTTTGGCGGGCGCCTGATCAACACCCACCCGGCCCTGCTGCCCGCCTTCCCGGGCATGCATGGCGTGCGCGATGCGCTCGAGCACGGGGTAAAGCTGACCGGGTGCACCGTGTTCCTGGTGGACGCGGGCACGGACACCGGCCCGGTGATCGCCCAGGCGGCGGTTCCGGTGCTGGACGACGACGACGAGACTTCCCTGCACGAGCGGGTGAAGGTGACTGAGCGGGCCCTGCTCGTGGAGACTGTGGGCCGGATGGTCCGCGACGGCTGGGCCACGGTGGGCCGGAAGGTCAGGATCGGGCAGTGAAGGTGAGGACCGGGCGTTGACGAGGGTACCAATCAGGCGCGCGCTGATCAGCGTGTACGACAAGGCCGGGCTCGGCGAGCTGGCCAGCTCGCTGCACGCCGCGGGCGTGGAGATCGTCAGCACCGGCAGCACGGCCGACACGATCAGCGCCGTCGGTGTCCCCGTGACCCGGGTGGAGGATCTCACCGGGTTCCCGGAGGCGCTCGACGGGCGGGTCAAGACGCTGCACCCAGCGGTCCACGCCGGGCTGCTCGCCGACCTGCCGGCCCGCCCACCGGGCCCGGCTAGACGAACTGGGCATCGCGCCGTTCCAGCTGCTGGTGTCCAATCTGTACCCGTTCGAGGCGGCGGTGAGCAGCGGGGCTTCCCCGGCCGAGTGCGTCGAGCAGATCGACATCGGCGGTCCCGCTATGGTCCGGGCGGCGGCGAAGAATCATGAGCACGTCGCGGTCATCACCGACCCGTCCCGGTACGGGGACGTCGCGGTGGCGGTGGCGGACGGCGGGTTCACCCTGGAGCAGCGGCGCAGGCTGGCCGCCCGCGCCTACGCCCACACCGCTGCGTACGACTGCGCGGTGGCCTCCTGGTTCGCCTCCGTCTATGCGCCGGACGAGACCGCGCAGGAGACCGGGTGGCCAGACGTGACCGCGGCGTTGTGGACCCGGCGCGAGGCCCTGCGTTACGGGGAGAACCCGCATCAGCGGGCCGCGCTGTATGTCCGCGGCCCTGCTGCGCAGGAACCTGCACCCCGGTCCGGGGACGCGCCCGCGGGCATCGCCGGGGCGACCCAGTTGCACGGCAAGGCCATGTCCTACAACAACTACGTCGACGCCGCTGCGGCGTGGCGGGCCGCGTTCGACTTCGTCCAGCCGTGCGTGGCCATTATCAAGCACTCCAACCCGTGCGGCATCGCCCTCGGCACCGACCTGGCCGAGGCGCACCGGAAGGCGAACGCATGCGATCCAGAGTCCGCCTTCGGCGGTGTCATCGCGGCCAACGGCGTGGTCACCGCGGACCTGGCCGAGCAGGTCAAGGACATCTTCACCGAGATCGTCATCGCCCCGGGCTTCGAGGACGCCGCGCTGGACATCCTGTCGGCGAGCAAGAACCTGCGCCTGCTGGCCTGCGAGCCACCCGTGCGGGGTCGCCACGCGCCCGAATGGCGGCAGGTGGACGGCGGCCTGCTGCTCCAGACCCCGGACGAGATCGACGCGCCCGGGGACGACCCGGCGGGCTGGGAACTCAAGACCGGCCAGCCCGCGTCCGCCGACCTGCTCGCCGACCTGGCCTTCGCCTGGCGGGCCATCCGCAGCGTCAAGTCCAACGCCATCCTCCTGGCTTCCGGGCTGGCCACGGTCGGCGTGGGCATGGGCCAGGTCAACCGGGTGGATGCGGCCCGGCTGGCGGTGTCCCGGGCGGGTGAGCGCGCGGCCGGCTCGGTCGCGGCCAGCGACGCCTACTTCCCGTTCCCCGATGGCCTGGAGGTGCTGACCGCCGCCGGGATCCGGGCGGTAGTGCAGCCTGGCGGGTCCATCCGCGACCAGCTCAGCATCGAGGCGGCCGAGCAGGCGGGGATCACCATGTACTTCACCGGAGTCCGGCACTTCTTCCACTGAGCCCGCTGAACGTTCCCCTGAACCCACCGAAAGAGGATCATGATCATCCTGGACGGCAAGGCGACCGCCGCGACGATCAAGGCCGAGCTCGCCGCGCGGGCGGCCGGCCTGGCTGAGCGGGGTGTGCAGCCCGGTCTGGGGACTGTGCTGGTCGGGGACGACCCGGGCAGCCGCGCCTACGTCAACGGCAAGCACCGGGACTGCGCCGAGGTGGGCATCGCCAGTATCCGCCGGGATCTGCCCGCCGACGCCACCCAGGAGCAGGTCGAGGCGGTGGTGGACGAGCTGAACGCGGATCCGGCCTGTACCGGATACCTGGTCCAGCTGCCGCTCCCGGCCGGGCTGGACGCGAACCGCGTACTCGGCCTCATCGATCCGGACAAGGACGCGGACGGGCTGCACCCGCTGAACCTCGGCCGGCTCGTCCTCGGTGAACCGGGGCCGCTGCCCTGCACCCCGCGGGGCATCGTTGAACTGCTCCGCCGCTACGAGGTGCCGATCGCCGGGGCTGACGTCACCGTGATCGGGCGCGGGATCACCGTGGGCCGGGCCCTGGGGCTGCTGCTGACCAGGCGCTCCGAGAATGCCACCGTCACCCTCTGCCACACCGGGACCAAGGACCTGCCCGCGCACACTCGCGGCGCGGACATCGTGGTGGTGGCCGCGGGCCGCCCCGGCCTGCTCACCGCGGACATGGTCAAGCCCGGGGCCGCCGTGCTGGACGTGGGGATCACCCGGACCGAGGCGGGCCTGGTCGGCGACGTCGCGCCCGAAGTCCGGGAGGTGGCCGGATATCTCGCCCCCATGCCCGGCGGGGTCGGCCCGATGACACGGGCGATGCTGCTGGCCAACGTGGTCGACGCGGCATCGGCCGGGTAAGCTACCAGTTAGTAACATGAAGCCGGGGAGCCCTACTGGACCCCCCGGAGAGTAAAGCAGAACACGGCATTTGGCACCCTTAAGGTGCGCCGCCGCACGCTGGGCCCAGCCTGGCCAGCCAGGGTTAGCTAATCAGTGCTGGCGTTAGCTAATCAGTGCTGGCCGATATGGGGCCGGTCCCGGACGCGGCGCACGAGGCAACAAGAGGCAGCATGAGGCAGGAGGTTGGCCGCCGGTGGTGAACATCGTCGTTTGCGTCAAGCAGGTGCCGGACACGTGGGCCGAACGGACCCTGAGGGCCGAGGACTCGCGCCTGGACCGGGCGTCGGTCGACGGGGTCATCAACGAACTCGACGAGTACGCCATCGAGGAAGGCCTGCGCCTGGCCGAGGCCCACGGGGGCGAGGTCACCATCCTGACCATGGGCCCGGAGAAGGCCAGTGAGTCGATCCGCAAGGCGCTGTCCATGGGCGCGGACAAGGCGGTGTACCTCATCGACGACGCGCTGGCCGGATCGGACGCGCTGGCGACCTCGGCGGCCCTGGCCAAGGTCCTCGGGCGGATCGGGTTCGACCTGGTCATCCTGGGCGCCGAATCCACCGACGCGCGGATGGGCGTGATGGCCGCCATGCTCGCCGAGCGGCTCGGTGTCCCCCAGGTATCGCTGGCCAGCCAGGTTGAGGTGGACGGCACCGCACTGCGGATCCACCGGCAGCAGGACTACGGCTACGACCAGGTCGAGTCCAGCCTGCCCGCCGTGATCAGCGTGGTGGAAAAGATCAACGAGCCGCGGTACCCGTCCTTCAAGGGCATCATGGCGGCCAAGAAGAAGCCGGTGGAGACGCTCACCCTGGCCGACATCGGCCTCGACCCGGGGGAGGTCGGCCTGGCCGCCGCGGCCACTGAGGTGGTCAGCTTCGCGAACCGGCCGCCACGGCAGGCGGGCACGGTCGTCAAGGACGAAGGCGACGGCGGGACCAAGGCGGGCGAGTTCCTCGCCGCGCAGAAGTTCATCTGAGTCCCAGGCGCTGGCTAAGCCGGGCGCTAGCTGGGCCTGGGCACCCATATCTGAGCAGCTGTTATCTGAACAACCCGGGAAGGGCGGCCTGCGATGGCTGAGGTTCTGGTTCTCGTCGAGCACGACGGCGAGACGGTGAAGAAGGTGACCGGCGAGCTGCTCACCCTGGCCCGCCAGTTCGGCGAGCCCGCCGCGGTCTGGATCGGTGCGGGCGCCGACGCCGGCCGGGAGCGGCTGGCCGAGTTCGGCGCGGCCAAGGTCTACGTGGCCGACGGCGCTGACCTGGAGGACTACGTGGTCGCCCCGGTAGCCGAGGTGCTCGCCGGGCTGGTCGCGCAGAAGTCCCCGGCGGCCGTGCTCCTCGCCGCCACCGGGGAGGGCAAGGAAATCGCCGGGCGGCTGGCGGTCAAGACCGGCTCCGGCGTGATCACCGACGCGGTCGGGCTCACCCCGGGTGACGGCGGCCTGGTCGCCGAGCAGTCCATCTTCGGCGGCGCCATCAACGTGCAGTCCACCGTGCGGACCGGAACCCCGATCGTCGCGGTGCGTCCCAACTCCGTGGCGGCTGAGCCCGCACCAGCCGCCGCGGAGATCGAGCCCGCCGGGGTCGAGCTGAGTGACGCGGCCAAAGCGGCCAGGATCACCGAGCGGGTCGTGGCCGAGCGGGGTGAGCGGCCCGAGCTCACCGAGGCGGCGATCGTGGTGTCCGGTGGCCGCGGGGTCGGCAACGCGGACAACTTCGCCCTGATCGAGAAGCTGGCCGACGCCCTCGGTGCGGCCGTGGGCGCGTCCCGGGCCGCGACCGACGCGGGCTGGTACCCACACCAGTTCCAGGTGGGCCAGACGGGGAAGACCGTCTCCCCGCAGCTGTACCTGGCGGTGGGCATCTCGGGGGCGATCCAGCACCGGGCCGGCATGCAGACGTCCAAGACCATCATGGTGATCAACAAGGATCCTGAGGCGCCCATCTTCGAGCTCGCCGACTTCGGCGTGGTCGGCGACCTGTTCGCGGTGGTGCCGCAGCTGACCGAGGAGGTCGAGCGGCGGTCGGCGAACTAGGACTGGCCCCCGAACGCGTCTTGCGGCGTGCTCAGGTATCAGATCGCCCACTAGGCTGAAGTCCGTCATGGGGTACATCGACTACGCGGCCGAGCGCCCGCGGCCGGCTGAGGACTGCGTGGTCTACCTGGACCACGCGGCGACGACGCCGATGCGGCCTGAGGCCCTGGCCGCGATGACGGAAGAGCTCGGCCAGCTGGGCAACCCTTCCTCCCTGCATAATGCCGGGCGCCGCGCCCGGCGGGTGGTAGAGGAATCGCGGGAGCAGATCGCCGAGGTGTTCGGCGCGCGGCCCAGCGAAGTGATCTTCACCAGCGGCGGTACCGAAGCCGACAACCTGGCGGTCAAGGGCCTCTACTGGGCGCGCCGCGCGGCCGGCACGGGCCGATCCGGCACGGGCCGATCCGGCACGGGCCCATCCGGCACGGGCCGGTCCGGGATCGTGCCGCACCGGGTGCTGGCGACGGCGATCGAGCATCACGCGGTGCTGGACTCGGTGCACTGGCTGGCAGGCCACGAGGAGGCCGAGGAGCACTGGCTGCCGGTGGACGAGACCGGGATGCTCCAGCCCGCCGCGCTGGCCGAGGCCATCGGCCCCGACCCAGACGCGGTCGCCCTGGTCACCGTGATGTGGGCGAACAACGAGGTGGGCGTGGTGCAGCCGATCGCGGAGCTCGCTGCGCTGGCCCGTGAGCACGGCATCCCATTCCACACTGACGCGGTGCAGGCGGCTGGTCAGCTGCCGGTCGACTTCGCGGCCACCGGCGCGGACGCGATGACCATCACCGGGCATAAGTTCGGCGGACCAGTGGGCGCGGGCGCGCTGCTGCTGGCCCGCGGGGTCCAGCCGGTCCCCGTACTGCACGGTGGCGGCCAGGAGAGCGAGGTGCGCTCCGGCACGCTCGACGCCCCGGCCATCCGGGCGTTCGCGGTCGCGGCGGCGGTCATGGCCAGCCACCGCGACGAGGAGGCGGCCCGGCTGGCCAAGCTCCGCGACGACCTGATTGCCCAGGTGCTCGCGGCGGTGCCGGACGCCATCCTCAACGGCCCGCCCGCAGGACCGGACCGCCTGCCTGGCAACGCGCACTTCTCCTTCCCCGGCTGCGAGGGTGATGCGCTGCTGATGCTGCTCGACGCCAAGGGCATCGCCTGCTCGACCGGGTCGGCGTGCACCGCCGGCGTGGCCCAGCCCAGCCACGTGCTGCTCGCCATGGGCGCGGACGAGGCCAGGTCCCGCGGGTCGCTACGGTTCTCGCTAGGCCACACCTCTACCCAGGATGACGTGGATGCGCTCGGCGCGGCCATCGGGGAGGCTGTGCAGCGGGCCCGGCGCGCCGCCCGCTGAGCCGTGGTCGTGGCCTGGGAGCAGGTCGGCGGCGCGTAGGCTCGGTAAGCGATGAACCGACTTCGCGTGCTGGCCGCCATGTCCGGGGGAGTGGACTCGGCGGTGGCCGCCGCCCGCGCCGCGGACGCCGGTCACGACGTGACCGGCGTCCATCTCGCGCTGTCCTCAAACCCCCAGTCCTACCGCTCCGGCGCCCGGGGCTGCTGCACCGTGGAGGACGCCCGCGACGCGCGCCGGGCCGCGGATGTGATTGGCATCCCGTTCTACGTGTGGGACATGGCCGAACGGTTCGACCGGGACGTGGTGGCGGACTTCGTGGCCGAGTACGCCGCGGGCCGCACCCCCAACCCCTGCCTGCGCTGCAACGAGAAGATCAAGTTCGCGGCGGTGCTGGACCGGGCCGTCGCGCTCGGGTTCGATGCGGTCTGCACCGGCCATCACGCGCGGATCCGCGACGGCCGCCTGGTCCGCAGCGTGGACCAGGGCAAGGACCAGTCCTACGTGCTGGCCGTGCTCAACCGCGAGCAGCTGGGCCGGGCCATGTTCCCGCTGGGCTCCTCGACCAAGGCCGAGGTCCGGGCGGAAGCGGCGGCGCGGGGGATGGCGGTCGCCACCAAGCCGGACAGCCACGACGTCTGCTTCATCCCGGACGGGGACACCCGGGCCTTCCTGGCGGGCCGGCTGGGCGATGCGCCGGGCCGCATCGTGGCCCAGGACGGGACGCCGGTGGGTACGCACGACGGCGCCTACGGCTTCACCATCGGGCAGCGCAAAGGGCTGCGGGTCGGGGTCCCGGCCGAGGATGGCCAGCCCCGCTACGTGCTGGACATCGAGCCGGTGACCCGGACCGTGACCGTCGGGCCCCGTCAGTCCCTGGACGTGCGGGAGATCCTGGCCGAGCGGCCGGTGTGGAGCGGGAGCGAGCCGCTCCGCGAGCCGCGGGAGTGCCTGGTGCAGTTGCGTGCCCACGGCGAGGTGCACCCGGCTACCGCCGGGCTGGCGGGGGACATGCTCCGCATCACCCTGGACCGTCCGGCCCGGGGCGTGGCCAAGGGCCAGGCCGCCGTGCTGTACGACGGCGACACCGTCCTGGGCAGCGGCACTATCAGCGATACCCGGGCCGTGGTCGCTACGGCCGCCGGGGCAGAATCCGCCCGCTGACCTCGCCCAGCGCAGGCTCTGCGTCTGCTCGCCCGGCCCGCTGCGAAGGCCGTCGACGCCTCATGTGAATCTTGCGTCCCAAACGTGACCCAAATGCCGCATGTCCGTCGGGATCATGGGAACCGTGTCGGAATCGGGTCAGCTCTCATTCATTGCGGGCGCGGAGGCTAGCAAATGTTCCCGGAAAGTACATCCCTTGTTACAGGTGGGGAAAGCCTCTAGCGTGGGCGTCAACGCCAGGGGTGATAGGTGCAAAGAGGCATCGGGCCGCGGGAGGCACCATGGTAGGTGGTAGTGATCGCCAGGCCAGTCCAAGTCGGACCCCCCTGGCACCGAAACCCAGACGCCGGGGCCGGGGTCGGCCCCGGTTCCGGGTGCTGCTCGCGGTGGCCGGCGGGGCCGTCCTGGCCTCCTCGGCGCTGGCCGCCTGCGGGACCAGCAGCGCCAGCACCGGGCCGGTAACGCTGCAGTTCTACAACTTCCCGGACCCGTCCGGTGCTGTCCAGTCGGCCGCGGACAACTGCACCAAAGCCAGCCATGGGCGCTACACCATCGTCTACAACAAGCTGCAGAACGCCGCCGACCAGCAGCGGCTGCAGATGGCCCGGCGACTGGCCGCCCACGACCCCTCGATGGACATCCTCGGCCTCGACGTGACCTGGGAGCCCGAGTTCGCCACCGCCGGCTGGATCCGGCCGTGGACCGGCCAGGCCAGGGCAGCGGCCATCGCCGGCACGCTGAAGGGGCCGCTGCAGACCGCAATATGGCATGGGAAGCTGGTGGCGGTGCCCTACAACAGCAACACCCAGCTGCTCTGGTACCGCTCGGACCTGGTCAAGACCCCGCCCAAGACGTGGGCGCAGATGTTCTCGGACGCCCAGGCGCTGGCCAAGCAGGGCAAGCCGCACCTGATCGAGATCCAGGGCGCCCAGTACGAGGGCGTCGTCGTCTGGTTCAACACGCTGGTGGCCAGCTCGGGCGGCAGCATCCTGAACCCCACCTCGACGAAGGCCCAGCTTGGGGCGCCCGCGGTCAAGGCGCTGTCGATCATGAAGACGCTGGCCAGCTCATCGTCGGCCGACCCGTCGCTCGGCGTGCAGATGGAGGACCAGAACCGGCTGGCCATGGAAGCCGAGTCGGCGGCGTTCGAGCTGAACTACCCCTACGTGTTTCCGTCGATGAAGGCCGACAACCCCAAGCTGTTCAAGGTGTTCAAGTGGGCGCCGTACCCGAGCGTTATCCCGGGCACCCGGGCCAAGGTGACGATCGGCGGCATCGACCTGGCGGTCAGCTCTTACTCACCCCATCCCGCGCTCGCGCAGGAGGCCGTACTGTGCCTGCGCAACGCCCAGAACCAGCTGACGGCCGCGGTCGAGGGCGGGCTGCCGCCCACGCTGGCCAGCGTGTACAGCAACCCGAAGATGCAGGGACCCTACCCGTTCCGGCAGCTGATCCTGCAGCAGGTCAACAACGGGTCCGTGCGGCCCAAGACCCCGCTGTACCAGGTCGTGTCCGTGGCGATCTCGCACCTGGTGTCGCCGCCCAGCTCCATCAACCCGGTCAGCACTGAGCAGAACCTGAGAACGCAGATCAACAACGCCCTGACCGGAAAGGGGCTGACTCCGTGAGCGCGCCGAGCACGCAGAGAGAGGTGGAGACATGACCACCGTTACTCCCCCGGTTACCGCCCAGGAACCCGTCGCCCGGCGGCGCGGACGGGCGCCCCTGTCCGAGGGCGCCCGCGCGGAACGCCGGCTGGGCTGGCTGCTGTGCGCGCCCGCGGTGATCGTGATGGTCGCGGTGACCGCATACCCCATCGGCTACGCCATCTACATATCGCTGCAGCGGTACATCCTGTCCGCCCCGCAGCTGACCAAGTTCGTCGGGCTGAGCAACTACGGGGCCATCCTCAGCTCGCCGTTCTGGTGGCACGCGCTGCTGGTGACCATCATCATCACGGTGGTGTCGGTGGGCATTGAGTTCGTGCTCGGCATGGGACTGGCGCTGCTCATGTACCGGACGATCTGGGGGAAGGGCGGGATCCGCACCGCGATCCTGATCCCCTACGGGATCGTGACCGTGGCCGCCGCGTTCAGCTGGCTGTACGCCTGGACACCGAGCACCGGGTACCTGTCCGCGCTGTTCGGCAACTCCGCGCCGCTTACCTCGCAGCCCAAGGCAATTGCGATCATCATCCTGGCGGAGATCTGGAAGACCACCGCGTTCATGGCGCTGCTGCTGATGGCCGGGCTGTCCCTGGTACCCGAGGATCTGCTCAAGGCGGCCAAGGTAGACGGGGCGAGCGCCTGGCAGCGGTTCACCCGGATCATGCTGCCGCTGATGAAGCCCGCGATCCTGGTGGCGCTGCTGTTCCGGACGCTGGACGCATTCCGGATCTTCGACAACATCTTCATCCTCACCCAGGGCAACAACGGCACCGGATCGGTGTCGATACTCAACTACGACAACCTGTTCACCGGGCTGAACTTCGGTCTCGGGTCGGCGATGTCAGTGCTGATCCTGATCTGCGTCGCGATCATCGCGGTCGCCTTCATCAAGGGCTTCGGCACGGCCGCTCCGGGAACGGACCTCTCGCGATGAGGGCGCCGATGAGAATAAGGGAGGTGCGCGGCTAGTGGTTGCCACGACACCGCAGAAGGTTGGCTGGAGTGTCGCCAACATCGTCACGATCGTGCTCGTGCTGATCCCGCTGGTCTGGATCATCTCCCTGTCGTTCAAGACGACCTCCTCGATCACCGACCCGACCTACTTCCCGGTGGACTGGACCTGGGCCAACTACTCGGGCATCCTGACCACGTCCACCTTCCTGCGCCCGCTGCTCAACTCGATCGGCATCGGGGCCATCGCCACGTTCATCGCGGTCGTGCTGGCCTCCATGGCGGCCTACGCGGTGGCCCGGCTGCGTTTTCCGGGCAAGAGCGTGCTGATCGGGGTGTCGTTGCTGATCGCGATGTTCCCCGCGATCGCGCTGGCCACCCCGCTGTTCAACATCGAGCGGCTCCTCGGCCTGTTCAACACCTGGCCCGGGCTGATCATCCCGTACGTGGCGACCGGCCTGCCGCTCGGCATCTACACGCTGTCCGCGTTCTTCCGTGAGATCCCGTGGGAGCTGGAGAAGGCGGCCAAGGTGGATGGGGCCACCCCGTTCCAGGCGTTCGTCCGGGTCATCGCGCCGCTGGCGGCCCCGGGCATGGTCACCACGGCGATCCTGGTCTTCCTGTTCTGCTGGAACGAGTTCCTGCTGGCGATCACGCTGACCGCGACCACCGCCTCCCGCACCGCGCCGGCCGCGCTGTCCTTCTTCACCGGGGACTCACAGTTCGCCGTGCCGACCGGGTCGATCTCCGCGGCGGCGGTGGTCATCACCATTCCGATCATTATCTTCGTGCTGTTCTTCCAGCGCCGGATCGTCGCGGGGCTGACAGCCGGCGCGGTCAAGGGCTAGCGGAGCAAGGAGAGACCAGTGGCTGAAATCGTTCTGGACAACATCACCAAGCGCTTCCCGGATGGTGCGCTGGCTGTTGACGACATCAACCTGGACATCGCCGACGGGGAGTTCGTGATCCTGGTCGGCCCGTCCGGCTGCGGCAAATCCACCACGCTCAACATGATCGCCGGGCTGGAGGACATCAGCTCGGGTGAGCTGCGCATCGGCGGCAAGGTCGTCAACAACATGACACCCAAGGACCGCGACATCGCGATGGTGTTCCAGAGCTACGCTCTGTACCCGCACATGACGGTCCGGCAGAACATGGGCTTCGCGCTCAAGCTGGCCAAGACGCCGCAGAACGTCATCGACCAGAAGGTCGAGGAGGCGGCGCGGATCCTGGACCTGACCCAGCACCTGGACCGCAAGCCGGCTAACCTGTCCGGCGGCCAGCGGCAGCGGGTGGCGATGGGCCGGGCGATCGTCCGCGACCCGGCCGTGTTCCTGATGGACGAGCCGCTGTCCAACCTGGACGCGAAGCTGCGGGTGCAGATGCGCACCGAGGTGTCCCGGATCCAGCGCAGGCTGGGCACCACCATGGTGTATGTGACGCACGATCAGACCGAGGCGATGACCCTCGGCGACCGGGTAGCGGTCATGCGCACCGGCACGATCCAGCAGGTTGCGTCGCCGCAGGAACTCTACGACCGGCCCGCCAACCTGTTCGTGGCCGGCTTCATCGGCTCGCCCGCGATGAACTTCATGGGGGGCACCCTGGAAGAGGGTAAGCTCCGGACCGGCCTGGGGGAGATCCCGCTGACCGGGCGCCTGCAGCAGGTGCTCAGCCGCTCGGCGCAGGGCCGGGACGTGATCGTGGGCATCCGTCCGGAGGACTTCGAAGACGCGGCCCTGGTGTCCAGCGAGAACGAGCACTACGGAATGACCTTCCCGGCCACCATCGATGTGGTGGAGTCCCTCGGCTCGGAGAAGTACGTCTACTTCACCCAGGAACTGGGCACGGTGGACGCGGCCGAACTCAACGAGCTGGCCCGGGACTCCGGGCGGGCGGACACCGGTGCCTCCGGTGAGACCGTGGTCGCCCGGCTCGACCCGGCCACCCAGATCCGCGAGGGGGACAATCCCCAGATTTGGGTGGATATGCGGGCCATCCACGTCTTCGACCCGTCCACCGGGAAGAACCTGACGCTGGATGACTCCGGGTCGCCGGCCAGCCCGGCGCGTCCGGCGGACGGCGACGCCCCTGCGGCCAGCGCCGGCCCGGCGCAGGCTGAGGCCGGGACGACCGGGCAGGACACCGGCTCTGCGGCCCCGCCGCCGCAGTAACCGGCGGCGGCCCCGCTGCGTCCGGCGGCGGGGCCGCTGCGTTCAGTCCGCGGGTGCGTGGCCGTCCTCATCAGCGGCCCGACGGCTGTCCTCGTCTGCGGCTGCGCCCTGCTGGTCTGCGGCTGCGCCCTGCTCGTCCGCGGCTGCGCCCTGCTCGTCCGCGGCCGTGCCGAGCTCGTCCGCGGCCCCGGCGCTGTCCTTCTCCTTCGGGTGCGGCGCGGCGATTGAGCTGCGGATGCGCCTGCGGTGGGCCCGGAACTGCCGCTGGAGTTCCTCGATGACCTCGTCGTTCCACTCGTGGGTGCGGATCAGCCGGTAGCGTTCCCGGGCGATGGTCAGGTACGCGTCGGCGTCGGTGCCGGAGCCGACCAGGTCCGCGGCGTGCAGCAGGCGCACGACCGGGGTGAACTCGTCGGTGAACCAGCGCCGGGACACCTCGGTCCGGTCGTAGAACTTGTGCTCGTGCTGCATGAGGCGGAACCCCCAGGCCTCCACGGCCTCACCGAGTTCCGCGTAGCCCCAGGGATCGGAGAACGTGATCTTGGCGTAGGCCTGGGCCGAAAGCTTGACCCGCGACCGGAACAGCCGCTCATAACTCTTGTAGAGCAGGTCCCCGCGGCGCTGGATGCCCCGGGCCGGCACCGCCGTGAGGATCTCCGTCACGTAGGCGTCGATCGTCTTCTGCCCCATGGCCAGGGCGATCGAGACCCGGTGATGCCCGTCGACCACGAAGTGCAGGTCGCCGATGCGGTACACGTCGATGGGCGGGATCGACTCACCCCGGCGCTGGGCCAGGGCCAGCCGCTCCCAGCGCTCCCGGACCCGGCCCGAGGTGGGCCGGAACCGGCGGTCGAAGTCCCGGGTGGAGTCCACCGTGCCTACCACGGTGTCCAGCTTGATCACCTGCAGGCCCAGCTTCCGCTCTCCGGTCATGCCGAGCGCGGCGACGACCTCGTCGAAGGGCAGGATGAGGTTGACGTCGTCCGGTTCCCGGCGCAGCCGCTGCGACAGCCGGGCCAGCACCTGGCGCCGCCGGGCACGCTGGAAGTCGTTCTCGACGTCGGCCCGGGGGAACCCGGTGTCAGCGGGCATGGTGGGAGCGGGCCGGGGGGTAAGGAGCCCGGTGATAGCTGCCGGAGTGGGAGCCACCACCGTGATGCCCGGTCACGTCGGTGACCCGGCCCGTCGCGGGCTCGAGGTCGAACAGCTGCCATCCGGTGGCGTTGCGGACGAGCGTGCGGCCGAGCGTGTGGTCCGGCGGCTGGCCGGATCGGGGTCCACGTGGCCGTGCAGGAGCAGGGCGGGCCGCAGCCGGGCCACGAGGACGTTGAGGGCGGGGAAGCCCTGATGTGCCGGATCGGTCCCGTCGCCCACGCCGCGGGGCGGGGCGTGGGTCAGCAGCACGTCCAGCCCGGGTGCCCCTCCCTGACGAGGAGCAGGGCTGCGCTGCAGGCAGGCTTTAAGGGCCAGCCGCCGGGCCCGCCGGGCCTGCTGCCGGTCGCTGTACTGGTTCGGGCCGGGGCGGTAACGGCGGGAGCCGCCCAGGCCGGCGATCCGCAGGCCGGCCACGTCCACCACCCGGCCGTCCGCGCTGACCGCGCCATCGGGCCACGGCGCCCGGGCGGGCAGCCCCGCGCGCAGGGTCAGGCCGCCCCGGCTGACGCGGTACCCGGACAGATCAGGGTCATGATTGCCGGGCACGAAGACGAGGGGCGCGTCGAGCGCGTTCATCAGGTAACCGAGGTACTCGAACGGCAGGTCGCCGCAACCCAGGACGAGGTCGGCGCCGCGGGCTGGGCCGATGTCGGCCCACAGGCCTTCTTCGACCACGTCGGAGACGGCCAGGACGCGAACCACACTGCGATCGTACGCCGCGAAACCGGGCCGCCGGTGAGTCAGCGTGAGGCCGTTTCTCTGACGTCGAGGCCGGCCTGGCGCAGCGCGGCCTCGGCGCGGTAGATCTCGGCCTGCGAGATCAGGTCGCCGGGCGGCAGCGGGGCGAGTTCCAGCCGCTCGCACGCGACACGCAGCAGGTCGAGGTACGCGCCGCGGAGCGCACGCAGCTTGACCCCCTTGGCCTGCACATCGCTCCGGGTCTCCAGGGTCTCCAGCTCGGCGCGGAGGCGGCGTATCCGCGCCGCCAGCCGCTCGATCGGCTCGGCTAGCACCGGCTCCGCCGCCCGGCACCGGACCGTCCTGCGCCGTTCCGCGATCCAGCGGTACGCGCGAGCCCCACCCAGCAGGGAGTAACCAACTGCCGTGGGGAGCAGGATCACCCCGATCAGCTCGATAGCCGGACTCATCTAGCTAGTCTCCGCTAGTCCCGGGAGCAAGGCAAGGGCTGGGCCAGCTCGGGGCGGGTTCGGGTTACTGTGGGCCGATCCCCAACCGTCCAGGAGAACCATGCACACGCCAGGAACCCAGCCCTGCTGGTGGCACGGAGCCACCCTCTACCAGATCTACGTCCGGTCCTGGCAGGACACGAACGACGATGGTTACGGGGATCTCAACGGTGTCACCGCCCGCCTGGATTACCTGTCCCGGCTCGGCGTGGACGGCATCTGGCTGTCCCCGACCATGCCGTCACCGGACGAGGACTGGGGCTACGACGTCTCGGACTACCTTGGTGTCCACCCGGAGCTCGGCACGCTGGCCGACCTGGACCGGCTGGTCGCCGAGGCCGGCCAGCGGGACATGCGGGTGCTGCTCGACCTGGTGCCGAACCACACCAGCAGCGCGCACCCCTGGTTCGTGGAGGCGGTCAGCGATCCGGCGTCACCGCACCGGGAGTTCTACGTCTGGGCCGACCCGGCTCCGGACGGCGGGCCGCCGAACAACTGGCTGGCCGCGACCGGGGCGCCGGCCTGGACTCTCGACGAGGGCAGCGGACAGTACTACCTGCACAACTTCCTGCCCAGCCAGCCCGACCTCAACTGGTGGAATCCCGCCGTGCACCAGGCCTTCGACGAGATCCTGCGGTTCTGGTTCGACCGGGGCGTGGCGGGCTTCCGGATCGACGTCGCCCACGGGCTCTACAAGGACGCCCTGCTCCGCGACGACCCGCCCGCGCCCGAGGGGGAACTGGTCCGCGGCCGGTTCGGCCTGGCCCAGGTGTACAGCGCGAACCGGCCCGAGTCGCACGGGGTGTTCCGGGACTGGCGGAAGATCGCTGAGAGCTACCCGGTGCCCCGGGTGCTGCTCGGTGAGACCTGGGTCGGCAACCTGGACGCGGTGGCCGCCTTTCACGGCCGGGGGGATGAGCTGCAGCTCACGTTCAACTTCCCGTTCATCTTCTCGCCGTTCACCGCCGGGGCCCTGTCCGCCGTGGTGGCCGAGTCCCTGGTCAAGCTGCCCGCCGGGGAGTGCGCGGTCTGGACCTCGTCCAACCACGACATCAGCCGGTTCCCGACCCGCTGGTGCGGCGGGGACGAGCGGCGGGTACGGCTCGGCCTGCTGGTGCTGTCCACCCTGCCCGGCACCCTGGTCCTGTACTACGGCGACGAGCTGGGCATGACCGACGTGGACGTCCCCGCCGGGCTGGTGCGCGACAAGATGCGGGCCGAAGCGGGGGCCAGGGAGAGCCGTGACCGGGCCCGGACTCCCATGCGGTGGGACTCCTCACCGTCGCGGGGGTTCACCGGCGACGGTGTCCAGCCGTGGCTGCCTTACGGCCACGCCGCCGGGGGTTCCGTTGCGGATCAGGAAGCAGATCCATCGTCCATCCTGCACCTGTGCCGCGACCTGCTGGCGCTGCGGCGGAGGGAATTCGCCGGCCAGCTGGCCAGCTACGAGCAGCTCGATGCGCCGGCGGGGGTGTGGGTCTACGAGACCGGCGGCCTCACGGTCGCGGCCAACTTCAGCGACGAGCCGGCCATCCTGGACGCCCCGCCCGGCGCGGTGCTGCTGGCGACCGGCGAGGGGGCGCTGGACGGTCTGGTGCTGCAGCCCTGGGCCGGGGTGATCGCCCGCTCGCTCGTCTGAGATGCGCGGGCCTGGGGTTACGGCCGGGGCTCCGGGCCGGGGCTTACGGCCCGGCGGTGGGGGTCGGGCTGGCCGTGCCACCTGGGGTGGCGCCGGGCGTGCCGCCCGCCGTGAGGCTGGGGGTGGGGCTGGCTGATGGCGTCGCCACCGCCGATGAGCTGGGCAGGCGCGGCGAGTTCAGCGCGGCCTGGTCGGCGAGCGCGATGGCCAGCTGGCCCATGGCCGTGGGGTGGAACGGGGCTGGGTCGCCCAGGCCCTGGACGTACGGCTGGGTCGTGCACAGCTGGTGGCCGGTGAAGTCGGGCTTGACCGAGGTGAAGCCGAACTCGGCGGCCCCCTTGGCCAGCACGGCGTTCAGGGTGGCGAGCCGCGAGCTGAGCGTGCGTTCCTTGGCGGTGGTCAGGCCGACCTTGCTCAGGCAGGCCAGCTGCAGGTCGAACGGGTTGTAGTAGCGGTTGATGATCACCTGCGGGTGGCTGGGGAGCGCCGCGAGCTGGTCGAGCAGGTCGAGGTAGTCCTTGCTGAACGAGTGCAGCTGCTGCTGGAAGTAGGCGGTGGTGGCCTTGTCGTTGCAGGTCTTGGCCACCGCGCACAGGCGCAGCATGGACGACCAGTCCAGGTCGTCCGCACCCACGCTGACGATGGCCGCGGACGCGTGCGTGGCCCGCTGAGCGGCGTCGATCTGGGCCGGCACGGTCTGGCCGCCGCGTCCCTCGGGGCCCAGCAGGCCCTGGCTGATCGTGGCGCTGTTGCAAGCCAGGTTCATCACCTGCCAGCCGTTGGAGCGGGCCAGGTCCTCGGCGTAGGAGTCGGTGCTCCGCCCGCACGCCTGGTCGGCGCGGGACGCGTCGCGGACCGCGGGCAGCCCGGCGCCGGCCGCGGTGGAATCGCCGATCACCACCAGCCGGACGCCCGGCGGTACCGGAACGCCCTTCCTGGCGTCGGTGGTCGTCCGCTCGCTGCCGACCAGCTGGCTGAGCGACCGGACCTGGCGCAGCGTGGACGGCGCGCTGTACGCGGTCAGCATGATCGCGCCGAGGTTGATCACCTCGGTCAGTACCAGGCCGCCGGCCAGCAGTTTCAGCGTCGTTCTGTGGGGCAGGCGGCGCCAGCCGGCCAGGGCCCCGAGCAAGGTGAGCGCGCCGACCGCGGTGAGCCCGATCTCCCAGGCGAAATAGTGGATCCAGCCGCTGGCCAGCCGGTCCCCCAGGATCCGCTCGGCCCCTGCCGGGCCAGCGCCCTGGACGAAGTTGGTCAGCTCGCTGTTGATGGTTATCTGGGTCAGCTCGAGCCGGGGGCGGACGGGGCCGAGGAACTGCACGTGGGTGGGCAGGCTCTGGCCGAACAGGTCAATTTCGCCTGGGCCCGAGAAGCTGAGGGCCGGTGCGGTCGTGCCGACCTTGATGACCTGCCCAGCCACGGTGACGGTTTGCAGGGGGGCGACCTTGAGCGCCACGCCGATGGAGACGGCCGCGGTGACCAGGGCCGCAGCCAGCCAGATGGCCCAGCGGGTGCGGCGCCCAGGGCGGGGGAGCCGGGTTCGCGGCTGAACGCGGGGTGGCACCGGGGCGGCGGCCCCGGCGGCCTGTGGCTTTGCGTCACCGGGGGTTTGATCACGGGTTGCTTGCGGCTCGGTCCCATTGGGTCCTTGCGGCTTGGTGCCGTCGGGTCCTTGCGGCTGCTGCGGGGCAGGCCCCTGCGCTCCGGTGGCCGTTCCGGCGGCGCGCTGCCAGGGCCGCGTCATGAAGCGCTGTGACTGCGGCCAGAGTGGCCACAGATCCAGCAGTGAACCAGCCAGGCTGCGTCTCGGCATTGGGGCAGTGAGCCTGCGCCCCGGCAGGGACCCAGACCGTCGCGCACGCCACCGACCATCGCCATAACTTCAACCGAAGGTACCCGTTGCGCGCCGGTGCGACAC
>CAVYQF010000017.1:0-22051 GCA_963770545.1 uncultured Actinomycetes bacterium | reverse complement strand
CACGGCATCCGCGCCGGACCGTCGTTAGGGAAAGGCAGGACGCGGAGCTCTGTCAGCGCAGCTCAGCCGGAGCGGGTGGTCCCGAACACTAAGCTCGGCAGCGTGCAAGATTCCGCGACTCCCGCTCCTTATCCCTGGCCGCCGCAATCTGCCACAGGCGTGGGCTCGATGACCGGCACCGACCCGTTGGAGGCCATGCGGTTGGTCTTCGATGAGCTTCCGGACCTGCCGCACCTGGCTGAGCTGCCCGGCCGCGGCGTGGGCGCGGACATGATCGGCCGGACCGCGGGGCTGCTGATCGGCCTGTCCGTGGACGCGACCACCCGCGGCTGGCGCCTCGCCGACCGTCCCGGGCGGGACGTCCGGCGCGCGCAGTCCCTGCTCTCCCGGGACCTCGACGCGCTGGAAGAGGTGGCCGACGGTTACCGGGGCCCGCTGAAGCTGCAGGTCTGCGGGCCGTGGACGATGGCGGCCAGCCTGGAGCTGGCCCGCAGCCAGGAGCCCGTGCTGGCTGACCCGGGCGCGGCGCGGGACCTGACCGCGTCGCTGGCCGAGGGGGTGGCCGCGCACGTGGCCGGGGTGCGCGCCCGGGTGCCCGGGGCCCGGCTGCTGCTCCAGCTGGACGAGCCGTCGCTGCCCACCGTGCTGGTCGGCGGGGTGCCGAGCGCCAGCGGGCTGAACCGGGTCCGGCCAGTCGAGGAGGTGGACGCCGAGTCGGGCCTGCGTATGGTGCTGTCCGCCGCGCGGACCGCCACCGTGGTGCACTGCTGCGGAGTGTCGGCGCCTCTTGGCATCATCAGGAGCGCGGGTGCGGACGGGGCGGGGATCGACCTGGGCGTGCTCCGCCGGGGGGAGGAAGAGGTGCTGGCCGAGGCGGTCGAGGCGGGGCTCGGGATCTTCGCGGGCGCGGTACCGGCCACGCCGGCGCCAGTTACCCGCGCGGCAGCACCAGCCGGCCGGCCGGGGGCCAGCGGTCCCGCTCCCGCCCCTGATTCTCCGCAACGAAACGCGGTCGGCGCCCAGCCCACAGCCCAGCGGATCGTGGAGTTGTGGCGGCAGATGGGGTGGCCGGCTGCCCGCCAGCCCGGTGCTTCAAAGATTAGTGCGGCGGGTATCGCGGCCCAGGTCGTGATCACCCCGGCCTGCGGGCTGGCCGGCGCCACGCCGGACTACGCCCGGGCCGCACTAGCTGCCTGCCGGGAGGCGGCCCGGATGCTCCCGGAGCTGATTGAGGAGGAAGCGCCGTGACCGAGCCTGCTGGAGCAGATGGCCTCCCCGCGAGCCAGGCCGAGGAGTCCGGGGGGATTCCCGGGTCGGCCGTGGACGCGGCGGCCCGGCACCGGCACGCACAGCTGAGCGCGGAGATCACCGAGGCCAATCACCGTTACCACGTGCTGGACTCGCCGACGATCTCGGACGCGGAGTACGACGCGTTCATGCGTGAGCTCCGGGAGCTGGAGGAGCGCTACCCCGAGCTGCGCACCCCTGATTCCCCCACCCAGCGGGTGGGCGGGCGCCATCTCCACCGAGTTCACCCCGGTCGAGCACCTGGAGCGGCTGCTCAGCCTGGACAACGCGTTCTCGGCCGAGGAATTCGACGCCTGGGCGGCCCGCGCCGAGCGGCTCGGCGGGACCGGCCCCTACCTGTGCGAGCTGAAGATCGACGGGCTGGCCGTGGACCTGGTGTACCGGAACGGCGCGCTGGTCCGCGCGGCCACCCGCGGGGACGGGACGACCGGGGAGGACGTCACCCCGAACATCCGCACGATCGCCTCGGTCCCGCTCCGGCTCACCGGCCCGGAGGTGCCGGAGACGCTGGAGGTCCGGGGTGAGGTGTTCTTGCCGGTGGCGGCCTTCCACGAGCTGAACGAGCGGCTGACCGCGATGGGCCGGCCGCCGTTCGCCAACCCCCGCAACTCGGCCGCGGGCTCGCTGCGCCAGAAAGACCCGCGGGTGACCGCGACCCGGGCCCTGCAGCTGATCGTGCACGGCGTGGGGCTCGCCACCGGTGAGGCCCCCGAAACCCACTCCGGCTGGTACGAGCGGCTGCGCGGCTGGGGCCTGCCGGTCAGCGAGCTGTTCCGGGTCGTGCCGGAGCTGGACGGGGTCCGGGACTACATCGCGCGCTACGGAGAGCACCGGCACGACACCCCGTATGAGATCGACGGGGTCGTGGTCAAGATCGACCGGCTCGACCTGCAGCGCCAGCTGGGCCACACCAGCCGGGCGCCGCGCTGGGCCATCGCCTACAAATACCCGCCCGAGGAGGTCAACACCCGGCTGCTGGACATCCAGGTCAACGTGGGCCGGACCGGCCGGGTCACCCCGTTCGCGGTCATGGAGCCGGTGGTGGTCAGCCAGTCCACGGTCGACCGGGCCACGCTGCACAACGCCGACGAGGTGGCCCGCAAGGGCGTCCTGATCGGGGACATGGTCGTGCTGCGCAAGGCCGGCGATGTGATCCCCGAAGTGGTCGGGCCGGTGGTGGACGTGCGCACCGGCAGCGAGCGGGCCTTTGAGTTCCCGACCGTGTGCCCGGCGTGCGGCACGCCGCTGGTCCGGGAGGACGGCGGGGTGGACTGGCGCTGCCCGAACACCCGGGCCTGCCCGGCCCAGCTGCGGGAGCGGCTCTTCCACCTGGCCGGCCGGGGCGCCCTGGACATCGAGGTACTCGGGTATGAGGCGGTGACCGCACTGCTGGACTCCGGCCTGGTCACCGACGAGGGCGACCTGTTCTCCCTGACCGATGAGGACCTGGCCACCTGCTCGTTCTTCGTGAACAAGCAGGGCACCCTGACCGTGAACGCGGGCAAGCTGATCGGCAACCTGGAGGACGCCCGGCGCCGGCCGCTCTGGCGGATCCTGGTCGCGCTGTCCATCCGGCACGTGGGTCCCACCGCGGCCCGCGCCCTCGCGGCCCAGTTCGGCTCGCTCGACGCGATCACGGCCGCCTCGGCGGGGGAACTGGCCGCGGTGGATGGGGTGGGCCCGACGATCGCGGCCTCGGTGATCGAGTGGTTCGGGGTGGACTGGCACCAGGAGATCGTGCGGAAATGGCGGGAGAACAGCGTCCAGCTGGCTACGCCCGGCTGGACCCCACCGCCTGCTCCCGAAGACCCGGGAGCTGGCCTCCCCCTGTCCGGGGTGGCCGTGGTCATCACGGGCAGCCTGGAGGCGTTCAGCCGGGACGAGGCCGCGGAGGCGGTTCAGGCCCTAGGCGGGAAGGTCACCTCGTCGGTATCGAAGAAGACATCGTTCCTGATCGCCGGGGATAAGCCGGGCAGCAAGCACGACAAGGCGCTCACCCTGGGGGTGCCCGTGCTCGACGAGGCGGCCTTCCAGATACTGCTGGACAATGGCCCGGCCGCGGCCGCCGAGGCGGTGCAGGCTCAAGACGCGATCCCTGATGCCGCTGGGGTTCCTGGGTCCGCAGATGACCAGTGATAATGACGTGTTGATCGGTCCGGGAAATTGATTCAGGGCCATAGAACGCCCTGACCTGCGAAATCGTTGCTGTCCAGCAATGGATCGTAACGGATAGTGTGCGATTGGCTTCGCGAAGTACGGGTTTCGCCGTACCCTGCTCAGAGAGCCACGCGTATCCCCGGCTGGCGGCACGAGGACACCATGAGGGATCCGAACGACACGAGGGACATCGGTCCGCGGATCGGTTCCCCGCTCTGGAGCTACATCACCGCCGTGACGGTGGCGGGCCTGGGGGCCTTCGGTGTCGCCGTGCACGGGCTGCCTGGCCCGGGGGTTTCCGGGCTGCTGGAGCAGCCTCTGCTGTGGGTCGTCGCCGCCCTGACCCTGCTCGGCGAGCTCAAGCGGATCGTGACGCCGGGCAAGTCCGGGCCTGACGCGGGCGCCGTGTCGGTGACTTTCTGCTTCGCCGCCCTGCTCTACTGGGGCTTCCCGGTGGCCGCGGTGCTCCGGGTGATCACCACGCTGGTGGTCGCGCTCTCCGCGCGCCGGGCGCCCTTCCGGGCGCTCTTCAACGCCGCGCAACTCACTCTCAGCCTGGCCGCCGCGGCCGCGGTCCTCGAGATCGCGCACGTCCACCCGACGCCGGCCCGGCCCTGGGTTCCGGCCGGAAGCCAGCTCGGCGCCGTCGCCCTGGCCGCGGCCGCCTACTTCACGTGCAACTTCGTGCTGGTCGGTGTGGCCACGGCCCTGCACGCGCGGGCGTCCCTCCTGGCCACTCTGCGGCGGGCCCTGCCTTACCAGGCGTTCGTCACCCTGGCCCTGCTATCCGCGGCGCCGCTCGTGGTGGTGGCGATGAACCGCTCGGTGCTGCTGCTCCTGCTGTTCCTGCTGCCGCTCAGCGCGGTCTACGCCAACGCGGCCATGTCGCTGAACCGCGAGTATGAGGCGCTGCACGACCAGCTGACCGGGCTGCCCAACCGCACCCTGCTGCTGCGCCGGTCGGCCGACGCCCTGACCCAGGCCGGGCGCACCGGCGCCAAGTGCGGCTTCCTGCTCCTGGACCTGGACCGGTTCAAGGAAGTCAACGACACCCTCGGCCATCCGCTGGGTGACCGGCTGCTCCAGGTGATCGCCTACCGCCTGGCCCGCAGTGTCCGGCCGGGTGACGTGGTCGCCCGGCTCGGCGGCGATGAGTTTGCGGTGCTGCTGCCCTCGGTGCGGACGATCACGGTGGCGGCCGAGGTGGCCGCCCGGCTGCGTGCCGCCCTGGCCGAGACGGTGCGCCTGGAGGGCATGACGTTCGAGATCGAGGCCAGCGTGGGCATCGCGATGTACCCGGACGACGCCACGACGGTCGAAGTGCTCCTGCAGCGCGCGGACGTGGCCATGTACCTGGCCAAGGAGCGGCGGACCGGGGTGGAGACCTACGTGGCCCGCGCGGACCACTACTCCCCGGCGCGGCTGTCTCTCCTCGGCGACCTGCGCCGCGGCATCGACCGGGGCGAGTTCGAGCTGCACTACCAGCCCAAGGTGTTCCTGGCTACCGGCCAGGCGGCCGGGATGGAGGCCCTGCTCCGCTGGCAGCACCCGGATCGGGGGCTGCTCGGGCCGGCCGAGTTCATCCCGCTGGCTGAGCAGTCGTTCCTGATGCGGGAGCTCACCGTGCACGTGGTCCAGCTCGCGCTCCGCCAGGCGTCGGCCTGGCGGCGCAGCGGGCTGGTGGTCCAGCTGTCGGTGAACGTCTCGCGCCGCGACCTTCTCGGCGCCGGCCTGGCCGCCACGATCGAGCGCGAGCTGGCCGGGCAAGGCCTGCCCCCCGCCACGCTGCTGCTCGAGATCAGTGAGCGGGCGCTGAATCGCGAGGCCGCCGACATCGCGGGCGGCCTGGATGCGCTGCGGGCCCTCGGCATCGAGCTCAGCGTGGACGACTTCATGACCGGGTACTGCTCGGTGGGCCGGCTGAAGGAAATGTCCATCGGCGAGGTGAAGATCGCCCCGTCATTCGTCGCCGCCGTGGCCAGCAGCCCGGATACGGAGCTGATCGTGCGTTCCGCGGTGCATCTGCTGCGGGGGCTGGGTATCCGCTCGGTGGCCGAGGGGGTCGAGTCGCCGCAGGTCGCCGCCAGCCTGCGGGCCATGGGCTGCGACGTGGCCCAGGGCTGGCAGTTCGGCCGCCCGCTCAACGCGGCCGCCGCCGCGGCCTGGCTGGCTGGCCGGCATCCCGCGCCGGTTCTGGCGCCGGGGGCGCCCCGGTCGGCTCTGGCCCCGGCGGGTCCCGGACCGGTCCCGGGGCCGGCAGGTCCCGGACCGGTTTCGGTGCCGCCGGTTTCGGTGCCGCCGGTTTCGGTGCCGCCGGTTTCGGTGCCGCCAGTGTCGGTGCCGCCAGTGTCGGTGCCGCCGGGTCTCGGACCGGTTTCGGTGCCGCCGGCCCCTGACCCGCCGGCGGGCGGCCTGCCCGCCGCGGCGGCCGTCCCGGTGCCCGAGGGTGACTGCCTGGACGCCGGGGCCCGGCCATAATCCCGTCAGCCCGCTCCGGCCCCGGGCCTAGGATGGCTCCATGCCCATTGACCGCGCCGAAGTGGCCCACCTGGCCCGGCTGTCGAGACTGGCCCTGACCGACGAGGAACTCGATCACTTCGCGGGCCAGCTCGACCAGATCATCGCGGCCGTGGCCCGGGTCCAGGAGGTCGCCGCAGAGGGCATCCCGCCGACCACGCACGCGGTCCCGCTGACCAACGTGTTCCGTGACGACGTGGTGGTTCCGCCGCTCGGCGCGGACCGGGTGCTGGACCAGGCGCCGGCCGTGGAAGAGCAGCGGTTCCGCGTCCCGCGGATCCTGTCGGAGGACTGATCGTGGACCACGAGACCAGGCCAGGCGAAGCCATGCCTACCCCAGACCGCGCTGCCGGGCTGACCCGGATGACGGCGGCGGAACTCGCCGCCGCGATCGCGGGCGGCCAGGTGTCCGCGCTGGAAGTGACCGACGCCCACCTGGGCCGCATCGACGCGGTCGACGGGCAGCTGCACGCCTTCCTGCACATCGCGGCCGACCGCGCCCGGGCCGCGGCCCGGGCGGTGGACGAGCGCCGCGCGGCGGGAGACGTGCTCGGGCCGCTGGCCGGCGTGCCGCTGGCCCTCAAGGACGTCTTCACGACCACGGACATGCCGACCACCTGCGCCTCCCGCATCCTCGGCCAGTGGCGGCCGCCGTACGACGCGACCGTGACCCGCCGGCTCCGCGAGGCGGGGGTGGTGCTGCTGGGCAAGTCGAACATGGACGAGTTCGCGATGGGCTCGTCCACCGAGAACTCGGCGTTCGGGCCATCTCACAACCCGTGGGACCTGGCCCGGGTACCCGGAGGGTCGTCGGGCGGCTCGGCCGCGGCGGTCGCGGGCTTCGAGGCCCCGCTCGGCATCGGCACCGATACCGGCGGATCCATCCGGCAGCCCGCGGCGGTGTGCGGCATCGTCGGGGGCAAGCCGACCTACGGCGGGCCGTCCCGCTACGGGCTGATCGCCTTCGCGTCGTCGCTGGACACCCCGGGGCCGCTGGCCCGGACCGTGCTGGATGCGGCCCTGCTGCACGAGGCAATCTCCGGCCATGACCCGTGTGACTCCACGTCGGTGGACGCGCCGGTCCCGCCGGTGGTGGCCGCCGCCCGGCAGGCCGACGTGAGCGGCCTGCGCATCGGGGTGGTGCCGGAACTCAGCGGCGAGGGCTACCAGCCGGGGGTGCTGGCCCGGTTCAACGAGGCCGTCGAGCTCCTGGAGTCCCTCGGCGCCAAGATCGTCGAGGTGTCCTGCCCGCACTTCACTTACGCGCTGCCCGCGTACTACCTGATCGCGCCCAGCGAGTGCTCCTCCAACCTGGCCCGGTTCGACGGCATGCGCTACGGGCTGCGGGTCGGCGACGACGGCACCCGCGACGCCGAGGAAGTCATGTTGCTCACCCGCGCCGCGGGGTTCGGGCCCGAGGTCAAGCGCCGCATCATGCTGGGCACGTACGCGCTGTCGAGCGGCTACTACGACGCCTACTACGGCAAGGCCCAGCAGGTGCGGACCCTCATCACCCGGGACTTCGAGGCCGCGTTCGAGCAGGTTGACGTGCTGATCTCGCCGACCACGCCGACCACTGCGTTCCCCATCGGCGAGCGGGCCGACGATCCCATGGCCATGTACCTCGCCGACCTGTGCACGATCCCATCGAACCTGGCCGGCAATGCGGCCCTGTCGGTGCCGTGCGGGCTCGCGCCCGAAGATGGCCTGCCCGTCGGGCTGCAGATCATGGCGCCGGTCCTGGCCGACGACCGGGTGTACCGGGTGGCCGCCGCCGTGGAGGCCGCACTCACCCAGCGCCGGGGCGGTCCGCTGCTGGACGAGATCCGCGGGCCGGCCGGGCTGCCCGCCCCCCGTGCTTCGGCAAACCGTGCTTCGGCAAACCGTGCTTCGGGAAACAGTCCTTCGGGAAACGGTCCTGCCGAGAGCCGAGGGAGCAGCGCATGAGCGGCCTGTCCACCGTGGACCTGGTTCCCTACGAAGATGCGGTGGCCCGCTACGACCCGGTGATCGGCCTGGAGACGCACGTCGAGCTCGGCACCGAGACCAAGATGTTCTGCGGTACCCCGGCCCGGTTCGGTGGCGAGCCCAACTCCCTGGTCTGCCCGGTCTGCCTGGGCCTGCCCGGCTCGCTCCCGGTGACCAACCGGATGGCCATCGAGTACACCATCAAGATCGGGCTGGCGCTCAACTGCACCATCGCCGAGCAGGCCAGGTTCGCGCGGAAGAACTACTTTTACCCGGACATGCCGAAGGACTACCAGATCTCTCAGTACGACGAGCCGCTGTGCACCGATGGGTGGCTGGACATCGTCGTGGCTGACCCGGACTCCGGCCAGCAGCGGCCGGTCCGCGTCGAGATCGAGCGGGTGCACCTGGAGGAGGACACCGGCAAATCGATGCACGTCGGGGTCACCGGGCGGATCCACGGCGCGGACTACTCGCTCGTGGACTACAACCGGGCCGGGATCCCGCTGGTGGAGATCGTGACCAAGCCGGTGGCCGGCACCGGGGCGCTCGCGCCCGAGGTGGCCCGGACCTACGTCACCGAACTGCGGGACCTGCTGCGCGCACTCGGCGTGTCCGATGTGCGGATGGAAGAGGGTTCGCTGCGCTGCGACGTGAACACGTCGCTGACCCCGGCGGGGTCGCCCGAATGGGGCACCCGCACCGAGACCAAGAACGTGAACTCGCTGCGCTCGGTGGAACGTGCGGTCCGGTCGGAGATCCAGCGGCAGGCCGCGGTGCTGGACGCCGGCGGCCGGGTGGTGCAGGAGACGCGGCACTTCAACGAGCAGACCGGGACCACCTCGCCGGGTCGGAGCAAGGAAGAGGCGCAGGACTACCGCTACTTCCCCGAGCCCGACCTGGTCCCCGTCGCACCGTCCCGGGACTGGGTAGAGAGCATCCGGGCCCAGCTGCCCGAGCTGCCCGCGGCCCGGCGGGCCCGGCTGCAGAGTGACTGGGGCCTGTCCGACCTGGACATGGCGGCACTGCGCAACGCGGGCGCGCTGGACCTGGTGGCGGAGACGGTTGCGGCGGGAGCCACGCCGGCCGACGCCCGCAAGTGGTGGCTCAGTGAGCTCCTGCGGACGGCGAACCGGTCCGGCACGGAACTCGGCGACCTGCCGATCACCCCCGCGGATGTGGCCCGGGTGGCCCAGCTGGTGGACTCGGGCGCGGTCAACGACCGGCTGGCCCGGCAGGTCATCGAGGGCGTGCTGGCCGGCGAGGGAACGCCGGACGAGGTGGTCGCGCGCCGCGGCCTCGCGGTGGTCAGTGACGACGCGGCCTTGTCCGCTGCGGTCGACGAGGCCATCGCGGCCGACCCGGACGCCGCCGACAAGATCCGGGGCGGCAAGGTCGCCGCGGTCGGGACCCTGATCGGCGCGGTGATGAAAGCCACCCGGGGACAGGCCGACGCCAGCCGGGTCCGGGAACTCATCCTCGACCGCCTCGGCTGAGCAGTGCCCAGGCTGATCCGTCCGCGATGACCTGCCCATGCTGACCTGCCCATGCTGACCCGCCGATGCTGATCTGGGTGCCGACGGCCGAGGTGGCCGCGGGACTGGATGGGCTGCCCGGCGCCGACGTCGAGGTGGTCGCGCCCGACGGCGCGCCGCTGCCGCCCAGCGTGGAGCGGGTCGTGTTCTACGTGCCGCCGTTCTTCCCCAGCCCGCCGGGGGTCGCGGCGATGCGCGAGATGCCGCGGCTCGCCGTGGTGCAGACGCTGACCGCCGGGGTGGACCGGCTGCTGGCCGCCCTGCCGCCCGGGGTCACCCTCTGCAACGCGCGGGGCGCGCACGACGCGAGCACGGCGGAATGGGTGGTCGCCGCGATGCTCGCCGCGCTCCGCGAGTTCCCGCTGTTCGCCCGGGAGCAGGCCGCCGGGCGGTGGAACTATCACTTCACCGACTGCCTGGCCGGCAAGACCGTGCTCATCGTCGGGTACGGGTCGATCGGCGCGGCGGTGGAACGGCGGCTGGCCGGCTTCGAGGTTCAGGTGGTCCGGGTGGCCCGCACCGGCCGCCCGGGCGTGGCCACCGTGAGCGACCTGCCCGGGCTGCTGCCCGCGGCGGATGTGGTGGTGCTGCTGGCCCCGGTGACAGCCGAGACCATCGGCATGGCCGACGCGGGGTTCCTGGCCCGGATGAAGGACGGCGCGCTGCTGGTCAACGCGGCCCGGGGCTCACTCCTGCGGACCGACGCGCTGGTCGCGGAGCTGCGGCAGGGCCGGCTGCGCGCCGCGCTCGACGTGACCGACCCGGAACCGCTCCCGGCCGGTCATCCGCTCTGGACGATGCCCGGCGTGTTCATCACCCCGCACGAGGCGGCGTCCACCCCCGTCTCGACCGACCGGATGATCCGCCACGTCCGCGACCAGGCCGGGAGATTTCTCAATGGCGCGCCGCTGCTGAATATCATCTCCGGCAGTTATTAAGAATAGGCCCGGGTTACGGAAAGATTTCCGGCAATTACCCCAGGTCAATCCGGTATGACCAGGTTACGGGCCGCCGCACAGAGCCAGATGTCTCCCGCTGGACGCCCTTCCTCAATCGAAGTGTGACCTAAGGGGCCTAAAGTGAGAAGCATCGTTCACTGGCGATGACCGCGACCAGCCCGCTGGCGGGTCCCGCAGCACACCGTGCGGGCACCCTGCCTGTCCTGGTGACCGAGAATCCTAGTTCGGTTGCGCAGGAATTGTCAGCCTGGGCCCACAAGGCGCCGCTGGCCATCTGGGCCGTTGCATAACCAGCGGATCACACGCAGCGGAAGGAGACTCGGTGCACCCGCAAGTCTCGGGTGACCCGCGATGAGCCTGGCCGCGCAGTCAGCAACCACGGTGGTGGCCCTGGTCGCTGCCCTGACCGCAGTCAGCCTGTGGCGTGGCGCCAACCGGCACGCAGGCTCTGTCCGCCGTGCGTACCGGATCTTCGCGCTGACCGCGCTGCTCTGGGGGGCGGGGGCGATCGGCCAGCAGGTGCTGGCCAGCGCCTCGGCTGGAGCCACGTTCCCCTTCACCGGCGCCGATCTGCCCGGGCTGCTGGCGCTCCCCGCCCTGGTGACCGGGCTGGTCAGCCTCGGATCCCGGCGCGAGGCGGCGCGTCATCCGCTGGCCCAGCGCCACCGGGCCCGGATCGGCACCGCGGTGGCGCGCTGCGCGGACGGGTACGTCGTGGCCTCCGCCCTGTTTATCATCGGCTGGATCACCGTGCTCAGCGCCGGCTATGCGCACTCGGGAGACGACCCGGGCACGTTCGCCGCTGAGCTGGTTCATCCTCTCGCTGACCTGCTCGTACTCGGCGGGGTGCTACCTCTCGCGGTGGCAGCCGGGCGCCGTGGCGTGGCTCCCGTCCTGGCCCTGCTGGCGGTAACCGCGAGCGACACGCTCGCGGTCGGGGCGAAGATCAGCAACGGGCATCCCGGCGCGGCCTCCCAGGTGCTGCTGATCGTCGGGTTCCTGGTCCTGGGTTCCGCCCCCTGGATGGGCGGCTCGTGGCGCGCGGGCCCGGGGGATGCGGGCCAGTTCACCCGGGCCGGGGCCCACGCCGCGACCGCGCTCGCCGGGGTCACCGCGGCGGCGGCCGCGCTGGTGCTGATCGGCTGGGTGCTCGCGGGCAGCCCGGCGCCCGAGCCGGTTCTCGCCCTGGTCACCGGGACGACGCTGCTCGCGCTGACCGCGCGGGTCCTGATCCTCGTGCACCGGGACAGCATCCGGTCCAGGCTCTGGCACGAGTCGGGGCATCAGTTCCGCGAACTGGCCGACCGGATCAGCGACGTCGTGCTGGTCTGTGACTACGCCGGCGCGATCAGCTACGCGAGCCCCGCGGTCCGCGACTATGGCTATACCGCCGCTGGCCTGGAAGGCCAGGTGCTGGCCGACCTGGTGCACCCCGAAGACCGGCTGGGCGGGCTGCGTGCGGTCCGCGAGGCCGCGTCAATGGGTGGCACTGCGATGACTGATGGACCTGGCGAGCAGGTCCGCTACTCCTGCCGGGTCCGGGCCGCCGACGGGACCTGGCGGTACGTGGAGGCGACGATCTCGCGGCACCGGAGCCAGGGCGCCCCCGACCGGCTGCTGGTCACGTCGCGGGACGTCAGCGACCAGGTGGCGCTGCGCCGCCAGATCGCGCACCTGACGTATCACGACGGGCTGACCGGGCTACCCAACCGCGCCTACCTGGAGGAGCGGGCGCGCGAGGTACTCAGCCTGGAACGGCAGGGCCCGGGCGTAGCCGGGGTCATCCTGGTCGACCTGGACGCGTTCACCAGCGTGAACGACGCCGCTGGTCCCAGCGCCGGAGATCTGGTTCTGGCCCAGGTAGGGCGGCGGCTGCGCGCCGCGGTGCCGCCGCGCGGCACCGTGGCGCGCTGGGGCGGCGACGTGTTCGCGGTCCTGATCTCCGAAGCCGCCTCGGCCGGGGAGATCATCGAGCTGGCCCAGCGCGTCCTGGCCAGCGTGGCCGACGAGCCATTCCGCGCTGCCGACCGCAGCGTGGCCCTGTCCGCCAGCGTCGGGGTCGCGCTCGCGGACGGCAGCCCGGCCGGGTACGTCTGGCGTAACGCCGACGCCGCGGTGTCCCGGGCCAAGGAGTCCGGCGGCGGGCGGCTGGAAGTCTTCCCGGCCGTGCCGCACCCGGACGCCCGGCGGCACCTGAGCCTCGCGGCGCAATTGGGCCGGGCTCTTGGCCCCGGCCAGCTGGCGGAGGACCAGTCCGCGGCGGACCAGCCCGGGGACGATCAGCCCGGGGACGATCAGCCCGGGGAAGGCCGGCTCGGGGAAGGCCGGCCCGGGGAAGGCCGGCTCGGGGAAGGCCGGCTCGGGGAAGGCCAGGCGGGAGCGGCCCAGCTGGCGCTGGAGTACCGCCCCATCGCCGACCTGGCCAGCTCCGCCGTCATCGGCGCGGAGGCGGTGCCCCGCTGGCGCGGAGAGGGGGGTGACGTGGCGCGCCAGGAATTCCTGGCCGCGGCCGAGACCGCCCGGGTGACCAGTGAGCTGGGCGACTGGATGCTGCGTGAATGCTGCGCCCAGGTGGCCGGCTGGCGGCAGAATGGCTGGGAGGCCAGCTTGTGGCTGCGCTGCCCCGCCACGCAGATGATGGCCCCGTCCGCTGAATCGGTGCTGGAAGCGCTGGCGGACAGCGGGCTCGCCCCGGCCGCCCTCATCCTGGAGGTCGCTCCCGAGGTGCTGACCGAAGGCGGTGACGTCGTCCTGCGCGGCCTGGGTGAGCTGCGCGAACGGGGCGTCCGCCTGGCGGTGGACATCTCCGCGGCCGGGTACGGGTCGCTGGCCCGGCTCACTCACCATCCGGTGGACCTGGTCCGGATCGGCCCGGACCTGGTGGCCGGCCTGGGTGTGGAGGCTGCGGCCGAAACCCTGATCCGGGCGCTGGTCCGGATCGGCCAGGACCTGGGCATCCCGGTGGTGGCGGACGGAATCGAGCGGGCCGAGCAGCGTGATCTGCTGGCTGACCTGGGCTGCGTCCTCGGGATGGGCATGTTCGTAGCCGGGCCCGTGCCACCCGCAGGCATCCAGGGTCTTCCCGGGGAGCAGGGGGCGGCCGGTGAGCACGGTCTGGCTGGTGGGCGTGGGCCGGCTCACGGGGAGCTGCCGTTCGGCGACGTCATCTCGCCCGCGTCTCATCTCGCCAGCTGAGACGAATGCATGGTCAAGTTGACGCCAGCCCGGGACTGGGCCAGAGTGATACCCGTGTCCAGAAATCCCATGCTCGTACTTGACAGGCGCGCAAGCAGCTGACTTAGCCCAGCTACCTGCGCGCTACCCTCGTCCGCCAGAAGGCGCCGAGGGTTTTTTGTTGCCCACCAGCCACCCACCGCAGACGAGGAAAGCTTGCGATGACCGACCAGACGACCGCGGCCCCTGCGGGGCCCGGACTGGCAGGCACGGCGCGGAAGGGCCCCAGCCCCACGCCGCGAGACCTAGCAGCACGAGCCGCGTCACGCGATACGGCGGAGTCCCATCCTGGCCCAGCCGGTTCCGGCCCGGCCCAGCAGGGCGCCCCCGCGCCCGGTGAACGGCCCCCCTCCGACCCGGGCCCGCGTCATGATGCAGGCCACCGTGACGCGGCACCGCGCAGCGAACCCGCGGCTGCGGCCGGTACCCGCATGACAGGTGCCGCGGCCCTGGTCGCGGCGCTGGAGCACCTGGGCGTGGACGTCGTGTTCGGCATCCCCGGCGGCGCCATCCTGCCGCTGTACGACCCGCTCTTCGACTCGCCCTCGGTCCGGCACATCCTGGTCCGCCACGAGCAGGGCGCCGGGCACGCAGCCACCGGGTACGCGCAGGTGACCGGGCGCCCGGGGGTGTGCATGGCCACCTCGGGACCGGGCGCCACCAACCTGGTGACCCCGCTCGCTGACGCCTACATGGACTCGGTGCCGGTGGTCGCCATCACCGGCCAGGTGCCGAGCAGCCTGATCGGCACCGACGGCTTCCAGGAGGCCGACATCTCCGGCATCACGCTGCCGGTCACCAAGCACAACTTCCTGGTCACCAGGGCGGAGGACATCGCCCGCACGGTGGCCGAGGCGTTCCACGTGGCCTCCACTGGCCGGCCCGGCCCGGTGCTGGTTGACGTGGCCAAGGACGCGCTCCAGGCGGAGACCGAGTTCCGCTGGCCGCCCGTGTTCGACCTGCCCGGCTATCACCCCGTGACCCGGCCGCATTCCCGGCAGGTCCGCGAGGCGGCCCGGCTGATCGCCGGGGCCAGCCGCCCGGTGCTGTATGTGGGCGGCGGCGTGCTCAAGGCCGGCGCGAGCCAGGAACTGCTCGAACTGGCCGAGCTGACCGGCATCCCGGTCGTCACCACGCTGATGGCCCGGGGCGGCTTCCCGGGCAGTCACCGCCAGAACCTGGGCATGCCCGGCATGCACGGCACCGTGGCGGCCGTGGGCGCGCTGCAGAAGTCGGACCTGCTCGTCACCCTGGGCGCGCGGTTCGATGACCGGGTCACCGGCAAGCTGGACAGCTTCGCGCCCGGGGCCGCGGTGGTGCACGCCGACATCGACCCCGCGGAGATCTCCAAGAACCGGCGGGCCGATGTGCCCATCGTGGGGGACTGCCGTGAGGTGATCACCGAGCTGATCGCCGCGGTCACCTCCGAGTTCCAGGGCGGTCACCGCACCGACCTGGCCGCCTGGTGGTCCCAGCTGGATGCCCTGCGCAGCACCTACCCGCTCGGCTATGACCAGCCCGAGGATGGGTCCCTGGCCCCGCAGTACGTGATCGAGCGGATCGGCCAGATCGCCGGACCGGATGCGATCTACGTGGCCGGGGTGGGCCAGCACCAGATGTGGGCCGCCCAGTTCATCAGCCACGAGCGGCCCGGCCACTGGCTGAACTCGGGCGGGGCCGGCACGATGGGCTACGCGGTGCCCGCCGCGATGGGCGCCAAGGTGGCCGACCAGGCCGCGTGCGTGTGGGCGATCGACGGTGACGGCTGCTTCCAGATGACCAACCAGGAACTCGCCACCTGCGCGGTGGAGGGCATCCCGGTCAAGATCGCCATCATCAACAACGGCAACCTCGGCATGGTCCGCCAGTGGCAGACGCTCTTCTACAACGAGCGCTACTCCAATACCGACCTGGACCAGGTGGCGCGCACGTACGACGAGGCGCTCAGCCACGAGCAGCCACCACCCCGCCGGGACCCGGCGGCCGGTGGCGGGACGCGCATCCCCGACTTCGTCAAGCTCGCCGAGGCCTACGGGTGCGTGGGACTGCGCTGCGAGGACGCTGCGAGCGTGGACGCGGTGATCGAGCAGGCCATGAAGATCAACGACCGCCCCGTGGTGGTCGATTTCGTCGTGCACCGTGACGCCATGGTCTGGCCCATGGTCGCCGCGGGCACGAGCAATGACGACATCATCGTGGCGCGCAACATGGCGCCGGACTGGGATGTGACCGAATGAGCCAGGGGCTGGCCCGCCTTCGTGATCAGGAGCCGACTATGAACAGGCACACGCTCTCCGTGCTGGTCGAGAACAAGCCTGGCGTGCTCGTCCGGATCGCGGGCTTGTTCTCCCGTCGCGGGTTCAACATCGACTCCCTCGCGGTCGGGCCCACCGAGCATCCGGAGATCTCCCGGATGACGATCGTGGTGGACTGCGCGGATCACCCGCTGGAGCAGGTGACCAAGCAGCTCAACAAGCTGATCAACGTGCTCAAGATCGTGGAGCTCGAGTCGACCGCGTCGGTGCAGCGGGAACTCCTGCTGATCAAGGTGCGGGCCGACCTGGAGAGCAGGTCGCGTGTGCTCGAGACCGTGACGTTGTTCCGTGCCAAGGTGGTCGACGTGGCTCAGGATGCGGTCACGGTCGAGGCGACCGGCAACCGCGACAAGCTGGACGCCCTGATCAGGGTGCTCGAGCCGTTCGGTATCAAGGAACTCGTCCAGTCCGGCATGGTCGCCCTCGGCCGGGGCGGCCGGTCGATCACGGACCGGGCGCTCCGCCCGGTGGACCGGGTGGCCGAGCGCAGCGGGGCTGGAGCGGCGCCGTGACCTCCGGTCACGGCAGGCAAGCTGAGATCAGCAAGCGGTAAGCGAAAGGCAGACAATGGCAGACATTTTCTACGACGACGGGGCCGACCTCAGCATCATCCAGGGCCGGCACGTCGCCGTGCTCGGCTACGGCAGCCAGGGGCATGCACACGCGCTGTCGCTGCGCGACTCCGGGATCAACGTCCGGGTCGGGCTCCCGGAGGGTTCGCGGAGCCGGGACAGCGCGGCCAGCGAAGGACTCCGGGTCGTCACTCCCGGCGAGGCTTGCGAAGAGGCCGACCTGATCATGGTCCTGGTGCCGGACCACCTCCAGCGTGCGCTGTACGCCGAGGCCATCGCGCCGAGCCTGGTGGACGGGGACGCGCTGTTCTTCGCGCACGGGCTGAACATCCGCTACCAGCTCATCTCCCCGCCCGCGGGCGTGGACGTGTGCATGGTGGCCCCCAAGGGCCCCGGCCACCTGGTCCGCCGCCAGTACTCCGAGGGCCGAGGCGTCCCGGTGCTCGTCGCGGTGGAGCAGGACGCCACCGGGAACGCGTGGCCGCTCACCCTCTCCTACGCCAAGGCCATCGGCGGTACCCGGGCAGGCGCGCTGGTTACCACGTTCAAGGAAGAGACCGAAACGGACCTGTTCGGCGAGCAGGCCGTGCTCTGCGGTGGTGTCTCCGAGCTCATCAAGGCCGGGTTCGACACGCTGGTCGAGGCGGGCTACCAGCCCGAGATCGCGTACTTCGAGTGCCTGCACGAGATGAAGCTGATCGTGGACCTGATGTACGAGGGCGGCATCTCCAAGATGTACTGGTCGGTATCGGACACCGCCGAGTTCGGCGGGTACACCCGCGGGCCGCGGCTGGTGGACGAGCGGAGCCGGGAAGAGATGCGGCGGATCCTCGCCGAGGTGCAGGACGGCACCTTCACCCGCGAGCTGATCGAGGAATTCGACGCCGGCCGGCCGAACTTCCTCAAGCGGCGTGAGGCCTCCCAGGCGGACCAGATCGAGCAAGTCGGAGCGCAGCTGCGGCCGCTGATGAGCTGGCTGGACACCTCGGGCGACGCGGACGGCTCCTGAGCACGGGTTCGCCAGTGTGGCGCCAGCCTCCGGGCTGGCGCCACACCGGGTGCCACCGGCTGACTCCAGCCGTCAGCTACGCCGGCCCCGGTACGGGGATCCAAGGACCGACTCGTGAACGTTTTCACAAGCCCGGCTAGACTGTGGTTTCGCTGTCCGCCATGAGGGGCCCATTGCCGTGCCTGCACCCATCGTCCTCATCGCCGAGGAACTTTCGCCGGCCGCCATCGCGCAGCTGGAATCCGACTTCGAGGTCCGCCACACGGACGGCTCTGACCGGCCGGCGCTGCTCGCCGCCCTCGCCGAGGCCGTGGCGGTCATCGTGCGCAGCGCCACCCGGATCGATGCGGAAGCGCTGGCCCATGCCCCGCGCCTGCAGGTCGTGGCGCGCGCCGGGGTCGGGCTGGACAACGTGGACGTGGAAGCCGCGACGCGGGCGGGCGTGATGGTCGTGAACGCCCCCACATCCAACATCGTGAGCGCTGCCGAGCACGCGGTCGGGCTGCTGCTCGCCGTGGCCCGCAACGTGCCGCAGGCCGCCGCCTCGCTGCGGGCCGGTGAGTGGAAACGGTCCAGCTTCACCGGGGTCGAGCTCGACGGCAAGGTGGCCGGCATCCTCGGGCTGGGCCGGATCGGCGTCCTGGTGGCCGAGCGGCTGAGCGCGTTCGGCATGCGGGTCATGGCCTACGACCCCTACGTGCCCCCAGCCCGGGCGGCCCAGCTCGGCGTCCGGCTGGCCAGCCTGGACGAGCTGCTGAGCGAGGCTGACTTCATCACCGTGCACCTGCCGAAGAACTCCGAGACAGTCGGCCTTCTCGGGGACAAGGAACTGCATCTGGTCAAGCCGGGGGTGCGCATCGTGAACGCGGCCCGGGGCGGCATCGTGGACGAGCAGGCGCTCGCGCGGGCCTTGCGCGAAGGCCGGGTGGCCGGGGCCGCCATCGACGTGTTCGCCGCGGAGCCCGCGACCGGCAACCCGCTCCTGGAGATCCCCGCTGTGGTAGCGACGCCGCACCTCGGCGCGAGCACGGCCGAGGCCCAGGAGAAGGCGGGGACCCAGGTCGCCCGGTCGGTCAAGCTGGCCCTCGCCGGTGAGTTCGTGCCGGACGCGGTGAACGTGCAGGGCGGCGCGGTGGATGAGGACGTCAAACCGGGCCTGCCCCTGGCCGAGAAGCTGGGCCGCATCTTCACCGCGCTGGCCGGCGGCATGGCGGCCCGGATCGACGTGGAAGTGCGCGGGGAGATCGCCAGCCACGACGTCCGGGTGCTCCAGCTGGCCGCGCTCAAGGGCGTCTTCGCGGACGTGGTCGAGGACGCGGTCACCTACGTGAACGCGCCGCTGCTGGCCAGCGAGCGCGGCGTTGAGGTCAGCCTGGTCACCGAGACGGAAAGCCCCGATTGGCGGAACCTGGTGACGCTGCGCGGCATCATGCCCGACGGGCAGGTGGTCTCGGTGGCTGGCACGCTGAGCGGGCGGCGGCAGCAGGAGAAGCTGGTCGAGGTCAACGGGTTCGAGATGGAGATCGCGCCCGCCGAGCACATGGTGTTCCTGACCTATACCGACCGGCCCGGCGTGGTGGGCACGGTGGGCCAGATCCTGGGCAGTGAGGGCATCAACATCGCGGGGATGCAGGTCTGCCGCGATGCCCGCGGCGGCCACGCCCTGATCGTGCTGTCGGTGGACTCGGCCATCCCCGCGGTGGTGCTCGACGACATCCTGTCCACCATCGGCGCCGTAGTCGGCCGCCCCGTGGACCTGGACGAGCGCTAGCCGGCTGGGTCATGGCAGCCCCGCCGCAGGAGTTCGTCTCAGCATGAGAGACAGATCCGTCCCGCGGGCGACAACTGGCTGTCCAAGTACTAGGATGTCCAAGTACATGCTGCGCTTCGTATCCATCTTGAGCGGCCGTAGCGGGGCCTGATCAGGGCAGGCCGGCCACCCGCTGCGGGGAGCGGTGCTGGCCGTAAGTCCGCCCGAGTGAACCTCACCCGAGCACCCCCGGAATCCCGGGGCTGCTGATGCGCACCGCGACCTACCCGGTCAGCGGGACGCGGGCCACCCGCCCGGCGCCGTCCGGTGAGCCGCCAGCCAGGTCAGCCGCCAGTTATGTGTCAGGAGACTTCGTCGTGTACGACATGTATCCATGGAATCCGCCCGCTGACGGATCCGCGTCCTCCCGGCCCGGGCCCGCCCGCCGGGCCACCAGAGTCCGCCGGAAAATCCGCGTCACTCCCGCCACGCAGGCCCTCCAGATGGCCCTGGACCGGCGTGATAACGGTGGACAGTCACCGGCCGCGGCCGGCCAGTAAGGTACGCGCATGGCATCTTCAGCGATCAAACTCGCCGTGATCGGCGGGGACGGCATTGGTCCGGAGGTCGTGGCCGAGGCGCTCAAAGTCCTCCAGGCCGCGAACGTGGACATCGACGCCACCACGTATGACCTCGGTGCGCAGCGCTGGCACCGTAGCGGGGACACGCTGCCCGATTCGGTGCTAGAGGAGATCCGGGCCCAGGACGCGATCCTGCTCGGCGCGGTCGGCGACCCGACCGTGCCCAGCGGCGTGCTGGAGCGGGGACTGCTGCTCCGGCTCCGCTTCGAGCTTGATCAGTACGTCAACCTGCGCCCGGTCCGGCTCTACCCGGGGGTGGCAACCCCGCTGGCGAGTGTCCGGCCCGAGTCGATCAACATGCTGGTGGTCCGGGAAGGTACCGAAGGCCCCTACGCCGGGGCGGGCGGCGTGCTGCGCAAGGGCACGCCGGAGGAAGTGGCCACCCAGGAGAGCCTGAACACCGCGTTCGGGGTGGCCCGGGTGGCGCGGTACGCGTTCGAGCGGGCCGCCGAGCGGCCTGCCCAGAAACTGACCCTCGTGCACAAGACCAACGTGCTGGCCTACGCCGGGGACCTGTGGCTGCGCACGGTCGAGGCGCTGGCCAAGGAGTTCAGCTCGATCGCGGTGGACTACTGTCACGTCGACGCCGCGTCCATGTTCTTCGTCAGCCAGCCGGACCGCTTCGACGTGGTCGTAACCGACAACCTCTTCGGTGACATCCTCACCGACCTGGGGGCGGCCGTGGCGGGCGGCATAGGGCTCGCCGCGAGCGGGAACATCAACCCTGAGCGGAGCGCACCCAGCATGTTCGAGCCGGTGCACGGCAGCGCGCCGGACATCGCCGGCCAGCAGAAGGCCGACCCGACCGCGGCCATTCTGTCCGCGGCCATGCTGTGTGACCACCTCGGCCTGGCCACCGAGGCGGCCCGCATCGAGCAGGCGGTGGCCGATGACCTGGTCGAGCGGCAGGGCGCCTGGGCGGCGCGGGTCACCCCGGAGATCGGCGACGACATCGCCGCCCGGGTGGCCGGATAAATCAATACAGTGCCGTGGCGGCCGGTAGACCGCTACGGCCGGGGCAACGGCGCTCCGACCACCAGGTGCGGGGCGCCGGGTACAAGGGGAAGGACCCTGTCATGACGGCAAGCCCGAGCACCGAGATCGCTTTCGACGTCCGCGCCAGCGCCGATCCTGTTCCGCCGGCGGAACGCGAGCGTGTCCTGGCGAGCCCGGGGTTCGGGGAAGTATTCACCGATCACATGGTGACGCTGGCCTGGACGCAGGAGCGGGGCTGGCATGACGGCGTGGTCCGGCCATACGGCCCGCTCATGCTGGAGCCGGCCACCGCGGTGTTCCACTACGCCCAGGAGATTTTCGAGGGGCTGAAGGCCTACCGCCAGGGCGGCGGCCCGATCGTGGCGTTCCGGCCCGGCGCGAACGCGGCCCGGTTCAAACGGTCCGCGACCCGGCTGGCCATGCCGGAACTGCCCGAGGCGGCGTTCCTGCGCTCCATCGAGCTTCTGGTCAGCCAGGACCGTGACTGGGTCCCCACTGCGGAAGGGCACAGCCTGTACCTGCGGCCGTTCATGATCGCCACGCAGCGGGGGCTGGGCGTGAACCATCCCTCGTCCTCCTACCAGTACACGGTGATTGCGTCCCCGGCGGCGGCCTACTTCAAGGGCGGGGTCCGCCCCGTCTCGGTCTGGCTGTCCGAGGACTACACCCGGGCCGCACCGGGCGGCACCGGCGAGGCGAAGTGCGGAGGCAACTACGCGGCCGCCTTTGCAGGGCAGATCCAGGCCGTCCAGAGCGGCTGTGACCAGGTGGTCTGGCTTGACGCGGTGGAGCGCCGGTGGGTCGAGGAAATGGGCGGGATGAACCTGTTCTTCGTCTACGGCACTGGCGCGGACGCCCGGATCATGACTCCGGCGCTGACCGGAACCATGCTGCCGGGGATCACCCGCGACTCGCTCCTCACCCTCGGCCCGGACCTCGGGTTCCCCACCGGGGAAGGCAAGATCTCGGCTGACCAGTGGCGCGAGGAGTGCGCCTCGGGCGAGCTGACCGAGGTGTTCGCCTGCGGGACCGCTGCGGTGATCACCCCGGTCGGCAAGGTCAAGTCGGCCAGCGGTGAGTGGATGATCGG
>CAVYQF010000016.1:0-184373 GCA_963770545.1 uncultured Actinomycetes bacterium | reverse complement strand
CGCGGAGCCTGACCCGCACCCGGGCCAGCAGTTCGGCCAGGGAGAACGGCTTGGTCAGGTAGTCCTGGGCCCCCAATTCCAGGCAATCCACCTTAGTGGTGACGTCCGCCAGGCAGGAGAGCACGAGGACGGCCTGGTCAGGCCGTTCGTGCCGGAGCCGGGCGAGGATCTCCCGCCCGTCCATGTCCGGCATCACCAGGTCCAGGATGACCAGGTCATAATCGCCGGCCGTGGCCCGGCTCAGACCTTCTTTACCTGATCCCGCGAAATCGATTGCATAACCGGCGGCCGCCAGGGCGCGAGCGATGAACTCACGGATCTGTGGCTCGTCATCAACGACCAGGAGCCGGGCCGCCGTGGGATACGTCTCCGGCAGGAGAGCCATCTTCGCAGGTGGGTTACGTTGCATGAGCTTATATGGGCGATGCGTCAGCGCGGTGCGGTGGCGAGCCACCGCCTGGACGATCCCCTCAGCCGAGGATGTACCGCCCGGAGGGGTGTGGTCAACCCTAGAGGGCGTTGGCAAACCATTGCAGCATTCGTTCTGTGATCAGAGTGTTGCAGGGGCCCTAAGCGGTAACAATCAGTTTGCGAACCAACACTCAATGTTATTAGCAAGGTGTGCAGCCCGAACCATACCGGGACGAGATGCCCTGATCATGACAATTTCGTCATTCAAGGCCGGTGCTGTTGCCGACGACCCGCGAACGATCGCAAGATCAGGACCAGACGAGATCTCCGGCCCGCAAGTTCTGGGACATTGCGGCCGGCCCAGTCGTGTGCGCGAAGCGCCGCGAAGAAGTGAGGTGGTGACTGGTGTCTCTGCCAGCCCGTATCGTGACCCTTCTGGTGGCGTTCGCTGCCGTGGTCGCCGGTGCGGTCTTCATCGTCCTCCACTACCTGGGCAGCAGCCTGGCCGTGGTGAATTACACATCTGCGGCGTCCGGGGGAGTCGTGAACGTGGTCCTCCAGGAGGACCCGCAGAACAACTCCTCCACCGAGCCCGACTGGGTGAGCTACTACGTGCAGGATCCCCAGACCAAGGCCTGGGTGCACACCACGCTGTTCTCGGTGCCGAAGAACACCCGGGTAAACATGACGGTCCTGGGCTACGACGGCTGCACCCCTGCTCGCAACAACTTCTGGAGCCTGGTCCAGGGCACCATCGGCAACAGGATGTCGGTGCAGCAGTTCAAGACCGTGGGCCAGCCGCTTGGGCCGCCCCAGATTGCCTCGGTCCGCAATACCTGGTCGGACTGCAGCGTGGGACATACCTTCGCCATCCCCAGCCTGCACCTGTTCGTGCCGATCGCCTCGCCCGTCACGGCGCTGTTCAACAAGGACGGCTGCACCGATTCGCCCTGTACCGAGGGACCGCATTCGATGGTGAAGTTCAGCTTCATGACCCCGAACAGCACGGGCACGTTCCGCTGGCAGTGCTTCATCCCCTGCGGCGGCGGGTTCCTGGACGGCAACGGCGGCCCGATGCAGACGCTCGGTTACATGATGGGCAACATGGAGGTGTCAGCCTGATGGCCGAGTCCCAGGCCCCGGCGGCCCCCGGCCGGTCAGACGGACGAGTCGAGCCGAACCACGGTCTGCGGATCTTCGTGATCTGGATCGTCCTGGCCCTCGTCGCCGACCTGCTCATCTGGTTCGTCTGGTACCCGCATATGCCCCCGGGCCGGATGTCGGACTCGGCTGCGAGTCAGCAGTTCGACATCGCGGTCCTGGGCCTGGCCGCCGCGCCGGTGATGATCTTCGTCTGGACCTACTTCGGTTACAGCCTGGTCAACTGGCGCCATCGGGACGGTGACGACGATGACGGGCCGCCGATCTTCGGGCACACCGGGCTGCAGGCCACCTGGATCGCCGCCACCGCCGTGATCGTCCTGGCCGCCTTCGTGTTCGGCACCGTGGAACTGATCGTCCCGGCCGGCGCAGGGGCCGGTGAGGGCCCGGCGCCGGTCTGGAAGCCGTCCGGCAGCAACTACCTGCAGGTCCAGGTCATTGGCCAGCAGTGGCAGTTCACCTACCGCTACCCGCAGTTCGGCGGGATGGAGACCACCCAGCTGGTGCTGCCGGTGAACCGGCCGGTGGCGTTCCACGTGACGTCGCTGGACGTGATCCACAGTTTCTGGGCCTACACGCTCGGCGTGAAGGCCGACGCCAACCCGGGTGTGGACAACGTGGCGTACACCACCGCCAAGCACACCGGCGGGTTCACCGTGCGGTGCAACGAGCTGTGCGGGATCTGGCACGGGGCCATGTTCGACTCCGGCCGGGTGGTCACCCCGTCCGCCTTCCAGACCTGGGCCAGGACCAACGAGCGGATCCAGCGGAGCAAGGGCGTGCTGGCCGCGCTGCCGCCGTACGCGACGACCTACGACCCGACCGTGATCCCGAATATGGGCAAGGTCCTGATCGCGAACGGGATCACCGGCGCCGCCGGCTACTACTACCCGACGAGCGACCCGGTGACGCCGTGACCCGCGGCCTAGCGGCCGGCAGGCCGCGCAGCAACCCGGATGCGCCGGGCACGGATCGCCAGGTCGACACTGCGATGGAGAGGTGACCGGATGTCCATCGAGATAGAGCCGGGGACAACGGCGCAGGAGCCGGCGGGATCCGGGCCGGTCGGGCCGCGCCTGGCCCGTCCGTGGTGGAGGCGGCCGGCCATCCACACCGGGATCCTCGGCGCCATCATCGGCTACTTCATCGGGCACTGGCTGGGCAACTTCCTGTCCCATGAGTACCTGCGGAACTCCCTGTCGGACATGAACGACTTCCCGCTGGTGCTCGGCTACGTGATCGCTGTGGTCGGCTGGCTGGCCGGGCTGGGCGTGTTCAACGACCTCGGCCGTCAGATCCTCGGCAGGCCGGTCCCGGTGGCGGAGGAAGAAGAGGAAGCCTTCGGCGGGGTGGCCCGGTACTTCCGGTACTCGCTGGACCACAAGGTGGTCGGCATCCAGTACCTGGTCGGGATGATCATTTACTTCTGCACGGCCGGCCTGTTCGCCATGGCCATCCGGACCGAGCTGCTCTCGCCGACGTACCACATCATGAGTGCTTCCTCCTACCTCGTGGTGGTCGGCGAGCACGGCACGATGATGATGATGCTGATGTCGTCGGTCGTGCTCGGGCCGTTCGGCAACTTCCTCATGCCGCTGATGATCGGCTCCAAGCGAATGGCCTTCCCGCGGCTGGAGGCGCTGTCGTTCTGGCTCACCCCGGCGTCGTTCATCATCCTGCTCTCCAGCGTGCTGATCGGCGGGTTCCCCACCGGATGGACCGGGTACGCGCCGCTGAGCGTGCAGGCCACCGAGGGCATGGACTCCTACGCGGTGGCCTTCGGCCTGATGGGGATCTCGATCTGCCTGGCCGGATTCAACATCATCGTGACCGTGATCAACTACCGGGCGCCGGGCATGCGGTGGAGCCGGCTGCCCATGTTCGTCTGGTCGATGGTCACCGTCTCGTTCCTGATGGTGCTGGCCACCCCGGTCCTGGTCGGCGGCCTGTACCTGCTGGTCCTCGACCGCACCGTGCAGACCGCGAACTTCGTGAACACCCTCGGCGGCAGCAGCTACCTCTACGAGAACCTGTTCTGGTTCTTCGGCCATCCCGAGGTGTACATCCTGGCCTTGCCCGGGTTCGGGATCGTGTCGGAGATCATCCCGGTGTTCTGCCGCAAACCGCTCTTCGGCTACCGGGTCGCCGGGGCCGGCATGATCGGCGTCGCCCTGCTCAGCTTCTTCGTCTGGCAGCATCACCTGTTCGTCAGCGGCATCAACCCGGAGATGCGGCCGCTGTTCATGCTGACCACGGAGCTGATCTCGATCCCGACCGGGTTCATCTACCTGGTCGCGATGGGCACTTTCTGGAAGGCCAAAATACGGTTCACGGTGCCGATGTGCTTCGCGCTGGCGCTGTATTTCAACTTCCTGATCGGCGGCATCTCCGGCGTGTTCCTGTCCGACGTCCCGGCGGACACCACCGAGCACGGCAGCTTCTTCGTGATGGCGCACTTCCACTACACGATCATGGGCGGGATCATTTTCGCCTTCTTCGGGGCCTGCTACTACTGGCTGCCGAAGATGATGGGCATCCGGCTGAACCAGAAGCTGGGCTACCTCCACTTCTGGACCATGTTCATCTTCTTCAACTCCACCTTCCTGCCGCTGTTCGCGGTGGGCATGCTGGGCCAGCCCCGCCGGGTGTTCGAGTACGCGCGGAACCTGCAGACGCTCAACGACTGGGTGTCAATCTCCTCGTTCCTGCTCGGCGCCTCCATCCTGATCTTCGTGATCAACTTCATCTGGTCCACGGTGATCGTCCGGGAGCGGGAGGTGGCCAACCCGTGGAATTCGCGGGGCCTGGAATGGCAGGTCGCCTCGCCACCGCCGCCCGGCAACTTCGAGCACGTCCCGGTGGTGCTCTCGGGCCCGTATGACTACGGCGTGCAGGACGCACCGCCGGTGGCCGACCTGAACCCGCCGGTGGGCGTGGTCAGCGCGGCGTACGCGAGTGCCGGCACGGCCAGCACCGGAGTGGAGGCATAGCCATGGCCGAGCAGACCAGGCAGCCGCCCAGCGAGCTGGACCGGGCGGCCGAGGAAGCGGGCTTTTATCACGAGGCGGCGCTCAACGCAGCCTGGACCGGGGCGCGGTTCGCGGTCGGGGGCCTCGCCTTCCTGTACGGGTGCTTCGCGTTCGCGTACTTCTATCTCCGCTCGATCAACTCGGCGGGCCGGTGGAAGGGCTCGGGGTACCACGCCCCGCCAATGGGCTACGGCGTGGCGATCCTGGTCCTGGTCCTGGTCAGTGCCGTCGTCCAGTACGTGGGACTGCAGCGGATCAAGGCCGGGGCCAAGGGAGCCTGGCAGGCCGCGGCCCTGGTGGCCCTGCTGCTCGGGCTGGTCGCGGTGGCCTTGCAGATCGTCCAGTTGCTGAGCTTGCCGTTCCAGCCTGGTAGTTCCGGTTTCTCCAGCGTGTTCACCGACACCTACCCGGTTCTGCTGGTCAGCTGGCTCGGGGCGATGATCTGGCTGGAGATCCTGATCATGCGGGTCAGGCCGCTCACGTCCATCTCGTTCCTGGAGCAGCCGCCCACCTACGCGGAGGCGTTTGCGGTCCAGCGGTTCCAGTCGTCGCTGAGCGCGTTCACGCTGATCTGGAACTTCATGGCCGTGGTCACGCTGTTCTTCTTCCTGCTGTTCTACGTGCTCTGAGCGGGGCACTGCCGTCATGAACCTGGTTGTCTCGCACTGGTCGGCCAACGTGGCGGTCCTCGCCGCTGCTCTGGCCGTCGTGGCCGTACACGTGGCCGGCCTGCTCGGCCTGCGGGCGGATGCCCGGCGGGGCGGGGCTGCGCAGCCGGGAGGGACTGGGCGGCCGGCCGGGGGTGCCCTGTCGGCCGGGGATGCCCTGCCGGCTGGGGGTGCCCGGCCGGCCGGGCTGGCGCGCGAGGCGATCGCCTTCTACTCCGGGCTGCTGCTGCTCGTGCTGGCGGTTGTCTCGCCCCTCGGCTACTGGGCCGGGACGTTCATCTGGCTCCGGGTGCTCCAGGACATCGTGTTCGGCGTGTATGCCCCGCCGCTGATCGTGCTGGGGGCGCCCTGGCTCGTGCTGTGGCGCGGGCTCGGGCGGACCTGGCACCCGCGGGCCACGATGGCGCCCGCGCGGGTGGTGCCCAGCCTGCGCAGCTGGCCGGTCGCGGTCACCGCCCTCTTCATCCTGGTCTGGTGCGGCTGGTACGTGCCCGCACTGTATGACGCGGGAGTGCATCACCCCGTGGTGCTGGCGCTGCAGGCGGTGACGACGCTGGCGGCGGGGATGCTGCTGTGGCTGCAGCTCATCGGCTCCCGGCCTCATCGCCCGCAGTTCGGGCCGCTGTACCGGGTCATGTTGCTCGCCGCTATCGTGCTGTGCGGCACCATCCTGGGCATGGTGCTCAGCTTCGGGGCCAACGTTCTTTATCCCGTCTATCTCGGGGTAGGGCATCACCACCTGCTCTCCGTGGTCTTCGATCAGCAGGCTGGAGGCTCCGAACTATGGGTCCTGGTCCTGGTTCCGTACCTGATCGCAGGAATCGCGCTCCTGGTCAGATGGCTGAACGAAGAGGAGTCGCAGGCGCTCTCCCTTGGCCTGGACCGGATGCTCCGGGCACCGAAGTCCACCTGGCCCACCAGGACCGGGTCGCGATGAACCGGGTCGCGATGAATAAGTCATTGGCTCCCAGCAGGAGGCTAGAGTGCAGGGCGTGATTTCGGCACTACAGGTGACCTACTACCCACTGGGCGCGCAGGTGATGACGCTCGTGCTGCCGCTGGGCTTCTTCATCATCGTGATGGCCGCCCTGTACTTCGTCTTCGCCCGGCCGCACACCGTGCCCGGACGCCGGCCTATCACCGGGGCCCGGCCGGTCGCGCCCGCCGAACCGGGCCGTGCGGCCTCGCTGGCCGCCGCGACCGGGCTGCCCACCGCGACCGCGGCCGGCGGCGCCGAGCCGCTGGCCGAGCGCGGCGTCCAGCCGCCGGTAGGCGTGCGCACCGAGGACGCGATCAAGCAGGCCGCCAAGGACGCTGCGCAGGAGGCCAAGGACGCCGCCGCGGCGGCGAAGGATAAGGTAACCGGCGGGTCTGAGAAAGACCAGGACGCTGCACCCGAAGGCTCGGAGGACCAGGAGTGACCCCAGCGACCGACGCGCTTCCCACCATCACGGGGCGGCGCTCCGCCCGGGTGGTCGCCCGGTCGCTCTTCGCCCTGACCAAACCCCGGATCATCGAGCTGCTGCTGGTCACCACGATCCCGACCATGCTGCTCGCGCAGCGCGGCCTGCCATCGATCCGGGTGCTCCTGGTCACCCTGGTCGCCGGGGCGTGCGCGGCCGGCAGCGCGAACACCATCAACTGCTACATCGACCGCGACATCGACGCGATAATGCGGCGCACGTCACGCCGGCCGCTGAACGGCAAAGGCCGCGAGGCCGCCGTGATCAAGCCGGCTGAGGCGCTGGTGTTCGGCATCCTGCTCGGCGCGGTGTCCACGATTCTCCTCGGCACGCTGGTGAACTGGCTGTCTGCGGCGCTGGCCGACACCGCGATCTTGTTCTACGTGTTCGTCTACACGCTCGGCCTGAAGCGCCGGACCCCGTCCAACATCGTCATCGGGGGAGCGGCCGGCTGCTTCCCGGTGCTCATCGGCTGGTCCGCGGTGACCGGCCGGGTCAGCCTGCCCGCGGTGGTCCTGTTCGCGGTGATCTTCTTCTGGACTCCGCCGCACTTCTGGGCGCTGGCCATGAAGTTCCGCGACGATTACGCCGCAGCCCGGGTGCCCATGCTGCCGGTGGTCGCCTCACCCACTGTGGTGGCCCGGAAGATCCTCTTCTACTCCTACGTGATGGTGGTGGCCACCCTGGCCCTCGCGCCCTACGCCGGCTGGCTGTACACGGCCGCGGCCCTCGCGCTGGGCGGCTGGTTCCTGACCGAGGCGCACCGGCTGCGCAGCCGGGTAGCCGCAATGACCTATGACGACGGGCCCGCGCCCGCGGCTGACGCCGGATTCACGCCGGCGGGTGCCGCGGCCGGCCCGGTCACCGGCGGGAACGTCGCGGTCGCCACGGCCGTGCAGGTCGATACCGCGACAGACGGAGCCGGGCAGCCCGCGGCCAGCGAGCCCGCCGAGGGTGCGTGCGCCGGCCTGGCCCGGCCCAGTGCCAACCCGGCACCGATGCGCCTGTTCCACCTGTCCATCGCCTACCTGACCCTGCTGTTCGCCGTCATCGCGGTCACGGCGCTGCTGCCCTGGGGGGGTTGGTAGGAGCGGTGCCGGCCGGCCGCGGACTCGCGGCCGCGGGCAGCAGCACCACGGCCCGCAGTCCCGGGCCGGCGTCCTCCAGCCAGGCTGACCCGCCGTGGGCCTCGGCGGTGGCCCGCACGATAGCCAGGCCCAGTCCCGCGCCACCCGCGTCGTCATCCTCCCGGCTGCGTGCCGCCTCCAGCCGGCTGAAACGGCCGAAGGCCCGCTCCCGGTCCGCAGCAGGAATGCCCGGGCCGTCGTCAGTGACCGAGAGCCGGGCGTTCTTGCCCGACGTGCCCACGGAGACGGCGACCCGGGACCGCGCGTAACGCGTGGCGTTGTCGATCAGGTTGCTGAGCATCCGGTGCAGCCCGTCGGGATCCCCGGACACCGCCGCAGGCCCGGCGCCGGCCAGCCGGACCGGGACCCGCGCGTCGGCGTACCGGCCGACCTCCTCCTGCACCAGGCCGGTCAGGTCCACCGGGCGTGGCGGGCGGCGCCGGGTGTCCCGCTCGTCCAGGCGGGCCAGCGCCAGGAGGTCCTCGGCCAGCCGGGCCAGCCGGAGCGTGTCCGCGAGCACGTCACCGGCGGTCTGCCGCCAGTCCTGGCTGTCCGGGTGGTCCAGCGCCACCTCCAGCTGAGCCCGGATGCTGGCGATGGGGCTGCGCAGCTCGTGCGCGGTGTCGGAGACCAGCCCGCGCTGGCGTTCCTGCGCCGCGCCGAGCCTGCTGAGCATGTCATTCAGGGTCAGGGCCAGGTTGCGTACCTCGTCGCGGGCCTCGGGCACCGGGAGGGCCTGGGGCCGCCCGGTCCGGGTGATGTCCTGGGCGCCCCGGCGCAGTTCGGTGATCGGCCGGAGGGTGGACCCCGCGATCAGCCAGCTCGCCCCGGCCAGCAGGACCAGCAGCAGCGGGGTGCCGATGAGCAGCGCCCGGGTCAGCGTGGCCAGGCTCTCGCCCACCTGGCTGTAGGCGACCGCGGCGATGACGGTCCCGCCGTCCCGGGTGGGCGCGGTGGCCACCCGGACCGTGTCGGGCAGCCCGTAGGGACGGCCATTCAGGAACACCACCCGGCCGTCGCGGGCATTGGCCGCCGCCACCGCGGGCGGCAGAAGCGGGACCAGCCGGTCCGCGTCCGGGGATACGTTCACGATCCCCCCGCTGGGGCCGAGGACCTGGACGGTGATGGTGCCCGGCACCACCGGAACGCCGCTGGCCGGCAGCCGGCCCGCGTCGGACAGGGCCGCGACTTCCCGCGCGCCCTGCCGGGCTGAGTTGTCCAGGCTGCTGATCAGCGAGAGCCGGAGCGCGCTACTGAGCAGGACCGCCGCTGCGGCGAGAGCCAGGGCCAGGCCGGCCGTGGAGGCCAGCGTGACCCGGGCACGCAGGCTGCGCCGGCGCCACCAGCGGGCTGCGGCGCCCGGCCAGGATCCTGCGTCGCGTCGCATCCCGGCTCCCGTAACTCACTCACCCGGCCGCGGGGCGAAGCCCGCCAGCAGGGCCCGGACGGCCCGGCCGACGCTCTCCCTGGTCGCGGCCGGGTCGGCCGAGCCCGCGATGAGCATGCTCCCGCGCACCAGCGCGCCCAGCAGGAGCCGGGCGATGGTCTCCGGGTCGTCGGCGTGCAGTCGCCCGGCATCGTCGGCCGCCTGCAGGGCCGCGACAATGGCCGACACCGCGTACCGCTCGTCCAGTTCGGTGAAGCGGGCCAGGCCGAGTACCGCTGGCGCGTCGGTGACGATGATGCGCTGCACGTCCGGCTCCATGACCGCGTCCAGGAACGCGTCGAATCCCCGGGCCAGGGCGTCGAGTTCGTCGGCGGCACCGCTGGCCGCGCTGGCCGAGGCCGTCATGAGCTCCCCGTGCACCGCCTCGAAGACCGTCTGGAACAGGGCGGTCTTGGTCGGGAAGTGATGGTAGAGGGCTCCGGTGGTCACCCGGGCCGCCCGGGCCAGGTCGTCCACGGACGTCGCGGCGAACCCCTGCTCACCGAACAGCCGCCGGCCTGCGCCGATCAGTGCCGACCGGGTCTGGGCCACCTGCTCGGCGCGCAGCGATCCGCCAGGCCCGGCCGGCCTGGCCCGGGCACCCAGACTGGCAGGCCTGCCCGGGGCGCCCGCTCCGGCGGCCCCGCCCGGCCCGGAGCGCGAGGCGGACCCGGGGTCCGCGCGAGATGAAGGCAGCTCAGCCACGTCCTCTGTATAGCCCGTCCGCAAGTCCCTTGCGTCCATACACCCCTTCACATAGCATCACTATGTGAAGTAATTATAGTATCCAAGATCGCGGGAGGATGGAATGACCACGGGGGCCATCGACGCACTGCACGCGGACCGGGAAGCGATCCTGAAAACCGGGACCGGGCTCACCGACGGGCAATGGGCCAGCGCCAGCGGCTGTCCCGGGTGGTCGGTCAAGGATGTGCTCGCGCACCTGGGCACGCTGCTGAGGCTGGTGATCGATCCAGCCTCGCTGCCCGACGCGACCGGGCTGGAGACGGAGCGGGCTCAGGACATGTACGTCGAGTCCAGGCGGTCCTGGACCCCCGCCCGGGTGCTGGCCGACTATGAGTGGGTCAGCCTGCCCGCATTCGAGGCACTGGAGGGCCTGGCCGGCCTGGACCTCGAGGTGCCGCTGGGGGATCTCGGTACCTATCCAGCGTCGCTGATCCCGGCCGCGTACGCCTTCGACCACTACACGCACATCCGGGCCGACCTGTTCCCGCCGCGGGGGCCGCTGCCCGGGCCGCCGCCCCCCTCGGACGAGCTGCGGCTGGTGCCCGCGCTCGAGTGGATCGAGGCCGCCCTGCCGCAGCAGAACGCCGGGTGCATTGCCGCGCTGACCGGCGGGGTGCGGATCAGCGTGACCGGCCCGGGAGCCCGGACCCTCCACCTCGGCCCGGGCGACCCGGTGGCGGAGATTCGCTCCGATGCTCCCGCGTTCATCCGGTGGGTCACCCAGCGCGGCAGCTGGGCGAAGCTGGGCGTGCAGGCCCACGGCGACGACGACGTGCTGCGCGTCGCCGCCGGGCTGAAGGTGTTCTGAGCTGGACCGCGGCTGACCGGGCCCGCACGGGGGCCGGCCCGGTCAGCCGCCGTCGGCCGCCAGCCGGTAACCCGCGCCCCGCACCGTCTGCAGGGCGCTGCGGTTGAAGGGCGTGTCGATCTTGCGCCGCACATATCCGGCGTACACCTCGACCACGTTGAGGTCCAGCGAATCGTAGCTGTCCCAGACGTGCTCCAGCAGCTCCGTCTTGGCCACCACCTGGCCAGAACGCCGCATCAGGTACTCCAGCAGGGCGAACTCCCGGGCGGTCAGCTCGATGTCGGTCTCCGCGCGGCGGACCCGACGGGTCGCCGGGTCCAGGGTCAGGTCCCCCGCCCGGAGCTGCGCGGGCCGGGGGACCGCGCCGCGCCGGAGCAGCGCCCGCAGCCGGGCGGCCAGCACCACGTACGAGAACGGCTTGGTCAGGTAGTCGTCGGCGCCCAGATCCAGGCCGTCCGCCTGGTCGTACTCCCCGTCCTTGGCGGACAGGATGAGGATCGGTACCCAGTTCTCCTCGGCACGCAACTGCTGGCAGACCCGGTACCCGGAGATCTTGGGCAGCATCAGGTCCAGCACCACGGCGTCGTACCCGCCCTCGCGGGCGGCGTGCAGGCCGTCCTCCCCGTTATGAGCCAGGTCGACCGCGAAGCCCTCGGCGGCCAGGCCGCGCCGGACGGCGGCGGCCAGCCTTCGTTCATCCTCCACGACGAGCACCCGCACGGCCCCGAGGCTACCCGGGATCCGCGCCGTGACGGCCGGCCGCCGCGGGGGGCAGCCCCAGGGTGCGGTCAGCTCAGGCGCTCACGCCTGCGCCCTGGAGCGCACCGGCTCCCGCACACCGGGTCAGCGGTCCGGGGTCGCCAGCCCGGCCAGATAACACTCACAGGGTCCGCTCAGGCAGCGTGCGGCAAGATGGTGAATGGCAGGGCCGGGCCTGGCGGGAGCCGGTCGGTCGGGCCCGTACGGGGCCAGTTGGGCCGGACGCCCGGACCAGGGCGACTGGGCCCACGGGACCGCTCATGGCCTGGTTCGTGCCGGGCCACCTGCGGTCGATGGGACGAGCCTGTGCGGTCGACCCGCACGGGGGCGAGTGAGGTTAAGTGATGAATACGCTGCCGACGTTGTCCCGGCGCGCGAGGTGGGCGATACCCGCTGGCGCTGTGGCCCTCGCGGGTGCGCTGACCGCCAGTACCATGATCAGTACCGCCCAGGCCTCCCCTGAGCTGCCGGTTCGCACCCCTGCGCAGCTGCTCGCGTCGGTAGCAGGCCGGACCGCGCCGCTGCCTGCGCTGACCGGGACCGTGGTGGAAACCGCGTCGCTCGGCCTCCCTCAGCTGCCCGGCTTGGGCGACCCGAATTCCATGACGGCGCTGCTGGCCGGGTCACACACCGTCAAGATCTGGTACGCCGACCCCACGCATATCCGGCTCTCGGTGCCGGTGACGGCCGCGGAAACCGACCTGATCCGCAACGGCCAGCAGGTCTGGGTCTGGCAGAGCAGCTCGGACACGGTCACCCGGATGCGGTTGCCGGCCCGGGAAGGCCAGGCCGCCAGGCCCCCGGCCGCCCTGCCGTCGCAGCTGCCGCTCACCCCCCAGCAGGCAGCCAGCCAGGCCCTCAAGGCTGTCGGGCCGAGCACCCGGGTCAGCGTCGAGCGCAATGTAACCGTGGCTGGCCAGCCCGCCTACCAGCTGGTCCTCTCTCCCAAGGCCGGCGGCTCACTGATCGGCCGGGTCGCCATTGCCATCGACGCCACCAAGAACGTGCCGCTGCGGGTCCAGGTGTTCGCCAAGGGCTCGGCCAGCCCGGCTTTCCAGGTCGGCTACACGTCGATCTCGTTCGTCAAGCCGGCCGCGGCCAACTTCAGCTTCACCGCTCCGCCCGGCGCCAAGGTCAAGGTGGTCAGCCCGCCCAGTGAAACCTCCGGGCCGATGTCGGCCAGGGACAAGAAGGCCAGCGGCGAGCCCCAGGTGATCGGCAAGGACTGGCTCTCCGTCGCGGTGCTCCCCGCATCAGGGCTGGCCGGCGTGATGGCCGGGGGCAACGCGTCGAGCGTGGCCGGCCAGGCCGCGCAGTCGGCGGCGGGCGGCACGTCCGGCGGCAGCGGCGAGGACGCCGCGGTGGCGGCCGCGCTGCTGAAGACGGCCACCCCGGTGCACGGGGCGTGGGGCAGCGGCAAGCTGCTGCACACCAGCCTGGTGTCGGTGCTGATGACCAGCGACGGCCATGTCCTCGTCGGGGCGGTGACGCCGGCGGTCCTGGAAAGCGCCGCGGCCCAGCTCAAGTGAGCACCGGCCAAGTGTCCACGGGCCAGGCCAGCACGGGCCACGGCCGAGCACCGGGCCAGGCCAGCACGGGCCAGGCCAGCACCGGGCCAGGCCAGCACCGGCTCCGCGCCGGCCGCCCGCCCGGACGCCCCCGCCCCCGCGGCCGCCGCCGCGGGGGCGGCCGCCGGGGCGGAGGCCGTCCCCGCGATTGTCACGGCGGGGCTGACCAAGAGGTTCCGCAGCGGCCAGCTGGCGGTGGACGGCCTCGACATGCTGGTGCCCCGGGGCAGCGTCTACGGCTTCCTCGGCCCCAACGGGTCCGGCAAGACGACCACGATCCGGATGCTGCTCGGCCTGGTCTACCCCACCCAGGGCAGTCACGCGCTGCTCGGCGTGCCGATGCCCGCGGGTACCGTCCAGGTGCTGCCCCGGGTCGGGTCCCTGGTCGAGGGGCCCGCGTTCTACCCGCAGCTGTCCGGCTGGGACAACCTGGCCCGGGTGGACGCGGCCGACCGGACCGCCGACCCGGGCACGGCGAAGGCGCGGATCAGCGAGGCGCTGGAGCGGGTCGGCCTGCTCGCCGCGAAGAAGAAGCACTACCGGGCCTACTCCCTCGGCATGAAGCAGCGCCTGGCCATCGCGGCCAGCCTGCTCCAGCCACGGGAGCTGATCATCCTGGACGAGCCCACCAACGGGCTCGACCCGCAGGGCACCCGCGAGGTACGCGGGCTGATCCGCGAGATCGCCACCGACGGCATCACCGTCCTGGTCTCCTCCCACCTGCTCGCCGAGGTCGAGCAGATCTGCACCCAGGTGGGCGTCATGCGGACCGGCCGGCTGGTCTTCCAGGGACCGCTGGAGGAATTGCGCGCCCGCGGCACGGCCCGGATCCGGGTGACCACGACGGACCCCACCCGGGCCGCGGAGGTCCTGGGCAAGCTGGGGCTGGCCGACGTGGCGGCCGCCGGCGGGGAGGCGTCCGCCGCCCTCGGCGACCAGGCGCCGGAGCAGATCTGCCGCGAGCTGGTCTACGCCGGCGTCCCGGTGGCCGGCCTGGACACGCCGCGGCCGAGCCTCGAGGAACTGTTCGTCGGTCTTACCGGGGAGGGCTTCGATGTCGACGGCTGAGCTGTCCGCTCCCCGCGGGGACGTCCCGGCCGGTGCGGGCGGCGCGGTCCTGGCCGCACACCCCCGGCCGCGCAACGGCGTCCTCACCTGGCTCCGGTTGCTGGGCAGCGAGCTGCGCCTGATGTTCCGGCGCTGGCGCAACCTGGCCCTGCTCGGCGTGCTCGTGGTGCTGCCGGTGATCCTGGGCATCGGGCTGCGGGTGTCGATGCCGCACGGCGGGGGTGGCGGCGGGAACGGGCCGGCCGCGTCGTTCTTCGCCCAGCTCGCCGGGAACGGGGTGTTCCTGTCCTTCCTGGCCCTCACCATCCTGCTCACCCTGGTGCTGCCCCTGGTGGTGGCGGTGGTGTCCGGGGACTCGATCGCCGGCGAGGCGGGCCTGGGCACACTGCGCTACTTGCTCACCGTGCAGGCCGGCCGGACCCGGCTGCTGTCCGTCAAATACGTGGCCGTGGTCATCTTCGGGCTGGCGGCGTGCCTGCTGGTGTCGGCGGTGTCGCTGATCATGGGCGCGATCCTGTTCCCGATCGGGCCGGTGACGCTGCTGTCCGGGACGACCGTGTCCCTCGCGGACGGCCTGCTCCGGCTGCTGTTCGTCACGTTGTACGTGGCCGCGGGGATGGCCGCGCTGGCCGCGATCGGGCTGGCCATCTCGACCCTGACCGAGCACCCGATCGGCGCGATCGCGGCCGTTCTGGTCCTCGCGGTGGCCAGCGAGGTGGCCGACAACGTGGCCCAGTTCGCGGTGATCCACCCGTACCTGCCGACGCATTTCTGGCTGTCCTTCGACTCGCTGCTGCGCGTGCCGGTCGACACGACCAGCCTGCTGCACGGGCTGCTGTCGTTCGGGGCCTACATCGTGATCTTCGGCTCGATCGCCTGGGCCCGCTTCACCAGCGCCGACGTCACCAGCTGACCCGGGGGCCGACGGGACGCAGGTCCGGGCCGAGGTCATAGGCCAGCGGGGTTGCGTTCGGCACGTTGAGCCTGGTGACGTCGTCGTCGGACATCCGCTCCAGGTGCCTGACCAGCGCCCGGAGCGTGTTGCCGTGCGAGACGACCAGCACGACCTGGCCGGAGCACAGATCCGGGACGATCGCGTCGTACCAGTACGGCAGCAGCCGGGCGGTGACGTCCTTGAGTGACTCGGCCCGGGGCCGGATGTCCGGCGGGACGGCCGCGTAGCGGGCGTCACCGAACTGCGAGTACTCCGCGCCGGTGTCAACCGGCGGCGGCGCGGCGTCGTAGGACCGGCGCCAGCGCATGAACTGCTCCTCGCCGGCCTCCGCCCGGACCTCGGCCTTGATGCGGCCCTGCAGGGCCCCGTAGTGGTTGGAGTTCAGCCGCCACGACCGGCGGACCGGGATCCAGTCCCGGTCGCATTCGGCCAGGGCCAGGTCGGCGGTGCGGATGGCGCGCCGCTGCACCGAGGTGTGCACGAAGCCCGGCAGCCGCCCGCGGCGGGCCAGCAGCCGCCCCGCGCGGGCGGCTTGCCGTTCCCCGGCCGGGGAGAGCGCCACGTTGACCCAGCCGGTGAACCGGTCGCTCGCGTTCCACTCGCTTTCCCCGTGCCGCAGGATCACCAGCCGGTACGGGCCGCCCGCGGGCCGCTCTGTTCCCACCGTCAGGCTTTGAGGTCAGGGAAGTCCTCTTCCCAGAACTCCAGGGGGCCGCGCGGGCCCGCCCGCCCGGTTCCGTCGGCCCCGGTTCCGCCCGGCCCGGTTCCGTCCCTGCGGCCGCGCCGGTCCCCGGCGTCCCGAGCCGCCCGGTCTCCTGGGCCCGCAGTTCCACCCGGCGGATCTTGCCGGAGATGGTCTTGGGCAGCTCGCTGAACTCCAGCCGCCTGATCCGCTTGTACGGGGAGAGCCGCTGCCGGGTGTAAGCGAGGATCGACACCGCGGTCTCCGGCGAGGGCTCGAATCCGGCCGCGAGCGTGACATACGCCTTGGGCACCGCGAACCGCATCGGGTCCGGCGACGGGACCACGGCCGCCTCGGCCACCGCCTCGTGCTCGATCAGCACGCTCTCCAGCTCGAACGGGGAGATCCGGTAGTCCGACGCCTTGAACACGTCGTCGGTCCGCCCGATGTAGGTCAGGTACCCGTCGGCGTCCCGGCTGGCCACGTCCCCGGTGTGGTAGTAGCCGCCGCGCATGGCCTCGGCAGCCCGCTCCTCATCGCCCCGGTACCCGGTCATCAGGCCCAGCGGCCGCTGGGCCAGGTCCAGGCAGATCTCGCCCTCCTGGCCGGGCTCGCCGGTCAGCGGGTTGACCAGGGCCACGGTGTAGCCGGGCAGCGGGCGGCCCATCGAGCCCGGCCTCAGCGGCTGCCCCGGGGAGTTGCCGACCTGGGCGGTGGTCTCGGTCTGGCCGTAACCGTCCCGCACCGTGATCCCCCAGGCCCGCCGCACCTGGTCGATCACCTCGGGGTTCAGCGGCTCGCCCGCGGCCACGCACTCGCGCAGCCTGCTCACGTCACACACGCTCAGGTCGGCCTGGATGAGCATCCGCCAGACCGTGGGCGGGGCGCAGAACGTGGTCACCCCGTAGCCGCCGATGGCGTCCATCAGCGCCTGGGCGGAAAACCGCTCGTAACCGAGCACCAGCACGGTCGCCCCCGCGATCCACGGCGCGTAGACGTTGCTCCACGCGTGCTTGGCCCAGCCCGGGGAGGAGATGTTCAGGTGCACATCGCCCGGCTGCAGGCCGATCCAGTACATGGTCGAGAGATGACCAGCCGGATAGCTGGCGTGGGTATGCTCCACCAGCTTGGGCTGGGCGGTGGTACCGGACGTGAAATACAGCAGCAACGGATCGGCTGCGAGCGTCTCGCCCTCCGCGACGAAGCGGGGGCTGGCGGTGGCCGCCTCGGCGTAACCGTGCCAGCCGCCGGGCGGCGGTGCCCCGGGGCTGACGCTGACCGCCACCCGGGTCCAGTCGCCCGGGACCTCAGCGAACCGGGGGGTGTGGCCGTACTCGGTGATCACGTGCCGGACATCGCCGCGGGCCACCCGGTCGGCCAGGTCGTCCGGGCCAAGCAGGGTGCTGGCCGGGATGATGACCACGCCGAGCTTCATCGCGGCCAGGATGATCTCCCACAGCGGCGCGATGTTGCCCAGCATCAGCAGCAGCCGGTCACCGCGCCGGGCGCCGAGGCCGCGCAGCCAGTTGGCTACCTGGTTGGAGCGGGCGGCCATCTCCCCGTAGCTGATCCGGGCGGCGGCGTCCCCGTCGGCCACGATGCGCAGCGCGTCACGGTCCGGGTGCTCGGCCGCGATCACATCGAACCAGTCCAGGGCCCAGTTGAACTGGTCCAGCTGCGGCCAGGAAAACTCGGCCAGCGCGGCCGGGTAGTCCTCACGGCGGCGCAGCAACCGGTCCCGGGCGTCGCGGAAGACCTGCGTGGGCGAGGGCGCGTCGGTCATGAGGCCATCGTGGCAGTTGGTCCCCGGCGCTGGGAACGAGGCGGTACCTAAAACGTGACCGGTGACACACGGTGATCAGCGCACACTGGGGTTAAGCTGGGCAAACTGTAAAATGGGGGGGACTCGTGCGCAAACTGATCGCGGCTACCGCGGTTACCGCCGCCGGCGGGATGCTGACGCTCGGCATGGCTGCGGCCCAGGCCGGAACGGGTGGCGAACAGCCGCCCGCGGGGGTCGTGTCGCCCGCTCCGGCCAGCGGCACCCCGCGGCTGGCCAGCACGTCCCAGCCCCGGGAGCAGATCCGCCAGCTCGCTAAGTGCAACGGCGTGATGTATGCGGTCGGCAGCTTCAGCTCGATCAAGCAGGGCAGCAGGACCTACGCGCGCACAGACATCTTCAGCTTCAGCGCGACCAGCCCGTACAGCGTCACGTCGTGGGCGCCCCGGGTGGTGGGCAGCACCAAGACCGACGAGGACGGCGCGGCCGCGATCAACTCCATCGCCTTCAGCGGCCGCAAGTGCTCAGACGTCTACATTGGCGGCAACTTCACCCGGGTCAACGGCACCAGGGTGCGCAACATCGCCGAGATCAGCGCCCGGACAGGCAACGTGCTCCGCGGCTTCGCGCACAGCGCCAACGGCACGGTGGACACCCTGGCCAGGGTCGGGGGCCATCTGCTGACGGGCGGCAAGTTCACGTCCATCAACGGGTCCGGCACCGCCCACATGATCAGCCTGGACTCGCGTAACGGCCGGGGCGACGGGTTCGCGAGGCTGGCCATCTCGGGCAGCCAGGTCTTTAACCAGCAGCTCAGCCACAGCGGCTCCCTCGACCTGGTCGAAGGCGTGTTCAGCCGGGTCGGCGGCGTGACCCGGCACCAGATGTTCATGCTGAACGTGGGGGGCTCGCGGGCCAGCGTGACCGGCTGGACGTCGCCGGACTTCAACGCCGCCTGTACCGAGTCGTTCTGGGCCCGCTCGGCGGCCTGGTCGCCGGATGACTCCACCGTCTACGTCGGCACGACCGGCTATCACACCGTCGGCGGCAGCAATCACGGAGCGCGCTCGGGACCCTGCGATGCCGCGCTGGCGTACCCGGCGACACGGGCCTCAGTCCGGCACAAGTGGATCAACTACACCGGCTGTGATTCGCTCTACTCGGCTGCGGCCGACACCCGCGCCGCCTATTTCGGCGGCCACGAGCGCTATTCCATGAACGGCAACGGCTGCAACAACCTCGGCTCCGGCGGCTACAACGCGCCGGGCCTGGAGGGCCTGGACCCCGGGAATGGGGCCCTGTACGTCAACTCGGCGGGCTCCGCGGGATATTACAGCCGGGCCCGGGGCCTGGGCGCCGACGACATGCTGGCCACCAGCGCCGGCCTGTGGATCGCCAGCGACAACCTGGACGGCAGCGACACCTGCGGTGGCCAGAGCGGCCACGCCGGGATCTGCTTCCTGCCCTACGGCTGACCCCGGGACCCGGGCCGCCCTGCCCGGGGTTCATCCACCGGCGCGCTACCGCGTGGGCTGTCGCCGCCGCACGGTAGCGTTCCAGACGTGGCCCCCGGTGAAGAATTCGCGCAGGCTGGCCCGCGCCCTGGGCCCGCCCCGGCCAAGGTGGACGCCCGGGCGCTGCCTGCCGTGCCTGACCTGCTTGCTACGGCCGTGGCCGGGATCGGCGGCGCCGAGCGGCCCGGCCAGGTCGCGATGGCCGAGGCGGTGGAGGCGTCCCTCCGCTCTGGTGAGCACCTCGCGGTCCAGGCGGGCACCGGGACGGGCAAGTCCCTGGCCTACCTGGTGCCTGCGGTCGCGCACGCGCTGGCCAGCGGCAGTGCCGTCGTGGTGGCCACCGCCACCATCGCCCTGCAGCGCCAGCTGATCGACCGGGACCTGCCCCGGCTGGCGACGACGCTGAAGCCGTTGCTGGGACAGGAACCTGATTTCGCGATCCTGAAGGGCCGCCGCAACTATCTGTGCCTGCACCGGCTGAAATCGGGCGCGCCTGAAGATCCCCGCGACGTGCTCTTCGACCGGGGCGCGACCTCCGCGGTCGGCCAGCAGGTCGAGCGGGTCCACGAGTGGGCGGCCCGGACCACGACCGGCGACCGCGACGAACTCGTCCCCGGCGTAGACGACCGGGCCTGGCGGCAGGTGTCGGTGAGCGCCCGGGAATGCCTCGGCGCCCAGCGCTGCCCGTTCGGCCGTGACTGCTACGCGGAGCAGGCCCGGCTGACCGCGGCCAAAGCCAGCATCGTGGTGACCAATCACGCTCTGCTCGCGATCGACGCGCTGGAGTCGTTCCCGGTCCTCCCCGAGCACGACGTCGTCATCATCGACGAGGCCCATGACCTGGTGAACCGGGTCACCAGCGCCGCGAGCGGGGAACTGTCCGCAGCCGGGGTGGACACGGCGGCCCGTCGGGTCGGGCGGCTGCTGTCCGCGGATGCGGCCGGACGCCTCCGGGAGGCGGGTGAGGCGGCCGCCCGGGCCTTCGCCGGGTCCCGCGACGGCCGCCTGGACTTCCTGGACAGCGACCTGTCCAGCGCGCTGGCCCTGGTGCGCGACGCCGCCGCCGGGTGCGCGACCGAGATCCGGTCCAGTGCCAAGCAGGCGGGTGAGGACGCGCCCGAGCAGCAGGCCGCGACGCGCGCGGCGCTGGCGGGCCTGGACGATCTGGTGGGCACCGCGGAGCGGATCCTGGTCTCGTACGTGGAGGACCTCACCTCCCGGACCGACGTGGTCTGGATGGACCGGCCGGTGGTCGAGGACCCGCGCCGCCCGGCCACGCTCCGGGTGGCCCCGTTGCAGGTCGGAGCGCTGCTCGCGGAGCGCCTGTTCCGTCGCCAGACTGTGGTGCTGACTTCGGCGACCCTGGCTCTCGGCGGCTCGTTCGAGCCGCTGGCCCGGCAGTGGGGACTGCCCCGCCCCGGGAGCGAGGCCGAGCCGGCCGGGACCGAGGCGTCCGGGACCGCGCCGCCCGGGACCGAGACGCCGGGGACCGCGCCGCCCGAGACCGGCACCGAGACGCCTGATCCGGAGCCGCCCGGCCCGGAAGCGGCCGACGGGCCGGAAACCGGCGCGGCCGCCGCGGGGGAGTCACCGCAGGAGCCGTCCCCGCACGGCCTGGCCTGGTCCGGCCTGGACGTCGGCTCGCCCTTCGACCATCCTCACCGCGGCATCCTGTACGTCGCCAAGCACCTGCCCCCGCCCGGCCGGGACGGGCTCCCGCCGGCCTACCTGACCGAGCTGAGCGAGCTGATCACCGCGGCGGGCGGCCGCACGCTCGGCCTGTTCTCGTCCATGCGGGCCGCCCGGCAGGCCGCGCTGGAGCTCCGCGGCGCACTCAGCGTCCCCCTGTTCTGCCAGGGTGACGACTCCACCGGCCAGCTCATCCGGCAGTTTGCGGAGTATGAGACCAGCTGCCTGTTCGGCACCCTGTCCCTGTGGCAGGGCGTGGACGTCCCGGGGCCGGCGCTGCAGCTGGTGGTCATCGACCGGATTCCGTTCCCGCGCCCGGACGACCCGCTGGCCTCCGCCCGGCAGCGGATGGTGGGGGCCCGCGGCGGCAACGGGTTCATGGCTATCGCCGTCTCTCACGCGGCGCTGCTCCTCGCCCAGGGGGCTGGCCGTCTGCTGCGCACCATGGACGACCGGGGCATGGTGGCGATCCTCGATCCCCGGCTGGCCACCGCCCGGTACGGGGGCTTCCTGCGGGCGTCGCTCCCGCCGTTCTGGGCTACCACGGACCCGGCAGTAGCCCGGGACGCGCTGCGCCGCCTGGCCGCCCAGAACACCTGACGTCATGGCGCCCGGCCGGGGGAAGCTGGACGCGCGGTACCGGGGGATCGTCCTGCGGGCCGGCCATCGGCGCCGCCATGCACGGGATCAGGACCCAGTCCGAATTCTGCCTCGCTCACCTCACCCGTCCCCGGCTCCCGATCGTGATCATGGGTTTGCTGGGCCTATTGACCCAGCAAACTCAGGGTCACGATCGGGGGTGGGCGGGGTTAATTGGGGGCCGGCGGGGTTAGGAGCGGGTGAGGACGACCTTGAGGGCGCTGGTGTCAGCCGCCCGGCTGAACACGTCGTAGGCCTGGTCGAACTCATTCAGCCCGAAGTGGTGAGTGATGAACTTCGCCGCCTCGATTTGATGGCTGGTCACCAGGCGCAGCAGCGTGCTGGTGGAGTACGCGTTGACCAGTCCCGTCGTGATAGTGATGTTCTTGATCCACAGTTCCTCGAGGTGCAGGGTGGCGGGCTCGCCGTGCACGCCGATGTTGGCGATGCGGCCGCCGGGCCGCGCCAGCCTGGCCGCCAGTTCGAAGGTGGCGGGCACGCCTACCGCCTCGATGGCGACGTCGGCGCCCAGCCCGTCGGTCAGCAGCCGGACCACTTCCTCCGGATCCTGGCCGGAGTTGTTCACCGTGACATCCGCGCCGAACCGCTTCGCGGCCTCGAGCCTGGAGTCGGCCAGGTCGATCGCGACGATGTGGCTCGGGCTGAACAGCCGCGCGCCCATGATCGCCGACAGCCCGATCGGGCCGGCTCCGACGATCGCGACCACGTCACCAGGCCGCACGCCCCCGTTCAGCACGCCGACTTCGTAGGCGGTGGGCAGGATGTCGGCCAGCATGAGGATTTCCTCATCGGCGGCCCCGGCCGGCACGGGGTAGGTCGAGGTGTCGGCGAACGGCACCCGGACGTATTCGGCCTGGGTTCCGTCGATCTTGTGGCCCAGGATCCAGCCGCCGCCGCCCAGGCACTGGCCCGCGTGGCCTTCGCGGCAGAACCGGCAGGCCCCGCACACGGAGATGCAGGAGACCAGGACCCGGTCTCCGGCCTTGACCGACTTGACTCCCTGGCCGACGGACTCGACGGTTCCCACGGCCTCGTGGCCGAGAATCCGGCCGTCGGTCACCGCCGGGACGTCCCCCTTGAGGATGTGCAGGTCGGTGCCGCAAATCGTGACGGCGTTGACGCGCACGATCGCGTCGGTGTCGGCCATGATCCCTGGCATCGGGACCTCTTCCCAGGCCTTGCGGCCCGGGCCGTGATAGACGAGCGCTCGCATGAGCACCTCCCGGTAGACGACCGGGTCCGGGTCCACGCTGACCCACCCGGGTCGCTCCCCACCCTGGCCGCTGGCCGGCCAGACGGTCAGAGCCGGAGGGCCCACCTGCCCAGGCCTAATGTCCCGAGTCCGGTGGGCTCGCATTCCCGGCCCAGCCTGGTCGGGTCACGATGGGAAATATCTAAGCGGCGGGGCGCGCTCTAACTGGTGAAGGACCTCATGCGAAGGCGGACACACTGCATGAGCTCATGCTCAGGTCCGCTGGTCATCGCGGCGTATGCGGTCGCTCCGAACGGATCACCAGCCTGGTGATCGTCCGGATTATGTCTTCCTTCCGTGCACCTGCACGCTGGCTTAGCCCGGCTGCCCCGGACCTCGGTGGTCACTTTCCGATTGATCAGAGCCGAGGCTGGCATGAACCTAAATTTTCTCCCGCTGGGATTTTCCCGGGCCGCTCACGAGGCCGCTACCAGGCACCAGTCGAGTCCGGTCCGCCCCAGTCCGCCGAACCAGCTGAACCACCGCCCTAAGGCGCCCGCGCCAGCGCCGAAGCCGACTCCGCGCTGGCCCATGTGGCTGCTGCTGGCCGGGGTCGTGCTCGGGGCTGTGCTCGTCTTCCATCCGGGATTCAACAGCGCGAAGACCCAGGACTTCAGCTACAGCAGCTTCGTCAGCGAAGTAACGGCCAATAAAGTCTCGACGGCCACGATCAGCTCGACCGGGGTAGTGACCGGGAAGCTGCATAACGGCACGGCCTACAGTTCCCAGATCCCCACCGCGCTGAACGACCAGGCGCTGTCCCCTCTCCTGCTCAAGCACAAAGTCCAGGTGACCGGGGGCAGTGCAGGCACGTCCATCGTGGCCAGCCTGCTCTTCTCCTTCTTGCCCCTGCTGTTCCTGGTCGGGTTGTTTATCTGGTTCGCCCGCCGCGGCCGCAAGCAAATGGGCGGGATCATGAGCATCGGCAAGTCGAAGGCCAAGCTCTACGACGAGGAAAGGCCGACCACCCGCTTCGCGGACATCGCCGGCTACGAAGGCTCCAAAGCCGAGGTCATGGAAGTCGTCGACTACCTGAAACACCCTCAGCGCTACGCCCAGGCCGGCGCGGTCGGCCCCAAGGGCATCCTCATGGTGGGGCCGCCCGGGACCGGGAAGACGCTCATGGCCAAGGCGGTGGCCGGCGAGGCGGGAGTCCCGTTCTTCGCGCTCAGCGGGTCGAGCTTCGTGGAGATGTTCGTCGGTGTCGGCGCGTCACGAGTGCGGGATCTTTTCAGCGACGCGCGCAAGCACGCGCCCTCGATCATCTTCATCGATGAGATCGACGCCATCGGGGGCCGCCGCGGTCCCGGGGGATTCGGCTCGAACGACGAGCGTGAGCAAACCCTCAACCAGCTGCTGTCTGACATGGACGGGTTCGAGCCCGGCGCCAGCGTGGTGGTCATGGGCGCGACCAACCGGGCTGAGATCCTCGACACCGCATTGCTGAGGCCCGGCCGTTTCGACCGGACGGTGGACATTCCGCTGCCCAACCAGAAGGAGCGGGCGGCGATCCTGGCTATCCACGGGCGCGGCAAGTCCCTCGCGCCTGACGTGGATCTGGCCGCGGTGTCGCGGGGAACGCCAGGGTTCTCGGGTGCCGATCTCGCCAACCTCGTGAACGAGGCGGCGATCAACGCCGTGCGCGACCATCGCGCTGTCCTGTCCGCCGATGATTTCGCAACGGCCCGGGACCGGCTGCTGATCGGTCAGCGCGACGCGTCCAACGCGCTGCTGCCCGAGGAAAAGCACTCGGTCGCCGTGCACGAAGCCGGCCACGCCCTCGTCGCGGTCCTGTCGGAACACGCCGACCCGGTGGCCAAGGTCACCATCCTCCCCCGGGGCGCGGCGCTCGGAGTGACCGAGCAGCTGCCGGAGTTCGAGCGCCACCTGTACCGCCAGAGCTATCTCACCGACACGCTCGCGGTCCGGCTGGGCGGCCGCGCGGCCGAGATCATCGTCCTCGGGGAGCCCTCGACCGGGGCCGCGAATGACCTCGCGGGCGCCACCGACCTGGCCACCCGCATGGTGCGCGAATGGGGTTTCTCCACTGAGGTGGGACCCATCGGATACGGCCCGGAAGGGCCGAGCCGGGACAACCCGTTCGCGGGCCGGCCCTACGCCGAGGAGACGCAGCGGGCCATCGACCGGGAAGTGGCCACGCTGCTGCGCGAGGCCGAGACCCGGGCGACGACGCTGCTGCGCACGAACCTGGACAAACTCGGCCTGGTGGTCGATCTCCTGCTCGACCGGGAGACCATCGACGGCTCGGACCTGACGGCCATCGTCGGGACGCCGGAACGGCACGGCGCGCCCGAGATGATCTGGGCCCCGCGCGCGGTGGCGATGGCGCAGACCGAGACCGAAGCCGGCGGGACCGGCGCGGCCAACGGGAAGGCCGCGCCGGTCAGCTGACCCGTCGCGCCGAACTCGGCTCGCGGGTGGGGCCGTCTTTTCCTACGGAACGAGTGCCCAAACCCCCACAAACCACCCATCAGGCCGTACGTTCCGTAGGAAAAGTGGCCAAGGAACAGGTTTGCGGCGTTGACCAAACGGGTGCAGGTCGGTGGACGGGTTACAGGATGTCGTGGCCGGGGTGGGGGTCGGCGGGGACCTCGGCGTGCTCGGCGGGGATGCTGCCCAGCCGTCCCGCCTGGAAGTCCTCGAACGCCTGCACCAGTTCCTCGCGCGTGTTCATCACGAACGGGCCGTACGCGGCGACCGGCTCCCGGATCGGCTGCCCGCCGAGGACCAGGATGTCCAGCTCGTGGCCGGGTCCCTCCTGGGTCCGGGCCGCGTTCACGGTCAGCGCGTCGCCCGCGCCGAACACGGTGAGCTGGCCGGTGCGGACCGGGCGGTGGTCCGGGCCGACCGTGCCCGAGCCGCCCAGCACGTAGACCAGCGCGTTGAAGTCACTGCGCCAGGGCAGGTGCAGCTGGGCGCCGGGCTGCAGGGTCACGTGCAGCAGGCTGATGGGGGTGTGGGTGACCCCCGGGCCGGGGTGCCCGGCCAGGTCGCCCGCGATGACCCGGATCAGCGCGCCGCCGTCGGCCGAGGACAGCAGCGACACCTGCTGGGCGCGGATGTCCTGGTAGCGCGGGGCGGTCATCTTGAGCCGCCGGGGCAGGTTGACCCAGAGCTGGAAGCCATGGAACAGCCCGCCGCTCATGACCAGCTCCTCGGGGGGCTCCTCGATGTGCAGGATCCCGCCGCCCGCGGTCATCCACTGGGTGTCACCGTTGGTGATCAGGCCGCCGCCGCCGTTGGAGTCCTGGTGGCGGAACACGCCGTCGATGATGTACGTGACGGTCTCGAAGCCCCGGTGCGGGTGCCACGGCGTGCCCTTGGGCTCCCCGGGCGCGTACTCGACCTCGCCCATCTGGTCCATGTGGATGAACGGGTCGAGCTGCCGCATGTCCACGCCGGCGAAGGCCCGGCGGACCGGGAAGCCCTCACCTTCGAAGCCGGACGGCGCGGTGGTCACCGACACGACCGGCCGCTCGGCCGCGGTCGCGGCGTCGGGCTCGGGAACCCGGGGCAGGACCAGGATGTCCTCTACAGTCACCGCTGGCATGACATCTCCTCTGTTAAGCCTCGTCGACCAGCTTAGATGGCACGTTCACGGACCCGGCCGGTGCCGTTTCCGGTCTTCCGCGGGCCGTATTTTCCCTAACGATAGTTGATCGCTCAACATTCCTGCCAGACGGGAGAGTGAGCCGGGGGGTAAGGTTTTCGTTGCGGCGGCTCACGGCCAGGGGAAGCAGGCGGGCAGGGGCGGGCCGGCCCCGGCCACGGGCGGCGGGGCCTGGACGGTCAGGGGCGGGCTAGGGCAGCTTCCAGTCGATGCCGCCGGCGCCCTGCTCCTCCAGCAGCGCGCTGGCCCGGCTGAACGGCCGGGAGCCAAAGAACCCCCGGTCGGCCGAGTTCGGGCTGGGGTGCGGCGACTCGATGAGCGGCACCCCGCCGAGCAGTGGCGCCAGGTCCCGCGCGTCGCGCCCCCACAAGATCGCCACCAGCGGCGACTGCCGCGCGGCGAGGGCCCGGATGGCCTGGTCGGTGACCTCTTCCCAGCCGTGGCCGCGGTGCGAGCCTGGTTTGCGGGGCTCCACGGTGAGGACCCGGTTCAGCAGCAGCACGCCACGGTCGGTCCACGGGGTGAGGTCCCCGTTCGACGGTGACGGGTAGCCCAGGTCCGCGGTGTACTCGCGGAAGATGTTGATCAGGCTGGGCGGCAGCCGGCGCACGTCCGGCGCGACCGAGAAACTCAAGCCCACCGGATTCCCCGGCGTCGGGTACGGGTCCTGCCCGACGATCAGCACCCGGACGTCGGCGAACGGCTGCTGGAACGCGCGCAGCACCCGGTTGCCCGCGGGCAGGTAGCGTCGGCCGGCGGCTACCTCGGCCCGCAGGAAGTCACCCATCGCGCTGATCCGGTCCGCCACCGGGGCCAGGGCCTGCGCCCAGCCCGCCTCGACGATCTCACCTAGCTCACGGCCTGCCACGCAGACACTCTAGAACGCGCGGGCGGCCGGGTCCGGCAGGCCACGCGAAAAACCTTCGAACATATATTCCAGAGTGACCGCCGCGCGGCAAGCTGGCCCAGCCCGGCATCTCGCGGACTGGGCGCCCACGGGGCTTCGGCCGGCCACCCCGGGGGTGGCCGGCCGAAGCGGTGCCCCGCGGGCCAGGCTGGATCGCGGCCCTGGCTGGACCGGGAGCCAGACTGGACCGCGGGCCCGGGTGGCTCAGCTGTGGATGCTGAAGTCCGCGCTGAGCGTGGCCGGCGTGCCGATCTGCACCTGGTAGGCGCCGGTCTCCACGGCCGGCGGGCTGTCGGACTCGATGTCACCCGGGGTCACGGCCAGGACCGAGACGGGGAAGGAGACCTGGACCGTCTTGGACTGCCCGGCAGCCAGCGTCACCCGGGTGAACCCGGCGAGCCGCTGGTCCGGGACCAGCACCGGGCTGACCGGCTGGTGGACGTACACCGGCACGATGTCGGTGCCCGCCCGGCTGCCCGTGTTGGCCACGGTGAACCTGGCGGTCACCGTGCCGTTGCGGGCCACGCTGCTGGTCGCGGACAGCCCGCTGACCTTGAACGTGGTGTAGGACAGCCCGAAGGCGAACGGGTAGAGCGGGTTGTAGCCGCTGCCCGGGCCCGAGCCGGTGTAGGGCAGCTGATCGAACACCTTCGGCTGGTCGCCCAGCGGTGACGGCGCCGTGGTGTTGAAGTCCGCGCCGGTCGAGGAGGCGTCGGACGGCCACGTCACGGGCAGCTTCCCGCTGGGGTCGATCTTGCCGAAGATGGTGTCGGCCACCGCGGTGCCGGCCTTGGTGCTGCCCTGGTAGGCCATCAGCACCGCGCTGGCGTTCTCGGCCGGGCCGAGGCCGAGCGGCCGCCCCGCGATCACCACGACGATCACCGGCTTCCCGGTCGCCTCGAGGGCGCTGACCAGGGTCTGCTGGTCGGGTGGCAGTTGCGGCGACGGGTTGTCACCCAGGCCCTCGGCGTAGGCCTTCTCGCCCACCGCGACCACGACGGCGTCCGCGGACTTCGCGTCGCTCACCGCGGTGGCCTGGTCGGTCGCGTAGGTCACGTTCGGGTCGGCGGCCTGCAGGCCCTTGAGCACCGTGGTGCCCGGCGGGATCTGGTCGGCGGGCCCCATACAGCAGACGTGCCCAGCGCCGAAGACCCCCTGCCAGCTGACACTCCACCCGCCGAGCTGATTGGTCATCGAGTCCGCGCTGGGCCCGGTGACGACGATCTTGCTGGACGCAGGCAACGGCAGCGCGTTGTTCTGGTTACGCAGCAGGGTCATCGACTCCTGGGCCGCCTTCAGCGTCTCGTCGCGGCCGGCCGTGACGGCGGCATCGGCCTGCCTGGCATTCACCGTCGGGTGGTCGAACAGGCCGAGCTGGAACTTCAGCGTGAGGATCCGCGCCACGGCCTGGTTGATCCGGCTCACCGAGATGCTGTGGTTGGCCACGTCCTGCTGGACAGCGGTCTGCCATTGATCGGCGTTGAACGGCAGCATGGCCATGTTGACGCCGGCGTTGATGGCGAGGGCGGCCGCGCCGGCCAGGTCAGCGGCCACGTGATAGGTAGTCGCGAGCGCACCCACGTCGCCGTAGTCGCTGATCACCACGCCCTTGAAGCCCATCCGCTCGCGCAGCAGCGTGGTCAGCAGGTAGTGCGACGCGGTCGCGGGGATCCCGTTGATCGAGCCGGAATCCACCATGACCGTGCCCGCGCCCGCGTTGATGGCGCCCGCGTAGGACGGCATGAACGTGTCCTGCAGGTACCGGAGCGGCAGTTCGGCCTGGACCCGGTCGTGCCCGTTGATCGATTCGGAGTACCCCGCGAAGTGCTTCACGGTGGCGGTGACCTTCAGCCCGCCCGCGCCGCCGCTCTGCAGGCCCCGCACGTTCGCCGCGCCCAGCGCGGCGGCCAGGGCGGGCTCCTCAGCCCAGGTCTCGTAGTAGCGGCCCCAGCGGTTGTCCCGCGCGATGTCCTGGACCGGGGCGAAGGCCCAGTTCCAGCCGGTGGCGCGCAGGGCGTTCGCGGTCACCTCGCCACCTGCCTGCGCGGCGGAGGGATCCCAGGTGGCACCCATCCCGATCGACTGCGGGAACAGCGGCGCCTGGTACGGGTGGCCGAAGCCATGGACGGCATCGACGCCGAAGATGACGGGGATGTGCAGCCGCGAGTGCTTGATCGCGTAGCTCTGCATGGTGTTGTACTCGGTGGCCCAGTCCAGGCCGGTGTTGCCTGGGCCACCCTTGCCCGTCGTGTCGATGGGAATGTCGGTTCCGCCAGCCAGGATCGAGCCGACGTGGTTGTCCACGAAGATCTTTTGCTCACAGGTGGGGTTGGGCAGGTTGAACCCGCTCTGGCTGGTGCAGGTGCTGGCGGTGTCGGTGACCTGGGTCGCCTCGATCTGCACCATCTGGCCGATCTTTTCCGGCAGCGTCATCCGGCCGAGCAGGTCGCTGACCCGCGCCGGGACCGGGACGCTGGCGTTCAGGTAGGCCGGCTGGCTGCTGGCCGACGCGGCCGTCTTGGCCACGGCGGACGCCGATAGCGCGGTGACCAGCCCAATGGCCAGTAATGAGGCGATGATTGGCCTGCGGAGGCGGGCTCCGGTAATGCCGGTTATTCCCCGGGTAAGACCACGGATGCTTTGCATGGCAGACTCCTTCGTCGCGGGTGCCGTTTACTTCCGTGCGATCAAGACATAATTTCGATCAAGGGTAATTTCAAGTAATGAACCATTAAAAAGGCCCGAACTAGGCATTCCAGGAGCGGCGGCGTAGGACGTGCCGGAGCCCGGGCCGTCCGCGGCGGGAATCCGGGCGCCGGAGGCGGGAATCCGGCCGCCCGCAGCGGGAGGCCCGGCCGGCGGTGTGGAGGTGCGGGAGGTGCGCCCGCCCTCCGGCGGCCTTCGGTGACGCAGCCGGTCGCCGGGCGGATGGGCAGGTCGAACAGATATTTGATTTGCCGTATCCTGGGCGCATGGAGACTGCTCTGCAGGGATCCCTGCTCGACCTGGACGACGAGCCGGCTCCGGGGCCTCTCGGAGCGTCGGTGCGCCGGACCGTGCTCGACCACGGCGCCTGGGTGGACGTCCGGCCCGGCTGGATGGCGGGTGCCGACGTCCTGTTCGACCGCCTGCGCGAGGCTGTGCCGTGGCGGGAGGAGCGGCGGCGGATGTACGACCGCGTCGTCGACGTGCCCCGGCTGCTCTGCTTCTACGGCGAAGGCGAAGACCTGCCCGACCCCGCACTGGACGAGGCGCGGCGGGCACTCGACCGCCACTACGGGAACGGCCTCGGGGAGCCGTTCTGCACGGCGGGACTGTGCCTGTACCGGGACGGCCGGGACAGCGTCGCCTGGCACGGCGACCGCATCGGGCGCGGGGCCACCGAGGACACGGTGGTCGCCATCCTGTCGCTGGGTGCGCCGCGGGCCCTGATGCTGCGGCCCCGGGGCGGCGGCCCGGCGATCCGGCACGAGATCGGCCATGGCGACCTGCTGGTCATGGGCGGCAGCTGCCAGCGCACCTGGGAGCACGCGGTGCCCAAGACGGCCCGCGCCGTCGGCCCGCGGATCAGCGTGCAGTTCCGGCCGCGCGGGGTTCGCTGAGCCCTGCGGGCCTGGAGCCGTGCGGGGTCCGCTGAGGCTGGCCGGCCCCAGCCGGGCCGTCAGAGCGGGAAGCCGGCCTCCAGCTGAGCCAGCCCGTCGTCCACCGAGGCGAAGATGGCGTCGAGGTCGATCGGGCCGCGTTCCAGCACCGGCAGCGTGGTGGCCATGATCACCCCGAAGACCGCCCCGGCCAGCGCGCGCGCCGCGATGTCGTCTGGTTGCCGCCCGCTCCGCTTGGCCAGAACCGCGGCTGTGACGTCGATGGTGCGGGCGAACTCGTCCAGGGCCCGGGCCCGGATCTCCGGCACCGCCATGGTGAGCTCGGTGGTCTGCCGGAACCGCTCCCGCTCCTCCTCGGTGAACCTGGCCCGGGCCTGCGCCACGGCGCCCCGCACCGCGGCCACCGCGCTCAGCCCGGACGGCTGCGCCTCCAGCGCGTCCAGGGTCAGCACGTCGAGATCGTCCTGCAGGACCACGTCTTCCTTGGTCGGGAAGTAGCGGTAGAACGTGGCCGGGGACACCTCGGCCGCCTCGGCGATCTGCTCGACCCGGGTGGCGGCGTAACCCTGCTCCCGGAACAGCCGCAACGCGTGCTCCCGGATGGAAGCACGCGTCCTGGCCTTCTTGCGTTCCCGCAGACCGGGCTGGTCAGCTTGGTGCGTGCTCATGGCCTTGATCTTGCCCGCCCGGGGGCGCCGGCGCGAGTGGAGCGCCGGACCCGGTAGCCACGGCCACGTCCGGCCCGCCCTCGACGGGGGCGCCCGGGGCGGGGAGGCCCGGGGCGGGGAGGCCCGGGGCGGGGAGGCCCGGGGCGGGGAGGTCCGGGGCGGGGAGGTCCGGGGCTGGGGGGTCTGAGGCTGGGGTCCCGGAGGCGGGGACGCTCCCAGGACGGGCCCCAGTCCCGGCCCGGCGGGGCAGGAAGGCCAGTGCGAGCAGGGCGCTGAGCCCGGCGATGCCCGCACACGCCGCCAGCATGACGTCCAGGCCGTGTGAGAACGCGGCGCGCACCGAGTCCAGCAGGGCGGCCGAGTGCAGGTGCAGCGCGACCCCTACCCCGGCGATGACCCCGCTCTGGATCGCCCCGGCGGCGGCGGCCGGGACGCCACCCAGATCGAGCTGGCTGCGGTAGGCGGACAGCAGGATGGTGCCCAGCACCGCGACCCCGATCGTGGCTCCCACCTGGCGCATCGCGGTGATCAGCGCCGACCCGGATCCACTCCGCTCCGCGGACAGCGCGCCCAGTGCGGCGTTCATGGCGGCCGGCATGGCCAGCCCCAGGCCCAGCCCCGCCACCGCGTACCAGCTGGCGGTGAACGCGGTCCCGCTGGCCGCGCCGGTGGTGGCCCCCACGGCCAGGCCTGCGGCCATGACCACGAAGCCCGCCATGACCAGGATTTTGGGGCCGACCAGGGGATCTCCGGCCGGGCGGCCGTCCGGGCCCTTGGGCGGCGTCTGGAGCCGGGTGCCGCCGATCATGCCGAGCACCATGCCGCCGATCATCGGCAGCATCCGCAGCCCGGTAGCGAACGAGTCCAGGCCACGGACCCCCTGGAAGTACTGCGGCATCGCGAACAGGATGCCGAACATCGCGAACGACACGAACGTGGTCAGGATCGTGCCCCAGGTGAAGGCGGCCGAGCGGAACAGTTCCAGCGGGACCAGGGCCATCCCGTCCCGGCTGGCCCGCCGCTCCCAGGCCACGAACAGGACCAGCACCATGGCCCCGGCCAAGATGGTGATCAGCGTGGCCGGGTCGCTCCAGCCGTTCGCGCCCGCCTTGATGCAGCCGTAGGTCACCCCGGCCAGTCCCAGGCTGGACAGGATGATCCCGGGGATGTCGATCCGCTTACTGCGGGCACCGTGCGATTCGGGCATCAGCAGCGCCACGGCGACCAGCGCGAGCACGACGACCGGCACGTTGATCAGGAAGACCGAGCCCCACCAGAAGTTGTCCAGCAGCCAGCCGCCCAGCAAGGGGCCGACCGGGAAGGCCAGGAACGTCGCGCCCATCACCACCGCGATGGCCCGGGGCTGCTCGTCCGGAGTGAACAGCACCGGCAGCACGGCGATCGACATGGGGAAGATCACCGCCGCGCCGAGGCCGAGCACGGCGCGGGCCGCGATCAGCTCACCCGGGGACCCGGCGAAGGCGCACGCGGCCGAACTGGCGCCGAACACCACCAGCGCGATTAGCAGCATCTTCTTGCGCCCGACCCGGTCGCCCAGCAGCCCGGCGGGCAGCAGGGCCGCAGCCAGCACCAGGCTGTAGGACGCCGAGAACCACTGCAGGTCCGTGGTGGACGCGTGCAGCTGGGCCGACAGGACCGGCAGGGCCAGGTTGAGCACGGTCAGGTCGAGACCGACGACCAGCACGCTGGCCGAAATGGCGACCAGCGCCCACCACCGGCCCGCCTCGGCGCCGCCCCGGTGGCGAGCCGGCCCGGTCCGCGAACGGCTGATTTCCGCGCTCATGAGTCACCGCCTGAACTGAGTCTGCTATGCCGAGAGTCGAACTCAAAAGAAAGCTACTCTCAGATTAGAGCGGATGTCAACTGTGCCCCGTAGGCGCCGCGCGTGGATCCGGCCGCTGCCTGTTAGGTCGGTGTCAGGATCGGGCCCGGGCGGCGATCCGGGCGGTTAGCTGAAGACAGCAGACTCCTCGTCTGGCTGGAGACAGCAGACTCCTCGTCCGGGAAGAAAATCTCCGTGCACGGCGCTCGTCGGATCCCGCACGGTGCCGTATCCGCCACCCGCTGACCTCGCGGGCGAGGCGGGGGAGCGGGCACGTCGGGGGTCCGGGGGCTCGGGCCCCCGAACTAACACAGCACCTCGCGGACCTGGCGGGCGATCTCGATGTCCTCTCGCGAGGTGATCACCAGCGTCGCGACCGGCGACCCGGCCGCGCTGATGTCGGCGTCCCCGGTGGCAGCCTGGTTGCGCTGCTCCTCGAGGAGGACCCCCAGGAACGCGGGGGCGCCCCGGGACCGGATACGGGGCTGGTGCTCGCCGATCCCGCCGGTGAACACCAGCACATCCAGGCCGTCCATGGCCGCGGCCATGCCCGCGATCAGCTGCCGCAGCCGGTGCAGGTAGACCTCCAGGGCCAGGATGGCGGCCGGATCGCCGGCGTCCACGGCCCGGGTCACGTCCCGCATGTCTGCCGCGCCGGCCAGGCCGGCCAGCCCTGAGCCGTGCTCCAGTCCCTCGGCCAGGTCGTCCAGGGTCATGCCACCGTCGCGCAGCAGCCAGAGCAGCAGGCCGGGGTCGGTGTTCCCGGCCCGGGTCGCCATCACCAGCCCTTCCAGCGGGGTGAAGCCCATCGTGGTGTCCACGCTGCGGCCGCGGGCGATCGCCGCGAGCGAGGCCCCCGCGCCGAGGTGGCAGGACACGATGCGGAGCATTTCTGGGCTGGTGCCGAGCATCTCGCCCGCCCGTCCGGCCGCATACCCGTGCGACAGGCCGTGGAATCCGTAGCGGCGCAGCCCGAACCGCTCGCGCCAGGCGGCGGGCAGCGCGTAGGTGCTGGCCGCGGCGGGCAGGCTGGCGTGGAACGCAGTGTCAAAGCAGGCCACGGCGGGCACCCCGGGCAGCAGCTGGGACACCACGTCGATGCCGCCCAGGGCCCGGGGCTGATGCAGCGGGGCCAGGTCGGTCGCGGCCTCGATCTCCCGGCGCACCGTGGCATCGATGACCGCCGGCGCCTCCAGGTGCGGACCGCCGTGCACGACGCGGTGGCCGACCGCATCGACCCCGGGCAGGCTGTCCAGGAACGAGGTGAGAGCCGCGGGGGGCCCGCTGGTGTCCCAGTGGTCGACCTCAGTGGCGGCCAGGACCTTATCCGCCGGGTTGAGCAGGCTCAGCTTGAGGCTGCTCGATCCCGCGTTGACGACGAGGACGTCCATCGGTGGGGCTCCTTCCAAAGTGCGGAACTCCGGGCGCAGGACGGGGTCGCGGGCGGGTCAGGAGCGTCTGGCCACGGGCAGCTGCCGCAGGAACGGGTCGGCGGAGCCGTGGCTGGTGACCCGGATCCGGGCGTCGACCACGATGACCCTGTTCGGCCGGGCGATCACCGGGTTGAGGTCCAGCTCGGCGACCTGCGGCAGGTCGTCAGCGAGCCGGGAGATCCGGAGCAGGGCGTCGCGCAGCGCCGCCACATCGACCCGCGGCTGGCCACGGTGACCGAACAGCAGCGGCGCGGCCCGGATGGAGTGGATCAGGTCGTCGGCGTCGGCGGTGGTCAGCGGGGCCAGCCGCGCGGCGTGGTCGTCGAGCACCTCGGTCGCCGCCCCGCCCAGACCGAACACGACCAGCGGGCCGAATACCGGCTCCTGGACGACCCCGATAATGACCTCGGTGCCCCCGATGATCATGGGCTGGACCAGGGCCCCAGAGAAGTTGCCCGCGAACCGCCCGGCCAGGGTGGTGAACCCGGCGCGGGCTTCCGCGGGCCCATCGAGGTCAAGCAGGACACCGCCGGCGTCACTCTTGTGCACCAGGCCGCAGCCCTCGGCCTTGAGTGCCACCCGGCCGCCCAGGTCCGCGGCCGAGGCGGCCGCCTCGTCCGCGGTGACCACCAGCCGGGACGCCACCATCGGCAGCCCATAGCAGCGCAGCAGGTCGTCCGCCTCGGCGGCGGGCAGCCATCCTCCGCCGGGTACCCGGTCGGTGAACGAGGTGATCAGCGCGCGAGCCCTGGTGACATCGATGCCCTTGATCTCCGGGACCGTGTCCGCGGGCCGGGACCGCCAGGAGCCATAACGCGCAGCCCGGCTGAGGGCCCTGGCCGCGCTCTCGGGATAGGCGTACGCGGGAACGCCCAGGCCGGCCGGGCCGTCCGTGGCAGGCGGCAGCAACTGGACCGCCTCCGGCTGGTCCAGCATCACGGCGGCCAGCGGGACCGCCAGCCTGGCTGCGCGAAGCGCCGGGACCAGGTCGCCGGCCGCGGTCGGGACGACCAGCGCGATGACCGCGTCCACGCCGGTGTCCCCGGCCACCTCGGCCAGGACGGCGCCGAAGGTCTCGGCGCTGACCGACGCGGTCGTGTCCACCGGGCCGCCGAGCGCGGCGTTGGCCGGGAGGATGGCCGCGAGCCGGGCCTGGGCGGCGTGACTGAGGGTGGCGACGGCCAGGCCCGCCTCGACACACGCGTCTGCGGCGAGCACGCCCGCGCCGCCCGCGTTAGAGATAACGCAGACCCGGCTGCCTGCGGGCACCGGCTGTGCGGCGAGGAGCACGGCCGCTTCCAGCAACTCTCCGAAGCTGGTGGTGGCGATGATGCCGGCCTGCTCGAACAGGGCCTGCCGGGTGATCAGCGGCGCGGCGGCCGCGGCCGTGTGCGAGGCGACCGCGCGCTGGCCCGGCGCGGACCGTCCGGCGTGCACGGTGAGCACCGGCATGGTGGCGCTGACCCGGGCGGCGGTCCGGGCGAACTTGCGCGGGTTGCCGAACGACTCCAGGTACAGCACGCCGAGCCGGGTGGTGCCGTCCTGGGCCCACCACTGGAGCATGTCGTTGCCGGACACGTCCAGCTTGTCGCCGACGGAGGCGAACGAGGAGATGCCGATGCCCAGCCGGGACAAGTGCTCCAGCAGGGCCACTCCCACGCCGTGAGACTGGACGACCAGCCCGGCCGTGCCCGCCGCGGGATGGTGCGCGGCGTAGGTGGCGTCCAGGCCGAGGCCCGGCACGGCCACCCCGAAGCAGTTCGGGCCGAGCAGGCGCATCCCCCAGCGGCGGCAGGTGTCCAGCAGACGGCCGGACTGGGCCGAGCTCAGCCCGGCGGTGACCACCACCAGGGCCCTGGCCCCGCGCTGGCCAGATTCCTGGGCCACGTCGAGCACGGTGTCCGCGTGGACCGTCACGACGACCAGGTCAGGCGCGTGCGGCAGCGCGGCCAGGGTTGGCACGCTGGGGATGCCCTCGATGTCGCCCACATGCGGGTTCACCGCGTGCAGGGTCCCGGCGAAACCCGCATCCCGGATATTGAGCAGGATGGACCGTCCGATGGAGCCGGGCCGCTGGCCCGCGCCCACCACCGCGACCGAACGCGGCGCGAACAGCGGTTCCAGGCTGGCCACGTCGGCCCGCTGCTCGCGGCCCGCCACCGCATCCAGGTAGGCGCTGGGCCCGCCGAGTGCGCTGCGCGGGATTGGCATGCTCAGTTCGACGATCCCGTCCTGCATCCGCCGGGTGACGGTCAGCCCGGCGTCCGCGAACACGCGCAGCATTGCGATGTTCTCGGGCAGCGCCGAGGCGGTGAAGACCCGCACACCGTGCTCGCGGGCCAGCGACACCAGGTGCTCGAGCAGCAGGGTGGCGACACCGCGGCCATGCATCCGGTCCGCCACCGCGAACGCGACCTCCGCGGTTTCGGGGTTGGTGGGGGACTCGTAGCTGGCCACCCCCACGAGTTCGTCCTCCAGGAAGCCGAGCAGTGCCCCGTGGTCGGGGGTGCTGTGGTCCGGGGTGCTGTGGTTCGGGGTGCCGTGGTCCGTTCGGCTGTAGGCCGAGCGGTCAGGCCGGGAGACCCGGCGCGCCTCCTGCCTGGCGGCCTGGCGGCTCATGCTGAAGAAACGCAGGTAGAGGTTGTCCGGCGACATGGCCTCGTGCAACTGCTTGACGGCCTCATAGTCAGCGGGGCCAGCCCGCCGGATGGTGATCGTGGTGCCGTCCGCCAGCAGGGCATACGAGCAGTCCGCTTCGGTGAGCGCGGTCAACCCTGTTTCTCCCGTCCTCGGCGGGGACGCTGATGCCAGTCTGGCCTGTTCCGGTGACGGCCAGAAGAGTCGAAAGTCCCGCAACACCAGTCCGGCCTGCCCCAGGGCCGTTCAAAGCCGGTCACCAGGCGCCATCATCATGGCGCACACCCCTGGGCTCGTCCACGATCCGGCGGCCAGCGTGACTGGCGGTCAGGAGTGACCGGCGGTCAGGAGTGACCGGCGGTCAGGAGTGACCGGCGGTCAGCTGTGACCGGGGGGCGATCCCTTGTCATGCTTGGCCCGGCCGGGGGAGACGCTTTTCCCGCCCCTCGCCGGGCCGCGGGCCGCCGTCACGCTCGCGCCGGCCCGGGCCGCGGCGCGGGCCGGGGCGCGGGGCTGGACCGGGGCGCCGGTCCGGGACGGCGTGGCCTGGCGATGCGGCGAGGCGACCGGGCTGGCGGGCTGGGTCGAGCGGGTCTGGGCTGAGTGGCCTGGGGCTGGAGGGCCCTGGGCTGGATCAGCCTGGGCCGTGGCCAGCAGCCAGCCGAGCAGGCCCGCAGTGAGAAGGCCGGCGGCCAGTCCGGCGGGGGCCAGCCGCCGGTGCCGCAGCCCGGCGGGCGGCATCACGCCCAGCGGCACCACGCCCGGCGGTATCACACCGGGGTCGGCTGGCGTCGGCGCCGCAGTCCGGACGGCTCCGGTGGCGGCGGGAAGGCCCTCCGGTGCGTCCGTCCGGCCCTCCCGGATACGGCCCGCCCGGCTGGCCACCACGTCCGCCGAGACCGGCCGGGCCGCCGGCTTCTTAGCGGTCAGGTCGGCAATAAGCGCGGCCAGCTCGGCCCCGCCCGCCTGGCCCAGGCACTCCGGCGGGAGGCCCGGCAGGTCCCGGTCGAGGTGCGCCAGCGCGACCTGCAGCGGCTCACCCTGGAAAGGAGGCCGCCCGGTCAGGCACTCGTAGCCGACGATGCCCAGTGCGTACAGGTCACTCGCCGCCGTGGCCGAGCGCCCGGACACGCGCTCGGGCGCGAGATAACCGGTAGTGCCGATGAGCGCCCCGGTCTGCGTGAGGTGCCCGGTCCGCGACGACTGGGCGATGCCGAAGTCGGTCACCTTGACCCGGCCGTCTCTGGCGAGCAGCAGGTTGCCGGGCTTGATGTCCCGGTGCAGGACCCCGGCGGCATGGGCGGCGTGCAGGGCCGCGGCGGCCTGGGCGAGCACGTCCGCGGTGCGCCGCGGATCCAGCGGCCCGCCCGCCAGCACACCGGCCAGGGATGGCCCGTCGACTAGCTCCATCACCAGGTAGGCCGGCCGCTCCGGGCTCGCGTCCTGGTAGTCGTAGACCTGGGCGATTCCGGGATGGTTCAGCAGCCCTGCGTGCTGGGCCTCGGCGCGGAACCTGAGCAGCGTCACCTCGTCGTGCAGGTACTCCGGCCGGAGCAGCTTCACCGCCACGTAACGGCCCAGGGCCTGGTCCTTGGCCCGCCAGACCTCGCCCATCCCGCCGATCGCGATGAGCTCTTCCAGGTGAAACCGGCCTGCTAGCTCGGTGATCGCCGTCATGGCCGCCCCTACTACCCGGCCGGCCGCCGGTCATCCATGCTCGGCGGCCGCGGTTCCCGGGACAGCCCGCCCAGATGTCCCTCACCCCCTCTGCCGCCCAGGTGAGCGGCCGTCTACTCTCGGTACAGTGAAATACTCGGCCAGCGGCCCATGAGGCCGGTCGATCCGCGGCTGCTCCGGTATGCCGCCGCGGCCCGGGGTTACCTGGTCCTGACGGTCGGGCTCGGGCTGGCCACCACGGCGCTGATCCTGGCCCAGGCCGGCCTGCTGGCCCGCGCCCTGGCCGCCCCGGCGGCCGGGATCGGTGTGGCCGCGCTGGGCGCCACGCTGGCCGTCCTGCTGGCCGTGCTGGCCGCCCGCGCGGTGGCCGCCTACGGCGGGGAACTGGCCGCCCTGCGGGCCGCCGCGGCGGTCAAGTCACAACTGCGCCGCAAGCTCACCGCGCACGTGGTGCGGCTGGGACCGGCGTGGCTCGGCGGTCAGCAGACCGGGGAACTCGCCACCCTGTCCACCAAGGGCCTGGACGCGCTCGACCCGTACTTCGCCCGGTTCCTGCCCCAGCTGGTGCTGGCCTTCCTGGTGCCGGTCGCGGTGCTCATCCGGGTGGGGCTGGCCGACTGGATCTCCGCAGTGATCATCGCGGTCACGCTGCCCCTGATCCCGGTGTTCGCGGTGCTGATCGGGCTGCAGACCCGGGCCCAGACCGCCCGGCAGTGGCGGCTGCTGGCCCGCCTCGGCGGGCACTTCCTCGATGTGGTCGAGGGGCTGCCCACGCTCAAGTTGTTCGGCCGGGCCCAGGCCCAGGCCACCGTGATCCGCGAAGTCACCGACGCGCACCGGCACGCGACCATGCGCACGCTGCGGGTGGCGTTCCTGTCCGCGCTGGTGCTGGAGCTGACCGCGGCCGTCGCGACCGCGCTGGTGGCAGTCGAGGTCGGGCTGCGGCTGCTGGCCGGGCACATTCCGTACCAGACCGCACTGCTGGTCCTGCTGCTCACCCCGGAGGCGTACCTGCCGCTGCGGGCGGTCGGCCTGCAGTTTCACGCCAGCATGGAGGGGGTCACCGCGGCCGGCCGCGCCTGCGAGATCCTGGACACCCCGCTGCCGGCCACCAGCCAGCCGGCCGCCGCGGGATCCGGGCTGGTGTCTGGCCCGCCCGCTCAGGCCGACCTGCGCCGCGACATTATTTTCCTCAACGGAGCGTCGCTCGAGTACCCCGGCCGGGACCGGGCCGCGCTGGACCGGGTGTCCCTGACGATCCGGCCTGGTGAGCGGGTCGCCATCACCGGGCCGAGCGGCGCGGGCAAGAGCTCGCTGCTGGCCTTGCTGCTCCGGTTCGCCGCACCGACCGGGGGGCGGATCGAGGCCGGCCCGCCCGGGGCGCCGCGGACCGATATCTCCGCGTTCGACCTGGCCGCCTGGCGCCGCCAGCTGGCCTGGGTGCCCCAGCACCCGTACCTGTTCGACGGCACCGTGGCCAGCAACATCGCCCTGGGCCGCCCCGACGCGTCCGCGGCCGACATCGCGCACGCGGCCGCCCTGGCCGGCGCGGCGGAGTTCATCGGGTCGCTGCCCCGTGACTACCGCACGCCGCTGGGGGAACGTGGCGCGCGGCTGTCCGCGGGCCAGCGGCAGCGGATCGCGCTGGCCCGGGCGTTCCTCCAGGACGCGCCCCTGCTGCTGCTCGACGAGCCCGCCGCGCACCTGGACCCGCTCACCGCCCGGATGATCCTCGACACCATCGAGCGGCTGATGATCGGGCGGACCGTGGTGCTGATCACCCACGGGGCGGGCTGGGCCGGCGGCGCGGACCGGACCGTCCTGCTCGACCAGGGCCGGGTCGTTCTGGCCGCGGGCTGCTTGGGCATCGTGCCGGGTTCGGCGCCCGGTTCGGGGTCCAGTGCGGGGCCCGGGGCGGAGGCCGGCCCCGGGACCGGACCGGCCGGCCCGGAGGCAGGCCCGGAGACCGATCCGGGGCCCGGTGCGCGCCCGCTGGCGGCGGCCCCATGACCGCCTCATGGGCCGCCCCGCCGGCCTCCCCCACTGGCCCGGCCCCGCCCGTCAGGCCCGGGGCCGGGCACCCGCTGCTGCGGCTGCTGCGGATGGCCCGGCCGCTGCGCGGCCAGCTCGCGGTGGCCGTGGTGGCGGGCGCGGTGTCCACTGGCTGCGCCGTGGGGCTGCTCGCCACGTCCGGCTTCCTGCTGGCCCGGGCCTCTCAGCACCCCAACATCGTGGCCATCTCCGTGGCCGTGGTCGCGGTCCGCGCGCTGTCGGTGGGGCGGGGGGTGTTCCGCTACATCGAGCGGCTCAGCTCGCACGACGCGGCCTTCCGGGTGCTGGCCGACGTGCGGGTGCGCGTCTATCAGCGGCTGGAACGGCTGGCCCCGGCCGGGCTGCGCGAGTTCCGGTCCGGGGACCTGCTGGCCCGGCTGGTCAGCGACGTGGACGCCACCCAGGACCTGTTCATCCGCGGCATCGCACCGCCACTGACGGCCTTCCTGGTCGGCGTGGGCGCGGCCGGCGTGTGCCTGGTCATCCTGGCCCCGGCCGGCGCGGTGCTGGCCGCCGGGCTGCTGGTGGCCGGGCTGCCCGTCTCGTGGCTGGCCGCGGCCCGGGGCCGCCGGGCGGCGCAGCGCACCGCGCCCGCCCGCGGCGAGCTGAGCGCCCGGGTGACCGACCTTCTGGCCGGGGCCGCGGACCTGCACGCCTTCGGGGCCCAGGACCGCGCACTGGCCCGGGCCGATACGGCCGACCAGGAGCTGACCCGGCTGGCCCGGATGTCGGCGGCCGGCGCCGCGCTGGGCAGCGGGCTGTCCCAGGCGGTGGCCGGGCTCACCCTGTGGGGGGTGCTCATCCTGGGGGTGGCCGCGGTCGGCTCCGGCTCGATGAGCCGGGTGCCGCTGGCCGTGATCACGCTGACCGCGCTGGCCGCCTTCGAGGCCGTGACCGCACTGCCCGCGGCCGCCGTCGCGCTCGGCCACGCCCGGGCCAGCGCGGCCCGGGTGGGGACGGTGCTGGACACGCCGGACCCGGTGACCGCGCCGGCCGCGCCGCGCCGGTTGCCGGGCGGGCCGCTGCAGGTGCGGTTGCGCGGGGCGCAGGTGCGCTACGAGCCGGGCGGCCCGCTGGCCCTCGACGGCGTGGACCTCGACCTGGACGCCGGCCGGCGGGTGGCCCTGGTCGGCCCGAGCGGGGCCGGCAAGTCCACAGTGGCCGCCGTACTGCTGCGGTTCTGGGACCTCGCAGGCGGCTCGGCCACCCTGGGCGGAGCCGACCTGGCCAGCTACGACCCGGACGAGGTGCGCACGATGATCACCGGGTGCGCGCAGGACCCGCACCTGTTCGACACCACCATCGCCGAGAACATCCGGCTGGCCCGGCCCGGGGCCAGCCAGCCGGAGCTGGAGGACGCCGCCGGGCGGGCGCGGCTGCTGCCCTGGATCGCCTCGCTGCCGCGGGGCTGGGACACTCCCGTCGGGCCCCGCGGCACGGCCGTATCCGGGGGCGAGCGGCAGCGGATCGCGCTGGCTCGCGCGCTGCTGGCCGACCCGGCGCTGCTGATCCTGGACGAGCCCACCGCGCACCTGGACCCAGAGAACCGGCGCGCGCTGACCGCGGACCTGCTGGCCGTGACCGCGCAGGCCAGCACCCGGGGCCGGGCGACCCTGCTGATCACGCACGAGATGGACGGGCTGGACCAGGTGGACGAGATCGTCGTGCTGGACGGCGGCCGGGTGGCCGAGCGGGGCACGCACCAGACGCTGATCGAGGCGGGCGGCCTGTACCAGCGGATGCAGGCAGCCGCGCAGGCCCCCGCGGCTTAGGGCCCGGCGTTCCGGGCCCGGCGCTCAAGGGGATGCCGCTAGGGCAGTGGCACCTCGCTGAGCCCGCGGGCCAGATCCGCCCGTCCCTCCGGGCTGATGCCCTCCAGCACCCGGATCAGCGCCGCCCGCCGCTGCTCACGGACCCAGGCGGCGAGCCGCTGCCCGGACTCGGTCAGCTGGAGCAGGATCTCCCGGCGGCTGGCCACGGCCGGCAACCGGGCCAGCAGCCCGGCCGCGGCCAGGCGGTCGCACAGCCGGCTGGCCGCCGAGGGCGAGGTGCCAAGCTGCCGGGCCAGGCCCGTCACGTTCAGGTCGTCTTCGGCGTCGATAGTGAGCAGCGCACGCACCTGGGCAGGCGGGATCATGGCGCCGAGTTCCTCGATCGCCCGCTGCCACGCCTCGAGCAGGGCCGAGAGTCCGGCTTCCGCGCGATCCAGGTCCGCCGCCTCCGGGCGCGGGGACCGGTTCCGGTTGAGCGGGGCCGCGCCCAGCCGTACCGCGTCCTGGTTCATCAGCCCCCCGGGCCCGCCTGCTGCGATCCTGGCTTCAGGCCTGCAGTAGTCGGTATCGTACTTGACCCGGTCTGGCCCGCGGATGCGGATCAGGGTTGTGCGTCGCCTGCGTACTCGGCCGGGGCCTGCCCGCTGACCCGGGTCACGATCTCGGCCGCCAGGTCGCGGAGTTTCATCCGCCGGTTGTTCGAGGCCCGGCTGAGCACCGCGAAGGCCCGCTGCGCATCGATCTTGGACTCCGCCATGATGATCCCGAGGGCCTGGTCGATGACGGCCCGGGACCGCAGCGCCTGGTTGAGCTGGTCGGCCAGGTCACGGGCCCGCGCGTACCGGGTCATGGTCACGATGGCGGCCGCGGCGGGCGCGATGAACAGTGCGACCACTCCCTCGTCGAGCCGGCTGAAGCCGTCGGCGTCGCGGCTGCTCAGGTTCAGCGCCCCGAGCCGCTGGTCACCGAGGCCCAGGCCGGCCGCGAGGTAGCTGCGCAGGCCCACTTCCTTGGCCAGGCTGGTGAAGTCGGGCCACTGCTGCTCCGCCTCGAGCAGGCTCCACCGGTTCACCTGCTGCCGCCGGGCGGCGTCCATGCACGGGCCGTCGTTCAGGAGATACTGCCGGCGGTCCAGTTCCAGGGTGTCGTCGTCGGTGGCCGCGATCGTGCTCGGCTGGCCCCGCTCGTCCAGGACCGTCACGCTCGCCGCACTGCAGCCCGGGACCAGCTTCAGCGCCATGGCGAGGATGGCATGCAACGTGTCATGGATGGATTCGTCCTCCGCCAGCGTCCCGCTGAGCACGGTGAAGACCTCGACCAGGTCCTCGTACCGCTCCCCGGTCGGGACCGGCGGCATTTCCTGTCCTTCGCCGGGCGCGACCGGCGATATACCTTGTTCCACTGCGCACGTCCCCTGTCCGGGCTGCGTACGTCCCTGTCCGGCTGGCCGGGTGGCCAGGCGTAACGGCCACCGCAGGCCGCGGCAGCCTCGAGTTATCTGCCTCTGAGAGCCGGGTTCAAACCGGGAGTATTCCGGACGGCGCTGTCGGTGATCTAGTGCGGGTCGGGGTGGTCGCGCAGTTCGCGCAGCCGGTCCCGGGCCTCGGCGGCCGGGAGGCCGATAATCGCCGCGATCAGGTCCCAGCTCATGCCCAGGTGCGTGGCGGCATCGAGCAGATCGGCCTCGAGCGCGTCGAGGTAGAGCCGCAGGTTGCTGAGCATGACCAGGCCGGCCCCGAGATCCAGCGGCCCGGCGGGTGGCTGGGCCCCGTACCGGGCCGCGAGGCGCACCGCCGCCACGGCACGCAGATCATCCTGCGCCTGCGCGAGCGACGGATCGGCGACGAGGCCCTGGTTCCGGGTGGAAAGCCGGAACCGTGCGGTGTCCAGCACTTCGCGGTCCGGGCCCGCCGCCCAGCCGTTCCCGTCCGGCGCCTGGCTGGGGGGCCCCGCCAGGCCTTCGTCCCGTTCGTGTGCGAGCACGACATTACTCCCACTGCCACAGGTGACAGAGGTAGCCGCGCTGCTGGGCTACATCCTGAGTGCGTTCCGCCCAGGGGCGTTCGCGCCTAGGAATTATGGTCACGGCGGCGACGGCCGTCAACCTGGGCCCAGGCCGGGGCCGGAGCGGGTTGGCTACGGCTTCCCGGCGGCGGTTTCCCGGCGGCGGTTTCCCGGCGGCGGTTTCCCGGCCAGGCCGGGACCAGCGGCCGTCCGGATCCGGGGTCTCGCCGGACCGGGTCAGTGGGTCCGCTTGGTCCATAGCGGCTCGACGGCTGACCATTCCGCGGCCCAGCGGACCATCCGCCGGCGGTCCAGCAGCCGGCCGGTCAGCCAGGCCACGCTGAGCAGGATCACCGCCAGCACGGCGGGGGTCAGCGCGACCACCGCGATAACCCGGCTCGCGATCTGTCCCTGCCCGATCGGCCCGTAGACGAGATCGCCAGCCTCGTCGACCCAGATGTGCACCTGGCGGCCCGCCCGGCTGCCCACCTCGGCGGGGACCTCGCCCCGGCGCTGCCGCCCGTCCGGCGCGGTCCACCTGGCCTGTGTCCAGGCCAGCTGCGTCGTGCCGGCCAGCGGGTCATTAGGGTTCCGCGAGACCCGCTCCAGCAGCACCGCGGGGACCCAGTGCTCGCTGGCCGCCTGGGCCCGCGCCGCCCGGATTGATGCGTCATTCGTGAGATGACCCAGGCCGATGGCGGCTAGCGGGCTGGCAACCAGGAAGACCACGACGAGGCCGAGCCGAACCCATCCCTCAGCCCGGTCACAGCCCCGGCGGAGGGGGTTGGCATCGAGACCCATCCGGCGGGCAAGCGCTGTGACCCAGCGCTTGAGCGTCCGCGTCACGCTCACCATCATCACCTCTGGCCGGACCGCACCGAATCACGGCCCCCGGCTCATGCCCCGGATTACCTCCGGGAGGGCGTTTCTTGCCCTCCCGGAGAGTTTCCCCTGGCGGGTCACGAGGCTGGGGGCACGCCGAGCCGCTACAGACAGCACACCGGCCAGGCGATACCGTTGGTTCAGAGACTATCCGTTACCTGCCGATGTCTGGCCAACGTAGTCCGGGGAGAGGCCGGTGGATCCAACAGGCCCTCATCCCGCACTTCCGCAGCTGCGCCTCGATGATCTGCTCAGCGAGCTCCAGATCCGGCTGCAGACCGTGGTGGCGACCCGGGACCGGGTCTACACGCTCCTGGAAGCGGTCGTCGCCGTCGGGACCAACCTCGACCTCGAGACGGTGCTCAAGCAGATCGTCGAGGCCGCGATCACACTGGTCCGGGCCCGCTACGGCGCGCTGGGGATCATCGGTGAGGGAGGGCGCCTGGCCGAATTCGTCCCGGTCGGCCTGGCCGACGATGAGATCGGCGCCATCCATCATTGGCCGGAGGGCCGGGGCCTGCTCGGTGCCCTGATCACTGACCCGCACCCGCTGCGGCTACCGGACATCTCGGGCAGTCCCAAGTCGAGCGGTTTCCCGCCCGGGCACCCGCCGATGGGGAGCTTCCTCGGCGTCCCGGTGCGGGTCCGGGATGAGGTCTACGGCAACCTCTACCTGACCGAGAAGGAGGGCGGCGCCGAGTTCGACGAGGAAGACGAGGCGCTGCTCGTCGCGCTGGCCGCGGCGGCCGGCGTGGCCATCGACAACGCCAAGCTGTACGAGGAGGGCCGCCGCCAGCAGAGCTGGCTGCGGGCCAGCAGCGAGGTGACCAGGCGGCTGCTGTCTGGCGACCCGCCGGATGAGGTGCTGATCCTGGTCACCCAGCAGGCGCTGGAAATGTCGGGTGCGGACCTGGTCGCGCTCGCCCTGCCGACCCCGGACCGCCAGCAGCTGGTCATCCAGCACGCGGCGGGGGCAGGCGCACCGGAGGCCATGGGGCTGGTGCTCCCGGTCAGCGCCTCGGTGTCGGGCGAGGTCCTGACCTCCGGCGAAGCGGTCGTCCTGGAGGACTTCGGCCACGACGAGCGGGTGGCGGGCGCGGCCCGGGAGCACATGCCGCTCGGGCCGGCCATCATCCTGCCGCTGGGCGCCCCCGGCGACGTCCGCGGCGTGTTCACGGTGGGCCGTGACCCAGGAGCGATGCCGCTGGCCCACGAGGCAGTAGAGATGGTCCAGACCTTCGCCGCGCAGGCGGGTATCGCGCTCGAACTCGCCGAGCACCGCCAGGACGCGGAGCGGCTGGCCATCTTCCAGGACCGCGACCGGATCGCCCGGGATCTGCACGACCTCGTCATCCAGCGGCTCTACGCCACGGGCATGTCCTTGCAGGGGGCCATGCCGCTGCTGGTCCGGCCCGAGGCCGCGACCCGGGTGAGCAGCGCGGTCGATGCCCTCGACGAGACGATCCGGGAGATTCGTTCCACGATCTTCTCGCTCCAGTCCCGCGGCGACGCCAAGCACCACGGACTCCGGGCGCAGGTGCTCGAGGTCGTGGACGAGATGACCGCCGCGCTCGGGTTCGCCCCGTCGTTGCGGCTGGTCGGTCCGCTCGACGAGGCCGTGCCCGCGGGCGCGGGGGAACAGATGCTCAGCGCGCTGCGTGAGGCGCTGTCAAACGCGGCCCGGCACGCCGCCGCCAGCCGGGTGGACGTGAGCGTGGAGGTCGGGGACGAGCTGATCCTCCGGGTCCGCGACGACGGCGTCGGGATGGGCCAGGTCACGCGGCGCAGTGGCCTGGCCAACCTGGCCGAGCGGGCCGCGGACCTCGGGGGCAAGCTCATCATCGGCCCGGCTGAGGGCGGCGGTACCACGCTCGACTGGCGGGTGCCGGCTAGCTGACCGATCAGCGATCCGGCTGCCCGTGAGCGCTGCGGCCGGGGGGCGGCTGGTCGAAGATCCGTGCGGCATAGGCGGCGGCCTGGGCGCGGCGTTGCATGCCGAGTTTGGCGAACAGGGCGGAGACATAGTTCTTGACGGTTTTCTCGGCCAGGAAGAGGCGGTCGCCGATCTGGCGGTTGGTGAGGCCTTCGCCGATGAGGGCGAGGATGCGGCGTTCCTGATCGGTGAGGGCGGCGAGGGGGTCGGTGGCGATGGCCTGATCGCGGATGCGGCGCATGACGGTGGCGGCGGCCTGGGGGTCGAGGAGGGACTGGCCGGTAGCGATGGTGCGGATGGCGCCGACCAGGTCGGTGCCGCGGATTTGCTTGAGGACGTAGCCGGCGGCGCCGGCCATGATGGCGTTGACCAGGGCCTCGTCGTCGCTGAAGCTGGTGAGCATGAGGCAGGCGAGCTGCGGCATTCTGGAGCGGAGGTCGCGGCAGACGGAGACGCCGTCGCCGTCGGGGAGGCGGATGTCAAGGACGGCGACGTCGGGTTTGAGGGCGGGGATGCGGGCGAGGGCGCTGGCGGCGGTGCCGGCTTCGCCGATGACGGTGAGGTCGGGTTCGCTGTCGAGGAGATCGCGGACACCTCGGCGGACGATCTCATGATCATCAAGCAGGAACACCCGGATCATGGCAGCGTGGCCTTCATCCATCAGTGGCATGCTCCTCGGCCCGGCGAGCCGCGCGATCCGGCCGGCTCCGCACTCATGCAGGTACCGTCGCGTACAGCGTAAGCCAGCGCGGGCCGCTGGTGTCAGTGCGGCCAGGCCGAAGGCTCCCCCGATGCGGGAAAGGTGCCCCTGTCCCACCGGGATGGGTACTCCTAGCCTGTGGATGGAAGGCACGCGGAAGAACCGGACAGGCCACGGAGAAGGGACAGGAAATGGCAGGCATCATCGTCGGGGTGGACGGTTCGGAACATTCCCTCAGCGCCCTGGACTGGGCCCTGAACGAGGCGGACCTCAGGAAGGCCCCGCTGACCGTGATCACCGTGAGCCCGATCGTGTCCGGCATCTACGGTCCGGGATACGCGCCGGCCGACTACTACCCGGCCGAAGAGGAGGGCCGGACCCAGGCGGAGAAGGCCACTCAGGAACTGGTGAACCAGGCGGTCGAGCGGAGAGGCGGCCCGCCCGGCGCGCCCGTGACCGTGCGCGCCCTCACCGGCACGGCCGCCGACGAACTGATCAACGCGTCCGAGGACGCGGACCTGCTCGTGGTGGGGGCCCGGGGAGCAGGTGGTTTTGCCCGGCTGGTGCTGGGCTCGGTCAGCACCCAGGTCACGCACCACGCGCTGTCCCCGGTGGTGGTGGTGCCGGGAAGCCGGGACAAATGAGCCCGGGCCCTGGTCCGGGCGGCCCCCCCGGGCCTGGTCCGGGCGGCCCCCGGGGCCTGGTCCGGGCGCGGCCGCGCCGGGGCTGGGTTAGCCTGAGGCTGGCCAGGGCCGGCGTTGCCGCCAGGCCCGGCCACGGCGACTACGCAGGGAGGCCGGTCATGCCGCAGCCCCAGGGAGCAGAACTCGACAAGGTCCGGGCCCACCGGGAGGAATTGCGCCAGCGCTATCTGCGCCCGCGGGGCGAGCGGCCCGCCACCCCCGTCCGCGGCGTCCACCACGTCGCGCTGATCTGCCGTGATGTCGAGGAGACGATTCAGTTCTATCAGGAGTTCCTGGGCTTCCCGCTGGTCGAACTGGTGGAGAACCGGGACTATGCGGGCTCCAGCCATTTCTTCTTCGACATCGGCAACAAGAACATGCTCGGCTTCTTCGATTTCCCCGGGCATGATCACCCGGCCTGGCAGGAGACCATCGGCGGTGTCCAGCACCTGGCCCTCTCCATCCCGCAGCAGCAGTACGACGCGGCCAGGAAGAAGTTCGACGACACCGGGTTCGAGTACCTGGGGCCAGACCGTGGTGTCGAGGAGAGCATGTACTTCCGCGACCCGAACGGCGTCGGTCTCGAGCTGTACCGCGAGGATCTCGGCGAGTTCGACGGCCACCACCTGATTGATTGATCGCTGGCGAGGCGGGGCGCGCCGCAGGCGTGTTCCCGCCGAGTCGGCGACTCGCCCGGCAGCTTCGGAAGCCGGCCTGCTTGGTCAGCGGGCTCGCTGGGGGTCCGGGGGCTCGGGCCCCCGGGCTAGCACCGCAGCTCGCGGCGGATGACCAGGCGCAGGCCGGACCATGTCGCATCAATGGCGCAGACTTTGTTGTCCACCAGGCCGGTAGGCAGGGCCACCTCCCGGACCACGGTGTCGCTCATGTCCGTTGCGACTTTGGCGGCGCGTTTCGGCCAGGCGATCCACAGCCCGCACGCCGGGGCCATGTGCCGGCGCAGGCGCCCCAGCTCCGACTCCAGGTCGCCGCGCCACGGCGAGAAGAACACGATCACGTCGAACCGCGCGCCGCCGCCCAGGTCCGGCCGGACCTCCACCCCCGCCTGCGCGGCCAGGCTCTCCGCGAATCCGTCCGGGCCACCCAGCACGGCCACCGTCTGGCCGGACCGGATCCCCAGTTTCACGGCCAGCGGGGTGCCGGAATACCCGCTGGGCGGGCTGGCGCGGTCCATGGCAGCAACTTACGCCCGCGAGGCCCAGGCCGACCCGGGACCTTGACCAGGGGAGAGCTGCTCACCGCCGCCTGGGCGGCCGGCCGGCGCAGGGAACGAACCGGGCCGGCCAGTCCTGGGCCGGTCGCTGGTGGGGCAGCAGCGTGCCGTCGCGCCCGCGGTCGGCCAGAGCACCGCAGGCTGGGCACGTCTCGCGCACCGTCGAGCGGTGCCGCGGCACGGCCAGCCGGTGGCCGTGGTTACGGGCGTAGGTCTCCAGGTAGTCGGCGGGCGTCAGCCGGCCTCCCGCGAGCGCCTTCCAGGCGGTGCCATCCAGCTCCCCGGCGCATTGCCATTCGTTGTGCTCTTCCCGGCCGCGGACCCGGGTCAGCCGCCACCACACGGACCCATCGGCCCGTAAAGTCCACTGCCATTCCAAGTCACTGGACGCATCCTGGCTGTGGGCAGGCAAGCTCACCACTTCGCGGGTCCACAGCCATCCTTTGCTGCGGTTCGTCATGGACCACCGTCCAGGGCTGGAGAGCGCAAATATGACGTCCCCCCCGCGACCGCCACACCATCGAATTTAGCAGCGGGCTCCGGGCCGGCGGCAGCGGACTAGCTGATCGCCGTCCCGGTGGCCGGGTCGAAGAAGTGCAGCCGCTCGACGTTGACGGCCAGGACCGCCCGGGTGTGCGCGCGGATCGTGGCCCGGGGATCGACCTGCGCCACCCCGCTGGCCAGGCCAAGGCAGCCGCTGGTCAGCTCCGGACCGGATCAATCGGGCAAATAGGCATATTTCGCCCGCGAGCGTTCGCGCCAGGGTTCCCCTGCTGGCCGGCCCGGAGAGCGGGCGGCGGAGGGCCCTGCCGTGATCAGCCGGAAGACCCTCCAGCTGATCAATCGGAAAACCCTCCCCGGTGATCCAACCGGAAAACCCTCCCCGTGATCTACCGATTGGTGCTGCTGGAACGACACCAATCGGTAGATCACGTCCTGTGGATCGTGGATCCGGGGGCTGCCGGGGCTGCAGTGGTCCGTGTGCAGTGGTCCCGTGGTGGTGCGGGGCGGCCGTGGTACGGGGCCGTGCGCTCAGACCTGGACGAACTCGATGCCCGCCAGCTGGCAGAACACCTTCCAGTCCGCCGCGTGGTGGCCCAGGTTCATCACCTCGTGGTGCGGTCCGCCCGCGGCCAGCCAGCCATTCAGGCAGGCCCGCACGCCTGAGGCGGGCCGGAACTGGCCGTACGGCATCTCCAGCGCGGGCAGCTCCTGGCTGTCCAGGTTCTCGCCTTCGGCGCAGACCAGCCGGAACCGCGTTCCCTCCAGCGACACCAGGGTGGCCAGCGTGGCCGGGCCGGGCTGCAGCTGGAACAGGAACGTGGGCGGGTCGGCCAGCCGCCCGATCCCCAGCGGCCGCTTGATCAGCCTGACCGGCTTGTCCTTCCGGGCCACCTTCCAGTTGCCCTCGCCCATGTGGCTCTGCAGGATCGAGTCGGATGGGAAGTCCATCGCGTACATCTCGGTGAAGTGCGCGTCGCCGATGAGCTGATGCCCCGCGTAGACCATGCAGGCAGTCAGCACGTCGCCCTCGGCCGCGTAGCCGAACCCCTTGGCCATCAGCGACGAGGCGGCCGCCAGCGGCAGTCGGCGGAACCGGCCGTCGTCGCCGATCGCGTCGAAGTGGGCGGTGTACGCACCGAACCCGCGGTCGATCAGGATCTGCTCGATGGCCACCTGCATCCGGGCGTGGTCGGTCCGCTCCTCGGTGGACAGCCGCGGGTCGATCTCGAAGTTCTCGTCCTCGAACGCGATGACCTCGTTCGCCTGGACGTCCGTGACGTCCAGCATTCCGCGGTACATGTCGCCCTGCGCGACCGCGAGAATTTCCGGGCCGAGCGACCTGATCAGCGCGGACTCGTCCACGCGGATGTCGCCCATGTCGTTCATGGCGTAGCCGAAGATTGCCGTCTTCAGCGACTTCCACCGGGTCACGGTGGCCGCCGCGCGGGCCCACCGGGTCACATCCGCGAGGAACGAATCGCTCTTCCAGTCGTCGGTGAGCACCGCGAACCGCTTGCCCCCGCGGACCATCGCGTTGGCGGTGTCCTGGGCGCCGTGCACCCCCTGGTTGTAGGTCATGTCGTCCATGTCCCAGGCTGGGGTGACGTTCGGCTCAGGCTGGATGTTGGCCAGCAGCACCGGCAGCGGAGTCTCCGACAGCAGCCGGGCCACGCGCATCGCGGGCCCGTAGGTGAGCATCACGACCATGATCCCGTCGAGGTCAGAGTCCTCGAACTCCCGCATGGCGCGCTCGGCGTCCTCGCGGTACTTGATCGGCTTGCTCGGGATGAACTCGCCGGCGTTAGTGAGATGGGCCGCGAGTTCAGCCGCGTAGCCCTCCTGGCGTCGCGCGATGCCAGGGATCATGTCGTCGTAGAGATCCTGCATGATCCCCAGGATTCCGATACGTGGCTTGCGTTCGCTCATTACATTCCTTTCGGCCGCTGGCCATATTCCTGCGTGTACCGCTGGTGCAGTGCGTCCACCTGCTCCTGGTTCAGCGGTGTGAGCTCGCCGTAGGCCCGGGCCAGGTGCACGGTGCGGGCAGCGTCCTCGCACATCACAGCGGCCTTGACCGCGTCAGGGGCGGTCCGGCCGATGGTGAACACCCCGTGGCTGCGCATCAGCACGGCTGGGGATCGGTGACCGGTCAGGGTGCTCACGATGCCGCGGCCGATCTCGTCGCTGCCGATCAGCGCGAACGGGCCGAGCGGGATCTCACCGCCGAACTCGTCGGCCATGGCCGTGATCACGCACGGCACGGCCTCGCCCCGGGCGGCCCACGCGGTGGCGTACGTGGAGTGGGTGTGCACCACCCCGCCCACCTCGGGCATGTGCAGGTACACGTACGCGTGCGTCGCGGTGTCGCTGGATGGGCTGAAGCCCTTTTCCACGGGGTTGCCATCGAGGTCGCACAAGACCATGGACTCCGGGGTCAGGTCCTCGTACGCGACCCCGCTCGGCTTGATCACCATCAGGTCGGTCCCGCCCGGGCCCGCGCCGGCTACCCGGGCGGAGATATTGCCCGAGGTCCAGGCGACCAGGCCGTTGTTGACAAGCGAGCCGTGCAGGGCGCAGACCTCCTGGCGGGCCCGGGTGATCGCCGAGTAGATCGCGTGATCGGTGGTCATCGCTGGCTGCCTTCCGGGCTCTTGGTCTCCTGCTGGCTGGATCCCGCCGGTTCGCGGGCGCCGGGGCTGGCGGCGCGGGACTCGGCGGTGCCAGGCTCGGCGGTGCCAGGCTCGACGGTGCCAGGCTCGACGGCGAGTACCCGGTCGCGCAGGGCCCGCAGCCGGTGCATGACCTCGTTGGCTCCCCGGCCAAAGTAGTCGTGCAGCGTCACGTACTCGGCGTACAAATCGTCGTAGACGTCGGCACTGGCCGGGTCGGGGGTGTACACGGCGTCACGCTTGCCACCCATGGCCGCGGCGGCGGCTGGCACGTCGGGGTAGGCGCCCGCAGCGACCGCGGCGTGGATGGCCGAGCCGAGCGCGGGGCCCTGGTCGGAGGCGATGACGCTGAGCGGGCGCCGCAGCACGTCCGCGTAGACCTGCATGACGAGCGGGTCCTTGAGCAAGCCGCCGGCCACCACGAACTCGGTGACGGCACAGCCGGCGGCGGAGAACGCGTCGATGATGACCCGGGTGCCGAACGCCGTCGCTTCCACCAGTGCGCGGTAGATGTCCGGCGGCCGGGTGGCCAGGGTGAGGCCCACGATGGCGCCGGAGAGCTGGACGTTGACCAGCACTGAGCGGTTGCCGTTCAGCCAGTCCAGGGCGATCAGCCCGTGTGCGCCGGCCGGCTGGTCGGCGGCCTCCGCCGACAGCAGCTCGAACAAGGACACACCACGCCGCTCGGCCTCATCCCGGTAGTCGGCCGGGACGGCGTGTTCGAGGAACCAGGCGAAGATGTCGCCAACCCCGCTCTGCCCGGCCTCGTAGCCGTACTCCCCGGCGACGATGCCGCCGTCCACCACCCCGCACATGCCGGGCACCTCGGCGAGCGTCGCCGAGTTCATTACGTGACAGGTCGAGGTACCCATGATGGCCACCATCTGACCAGGGGCGATGGCGTTAGCCGCGGGCGGGGTGACGTGCGCGTCCACGTTGCCGACGGCGACGGCGATTCCTTCCGGCAACCCGGTCCAGCCGGCCGCCTCGGCAGTCAGCGCCCCCGCCCGGGTCCCCAGCGGGGAGACCGGGTGAGCCAGCTTGTCCTCGGCGAAGCTCGCGAAGCCGGGGTTCAGCGCCCCGAGGAAGTCCGCCGAAGGGTAGTGGCCTTCCTGGTAGATGCCCTTGTACCCGGCGGTGCAGGTGTTGCGGGTCTCGGTGCCGCACAGTTGCCAGATGATCCAGTCGGCCGCCTCGATCCAGCGGTCCGCCTGCTGGTAGACCTCTGGGTCTTCCTCCAGCAGCTGGAGTCCCTTGGCGAACTGCCACTCCGAGGAGATCTTGCCGCCGTACCGGCCGATCCACGGCTCGCCGCGCTCGTGGGCCAGCGCGTTGATCCGGTCCGCCTGGGGCTGGGCCGCATGGTGCTTCCACAGCTTGGGGTAGGCGTGCGGGCGGCCCTCCAGCCCGGGCACCTGGCACAGCGGGGTGCCGTCGCGCCGGGCGGGCAGCACCGTGCAGGCGGTGAAGTCGGTCCCGACGCCGATCACCTGGGCGGGGTCGATCCCGGCCGCCTGGATGGCCTGGGGCACCGCCTCGCGCAGTACGTCCCGGTAGTCTTCCGGGTCCTGCAGGGCCCAGTCCGGCGGCAGCGCCTCCTCGGTCGCGGCCAGCTTGGCGTCCATGACCGCGTGCCGGTAGGCGCAGACCGCGGTGCCGAGTTCAGCGCCGTCGCTGACCCGGACCACCACGGCGCGGCCGGAGAGCGTGCCGAAGTCCACCCCTACGACGTAACGGTCCTCCGGGCCGCCTGACCCGCCGGAGCCGAGGCCCGGCCTGCCGGGCCCGCCGCCGCTACCGTGAGCGCTAACAGTCATCATTGTCCTGTTCTGCCTGCTCTGATCTGGTGATTGACGTCCCGTCGAAGTCTCCGCCCAGGTGGCCTGCCGTGGCCCGGGCGGGTCGCCCGGCTCAGGTCGCCCGGGTGACGCTAGCCAGGGGGTGCGGCGCTGGAGCGCACCACGAACTGCGGGACGACCGGCTCGGCGGGCGCGGTCGCGTCACGATCGAAGATAAGCCCGACCAGCGTGTCCAGCGCCCGCCGGCCCAGCTCGCCGAAATCCTGCCGCACGGTGGTCAGCGGGGGCAGGAAGTAGGCCGCCTCCGGGATGTCGTCGAATCCGACCACGCTGACGTCTTCGGGCACCCGCCGGCCCTCCTCAGACAGCGCGCGGATCAGCCCGAGCGCCACCTGGTCGTTGGCGCAGAGGATGGCGGTCACGCCGTCGTCCCGCGCGATCTGCAGCCCCCGCCCGTAGCCAGACGACGCAGACCAGTCACCCGGGATCAGGTCGGGCTCGGGGGCTCGCGCATCGCGCAGCGCCTCCCGCCAGCCCTCCACCCGGGCCTCGGCGTCGAGCCAGGAGGGCGGTCCGCTCAGGTGGTGGACCGTCCGGTGGCCGAGGCCGAGCAGGTACCTGGTGGCCAGCGCTGCTCCTTCGGCGTTGTCCACCGCGACTGAGTGGACCGGAGGGGTCATCCCGCAGCCCACTGCGACAAGCGGGATGTCGGTCGGGCAGTCGGTCAGCGCTTCCACCGCCGATACTTGCGCAGTGATCACGATGATTCCCTCCACGCCCTGTCCCACGAACCGCTCCACCGAGTCCAGCACGGACCGGCGGTCCAGGGTCGGGGTGCTGGCGATGGAGACGAAGTAGTTGTCCTGGGCCGCCCGCTCGATCCCGTAGAGCATGGAGGCGGGGCCGTACAGGGTGGTGTCGAAGCTGATCACGCCGAGGGTGTGGGTGCGCCGGGTGACCAGGGTCCGGGCCGCGGCGTTCGGCCGGTAGCCAAGCTCGGTGATCGCGGCGAGGACCAGTTCCCTGGTCTGCGGGCGGACGTTGGGATGATCGTTGAGGACCCGGGACACGGTCTGATGAGAGACGCCGGCCAGTTGGGCCACGTCGGTCATGACCGGCGGGCGACCGCGCCCGCGATCCGGAAGTACCACGTACCGCCTCCTTCCGCCATCTCGTCCCGCCGCCCGGGGCTCCGCCGCCTCGACCCGCCCGGATTCCGCCGGCCGTTCTGCCTGCTGCTCACTTGTGGGGACCGCTGCGTGCCTGGCACCGGGCGCTGCCGCCAGCCGGTCGTGAGCTGGCGTCTTTCCCCCGGTTTACTGTATTCACCCTGACCAGACTCAATAGCCACGGGATAACACCTTGTGTACCCAGTTGCTAGGTACAAGTATGCGGACTCCGGTTGGGTGCCCGGGGGGATTGTGACCGCTCACATCCTCGCAGGTCAAGCCGACCGCGGGGACAGCCGCCCAGGCGGCCCTGCGCCGCACCGGGAACGGGCCGCTCATGACGTCCCGGGCCCGGTCGAGTCGCGGATGACCAGGCGGCAGGGCACGGTATGCGCACCGTGCGTGGGCTCGCCGTTGATGGCCAGCAGGAGGTGTTCCGCGGCCACCCGCCCGATCTCCTCCAGGCACATGTTGACGCTGGTCAGGGGCGGATCGGCGCCGGTCACCATCGGGGTCCAGTTGTCGAAGCCGACCAGGGCGATATCCTCGGGCACCCGGCAGCCGATCAGCCGCAGGGTGTCGGAGACGCCCCGGGCGATCTGGTCGCTGCCGCAGAAGATCGCCTCGACCCCGGGTGTGGTGTGCAGCACGACCCGGGCCGCTTCCCGGCCCCAGGCTTCGCTCCACTCCCCGTACAGCACGTCATTGGCGGTGAAAGCCACCCCGGCGTCGGCCATCGTGTCGCAGAAGCCCCGCGCCCGCATCCGGGCGGCGAGGAAACGCGGCGGGCCGGTGATGTGGCCGAACCGGCGGCGACCCATGGCCAGCAGGTGCTCGGCGGCCAGGCGCCCGCCGCCGGCGTCGTCGGGCAGGATCGACGGCTCGTCGCTGTCCATGGACTGGGTCATCGCGTACACCACGGGAACGCCCAGGTTCAGGCCGATGCTGGGGCGCGGCTCGATCCGCCGCCCGGCCACGATGAGGCCATCCACCCGGCGGGACAGCAGCATGGCCAGGTACTGCTGCTCCCGGTCCGGGTCATCCCTGGTGTCGCACATGAACACCGAGATCTGGCCGGCCCCGAGGGCGTCCTCGGCGCCGAGCATGACCGGGATGCTGAACCGGCCGAAGCTGTCCGTGGTGATCACGCCCACGGTGTAGGTCCGCCCGGCGAGCAGGCCGCGGGCCAGCACGTTGGGGGCGAAGCCGAGTTCGCGGGCGGCGGCCGCGACCCGTTCCCGGGTCTCGTCGCGCAGTTTGCCCTGGCCGTTGAGGGCCTTGGAGGCGGTCCCGATCGACACCCCAGCGAGTGCGGCCACGTCCCGGATGGTCGCTCGCTTGACGTTAGGCCCCGGCTCCATTGTCTTCCTTGTCTTCCTGGCCAGTGATCGTCCGAGACGAGGCAGATTGACCAGTCTTGACGTTCCCCCCGGCGCCCTCTAGCTTACGAAGGAAAACCTATTCCTTGAACAGGCAGGTTGCCAAGAGGCGAGTTCCAGACCCAGCGAAGGCCGGCCATCAAGCGGGCCGGACGCCATGCCCGGACCGCTGGGCCCGTCATGCCTGGCGGCTCCCGGATACCGGGAGCCCGCCTTCGCCTGGACCAGGTTCTCCCCGCGCAGCAAGCAGGTTCTCCCCGCGCAGCAAGCAGGTTCTCCCCGCGGCAGGAACGAAAGGGTATGTGAACGTGAGTGACGGGATTGTCTCATGCGCGTGTTGCGAGTCATGGTCGCCGTCACCGGAGGACGGCCTGATGCTCGCGGCCAGTCAGGAGCAGGCGCGTGACCGGATCCGGTAAGTCCCAGACTGGCCGGGGGCCGGTCATCCCCACCTCCTCGGCCGGCGTGGCGCGCCGGCCGCTTATCGGTGGGCAGGCGCGGCTGACCGCCGGCTTGCTGCATGCCTGGCAGGAACGCAACGCCGCGGCCAGCCTGCCCCTGGCCCTGCACCAGCTGGAGGTGGCCGGGAACCTCCCCAACCTCCGGCTGGCCATCGCCGGGTCGGCTGAGGGGTACCGGGGCCCCGTGTTCATGGACTCCGACATCTACAAAGTCCTGGAGGCGATCGGCTGGGAACTGGGCCGGTCGCCGGACGACGGGCTGGCCAGCTTCCTGGCCGAGACGACCGCGCTGCTGGAGAAGGCGCAGCAGCCGGATGGCTACCTGAACTCCTACATCCAGGTCACCGGGCGCCCCCGGTACAGCTTCCTGGCCTCAAGTCACGAGCTGTACTGTGCCGGCCACCTGATCCAGGCCGGTATCGCCTGCCAGCGCGGCGCGGGGGATCCGGCGCTGCTCGCCGTGGCCCGGCGGTTCGCGGACCACCTCGTCGATCACTTCCTGGACAAGCAGGAGGGTATCGACGGCCACCCCATCGTCGAGACCGCTCTCGCCGAGCTGTACCGGGAGACAGGCCATGAACCCTACCTGCGGCTGGCCAGCCAGTTCATCGAGCAGCGCGGGCACGGCCTCATCGGGTCCTCCGGGTTCGGGAGCCGGTACCTGCAAGATCACGAACCAGTCCGCGACACCGTGACCGAGGTGGGGCATGTGGTCCGCGCCCTGTACCTGGACGCCGGGGTCGCGGACGTCGCCACTGAGACGGGCGACGCGGCCCTCATGCAGTCCAGCCTGACCCGGTGGGCCGACATGGCCGCGGCCAAGACCTACCTGACCGGCGGGAACGGGTCGCGGCACGAGGGCGAGAGTTTCGGGGACCGCTTCGAGCTGCCGCCGGACCGGGCCTATAACGAGACGTGCGCGGCCATCGCCAGCTTCCAGTGGTCCTGGCGGCTGCTGCTGGCCACCGGCGACAGCAGGTACGCGGACATGATGGAGCGGGTTCTCTACAACGGCTTTGCCTCATCCACGGCCACCGACGGGACCCGGTTCTTCTACGTCAACCCGCTGCAGCGCCGCCCGGATCATTTCGAGAAGGACGACCCGGGACGCCGCCGGGCGTGGTTCTCCTGCGCCTGCTGCCCGCCGAACATCATGCGCACGATGTCCTCCCTCCAGCACTACCTGGCCACCACGAGCGGCACCGGCGCCGGCGGGACCCTGCAGGTGCACCAGTTCACCGGGGCGACCCTCAGCGCCCCGCTGGCCGGCGGTGTGCTGACCGTGGAGATGGTCACGGACTATCCCTGGTCTGGCCTCGTCGAGCTGCGGGTCATCAGCGCCCCGCCGCAGGAATGCGGGCTGGCCCTGCGCGTGCCGGCCTGGAGCGCTCCGCCCGCTTTGCTCCTCAACGACAACCCGGCCGGGGCCAGTGCCGAACCGGGGTACCTGGTGGTGCGCCGGGCGTGGCAGGACGGCGATGTGCTCCGGTACGAGCTGGATACCTCGCCGCGGCTGACCTGCCCTGATCCCCGGGTGGACGCGGTCCGCGGCTGTGCCGCCATCGAGCGGGGCCCGCTCGTCTACTGCCTCGAGCAAGCCGACCAGGCGGCCGGGGCGGAACTGGACGATCTCGCCGTCCTCGATGGTCAGCTCCGCACCACCGTGGCGGCCGTGCCCGGAGTCGGGGAGACGGTCCTCATCGAGGCGCACGCGGCCGCCAGAGCGGGCGCGGCCGGCCCGGGCCCGCTCACCGTCACCGCCATCCCCTACTTCCAGTGGGACAACCGGGACGGCCGGGCCATGCGGGTCTGGATCCCGGTGGCCGGTTCACGGGCGGCTGTCCCCGCGGTCCCCGATCGCTGAGGGGCTGGCCGGCCTGCTGGCTGGCCTGGCCGCCTGGTCAGAACGAGAAGCCGCCGGGGCGGCCGTTGCGGTCCGCAATCAGCCCGGCCAGGGTGGAAATCGCGATCTCGGGCGGGGTTCGGGAGCCGATGTTCAGCCCGATCGGCCGGTGGACGCGGGCGATGTCGGCCTCGGATACCCCCAGCCCGGTCAGGGCCTCGATGTGCGGCCCCTGGTGCCGGGGGTTGCCCATGATCCCCACCCAGCGGGCCGGGCTGGCCAGCGCGTCGCGCAGCACCACCCCCAGCTCGGGCCGGTGATGGTCGGTCACCACCAGATCGGCGCTGGCGTCCAGGTACTTCGCGGCGTCGCCGGTGACCTCGTACCCGGTGGTCTGGGCGCCGGCCGCGCGCTCCGGGTTGGGTTCCAGCAGCACCACGCGGTATCCGGCGTCGCCCGCGAAGTGCAGCAGGAACTCCGCGACCGGAGATGCGAACGCCGCGATCAGGGTCTTCTCGCCCGCGGGTACCGTGCCGTGTCCGTGGGCGACCGCACAGGCCGCGCTCTGGTCGAGGCTGTCCTGCTCGTTTCCCATACCGCCGAGCTTGCCACGCTGGACCAGGCTTTGGCGACGCCGGGCGCGGGCAGATACCCGTGCGAGCCAATGACATGATCATGAGAGGACTACCGGGGATGCAGCTCAGCGCGCGCAATCAGATTCCGGCCAGGGTCACCAGCATCAACTCCGGAGAAGCGACCGCCAACGTTGCGCTGGCCGCGAACGGGGTCCGGCTGGTGGCCTCCATCACGGTCGAGGCGGTCAAGGAACTCGGCCTGGCTGAGGGTAAAGAAGTGATCGCGGTGGTTAAGGCCTCCGACGTCATCGTCGCAGTCCCGGACTGAGCGCGGCCACCTGCTCGGCCCCAGGCCCGGCGGCCACCACGGCGTGCGGGCCGGGCCGGGTGAGCAACTCCCGGATCATGGACACCGCCAGCCCCGCCGTGATGACGAACGCGAGCGACGTGGCCAGGTTCATCTCGACCATGTGCCGGGTGATGGAGATACCGGCGTAATAGGCGGGCGGGATGAACGCCACCATCGCGCACCCGATCATGCACAGCACCATCACCGCGCCGTCCCGGCGCCAGGCCCGGGCCCGCCCCCAGGCCAGCGCGACGACCGCGATACCCGCCATCACCAGCCACAAGGGAACCAGCCACCACAGGCCCAGTCCCGGCGGAAGCTGATGCATTAGCCAGGTCAGCACGACGACCCGGGACTCGTACGCGCCTTTCCGATGGCCGGCCGACACCGGGTAGTCGCCCAGGGTCGTGATCCGGAACCGCTGGGCCAAGATCGCGGCTGATTGGCCGATACCCAGGATGCTGGCCGGATGGGCCAGCAGGTAGTGGGTGATGTTGCCGTCGGTCAGCTTGCCTGCGTAGCGCGGGTAGAGCGGGCTCTGCCGGACCGACGTGGTGTCCCAGTAGTAGTGGCCCGCGTACCTGGCCCAGCTGACCGGGAGCCCCAGCGCGCGGAGCCGGGCCGGTGCGGTGGCCCGCGTGGTCACGATATCGGTGAAGATCATGTCCACGGCCTGGATGTGGTGCAGCCGCTGGCCGTACGAGCTGGTGTAGTCCCAGACCGCGTAGGCACCGCTCATCAGGGCCAGCGCCGCGGCGACCAGGAGCGCCGCGGTGGCCTGCCGGGTCCGGAACCGTCGCAGCCCCCGCCAGGGGCCGCGGCCGGCGGCGGCCAGGACCAGGGTGAGGCAGATCGGCGCGGCCAGGACCAGGTACTGCTCCTTGGACAAGATGGCCAGGAAACCGCCGGAACCGGCCAGGACCAGGCCGAACACGGTGGGCCGCCAGCCCCGGCCCAGGTACACCACCCCCGCTGCGACCAGCATCAGGCCGACCAGGGCGGCGGGCTCACTGAACGGCCCGGCGAATACGTCGAAGAATGCCGCGTCGGCGATGATCAGCCAGCAGGCCGCCGCCACCAGCAGTTGGGCCCACAGCCTGATCCGGAGCCCCGCGGCCAGGCTCGCGATGGCTACCGAGGCGAGCGCGCACCACAGCACGCCCACCGCGATCAGGTTCAGCGTGCCGGACAGGCCGAAGACCGGGGTCAGCACCCGGCCAATCTCCAGCGGGACGATTTCCGACGAGGGGTAGGGGAGCCGTCCCTCGCAGCTGCGCCTGGTCACGTACTCGAAATAGGCGAACCGGAAGAACCTGGGGTGATGCCCGGTGATGGGCCCCAGGCCGAGGCCGCACATCAGCCGGGGGCCGTCCCGGTTGTCGGCCTGGCCCACCGGCGTGGGCACCAGGAAACGGATCAGGAGCGCCCCCAGCGATACACCAAAGATCGCCAGCCAGCGGCCGGTGATGCCGGGCAGGCGGGAGGCGGTGCGCCGGCTCATTGGCGCGCGGGCAGGTTCACCGTGCGCAGCGTGTCCGTCGTCAGACACGGGGTCGACCTCTTGGTGTTCCGGCGGCCGTGATGGATAGATCAAACTCTGATCCGGGAGAGCGGAGTGAACAAGAGTTTACCGTTTCTTTTGGTGCTGCATTCGCCGGTTTGAACATTCTGGCACCCGGCCATGGCCGCGTGCCCCGCCAATTCAGCAATGCGCTATCCCGAGGAGGGTACTCCGGGCGGGTCCGGATTTCTATCTGCTGCGGCCGTCCGGGTATCGACGATCTAGCTGGGCTTTCGCACGCAGGTTGGGTGTCCCGCCCCGGCTATTCATGATCAAATGGGTTTCGCCATCCCGCGTCGGGCCGGGAAATGAATGATTACGCCAGGGTGCTCTGGCGCCGGGAGCACTTACGGCGCGGCAGGCCGGAATGTCTGCGCCAGGACCTTGAAGATGTGCCAACTGTGGCCCCACTCACTCGCGGGCGTTGACCAGTACAAGGCGTAGGCGTGATGGGCGTTGGCCAGGACGTTGCGATTGAGAACGCGGGTCAGGACACCCTGATGGTAGTAGGTGAATTCCCAGTCCGCAGCCTTTTCTGCCTGCGGATAGCGGACGGATGCGAGGAGGATCCGGTGGTAGCCGGGATAAGTGCTCTCCCGGTTGGCCTCCTGCTGCTGCCAGTCCTTCAGCGGATTCGGCTGGGGGTGGTCGCTCTGGTCGATGAGCAGGAAGGCCGCTCCCGAGGGCGGCAGGAGATAGACGTAGTGGCCCTGGTGCGACACCCGCCACCCGTCAGGCACCGCGATTGAGAACCCGGTTGAGTTCCGGAAACCGTGGTAGCCGGCCGGGATGGCGGCCGGGCCCGGCGCCCGGGGTTTCGGGGTGGGCGCCGGCGAGCTGGGCGGAGCGGTGGTCGGGGCGGCGGACGTGGCGCTGGGGGTAGGGGAGGTGGAATGCGAGGATGTCGGGCGCCCCGGGGAGCGATCCGGGTTCGCAGCAGCCCGGGGCGTGGGGTGGCTGGTCATGATCATGCTGACCACGACGCCGGCTACCAGGACCAGCGCTGCGGCTGCGGCTAGCCCCCAGACCAGAGGTTTACGGCGCGGCGACCGGCCGATCTCCTGGGTTCGCGCCCTACCGGGCAGGCCGGGAACCAGCGCTGCGTCGGTGCCACCGGGTTCAGAGGCTCGGGCCGGCTGGTTCGCCTGACCCTCCGCCGCGATGGGGACCGCGGGCAGGGCCTCCCTTGCCTCCGGCACCACGGCGGGCTCCGGCTCCCCGGGCCCGGCCCCGGAGCCTGGCTCTGAAGGCCTGGCGTAAGTCTCGAGCTCGCCCAGGAGTGGGAGGGGATCGGGCTGGTCTGGGAGGGGATCGGGCTGGTCTGGGAGGGGATCGGGCTGGTCTGGGAGGGCGTCAGGGCCGGGTTCGACCGGCAGGGACCCGGCTTCGGCAGGTCGTGAGCCGGACTCTGGTTCGGCGGGCGCGACGGCATCCCAGGGGCGGAGCGTGCGGGTGTGCTCGGCGCTTTCGAGGCTGTTGCCCGTGCGGGCCTGGCCGGCGTTCCCGTCGCGGGCCGCTTCCGGCTCGGTGATGAGCAACGGGCTGGTCGCAGGCCCATCTGCGGACTCGGCGATCTGGCGCAGCATCCGCCCGGTCTCAGCCGGGCCCAGCCGCCGGGACGGGACATGGTCCAGCAGCCCTCGGATGACCGGCCACAGCGCGCCCGCCCGGCTGGGCGGATCCGGATCCTCATTGACCACGGCCATCAGGGTGGCCAGCGCCCCGGCGCGGTCGTAAGCGGGTCGCCCCTCCACCAGGGCGTACAGTGTGGCGCCCAGCGACCACAGGTCTGACTCGGGGCCACCCGGCTCGCCACGGGCCCGCTCCGGGGCGATGTACGACGGCGACCCCACCAGCACGCCGGACGTAGTCAGCGCCGGGCTGTCCTGCGTCCGGGCGATGCCGAAGTCGGCCAGGACCGCCCGGCCGCCTCCATCGACGAGGACGTTGCCAGGCTTGACGTCCCGGTGCATGATGCCGAGCGCGTGCGCGGCTCTTAAAGCGGCCAGGATCTGCAGACCGACTCCCGCGGCCTGCTGGGCCGTCAGCGGGCCGTCCGCCTCCACCAGATCCCGCAGTGACCGGGACGGGATCAATTCCATGACAATCCACGGGCGCCCGTCATCCTCGACGACGTCGTAAATCGTCACCACGTTGGGGTGACTCAGCCGAGCCGCCGTCCGCGCCTCGCGCAGGGTCCGCTCGCGGAGCATCTCGCGCTCACGCTCGGTCATTTCGGCGGGAGGGGACACCTCCTTCACCGCGACCCGCCGGGAGAGGATGTCATCCTCGGCGAGCCACACGGTGCCCATCCCGCCGTTGCCGAGCGCCGAGATCAGGTGATACCGGCCCGCCACGACATGACCGGTATCAATCGGCGCTCCCACGCGAGCCGAGCTACCCCCTGACCGGAGATGAAACCCTCCGGCCGGATAACGGTCGGTAGCAGGGGCCGGTTTCATCGGCGGGCACCATAGCCTGCGCGGCCTGGCGGGCACCCCCGCCAGGCCGCGCGGCCCTCACATCCCGACGTTCAGTCTCGGACCGTACCGGCGTTCAGCTTCTTACCGTGCGGGCGTTCAGCCTCCCTTGACCTGCGGTATCGAGGAAATAGTGGATTGCGCCTGGGTTAGCGCGGAACTGACCGACGCCGTGCCGGTAATCGCAGACTGGATCGCGGTCCACAGCGCCTGCGACACCTTCGGGTAGTTGGCGCCGTACTGGGTCGTCCGTGACCGGGCCGTCGCAGTCTCCTTGGCGAAGACCGTGTACTCCGGACCGCCCTTCAGGTAGGTCGCGATCACCGACGGCTTGGTCGGGAGGTAGTACATCAGCGACGTCACGTGGGTCATCACCGACGGCGTCTGCATGCCCTTGATCCACTCCCAGGCCGCGTTCTGCTGCTGGGCGGAGCCGGAATTACCGATGTTCCAGGTCTCCCCGCCGAGCGGCGCGACCACCGTTGTGCCCGCCGTCTGGGTCGGGATCTTGACGATGCCGTACTGCTTGTTGTACTTCCAGCCTTTCGCGTTCAGGAGGGGGAAGATCCACGGGCCGTTCTCGATCATGGCGGCGGTCTTGTTCAGGAACTGCTGGGGAAGGTCCGGGGACTGGCCCCACTGCAACACCGACTTGGACGCCGACCCGGCCTTGACCATGTTGACCCAGAGCTGGAGGGAGTTCGTGAACGCCGGAGTGTTCACCTTGGCCAGGTTGCCGCCCTGGCTCCAGAAGTACGGCTCGAGCTGCCAGGTGGACTGCTCGTCGGCGGTCGCGTCGAAGGCGAAGCCGTACGTGTGGCCGGAGGTGAGCGTCTTGGCGTCGGACGCCAGCTGGGCCCAGGTCGTCGGCGGGGACAGGTGCTTGGCCGCGAACATGGCCTTGTTGTAGAAAATGCCGATCGTGTTGGTGCCGACGGGGTAGCAGTACTGCTTGCCCTGGTACGTGCACTCGCTGATCGCCCCGGGAATGTAGCCGCTGGTGGTGAATCCTGGCAGGCCGTTCAGCGGCTTGAGCTGCCCGGTGGCCGCCACCTGGGGCACGTTGGGGTTGTCGAGCATCACGATGTTCGGCAGGTCGCCGGCGCTGGCCTCCTGCAGCACCTTGGTGATCAGGTTGGCGAAGGGCACGACCTCACGCTTCACCGTGATGCCGGGGTGTGCCTTCTCGAACTGCTGGTTGTACCAGTTCACGGCCGTATTGCCCCCGCTGGGGGCGGTGTAGTAGTCGAGTTCCGTTATCGTGGTCTTCCCGCCGCCGGAGCCCGAGGAAGGACTGGAACTGCAGCCTGCGGCGGCCAGTGCCGCCACGACCACGCCGATCGCTACGGCCCCCCAACCGCGTCTGGTGCCCGGCCGGGATCTGCCCCGCGCTGGCTGCTTCTTTATCTGCATGTGTTCCTCCTGATCCCGGGCTGGCGATGGGTCCAGCCGTTTCTTCGTGACCGGCATGCCGGTGATTCTCTGCAGGCCGCCCGCCAGGTGAGGCCGGCGGAATGGCGCGCGTGCTATCCCTTAACCGCTCCGACGGTGAGGCCAGAGGCTATATAGCGCTGGGCGGCGATGAGCAGCATCGCCGCGGGCAGGAGGCCGAAAACGCAGAGCGCCATTGCCTGGCCCAGACTCTGCTGGAACTCCCCGATGTAGGAATAAACGCTCAGGGTGAGCGGTTCGAACGTGGCTCCCGAGAGCAGGGTGAGCGCGAAGATGAAGTCGCCCCAGCCGTTGAGGAAGGCGAACACCGCCACCGTGATGACGGCGGAACGGCTCATCGGGAGAACGACGCGGAGGAATGTTTTCCACTCCGAGGCACCGTCCACCCTCGCGGCCTGCAGAACGTCATTCGGCAGGCCGAGCATGAAGGCCCGCAGCACCAGGATGCTGAACGGGATGGCGTAACTCGCGTCGGCCAGGATCAGGCCCGGATACGAGTTCAGCAGATGCAGCTTGTGGTAGAGGAGGAAGAGAGAGTTAGCGATCACAATTGACGGCAGGATCTGCGCGATCAGCAGCCCGCCGACCAGCAAGGCGGTGACCCGGAACCGGTATCGGGCCAGGGCGTGCGCGGCGGGCACGGCGATGGCCAGGGTCACGATGGCCGTGCCGACCCCGATGATCAGGGTGCTGACGATGTGCCCGCCCTGGGTCGAGATGACGGCGCTGTAATTGGCGAAGCTGGGCGTCGGCGGCAGGAAGTTGTAGTGCGTGCCCAGAAGCTGTGAGTTGTTCTCAAACGAGGCGATGATCACCGCGTACAGCGGGAACAGCAGGATCACGAGCGCGACGAAGGCGCCGAGCGCGGCCAGAGGGCCGGTAAACTTGCGCTGCCGGGACATGTCACGTCCTCCGGAGTGATTCACGGTTGAGCCATATGTATACCGGCGCGGCGACCAGGGCGATAACGAGCAGAACGGTATTCAGCGCGGCGCCCTGGCCGTAATCGAATTGCTGGAATGACAGGTTGTAAGCCCACGGAGCGAGAATCTCTGTGGAGTTCGCCGGGCCACCCTGGGTCAGCCCGATCACGACGTCGAATACCTTCACGGTGAAGACGAACCCGAGGATGAAAACGACCTCGATCACCGGCCGGATGACCGGCATGGTGATCTTGACGAGCCGGGTCCACCCGTTGGCGCCGTCGATCATCGCGGCTTCCCTCAGTTCTACCGGGACGTCCTGCAGCGCGCTGTAGAGCAGCACGGTGAAGAACGGGACGCCGATCCAGACGTTCGCGATCAGCACGGCCACGAAGGCCCAGCCCGGCGAGGTGAGGAAGCCTATCGGGTGGCTGATGAAGTGGATGTCGCCGAGGACCTGGTTGATCGCCCCGGCCTCGGTCTGGAACAGGAACCGGAAGATGAAGCCGGTGATCAGCAGCGGCAGCAGCCAGGGAATGATGATCAGTGACCGGGCCAGGCGGTGGAGCGGGAACCGCAGGTTGAACAGCAGCGCCAGGCTGAAGCCGATGATGAACTGGAAGAGCAGCGAGAGGCCGGTGAAGATGAACGTCCGGGCGATGGCGCTCTGCGTCACTGACTGGGTCAGTGTGTCCCGGTAGTTCGAGATGCCGGCGAACGGAGCGAACAAGCTGGAGATCGTGGCCGGGGACGTCTGCTCGAAGCTCAGGATGAGGTTGTAGACGATCGGCACCACGAACGCGAACACCACGTAGAGCACGGCCGGGACGAGGAACGCTATGCGGGCATACTTCGTCCAGGCCGACGTCCGGCTCACGTTTGTGGTCGCGGGGCCACGCCGGGGCGCGCGGCGGGTGGGACCCCGGCGGGTCGGGGTTTCGGTCCTGGCCAAACCGGCCTCACTCCCCGGGGTTCTCGGCGGGCCCCAGGCTCGCCGGGGGACCGAACGGTTCGACCTGGCCGCCGCCCCGCACGTACACGGGGATGGCGTCCAGGGGGGCGGGAGCCGTGATCCAGGCACCGCCGGGGTGCTCGGCGGCAGTCCACGCGTCCCGCCAGGTGGTGCCCTGTGGCCCCGCGGGAAGGTAGACCCGGCGCGAGCGGGCCCCCTCGGTGTAGACCGGGGCCACGAGGATGTCGGCACCGAGCAGGAACTGGTCCTCGACCTCCCAGCTTTCGGCGTCGGCGGGGAAGTCGATGAACAGCGGGCGCATCGGCGGCAGGCCCGACTCGGCGGCCTCGCGCATCTGGGCCATCACGTAGGGCCGCAGCCGTTCGCGCAGGAAGAGGAGCTGCCGGATGATGGCGTACTGCTCGTCACCGAACGACCAGACCTCGTTGGCCGCACCGGTCTGTTCCGCCCCGATCATAGTGCCCGGCTGGCGGATCCCGTGCAGCCGGAATACCGGGCAGAACACGCCGAACTGGAACCAGCGGACGATCAGCTCGCGGAACGATGGGTCGTTGATGTTGCCGTTTTTGAAGCCCCCGATGTCCGTCGTCCACCACGGGATGCCGGACAGCCCGATGTTGAGGCCCGCGGAAATCTGGCGGCGCAGGTCCTCGAAGGTCGAGTCGATGTCGCCGGACCAGACCAGGGCGCCGTAGCGCTGGCTGCCCGCCCACGCGGACCGGCACAGGCTGAGGATCTCCTCCTCGCCCTCGGCCCGCATGCCGTCGTAGAAGCCCTGGGCGTGCAGCATCGGGTAGATGCTGCTGACCTCGGCCCCGGGTCCCGCGTGGTAGCGGAGGTTCTCCGGCTGCGCCGGCATCAGTTCGGGCTCGCAGGCGTCGAGCCACCAGGTCCTGATGCCGTGCTTGAAGTAGTTCTCCCTGACCTTGGCCCAGATATAGGCCCGGGCCCGCGGGTTGGTCGCGTCGTAAAAGGTCATCGGCACGCGCCGGTCCGAGCCGCGGTCCCAGATGGGCAGTTGCACGCTGAGGCCCTGCTCGTTGTCCACCAGCAGGCCCTGGTCGGCCATTTCCGCGTAGTTCTCACTGTCGGGGTTGACCGTGGGCCAGATCGACACCATCAGCTTCACGCCGAGCCGCTCCAGTTCCGCGACCATCGCCCCGGGGTCGGGCCACTCGTCCGGGTCGAACTTCCACTCGCCCTGGCGGGTCCAGTGGAAGTAGTCGGCGACGATCACCGACAGCGGCAGCCCGCGCCGCTTGTACTCACGAGCGACGCCGAGCAGCTCGTCCTGGGTCTTGTAACGGAGCTTGCACTGCCAGAAACCCGTGGCCCACTCGGGGAGCATCGGCGTGCGCCCGGACACCTCGCTGTACTGGCGGAGCAGGTCCGCGGGATCGTCCGCGGCGGTGACCCAGTAGTCCCACTGCCGGGTGGACTCCGACACCCATCTCGTGACCGTGACGCCCAGCTCGACCCGGCCGATGCCCGGGTGGTTCCAGAGCAGGCCGTATCCGAGGCTGGACACCACGAACGGGATGCTGACCTCGGTGTTGCGCTGCACGAGCTCGATGACGGCGCCCTTCTGGTTGAGCAGGCCATGCTGGTGCTGGCCGAGCCCGTAGAAGCGCTCACCGTCCCGGGCGTTGAACAGCACCTCGAAGTGGTGCGTACCACCCCCGGTCGGGGCGTACCGCCGGGTCGGCGGCCCGGTGAAGTGCGGCGTCGTCTCCGAGAGCAGCTCGCCGCCATCGGAGCGGAGGAAACGCAGTTGGCCTGAACCGGACAGCTCAGCGGTCAGCCCGCCGTTGGTGATCGTGGCCTGCCCGCCGGTGATCTGGATTTCGCCGTCCGCGGCCGGCGCCGGCAAGAGCGCCCCGGGAAGATCATCCTGGATCGACTGCCACAGAGTTCCGCGTATCCGCAGGCTGTTGCGGCCCCAGGGCTCGATGCGCACCATTTCGTGCCCGCCTCGCCACTCCAGAGCCGTATCACTCTGCGTAAAGGAACCCATCCGCAGCAGCCTCCTCGGTGAAACTCAGATCCGCATCGATCGCTAAGGCAAAGGTTTTCGCAATGCGATGCTAGGCTCCGTGCCCAGACAGGGTCAACAGGTCCGGCAAGCCTCACATGTCGGCAATATTCACCACCTCGTGGTGACCAGCCGCGTGGTTTAGGGCTGCCCGGGCCCGGGCAGCCGCGCCGCTATCTGGCCGCGGCAGTCGAAGGAGGCAGCGGCGATGGTCACGGGCCAGGGACCGGTGACGATCACCGACGTGGCCCGTCTCGCCGGCGTCTCGCCCGGTACCGCATCCAAGGCCCTCAACGGCCGCGCTGGCATCAGCGCTGGCACGGCCATCCGGGTGCAGGAGGCTGCCGAGCAGCTCGGCTATCAGCCGAACGCCCTGGCCCGCGGCCTGCTGACCGGCCGGAGCTTCACCGTCGGGCTGATCACCACGGACAGCTTCGGCCGCTTCAGCATCCCGGTGGTGCAGGGGGTCGAGGATGCCCTCGGCCCGGGCCGCATCCTGGTCTTCCTGTGTGAGAGCCGCGACGACCGCCTCCGCGAGCAGCACTACCTCCAGGCTTTGCTGGAACGCCGGGTGGACGGCATCATCGTCACCGGGCGCCGCCAGGACCAGCGCGAGCCGATCGGCCGGGATCTGCGGGTCCCCGTGATCTACGCGATGGCTTACTCGAGCGACCCGGCTGACCTCTCCCTGGTGCCCGACGACGAGAACGGCGGTGCCCTGGCCATCAGGCACCTGCTCAGCACCGGGAGAACGGTCATCGGCCACATCACGGGGCCGCGCCGGTTCAGGGCGGCCGTGCTGCGCGCGGCGGGCGCGGAGCAGGCTCTCGCAGCGGCGGGGCTGGGGCCTGGCCGGTAGTCAGGCCCGGTACGGCGAGTGGACCGAGGAATGGGGGCGGCGCGGCGTGGACCTGCTCGTGCGCGACGCCCCCGGGCTCGACGCCATCTTCTGCGGCAACGATCAGATCGCCCGCGGCGCCGCCGACCGGCTGCGTGAGACCGGCCTGCGGGTTCCCGACGACGTGGCCCTGGTCGGTTTCGACAACTGGGGTGTCATCGCCGCCGCATGCCGCCCGCCGCTCACGACCGTGGACATGAACCTGCGCCAGCTGGGCCGCGCGGCTGGTGAGCGCCTGCTCGCCGCGGTGGACGGCCATCCGGGCTCGGGCCTGCAGATGCTGCCCTGCAGCCTCGTCGTCCGCGAATCGAGCCGTCCGCGCGAGAGCGGCATCCCCCGTGATCGCGGTCGCGGAGAGCGGCATCCCCCATGATCGCGGTCGCGGAGAGCGGCATCCCCCATGATCGCGGTCAATAACTGGTGTTACGTGTCAGATATCGACCGTGATCATGAAGGACTGTTGGTGATCATGAAGGGGTGTTGGTCACCCTGACCGGCGCCCCAACCCCATCCGGTACCGCCCCCAGCCGCCCCGTAGGAGGCCACCATGGTCAAGCTGGCTATCAATCTGATATCATATTTCCAGGTGATCGGATAGCCGGCACCACAGCCTCACAGGAGGCCTCCCTATGAACGCACCCAGCCACAACACCGCGGCGAAAGGCCTCCGCGGGTGGTGGGCATCTCCCCCCCGTTCCGGCATGCAACGCCTGATCGTGCCCTATGAGTACCGCCACCTTCGCTTCTTCGGGGTCGGACGCATTGCCGGTGGCTGTGTCGCGGCCACCGCAGGCATCGTGTGCCTCTCGTACGGCGTCTACGGATGGGCGGCCTTCTTCCTGGCTCTCGGGACACTGAATCTCGCGGGTGGCTCCTGGTACCTCACCGTCGCTCGTTCCGCACCTGCCCACACCTGATCCCGCCCGGACCTGACCCTGGTCGACACCCGCCGGGGCGACAAGTGCCCGTGCTCACGGATCTTGCGGTAGATCGACCGCGATCAAGACGGGAACGCGACGCCGGGCGCGATGGCGGGTCACACTGGCGGGGTGATGGGAGTGGTGCGGGCCGGCCTGGTGGCCGTGGTGGCGGCGGGGGTACTCGCGGCGGGTGGCTGTTCCTCGCCTCCGCGGTGCCCGGCCGGCGCGTCGTGCCCGTCAGCCACGTCCTTCAGGGTGACGTTCACCGTAACCGCGAACGGGCGGCCCTCGGTCCCCTCAAGAAATCTGCCCCGCCTCAACGTCCGGGCGGGCCGGCTCGTGGTGCTCAACGTGGTGGTGGGCGTGCCCGGGCGGGCGAGGGTATCGGCACTGTGGCTTGGCATCTCCACGGGTACCGTCGGCGGTGGCCCGAATGGCCCCACCGGGGTCGATCCGGTCCTGGTTTCCTCCCGCCGGATGCTCACGGCCGGGCGGCATTCGTTCACGCTGCGGTGGCGCACCCCGGCGAAGACACGGCCTGGGTCCCGGCTGTACCTGGCCGCGGCGTGGGCCAGCCGCCAGCCGCCAAGTTTCAGCACCGAGCAGCTCATCGCCCATTTCGTGCTCGACTGACCTACGACGGGGCGGGGGTCAGCAGGGTCCGGACGGCGGCGCGCAGCGGGGTCATCCGGGCCTCGGCCCGGTAGCGGGCCTCGGCCAGGCCGCCAGGCGCGACCGGTTCGGTGACCTCCAGGTAGGCCTTGAGCTTGGGTTCGGTGCCGCTGGGCCGCAACACGACCCGGCCGTCATCCAGCCGGAAAATGAGCGCGTCCGTGGGTGGCAGCTCCGCGCCCCCGGGGGCCAGATCGCTGATGCTGCGGACCGGGAACTCGCCCAGGGCGCCTGGCGCTGCGGCCCGCAGCCCGGCCATGATCTCCCCGGGCGCCCGGGTTGGCAGCGTGAGCTGCGCGGTCAGGTGCACCCCGTGCGCCTCCTCCAGCGCATCCCAGCGATCCAGCAGCGACTGCCCGGCCGTCCAGGCCCGCGCCGCCAGCCCGAGCAGGGCGATCGCGGCGCTGATCCCGTCCTTATCCCGCACCACGTGGCCGACCGCGTACCCGAGCGCTTCCTCGTATCCGAATACGAACCGCGCCCCGGGCTGGTGATCCGCGGCCCGGACGATCCACTTGAAGCCAGTAAGGGTCTCCGCGTAACGGGCCCCGGCTGAGTTGGCGATCTTGGATAGCAGCGACGACGACACCACGGTGGTCGCGGCCAGCCGCGCCCCGGAGGCTGACTGGCCGGGGGCTGACTGGCCGGGGGCGGGCTGGACCCGAGGTGCCTGGCCGGGAGCCGCGTTGAGCACGAACGCGCCGAGCAGCCCCCCCACCTGATCGCCGGTGAGCTTCCGCCAGCCGCCGCTGGCCTCCGGGTCGGGGACCGCTACCGCGAGCCGGTCACCGTCGGGGTCACTGGCCAGCACCAGGTCGGCCCCCAGGCGGCGGGCGTCGGCCAGCGCGAGGTCGAGCGCCCCGGGTTCCTCCGGATTGGGGAAGGACACCGTGGGGAAGTCCGGGTCCGGCGCGGCCTGCGCGGGCACCACGTACGGCGCCGGGTACCCGGCCCGCTCGATGGCCCGCAGCATCAACGGGCCCGCCACCCCGTGCAGCGACGTGTAGACCACGCGCACGTCCCGCACGCGGCCGGCCGGAGGCGGTACACCGGGGGAAACGGCCAGGATCGCGTCCAGGTAGGCCTGGGCGATCTCGTCCCCGTGCCTGGTGATCAGCGGGCCTTCGTCTGGCCCCAGCGGGATCTGCGGCAGCGGGCCCAGGCTGCGGATCGCGGCCTCGATCTCGGTGTCCACGGGCGGGATGATCTGCGCGCCGTCGCCCAGGTAAAGCTTGTAGCCGTTGTCCGCAGGCGGGTTGTGGCTCGCCGTGATCATCACGCCGGCCGCGGTGGACAGATGCCGGATCGCGAACGCCAGCAGGGGCGTGGGGCTGCGGCCGGGCAGCAGGTGCACGGGGATGCCCGCCCCGGTCAGCACCGCCGCGGCCTCGCCGGCGAACTCCGCCGAACGATGCCGGGCGTCCCAGCCGAGGACCACTCCCGTCCCGGGCGGCTGGTGCTCGAGCAGCCAGCGGGCCAGCCCGGCGGTCGCGGCCCGGACCACGGCGCGGTTCATCCGGTTCGGGCCCGCCCCCATCGCGCCGCGCAGGCCCGCGGTGCCAAACTCGAGCCGGCCCGCGAACCGGTCCGCCAGATCCGCGGCGGCCGCCTCGCCGGGTGTGTCCCCCCGGGCGGCCGCATCGAGCAGGTCCTGCAGCTCGGTGCGGTCCGCGGCGTCCGGGTCGTCGGTGATCCAGGCCCGGACCCGCTCCGCCAGGTCGGCCGGGAGCGGCGAACCAGGAATCGTGTCCGGGGTCATATCGTCCGGGGCAGCACCTGAGCCAGCAAGGCGCCCATCCGGCCCGCGGCAGCCTGCCCCGCCGCGACCACGTCGGTGTGATCGAGTCCTGCCGCCGCCAGGCCGGCCGCGGGGTTGGTGACCAGCGAGATAGCCAGCACCTCCGCGCCGAGGTGGCGGGCCGCGATCGCTTCCAGCACGGTGGACATGCCGACCAGGTCGGCGCCCACGGTGGCGAGCATCCGGATCTCGGCGGGCGTCTCGTAGTGCGGGCCGGGCATGGCCGCGTACACCCCCTCGGCCAGGCTGGGGTCGGCCTCCCGGGCCAGGGCCCGCAGCCGGGCCGAGTACAGGTCGGTGAGGTCGGTGAACCGGGACGGGTACCCGTCCGGCGGCGCGCCCGGCCCGGCGAGCGGGGACCGGCCGGTGAGGTTGAGGTGGTCGCGGACCAGGACCGGCTGGCCCACACTGAAGCCCGCCGCGATGCCGCCCGCCGCATTGGTCAGCGCGACGACCCGGCAGCCGGCCGCCACCGCGGTCCGCACGCCGTGCACGACCACGCTGGGCTGATGACCCTCGTACAGGTGCACCCGGCCGACCAGCGCAAGCAGCCGCAGCCCCGGCGTCACCAAGGACAGGGCCAGGCCGGCGTGGCCAGGCACGGTCGAGGGCGGGAAGCCGCCCAGGTCGGCGACGGGGACCTCGGTGACAGTGGCACCCAGGCCGCTGGCCAGCGCGTCGGCGGCCGGGGACCATCCGGAGCCTAGGACGACGGCCACGTCGTGCCTGGACTGCCCGGTCAGCTCGGCGAGCCGCGCCGCACTGGACGCCGCGTCCGCGAACGGATTTGTCATGCCCTGTTCCCTGCTGGCCTCAAGATCTCCTGCCCGGTCATGCTTTCACGTACGGTTGCCCGTCGGCCTTGGGCGGGCGGACCTTGCCGACCAGGCCCGCCACCGCGACGATCGTGACCAGGTACGGGGCCATCAGCAGGATGTTCGAGGGGATGGGCACGTTGAGCGTGGCCAGGATGGACTGCAGCGAGGTCGAGAAGCCGAACAGCAGGGCGGCCGCGGTCGCGCCCAGCGGCGTCCACCGGCCGAAGATCATCGCGGCCAGCGCGATGTAGCCCTCACCAGACGACATGTCCTTGCCGAACGAGCCCACCTGCCCGATGGTCAGGAAGGCCCCGCCGATCCCGGCGATCAGCCCGCCCATGAGGACGTTCCGGTACCGGGTGGCCAGCACCTTGATGCCCACGGTGTCGGCCGCGGTCGGATGCTCGCCCACCGCCCGGACCCGCAGCCCCCACCGGGTGCGGAACAGGCCCACCTGGACCAGGGCGATCATCGCGTAGGTGATGTACAGGAAGATCGTCGAGTCGAAGAACACCGGGCCGATGATGGGGATATCACCCAGCAGCGGGATCTTCACGCTGTCGAACGTGACGGGCGAGTTCAGCCGGTTCTGGTACGGGACCAGGGCCCGGTCGTACAGGTAGCCGGTCAGCCCGGAGGCGAACACGTTCAGCACCACGCCGAGGACGATCTGGTTGACCAGGAACTTGATGGCGAACACGGCGAGCACCCCGCCGAGCAGGCCGCCGGCCAGCGAGCCGGCGATCAGCCCGAGCCAGAGCGAGCTGAAGGCGCTGGTGATCACGGCCGCAGCGAACGCGCCGACGAGCAGTTGCCCCTCGATGGCGATGTTGATCACCCCGGACCGCTCGCACATGCAGCCGGCCAGGGCGCCGAGAATCAGCGGGATCGAGTAGACCAGCGTGCCCTGCAGCAGGTTGATGACGTTCAGCCCGGTGGAGTTCCCCGCGTCGGCCCAGCAGAGCAGGGAGACGATGAAGCACAGGACCGCGCCGGCGATGCAGGCCCGGCGCCCGGCCCGGGACAACGGCATCGTCGCCCGCACCACCCCGATCACGATCGAGACCGCGCCGAGCGCGTAGCACACCGCGGCCGCGGGCAGCACCAGGTTGGGCACGCCGACCTTCGCGCCATACTGGGCGAACACGAACGTCGCGTCGCCGTGACTGAACAGGCCGAACAGCAGGATGTCGGCCAGGCCGAAGGCCACGAAGGTGGCCGAGGCAATCAGCGTCCGGTTGACCGCCATCGTCGAGCGGACGGTCGTGGTCAGCGTGGTCATGCGTTCCACCCTTTGGCGACGCTCTCGCTCAGGCCGCGCGCCCGGGCCCGGCGCAGCCGGAACATGGCCCGGATCAGCGGCGGCGCGGCGACGAACAGGACGATGAGGGACTGGATGACGGTGACGATGTTGACCGGAATCTGGGTGGCCGCCTGCATCTGCACGCCGCCGGCGTGCAGCGCGCCGAACAGCAGCGCGGACAGCACGATGCCCAGCGGCCGGGCCCGGCCGAGCAGGGCCACGGTGATGCCGTCGAATCCGTAGGTGCCGTAGCTCTGGAAGTTCAGCTGGTAGTCAGTGCCCTGGATGACCGTGCAGGCCGCCAGGCCGGCCAGGCCGCCCGCCAGCAGCATGACCAGGACCCAGCTGCGCTCCACGCTCATCCCCGCGGTCCGGGCTGCGCTCGGGTTGGCGCCGACCGTGCGGAACTCGAAGCCGGTCGTGCTGCGCTCCAGCAGCCACCAGACCCCGACCGCGGCGGCCAGGGCGAGGAGGAATCCGGTGTTGATCCGCAGGCTGGGGCCGGCGATGTGCCAGAGCCGCGAGTCGATCGCGACCACCGGGCTGATCAGGTTGGTGCTGTGCGGCTGCTGCAGCGCGCTGGTGCCCAGGATGTAGGCCAGGAAGTAGTACATGACGTAGTTGAGCATGATCGTCACGACGACCTCGTGCGCCCCGGTGCGGGCCTTCAGCTCACCGACGATCCAGCCGATCACCGCCCCGCCGGCGAACGCGCCGATGATACAGACGATCACATGGATGACCGGCGGCAGGCTCACCCCGAAACCGAGCCAGGTGGCCACGATCGCGCCGCCGATCCACTGGCCGGCCGCCCCGATGTTGAACAGGCCGGCGCGGAAGGCCAGGCCCACCGACAGGCCGGTGAGGATCAGCGGCGTGGCGTTGACCGCGGTTTCGGACAGCGGATTGAACACCGCGCTGATGTAGCCGTTGTGCAGCGCGGTGGCCAGGGACGCCTGGTTGAACACGGCCGCGACCGTGTGCGGGTTGATGATCGCGCCCTCGAACATGGCGACGTAAGCGCCCCAGGCGGTATCCCAGGCCTGAGCGATGGCGTTGCCGGGGTCTGAGAAGAAGGATCCCCATGCCCGCAGCACATCCGGGTCGGTGAAGGCGATCAGCAGGCCGCCCAGGACCATGGCCACCGCGATGGCCAGGATCGTGACCACCACCGAGTTGCCCTCGAGGATGGCGTCGATCACGGTGCGTCCGAACTGTCCCCGGCCGCGCGGGGCCGGACTGCCCTGATCGGGCGCGGGCTCGGCGGCCGCTGGTGTCGGGGGCGATGCTGGCTCGCTCATTCGGGCTCACCTCCGTCGTCCGCCGGGTCGCCGTCCCCTGGATCGATGGGCGCCGCATCGGCGGGCGCTGCATCCGCGGGCGCGGGATCGATGGGCGCTGCGTCTGCGGGCGCTGCGTCGGCGGGCGGCCCGGTATCCGGGATGCCGACGCCCAGCAGGCCGGAGGCCATGAGGCCGGTCTCGGCGCCGGCCGCGCCCAGATCCTCGCCGTGGCCCGCCGCGGCCGCGTCGGCGTCGGTCGCGCCGGCCATCAGCATGCCGAGTTCCTCCGCCGGGACGTCGGGATCCCGGAAGCCGGTGATCTTCCCCTCGTACATGACCGCGATCCGGTCGGACAGGGCGTAGATCTCGTCCAGTTCCGACGAGATGATCAGCACCGCCACACCCTGGTCCCGCTCCTCCACGATGCGACGGTGCACGAACTCGATGGAACCCACGTCCAGGCCACGGGTCGGCTGGCTGGCCACCAGCAGCCGTACGTCCCGGCCGATCTCCCGGGCCAGGATGACCTTCTGCTGGTTGCCGCCGGACAGCGTGCCCGCCGGGGTCGCGGTCGAGGTGGTGCGGATGTCGAAGTCGGTCACCCGCTCGGCTGCGGTCTGGTGGATCGTGTCGAGGTCCAGCGCGATCCCCGACGAGTAGGGCGGCTCGTTATACACGTCCAGGACGAGGTTGTCGGCCACGGAGAACCCGGCTACCAGCCCGTCTTCCTGGCGGTCCTCGGGGATGTAGCCGATCCCGGCGCGTAGCCGTTGCCGGGGGGTGGCGCGGGTGAGGTCCCGGCCCTCCAGCCGGACCGCTCCGCCGGCCGCTGGCAGCAGGCCGAGCAAGGCCTCGCACAGCTCGGTCTGCCCGTTGCCCTGCACCCCGGCCACGCCGAGGATCTCACCCGCCCGGACCTGGAACGACACTGCGTCCAGGGCAGGCCTGCCTTCCTCGCCCGCCACCGTGAGGCCCTGCACGTCCAGGCAGACCTCGCCTGGCCTGGCCGGTGGCTTGGTCACCCGCAGCTGCACCGACCGGCCGACCATCAGCGAGGCCAGTTCGGCGTCGCTCGCGGTCGGCGGCCGCTGGCCCACCACCTGGCCGCGGCGGATGACCGTGATGGTATCGGCGATCTCCTGGACCTCTTTGAGCTTGTGCGAGATGAACACGAGGGACCGGCCGCCAGCCCGCAGTTCCCGCATGATCCGGAACAGTTCCTGGGTCTCACCGGGGGTCAGCACCGAGGTGGGCTCATCCAGGATGAGCACATTGGCCTCGCGCAGCAGGGCCTTGACGATCTCCACCCGCTGCTGGACGCCCACCGGGAGGTCTTCGACCAGCGCGTCCGGGTTGACCTGCAGCCCGTACCGTTCGGACAGCTCGCGCACGTCCCGGCGGGTCCGCTTGCGGTCGAGCAGGCCGAGCGCGCGGGTCCGCTCCATGCCCAGGGTGACGTTCTCGGCCACGGTGAACACTGGGACCAGCATGAAGTGCTGGTGCACCATGCCGATGCCGGCCTGGATCGCGTGGCTCGGCGAGCCGAGGTGCTGCGGCTGGCCGTCGATCAGGATCCCGCCCTCGTCCGGCTGGGTCAGTCCGAACAGGACGTTCATCAGGGTGGTCTTGCCCGCGCCGTTCTCGCCGAGCAGCGCGTGGATCTGGCCCGGTTCCACGGTCAGGTCGACGTGGTCGTTAGCCACGAGGCTGCCGTAGCGCTTCGTGATCCCCTTCAGCTCAAGCTTCACCCAACGCCTCCCACGCCAGCGTGACCCGGGCGGGGTCCCCGCCCGGGTCACGCGCAGCCAAACCTATCCGGCTGGGTTACACCGGGCTCTTGGTGGGTGTCTTGATGCTTCCGTTCTCGATACCCGTCTTCACCTTGGCCAGCTCCGACTGGAGCGCGGCCGGGACCTTGCCGGCGAAGTCGTGGTACGGCGCGAGCGTGACCCCGCCGTTGGCCAGCGTGCCAATGTAGTTGCCGCCCTTGAAGGTGCCGTGGGCCGCGTTGAGCACCGCGGTCTTCACCGCGGTCTGGATGCCCTTCTCCACGCTGGTGATGAAGTACTTGCAGTACTGCGCGGCGCTCACGCAGCCGTCGGTGTCCACCCACATCATGTTGACGTTGTGGCCCTGCTGGTCGGCGGTCTGCACGGCCTTGGCCGCACCCAGGCCGACGTTCCCGGCGACCGGGAAGATGATGTCGGCGCCTTCCTGGATGAACGTGTTGGTCAGCGTCAGGCCCTTGGTCTGGTTGGTGAAGTCACCGGTGAAGTTCCCGTTCTGGGTCTTCTCGCTCCAACCGAGCACCTTGACGTTCTTGTGGTGCTGGGCGTTGTAGTACTGGACCCCGTCCCAGAACCCGTCCATGTAGATGGTGACCGTGGGCAGCTTCTGCCCGCCGAACGTGGCCACCTTCCCGGTCTTGGTCATCCCGGCGGCCAGGTAGCCGCCCAGGAAGCCGTCCTGAACCGTGTTGAACAGCAGCGCGTCCACGTTCTTCAGCGGCGGCGTGTAGTTGTAGTCGACGATCGCCATCTTCTGGCTCGAGTGCGCCTTGGCCGCGCTCTGCGTCGCGCTGCCCATCAGGAAGCCGACGGTCACGATGATTCCGCACTTCTGCTGGATGAACGCGTTGATGTTCGGCACGTAGTCGCTCTGCGAACTGGACTGCAGGTACTTCACCGCGACACCGCTCGGGTCGGCCGACTGGGCCTGCTGCATGCCCTGCCACGCGGACGAGTTGAACGAGCGGTCGTCGATACCGCCCGTGTCGGTGACCATGCAGCCCTTGAAGCTGGCCACCTTCGCGCTGCTCGATGCGCTGGACGAGCCAGACGGGCCGGACGTGTTACTGCCACACGCCGCGGCGAGCAGCGCCAGCACGCCGAAAGCCGCGATGGCCGGAACCGTGCGTCTCACGAAAACCTCCTGATCCGGGGCGGTTGACACCGCCTGCATCGACAGGTGCGGCTGCGGCCGCCTCTCTGCGGGGGTGGCTCGCGCCACCCGCAGGGCCGCCGGTGGCCCCCCGTTCCACCCGGTACGCGGGACCTGGGAAGATCCCAAACGCCCCGCTCTGGGATGTCCGCAGGTTAGACCTGGTAGGGCGGCCAGGGAAGCGGTGACAGGCGGCCGCAGCCGTCCCGTTGCCAAATCGAAATCCGCCCGTCCGGCCCAGAGGGACCCAATGATCAATTGGCCCGGTACGAGACCGCCAGCGCTTCGACGAGGCCGCCATCGCCCCAGCCGACCAGTGCCGCAGGTGAGGGGCGCGCCGGCCGGCCTCGGGTGAAGGCGCCGGAGGGCCGGGGGGTAAAGCAGTGGCCGGGCCGCGGGTTAGGCAGTGGCCGGGCCGTGGGGTTAGGCAGTGGCCGGCCCGCGGCGTTAGACAGTGGCCGGGCCTTGGGTGAGGGCGGGGGCCGGGGGTAAGGCGGCGGCCGGGCCGCGGGGTAAAGCGCCGGCTGGCCACGGGTAGGTTGGCGGGATGGATGAGAACCGGGCCCGACGGGTGGCCGACGCTCTGCGTGAGCGGGGCATCGACGCGCATCTGGAGAACGCCGGGATCGACATTTACGGGGTGCGGGTGGTACTGCCCGACCGCCGTGAGGCGGTCTGGGGCAACGAAGGCACAGCGTCCCTGGAGGCTGAGGTTCTCCAGGACGGGGACCTGGTCGGCTTCGTGCCGGAGATCCCTGGCTCGGAGGCCTTCGACGACGCGCAGGTCGTGGACGCCATCGCGCGGGCCGACTACGACCAGCCGGAAGGCCGGGAACGCCCGCAGGCCCCGCCCCCCGAGGAGCCGCTGGCGCCGGAGGGCGGGCTGTTCCGCCGCTTCATCGGCGGCTTCCGCTACGACTCGCAGTCCTGAGGCGGGCAACCACACATGATCGTGGTGCCTTTTGCCCCGCCCGCGGGGCAAAAGGCACCACGATCATGGCGAACCTGACTCGGAGGCTGGACGTGACGATCGACCGGGCCCAGATCGACTGGGCGGGGTTGCGGGCCGCGGCCACGGAGGTGGCCGGCCGGGCCTACGCGCCGTATTCGCGGCTGCGGGTCGGCGCGGCCGGCCAGGCCGAGGACGGGCGGATTATCACCGGCTGCAACGTCGAGAACGCCTCGTTCGGCCTGACCTTGTGCGCCGAGTGCGGGCTGGTCAGCGCGCTGCATGCGACGGGGGGCGGGCGGCTGGCCGCGGTCAGCGTGGTGGCCGGGGACGGTGAGCCGCTGGTGCCGTGCGGACGGTGCCGCCAGTTGCTGCTGGAGGCGGGCGGCCCGGGCCTGCTGCTGGACACCGAAGCCGGCCCCCGGGAGCTGGGTGAGCTGCTGCCGGGCGCGTTCACCGGCACCGACCTGAGCGCCCGGCGTGACTGAGCCCGCTGAGGCCCCGGCTGATAACAGCAAGAGGCGCGCGCGCCATGCCACGCCGCGCCGCGCCCTGCCGATTGACGCGTCGTGACCGGGCCTTCCGCGGACGAGGCCGCCGCCACCGACCACCACGCCGTCGACCTGATCCGGGCCAAGCGGGACGGGGAACGGCTGACCGACGCCCAGATCCGCTGGCTCTTCGACCGCTACCTGGCCACCGGCCCCGGCGCCGTCCCTGACGAGCAGATGTCCGCCCTGCTCATGGCGATCTACTTCCAGGGCCTGGACCCCGCCGAGCTGCGCACCTGGACCGCGGCCATGATCGATTCGGGAGAGCGGCTGGACCTGTCCGGGGTGGGCCGCCCCACCGTGGACAAGCACTCCACCGGCGGGGTCGGCGACAAGGTGTCGCTGGTCCTCGCGCCGCTGGTGGCCAGCTGCGGGGCCGCGGTCCCGCAACTGTCCGGGCGCGGTCTCGGCCACACCGGGGGCACCCTCGACAAGCTGGAGGCCATTCGCGGGTGGCGGTCTTCGTTGCGGAACGACGAGATGCGCGCGGTGCTGCAGACGGCGGGCTGCGTGATCTGCGCGGCCGGGCCCGGGCTGGCCCCGGCCGACCGCCGCCTCTACGCGCTGCGCGACGTGACCGGGACCGTGGAGTCGATCCCGCTGATCGCCAGCTCGATCATGTCCAAGAAGATCGCCGAGGGCACCGGGGCGCTGGTGCTCGACGTGAAGGTGGGCAGCGGGGCGTTCATGCGCGAGGAGTCCGCGGCCCGGCAGCTGGCCCAGACCATGGTCACCCTGGGCGCGGAGCACGGGGTGGCCACGTCGGCGTTGCTGACCAGGATGGGCACCCCCCTGGGGCGGGCCGTGGGTAACGCCGTGGAGGTCGGGGAGGCGGTGGCCACGCTGCGCGGCGAGGGGCCTGCGGACCTGGTCGAGGTGACCCTGGCCCTGGCCCGGGAGATGCTCCGGCTGGTGGGGATCGACGCGGACCCGGCGGCGGCGCTGGCCGACGGGCGCGCGCTGGAGGCCTGGCGGGCCATGGTGGCCGCCCAGGGCGGCGACCCGGACGCGCCGCTGCCCGCGGCCCGGCACACCCGGGCGGTGCTGCCCGCGCCCGGCGATGGCTGGCTGCAGCGGCTCGACGCCCGGGCGGTCGGGGTGGCCGCCTGGCGGCTCGGCGCCGGGCGCGCGGTCAAGGAGGATCCGGTCAGCCCGGCGGCCGGCGTGCGCTGCCTGGCCAAGCCGGGCGAGCGGGTCGAGCGGGGCCAGCCCCTGCTGGAGCTCCTGAGCGACGACGAGTCCCGGTTCGGCCCGGCGGCCGCCGCACTGGCCGGGGCGGTGACGGTCGGCGGGCAGCCACCGGAGGCCGCGCCGCTGATCATCGATCATCTGTGACAATGGGGGGCATGGCTCCGACAATCGAGGAGATCAGGGCTGTCCCCAAGGTGCTGCTGCACGACCACCTGGACGGTGGCCTGCGGGCCGCCACGGTGGTGGACCTGGCCCGTGAGATCGGTTATGACCGGCTGCCGTCGCAGGACGTGGCGGAGGTCGAGCAGTGGCTGCGCCGGGGGGCGCACCGTGGCCACCTGAAGTACTACCTGGATGCGTTCCAGCACACGGTCGCGGTGATGCAGACCCGCGAGGCCCTGATCCGGGTCGCGGCCGAGTGCGCGGAGGATCTCGCCGCCGATGGGGTGGTCTACGCGGAGGTCCGGTTTGCCCCCGAGCTCCACGTGGCCGGCGGTCTCACCCTGGAGCAGGTGGTGACCGCGGTCCTGGAAGGCTTCCGCCGCGGCAGCGCCGGGCGGGGCATCACCGTGTACGCGCTGCTCACCGCGATGCGCACCGCGGCCCGGTCGCTGGAGATCGCCGAGCTCGCGGTGCGGCACCGGGACGAGGGCGTGGTCGGCTTCGACATCGCCGGCGCCGAGGCGGGCAGCCCGCCCACCCGGCACCTGGACGCGTTCCAGTACGTGGCGCGGGAGAACTTCCACATCACGATCCACGCCGGGGAGGGCTTCGGGCTGCCGTCCATCTGGGAGGCGCTGCAATGGTGCGGGGCCGAGCGGCTCGGCCACGGGGTGCGGATCGTGGACGACATCCGGATCGGCGCGGATGGTCACGCCACGCTGGGCCGGCTGGCCAGCTACGTCCGGGACCGCCGGATCCCGCTGGAGATGTGCCCCTCCTCGAACGTGCAGACCGGCGCGGCCCCGTCCATCGAGGCGCACCCGATCGGGCTGCTGCGCCAGCTGTCCTTCCGGGTCACGGTGAATACCGACAACCGGCTGATGAGCGGGGTCAGCGTCTCCTCGGAGTTCGAGCGGCTGGTGGAGGCGTTCGGCTACGGCTGGTCGGACATCGAGTGGCTCACGATCAACGCCATGAAGAGCGCGTTCGGGCATTTCGACGAACGGTTGCGGATCATCGATACGGTGATCAAGCCGGGATTTGCCATCGCCCGGGCCGCGAGCAATGCTGTGGTCCGGATACCGGGACGCCCGTGAGCGCGGCGGCCCCGTGAGCGTGGTGCGCCGGTGAGCCAGCCGACCAGCAGGAGCGTGGGGATGCAGCGGGACACGGCGGTGGCCGGCCAGGCCGGTCTGGCCGGCCAGGGCGCGGCGCCGGGCGGTGCGGACCTGCGCGGCACGGACCTGCTCAGCCTCAACCCGGCCGACGTGGCGACCTCGGACGCCGCGCTCCGCCAGCTGCTGCACGGGCTGCCCGGCGTGGACCAGGTGGGCGCGGCGCAGCGCGCCGCCACCCTGGCCACCCGCTCCATCAAGCGGGACGCCAAGCTGTGGGCGCTGAACGCCGCGGTCGCGATGGTCGACCTGACCACGCTGGAGGGCGCGGACACCCCCGGCAAGGTCCGGGGGCTGTGCGCCAAGGCCCGCCAGCCCGACCCGGCCGACCACGCCGTGCCGCCCGTCGCCGCCGTATGCGTGTACCCCGACCTGGTCGCCGTGGCCCGCACCGAACTGGCGGGCAGCGGCGTGAAGGTCGCCTCGGTGGCCACCGCGTTCCCGTCCGGCCGCGCGTCGCTGGCGGTCAAGCTGGCCGACGTGGCCGACGCGGTCGCGGCGGGCGCCGACGAGGTTGACATGGTCATCGACCGGGGGGCGTTCCTGGCCGGCCGGTACGGGCTGGTCGCCGAGGAGATCCGGGCGGTCCGCGAGGCCTGCGGCCCGGCCCACCTCAAGGTCATCCTGGAGACCGGGGAGCTGGCCACCCTGGACAATGTGGCCCGGGCCTCCTGGCTGGCCATGCTGTCCGGGGCGGATTTCATCAAGACCTCAACGGGCAAGGTGTCGCCGGCCGCGACCCCGCCGGTCACCCTGGTCATGCTGGGCGCCGTGGCCGACTTCGCGGCGGCCACCGGCCGGCGGGTCGGGGTGAAGGTGGCCGGCGGGGTGCGCACCGCCAAGGACGCGGTCCGCTACCTGGTCCTGGTCAAGGAGACGGCCGGGCCGGAATGGCTCACCCCGGCCCTGTTCCGGATCGGGGCGTCCAGCCTGCTCAACGACCTGCTCATGCAGCGCCGCAAGCAGCTCACCGGTGTTTACCCCAGCCCCGACTACTTCTCCCTCGACTGACCGTCCGGGGTCAGGAGCGGATCACGCGGCGGATGATCGCGAAGAGGATCGCTGCGGCCACCGCGGCCTTGAGCCAGCCTGCGGCGTCGATGCCGGGCCCTGCTGCTACTTGCGCCTCCATCTCGACCCGGATGGTCGCCGGATCTGCGCCGGTCGTGAGCGCGACCAGGTCGGTCACGGTGGCGGGCACGTCGCCGAGCCGCCGGGCCTGGGTTGTCTCGTCCAGTTCGGGCACCGTGATTTTCCACCACGGGCCGGCTTGCTGGCATACCGCTGTATAGGTCACGGGGGCGCTGGTGCTGGCCGCAGTCACTGAAGTCATCCTTCCGGCAGGCGGGCCATGGGCCGTTCGGTCGTGCGGACCACGCCTGCGCTTATCTCACCGTGACGCGGTACCGCTGCGAATACTCCCTCGTAGGGGCATCGCTACTCTTCCTGCATACCCCGCTCACCCCTTGTGTGGCAAGCATGCCTGGATAGAGCCTTGATCAACAGCCTCGTGGCTATCGACTACACGCCGGGCACTGTCCCACGGGGTTCCGGCACCATGCGGTCAGCTGCCGTCGGGGTAGCCGCCGTGGTGGGTCACCATCGGATAGCGGGGGAGCGCCCCGGCCGGATCGGTGATCATGGCCTCGGTCAGCCGCTGGTAGGGCGGGTGCGCCCGCCAGCCGTCGGGGTACGGCGCCAGCCCGGCCCCGATGAGGGGCTGCCCGTCCGGCTGGGCATACAGAGCCCGCAACGCCCCGGCCAGCGCGTCGATCACGCCGTCCCCGGATCGCGCCCGCCAGCCGTCGCCGATCTGGTCCGCCAGCCGGTGGTAGTGGTCCTGGGCCTGCTCACCACGCGGCGTGAGCCGGACCTGCCGCCCGCGCCCGCCCACCGGGTCCGGCTCGTTCACCACATAACCCTGTGCTGCGACGCACACCGCTCGGCGGGGAACCCCTGCTGCTCGAGGTGCCAGAGGAGGGCCGCGTCACCCTCAGCGGCCGCCAGGGGCCCGGTCCGCCGCGAAGACCCGGGCCACCCAGTCCGGGCCGTCCCGGCGGCCGACGCGGTACACGCCGAGATCGAGCTCGGTCAGCCGGGCCACCTGTATCCCGTAGTGCGCTTCCGGCTGGGCGGGCAGCGTGTCTTGCCCTGACCTGGGCGAGATCATCCGGCTGGGGAACGGCTCGGCCACGTGGGCCACTGTAAACGAGCCCGGCGTTACGATTCGCGGGTGGACAGCGTTGTTCCGGGAGACGCCCCCGACCCGGGAGCCATTGTCGTCCCCGAAAGCCGGTGACGCAGTTCGACGACGTGCAGCGAGCTCAGTGAAGGCCGCCAGTCAGGAAGGAGCGATATGAGCGCGGCATCCGATGGCTACATCGACCTTCGCTCGGACACCGTAACCAGGCCGACGCCGGAGATGCGCCGGGCCATGGCCGACGCCGAGGTCGGCGACGACTGGTACGGCGACGACCCGACCGTCAACCGGCTGCAGGAGGCCGCGGCCGGGCTAACCGGCCATGAGGCCGCGCTGTACCTGCCCACCGGCACCCTCTGCAACCAGATCGCGCTGCATACCTACGTCCGGTCCGGCGGGTTCGTGGCCTGCGAGGCCACCGCCCACGTGGGCGGGACCGAGGCGGCGTCGGCCGCGGCACTATCCGGGATCGCCTTCCGCCGGATTCCGGCGCCGCGCGGGCTGCTGTCCGCGGAACAGGTCGCGGCCGCCCTGGAGCCCGATCCCTACGACGTTGAGCACGTCGGCCTGGTCGCGGTCGAGAACACCCATCAGCGAGGTGGCGGGTCGGTCCTGCCCGTCGCGGACCTGGCCGCCATCGCCAAGGTCTGCGCCAGCCGGGACACCCCCCTCTACCTGGACGGCGCCCGCATCTTCAACGCGGCCGTGGTGGCCGGGACGGCCGTGGCCGAGTACACCCGGCACGTGGACGCGCTGATGTTCTGCCTGTCCAAGGGGCTGGGTGCGCCGATCGGGTCGTTGCTGGCCGGGAATCGTGAGTTCATCCGGGAGGCACGCCGGCTGAAGATCCTGTTCGGCGGGGCCTGGCGGCAGGCCGGGATCATGGCCGCGGCGGGCCTGATCGCGCTGCGGGACGGCCCAGGCCGGCTCGCCGAGGATCACGCGAACGCCCGACGGCTGGCCGAGGGCGTCGCCGGGATCGTGGCGGGCGGCGTGGATCCGGCCAGCGTCCAGACCAACGTGGTGTTCGTGGACGTGGCCGGGACGGGCTGGCCGGCGGTGGAATGGATGCGGCGGCTGGACGCGGCCGGGTTGCGGGTCACGGTGGTGCCGGGGCGGGTGCGAATGCTCACCCACGCCGGCGTGACCGGGCGGGATATCGAGACGGCGCTGGCCGCCTGGCACCGCGCCGCCGTCAGCTGAAGACACCAGGCACCCGCCCGGTGGACCGGTCAGCCCGCGGTTAGCGGGCCGGGAGAGTGAGGGTCTGAGCGGCTAGCGCGTGCCCGGGGCGCTTGCCGGTGAAGATCCAGGTCACCCTGGTGAAGTAGCGGTGCCCCGGGTGCCCCGGCCACACCTTCGGCCGCCACAGCACGGTCAGCACCGGGTACTTGATGTACTTGCCCTGGGCGCAGGTCGGTATGCAGTTGTTGACCTTGAGCACGCCGTTGCCGTACGCGGTGCCGCGCCAGGTCTGCCAGTGCAGCGTGGCCAGCATCTCGTTGGCCGTACAGCCGATGTCGTAGCCGCCCGGCCGGACCTGGCCCTGGCCGGCGCAGTTGACCACCACGACCGCGGTAGACGTGGCGGACGCCGGGGCCACCGCCACCGCCGTCGCCGCGACCGTGCCCGACACCGCCAGCAGGCCGGCAGCCATAGTGATCCGCATGCGAGTAAGCCTCATCAGGTGCTCCTTCCAGCAGGGGCTGGACCCCCCTCGTCACCTGCTAAGACGCTGGCACCTGAAGATTGGCTGAAAACTATTGGTCACGGTTGTGTTTCGGTCAGCCGCCGGGGAGCCCGGTCAGCCCCCGGGAAGCCGGCTCAGCCTCCGGGGGGAACGCCCGGTCTGTCCAGATGCGCGGGGATGCACCCCGTCGTGACCGCGCGTCCAGGCGGGCGGGCCGGACCGGCGGTGCCAGGGTGTCCGGCGCAGGCGGGGGAAGCGGGGCCGCAGGGCCGGGCGGGGCCCCAGGGCCGGGCAACGGAAGCTGGCCGGAAGCGTTCACCCCGGCGCGCTCCGTCGCAGGGTGCACGGAAAGCCCGGCCGTTTCGGTCAGGAACTGCCACCCGCCCGCGTGGTCGCCATTCGGGTAAATGGCGGTCCGCACCGTGGAGATGAGCTTGGCCACCGCGAGTTCCAGGTTCTCGTGGCTGATGGTCATCGAGGCGGTGACCCAGCCCTGGGCGAGTGAAGAGGTCAGGTCCACGTCCTCGATCGCCGGGTCGGTGGCCTCGATCTGGGCCAGCGCGTAGGCGAGCGCGTCGAAGCGGGAGCCGTCGAGGGGGCCGCCACCCTGGACCCTCATCTCGCCGTAGAACTTCATTCTGCGCCCCTTGCTCAACGGTCTTCCGGAGGATGCTAGCCCAAACCACCTGACCGTGAGTGAAGGGTGACGAAGCCGCCGGTGACCCCCGCTACGACCGGTCCGGCCGGCCCTGGCTCAGCGCCGCCACCCAGTGGGACCGTCGGGCGATGGCGCTGGCGTGTGTGACCAGCACGAAGCGTCCACGAAACCCCGCGCGCCGCGCGCCGCCTGCGGCCTGCGTGGCTGCTGTGACAGATGGGCCGCCACGGCGCCGTTCCCGCGAACGTGATCAACTGATTGGTGCTGTCCCAGCAGCACCAATCAGTTGATCACGAACTCATCGCCGCGCCTTGGCGGCCTGAACTCGGCGTCAGGCCCGGTGAAGGCAAGGCCCCGGAGCGGGAGTTGCGTCAGCATATGTTGACGCGCCCTGACCGTCAGCATATGCTGACAGTCATGGAACCAGTACTCGAGATCGCCGAGGGTGCGGCCAGCACCGACCCGGAGGCCGGGCTCCGGGCTGTGGCGGCCCTCCGGCAGCTCACCGAACGGCTGGAGATTCTCCAGGTCGATAACGCCCGGGCGCTGGGGTGGTCCTGGCAGCAGATCGCCGAGCGTCTCGGGGTCACCAAGCAGACCGTGCACCGCAAGCACGGCCGGCGGAGCGGGAGGCGATGATGCTGGAGCGCTTCACCGGTGACGCCCGCACCGTCGTGGTCCATGCCCAGAGACACGCCCGCCGGCTCGGCCACCGATACATCGGCTGTGAGCATCTGCTCCTGGCCCTGGTCGGCGTCGATCAGCCGGCCAGCGCGGTCTTGCGTGAGCGGGGCCTCACGCCCGACCGGGTCGAGGAGGAAATCGTCCGCCGGGCCGGGATCGGGGCCGGGGCGGGCCTGTTCGCCGACCTCGACCGGGCTGCGCTGGCCTCGATCGGGATCGATCTCGACGCCGTGCGGGCCAGGATCGACGCGTCGTTCGGCCCGGACGCGCTGACCCGGGCCGACCAGGCCGTCCACCGGACGACCCGCCGCCCCGGTCCCGCTCGCCGCAGGTTCATCCATCGCTGGCGGCACCGGGACCGGGTCCGGCGGGTCCAGCCGGTGCGGGCCGTGGCTGCCCCGCCCGAGGGCCGCTATCGGGCCGCGGACCAGCCTGCCGGGCACATCCCGTTCACCACCGGCGCCAAGAAATGCCTGGAGAACACGCTGCGCGAGGCGGTGGCCCAGCACCAGAGCGACATCGGCGTCGAGCACATCGCGCTCGGCCTGCTCGTCACGAACAGCGGGCTGGTGCCTCCCATCCTGGACGAGGCCGGCCTGTCCGCCCCCGCGTTGCGGGCCGCGATCCTGGACCGCTACCGCCCGGCCAGCTGACCGGCCAGGGGCCGCAGGCCCAGCGCCCGGCACTTACCGCAGCCCCGGCCCCGCTCGTGGTTCACTTCTGTTCATCCGATCAGGAGACGCAGGGTGACCCACCTCATAGACGGCAGAACGATCGCCGCGACGATGGCCACGGCGACCGCCGCGGCCGCCGACGTGCTGCGCAGCGGCGGGATCGTCCCCACCCTCGCGGTGCTGGTCCCCACCGATGACCCGGGCGCAGCCTGGTACGTGCGGTCCATCCGGCGGGCGGCGCGCCGGACTGCTATTGCCTGCCAGGTCCTTCAGATGGGCGGTCCGGTCAGCGCCGCGCAGATCAGTGACCGCCTCGCGGAACTGTCCCGGGATCCGGCGGTGCACGGCATCGTCTGCCAGACCCCGTTGCCAGCCGGTGCCGAGCTGGCCCAGGTGGGCGCGGCCATCCCGGTCGGCCAGGATGTTGACGGGGCCAACCCGGCCTCGCTGGGCGGGCTGGCCGCGGGGCTCCCGGGCGTGTTCGCCCCGGCCACCGCCGCGGCCGTGCTGCAGATCCTGCGGCATGAGCGCATCCCGCTCAGCGGCCGCCGGGCGGTCGTGGTCGGCCGGTCCACGGTGGTGGGCAAGCCCGTCGCCGCTGCTCCTGCTGGCCGAGCAGGCCACGGTCACGATCGCCCACTCCCGGACCGTGGATCTCGCGGCCGTCTGCCGGGAGGCTGACATCCTTGTCGTCGCGGCCGGCCGCCCCAAGCTGATCGGGGCGGATCACGTGCGCCCGGGGGCCGTGGTGATCGACGTGGGCACCACTCCCGCGCCAACCACGGGCAGCACGGATGGCGGGGGGCTGGTAGGAGACGTGGACGAGGCCGCCGTGACCGGCATCGCCTCAGTGCTCACCCCGGTCCCGGGCGGCGTCGGCCCGGTCACCACCGCCGTGCTGATGCAGCACACGCTGGCCGCGGCGGCGCGGGCTGCGGCGCTGGATTAGCTGACCCGGGAGGACCGTCGATCGGTGATGGTCAGGTCCAGCTGGGCGGGCAGCGACATGTTGCCCAGTGCCTGGCGGGCGTGGGTCAGCGCTTCGGTTTCTATCCGCTGCCGCAACGCGGTGAAGTCCGCGGTTTCCTCGAGGACTGCCCTGACCACGAGCTCCGGATCGTCTGAGTCGCCGATCAGCCGGGCCCGCGCCGAGTCCACGCCCCGGTAGCCCTCGATCTCCCCGACCACGGCATCGGCCAGCGCCCGGTGGGCCAGGGTGGTCCGGCCTGCGCCGGTGCTCGACTTGATCATCAGGTCACCCGAGCGGTCGGTGGAGAACAGCAGCGCGATCAGCCAGCGCAGCGCCAGCAGCCCGATGATCAGCGCGGCCACCGCGATGACGGGCCACAGCCAGACGCCGTGCGCGCCGAAGTAGTGCCCGGTCGGGTTGTCCATGAGCGTGCTGTGCTCGGTCCCGGTGCCGTACACGCCGATGGATGCGGCCCCCGCGTCGAGGCCAATGGCGATCAGCAGCAAAGCGAGCACGATCAGCAAGGTGCGGTTGGTGCGGTCGGCGTGCATCAGCGACTCCTGGGGGCGACCTGGACCGACACCGACAGTGTCCGACGCAGCTTCAGCGCGGCGAGCCGCTGCCGGACAGCGTCCGTGATCGGGTCACGCAGGCTGCGGGCGGCGGCCCGGTCCTGGGCGGACGCGGTGGCGGCGACCTTCACCTTGCGCCGCTTGACCGTGACCGACGTGCTCCGTACCCCATCCACCGCGGTCACCGCGGACCGGATGGCGGCGGCCAGGCCCCGGCGGGTGTAGGCGGTGTCAATCGCGTCAGCGCCCGCCTCGGTGGGATCGGCGGCCAGCCGGGATACCCGGGCCGGCTTCAGCTCCAGGATCAGCAGCACCAGCCCGACCGCGATCAGGATCCCGCAGATCACCCGGATGCTGCCTGCGTCCCAGGTGGTGGTCCGGGCCCAGTGATAAGCGGCGCGCCAGTGCACGATCCCCTGGTGGTGGCTGGTCCGGTCGGCCACGACGGTGGCGATGAGCAGCACCGCCGCGGCCACCAGGGCCAGGCTCAGCAGGGCGGCCAGGACGCGGTTCACGAGTCTCATCCGTTGGTTCTCATCTGTCTGTCCTTGCTCCTGTCAGTGCACCCGGGGTGGCGCTGGCAGCTGGGTGACCAGGGCAGTGACCGAGATGGATACTTCACTCACGGTGAGGCCGGCCAGTTCACTGACGCGGCGGCGCACGTTCTCCCGGACCGCGCTGCTGACCTCGGGGACTGACGCGGGCCAGCGCACGCTGATCGACAAGTCCAGGTTCACTAGCGAGCCGTCAACGTCGGCCGAGGCTTTCGGCAGCGCGGTGAGGCTCGTCTGCCGGGCTCCGAGGGCGGAGGCGCCAGCCAGGGAACGGCCCATGAACCGCGACGCGGCCGCACCCGCGTCCGGGATCTCGATTGCGGCGCGGGCGGCCATCTTCTCCACCACCCGGTCGTTGATGCTGATCATGCCCAGCTCGTTGCGGCCCGGCGCGGAGGCGGGTGCCGCGGGCTGGATGGCCGTGGTGGCCGTCATCGGCTGTCGCGCCGGCGTGACAGGTAGGGACCCAGGTCCAGGTCACCCTCGAGCACCTTGGCCACGACAAAGCCGATCGCCGCGAACAAGGCGACGATGAGCATGTCCCCGAAGTTGCCGAACACCAAGGCCAGGCCGAGGGCGAGCCCGATCACGATGCCCATCGCAGTGATACGTGTCATGTCATCTCACATTCACAATCTCACGAGGTCGTCACTTGGTCCGGGCTGGTGGCCGCCGCCAGCCCATCCGGCGCAGTATCGGCCTCAGCAGGCTGACCAGCCACGGCGTGTCCGCGACGATCACCACCCTGGCGGGTGGCTCCCCCGCAGGGCGCCGGTCATAGGCGGCGAGGCCAGCGGCGAACGCAGCGGCGTCACCGCCACGGTCGGGGTGATGGGTGCGGATGAACTCACGCCGGGCCCGCTGCCAGGATTGCTCGTCGGCCATGAACTCACTTCTTCGCGTGGCCCGCCAGCCTGGGACTCATCAGGAACGCCAGCCTGGGACTCATCAGGAACGCCAGCCTGGGACTCATCAGGAACGCCAGCCTGGGACTCATCAGGAACGCCAGCCTGGGACTCATCAGGAACGCCAGCCGGGGGTTCGCCGGGTACGCCGGCCAGGTCGGCTACCTCCAGGTCTACCCGGCGCAGCCCCACGAGTCCGGCCACGGCCGTCCTGACCTGGCGGGCCATCTCCGCGACCGGGACCCCCCATCGGCCGCGAACGGAGATCAGCACGTGATCGGACGCGACCCGGACCCCCGCTACCTGGCGTCCGGGCAGGTAGGACACCACGCCGCCCCACGGGCCCGCAGAGAGGTCATCGATGGCCGGGCAGCCGCGGACCGCCGCGGCCACGGCGTCAAGGTCTACGCCGTCGACGACCGCCTGGGCCTGCTGGGTCATGACACCCGCGAAGGCGCGTCATCCTGGTCGTCGTTGCCCGGCAGCCAGAGGTCATCGACGTTGATGTTGACCTCGACGACGTCCAGCCCGGTCATCCGCTCGACGGCCTGCTTGACGTTGCGCTGGATGCTCCGGCCCAGGTCAGCGATGCTAACGCCGTATTCCACGACGATGTCCAGGTCGATCGCGGCCTGACTCTCACCGACCTCCACCCCCACGCCCTGGGCGACGTTGGGACCACTGCTGCCGGGGATCCGCTCCCGGACCGCGCCGTAGGCGCGGCTGGTGGACACGCCCATGGCGTGCACGCCGCTGATCTCACGGCAGGCGATCCCGGCGATCTTCTGCACCACGCTTTGCGCGACGCTGATCTTGCCGTCGTCGGTGGACAGTCGCTCGGCGGTACCTGGACTGAGCTCGCTGGTCCGGGCGGCCGGTTTAGCCGGCGGTGCCGAGCTGCTGGTCTGCGTCATCAGGGTGCACTCTCTCTGTCGAAGTCAAGGAACGCCGAACTGTGGAACGCCGAACTGTGGAACCCCGAGCCGTGGAAGGCCGGAGTGTGGCAGCGGCAGCGGCCTGTGGGCCGCATCGAGCCGGCACCGGTTATTCGGTCCGTTCTGCATGGTTAGACACGGCCCGGCCGGAAACGTCGCACATTTTTTCTCCGGGCCGGGGCAGTGGAGGCCTGAGGGCCGGGGCAGTGGGGGTCTGCGGGCCGGGGGCCCGGGGGCCCGCAGGCCGGGGGCGCAGGCCCGGGGGCCCGCAGGCTGGGACACGGAGAAACCAGGTAGGAGGAGGGGGCGGTGGGATCAGAGGTCGACGACGCCTACCTGGTCCAGCGGGCCCAGGAAGGCTACGTTGACGCGTACGCCGATCTCGTTGACCGTCACGGCCTGCTGGCCTACCGGGTGGCGCTGCGGCTGCTCGGTAACCATCAGGACGCGGAAGACGTCGCCCAGGAAGCGCTCGTCGCGGCGTGGCAGCAGCTGCCCGGATTCAAGGCGGACTCCAGCTTTTCCACCTGGCTGTACCGGATCGTCACCCGCCGCGCGCTGAACCGGATCACCCGCAGGCGGGTCACCGAATCCCTCGACCTGCTCGGCGACGTAGGCGACGCGGGCGACGGGCCGGGCCAGCAAACGGAGCGGGATCTGACCGTCGACGCGGTCACGAACGCCGTGACCGCCCTGCCGCCAGCCCAGCGGATCGCGATCGTCCTGCGTCATTTCGAAGGGCTGTCACTCGCCGAGATCGCGGGCATCACCGGCAGCACCATCCCGGCCGTCCGCAGCCACTTGTTCCGGGGCAGGCGCACACTGAGTAAGACGCTAGCGGAGTGGAGGTGAACCAGATGAGCGGCCCGGGCCAGCCGATCGGAGACGTCAGCCTGCTGCTGAGCGGAACTAGCACCCGCCTGGCCTGCGGCGCCGACGCCGATGAACTGCTCGAGCAGGCCGCCGACGGGTTCGCGGGCCAGTTCACCAGCCACCAGCGGGGCTGCCTGTACTGCCAGGCCGCGCTCAATGAATTCGGCCGGGTCTGGGCCCCGGTGCGCGGTCTCGCCGAGGAGCAGGTCGCCGTGCCGGTCGCGCTGAAGAGCGCCGTCGCCAGCCAGATCCGCAAGCTCGTCGCGGATATCTGGTACTCCCTCCAGCTCAGTGACGGCGGGGCCATCCGCATCGCCGCCCGGGCCGTGGCCAGGATCGCCCGCGAGGCCGCACGCGACGTCCCTGGTGTCCGGGTTGCCTTCGGGCGCAGCACCCACAGCCGGATGGCCGGCCTGGCCGAGCGGGCCACCCTGCGGCACCGGCACCCCAACGCGGCGGTCGGCGTCCTCGGCCGGACCGCGGTGGTCGATCTGGCCATCGCCGTCGAGTACGGGGACCGGCTGGACGCGGTGGCCCGCGAGGTCCAGCGGCGGGCCGTGGCTGAGCTCCGCAGCCAGGCCAGCCTCCGGGACGTCACCGTGAACGTCCACGTGGACGACGTCATCACCTGACCGCCAGCGCGCGGGGCCCGCCCCGCCGGGTGCCCCGCCCGGGCGCGCCCCCGCCCGGGCTGCCTGCGGCCGGGCCCAGGCGAGGTAGGTTAACGCCATGGTCGCCACCTCACCCCTGGCCACGCCGGACTGGGACTACGCACCGGCGCCCGAGTCCACGGACATCGTGTCGATCGCGCCCCGCTACGGCCTGTTCATCGGCGGCGAGTTCGTCCCCCCGGCCGCGGACCAGTACTTCGCCACCCTGAACCCGGCCACCGAGGAGCCGCTCGCCGAGGTGGCCCAGGCCGGGGAGCAGGACGTGGACCGGGCGGTGGCCGCGGCCCGCGCGGCCTACGAGGGTCCCTGGGGCGCCACCCCGGGCCGGGCCCGGGCCAAGTACCTGTACCGGATCGCCCGGGTCATCCAGGAGCGGGCCCGCGAGTTCGCGGTGCTGGAAAGCCTGGACAACGGCAAGCCGATCCGCGAATCGCGGGACGTGGACATCCCGCTGGCCGCCGCGCACTTCTTCTACTACGCGGGCTGGGCGGACAAGCTGGAGCACGCCGGGTTCGGCCCGGACCCGCGGCCGCTGGGGGTGGCCGGCCAGATCATCCCGTGGAATTTCCCGCTGCTGATGGCGGCCTGGAAGCTGGCCCCGGCGCTGGCGGCTGGCAACACCTGCGTGCTCAAGCCGGCCGAGACCACGCCGCTGACCGCGCTGCTGCTGGCCGAGGTCATCCAGCAGGCGGACCTGCCCCCCGGCACGGTGAACATCCTGACCGGCGACGGCGCCACCGGGCAGGCCCTGGTCGCGCACCCCGGCGTGGACAAGATCGCGTTCACCGGGTTGACCGAGGTGGGCAAGGAGATCCAGCGCGCGGTCGCCGGCACGGGCAAGAAACTCACCCTGGAACTCGGCGGCAAGGCCGCCAACGTGGTCTTCGACGACGCCCCGCTGGACCAGGCGGTCGAGGGCATCGTCAACGGCATCTTCTTCAACCAGGGCCACGTGTGCTGCGCGGGGTCCCGGCTGCTGGTCCAGGAGTCGGTCGCGGACACCGTCACCGACCGGCTCAAACGCCGGCTCGGCACGCTGCGCCTCGGTGACCCGCTGGACAAGAACACCGACATCGGCGCGATCAACTCCCGGCAGCAGCTCGACAAGATCACCGAGCTGTCCGCGGCGGGGGAGCAGGAGGGCGCGCAGCGCTGGTCACCGGCCTGCTCGCTGCCCGAGCGGGGTTACTGGTTCCCGCCCACCGTGTTCAGCGGGGTCAGCCAGGCGCACCGGATCGCCCAGGAGGAGATCTTCGGGCCGGTGCTGTCCGTGCTCACGTTCCGCACCCCGGAGGAGGCCGTGGCCAAGGCGAACAACACCCCGTACGGGCTGTCCGCCGGAATCTGGTCCGAGAAGGGCAGCCGGATCTTCTGGATGGCCCAGCGCCTGCGGGCCGGGGTGATCTGGGCCAACACCTACAACCGGTTCGATCCGGCCAGCCCGTTCGGCGGCTACCAGGAGTCGGGGTTCGGCCGCGAGGGCGGCCGTCACGGGCTGGCGGGGTACCTCGATGCCTGACCGCCGCGCCCCCCGGGACAAAAGCGCAAAATCTTCCGCAACGAAAACCACCCGCAAGACTCCCTCGCCCCGGTCCGGCGGCCCGGGCGCGGAGGGGGGCGCCACCCGGCGCCGCCCGGCTGCGGACGGGACTGGCCGGGCCGGGGCGGGACAGCCCGGCACCGCCCGGGCCGCCGCCGCGTCCCGGAACGGCGGGGAGCAGCCGGCCCGGGACGTGACCCGGCGCCCGCCGGCCGCGGGTGCCGGCCCCCGGCTGGCGGTCCGCAAGACCTACAAGCTGTTCATCGGGGGCGCGTTCCCCCGCTCGGAGTCGGGCCGGTCCTACCCGGTCACGGCGCCGGACGGCACCCTGCTCGCGCACGCCGCGCTGGCGTCACGCAAAGACGCCCGGGACGCCGTGGTCGCGGCCCGCAAGGCCTTCCCCGGCTGGTCCGGGGCGACGGCCTACAACCGCGGGCAGGTCCTGTACCGGGTCGCCGAGATGCTCGAAGGCCGGGCGGAGCAGTTCACCGGCGAGCTTGTCGTTGGGGAAAAAAAGAATGACCGGGCGGGCGCGGCCCGGAACGTGGCGGCGGCTATCGACCGGTGGGTCTGGTACGCGGGCTGGCCGGACAAGGTCGCGCAGGTCACCGGGGGCGCCAACGCGGTGGCGGGCCCGTACTTCAACCTCAGCGTACCCGAGCCGTCCGGGGTCGTGGCGGTGCTCGCGCCACCAGAGGCCGGGCTGCTCGGGCTGGTCAGCGTGCTCGCGCCGGTCATCGCCACCGGCAACACGGCCGTGCTGGCCGTCAGCGGGCCCGCGGTGCTGGCCGCGGTCAGCCTGGCCGAGGTGCTGGCCACCTCCGATGTCCCGGGCGGCGTGGTCAACGTCCTGACCGGGCGGCTGGGGGAACTGGCCCCGGTGCTGGCCGCGCATCAGGACGTCAACGCGATCGACCTGACCGGCGCGGCCCCGGCGGACCGGGCCGGCCTGGAACGGCTCGCGGCCGGGAACGTGAAGCGGGTGTTCGCGGCCGGCCCCGCCCGGGCTGGGGATGGCCGGGTTCCCGAGGACTGGGCGGCGGAGCCGGGCCTGCGGCGTTTGCTGGCTTTCCTGGAGACCAAGACGGTCTGGCACCCGGTCGGCATCTAGCCAGGGCCATCACAAGGTGGCCACCGCTGAAGTTCGGCTGGCGGAGTTCCCGGTCGCTGAGGTGCCTTACCGGTAGATCTTCCGGGCAATGGATGCCCCGAGCACACCGATGCACCAGCCTGCGAAGATGGCCCAGATGACGGTCCGGGATGTGCTGTGCAGGTCCCAGGCCATGAAGCCAGCCAGGACGAAGGCCCAGACGACCAGGCCCCCGATGACCCACACGGCGTAGGGCGGCCGGTCCTCTACTGGCCTGCGCCACGCGGGTGGCCAGGGACGCATCTGATGCAGGAGGGTCCTCACGGCACGGCCGGGAGGATCGCGGGGAGCGGTGTGGTCACTTAGTGCGTACATGGGATGTCTCCTATGCCCGGTCACTCCGATCACCTATCAAAATGATATCACTTTGCTAAGGATTTGTCAAGGGCGGCAGCCGCCTGGGCAGGCTCGCCGCACTGTACGGCTACGCCAGGTTGTCACCGGGCCAACGTGGCCCGATGCGGCCTTAGGTCATCGAACCGGCGGCTGAACCGGCTAGCCGAGGTAGCTGGCCGGGGGAACGCTGCTGGCCCCGCACTGATGGCCAGGCCACGCCGCGGCGACCGGGATCGCGGCCAGCGGACTGCCGGACGGCCTGGTACGCAGGAGGTAGGCCCCGATCGCCGCCGCGGCCAGGACGAGCACTGCCACGAGCGCGGCCAGGATGACGCGCCGAGATGGCCTCCGGCTGGCCGGGGCCGGATGTCCGAACGCGGCGGGCCGGGCCGACGGTGCGGGGAGAGCGGACGGGGCCGGGGGAGCGGCGGCCGCGGCGTGACGACCGGGTGCGGCGGGGTGCTCCGCGGCTGCCGGGTGCTCCGCGGCTGCCGGGTGCTCCGCGGCTGCCGGGTGTTCCACGGCTGCCGGGTGCCCTGCGGCTGGCGGGTGCTCCGCGGGCGGGACGGGTTCGGGCCCGGAATCGTAGGACGCCAGTCCGAATGCCGCCCGCATGGCGTCCGCGAACTCGCGGCAGCTGGCGTAGCGATCCCCCGGGGCCTTGGCCAGCGCCCGGGCGAAGACCTGGTCCGCGGCGGCCGGCAGATCGGGCCGCCGCGAGGTGAGCGGCGGCGGGGGTTGCGAGAGCTGCGCGTACATCAGCGCCGCGGCCTCGGGGGACCGGAACGGCGGCCCGCCGGTCAGCATCTCGAACGCCGAGCAGGCCAGCGCGTACTGGTCCGTCCGGCCGTCGGCCTGGTGGCCCTCGATCCGCTCCGGGGAGATGTAGTCCAGAGTGCCCATGAAATGCCCGGTGCCAGTCAGCCCGGTCGAGGTGGGCACGGTCCCCTTGCTCAGCCCGAAATCCGACAGGTACACGTGATCAGGCCGCCCGGGCCGGGTGTCCAGCAGCATGTTGGCGGGCTTGACGTCGCGGTGCACCAGCCCGGCCGCGTGCGCGGCGTCCAGCGCCGAGGCCACCGGCGAGACGATCGCCGCCGCCCGGGATGCCGTAAGCGGCCCTGTCCGGCGGACGAGGCTGGACACATCCCCGCCGGGCACGAAACGCATCGCGATGAACAGCGCCCCGGCGGCGGTCTCGCCCGCCTCGAACACCGGGATGATGTGCGGATCATCCACCGCCGCCGCGGCCCGGGACTCGCGGATGAACCGCTGGCGGGACTCCCCGTCCCCGGCCAGCGCCGGGGCGAGGACCTTCAGCGCCACCAGCCGGTGCAGCCGCTCATCACGGGCCCGGTACACGACGGCCATCCCGCCCTGGCCGATCTGCTCCTCCAGCCAGTACCCGGCGATCCGCGAGTCTGTTGCTAAGCCCTGTCCGACCTCAGCCAGGAACCCGGAGCCGGCCTGCTGATCGCGCACGACGCCTCCAGCGCTCTGGCCGTCCTGGGAAAGACCACCGTACCGGGGCAAATCATTGCGCGTCCGGGCTTAGGGTCAGATCTCCCCGAACAGGCGATCCCCCGCATCGCCGAGGCCGGGGACGATGTAGCCGCGCTCGTTCAGCCGTTCGTCCATGGCCGCCGTGACCACCCGGACCGGCAGCGGCTCGTCGCCGGGGAACGTGGCTTTGATCCGGTCGATCCCCTCCGGCGCGGCCAGCAGGCACACCGCGGTGACCGAGGCCGCATCGCGCTGGCTCAGCATGGTGATCACGGTCTCCAGGGTCCCGCCGGTGGCCAGCATGGGGTCCAGCACGAAAACGTCACGGCCGGCCAGGTTGGCCGGGAGCCGGTTGGCGTAGGTGGCGGCGACCAGGGACTCCTCGTCGCGGGCCAGCCCGACGAAGCCCACGTCGGCCGTGGGCAGCAGCCGGATCATGCCGTCCAGCATCCCGATCCCGGCCCGCAGGACCGGGACGACGAGCGGCGGCGGCAGGGCCAGCTTCACCCCGCGGGCCTCGCCGACCGGGGTCTGCACTACCTCGGGCTGAACCCGGACCTCACGGGTGGCCTCGTAGGCGAGCAAGGTGACCAGCTCGTCGGTGAGCCGCCGGAACGTGGGGGAGTCGGTGCGCTCGTCTCGCAGCGTAGTCAGCTTGTGCGCGATGAGCGGGTGATCGACGACCAGAGTTTGCATGATCGCTAGTCTTTCACTGCCGGCCGGCCTCGCGGCGGAGGATCAGGGCCAGGTAGCCGTCTTCCAGCCGGGGGCGCAGCGGCTGCGCGGACGGCAGCGGCGGCGCCGGCGCGATCACCCGGTACACGGTGCGATCCGGCAGCCGGACCGCGGACACCACGGCGGCCGCCTGCGCCGCGCTCAGCGGCCGGTCCGTCTGCACCGACCAGACCAGGCCATCCGCGGCGCGGGCCAGCCCGGTCACGTCGCCCTGGAAGATCGCCCGGCCGCCGGCCAGCACCGCGCAGCGGTCGCAGGTGCTCGCCACGTCCGCGGCCTCGCGGGCGGCCAGCACCACGGTGCGCTGCCCGGCCAGCGAGACCAGCAGGATCCGGATCCGGGTCTGTTCCTGCGGGTCCAGGCCCGCGGTCGGCTCGTCCAGCAGGAGGACCGCCGGGTCGTTGAGCAGGGCCTGGGCCAGGCCGAGCCGCCGCCGCATCCCGCCCGAGTACACCCCGGCGGGCCGGTCCGCCACCGCGTCCAGGCCGGTCAGGTGGAGCATCTCGTCCACCCGGCGGTGCCGTCGCCGCGGGCTGGACAGGCCTTTGAGGGTCCCGGCATAGTCGAGGAACCGGCGGCCGGACAGCTCCGGGTACAGGCCCAGGTCCCGGGGCAGGTAGCCGAGCTGTCCCTGGAACTGCCGCCGCTCCCGGGCCCGGCTCAGGTCCCAGCCGCCGGCCCGGACCGACCCGCGGTCCGGCCGCGAGACGCCCGCCAGGAGGCGCATCAGCGTGGTCTTGCCCGCGCCGTTGGGTCCCAGCAAACCGAACAGGCCCGGCGGGACGTCCAGGTCGAGCCGGTCCAGGGCGATGATCCCGCCCCGGTACGACTTCCGGATCCCTCTCAGCGTCAGGTCCATCCTGCCCCCGCCGTCAGCCGGCCCGGGCCCGGCGGGCCTCGGTGAGTTGCAGGCCGGCGACGGCGGCCACCGCGGCGGCCAGCAGCAGCCCGATGCTGGCCCCGGCCTGCGCCGCCGAGCGTGCGTCCCGCAGCAGGTACGAGAGCCCGGCCAGGCCGCCCGGCAGATCGCGGGCGAACAGCCCGTCGGCCGCGTACGAGCCCAGCGGCATCAACGGCGTGGCGGCCAGCGTGGGCATCAGCCGCGGCGGCATCAGGTTGCCCCAGAACCAGTAGCCGGCCAGCAGCACCCGGTACACCGCGGGGGTGAGCACCGCGGCCCCGGCCAGCGAAACCGCCGTCACGAAGATGAGCCCCGGCGCCAGCACGGTCGCGAACGCGGCCAGCCCCCAGGCCAGCGGCAGCCCGGAGCGCCGCTGCAGCGTGATCACCAGCAGCACCACCAGCCAGCTGGCCAGGGCCTGGGTGCTTACGGCGGCGGCCGCGCCCAGGAACCTGCCCCACAGCCGCGCGCCCCGCCGGGACCCGGTTGACTCCAGCAGTTCGGCCAGCCCGAGCCGGCGGTCCCGTCCCGCCCGGCCGGCCAGGGCCAGCCCCGCGATCAGGGGGACGATCAGGTTGAAGTTCACCGCGTAGATCCCGACCTCAGCCCGGACCGGCCAGATCAGCTGAGTGCTCAGCGGGATCCCGGCCAGCCGGGTACCCGCGATCCCCGCGACCGCGATGGCCGCCCACAGCCACCAGGCGCGGATCAGCATCCGGTACTCGCACGCGGCCGAGCCGAGCAGCGCGGGCATGTCAGCGGCCGCCAGGGACGGTGCCGCGGCCGGGTGCACCGTGGCTGAGCACGCCGAGGCGCAGCCGCGCCGGGCGGCCCAGCAGCAGCCATCCGGCCACCGCGGCCACGACGGCGACCAGCAGCAACGACAGCCGGTTCGGCCAGTACGCCGCCGGGTCAGGCCCGGGGCGGCTGGTGGCGAACAGGTAGAACGGGCGCAGCGCGGGATGACCCGCGAAACTCCGGGCCAGGCCCTCCTGGATGACCCAGACCAGGGCGGCCACCGCGGCCCCGGCCCGGCCGTCCGCCGCGGCCGCCCCGGCGGCCACCGCGATCGCGGTCAGCGCCGCGGTGGGGACGAGCCAGGCCAGTTCGGCGCGGGCCAGGCCCGGGGTCCACAGCCCGGTCAGCTGGATCGCCGCGGCGCTGACCGCCGCGAACCCGCCGGACCAGCCCGCGACCAGGGCGGCCCGGCGGAGCAGCGTGCGGCGGTAGGCCGCCGGGTAGCTCAGCTGCAGTTCCAGCGCCGGGTCGGTGCCGATCAGCCGGGCCACCGCGATGGCGGTGCCGAGGGGCAGCACCCCCTCGACCAGTGAGGCCGCGAACCGCCCGGCTGGGTGGCCGGTGATCCGCAGAACCGCGATCACGGCGGCGCCCCCGCAGGCCAGCAGCGGGGCGATGGCGAAGCTCGGCCGGCCGGCCAGGCCTGCCTCGACCCGCCACCGCGGGCTGGGGCCGGGGACGGCGCGGGTTGGGGTCACGGGAGGGCCTAATCGGGGGAGATGGGGCGGGCGGGCCGGTTACCGAAGCTTATTCGACATGCGCTCTACCTGCAGGAATGTAGGAAAGTGGACGCTATGCGGCCTTCAGGTGGACACCAGATCGCAGGTGGTGACTAGATGTCACCGACAGTTCTTTCCTTGGCCACGGCGCAGCCAGGGTGGCTGCCACCATCGCGTTGCATGGTGGCAGCGTGCGGATTGGGATCGTCACCGAATCTTTCCCGCCCGAGGTGAACGGCGTGGCGCACAGCGTGCTCCGGGTCGCCGAGCATCTTGTGATGCGGGGACATCAGCCTCTCGTCATCGCGCCCCAGCCGGCCGCGGGGGAGCCGGCCGCGGGGGAGCCGGGCGTGGGGGAAGCGGCTCCGGGGGCCGTGGGGGAGCCGGCCGCGGTCTTCCCGGCGGACACCCGGCACGCGTTCCCGGTGGTCCGGGTCCGGTCGGTGCCGTTCCCGGGGTACCGGAGCGTGCGTCTCGGCCTGGCCTCCCCGGCCATTCAGCGCGCGCTGATCCAGCACCGGGCCGAGCTGGTCCACCTGGCCAGCCCGTTCTTCCTCGGCGCGCTGGGCAGCCGGTCGGCCCGGCGGCTCCGGCTGCCGGTGGTGGCCGTGTACCAGACCGACGTCCCCGGGTACGCCCGGGCCTATCACTGGGGCCGCCTGGCCGAGGCTGCCGCGTGGCGCTGGCTGCGCGACATTCACAATGCCGCCGACCGGACCCTCGCCCCGTCCACCGGCAGTATCGAGCGGCTCGCCGCGCATGGCGTGCAGCGCATCTGGCTATGGGGCCGCGGTGTGGACACCCAGCTGTTCAGCCCGGAGGCGCGCAGCGCCGCACTGCGCCAGGCCTTGGCGCCCGACGGGGAGGTGCTGGCCGGGTACGTCGGCCGGCTGGCCCCGGAAAAGCAGGTCGAGCTGCTGGCCGGGGTGGCGGGACTGCCGGGGGTGCGCCTGGTCATCGTGGGCGGCGGCCCCGCCGAGGCCCGGCTGCGCAGGCTGATGCCGTCCGCGGTGTTCCTCGGCCAGCGCCGTGGTGACCAGCTGGCCCGCATCTTCGCCAGCCTGGACGTATTCGTGCACAGCGGCTGCCATGAGACGTTCGGGCAGACCATCCAGGAAGCAGCGGCCAGTGGCCTGCCGGTGGTGGCCCCGGCCGTGGGCGGCCCGCTCGACCTGGTCGGCGACGGCGTCACCGGCTACCTGGTACCGCCCGGCGACGCCAGAGCGCTGACTGCCGCGACCCAGCGGCTGGCCGCCGACCCGCTGGCCCGCGCGGCCATGGGCCGGGCCGCCCGGCAGCGGGTCCTGGCCCGCAGCTGGACCGCGCTCGGGGACCAGCTGATCGGGCACTACGCGGCGGTCCTGGGGGAGCGGTGCCCCCTAGCCAGCGAGCTGGCGGGCGATCAGGGCGATGCCGTGGCCCCAGGCGATCTGCTGGCTGGCGGGCAGGTAGGACGTGCCGGACTTGGTGTGGTCAACCTCCGGTGAGGCCAGGTAGCGTTCCCGGCCCCGCGGGTCGATGAAGTACACGGCCGAGGTGTGCTGCACGTCGGCGTTCGGGTTGGGCGCGTAGACCTGGATGTCGTAGCCACGCCACACGGCCTTCAGCGCGGGCACCGGCCCGGTGAAGAAGTGCCAGCTGGGAATGGTGTTCAGCGCCTGGGCCCGGGTGTACTTGGCCATGTCCTGCACCCGCGCGTGGTAGGCGTTGACGTTGACCGCGGCGAACACCACCTTGCTGGCCAGCGGGCCCAGGTCGTGGTACGCCTTCACGAACTCCGCCGACACGATCGGGCAGATGTCGGTGCAGTGCGGGTCCATGAACTGCAGCACCACGACCTTGCCATGCAGGCTGGCCAGGCTCATCGCGTGGCCGTTCTGGTCGGTCAGGGTGAAGCCGGGAGCCTGGGTCCCGGGCACCGGGCTGAGCAGCATGAGGTTCGCCAGGCTGGTGGACACGCTGGCCGGGATACCGGACACCCGGGACTGGGCGAGGTTCGGGGCGCGGTCCCGCCGGAGAACCAGGTACGCCGGGATGGCCACGGCCGCGGCCAGCGCCACGGTGAGCACGGTGGCCAGCAGGAAGACCCGGTACAGGCCGCCGCGGCGGCCCGGCGGCGGGGGATCGCCGCCGGGCCGGGCCGCCTGCGCCTGCTCCGGGGTGCTCGAACTCACCGGGGAACGCCTCCTGCCTGGTGACAGTCTGGTGCTGCCGTGTGGTGTCGCTGTGTGGTGCTGCCGTGTGGTGCTGCCGTAGCCGCTAGCTGCCGAGCATATTCCCGGTCCCGCCGCCGCGGATACCGCTGCGGGGTACTGCCGCGAGGGTAGGCGCCGACGCGCCGGGACGGGACGTAACGAACATCATCGAGCAGGAGAACATGATCGGCCGGCGCAAGGACACCGGCGCGTCGCTGGACGCCAGCGCACAGTTCGCCCGACTACACCCTCGACCCCACCGGCGACGTGATCCCGCTCACCGCGCACATCCGGCTGGCTAACCCGCGCACCCCGCAGACGGAGCGCAACCGCATCCTGCGCCGCGGGTGCAACTACGACTGGGGGATCGACTCGGTGGGGAAGCGGGTACTTCTTCGCGCTGCCCGGTGTGCGGGACGCCGCCGATTACTACGGGCGCTCACTGCTCACGTGATCATCGAAAAGCCTCCCGCTGGTCATTAACTCCTGCTGAGCGTCAATGCCCGGCACCAGCTGCAGTGTCAGCTTATTTTGTTCGCCAGTTTGCCTGCTGGTCGGCTACCGGCCGCCGTTTGGCTACGCCGTTCCGGGAGCGTTTGGCTCTGTTGTGCGCGATGGCGCCGTGTGCTCTGAAGCGGGTGTGAACGGTGCCATGGATCAGCCCCAGACTCAGGAGGGTGAAATGGGCGAAGGCCCAGTCAATGACACGCGGACCGGCCGGAGCAGGCGCAGGTGGCGGAGGTCGTCTACGGCCGTGCTCGCCGCAGGCGCCCTGGCCGTCGGCGGGGCGGTAACGGCGTCGGCAGCCAGCGCTAGCACGTCCGGTGCGGCCCAGGCCGCCGCGCTGGCGGGACGCCACCACCGGAGCACCACCACGCCGATCAAGCACCTCGTGGTCATCTTCCAGGAGAACGTTTCCTTCGATCACTACTTCGGCACATACCCGAAGGCAGCCAACACCTCTGGCCAGCCGTTCCGGGCGGCCCGGAACACTCCGCGGGTCAACAACCTCCTCGACACGAAGAGCGCTGGCGGCACCGGGAACCTGCTGACCAATAACCCCAATAAGGATGCCGGCGGCAACCAGGTCAATCCGCGCCGCTATGACCCGGCCAACATCAACGACGTGCTGACCTGCGACCAGGACCACGACTACAACGATGAGCAGAAGGCGTTCGACGGCGGGAAGATGGACAAGTTCGTCACCAGCGTCGGCACCGGGTCAGGCACCAGTCCCACCGGCCAGCCGTGCAAGGCCAGTGACGTCATGAACTACTACGACGGCAACACCGTGACCGGGCTGTGGAATTACGCCCAGAACTTCGCCATGAGCGACAACTCCTTCGGGACCACCTTCGGGCCGTCCTCGCCGGGCGCTATCAACCTGGCCTCGGGCAACACCGGGACCGTCGGCAAGATGATCAACGGCGCCGACACCAACGGTGACACCGTCCCCGATGGCAAGGGCGGCAACTCGCTCGTCAGCGACGCTCAGCCCTACTACGACGACTGCTCCACGCGTGATGCGGTCTCGATGACGGGCAAGAACATCGGCGACGAGCTGAACGCCGCCGGGCTCAGCTGGGGCTGGTTCCAGGGCGGCTTCCGGCCCACTACCAGCTTCGCCACCGCGACCGGCGGCACCCAGCCCACCAGCACGTTCACCCCGGATCAGTTCAAGGGCAAGTTCGCCACCCCCCCGGCCTCCGACCAGGGGCTGTGCAACGCCGTCCACCCGATCGGCCCGGCCGTAGGCGGCACCGGGGGCGTCACCCCCGGGCCGACCAACTACGGCAACAAGAACGACTACATCCCGCACCACGAGCCGTTCCAGTACTACGCTTCGACGGCCAACCCGCACCACCTGGCGCCGGCGTCCCTGTCCTCGATCGGCACCGATACGCAGACCTTCACGAACGGCGTCCCGCAGTTCAACACCGCCAACCACCAATACGACATGAGCGACTTCGACTCACTCGTGGGCGCCATCTCGCACGGGTACCTCTCGCCCGATCACCTGCCGGCCGTGAGCTTCCTCAAGGCCCCCGGGTACCAGGACGGCCACGCCGGCTACTCCGACCCGATCGACGAGCAGAACTTCATCGTCAATGAGGTCAACGCGCTGGAGAACACCCCGGACTGGTCCAGCACCGCGGTCGTCGTCGCCTACGACGACTCCGACGGCTGGTACGACCACGTCTACAGCGGCATCCACAACACGTCGAACACCTCAGCAGTCCCGAAGCCGCCCGGACCCCAGGACTTCCTGACCGGGACGGGGCTCTGCGGGGACACCACCGCGCACCCGCCGCTGGCTGGCCAGAACGGCCGGTGCGGCTACGGACCCCGCCTGCCGCTGCTGGTCATCTCGCCCTGGGCCAAGCGCAACTTCGTCGCGCACACCCTGACCGATCAGAGTTCCATCATCAGGTTCGTCGAGGACAACTGGGGGCTGCCGAGGATCAGCGGCTCCTTCGACTCCATCGCGGGAACGCTGAACAACATGTTCAACTTCCACGCGAGAAGTTCCGACCGCAAGCTGTTCCTCAACCCCACGACGGGACAGCCCTACCGCAAGTGGTGACAGGACGTCACGTGCTGGCTGGCGGCGCGCCCCCAGCCGACAGTGAGGCTGGTAGCCGCTAGCACCCGGGTAACCGGGAGCGGGCCGCCGCGGGATGAACCCCGCGGCGGCCCGATCTGCTACCACCCAGCTGTATCTCTGCTCGTCGGGCTATCACCCGCTCGTCGGGCTATCACCCGCTCGTCGGGCTATCACCCGCTCGTCGGGCTACCACTCGACGAGGGTCCACACCTCGGGGCGGGGCGTGCCGCCGGTGTCCACCGAGGCGAAACCGCGCGCCGCCTCCTTCAGGTGGGCCAGGGCGGCCTCCCGTTGCCCGGCCGCGTGCAGCAGGTCGGCCAGGTTGGTGTGCAGCGCGGCGACCCGGTGCTGGTCGCCTAGCTCGCGGCCCAGCGCCAGCGCCTCCTGGGCCAGCAGCAGGGCCTCGCCCGGCTGGCCGCTGTCGGCCAGCAGCCGGCTCAGGTTGTTGAGCGCGGCCACGGCCGCCCCCGGGTCGGGCAGGCTGCGCGCGTGTTCCAGGCTTTCGCGCAGCCGGGCCGCGGCCGGGGCGGCCGCCCCCCGCCGGGCGTCCAGCATGCCCAGCACGTTCAGCGCCTGGGCCACAGCAGCCGGATCTCTCGCCCGGCGGGCCGCCCGCAGGGCGCTCTCAGCCAGGGCCGCCGCGTCCTGCGCTGCCCCGCGCCGGTAGGCCAGCACGGCACGATCGGCCTCGATCCGGGCCCGGCGGCTCGGGTCACCGGGACCCAGCAGGTCGAGGGCGACCTCCAGGTGCGCCTCGGCTAGCGGCCAGTCACCCAGCCGGTGATGCACCTCGGCGAGCTTGTGCTCGATGCTGGCCGAGCCCGCCTGGTGTCCGTCGATGCCCGCCGGCCCCGCCTGCTGCCCGTCGATAGCCGACGCGGCCGCCTCGAACTCGGCCAGCGCTTCCCGGTACCGGCCCAGCACGGTGAGCACGTCGCCCAGTGCGACGGCCACCTCCACCGGCGGGTAGCCCAGCGCCTCGGCCCGGCGCAGGTAGGCGTACTCCTCGGCGCGGGCGTACAGGTCGCGCGCCCGGCCCGCGGCCCGCCACCACCAGCCGGCCGCCTCAGCGTCCCGGCCGGCGCGCTGCAGATGCTCGGCGACCGGCGCGGCGCGGGTGGTCACCGGATCCCGCTCGTACCGCCGGATCAGCACGCCTGCGGCCCGGCTGTGCAGCAGCCTGCGCCGGGCCAGGGTCGAGGAGTCGTAGACGACCTCCCGCAGGGCCTCGTACGGGAACTCGTAGGTCGGACGGCCGCGCTCCCCGGACGGCGGCGTCTCGGTCAGGAGGAACCGGCGGACCGCCTCGTCGAGTGCCTCGACGGTCTCCGTCTCACCCCGCCCGCTGACCGCCCGGAGCAGTTCTGCGTCGCAGCCGCTGCCCAGGACCGCCGCGGTGGACAGCATCTGCAGGGTGGGCTCGCTGGCTGCCTGCAGCCGCCTGCGCAGCAGTTCCCGGACCGAGGCGGGCGGCCACCAGTGCTCGCCGCCGTCGCCGGCCCCTGAGCGCAGTCCCTCCACGTACTCACGGACCAGCATGGGCAGGCCCCGGGTCTGGGTGAGCAGCCGGCCCACGTCGGCATCCCGGACCCCCGAGCGCAGCAGCAGGTCGCGGACCTGCTCCTCGCGCAGCGGAGCGGGTTCCACCGCCGTGGCCCGGCCGGCGTCCGCCGCCTCGCTGAGCGCGGCGCGCAGTCCGCGGAGCCGTTCGGGGTGCTCGGTCGACCAGCTGACGACGAGCAGCAGTGGCCAGCCCGGAAGCCTGCGCGCCAGGTAGGCCAGCAGGTCCAGGGACGGGCCATCGGCCCAGTGCGCGTCCTCGACCACGATCACGCCGGCCGGCGACCCGGCCCGGCCGGGCGTCGCCGCGGTCCGCAGCGTGTCCCCGATCGCGCCGTAGAGCCGGGCCAACGCCATGGGGCTGTCCAGCGGGGCCGGGTCGTCTGGGTAGTCCACAGCCAGCTCAGGGCAGAGACGCCCGGTCATGGCGGCCGCGTACGCGGGGAGCCGGGTCGGCAGTTCCGGGCAGACTGACAGTGCCGTGCGCAGCAGATCCGCGGCGGCCACGAACGGAAGCTCGCTCTCCCCGTCGTGGCACCGGCTGACCAGTATGACGCCCCTGGCCGCCTGGGCCTGCCCGCGGAACTCCTCCAGCAGCCGGGTCTTGCCACAGCCTGCCGCGCCCGTCACCGTCACCACCCGGCCCGCTGTGCCCACCCCGCGCCAGGCGGCGTGCAGCGCCTGCAGCTCATCCTGCCGGCCCACCAGCGGCCACCCGGCCGGTCCGGGGGCGCTGTCAGCCCGGCTTGGCGCAGGAGCCAGCGTGGCCGGGGCCCGGTTGACCTCAGGCGGCCGCCCCGGGGCGGCGGCCAGCCGCCCAGCCCGGACATCGTCATAGAGCTGGGTGGTCTCCGGAAGCGGGCGCACCGCGAGCTCGGTGTCCAGGATCCGGACCAGGGCCCGGTACTGGCGCAGGGCCGCAGACCGTTGCCCCGTCCAGGCCAGCAGCCGGATCAGCGCCTGGTACGCAGGCTCGTGCAGCGGGTCCAGAGCCTGCCAGCGCTGTGCGTGCGCCACCGCGCGGTCCAGGTCACCAGCGGCGGAGCAGGCGGCGACGAGCCGTTCCAGCACTGCGGCGAACCGCTGCCGGAGCCGGTCCGCGGTGGCGGCCTGCCAGTCGTCGAATTCGGGACAGTCGCGCAGCGCGAATCCGGCTAGGAAGTCGTCCCGGTAGAGCCGGGCCGCCCGGTCCAGCGCGCCAGCGTCCGACCCGGCCGCCAGCGCCTCAAAGTCGGTCACGTCCACCCGCACCCGGCCGGGGTCCAGGGCCACCGCCGCCCGCGTGACCCGCAGGCCTGGCCCGGCCGCGGTCGCCGTGACCGACAGGGTGCGGCGCAGCGAGGCCCGAGCCCGCGTGGTATCCGCCTCCGGCCAGAGCAATGCCGCCAGCCGTTCCCGGCTCAGCTCGTGATCATGCAGCGCGAGCAGGGCCAGCACCGCCGTGGCCTTGCGGGTGTCGAAACTGACCAGCCCGCCGTCCCTGGTCACCACAGGCGGCCCGAGCAGGGCAAGATCCAGCTCCGCCACGCCGCCTCCCCCAGGGGTCCTTCCATGACCTCCGGAAGCCACCGTAACGCAGCATCGTGAAATTCTTCTCCGGCTGCGGACTTGCCGTAACGATCTCGTATCGCCAGCTCCCTAAGCTGGCCCTGAGCTTGGACAAGCGGACGGACACGGAGCGTGCCATGGCACCAGGGCTGGAGCGGACCAGCGTCGGCGGCAACGGGGGCGTCGCCGGCACCGTCGCCGAGGTACCGGCCCGGGACCCAGCCGCGGGGCCGGCCGGGACCGGTGCCGGCCAGGTGCCGGCCGACGCGGAAGGGCCCGCCGCCGGTTCACCGGCCGCCAACGGCGCCGCGCCCAGCCAGCCGAACGCGGGCCAGCCGAACGCGGGCCAGCCGGACGCGGGCCAGCCGAACGCGGGCCGGCCGGGTGCGGGCCAGCGGGTGCGGGCCAGGCAAGTACGGACCAGGCGGGTGCGGGCCAGGCAAGTACGGACCAGGCGGGTGCGGGCCAGGCAAGTACGGACCAGGCGGGTGCGGGCCAGCTTGGCCCGGACGCGCTGCCAGCTGTCCGACGCAGCTGGCGCCGGGGCTGGCGGCGGAGCCAGCCGGGTACGGCGGCCACGGCGCAGGTTCCGGCCCTCGGCCAGGTCATCCAGGGACCCGAAATCGACCTGGCGTCCAACGACCCGCTGGTCGGCTACCTGCTCAGCGCGGCCGGCGCAGTGGACATCCGGGGCCTCGAACTCGATTCCCCCGCCCTGGCCGCCATGAAGGACGCCGGAGTGGTCCTCACCGTCCCGCTGATCTCCTCGGGCAGCCTGATCGGCCTGATCAGCCTGGGGCCACGGCTGTCCGAACGGGACTACACCTCCGAGGACCGGCGGCTGCTCAACGCGCTCGCCGGATACGCCGCCCCGGCTATGCGGGTCGGGCAGCTGGTCCGCCAGCAGGAGGCTGAGGCCCGCCAGCGGGAGCGGATCGAGCAGGAACTGAAGATCGCGCAGATCATCCAGCAGCAATTCCTGCCCAAGAGCGTGCCCGACCTGCCCAGCTGGCATGTGGCCGCGTTCTACCGCCCCGCCCGCACCGTGGGCGGGGACTTCTACGACTTCATCCCGCTGCCGGACGGCCGGGTCATGTTCGTGGTCGGCGACGTCACCGACAAGGGCATCCCGGCTGCGCTGGTGATGGCCAGCACGCACGCCCTGCTGCGCGGGGCCGCGCCGCGGCTGATCGCCCCCGGCGCGGTCCTCGCGCACGTGAACGACCTGCTCTGTGCGGACATCCCGGCGCACATGTTCGTCACCTGCCTGGCGCTGGTGCTGGATCCACGCAGCGGCAAGGTCGAGTTCGCCAATGCCGGCCACGACGTGCCCTACGTGCGCACCGGGGACGGCGTGGCCGAGCTGCGGGCCCGCGGCATGCCGCTCGGCCTGATGCCCGGCATGGCGTACGAGGAGAAAACCTTCCAGTTCCAGCCAGGGGACTGTGCGCTGCTGCACAGCGACGGGCTGGCCGAGGCGCATGGGCCGGACCGCGAGATGTTCGGTTTCCCGAGGGTGGCCAGCCTGGCGGGACGCGGGCCGTCCGGAGAGGAACTGATCGACCTGTGCCTCACCGAGCTGGCCGAGTTCACCGGCCCAGACGCTGAGCAGGAGGACGACATCACCCTGGTGTGCCTGGAGCGGACCATGTCCGCCATGTACGCGGGAGGCGGCCGATGACCTCGCTGGCCCAGCCGGCCCGACGGCGTCTCGCGGCGTTCGAGGTAGCCAGTGAGCCAGGCAACGAGCGCCTGGCGCTGGCCCGGGTCGCTGAGGCGGTGGCGGCCAGCGGGCTGGCGCCGTCCCGGCTGGAAAGGCTGAAGACCGCGGTGGCCGAGGCCACGATGAACGCGATCGAGCACGGCAACCGCGGGCACCCCGAGATCCCAGTGGACGTCGAGGTCACTCAGGAAGGCGACGACATCATCGTGGCCATCACCGACCTCGGGGGAGAGCACCAGCCTCCGGGACCGGTGGAGGAGCCGGACCTCGGGCTGAAGCTGGATGGAGAGCAGCGCGCGCGCGGCTGGGGCCTGTTCCTCATCCGGAACATGGTGGACGCCATGCAGGTGCGCACGGACGGCCCGCGGCACACCATCCAGCTCACCATGCGGGCCGACGGGACCCGGCCCGTCCCGCACACGGGGGGACCTGAAGGAGACGGCGATGAAGAAGACGTGTGAGGCAGCCGTGCACGCGGTCGGCGGCGCGGCGGTCATCGAGCTGGTCGGCGAGGTGGACGGGGGTGCGGGGGGTGTCCTCAACGCGGCCTACGAGCAGGCCGTCGCCAGCGGGGAGCCTGGCACCGTGGTCCTCGACTTCGCCCGGGTCGGCTACATCAACTCGACCGGGATAGCGCTCATCGTGAGCGTGCTCGCCCGGGCCCGGGCCGAGCGCCGCAAGGTGGTCGCGAGCGGACTGTCCGGGCACTACCGGGAGATCTTCGACATCACCCGGCTGTCGGATTTCATCGAGGTCTTCGGGGATCTCGACGCGGCGGTCAGCCAGCTGGCCGGGCCCGCTGCCTGACCACCGCGGGATCAGCCGGTCGCCGGGCCGGCCGACGCAGCCTAGGCAAAACGCAGGATAAAGAACGCCAGGTCAAGAACGCAGGGTCACAAGAACGCAGGGTCACAAGGGGAGGGGCGTCATGGACGGACCGGAAGTCACGATGGGCGTTCGCCATATCGGCGGCGACGTGGCGGTGGTCGATATCAAAGGTGAAGTCACCGCGGCCTGCGAGCCGGTCCTGATGTCGGCGTACGAGGAAGCCGGCGGCCCGGGGACGAGCCGGCTGGTGCTCAACTTCGCCGGCCTGGAGTACATGAACAGCGGCGGCATCGGGATGCTCGTGACCCTGCTGGTCCGGGCCAACCGGCAGCGGCAGCAGCTGGCCGCGTATGGGCTGAGCAACCACTACCGCGAGATCTTCGAGCTCACCCGCCTCGACGAGGCGATCACCATCTACGACGACGAAGCATCGGCGCTGGTCGGTGCCGCGACCTGAGGAGGCCGACGTGACTGAGGCAACGGGGCCAGAGCGGGTGCGCTCGGCCGAGCAGATTGAGCTGAGCCACCGGGAGGCCGGCGCCGGTGTGGCACCGCGGAATGACGCGGGCCGCTGGGCGGCCAAGGTGGACCGGCTCGACGTGGTGGCGCGGGACGGCGTGCGCGGGACCAATGTCGCGGGGCGCCGCCTGACCGGCCCCGTGCAGGGCTTCGGCAAAATGTGGCAGAAGACCTACCGGCTGACCGCCGGTGAAGCGGTATCCCCGCAGCAGGCCATCGCCACCTGGAAGGCCCACTTCCCCGAGTTCTGGCCCCAGGGGAACCGGTTCGCGGGGGCGCTCACCGGCATCAGCCCGGGCGACGTGGCCCTCCTCGACCTGGCCATCGGCGGGGGCGTGAAGCTGTCCACCGGCGTCTTCGTGCTCTACGCGGACGAGGAGTCGTTCACGCTGATGACCCCGCAGGGGCACATGTTCGCGGGCTGGATCACGTTCTCCGCCGAAGCCACCCCCGCCGGGACCGTCATCCAGGCCCAGGTCCTGATGCGCGCCAACGACCCCCTGTACGAAGTGGCCATGATGCTGGGCGGGCATCACAAGGAAGACGTGTTCTGGGTGCAGACCCTGACCGCGCTGGGCCACCGGCTCGGCGCCGCGGACACCACAGTGACCACCCGCAACGTGTGCGTGGATACCAGCCGGCAGTGGCGCAACGCCAGCAATGTCTGGCACAACTCCATGATCCGCAGCGTCCTGCAGACCCTGGCCGCCCCGGTCACGGCGCTGCGCCGCCGCGGCTGACCGCACTCGGCCCGGGGGGAGATGCATGTCTGGTGGCGACGATGTCCGGTGATCCTGACGTCGTGGTGGTGGGCAGCGGGCCGAACGGCCTGGCGGCCGCGGTCACGCTCAGCGCCGCCGGCCTGCGCGTCCTCGTCATCGAGGGCGGTCCCACGATCGGCGGCGGCTGCCGGACCGAGGAACTCACCCTGCCCGGCTTCCAGCACGACGTGTGCTCGGCGGTGCATCCCCTGGCCCTGGCGTCGCCATTCTTCCGCCGCTTCGACCTGGCGGCCCGCGGGGTCAAATTCGCTCATTCGGAGGTGGTGTTCGCCCAGCCGATGGACGGTGGCCGGGCCGCGGTGCTCACCCGCTCCGTGGCGGCCACGGCCGAGCGCCTCGGCCCGGATGGACACGCGTACCGGCGCCTGTTCGGCCCCCTGGCCCGCGACTACGCGGCCGTCACCGATCTGGTCCTGACCCCGATCCGGCGGCCACCAGATCGGCTGCCCACGGGGATAGCCGTGTTCGCGGCCAACGGGCTGCGGTCGGCCAACGCGGTGGCGCGGCGGTTTCACACCCCGGCGGGCCGGGCGCTGTTTTCTGGCGTGGCCGCGCACTCGATGATCCCGTTCGCCAAGCCTCCTACCGGCGCGGTCGGCATGACGCTGATCGCCCTGGCCCACGGGACCGGCTGGCCCGTGGCCGAAGGTGGCAGCGCCCGGATCACCGACGCGATGACCCAGGCTGTACTGGCCGCAGGCGGGACAATCGAGACTGGCCGCTGGGTGCGCTCGCTGGCCGACCTGCCGCCTGCCCAGGCCGTGCTGTTCGACATCGCGCCCCGGGCGCTGCTGTCCATGCTCGGTGACCGGCTGCCGGCCCGGTACGCCAGCGCGCTGCACCGGTTCCGTTACGGCGCTGGAGTGTGCAAGGTCGATTTCGCGTTGGACGGCCCGGTGCCGTGGCAGAACGAGGATTGCCGGAAGGCCGCCACGGTGCACCTCGGTGGCAGCTATGAAGAGCTGGCGGCGGCCGAGGCCGACGTGTCCGCCGGGCGCCACCCCGAAGCCCCGTACGTCCTGGTCGCCCAGCCAGGAATCGTCGACGCGACGCGGGCTCCCGCAGCCCGGCAGACGCTGTGGGCCTACTGCCACGTGCCGTCCGGATCTACGGTGGACATGACCACGCGGATCGAGGCACAGATCGAGCGGTTCGCGCCGGGCTTCCGGGACCTGATATTGGCCCGGCACACCCGGACCGCGGCCGGCGAGGAAGCCGCCAACCCGAACTACGTCGGCGGGGACATCGCCGCCGGAATGCAGACCGTCTGGCAGACCGTGTTCCGCCCGGTGGCCCGCTGGAACCCCTACCGCATCCCGGTGCCCGGCCTCTATCTCTGCTCTTCGTCCACCCCGCCGCTGCCCGGCGTGCACGGCCGCTGCGGCGAACTGGCCGCCCTCACCGCGCTGCGCGACGTGTTCGGCGTCCGCACTGCACCTGACCTGGGGCCCTCCCGGTCGCGGCCGGTGGTGCAGGCGGGATGGGGATCATGACGGCCGGGCCAGGGTGGCGGCCGCGGGGCGGCTGGCCCCGAACCTGGCTGGCGGTGCTGGCCGGGGTGCTCGTCGTGTCCGCGCTGGCCATGGCCCCGCTCGAGGCCCTCTCCCACCTTGGCTTCGACAGCCTCAATGCCCTGGTGATCGGGCTGCCCTGCGGTCTGGTCGGCATCCTCGTGGCCCGCCGCCAGCCGGCCAACCCGCTGGGCTGGCTGCTCCTGGCCATAGCGCTGTGCCTGATCCTCTCCACAGACGGCTCGGAATACGCTCTGCTCCGCTACCGCCTGGGCTACCAGCAGCTTCCGCTCGGTGTAGCCGCGCTCGTGCTGAACCAGCTCTGGGGCGCCGGCCTGGAACTGCTGGGCCTGGTCGTCTTGCTGTTCCCGGACGGGAAGCTGTCCTCCGCATGGTGGCGGGGCGCGCTCTGGGCCTACCTCGGGGTCTATGCCTTCAGCATGATCATCTTGGCGGTCGCGACCGCGCAGGCGGTCATCGGTCATCCCTTCCAGGTGGACGTCAACGGCGGGCTGAAGGTCACCGATGACGCGTCCGGCTGGTACGGGGCGGTCGCGAACCCACTGCAGCTCATCGTCCTGCTGTTCATCGTGGCCTTCATCGGGCGCCAGGTCTTCAGCTGGCGGCGGTCCTCGGGCGAGCGCCGCCAGCAGCTGAAATGGCTGGCCAGCGGGGCCGTCGTCGTTGTCGCGAGTACTTTTCTGACCAGCGCCCATTCGGCGTTCCCGGCCGGCGCCTGGCAGCTCGTGACCGGCCTGGCCTGGTTCGGATTTGCCGCTCTGCCGGTGTCCATCGGCGTGGCGATCCTGAAGTACCGGCTGTATGACATCGACCGGATCATCTCCCGGACGGTGGGCTACGCGCTGGTGACCGGGCTGCTGATCGGGGTGTACGCGGGGCTGGTGCTGCTGGCCATCGAGGTGCTGCGGTTCGCCTCGCCCGTGGCGGTCGCTGCGTCCACCCTGGTGGCGGCGGCGCTGTTCGCTCCGGTCCGGGGCAAGGTGCAGCGCGCGGTGGACCGGCGGTTCAACCGGGCCCGCTACGACGCGGACCGGATCGTGGCCGCGTTCAGCGACCGGCTCAAGGACGCGGTGGACCTGGCCGCGGTGCGCACTGACCTGGCCCGTGTCACCTACCAGGCGCTCGAGCCCGCACACGTCTCGGTATGGCTCCGGGACGGTGCGCCATGACCCGGGGCCCCGTCTCAGCCGGGTGGCGGCTGGCCTCCCCGGTCACCGCCCTGGCCCTGGGCGGTGCCGTCGTTGTCCTGATGGCGGCCGAGCCTCCCCTCGCGAGCCTGGCCCACCAGAGCCTCTTGTCCAATGGCGGCTCGGTACCGCTGCCGTACTCGGTGATCTTCGCGGTGGTCGGCTTCGTGGTAGCCCTGCGGAAGCCGGCCAATCCACTGGGCTGGCTGATCCTGGGGACCGCGGGCTTCTTCGCGCTGAGCGAGGACGCCAGCTTCTACGCGGTCGCTGACTACCGGCTGCATCACGGGAGCCTGCCGCTCGGCTGGCTGGCACTGATCACCCAGCCTGGCTGGGCACCTGGCATCGCCTCGGTTGGCCTCATCGCCTTGCTGTTTCCCGACGGCCGGCCGCCGTCACCCCGCTGGCGGTGGGTGCTGTGGCCGTATCTGGCGCTGGCCCTGCTCTGGACGGCCGGGGCCCTCGCTTTTACGGCCGCGGCGATCCTGGCCCACCGGACTTCTGTCGATGCCGGCGGGAACCTGATGGTCCTCAAACACCCGGCCGGGGGCGCGGCCTGGTGGGGCGCGGCCCAGAACCTCTTCTTCCTGGTGCTCGTCGCGAGCTGGCTCGCCTCGCTGGCCGGGCAGGCCCTGAGCTACCGCCGGTCGTCGGGGGAGCGTCGCCAGCAGCTGAAGTGGCTGCTGGCCGGGGCGGCCAGCTGCCTGGCTGGCGTGCTGCTCACCCTCCCAGGCAGCGCCCCGGGCGGCTGGGGGGTGGTGACCGGCCTTCTCGGCGCGGCGGGGGTGATCGCCCTTCCGGTCTGCATCGGGATCGGCGTCCTGAGGTACCGGCTGTTCGACATCGACCGGATCCTCAGCCGGACTGTCGCCTACGCGATCATCACCGGGCTGTTGCTGGGCTTGTACGCAGGACTGGTACTGCTGGCCACGCAGGTGCTGGGGTTCGCCTCGACGTGGGCGGTGGCCGCGTCCACGCTGGCCGCGGTGGCGCTGTTCACGCCGGTGCGGCGGCGGGTGCAGCGGGCCGTGGACCGCCGGTTCAACCGGGCCCGCTACGACGCCGACCGCATGGTGGACGCGTTCGCCACCCGTCTGCAGGACGCGGCCGACCTGGACATGGTGCGTAGAGACCTGGCCACGGTGGTGCGCGCGGCGCTGGAGCCCGCCCAGGTCTCGGTCTGGGTCAGCGGGAGCGCCCGATGACGGGCCAGGCGCCCGGACACCAGGTCCGGCTGGCCTCGCCGGCCACGGCTATTGCCCTGGTCGGCGTGGTGCTGGCGCTGGTGGCGGTCACGATCCCGCTCGGCGTCATAGATCACTCTCCGGTGAGCTTTGTCGGTGGCAGCCTGGTCCTCGCCCCGGTTTTCGGTGTGCTGGGCTTCGTGGTGGCGTGGCGCAAACCGGGAAACCCGCTCGGCTGGCTGCTGCTCGGCGCCGTCGGGTTTCTCGTCCTCAGCGGCGCCGCCGGAGCCTACGCCGTGGCCGTCTACCGGGAGCATCACCCCGGGCTGCCCCTCGGCTGGGTGGCCGTTCTCCTGCAGCCCGGCTGGGCTCCAGCCATCGCCCTGTTCGGGCTCACCGTCCTGCTGTTCCCCGATGGCCGCCTGCCCGGCCCGCGCTGGCGCTGGGCGCTGTGGGCGTACCTGGCCGTCGCCGCCCTGTGGATCGCGGGGACCGTCGTCATCTCCGCCTGGGCCATCGCCGGGCACCACGTCCAGGTGGACTCCGGCGGGAATCTGCTGGCCATCGACCATCCCGCTGGATGGGCGGCCTGGTGGGGAACGGTACAGGGGCTGTTCTTCCCGTTGCTGGGCGCCTGCTGGCTGGCTTCCCTGGCCGGCCAGGTGCTGAGCTACCGGCGTTCCTCCGGGGAGCGGCGGGAGCAGCTGAAATGGCTGATCGGGGGGTCAGCGATCGCCGTGAGCGGAGGTCTGCTCGCTGTCCCGTTCTCGAACAGCCCGGACCGGGCCCTGCACATCATCGGGTCTATCGCCCTGGTCGCGGTGCTCGCGCTGCCGATCAGCATGGGCGTGGCTATCCTGAAGTACCGGCTGTACGACATCGACCGGATTCTCAGCCGGACCGTGGCGTACGCGATCATCACCGGGCTGCTGGTGGGCGTGTACGCGGGGCTGGTGCTGCTGGCCACCGAGGTGCTCAGGTTTTCCTCACCAGTGGCGGTTGCGGCGGCCACTCTCGCGGCGGCCGCGCTGTTCACCCCGGTGCGGCGCCGGGTGCAGCGCCTTGTGGACCGGCGGTTCAACCGGGCCCGGTACAACGCGGATCGGACGGTCGCGATGTTCGCGGCCCGGCTGCAGGACGCGGTGGACCTGGGCGCCGTGCGCGCAGACCTCCTGGCCACCGTGACTGACTCGCTGCAGCCCACCCACGTGTCCGTGTGGCTGGGGGAGAGGGGCCGATGACTGCCCAGATGGCCGGCCGCCGGTCCAGGCTGGCTTCACCGCGCACCGCGTCGATCCTGGCTGCCCTGGTGGTGGTCCTGATCGTCATCCTGCCGATTGTCGGGGTGGTGTCCCACCACACGAGCTCGACCTCGGCCACCGCGGTGATCAGCCTGCTAGTGGTGATCCTGGTGGTCGCCGCGGTGGGCCTGGTCGTGGCGCGGCATCAGCCGGGTAACGCGATCGGCTGGCTGCTGCTGGGCGCGGCGCTCTGGATCCCGCTCACCATCGCCGCGTCGGAGTACGCGGCACTCGTCTACGACTACGGGCACCGCGGTGTGCCGGGACTGGGCCCGGTGGCCGTCGTTCTCAGCGGGCTCTTCACATTCGTGATCGTCGTGTTTCCCCTGGTGACCCTGGTCTTCCCGGATGGGCGGCTGCCGTCACCGCGCTGGCGGTGGGCGCTCTGGGCCTACCTGGCCCTCACCCTGATCCTGCCGGTGAGCTACACCGCCGCCACGGTGACTGCCGTGGCCCGGCACCATCTGGTCTACCTGGCCAGCGGCCAGGTCGCCGCCGCGGATGCCCCTCCGTCCTGGACGGAGCTGGTGTTCTTCGGCACGGTCGGGCTGGCCTGGCTGGGCGCACTCGGCCACCAGGTGGCGAGCTGGCGGCGCTCCTCAGGGGAGCGGCGCCAGCAGCTCAAGTGGCTGCTCAGCGGGACCGTGGTCTGTGCGGTCCTGGGCATCTGGGCGCTGGCCACCAATTCAGCCATCTGGGAGGTGGCCATCCTCGGCCTGTGCGCCCTGCCGGCCAGCATGGGCGTGGCCATCTTGCGGTACCGGCTGTACGACATCGACCGGATCATCAGCCGCACGCTGGCTTACGCACTGGTGACGGGGCTGCTGGTCGGCGTCTACGCGGGGCTGGTGCTGCTGGCCACCCGGGTGCTGCCACTGTCTTCGCCAGTGGCCGTAGCCGCGTCCACGCTGGTGGCCGCGGCCCTGTTCAGCCCGCTACGGCGCAGGGTGCAGCGGATCGTGGACCGGCGGTTCAACCGGGCCCGCTACGACGCGGACGCCGCCGTGGCCGCGTTCGCGGGCCGCCTCCAGGACGCGGTGGACCTGGACGCGGTGCGCGCCGACCTGCTCGGGTCGGTCATGGCCGCACTGGAACCCGCGCACGTCTCCGTCTGGCTGGAGCGGGACCGGCGGTGATTCCCGGCAGGTCAGCCCAGCGAGAACGGCCGCCCCGTGGCTGGGCGGCGCCGTTCAGGCGGCCTGCCGGCGTAGCAGCAGCATGGCCGCATCGTCGTCCAGGGCGTGCCCGACGTGCATCAGCACATCCTCCTGCAGCCGGTTCAGGGCGCTGTCGGGGTCCGTGGCCTCGGCGTAGACCGCGCGGTCCGGCAGCGGGTAGAACTCACCGGCCCGGTTCCGCGCCTCGCTGACCCCGTCCGTATAGAACAGCATCTGGTCGCCCGGGGCGAACGGGACAGTGAGCACTTCGCGCGGCACGACCCCCAGGCCGGCCAGGCCCAGGGGCAGGCTCGGCGTGGCCGGCTCCACGAACCGCCCGGCGTGGCCGGCGATAAGCAGGGGCGGGGGATGGCCGCAGCTGAGCAGCGTGATCCGGGATCCGTCCAGGCTGACCTCGGCCAGTATCGCGGTGACGAACTGCTCGTCGTTGAGCTGGCGGGCCAGGGCGATCTCGATCCGGTCCGCGATCATGGGAAGGCTGGGCGCCTCGGGCGCCACCTCGCGGAACGAGCCCAGGACGGTCGCGGCCGTCTTGACCGCGACCAGGCCCTTGCCCTGGACGTCCCCGATGATCAGCCGCATCCCCGTAGACCCCGTGATGACCTCGTACAGGTCCCCGCCGATGCGGGCGTGCGAGGTCGCAGACATGTAGCGCACCGCCAGCCGGACACTCCGGGCCGCGTCCGGCACCGGACCCAGCAGGACCTGCTGCGCCACCTCGGCGATGGCCCGGACTTCGGCCAGCTCGTGCTCACGCCGCTGGCGCACCGTGCACGCGATCACCGCGGCCACAGTCACCCCCACCACGACGGCCGAGTCCCGAGCGTAGTCACCCCAGGTACTGATGACCTGATCGGCAGCCAGCAGCGCGTCCAGGGCCAGGGCCACCACGCCGGCCGCGATGGTCTTGCGCAGGCCGCCGGAGACCGCGGCGAAGGCGGGGCCGAGCGCGAGCAGCTGGAGCAGCCCAGAACGGGGGCCAAAGGCCAGGGCGGCCCCGGCCACCACCCCCATGATCAGGAACGGCAGCGCATCGAGCAGGCGTTGCATGCTGGACCGGGTAACCGGCTCCACCCCCGTGACCCGCAGATCATGACCGGCCGCCAGCCCCCGGCCGGTCACCCCCCCTGCTCGCTGAATGGCTCCGTACGCCCCCGACAAATCAGTCTCCCGTGACCTTCGGGCACCCCGGTACCCGCCGCTGAGCTAGCCCTCTGAGGTGGCCCCTGATTCTGGCCCCGTGATTCAGGTCCCCCGGCAGGCATGGCGGCAAGGCAACGAAAATGCTATCAGCAGTGACGACCCGTATTTGATCATGCAGTAACAGGCCGTACAGGTATTCTTATAACACTTAGTAGCTGGATGGCTACTTTAAGGTGAACAGGCTGGTGGCCTGGGCCCGTGAGGCCGACGGCAGCGCCGGGGGGCACCCGCCGCTACGCCACCGAAAACGGCTGCCGCGGCCTGCCGGTTCAAGGCGGGGAAACCGGGTGCCGGTGGCATCTTGACGCGGCCGGCGGGCAATGCCTCAATGAAGGCAGCTTTCAACGCTTTCGACCACTTTCCATCAGTTCCAATCACCATGCCCGCTGGTCGAAGCGCCGGGACGACCCGCGAGGACGCGGGTCAGGAAGGGGTGCCGCCGTGCGTACCATCCGTCTGCGAGGCTTAAGGCACGCCGTGGTTCTTGCCACCGCGGCCCTGCTCGGCTCGGCGTTGTGCCTCGTGGCCGCGCCCCTGACCCAAGCCGCCGCGGCGACCGCCATCACGGTCAGCGGCACCAGTGCCGGGCGGACCTTCGGCGGCATCGGAGCGATCAGCGGCGGGGGCGGTAACTCGCGGCTGCTGACCGACTATCCCGCGGCCCAGCAGCAACAGATCCTCAACTACCTCTTCAAGCCCGGTTACGGCGCGGACCTGCAGATCCTCAAGGTGGAGATCGGCGGCGACACCAACTCCACGGACGGCTCTGAATCGAGCATCGAGCACGCGTCCGGCTCTATCAACTGCAGCGCCGGATACAACTGGTGGCTGATGGGGCAGGCCAAGGCGCTCAACCCGAACATCAAGCTGTACGGGCTGGCCTGGGGTGCGCCCGGCTGGATCGGCGGCGGCAACTTCTGGTCCACCGACATGATCAACTATCTGGTCAGCTGGCTCAACTGCGCCAAGTCACACGGCCTGACCATCAATTACCTCGGCGGCTGGAACGAGCGTGGCTACAACATCTCCTGGTATGAGCAGCTCCGGTCGACGCTGAATGCGGACGGCTACTCAGGCGTGCAGATCGTCGGGGCGGACAGCGACTGGAGCATCGCCAGCGACATCGCGTCCAACTCCACCTTCGCCAGCGCGGTGAACATCATCGGGGTGCACTATCCCTGCGCGGGCGGGGACGGCGGCAGCGCGGACACCTGCGCGGCCAACTCCACTGCCATCGGCACCGGCAAGCCGCTGTGGGCCAGCGAGAACGGCTCCCAGGACCTGAACTCCGGCGCCCCGGCGCTGATCCGCTCCATCACCCGCGGTTACATCGACGCCGACCTGACCGCCTATATCAACTGGCCGCTGGTCGCCGCGATCTACCCGAACCTGCCCTACAACACCGACGGGCTGATCCTGGCCAACCAGCCCTGGTCCGGGGCGTACAGCGTGGGGGAGAGCCTGTGGGCCACAGCCCAGGTCACCCAGTTCACCGCGCCCGGCTGGCAGTTCCTCAACTCCGGCTCGGGCTACCTCGGTGGCAGCGAGTCAAACGGCAGCTATGTCTCGCTGAAGTCGACCAACGGCACCGACTACTCCACGATCATCGAGACCACCACGGCCAGCGCGGCCCAGACCGTCAACGTGACCGTGTCCGGCGGACTGTCCACCGGCGCCGTGCACGTGTGGGCGACCGATGTCAATACGCCGGGGTCGGGACCGCAGTTCGCCCAGCAATCCAGCATCACCCCGGTGAACGGCGCCTACTCGCTGACCGTGCAGCCGGGCTACATTTACACGCTGACCACCACCAGTGGCCAGGGCAAAGGCACGGCCGCCAGCCCGGGCCAGGGCACCCTGCCCCTGCCGTACTCCGACAACTTCGACAGCGACACGGTCGGCCAGCAGCCCCGCTACCTGTCCCAGATGCAAGGCGCATTCGAGGTCGAGCCGTGCGCAGGCGGCCGCTCCGGGCAGTGCGTACAGCAGCAGGCTGCGGTCCAGCCCATCGAGTGGGACGGGAACTCCAACCCGTACACGATCGGCGGCAACCTCAGCTGGGCCAACTACACCGTGTCGGCTGACGCGCTGATGGAACAGGCCGGGTCGGTACAGCTGATCGGCCGGGCGGGCTCCCAGCACGCCTTCGGGCCGGCCGGCATCGACGAGTACTACCTCCAGCTGAGCAACACCGGTGCGTGGTCGATCATCCGCAACAACACCAGCCACAGCCTCGCCACGCTGGCCAGCGGCACGGTGACTACCCCCGGCACCGGCACCTGGCAGCACCTGGCCCTGACCTTCAACGGCAGCAGCATCTCGGCGGCCATCAACGGCACCACCGTCGCTACCGTTACTGATGCCACCTACCCCTCTGGAATGGTCGGGTTCGGCACGTCTGGGTATCAAACGGACCAGTTCGACAACTTGTCGGTCACCCTGGCCGGTTCGCCCACCCCGACGGGGCATATCATCGCGGGAGACGACACCGCCGAGTGTGCCGACGTGAACAACGGGTCGGCCACCGACGGGACGAAGGTGCAGATGTGGGGCTGCGACAGCGATGCGGCGGCGCAGAGTTGGACCATGGAGTCCAACGGCACCGTCGGGATCAACGGGAAGTGCCTGGACGTCACGGGCGCCAGCACGGCCAACGGCGCCCTCATAGAGGAATGGACCTGCAACGGCGGCGGGAACCAGCAATGGCTCGCGGTGAACGGCGAACTGGTGAACCCGGTCTCCGGCAAGTGCCTGGACGACCCGAATTTCACCACGACGCAGGGCACCCAGCTCGACCTGTGGACCTGCAACGGCGGCAGCAACCAGCAATGGTCGGTGCCGTGACCGGCCCCGGCTGACCCGGGGTCACGCGAAGATCCCCGTCCCCCCGGTAACCCCCCCACCGGGGGGACGGGTCTTTCCCGGGTCCCGGAGTGCCGCCTTAGGGGTGCCAGTGCCCGGACACCACGTCGTCGGGGTGATGGTGCGGGGTCTGCGCCTGCCCGACCTTGTCGGCGTACCCGGGCATCGCAATCCGGTACGCGCACGTGTCGCAGTTCATCCTGATGTCGCCGTGCAGCGCCTCCGCGTACCGTTCGAGCACCAGCCCGGCCAGCTCGTCGCAGTCGCCGATCAGCCCCGCCACCCGCACGTCGATCTCCGGGTGCTGGTCCGCGAACGCGCCCGCCTGGGCCGTGACCCGGTCCGGGAGCACGCCCGCGAACAGGAAGTACGGCGCGACCACGATCCGCTCGGCGCCCAGCCGCCAGGCCCGTTCCAGGGCGGCCGGCACGGATGGCTCGGTCAGCGAGATGAAGCTCAGCGTCACGTCGGAGTAGCCGCGCCCCTCCCACAGCAGCCGGGCCACCTTGGCTACCTCGGCGTTCCCGTCCGGATCGGTGGAGCCCCGGCCGACCAGCACGACGTGGGTACCCGTCCGCGCCTCCGCGCCCAGGGCCGCATCGATGCGGGCCTCGAGCACGTCCAGCAGCACTGGATGCGGGCCGAGTGGCCGGCCGTAGCGGTATTGCAGCCCAGGGTGGCGTACCTGCTCCCGGGCCAGCGCGGCGGGGATATCTCCCTTGCCGTGCCCAGCCGCGCTGAGTACCAGCGGGACGGCGACCAGTTCGGCCGGCCCGCCCTCGGCCAGGCGCCCGCCAGCCAGCCGGGGCACCACCTCGCTGACCGACGGCGCGGACAGCTCGATGAAGCCGCCGTCCACGGCCGGCAGCCAGCCCGCCGATCGATCGCGGACCCGCCCGATCAGCTGGCCGAATTGCGCCACTCCGGTGGCGTCGCGGGTACCATGCCCGATGATCAGCAACGGAAGACCGCCCGTGGCCGGTCCCGCCGTCATGACCGAGCCTCCTCGAGGTACAGCAGGGCGTTGAGCGCGGCGGCGGCCACCGCGGCCCCGCCCTTGTCGCTCTGGTTGGTCAGGGCGGGCCAGCCGCTGGCCCGTAGCGCGGCCTTGGCTTCCGCGGCCCCCACGAACCCGACTGGCAGGCCGATGACCAGCGCGGGCGAGGCGTTCAGGGTCAGCAGCTCGAACAGGGCCGTGGGGGCGGTGCCGATCACCCACACGGCGCCGGGGCCCGCGTCCCGGCAGGCGACGCGCATCCCTGCGGCCGAGCGGGTGATCCCAGCCCGCGCGGCCAGCGACCGGGCCCGCGGGTCTCGTACCCGGCAGATGGCCTCGCGGCTGGTAATGCCCGCCGCGACCATCACGCTGTCGGCGACCACGGGGGCGCCCCGGCGCAGCGCGTCTGCCCCGGCGGCCAGCGCCGCCTCCACACACACCAGGTCCGTGAGGTAGTCGAAGTCGGCGCTGGCGTGGACCACCCGTTCGGTGACCGCCCGGGTCAGCGGGGCCAGCGCCGCGGTGTCGGCCCGGGACCGCAAGATCGCGTACGACTCTTCCTCGATCGGGTGGATGCCGCGGCTCACTGGGCTGATCTCATTGGTCGGGGGACTCCTTTGCTTTCACTGATACTGATCGCGCCCACCGGGCAGATCTCGACACATTCCAGGCAGCCCGTGCAGCGGCCGGACAGCACGTGGAGTATCCCCCCGGCCGGCCGGATCGCGTGCTCTGGGCAGGTGAGCAGGCACGCGCCGCAGCCTTGGCAGGCGCCGATGGTCACGGCTGCCACGGATACCCCCGCGATGTCACCATGCGTCCGGCCACCATCTGGGTCGTCGAGCAGCCGACGAGGACCAGGCTGAGCATGTCGACGGCGGCCGTGTCGAGTTTGCCCAGTGTGGTCACGGTGATGAGCTGGCCCGGCCGGTTGGCGTTGCGGATAATCGCGGCAGGTGTGCTGGCCGGCCGGTGCGCGCCGAGCAGATCCAGCGCGGCGCGGAGCTGCCAGTCGCGGGCGCGGCTGCGTGGGTTGTAGAAGGTGACCACGAAATCGCCGTCGGCGGCCGCACGCACCCGGCGCTCGATCATCTCCCAGGGAGTGTTCAGGTCGGACAGGGAGATCACCGCGTGATCGTGTCCGAGCGGTGCGCCAAGCAGGGCCGCCGCGGCCAGGTTCGCGGTGATGCCCGGCACCGTGACCACGTCAATGTCCTCTCCGGCCAGGCTGAGCGCCGGGCTGGCCATGGAGTACACGCCGGCGTCGCCCGATCCGACCAGGGCTACGGCGTGGCCCCGCTGGGCCTCGGTCACAGCGGCCCGGGCCCGCTCCTCCTCGGCACCGAGGCCGGAGGACAGCAGCCGGGTACCTGGCCGCAACAGGTCCCGGACCTGGTCCAGGTACTGGTCCAGGCCGGCCACCACGGACGCCCGGCGCAGCTCGGCCACGGCCCGCGGCGCGAGCAGGTCCCGTGCCCCCGGTCCCAGCCCGACCAGGGCCAGCCGCCCGCGGGGCCGGATCCGGGCCACGGCCGCGGTGGCCATGGCCGACTTGTGCTTGCCCGCCACGAGCACGTCGCCGCGGGTCAGCGCGGCCGCCTCGGCCACGCTGGGGGTGCCCACCGCGGCCAGGGCCGCGGCGCTGGGGTTCGGCACGACCACGGCGGCCAGGGCCGCGGCCGGATAGCTGACCAGTGGCCAGCCACGCCGGGCCGCCGCCTCGATGATCCCTGGCTCGTCGGCCTTGGCGTCCACCGTGGCCAGCGCCGCGACCGAGAGCGGCGACAGTCCCGCCTCGTCCAGCGTCATGTCGATCAGGCTGAGCACCTCGGCCGCGCTGACCCCGCGGCTCGCGCCCACTCCCACGGCCAGCGAGGGCGGGCGGAGCAGCGCGGTCCGCGCGTCGACCGGAGCCACCCGGTCAGTGACCAGGATCCGGTTCCCCTGGCCGGTCCCGCCCCCCTGGCCGGTCCCGCCCCCCTGGCCGGTCCCACCCACCCCATCCCCAGCAGTCCCATGGACCTCGTGAGTCTCGTCAGCCTCAGGGTCCTCAAGGGACGTCGAGGTGAGGTGGACGTTGGGCGGGAAGGCGGGCAGTGGCCAGGTGGCCTCGCTGACCAGCCGCACCGGCTCGCCGTCCAGCATGGCCCGGCTGACCGCGGCGACCGCGCCTTGCACCGGCCAGCCCAGCGTGTCCAGACCAGGCAGCCCGGCCAGGTCGGTTGCGGTGCTGAGCACGGGTTCCGCGCCCAGCACCTCGGCGACCCGGGCCGCCAGTCCGTTCGCGCCCCCGGTCCCGCTGGGTGGCGTGCCTGCGCTCCCGCCCGGCAGCGCGCCCGCGCCAGAGCCGTGCCCGCCGAGCAGAGCGATCGCGTGCCGGGAGGCCTCATCCACGCAGACCACGGCCGGGTCGGTGTGCTTGCCGGCCAGCAGCGGGGCCAGCAGCCGGATGGCCGCCCCGGTAGCGAGGAAGCAGACCAGGGCGTCGCACTCGGTCCAGGCCCGGGGCAGCGCCGCCGCCGCCGGTCCGGGATACACCCGGGTTTCCCCAGGCCAGGCCCGTTCCAGCCGCTCCGCGGCCACCTGCCCGGCTGTGGTCACCGCGATCAGCCCGATCATGGCCGCCCCCCGCGCCCTGAGGCGCATCGGCCGGCCCGGCCCAGTACCGCTCGCTGCGTATTTGCTGGCCAACTGTGGTCGTTTTCCGCTGTCCCCCGGCTCGGCCCGGGAGCGGTTTCCGCCGCCCGGCCCGCGACCTGCGCTGATGCCGGCTGCTGCCCAGCCGCCTGGATGGCGGCGCTGACGGGCCGGGGGTTTGTGTGCCGAAACTGCTGCCAGCGCAGCGGTTTCCGTCCACAAACGGCGGGAGTGATCACTCGCTGCTGCATGGGGGCCCCGGATCGGTGTGGGGGCCGGGTTCGGCCCAGAGGAGGAAGACCGGGTTCGCAGCCGCGAGCCGGTAGGCGCCGTCCGGCAACGTGGCCAGGCGGCTGGCTTGCAGCAGGGTGCCGTTCACCACGTAGCCCGCGCCGCCGAGCACCTCGCCGGCCTGGCCCACCCGCTGGATCGCCGCCAGGGCGACCACGATCCGGGCCGGCCGGCGGGCGGCCACCGCGCTGACGACCGCCAGGCCGCCGCCGCCCACGAACACCGCGTCCGGATCGGGCAGGCCATCCAGGGCGTCCGGCGCGGCGCCGGTCACGACCCGGACGTCTGTGCCGTAGCGCCGCGCATTGGCCGTGACCCGGGCGCATTGCTCTGGGTCCCGGTCCACCGCGATGACCGCCGCGCCGAACCGGGCGCACTCCACCGCGACCGAACCCGAGCCCGCGCCGACGTCCCAGACCAGCAGGCCGGGTCCCGGGGCGAGTCGGGCCAGCGCCAGCGCCCGTACCTCCGGCTTGGTCACCATCGAGTCCCGGTGCTCGAACGCTTCCTCGGCCAGCGCCCAGCCCTCGTCCCCGAGGCCGGACCGCAGCGGCCAGCACCACCCGGGCCCGGGCGCGCTGGATCCCGGCCCGTTGGGCGTCGGCCTGCTGTGGCCCGTGTGATGCGCGGGGTCTCTGAGGCCACTGGGCTGGCTCACCTCTTCGTGATCAACTGATTGGTGTCGTTCCAGCGACACCAATCGGTTGATCACGAACTGGTCGTCTCCGGAGCCGGGGGAGGGCCTGGGGTGCCCAGACGCGAGGACCAGGACCACGTTGGGGTCCGTCCAGGTGCGGGCGGCAGCGCCGGCGGGGGTGCACTCGGTGATCCGTTCGTCGGCGCCGCCCAGGTCCTCGGATACCACGAGACGCCGGGGCCACCCGGCCAGGGCCGCGCCGATCTCGGCGGGGCCCTGACCCGGCCCGGTCAGCACGGCCACCTTGCGATAAGCCCGGCATACGTTGACCGCCGCGCGCAGTTCGCGGCCGTGCGCGCTCACCACCACGGCGTCGTCCCAGGGCAGCCCGGCCCGGGCGAAGGCCCGGGCCACGCTGGAGACCGCGGGCAGCACGGTGCAGCCCAGCCCGCGTTCACGCAGCGCCCGGACGATGCCGAAGAAGCCGGGGTCGCCGGAGGCCAGCACCACGGCGTCGCCGTCGTGGGCTGCGAGCGCGTCCAGTGCCGGGCGCAGCGGTCCGAGCACGATGACCCGGGGAATCGACGTCGCGCCCGCGGCGGACAGGTGCCGGCGGCCGCCGACCAGCAGGGTGGCGCCCGCCACCGCCTCGGCCGCCACGTCGCTCAGCGGCGACCCGTCCACCCCGATCACGGTGATCATGGCGGGCCCGCCCACGAAGGCCGGGTGGCGGCGACCACGGTCTGCCCGCGAAAGTCGACCAGGGCCACGTCCGCGTCCAGACGTCCGCCGGCCGCGCGGATCAGTACCGACCGGACCCGCCGGCACAGCTCGTCCCCGGCCGGGCGGAGCAGCCCTTCGCGATCCCAGATCTCGTACGCATGGCGGCCGGTGTTCGCGGCGGTGACTTCGGCCGCCACCCCGGGGGATCCGCCGGCGGCCGTGGTTACCTCGCCGAGCAGGCCCAGGTCGACCTTGGACCGGGTGTAGTGCGTCATCAGCACGCCCGCCGCGAGCTTGGCCAGCTTGCCCGCCATGCCCACGAAGATCACCTTGTCCAGGCCGGCGGCCGTGGCCCGGCGCAGCGCCGCGCCGGTGAAGTCGCCGACTTCCACGAAACAGACCTCGGGCAGGTCCGGCCGCAGGGCCATGGCGGCTTTCTCGGTCCGGCCGCCGGTGCACAGCACCACGGTGCGCTCGCCCTGCGCGGCCATCACCGACACGGCCTGCTCCACGCTGGCCCGCCAGGACGCGGTGGAGAACGGGCGGACGATCCCGGTCGTGCCCAGGATCGAGATCCCGCCCAGCACGCCGAGCCGGGCGTTGGTGGTCTTGCGGGCCATCCGCTCCCCGCCGGGCACCGAGATGGTTACCAACGCCCCCTGCGCAGTCACCTCGCCCACCGCGTCGGTGATCATGGCGCGGGGGGTCGCCGTGATGGCCGGCTCGCCGACCTCGATGCCCAGCCCGGGCTTGGTGACCACGCCGACGCCTTCGCCGCCCTCTAGCACCACCCCCGGTTCCGCTCGCCAGCGGACCGTCGCGGTCAGGTGCGCGCCGTGGGTCACGTCCGGGTCGTCGCCGGCGTCCTTGACCACGACCGCCGTGCCCTGCTGGGGGGAGTAGGCACAGGACTCGACCGGGAAGGCCACCCGCCGGCCGTTGGGCAGGCCGATCTCCACGCGGTGTTGCCGCGCCTGGTCGCGCAGGGCGGTCGCGGCGGCCTTGGCCGCCGCCGAAGCGCAGGTCCCGGTGGTCCACCCGGTGCGCAGGGCCCGTGGCCGGACCTTGGCCGTCCGCGGCAGGTCCGGCTCGCGCAGCTCAGGTTCCTGGGGTGTCTGAGGCTGCCGGGGTTCCTGAGGCGCGGAGGGGTGGGAAGGGGACAGCCCGCCGCTGACGGGCCCTCTGCTCACTGCCCGGCCCATTCACGGGCCTCGCGCAGCGCGGTGCGCGCCTTCGGGTCGGCGCGGCGGAAACCATGGAAGTGGCCAGGGTGATACAGCCGGGACCGGGTGCCGTGGGCTCCCAACGCCGGCCCGACCAGGAACAGCGTGTGCTTCCAGAGTTTGCGGGCCCGGGCCGTCTCGGCCAGCGTGCCGATCGTGCACTCGACCAGGAGCTCGTCCGGCCAGGTCGCCCGGTAGGCCACGATCACCGGCGTCTCGGGCGGATAGCCGCCGGCCAGCAACTCGGCCTGCAACTGGCTGGAGCGGGCCGCGGACAGGAACACCGCCATGGTGGTGCCGTGCCGGGCCAGCTCCCGGACCTCCTCCCCGGGCGGCATCGGGGTCTTGCCCCCGCCGAGGCGGGTGAGCACCACCGACTGGGCCACCTCGGGCACGGTGAGTTCGCGGTCGGCCAGCGCGGCGACCGCCGCGTACGCACTGACCCCCGGGATGGTCTCGTGCGGCAGTCCGAGCTCGTCGCAGAGGTTCCGCTGCTCCTGCACCGCGCCCCACAGTGCGGGATCCCCGGAATGGATCCGGGCCACCACCAGGCCGTCGTCGCGGGCCCGCTGGTAGAGCGGGCGGACCCCCTCCAGCGGCAGCTGGGCTGAGTCAATCACCTCGGCGCCCGGCCGGGCATGGTCGAGCACGTCCGGGTGGACCAGGCTGGCCGCCCAGACCACCACATCCGCCTGGCCGATGATCCGGGCGGCGCGCAGCGTGAGCAGGTCGGCCGCCCCAGGCCCGGCCCCGACGAACCAGACCTTGGCCCGGCTCCCAGCCGGCTGCGTGGCGGTCACAGCTTCCCTCCGCGGATGGTGCGCCGGGCCGGTACCAGCAGCGTGGACAGATAGGGCGCCGGGCCGCTCATCTCGGCGGCCGGCCGGATGTCCTCACCCGGCAGCCCGAGGCTCGTCCCGTGCACGGCGTCGTCGAGCCGCCCCGCCTCCTTGACCGCGGACAGGACCTCGGGCAGGTGCCGTCCGCTCTTATAGCCGACCACGGTGTCAAACGTGGCCAGCGCGGCCCGGAAGGTCTCGATCCCTGCGGTCAGCGGGAGCAGGGCCAGGCTCTCCCGGCCCTCGCACAGCACGGTCCCGCTCCGGGCGGCCAGGTCCTGCATGGCCGTGATGCCGGGCACGGTGGCCGTGGTCAGCCCGGGCACCCGCTCGCGCACGCCGCTGGCCAGGTAGGTGAAGGTCGAATAGACGTTGGGATCGCCGATAGTCGCGAACGCTACCAGCGCCGCGCCCTCACCGAACGCTGCGGCGGCCGTGTCCGCGGCCGCCTCCCAGGCCGCTACGCGGCGGCCCCGGTCTTCCCGCTCGTTGAGGGCGAACTCGACCCGCCGGATCCGGTCGTGCCGCAGGTGGGCCCGGACCGTGGCCTCCGCCCGCCCGGGTCCGGCCCCGTCGGCCAGCAGAGCGTCCGCCAGCACCGGGACCAGGACCAGGTCAGCCTCGTTCAGGACGCGCACCGCCTTGACCGTGACCAGGTCCGGGTCACCGGGACCGACGCCCACGCCGACCAGCCGGGGGCCGCTATCCGCTGGCCCGTTCATGCCGCGGCCGCCTTGACTACCCGCCGCGCGAGCTGCGGATATCCCGCCCAGTGCAGGTGCAGATAAGACGCGTGCACAGATCCTCTAACGAAACCCTCCGGCCGGTCCCCCACCATCCACGCGGGGTCCGGGGAGTGTGGCGGATCGATGGCGGTGCGGTGGAACTCGTGGCCGCGCACGGCCGCCCCGGCCGGCGCCACCACCGAGTCGGCCGCGGCGGTCGCGTCCCGGTAGCCGAGGGTGAGCCGGGCGGTCATCCCGGCGGTGGCGTCCAGCACCCCGCACATCGGCTGGCCGTCCAGTTCGCGGGCCAGGTACAGCAGACCGGCGCACTCGGCGATCACCGGGCGCCCGGCCTGGGCCAGCCGGGCCACGTCCGCGCGGAGCCGCTCGTTGGCGGCCAGGTCGGCCACGTGCACTTCGGGGAACCCGCCGCCGAGTACCAGCGCCGCGGTCCCGGGCGGGAGGGCCTGGTCGCGCAGCGGGTCCACCCGGGCCACGTCGGCCCCGGCCGCGGTCAGCAGTTCGGCCGTTTCGGCGTAGCTGAAGCTGAACGCGGCCCCGCCGGCCACCGCCACCACCGGCCTGCGGCGGGGGTGGTCCGGCGGGCCCGCGGGATGAGTGTCTGCCGGGGCGAGGCTGGCGAGCACCGCGTCTGGCGACCAGGCCGCCGTGGGTAGCGGGCCCGCCGAGGCGGCCAGCCTGAGCGCCGCGTCCAGGTCCACGGCCGCGCCGACCACCGTGCCCAGCCGCTCCAGGGCGCGACGGGCCGGTCCCTCCCGTTCGGCCACCGGGACCAGCCCCAGGTGCCGGGAGGGGACCATCACCGCGTCGTCGCGCCGCAGCGCGCCCAGCACCGGCACGCCCAGATCGTCCAGCGCGGCGCGGAGGATCTCCTCGTGCCGCGCCGAGCCGACCCGGTTCAGGATCACCCCGCCCAGCCGGACCCGCGGGTCATAGCCGGCGAACCCGGCCACCAGTGCGGCGACCGAACGGCCTTGTGCCGCCGCGTCCACGACCAGCAGCACCGGCGCGCCCAGCAGCCCGGCCACGTGCGCGGTAGACCCGAACGACGTGGTGCCGCGCCCGTCGAACAGGCCCATCACGCCTTCCACCACGGCGACATCGGCCCCGGCGGCCCCGTGCGCGAACAGCGGTGCGATCAGGTCCTCACCGCACAGCACCGGGTCGAGGTTGCGGCCCGGGCGCCCGGTGGCCAGGGCGTGATAGCTGGGGTCGATGTAGTCGGGGCCGGCCTTGTGCCCGGAGACAGCCAGCCCCCGGGCCCGCAGCGCGGCCATCAGCCCGGTGGCCACGGTGGTCTTGCCCTGGCCCGAGGCGGGCGCCGCGACGACCAGCCGGGGCATGGTCACCACTCGATTCCCCCCTGGCCCTTCTGGCCGGCGTCCATCGGGTGCTTGACCTTGGTCATCTCGACGACCAGGTCCGCCGCCGCGACCAGGCGCGGGTCCGCGGACCGGCCGGTGATCACGACGTGCTGATCGCCGGGGCGGTTCGCCAGCGTCTGCACCACGTCGCCGGTATCGATCCAGCCCCACTTCATCGGGTAGGTGAACTCGTCGAGCACGTAGAAGCGGTAGGCCTGGGCGGCCAGGTCCCGCTTGACCTGGGCCCAGCCTTCCCGGGCGTCGGCAGCGTGGTCGGCCTCGGTGCCCGGCTTGCGGATCCAGGACCAGCCCTCGCCCATCTTGTGCCAGGTCACCGGCGCGCCCTGGCCGGTCTCGGTGTGCACGCCGTCCAGTGCGCGCAGGGCCGATTCCTCGCCGGTCTTCCACTTCGCGCTCTTGACGAACTGGTAGACCACGATCGGCCAGCCCTGGTTCCAGGCCCGCAGGGCCAGCCCGAACGCCGCCGTGGACTTGCCCTTCATGTCGCCGGTGTGCACTACGACCAGGGCCCGGCGCCGTCGCTGGCGGGTGGTCAGCCCGTCGTCCGGCACCGCGGCCGGCTTACCCTGCGGCATCAGGCCACCTCCCCATCGAGCAGAGCCGGGCCGGGCTGAGCCGGATGCAGCCCCGAGAGTTCCCGGACCGAGTCGGCCAGCGGCCCGGCCGCCAATTCGTCCAGCCGGAGCAGGGCGCCGTCCAGCGCGCGGGCCAGCCCGGCCGCCAGGCCCAGCCGGATGGCCCCGGATTCGCAGTCCACCACCACCGAGGTCACCCGGGCCGCGGCGAGCAGGCCGGCCGCCTGGTGCGCGGCGGTCACCGGATCCGGGTTGTGGGTGAGGGGGCTGCCGGGGCCCGTGGGTATGGGATTGGGGCTGCGGGAGGCGGCGGGGGTGGCCGAGGCGGCGGGGGTGGCCGAGGCGGCGGGGGTGGCCGAGGCGGCGGGGGTGGCCGAGGCGGCGGGGGTGGCCGAGGCGGCCGGGCGGGCCGTGGCGCGGCCGTCGGTGACCACGACGAGCAGGGGCCGGCGGTCGGGGTCGCGGAGCCGCTCGGTCCGCAGTACCTCGTGCGCGCGCAGCAAGCCGGCGGCGAGCGGGGTCCGGCCGCCGGTCGGCAGCTCGGCCAGCCGGGCCGCGGCCGCCTCGACCGAGGAAGTCGGGGGCAGCAGCACCCGCGCGCCCGACCCGCGGAACGTGATCATGCCCACCTTGTCCCGGCGCTGGTACGCGTCCAGCAGCAGGGACAGGACCGCGCCCTTGACCGCCCCCATCCGGGCCCGGGCCGCCATCGAGCCGCTGGCGTCCACCAGGAACAGGATGAGGTTGCCCTCGCGGCCTTCCCGGCGGGCCTCGCGCAGGTCCTCGCGCCGCAACCGCAGCCCGCCCGGCCCGGTCCGGCCCCGCTGGACCTGGTACGGCGCCGCCGCCGTGAGGGTCGCGGTCAGGTGGACCTGGCGCACCGGCCCGGGGGGCCGCCGCGCCCCGGTGACCCGCCCGGCGGATCCCCGGGCGCGGGAACGCCGGCCTTCCGCGCCCGCGCCGACCCCGGGCACCTCGAGCCGCCGGACCCGGAACGTGGCCCCCGGCGCCGCGGCGGCCTGGGCCGGGGCGGGCCCGTCCACCCCGGCCTGGCCCGCGTCGCCCGGTCCGGATTGTCCGTTGTGGCCCGTGGGGTGTTCCTGGATTTCGGGTCCGTCGTGACTAGTGGGGTTGGAGTGGTTGGTGGGGGTGGAGTTGGTGGTGGGGTCGGTGGGAGTGGTGGGGGTGGGGTCGCTGGAGTTGGGGGGGCCTTGGAGGTCTTCAGGTGGCGCGGAGCCGCCGGGGCCGCCGCCGCCGGGGCCGCCGCCGCCGGGACCCCCGTCGCCAGGATCCGGGTCATCGTCATCGGATGCGCCCGCTGCGAGGGCCTCGTCGAGTTGCTGCTCATCGAGGTGCGGCGCGTCGAACGGCTGGCGCCGGCGGCGGTGCGGCAGCGCGAGCCGGGCCGCGGCCCGGATGTCGTCGGCGCCGGTTTCCAGCCGGCCCTGCCACGCCGCGTGGGCCATCGCGGCCCGCGCGATGACCAGGTCGGCCCGCAGCCCGTCCACCCCGAACGCGGCACACACCGACGCCACCTGGCGCAGCGCGGCGTCCGGCAGCACCACCCGGGGCAGCGTCCGCCGCGCCGCCGCGATCCGCCCGGCCAGCCCGGTTTCAGCCTCCTGCCAGCGAGCCCGGAAACCCTCCGGATCCGCGTCGTAGTCCAGCCGGCGGCGCACCACCTCGGCGCGCGGCCCTGGATCACGCGGCGCGGCCGCCTCGACGGTCAGCCCGAAGCGGTCCAGGAGCTGCGGGCGCAGTTCCCCCTCCTCCGGGTTCATGGTGCCGACCAGCAGGAACCGGGCGGCATGCCGCACCGACACGCCGTCGCGCTCCACGTAGCTGATGCCCAGCGCGGCGGCGTCGAGGAGCAGGTTGACCAGGTGGTCGTGGAGCAGGTTGACCTCATCCACGTACAGCACGCCGCGGTGCGCCGCAGCCAGCAGCCCCGGCTCGTACGCCTTGACCCCCTCGGTCAGGGCCCGCTCGATGTCCAGGGCGCCGAGCAGCCGGTCCTCGCTGGCCCCCACGGGCAGCTCGACCAGACGGGCCGGCCGGGTCCGCGCGCCTAGGGCAAGTCCAGCGGAAACTCCCGGGGGGCCGGCGTCGTGCGGCGGGGGGCCGGCCTCGTGCGGCCCATCCGGGCAGTCCGGGTCGGGGTCGGCGGGGTCGCACGAGAACCGGCAGCCCGCCACCACGTCCACGTCCGGGAGGACCGCGGCCAGCGCGCGCACCATGGTCGACTTCGCGGTGCCCTTCTCGCCCCGGACCAGCACCCCGCCGATGGCCGGCGACACGGCGTTGAGCACCAGCGCCAGCCGCAGCTCGTCCATGCCGACCACCGCGCTGAACGGGAACCCGGCACTCTGTTTCCCCGTGATGGCCGGGGGTCGCGTGCTCATTCGCCGTCTCCTTCCAGCTGGCCCTCGAGCTCCAGGTAGGCCGCGCGGAGCTGGTCCAGGGTGTCCGGCGGCGGCCCGGCCCACAGGCCCCGGTCGGCCGCCTCGAGCAGCCGCTCGGCGATGCCCCGCAACGCCCACGGGTTGGACTGCCGCATGAACGCGCTGACCTCGGCGTCGAACACGTAGGACTGGGCCAGCTGGGCGTACATCCAGTCCTCCACCACCCCGGCCGTCGCGTCGTAGCCGAACAGGTAGTCCACGGTGGCGGCCATCTCGAACGCGCCCTTGTAGCCGTGCCGCTGCATGGCCGCGATCCAGCGGGGGTTGACCACCCGGGACCGGAACACCCGCCGGGTCTCCTGGGCCAGCGACCGGGTCCGGACCTGGTCCGGCACGGCCGAATCGCCGATGTACGCGGCCGGGGAGGTCCCGGTCAGGTGCCGCACCATGGCCACCATGCCGCCGTGGAACTGGAAGTAGTCGTCGGAGTCGGCGATGTCGTGCTCGCGGGTGTCGGTGTTCTTGGCCGCGACCGCGATGCGCCGGAAACTGGACTCCATGTCCGCGCGGGCCGCCCGGCCGTTCAGCCCCCGCCCGTAGGCGTAGCCGCCCCATACCGCATACACCTCGGCCAGGTCCGCGTCGGTGCGCCAGTTCCGCGCGTCCATCAGCGGCAGCAGACCCGCCCCGTACCCGCCGGGCTTGGACCCGAAGATCCGGGTGGTGGCGCGCCGGCGATCGCCGTGCGCGGCCAGCTCCTCATCCGCGTGGGCCCGCACATAATTGTCCTCCGGCGGCTCATCCAGCCCGGCTACCGCGCTGATCGCGTCGTCCAGCAGCGCGATCACGTGCGGGAACGCGTCCCGGAAGAACCCGGAGATCCGGACCGTGACATCGATCCGCGGGCGCCCTATTTTCTCCAGCGCAGCCACCGTGAAGCCGGTGACCCGCCGGGAGGCGTCGTCCCAGGTGGGCTCGCAGCCGATCAGCGCGAGGACTTCGGCGATGTCATCGCCCTGGGTGCGCATGGCCGACGTGCCCCAGACCGTCAGCCCGACCGCGCGGGGGTAGCTCCCGGTGTCGGCCAGGTGCCGGGCCAGCAGGGAGTCGGCCAGCGCGGTCCCGGTCGCCCAGGCGTTGCGGGACGGGATGGCCTTCGGATCCACGGAGTAGAAGTTGCGGCCGGTGGGCAGCACGTTGACCAGCCCGCGGGTGGGCGACCCGGAGGGCCCGGCCGGGACGTACCGGCCATCCAGCGCGTGCAGCAGGTGGGTCACCTCGTCGGTGGTCCGGGCCAGCCGCGGCACCACCTCCCGGGCCGCGAACTCCAGCACCGCCACCACGTCCCCCGGTGCCTCGCCGAGCACCTTGGTGCACACCAGCGCCACCTGGTCCGGGGGCCAGCCGAGATCGTCCAGCGTGGTCACCAGCTGGTGCGCGGCCGACTCCAGCAGGTCGAGCACGTCCGCGGCGGTCCGGGCCGGCCCGTCGGCCACGCGGGTCAGCGCGACGGGGACGGTGATGGGGCCGCTGGGGTTTTCGTTGCGGAGAATTTTTTCGTCCAGGCCGGCCCAGCCGGCCAGCGCGCTACGCAGCCCAGGCAGCGCGGCGGTGCGCCCGCCCCAGACCTGCGTCGCGCGGAGCACGGCCAGCACCGTCGCGGCCCGCTGCCCTCCGTCCGGGGCGCGGCCGAGGAGGTGCAGCCCGTCGCGGATCAGCGCGTCCTTGACCTCGCACAGGTAGCCATCCACATGCAGCACGAAGCTGTCGAACTCTTCCTCGCCGGGCGCCGCGGCCAGCTCCAGGTCGTGGTGCAGTTCGGCGGCCTGGATCAGTTCCCAGATCTGGGTCCGCAGCACCGGCAGCTTGGCCGGGTCGAGCGCGCTGACCGTCGCGTACTCGTCCAGCAGCTGCTCCAGCCTGGCCAGGTCGCCGTAGGTGTCGGCGCGGGCCATCGGCGGGATCAGGTGGTCGATGATGGTGGCGTGCCCGCGCCGCTTGGCCTGGGTGCCCTCGCCCGGGTCGTTGACGATGAACGGGTAGATCAGCGGCAGGTTGCCGAGCACCGCGTCGGGCGCGCAGCCCGCGGACAGGCCGAGGCCCTTGCCGGGCAGCCACTCCAGCGTGCCGTGCTTGCCCAGGTGCACGACGGCGTCCGCGCCGAAGCTGGTCTCCAGCCAGCGGTAGGCGGCCAGGTAGTGGTGGCTGGGCGGCAGGTCAGGGTCGTGGTAGATGGCCACCGGGTTCTCGCCGAACCCGCGCGGCGGCTGGATCATCACGATCACGTTCCCGAACCGCAGGCCGGCCAGGACGATGTCGCCGTGGTCGGTGTACAGCTCACCGGGCGGCTCGCCCCAGTGCTCCCGGACCGAGGCCTGCAGTGGTGCGGGCAGGGCCGCGAACCATTGCTCGTACTCACGCTGCGGCACGCGCAGCGGCGCGGCCGCGAGCTGGGCCTCGGTAAGCCACTCCGTGTCCTGGCCGCCGGCCTTGATCAGCTGGTGGATCAGCGTGTCCCCGTCCTGGGGGAACTGGTCTTCGGGGGGTCCGTCGCCCAGGTCGTAGCCGGCCTCGCGGAGCGCCTGGAGCAGGATCACGGCCGAAGCGGGGGTGTCCAGCCCCACGGCGTTGCCGATCCGGGCGTGCCTGGTCGGGTAGGAGGACAGCATGATGGCCAGGCGTTTGCGGTCCGGGGGGATGTGCCGGAGCCGGGCGTGGGCCACCGCGATCCCGGCCACCCGGGCGGCCCGCTCCGGGTCCGCGGTGTAGACCCCGATCCCGTCCGGGCCCGGTTCCTTGAACGAGAACGGGACGGTGATCAGCCGGCCGTCGAACTCGGGCACCGCCACCTGCATGGCCGCGTCCATCGGGGTGAGGGCCGCGCTGGACGCCGCCCAGGTCTTGCGGGGTGTGGTCAGGCACAGCGCCTGCAGCACCGGGACGTCCAGGGCGGCCAGCGCGGCCACGTCCCAGGCGTCATCGTCGCCGCCCGCGGCCGCGTCGGAGGCCACCGTCCCGCCCGCGGCGAGCACCGTGACGATGACCGCGTCCACGCCGTGCAGCAGGTCGTAGAACTCCGGCGGCGCGGCCCGCAGCGAGCCGCAGAACACCGGGACCGCATGGCCGCCGGCCGCCTCGACGGCGTCGGCCAGCGTGTTGACGAAGGCAGTGTTCCCGGCGACCGCGTGCGAGCGGTAGAACACGATGCCGACGGCCGGGCGGCCGGGCAGGCGGGGCCGCTCCCCGTGCGGCCCGTGGTGCGAACCGGGGTGCGGCCCGTAGGCGGGGAGCACTTCGGGGGGTTCGAACCCTTCCCCGGTGAGCAGGATCGTGTCGGACAGGAAGCGGGCCAGCTGGCCGAGGTTGGCGGGGCCGCCTTCCCGGAGGTAGGCGAGGGCCTCGGCGGCCACCCCGCCGGGCACCGTGGACAGCGACATCAGCTCGGCGTCGGGGGACGGTTCGCCGCTCAGCACCACCGTGGGCAGGCCGCTGGCCAGCACCGCGTCCAGGCCCCCAGGCCAGCTGCGGCGGCCGCCGAGCAGGCGCACCACCACGCAGAACCCCCCGTCCAGCAGGGCCGGCACGTCGGCGGCCGGGGTCCGGGCCGGATTGGCCAGCCGCCAGCGACCGCCGCTGGCCTGGGCGGCCAGGAGGTCGGTATCCGAGGCGGAGATCAGCACGATGCCAGATGAGGGCATCATCCAGGCGGAGCCTTCCTCGGGGTAACCACGCCCCGGGACGAAGGATCGGCGGCCGCAGTTTCCTGGCTCCCGGATCGGTGCTTCCCTCAGCCTTCCCACCGCGGCGCGGTAGTGGCATCCTCGCGGGTCGCTCCCCGGTGACAGTGGCGGGACCGCGCCGGATTCACACCGGACTTCCTGCCCTGCCGTCGATGGACGGGAAAACCTCACCACACCCGTGCCCCCTGGTCAAGCGGGGCCGGGCGGGCCGGGACCGGGCGGCCGGGTCCGGCCAGACGGGCCAGGCCGGCCTCGGCAGTCATGACCATGGGGTTGCGGGGGGCGGAGCCCCGGCAACCCCATGATCATGATTCGTGGTTAGTGCCTGGCTTCGATGGAGTCGGTGATCGCGTTGAACTCGTCCCCGGTGAGCTCGAGACCGGCGGCGGCGATGTTGTCCGCCACGTGCTCGGGCGAGCCGGATCCCGGGATCGGCAGGACCTGCGGGGACCGGGCCAGCAGCCAGGCCAGCGCGACCTGCCGCTCGCTGACGCCCAGGCGCTTCGCGGCGGTGAGCACTCCGGCGATCTTCTCGGTCTCCTGGATCGGCGCCCAGGGCAGGAACGTGAGGTCCTCCTGCGTGCACAGGTCCAGGACCGACTCCGACGAGCGGTCGTTGACGTTGTAGCGGTTCTGCACCGACACCACCGGGACGATCCGCTGAGCCTCCTCGACCTGCTCGGGCGAGAAGTTCGACACCCCGACGTGCCGGATTTTGCCCTCAGCCTTCAGGTCGGCCAGGGCGCCGAGCGACTCGGCCAGCGGCACGTTCTCGTCGGGCGCGTGCAACTGGTAGAGCGGGATCTGCTCGAGCCGGAGCCGCCGCAGGCTGCCCTCGCAGGCCTCGCGCAGGTGCTCGGGCCGGCCGTCCCGGCCCCACTGGCCCGGGCCGGAACGCGTCAGCCCGCCCTTGGTCGCGATGACCAGGTCGTCGGGGTACGGATAGAAGGTCTCGGCGATCAGGATCTCGCTGACCTCCGGGCCGTAGGAGTCCGCAGTGTCGAAGAAGTTGACCTCGAGCTCCCGGGCCCGGCGCAACGCGGCCTTGGCCTGCTCCCGGTCCGGCGGGTCGCCCCAGACGCCGGTGCCGGTGATCCGCATCGCGCCGTAGCCCATCCGGTTAACCGTGAGATCGCCGCCGATGTCGATGGTGCCGGCCGCCGCGGCCGTCGTCTTGCCCGCCATGTGTCCTCCTCGCGCGTGCGTGGGCTCCAGCTTTTCAGTTCCGCATCAAGATCGTGCGGCGGGGTAGGCACTCCGGCCCGGAACCCCGGATCCGCGGGCAGGTGATTACGAAGAGTAAATGTACAATGCTCTGAGTGATCAGATTCTGTCTGGTCTGAGACGAGGTCAGATGACGACACGGGGGGCAGCCACGGTGGGCCAGGCGGAGCTGGCCAGCCTGGCGCGGGCGTCCGGGCTGGCCCTGCAGTCCTACCGGCGGGCCCATGTGTCAGCGTGCGTGGCCCGGGCGCTGGCCCGGCACGAGACACAGAGCGTCGCCGGTCTAGCCCGGCTGTGCCGGCGTGATCCGTCCGTCCGGGCCACCCTGCGGCGCTGCATCCTCGTCCCGGTGACCGGGCTGTTCCGCGACCCGGAACAGTTCGAGTTGCTGGAGGAGCGGGTACTGCCCGGGGTGCTCGGCCGCTGCGGCGGCCTTAGTGCCTGGTCGGCTGGCTGCTCGGACGGCTCGGAACTGTACAGCGTGGTCCTCATGCTCCGGCGGCTCGGCGCGCTGGCCCGCAGCCGCCTGCTCGGCTCGGATCTGTCCGCCGGCCGGGTCGAGCTGGCCCGGCGGGGCGCGATGGTGCCGGAGACGGTGCGCCGGGAAGCCCGCCCGGTGCTCCGCTGGGAACGTCGGGACCTGCTCCGCGAGCCGCCCCCGTCGGGGGCCTTCGATCTCGTGCTGTGCCGGAACGTGACTATCTACTTCGAGCCGGCCGCCCAGCGGGCCGTGTACGTCAAGCTCGCCGCCGCACTGCAGCCCGGGGGGGTTCTCATGCTGGGCACGTGCGAGCGGTTGCTGGCCCCGGGCCAGTTCGGCCTGGCCGCGGCGGGACCGCACCTATACCGGAAGGATGCCGCGTGAAGGGCGGCCTGACCAAGCGGACGGTGCTGGCCAGCATCGTGGTGGCCGTAGTGGTGCTCACGGAGTTCGTGGTCCTGTTCCTCGCCTTCAGGAGCCTGCGCGCCGAGGAACGCCAGGACAACCGGGCGGTGAACGTCCTTGCGGCCTCACACGCGGTCGAGGAGTCCGTTCTGGACATGTCCACCGGGCTGCGGCTCTACCTGATCTCCGGGCGCCCGGATCAGTTGCGGGCCTACCAGGCCGCGCGGTCGAAGTACTCGCAGCAGGTTCGGCGGCTGGATGGGCTTACTGCGGGTAATCCTGAGCTGCACGCCCGGGTGACGTTGATCGACCGCGCCATCGTGGGCTACGTCCAGCGCTGGACCGCTCCCATCATCAGGCTGAGCCGGACGGACCTGGCTGCGGCCCGCCGGGTCTCGGCGTCGAACGCGGCCAAGCGGCCCGTGGTGGCGATCCGGGGTCAGTTCATTGCGCTGGACCGCCAGCAGCAGGCCATGAGCAGCGTGCGCCGCGCCGGAGCGGCGCACGCTGAGGCGCTGGCGATTGCGTTCGGCGTGGCCGGCCTGGGCGCCGCGGCGCTCCTGCTCGCCGGGTGGGCGGTCGCCCTGCACCGGACCGTGGTCCGCCCGGTGAAGCGGCTGGCTGATGCGGTGGGCCGGCTGGGCGCGGGAGACCTGTCGGCCCGGGTGCCCGAGCGCGGTATGGCCGAGCTTGGCGAGCTGGCCGTGGGGTTCAACGCCATGGCGGAGGAACTCGAGGCAGCCCGGGACGAGGTCGGGCAGCAGAACGCCGAGCTTCAGAACCAGCAGGCCGAGCTCCAGGGCGTGCTGGCGTCGGTGGAACGGCAGAAAGGGGAGGCCGAGGCGCTGCACCGCTTCGGTGAGCAACTGGCCGCCCAGACCCAGGTCGAGCAGGTCGCCGCGGTAGCCCTGCGGGAGATCGCGGATTACGCCGGGGCGCAGGTCGGGGCGGTGTACGTGCTCAACGAGCAGGCTGGGGTGATCACTTTCCGCGGCTCGCGGGGCATGCGGGGCGGGGATTTCACCCGCGAGCTAGCTCCGGGAGAGGGTCTCGCCGGGCGGGCCGCGGCGGAGCGGCGGCCCGTCACGGCCGGCTGGGCCGAAAGCTCGATGCACCTGCCCGGGCTGGTCGGCGAGCGGGAAATCCGGCACGAGGTCCACCTGCCCATGCTTCACCGGGATCGGGTCATCGGCGTGCTCAGCCTGGGCCGCTCGACTGACGAGGACTTCACCACCGTGCAGATCGGACGGCTGGGGAGCCTGGTGGCGAGCGCCACGCTGGCCTGCGCGGAGGCCCTGAGCCTGCGCCGCCTCGAGGTCCTGGCCAGGGAACTCGAGTCGGTGATGGACTCGACCGACCAGGGCATCTGCCGGGTGGACCTGTCCGGCCTCGTCACCTACAGTAACCGGGCCGCGCTGGCCCAGACCGGCTGGACTGAGGCTGAACTCCTCGGCCGCAATGCACACGACACGATGCACCACACTCGTCCCGACGGGTCGCCTTACCCGGCCGCGGATTGCCCGCTGCTGCGCGCCGTCCGCGACAACGAGGGGACCAGGCTCAGCGGAGAGGTGTTCTGGCGCAAGGACGGCAGCCGGTTCCCGGTGGAGGCGTCGGCGTACCCGATCCGTGACGGCCACAGTGTGCTCGGCGGGGTCATCACGTTCCATGACGTCTCCGAGCGCCGGATGGCGGAACGCCAGGTCGCCGCCCAGTACCAGACGGCCCGGGTGCTGGCCGAGGCGGACTCCGTGCACGAGGCGCTGCCCCGGGTGCTGGAGCTCTGCTGCGACCAGCTCGGCTGGCAGATGAGCCTGGTCTGGGTGCCCGGGGAGGACCACCGTGAGCTGCGCTGCCTGGCGGCCTACGCGCGGCCCGGGTGGGAGGAGCAGTTGGCGTTGCTGAGCCATGAGACCGTGACTCTGGGCCGGGGTGCGACGGGCCAGGCCTGGCGGCGGCGGCAGCCGGTCTTCGTGGCCGGCCTGGGCGATGCGGTACTGCCGCAGGACGCCCGGCGCCGGGATGGCTCGCGCCGGGACGGTCCGCGTCAGAATGGCCCACCGCAAAATGGTGGCGGTCCCCAGAACGGCGGCCCCCGGAAGGACCTGCCCCGGAACGGCCTGTCCCGGAAGGACCTGCCCCGGGAGGACCTGCCCCGGAACGGCGAACTCCAGAACCGCGAGCTCCAGAACGGCGGGTCCCGGGATGACCCGCCCCAGAATGGACGGCCACGGGATGGCCAGGACGGGGTGCCGAGCGGCGAGCTGGCGGTGCCGCTCACCCGCGACGGCGAGGTCATCGCGGTGGTCCAGCTGCTCGGCCCTGAGCAATCGCGCATCGACGGGCTGCCCGAGACGATCGAGACCATCGCGGCACAGCTGTCCCAGTACGCGGACCGCAAGCGGAGCGATGCCGTCACCGCGCGGATGAAGGACCAGTTCGTGGCCACCGTCTCGCACGAGCTGCGGACCCCGCTGGCCGCGATGGACGGCTGGCTGCACATTCTGCTCGACGGCGAGCCCGGCCCGCTGAACGAGGAGCAGCACCGCTTCCTGACTACGGTCAAGCGGAACAGCGACCGGCTGATGCGCCTGGTGGGTGACCTGCTGCTGATCGGCCAGATGGACGCGGGCCGGTTCACCCTCGACCTGGGCGACGTCGATATCGTCGAACTGGTCGGCGAGACTGTCGCGCTGTTCGAGGGGGCGGCCGCGGAGAAGTCGATCGAGCTGAACGCCGACACCGGGCGGCCCTCCGTGGTGCTCGGCGACCGGCTCCGCCTGGGTCAGCTGCTCAGCAACCTGGTGTCCAACGCGATCAAGTTCACCCCCGAGGGCGGCCAGGTCTCGATCCGGGTCCGGGAGCAAGGCGGCACCTGCCAGGTCGAGGTCACCGACAGCGGGATCGGGATCCCGGCGGCGGACCGGACGCACTTGTTCGAGCGTTTCTACCGGGCGTCCACGGCCACCGGGACCGCCGGGTCCGGGCTCGGCCTGGCCATCAGCAAAGCTATCGCCGAAGCACACGGCGGCACGATCCGGATCGCGGACTCCAGCGGCAGCGGCACCAGGGTCGTGATGGAGATCCCGCTGCACCTGGCGGTAGAGGTGACCCGGTGACCCAGCCGCAGGTCCGGACGGCCACCATCCTGGTCGCCGATGACGAGCAGGACATCCGTGAGCTGGTCGCCTACCGGCTCAGCCGCTCCGGCTACAGCATTATCGAGGCCCGGGACGGCGAGGAGGCGTTCCAGCTGGCCGCCGACCAGGAGCTGGACATGGCGGTCCTGGACGTGATGATGCCGCGGCTGAATGGATTCGACCTCACCCAGCGGCTCCGGAACACCCCGGCCACGGAACGGCTGCCCATCCTGCTGATGAGTGCGAGCGTGCAGGAAGCGGATATCTCACGGGGGTTCGCGGCGGGCGCGGACGGCTACCTGACCAAGCCGTTCACCCCGGATCAGCTGCTGACCCGGGTCCAGGAGGTACTCAGCCGCGGCTGAGCGTGATCACCGGCTCAGCACTGCCTGAGCGCTCTGGGTCTGCGTGCCTCGGGCCTGCGTGCCTCGGGCCTGCGTGTTCTGGGCCTGCGTGTTCTGGGCCTGCGTGTTCTGCGTGCTGGCGCGCACGGTGAGCTTCGGTGCGAGCAGCGTGGCCGCGGGCACCGGCTGGCCGTTCAGCTTGGCCATCGCCATCCCGACCGCCTGCCTGCCCAACTCGTCGGCCGGGATGGCGATCGAGGTCAGTGACGGGGTGGCCTGGTCAGCCAGGTCGTCCGGGCACAGCGCGAGCACCGACAGGTCCTCGCCAACCCGCCGCCCCGCGGTACGGAGCGCGCCCAGCAGCGGGCCGAGAGCCGATTCGTTGTGCACCGCGATCCCGTCCAGTTGCGGACGCTGGCCCAGCAGCCGGGCCACGGTGGCCCGGACGGCGCTGGGCGCCAGGTCGCAGGGCCAGGTGGCCCGGTGCAGCCCGTGCGCCCGGGCCGCCCGCTCGAAGCCGGCCTGGCTGCGCTGCGCGAAGCCAGTACCCCGCTGGTAGACCTCCGGCGGCGCGCCGATCAGCGCGACGTCACGGCAGCCGACGGCGGCCAGGTGCTCCGCGGAGATCCGTCCCGCCGCCTCGAAGTCCAGGTCGATGCAGGTCAGACCGGTCGGATCGGCGGGGAAGCCGATCAGCACCGCGGGCTGGCGCAGGCGCCGCAGCAGCAGCAGCCGCGCGTCGCGGGCTTCCACGTCCATCAGGATGATCGCGTCCACCAGCGAGGCGCCGGTGACCCGCTGCAGCCCGGCGACGCCCTCATCCTGGGTCAGCAGCAGCACGTCGTGGCCGTAGCCGCGGGCCGCGGTCGCCACCGCGGTGGCGAACCGCATGAGCACCGGTACGTAGATGCCGGAGCGCATCGGCACCACCAGCGCGATGACGTTGGACCGGCTGCTGGCCAGGGCGCGTGCGCCCGCGTGCGGGTGATAGCCCAGCGCGTCGATGCTGTCCAGCACGCGCCGCCGGGTCTGCTCAGAGATCGTGCGCTTGCCACTCAGCACGTAGGAGACGGTGCTCGGCGAGACATCCGCGTGCCGTGCCACGTCAGAGATCTTGACCAAGGTCCCGTCCGGGAATGCGAAGCGCTTCGACTCCTGGATGCTAGCTTCCGCGATGCGGAATGTACAACGTCGAGTTACCAACGCGATACAGCCCGGAGCTACGGCGGGGTCCATGGCCGTGGCGACCCGGCTGCCCGCGCTGCCCGGGCTGCCCGGGCGGCCCGACCCGGGCCTGGCCTGGCCGACCGGGGCCTGTCTGACCCGGCTTGGCCTGGCCGACCGGGGCCTGTCTGACCCGGCTTGGCCTGGCCGACCGGGGCCTGTCTGACCCGGGCGGCCGGCGGTCAGCCGCGCGCAAGCTCCTCAAGCCTCTCGTGCAGATGCGGCAGGTAGGTCTCAGCTTCGGGCTTCATCAGCACGCTGCGCAGGATGCGGGCCCCGGGTGCGTCCGCCTTCACGGATCCGTGCCGGACCTGGAACGCGTTTGCGTCGGCTTTCAGCGTGCTGAGGAACACCGGGTCGGGACTGGTCATCCCGGCCTGCAGGATCCGCTCCGAGGCCAGGTCGATCCGGGATAGCGCGGGCGGCTCGGTGACCGGGAAATAGCTGACAATGTCCAGCTCAGGCTCCTGGTACAAGTCCAGCACGGAGGACTTCCCGATCAGTGCGGCCCAGGCCAGTGCCGCCCGCCGCCCAGCGGCCAGCACCTGCCCCAGCCCGTCCCGGGTCGGCGGCAGCAGCCGGAACGTGAGCCACAGCGCCGCGGCGGCCGCGCCGGGCCTGGAGCACTCCAAGCTGATCTCCCCGAGGTGCAGGTCGGTCGAGGTGAAGTAGGTGTACGGGGAGTCGTGCAGGTAGAACCGGGCCACCTCCGGGTCGCGGAACAGCACGGCGCCGCAGCCGTAGGGTTGCAGCCCGTGCTTGTGCGGGTCGACCACGACCGAGTCGCACTCGGCAATGGCCCGCCACGGCGCGGCCGGCAGCCTGAGTTCCTGGGCCGCCGTTTGATCCTGAACAGTGCGGTCATGATCGGTGCCGCCCTGGGCTGGGTGGTCCTGAGCGGTCTGGTCCTGAGCGGTCTGGTGCTGCGCGAGGATCGTGAAGAACCCGCCGTAGGCCGCGTCCACGTGGACACGGGCGCCGTGCTGCCGGCACAGCCCGAGGGCTTCGTGCACGGGGTCGATCGCACCCAGCCCCGTAGTCCCCGCGGTCAGCACCACAGTGCCCACCCGGCCGCCGCGCAGCAGTTCATCGAGGGCGTCGAGATCCATCCGCCCGGCGCGGTCCACGGGGACTGGGTGGCCCTCGATGCCCAGCAGGCCGCACATCCGGCTGTGCGTGTAGTGGGCATCCGCGCTGAACGCAACGCCCCGGCCGGGGTGCAGTTCGCGGGCCACGAACAAGGCCTCCAGGTTGGCGATGGTGCCGCTGGTGGTGAGGTGCCCCAGATGGGTGCCGAAGCCGAACATGTCCGCGAGTTGCGCGGTCACCTCGCGTTCCATCCGCGCAGTGGCCGGGCCGCCGTCTAGCGCGTGGTTGTTCGGGTTGATCAGCATCGCGGCCAGGTAGCCGGCCACGGCGGCCGGGTGCGGGGGTTTGAGCATCTGCCCCGCGTAGCGCGGGTGGAAGAACGGGTAGTTGTCGCCTAGTCGCTCGGTGAACTCCGCGAACGCCGGCCCGAAGTGGTCGTCGCTGATGTCCAGCGAGGGATGCGGGGTGAACGGCCCGAACCCCGCCGCCCACTCCTGGTTCGCCGCGACCGCCTTCTGTACCCACCGCGCGAGATCCACCACCGCAGCCTAAAGGTTCCCGGCCCGCTCGCTCGGGGGCCGGTGTTCCAGTCACACCGGCCCCTCCCGTCCACATTTCCCGCGCAGCGTTCGCCATAATCGGACAAAACGCCCGCCGGAGCGCACGTCATGCGGGAAATGTGGGGGCAGCAGGGCGTCGGCGAGTCGCCTCAGGTAAGGGCGGCGCGGCGGCGGAGGTGGTCTAGGACGGTGGTGCCGTCGCTGGTCTCGAACCAGGCGGCGTGGCCGAGGAGGTAGCCGTCGTAGGCCAGGTCCGCGTTGGCGGGCGAGCGGACTACGTGGGCGAAGTACTCGACCTCAGATAGCGCGTACTCGACGTGCACCACCCGGAACACCTCGGGCAGCGCGGCGGCCTCGGCCGGGGAGAGTGGGCGCACCGAATCGTAGCCGTCCAGCAGCGCGTCGATGGCCTCCAGATCCGCCTCGGCCCGGCCCAGGTCGATCAGGTCGAGCCAGGACACGGTGGCCCGCTCCAGGGCGTTGGCCAGGTCGTGCACGGCGAAGGTCCGGTTGGCCAGCCCGAAGTCGAACACCCCGGCCACCGCTGCGTCCGCGCCCGCCGACGTCCAGGTCAGGTTGGAAGGATGCCAGTCGCCGTGGCCCCACTGCCGGGGTAGCCCGGCCAGCAGCGGTGCGGCCCGCCGGACGGCGGGCAGCACGAGCCGGGTCAGGTCGTCCGGCCAGGCCCGGCCGTCCAGGTACGCCGCCAGCCCCGGGCGCCGTCCGGTCAGCCACTTGAGCTCCGCGAGCGGGTCGGGTGCGACGATCAGCTCGCAGCCGCTGGTGAGCACGGCAGGAGACCGGGCCGGCAGTGGGAAGCGGTCCGCCGCGAGGTGCAGCCGGGCCAGCGCCGCCCCGGCGGCCCGCGCGTGGCCGAGACTGGTGTACGGGGTCCAGGACACCGCGTCCCGGTACAGGTCGAGGCCGTCGGCGACCTCGTGCACTTCGTAGACGAAGTCGCCGTGCTGGGTGGCGGTCGCCCCGTCCGCGGTGCGCAGCACCGCAGGCGCGGGGATACCGCGCGCCCTCAGGTGGCCGATGAACGCGTGCTCCACGGCCAGCTGAGCAGGCGTGCGCACCCGGACGTGGTGCCGCTTGACGAACAGGTCAACCCCGCCGCGGCGGACCAGGCCCGCCGCCGACATGGGCCGCGGACTGCGCCAGGTGATCATCTCCTCGGCGGCCGGGACCAGCGGCCTGACGCCGGGCTGGGGATAGCGGGCCAGCACCGTGCGGACCTCCGTGCTGGTGAGCGGGCTCCAGTCCGGTTCGACCAGCTCCTTGCCCATGCCGTGGACCAGGCCTGTGGGCACGGGCATCCCGATCACCCCGCTCACCGGGACACGCTCGACGAGACGGTTGGCGGGTACACCGGCGGGGTTCCGTTAGGGAAAATCGAGGGCCGCAGGGCGCGAGGATGCATGGCAGGTTCAGTGGCTCTCGCCACAGGGTCCTCCCTACGCCGGCATTACCCGGTCAGGTTCAGACGGTCGGTGGCGCGCGACCCGGTGGGTCAGCCACCCTCTCAGCCCGGTCAGCCCGAGCTCCCGCGTGGGTTGCTTGATGTTACCTCTGGGCCGCTGCTGCTTCTGAGGGCCGCTGGTACTTGAGTTACTTCTGAACTACGGGACCAGGCTGGAGCCCGTCACCGTGTTCCAGGATCTCGGCCGCGCCGCGCGCGACGCAGCGTAGCGGGTCGTCCACCACCACAGCCGGGATCCCGGTGGCCGCCTCGATCCGGTCGGCCAGGCCGGGCAGCAGCGCGCCGCCGCCGGCCAGTCGGATCTTCCCGCGCACCACGTCCTCGGCCAGGTTGGGCGGGATGTCGGAGAGCATCTCCTGCACGCTGTCCACGATCGCCGTGACGACGTGCTCCAGCGACCGGGCCACCAGCCGCCCGGGCACGTGCTCGACCCGGGGGGTGCGCCGCGCGGCGTCCACGCCCACCGTTTCCATCCAGCTGGTCCCGTCATCGGCCAGGCCGAGCGTGGTCTTCAGGCTGCGCGCCGCGTTGCGCCCCAGCATCAGGCCGAGTTCCGCCTTGACCGTGCTCACGATGGCCTCGTCCATGGCGTTGCCGCCGAGCCGCAGCGACTGGGCCCGGACGATCTGCCCGCCGGCCACCACCGCGCACTCGGTGGTGCCGCCACCTATGTCCACGATGAACACGCCGGCGCCCTGGGCCAGGTCGAAACCGGCGCCGGCGGCCGCGGCCACCGGCTCATCGACCATCTGGACCGTGCACCGGGGCCGGACCACGCTCATGGCCGCAGCCAGCGACCGGCGTTCCACCCAGGTGGCGCCGCCTGGTACGCACACGACCGCGGCGGTCCGAAGCAGGCCCCGGCGCAGCCGGGCCCGGCGCAGGAAACCTTGCAGCATCGCGGAGGCGGCGTCGAGGTCCGCGATCACCCCGTCACGCAGCGGGTGAAGCACCTCGACGTCCTGCGGTTCCTTGCCCGCCAGTGCGTCCGCTGCCTCGCCCACCGCCGCCACCCGGCCTGTCGCCCGGTCCAGTGCGATAGCAGACGGCTCGTCGATGACCAGCCCCCGGCCGGCCACGGAGACCAGGGTGTTGACCGTGCCCAGGTTGACTGCCACACCCGACCGGAACCGCATGAAAGCCACCCTTGCCCCGAAATGCCGTCAGCTATGCCAAGTATTGCGCCCCCCAGACGGCCTGAGGTGGCGGGACGGCGCATTCACCACCCGCCAGGGAATGGAATCTAGCGGGCAGCAAGCCATCTTGCAGGTTAATCGTGCCGGAAGCCCCAGTCGAGGATCTTCGTCGCATCGGCGAAGCTGGCCATGTCATTGTTCCGGGAGCTGTGCAAGACCACCCCGATGAGGACGCGGCCGTTCTCGCGGGCCTCGAACAGCAGACAGTACCCGGCCGCCAGGGTGGACCCGGTCTTGATCCCCAGGGCGCCCGGGTAGTCGCGGAGCAGCATGTTGGTGGTCCGCCAGACGTAGGCGTGATGGCGCGGCGTCGCAGCCAGGCGGTAGGTCTGCTGATCCACGATGGAGCGCAGGACCGGGTATCCCATGGCCTTGCGGCCCAGGGTGATCAGGTCGCGCGGGGTGGAGTAGGTCGAGGTTTCGGTCGGCCAGGGCAGGCCGTCGAAGTTCGAGAAGTGCGTGTGCGTCAGGCCCATCGCCTGGGCGGTGGAGTTCATCTTGGCGATGAACGCGGTCCAGCCCGGCCCGTACGCCTTGGCCAGCGCGTAGGCGGCGTCACAGCCGGACGGCAGCAGCAGAGCCTCCAGCAGTTCCTGCGCGGTCAGGTGGTCGCCGGGGCGCAGCCCCGCGTTGCTGGCGTCGTATTTGCGGTCATAGGGGATCACGCCCTTGGGGACCACGATCCGCTGATGCAGGTGTCCGGCCCGCAGCACCACGATCGCGGTCATGACCTTGGTGATGCTGCCCATCGGCAGTTCGGTGTTCATGCCCCGGCTCCACAGCACCACGCCGCTCCCTGCCCTGGCCAGGGCGCCCCCTTTAGCCTGCACGCCGCGGGGGGCGCGGGCGAGCGCGGGTGAGATGGCCGATGCGGGTGAGGCGGCCGACATGGGCAAGGTGGCCGACGCCAGCGATGCCAGCCGGGCCGGGGCGGCCTTCGGGGCGGCGGCGGTTCTCGCGGCGGCCGCGGTTGACGCGGCGGGGGCGGCAAGCGCGGGGGCGGCCTCGACCGGCACCAGGAGCAGCGCCCCGGCCAGGGCAAGGGCGCTGAGACGGGCAGGCAGGTGCATGGCACTCCTGTCGGTAGACACCGGCCGGTGGGGGTGCCGCGCGGCACCAGCCGCTGAAGGCGCCGGCGCAGGCCACGACCATCTGAAGCCTGGCAGCAACACCCGGCCACATCAAGCCAATCCTGGGCAGCCGTGGCCGAGTTGTGGCTAGGACGATACGGAAGGTTATGGTCTGTCTGGTACGTCATGCGGGCGGGCGGCCTGGCGGGTCCGGTAGGCCGCCACGTTGACCCGGTTGGCGCACGCGGTACCGCAGAACCGCCGGGACCGGTTCTTGGACAGGTCGACGTGGACGTGGTCGCAGTCATCGGCGGCGCACCGGCGCAGCCGGTCCAGCTGCCCGGTCCGGATGACGTCGGTGAACGCCATGGCCGCATCGACCGCGATCCGGTCGGCTAGCGGAGCCTCGGCGGACGTGGCGTGCAGGTGATAGTCCCAGCCGTCGTGCTTGACCAGCTGCGGTAGCGCGCCGGCCTCCCGCAGCAGCGTGTTGACCAGGGCGGCCGCGTCGTCCTCGGACAGCTCCCAGAGCCGGGCCAGCCGGGGCCGCAGCTGCCGGACCGCGTCGAGCTCGTCCCGGTCCCGGATGCGTCGGCCGGTCCAGCGCCACTCAGTGATGAAGCGATCGAGGGCGGCCTCATCCGGCAGGCCCTCGGTGTCGCCGCGGCCGGTGTTGACCAGAGCCGCGGTCGCGGCCAGGGACACCTCGGTGTCATGAGCAAAAAGCACCTTGACCCCTTTCACCCGCGGCGGCTAGTGTCATGAGTGTAAGTGAGTTTTGCTGCTTACAACAGGTTAGCCTGGATAAGCGGCCCGTCGCGGCTGTGCGGGTCAGCCCTGCGCCCGATCACACCTGGAGTGACGCTGTGACTTCCGCCCGGACCCACGACGTGCCCCGCTCGGCCCCGGGCGGCGCTGGTGGCACTGCGGGAGTGCTGGTGGCGCTGCGGGTGCTGGCGCTGCGGGTGCGCGTGCTGGCGCTGGTGCCGCGGGTGGGGGCCAGGTCCATCGGGGCGGCGCGGGACTGTCCCTCGGCATCCTGTCCGCCGCGGCGTTCGGGACGTCCGGGGCGTTCGCCGCGTCGCTGATCGGCGCCGGGTGGAGCCCCGCCGCGGCGGTGCTAACCCGGATCACCCTGGCCGGTCTTATGTTGACCGTCCCGGCGCTGCTTCAGTTGCGCGGACGCTGGACGATGCTGCGCCGCGCGGCGCCCCGGGTGGGCGCGTTCGGACTGGTCGGCGTGGCCGGGTGCCAGCTGTTCTACTTCAACGCGGTGGCCCGGATGCCGGTCGGCGTGGCCCTGTTGCTCGAATACCTCGGCACCGTGCTGGTGGTGGTCTGGCTGTGGGCGCGGCACGCCCAGCGGCCGCGGCGGCTCACCGTGACCGGCGCGGCCGCGTCGATCGCCGGACTGATCCTCGTGCTCAACCTGACCGGGACCGCCGGGATCAACCTGGTCGGGGTCATGTGGGGACTGCTCGCCGCCGTGTCCCTGGCTATCTACTTCCTGCTCTCGGCCGCGACCGACGCCGAGCCGGTGCCTCCCATCGTCCTGGCCTGGGCCGGGATGTGGGTGGGTGCTGTGGTGCTGGGGCTGCTCGGCTGGGTCGGCGTCCTGCCGATGGCGGCCAGCACCCGTCCGGTGGACTTCGTCCATCACCAGGTCAGCTGGATTGTGCCGGTCCTCGGGCTGTCGCTGGTGGCGGCGGTGATCGCCTATGTCGCAGGCATCGGCGCCGCCCGGCGGCTGGGCGCCAAGCTGGCCTCTTTCATCGGCATGGCCGAAGTGCTGTTCGCCATCGCGTTCGCGTGGATTCTGCTTGGCCAGCTACCGACCGCGATGCAGTTCCTCGGCGGCGCGTTCATCCTCGCCGGGGTCACCCTGGTCCGGGTGGACGAGATGCGTGAGCCGGATGACGTCGTCCAGGAAGCTCAGCGTGGCCGCGGTGGTGGCCCGGCGCCACGCAAGCAGCGTCTGGTCGAACCCGTCCCGCCCGGGTCGCTCCGCCTGGATAGCCCGGGCGATGGGCTCCAGGGCCGCCCGCTGCCTGCGGAGCAGATCGCTGGGGTCATCCCCGGAGCGGTCCAGCAGGGCCAGTTTGACTAGCAGATGGGATCGGACGTCCCGGACGTGCGCCATGCTTCCATGCGCCAGGGCCGTGACAACATGGGTGGATGCGCGTGCTCCGCACCCCCGAAGACCGATTCGCGGACCTGCCGGATTTCGCCTACTCACCGCGCTACGTGCCGGTCGGGGGAGTGCGGCTGGCCTACGTGGAAGCAGGTCCGCCGGATGGCGAGCCGGTACTCCTCCTGCACGGTGAGCCGAGCTGGTCGTTCCTGTACCGGACCGTGATGGCGGTCCTGGCCGACGCCGGGTTGCACGCCATCGCGCCCGACCTGGCCGGGTTCGGCCGGTCGGACAAGCCCATGAACGTCAGTGATCACAGCTACGCGCGGCACGTGGAGTGGATCCGGGCTCTCGCTTTCGACCGGCTGGACTTGCGCGGACTCACGCTCGTCGGGCAGGACTGGGGTGGTCTGATCGGGCTGCGGCTGGCCGCCGAGCATCCCGGCCGCTTCGCGCGGGTGGTCGCGGCTAACACCGGGCTGCCGACCGGGGATCAGCCGATGCCCGACGTGTGGCTGCGGTTCCGTGAAGTGGTGCAGACCGCGCCGGCTCTCAGCGTGTCCCGGCTGGTGCAGTCAGGCTGCCAGACCACGCTGCCGCCGGCCGTGCTGGCCGCCTACGACGCGCCCTTCCCGGACGAAAGCTTCGCCGCGGGAGTGCGGGCGATGCCCGGTCTGGTGCCCACCACGCCGGATGATCCTGCCTCGGCTGCCAACCGCGCCGCCTGGCAGCAGCTGTCTATGTGGGACAAGCCGTTCCTGGTGGCGTTCAGCGACCGGGACCCGATCACCGGCGCGATGGGGCCCGTGCTGAGGAAGGCGGTTCCGGGGGCCGCCGAGCTCGATCACCCGGTGCTCAAGGGCGCGGGTCATTTCCTTCAGGAAGACGCCGGTGAGCAGCTCGGACAGGTGATCGCTGACTTCATCCGGGCCTCGCCGGTACCGGGCTGACCGGCGCCCCGGTCTGTCCGGGGTTGTCCGGCCATTAGCAGTTAGACCCGAGAGTGGCTGTTGCCCTGTGAGAGTAGCGCCTGCATACCCAGGGCTCTCGGGAGGACAGCCTCGATGATCAGCCTTACCTGCGCTAAGGCAGACTGCGGGAAGCCGCTACTGACCTGCCAGGCGTGCCGCGGAAGGCCCGGCAAGGAATGCCGCGAGTGCAACACCACGGGCATGGTGTGCGCGGCGCACCATGGTCACTGGAGAGACCGCTAGCAGGGATCCCGTCCGACCGGCAGCAAAGCTTGGCGCTCGTGGACCGCCAGTTCGCCTGCCCGGCACACACGTCGCCCTGCGTTCGCTCCTCATCGCCGGGCATCTGCCGGGCCCCGCAACGCTGGCTGCCGGTCCTGATGGGCGTTCCGTCATGATCAGGGACACTGTGTCCTGGCCTCGCCGCGGCGACTAGAGTCCAGGCGGGTACTTGATCGAACCGGAGGGAGACCCGATGCCCACACGAACTGCGCGGACCGGCTGGACGGGAACGCTGGAAAACGGCTCTGGCCAGGTCGAGATGACTAGCTCCGGGGTTGGGACCTATGAGGTGTCGTTTCCCAGGCGGGCGGCGGACGACGCCGGAGGGTTCACCAGTCCAGAAGAGCTGATCGCGGCGGCACACTCGGCGTGCTACGCGATGCAGCTGTCCGCGCTGGTCGGCCAGGCCGGCGGCACACCACAGGCGCTCGACGTGCAGGCTGACGTGTCCCTCGGGCCCGACCCGGCGGGCGGATTCCGGCTGACCGGCATCAAGCTCACCGTCCGGGGTGAAGTCGAGGGCCTGGACGCCGCCCAGTTTGCTAAGGCGGCCGAGGACGCGAAGGCAACGTGCCCGGTCAGTAAGGCGCTCACCGGCGTGGACATCACCCTCGACGCGCAACTCGAGTCCTGAACACCCGGTAACCAACCACCGGGGCCGCCGGACACAGCGACCCCGGATGCGACGAACGCCCGTCCACCGGCCCGACCGCCAGTGCGCGGGCGTTCGTCGTCAGCTGCTGCAGACTGCTCCGTCAGCTCAAGACCGTCATGGGCCGGGGACTCTTCGTGCGTCCGCCAGAAGAACGGCAGCACTAGCAGAACGTTGACCCTGGCCAGCGCAGAGCCAGCTCCGCAGGCTTAGCGGCTGCCCAGGTGGGCGGCCATCGCGTGCTGGACGAGAGTCACCAGGGTCGTCTTGGCTGATTCCCGGGTCCGTGCGTCACACTCGATGACCGGCACATTCTCCTTCACCGACAACGCTTCCTGCACGTCGGTGAGCGTGTGCGGAAACTCGCCGTGGAACCCGTTGACGCCGACGACAAACGGTAGATCGGCCGCCTCGAAGTAGTTGACCGCCGGGAAGGAGTCGGCCAGCCGCCGGCTGTCCACGAGGACCACGGCACCGATGGCCCCTTCAATCAGGTCATCCCACATGAACCAGAACCGGTGCTGGCCGGGCGTGCCGAACAGGTACAGGATGAGCCCGGCGTCCAGGGTCACCCGGCCAAAGTCCATGGCTACCGTGGTGGTCGTCTTGTCCGGCACCCCGGTCAGGTCATCCACGTCGCCGCTGGCGGCGGTCATCAGGGCCTCGGTGGTCAGCGGAGTTATCTCCGAGACCGCTCCGACGAGCGTGGTCTTACCGACGCCGAAACCGCCGGCTGACGACGATCTTGACCGACGTCATCGCCGAGCTCACGTGATCGGCCTTCCGCCGCGGGGTTCGGGCGTGAGGGCGCGGCCCACCCTTTCCACGAGCAAAGCCATCTCGTAAGCCACCAGGCCCATATCGCAATCGGCAGACGCGAGCACGGCGAGGCTCGAACCGTCGCTGATCGCCATCACGAGCAGCACGCCCCGGCGCATTTCGACGATCGTCTGGGTCACTGGGCCGCCTTCAAACACCCGCGCCGCCCCCTGCGTAAGGCTGCTCAGGCCCGAGGTCACCGCGGCCAGCTGGTCCGCGCGGTCCTTGGGGAACCCCTCCGAGAAGGCCAGCGGCAGCCCGTCGGCCGAAACGACGATGGCGTGGGCCACGGACGGCACCCGTCCGGCAAAATCCGTGATGATCCAGTCCAGATCCTGGACCGGAGAGCTGAGCGGGCTCACGATAGGCCTTCCTTCCTGGCCTCCGGAGGCCAATTGGAGCTGGATGATCGCGGCTGCCGGGGGCATCGTGGAGCGTTACGAGGCACGGTCAGCCTCGTCGCCCAGGTTCGGTCCATCCCCGGGTCCCGCTGCGCGGGCTTTCCTGATTCCTTGCTGGAAGCTCGACAGGCGCTGCCTGGTCTGCGAGGCGGACCGGCCTGGCACCGGTGGCACCGGCGCCGCCGGGCCCGCACCGCCGGGCACGAGGTTGGCCTTGGGAACCCGCTTGGGCAGCCCTGCCTCCGTGGTATCTGCGAACACTGGCGCCCGCGCCACTTCCGCGGCCTGCCATCCCACATCCGCGGGCGAGGACCAGCCCGCTTCGTCGGGCTCTGGCTGCGGGGCCGTCCGGCTGACCGGCCGGCCGCCACGCCGGAACCAGTCAGACTCGACGGCTTCGAAAATGGGCAGGCGGCTGGCGGGCCCCGTGCTCTCCGCAGGCGGGATCACCACGTCACGGCCGCCCGGGCCGGCTCCGGGAACGGTGGTCCGGGGGCTGAGCGCGGTCCCGTTGGCTGACGATGCCAGCCGTGCCGCCTTGTCCTCGGAGCCAGGCCGAGTTGCGTCGCGGCCCGCGGGCTGGCCGGGCGTGGGCTGGCCGGGCGTGGGCTGGCCGGGCGTGGGCTGGCCGGGCGTGGGCTGGCCGGGCGTGGGCTGGCCGGGCGTGGGCTGGCCGGGCGTGGGCTGGCCGGGCGTGGGCTGGCCGGGCGTGGGCTGGCCGGGCGTGGGCTGGCCAGCGGCGGGCGGATGGCCCGCGAACTGCCCGGGTCCGGAGTGACTGGGCCCGGGCTGGCTCGGCACGGGGTGAGCGGCCGCGGGGCGCCGCAGGCGTACATCTCGCCCGGACCGGGGGACAGCCGGGGACTCGTCAGTCCCCTCGACAGCCAGGCCCGTCTCCATCCATGGAGTAGTGGCCGGCGGGCTGGCCGTCCCCAGCGGGCGCAGATCCACCAGGGAGGCCGGGGTCTCCCGCATGACCACCTCGTCGGGCAGCCACACCAGTGCGGTCAGCCCGCCCTTGGAAGCGGGCCGGAGCCGGACGTGGATCCCGTGCCTGGCCGCCAGCCGGGCCACCACGAACAGGCCCATCCGGCGGGAGACCGCGACGTCCACGACGGGCGGATTGTCCAGCCTCCAGTTCGCGTGTGCCATCTCCTCGGCGCCCATCCCGACGCCCTGGTCGGTGATGTCGAGCAGCACGCCACCGCTGTTCAGCGAGTACCCCGACACATGCACCAGGGTTTCCGCGGACGAGAACGTGGTCGCGTTCTCGGCCAGCTCGGACAGCAGGTGAACAACATCGTTGACCGCCTGACCGCGGACTGAGATGCCCGGCTGCATGTCCGGGATGACCCGTTCGTAGTGCTCGATCTCCGACACCGCCGCCCGCAGCACGTTCACCAGCGCCACGGGCTCGCTCCACCGCCTGGAAAGCTCGTGGCCCGCCAGGACCAGGAGGTTCTCGGAATTGCGGCGCATCCGGGTGGCCAGGTGGTCCATCTGGAACAAGTTCGCGAGCCGCTCGGAATCCTGCTCGCCCTGCTCCAGACCATCGATCAGGTGGATCTGGCGCTCCACCAGTGTCTGGCTCCGGCGGGAGAGGTTCACGAACATGGCGTTGATGTTCCCGCGCAGCGCCGCCTCGTTGGCCGCCAGCCGCACCGCCTCGCGGTGGACCTGGTCGAACGCCCGGGCGACCTCACCAATCTCATCGGTGGAGTCCACGTCGATGGGGACCACTTCCAGCGGCGTCTCGCTGCTGCCGCCCCCGCTCATCAAGCGGACGGTTTCCGGGAGCCGTACCCCCGCCACCTCAAGCGCGCCGGTCCGCAGCTGATGCAGCGGCCGGGTCATCGAGCGGCCCAGGGCCAGGGTGAACAGCAGCGCGAGCGCCAGGACCAGGATCACCGCGAAGCCCTCGAGAAGCGCCGCCGTGATCGCGCGGGTCCGCAGCCCGCCGCTCTGCCCGATGACCGAGGACATCAGTCCCTGCTCGACCGAGTGCAGGCTGGAGACCAGGTACACGGATCCGCTGGCCGCGTTGGTGAACGCCGGGTTGTCCGCGGACGAGCCGCCGTCGAGCGCCAGCGTGATGGCCTGCTGCACCTGAGCCTGGGCCCGGTCGGCCTGCGCGGAAGAGAGGTCGCTTTCGTAGAGGTGACGCTGGCTGCTGGTGGCGGTCAGGCTGAACTGGGCCAGATCGGCCTGCTGCTCGGCCTGCGCGGCGTTGATGGCGGCCAGCTGACCGGGCTGGAACTGGTTCGCGCCCACCAGGTCGGGGGTGAGGGCCGAGGTCAGGATGGCCTGTTCCTGGGAGACTCGTTCTTTCGTGGCCGAGATAAGCCCCACGACCCGGGCGTTGTCGGCCAGTACCGCGTCGTTGCTGCCCGTGGCGATCTCGTCCTCGAGCGCGAGGAGCTGGGTGATCGTGGCGGCGTACTCCTGGATCACGGCCAGCGAGGGAAGCTGGGTGCGGATCGCGGCGTTGCGGAGGGCGGGCAGGCCGTTGATCGCGGTGATCGCTCCCTTGGCTTCCTGCTGGGCCACGGCCGGATAGGCGTTGCCGATGGTGGCAGCGCCGCTCCGGACCCGGGCCGCGAGCAGGTCGGTGGCGTGGCGGTCCTGGGTCAGGACTGCCAGCTGGGGGGCGGCGGCCGCGGCGGCCGCGCCCCGGCCGCCGCCTGACGAGCCCATGGTGATGAACCTGATGGTGTCTTCGCGTTCGGCCTGGAGAGCCTGGACCAGGTTGGTGATCTGGCCCCCCAGCCGGGAGAATTGCTCGACCCGTTGATACGCCAGGGCGCTGCGCGCGGACGCGACCACGCTGAAGCCGCCGAGGATCAACGCCGCCAGCGTGGGCAGCAGAACCAGGAGCAGCAGCCGGGAGCGGACCCGCCAGTTCTTCAGCGCGAAGCGGCTGGCGTACTGCGCTGGTGGGGGTGGGGCGACCTGCGGGACCACGGCGCTGTCTCCCGCCGCTGGCCCACCCAGGCCGCGGGCCTCACCCAGCTCACCCCCCTGGCCCAGGCCACCCGCCTGGCCCAGCTCGCCCGGCTGGCCCGGGCCGTCGGCCCGCCCGGTGCCCCGGTCATCGCCTAAATAGGTATGGCTCCCGTTGAGCGTCGCGCCTGGTGCCGTGAGGTAGGGCGCCGGCGGGCGGCTGGCTGGGTCATAGGCCGCGCTGTCGGCTCTCCCTCGCCTGGATCGCACAGTTTCTGCACCTCTCAACCCGGAAACGGCAGGCGCCCACCGAGCCGCAGGCACCGATGTGGACCAAAATGGCAGCTCCGGTCTCTGGCAAACCATTCTGAGCGCAGGACCCTGGCAACAGAGTCAGGAGCCAACTCTAGCCCTGACCGGATCATCTCGCGCTAATTGTTACCACTGTTGTCAAACTTCGCTATCAGGACAGTCGAGTCTGTAGTAAAGCCTGCCAAAACGGGCCCGCGTGGCGTCTGAGCAGGCTAGCCTATGCAGCGAGTGCGGCAATATTACTACCTTTCTTCGGAAATCCCTGGCGCTGCTATAGCACTAAGGAAATTACCATTTACTTCCGGGTCTTTATCGCTCGCCGGACTTTATCTAGGGAGACACCATGAGGCTTGTTCGGCTCGGAACCCGCGGCGGGCGTGCCCGGCTCGCCCGCCGGTCGCGCGGGGTGCTGGTGGCCGTCTCGCTGGGGTTGCTCGCGGCCGGGTGCGACGTGGTGGGCGGCTCGGCCGGCCAGGCGGCGGGCAGCGAGCAGATCACGGTGGCGGTCGTCCCGGGGTTCGCGAACGCGCCGTTGCAGGTGGCCGTGGAGCACGGGCTGTTCTCCCAGCGCCACCTGGATGTGACGGTGCAGACCTACCAGAACCTCCAGCAGGCCTACGGCGCCCTCACCAGCGGCCAGGCGGACGTGATCAGCGGTGATTACGCCGGGCTGCTCTATGCCCAGGCGGCTCAAGGGCGCCCCAAGCTACGGCTGATCGCGGACGGGTACGACGCCACGCCGGGAGTGATGGAGGTGCTCACCCTGCCTGGCTCGGCCGTCACGGCCCCCCAGGACCTGCAGGGCAAGGCGGTCGCCACGCCGCCGCGCGAACTCGCCCCGTTCTCGGCCGACGCCCCCTACAACGTCGAGACCCTGGCCACCGAAGCCGTGCTGCAGAGTGACAGCGTGAGTCCCTCCAGCGTGCTGTGGACGGCCATGCCCGCGGCGGACATGGTCACTGCCCTGCGCGATCATCGGGTCAGCGCGATCCTGGCTACCCAGCCCTACATCTTGCAGGCCGAAACCGAGCTCGGAGCGGTCGAGTTGTTCGACGTCTGCAGCGGCGTGACCGCCAGCCTGCCGCTCTCCGGGTATTTCACCACCGCCGCCTTCGCCCGGGATCACGCCGCCGCCCTGGGGGGCTTCCGGTCCGCACTCACCGCGGCGAAGGCCAGCACGGCTCAGCTCGGCACCGTGCGGTCGGCGCTCGGTACCCTGCCGGGAATGTCCGCGCAGGAAGCCGCCCTCGTCACGATCGGGCAGTACCCGACGTTCCTGAGCGTCGGGCAGGTGCAGCGGGTGGCTGATCTCATGTACGGCACCGGGATGATCCGCACCACGATCCCCGTGAAGAGCCTGGTGCTCCGTTGATCCGGGGGGGCGACCCCCCTGGACCCCCCGCTCGCCGCTCCGCGCCGAACGTCGGCTCGGCGAGCACCCGCCTGCGGCGGGGGCTCGGCGAGCACCCGCCCGCGGCGGGCCCCGCCTCGCCGGCGAACCGGCGCTGGCTGAGGAGGACGCGCCTGCGGCACGCTGATGGTCCTGGGGCGACCCCCCTGGACCCCCGCCATTCGCCGGACTCAGCGGGAACACGCCTGCGGCGCGCCCCGCCTCGCGGGCGAATCAGCACTGGCTGAGCGGGACGCCCCGCTGGACTCCTGATTCGCGGGTGGTTAGTCGGTGAAGGCGAAGTGCTCGAAGTCGAAGTTGGATAGTGGCTGGCCGACCTTGCCGGCTGTGTATCCGGTTAGCGTGTCGCTGTAGGCGTCCAGCACGTCAATGTAGGCGGGAATGATGTACCCGCCCTCGTTGAAGTCGAAGGTCTGCATCTCGGTGATGATTTCCTTGCGCAGCGACGGGCTGGAGGTCGCGTTCGCCTGGTTGTAAAGGTTCGTGTAGTGAGGATTGTTGGTGTGCGTCTCGTTGAACGGTGACGCCTTCAGCATCGACTCCGCGACCTGGGCCAGGTACGGGTAATAGTTGTAGTAATCCTGGCTGAATGTCCACTTGAGGTAGTTGGGGCCGAAGAACGACCCGGCCGGTACGTTGCTGAGCTTGATCGTGACGCCGGCCGCCTTGGCCTGGGCGGCCAGCACCGTCGCCATGGCGACCGTGCCGGTGGCCACCGCCGAGGTGGTGAGGGTCACCGTGAGACCGTCCTGGCGCGCCTTGTTCAGCAGGAACTTGGCCTGCTGGATGTCGCCTTGCGCGGGCCGGACCAGCGAGTGATCGAAGTCAGGGTCGTACGGGGAGAAGAGGTCGTTCGCGACCACCCCGTAGCCGTCGAGGGCCGAGTCGATCAACTGCGGGCGGTCCACCAGCAGCCGCATCGCCTGGCGGACGTTGACGTCATTGAAGGGCGCCTGATCGACACGCATCGTGAACGGGACGATCTCACCAGAATGCGACACGACCGTCTTGATGCCGGTGCTGGTGGCCAGCGAGGCGATCTGCGGCCCGTCGAGCGCACCGGCTCCCTGGATGACGCTTGTGGTCAGCGCGTCCTGAAGGGTCGTGTTGTCGCTGAAGTCGATGATGGTGAGCGTGTCCACATGGGGCAGCCCGGGCTTCCAGTAGTGCGGGTTGCGGGTGAAGACACTGCGCTGCCCGGGCGTGAAGCTCTGGTACACGAACGCTCCGGTGCCGACCGGCTTGGCCGGGTTGAACCCTTCCGGCGCGATGTACAGGTTGTACCAGAAGGCCGCGAGCTGCTCGGCGAAGCTGGAGAAGGGCTTGGTCAGCTGGACCAGCACGGTATGCGGATCCAGGGCCTTGGTGTTCGCCAGGTCGATCGGGCCGAGCCCGAACTTCCCCGTGAAGCCGTTGGAGAACACCCGCTGGAAGCTGAAGAGGACGTCGGAGGCGGTGAAGTCCTTCCCGTCATGCCAGGTCACGCTGGGCCGCAGGCGGATGACCCACTCCGACAGCGATCCCTGATGCGGGGTGATCGACTCGGCCAGCACGTACTCCACCTGGGCCTGGGCATCGAGCTGGACCAGAGGCTGGTAGAGCGACTGCAGCCGGGACGTGTCGATGTAGGTGAGGCTCTTATGCGGGTCGAGGGTGTCCGAGCTGGAACCTCCGGTGAGACCCAGCTTGAGGTTCCCGCCGCGCCGGACCCGGCGGCTGGCGTCTAAATGCTGGGTTGGGCCGGAACCGGAGCCACCGCAGGCGGCCAGCAGGCTCCCCGTGCCAGCCAGGGCGCCGGCGGCCGCTATCCCGCGCAGGAATTGCCGTCGCCCGAATTCTGATCCCGGCCGCGGCGTGCTGCTCTGATCCGGTCGATCCACGGAACCTACCTCCACGAAGTTCGGCATAGGAACGCTGAACGTATTCAGGGACATGATCGAATAGGCGCTTGGCGGCCCAGGCGCGGGACGCGGGGCCAATCTTCCTGGTAAAGCGCCCTATGCGGAGTACTGGCCATAATGTCACAGGGCGACTGGTCGCGCTACCCGAGCGAATACGCTCCGGCAGCGCCGGGTTACTCGGCCACGAGGAGCACCTTTCCGACGTGCTGGCGGCGCTCGAGAAAACCATGTGCCGCAGCGGCGTCACTGACGGGGAAGGTGGCGGCAATGGGCACCGTGATAGCCCCGCGCCGGATGAGGTCCAACGACGTGGCCAGCTCATCGGGGGGCGCCAGGCGGAAGCCAATGATGCGCCAGCCGTTCCGGAACACGGGAATCAAATCGAGCGGGACCACCTCGCCCGTATGCGCACCACAGATAACCAGCGTGCCTTCCTCCCGGAGAACGGACAGGTGCACCTCGAACAGCGGGCCGCCCACGGTGTCGAGAACGGCGTCGAAACGCCGCCCGTCCGTGGCCCGCAAGAGGTCCGTGGCCAGGTCGCGCTCGCCCCGGACGATGACCATGTCGGCGCCGAGCGAAGAGACCTGGCCGGCCTTGGCGGCCGTGCCGACCGTCCCGACCACGGTCGCCCCGGCCAGCTTCGCGCACTGGACCAGGGCGCCCGCCACGCCGCCCGAAGCCGAAGGGACCAGCACCAGGTCACCTGGCCGGACCTGGGCCAGGCGGTTGACCATGTGCCAGGCAGTGCTGACCGCACACTGCCCGGCGGCCATGGCCAAGAGATCATCTCCGGGCTCGAGAGGGACCACCACCTCGGCTGGAACGCAGACCAGCTCGCCGTAGCCGCCCCATCGGGTGGTACCGAACACCTCGAAGGACTCGCACAGATCAGGGCGCCAGCGGGCGCACCGGGCGCAGCGCCCGCAGCTGTACTGCTGGAACGCGGTGACGCGATCGCCGGTGCGGATCGCGCCGCCATGGTCGCCCACGCCGACGACCGTGCCGGCGAATTCCGCCCCGAGGACCATGGGCAGCTCGAACGGCCAGCGCGAAGTCCCGGCGCGGGAGTCCAGGTCGGAGTGGTTGACCCCGCAGGCCTGCACCTGGACCAGCACGTCTCCCGCGCCGATGACCGGATCCGGGATGTCCGCATACTGCATCGCCTCGGCGGGGCCGTACTCATAGAACGCCGCTGCCTTCACCGCCCGCAGCCCCCCCGGCCGGCCATTATGCGGCACGGAATTACGTAGTAGTTTCGGAGGCTCGCTATAGAGGCCGCTCTCCGGCGGACCCAGCCCCAGGAAACAGCCTGGCCAGAAACTGTGCCGCCAGAAACAGTCCCGCCGGGAACAGTGCCGCCAGAAACAGTGCGGCCCGAAGCGCCCAGGCGACACCGTTTGGTCGCACTAGTTTCACCCGTCACGAGATGCACACACGGATCACGATCAAAGCCTGACATGGGCAGTCCCAAGCTCCATTGGCCTGACACGGATTTACTAAGCTAATTCGGAGAAAAAACGGTGTCGTCTTGACCCGTGCGGCCCGCTGAGGTAGCGGGACCGCCCACCACTTGAGTGGCGTTTCGAGGAGAATATCCCCGCGAAGAGTAAGATTCAGGCTGATTCCGGTAAATGGCGCCCAGGCCACCTCGTTGTCCTGGCTGCGGCCGCCCGTTACCGTAGGGATCGATTAGCCGCCAGGATGGCTCGGAGGATCGGCAACGTGGCAGACGCCCGCGCAGTTCGGCGGCCGGAGCCGGATCAGGCCGGGAGTTCCCCGCCCCCGCCCCCAGCCCAGCCCCCGGCTGAGTCCCGGCTGCCGGCTGAGTCCCGGCCCCCAGCCGAGCCCCGGCCGCCGGCCGAGTCCCGGCCCCAGCTCCCGGCCCCACCGCAGCCTCCCGCCCGCCCTCAGGCGAGCCGGGACGCTCACCCGGTCCGCCGGCTTCTCGGACGGCGGTCCGCCGCCGGGCTGTTCACCTTATGTGTGGTGTCCGTGCTGGTATTCGCGGCCACCGAAGTGCTGCCGGGCAACGCCGCCAATGCGGTGCTCGGGCGGACCGCGGCCAGCAGTCCCGCGGCCCTGCACCGGCTGGAGGCCGCCCTGCACCTCAACCGGGGCCTGGCGGACCAGTACTGGCTGTGGTTGTCCGGCCTGTTCACCGGGCACCTCGGCCACTCTCTGGTCAACGGGCAGCCGGTCTGGGGTTACGTGGCCCCCAGGCTCATCAACTCCGCGGTGCTGATGGGGATCACCGGGCTGATCGGGACCGCGGTCGGCGTCACGCTCGGCGCCCTGGCCGCGCTGCGCCGGGACGGCTGGTTCGACCACATCAGCTCGGTCACCGCGCTGGCGGTGACCGCGCTGCCCGAGTTCGTGGTCGCGATCGGCCTGGTCATCCTGTTCTCCACCGTGGTCACCCACCTGCTGCCCGCGGTGTCGTTGCTGCCGCCGGGCAGCTACGCCTGGGACGCCCGGCGGCTGCTGATCCTGCCGGTGGCCACTCTCGTCATCGTGATCGTGCCGTATATCCAGCGGATGACCCGGGCGGCGATGATCGAGGCCCTGGAGTCCGATTACGTGGAGATGGCGCGGCTCAAGGGCGTGCCGATGTGGCGCATCGTGGCAACCCACGCGCTGCCCAACGCCACGGCGCCGGTGATCCAGGTCATCGGGCTCAACTTCCTGTACCTGGCGGGCGGCGTGGTCGTGGTGGAGTACGTCTTCGCCTTCCCGGGCATCGGCCAGGGACTTGTCTACGCGGTCGAGAACCGCGACATCCCGGTCATCCAGTTCATCGTCGTGTTCCTGGCCGCGTTCTACGTGTTCATGAACATCGTGACTGACGTGATCGCCTTGCTGGTCACGCCACGGCACCGGATCCCCAGGTAGGACGGAGGGCGGGTACGGATGACCGCTGACGGGCCCGGCGCGGAGCGGATCCGCCGCCACCAGTGGCTGGCCTCCGTGGGCTCGGCGGTGCGCACCCCGCGCGGGGCCGTCGGCCTGGGGCTGGCCGGATTCGTCGTGCTGGTCGCGGGGGCCGGGCCGCTGATGCCCCCCCATTCGCCGACCGCGCTGCTGACCTTCCCGTTCGGGAAGCCGTCCGGGCATTTTCTCCTCGGAGCCGACTTCCTCGGCCGCGATGTCCTGTCCCGGGTCCTGGACGGCGGCTGGCTGCTGCTGCTAATGGCGGTAGCCGCGACGATCCTCGGGATCGTTGCGGGGGCGGCCGCCGGGATCAGCGCCGCCTACCTGCGCGGCCGCTCCGACGGGCTGATCATGCGCACCGTCGACGTCATCCTGGCCTTTCCCCAGCTGGTCTTCGCCCTGCTGCTGCTGAGCATCCTGGGCCCGAAGCTATGGCTGATCGTGCTGGCCGTGGGGCTGACCCACGCGCCTGCCGTCGCCCGGGTGCTGCGGTCCGCGACCCTGGATATCTCCGAACGGGATTTCGTCAAGGTGGCCGAGTTGCAGGGGATGCGCCCGGTCGCGGTGATGACCAAGGAGATACTGCCCAGCCTGAGCTCGCCGCTGATGGTGGAGGCGGGACTGCGGCTGACCTACTCGATCATCATCATGGCGGGCCTGGCCTTCCTGGGCTTCGGCCAGCCACCCCCGTCGCCCAGCTGGGGCACCATGATCAACGAGAACCGGGCCGGGCTGGCCCTGAACCCGTGGGCCGTGATCGTCCCGGCAGCACTGATCGCCCTGCTCACCATCGGCACCAACCTGCTGACCGATGCCATCGGGCGGGCCGCGCTCGGCGTGGACCGCAGGCCCGAGGAAGCCGCCCTCGTCGACGACCTGGACCCGGTCACGTGAGCGATCCGGACGGGGCCGCTCCCCGGCCGCACCGGCTGGAGGTGCGCGACCTGGAAATCCGGACCGGCGGCCGCGGGCCCGCCGTGGTGAGCGGAGTCTCCTTCGCGGTGCGGCCCGGCGATGTACTCGGCCTGGTCGGCGAGTCCGGATCCGGGAAGACCACGGTCGCCCTGGCCTTGCTGGGGCACACCAGGCGGGGCCTGGCGGTCAGCCGCGGCGAGATCCTCCTGGACGGCCTGGATCTGCTGCGGATGCGCCCGCCCCGCCTGCGCCAGGTGCGCGGGGCCAGGGTCAGCTACGTGCCGCAAGACCCGGCGGCCGCGCTGAACCCGGCGCTGCGGATCGGCTACCAGCTCCGGGAGGCACTGCGAGTGCACGGCCATCCCGGACCGGCTTCGTACCCTCGCCGGTCTGATCCCGGACCGGTTTCGTACCCTCGCCGGTCTGATCCCGGACCGGCTTCGTACCCTCGCCGGTCTGATCCCGGACCGGTTTCGTACCCTCGCCGGTCCCGCCTCGCCGGTGATCCCGGGCCCCGGATCCTGGAGGTGCTGTCCGAGGTCCGGCTGGAGGCCAGCCCGGCTATGCTGCGCCGCTACCCGCATCAGCTCTCGGGCGGGCAGCAGCAGCGCGTCGCGCTGGCCATGGCCTTCGCCTGCCGGCCCTCGCTCATCGTGCTGGACGAGCCCACCACCGGCCTGGATGTGTTGACGCAGCGCCATATCCTGGACACCATCCGCAGCCTGTGCCGGGGCTACGGGGTCGCGGCCGTCTACGTCAGCCACGACCTGGCCGTGGTCAGTGAGCTGGCAGCCGAGGTCGCCGTCATGTACGCCGGCCGGATCGTGGAGGCTGGCCCGACGGCCCCGCTGCTGCGCCACCCGCTGCACCCCTACACCCGGGGGTTGCTCGGGTCCGTCCCGGAACCGGACCGCAGCGGCCCCCTGGCGGGCATCCCCGGCCAGCAGCCGCCGCCCGGCCAGCGCGGCCCCGGGTGCGCGTTCGCCCCCCGCTGCAGCCTCGCTCTTGACCCGTGCCGGGCTCGCGCGCCGGAACCGTCGGTGGTGGCCGGGCGGACCGTGCGCTGCCTGCGCGCACCCGAAGCGGCCAGCGCGGCCGGAGCCACCCGGTCCGTGCCCCGGCCGGCCAGGCCCGCGGCCGGCCCGCCACCGGCCCCGCCCGTGCTCTCCGTCCGGGGGCTTTCGTTCAATTACGGCCCGGTGCCGGTCTTGTCCGCCATCGATCTGGACGTGCCGCCGCGGGCGTGCGTCGCCGTGGTCGGCGAGTCCGGGTCGGGTAAGACGACGCTGGCCCGCTGCATCGTCGGGCTGCACCGGAACTGGACGGGCGAGATGGCCTTGCAGGGTGCCCCGCTCGCGCCCAGTGCCCGGCACCGGCCGGGGCCGGTCCTGCAGCAGATCCAGTGTGTCTTCCAGAACCCGTACACCTCGCTCAACCCCCGCAAGACGGTCGGCCAGATCGTGGCCGAGCCGCTGGGGCGGTTCCTGCGCGTGCCCCGCGGCGAGCAAGCCGAGCGGGTGGTCAGCGTGCTCGAGGACGTGTCCCTCGGCGGCCGTTACCTGTCCCGCTATCCCGATCAGCTGTCGGGCGGGGAGCGGCAGCGGGTCGCGATCGCCCGCGCCCTCGTCGCCGAACCCGGCCTGCTGGTCTGCGACGAGGTGACCTCGGCCCTCGACGTCTCCGTGCAGGCCGTCGTGGTCGAACTGCTCCGCGCCGCCGCGGCCCGGCGGCACCTGGCCATGCTCTTCATCACCCACAACCTGGCCCTGGTGCGCAACGTCGCCCAGTTCGCAGTCGTATTGCGGCAAGGTGAGATCGTCGAGGCCGGGCCCGCCGACCAGGTCCTCGCCGACCCGCGTAGCCGCTACACCGCGCAGCTCATGGCCGATGCGCCCAGGCTGAGAGCATGATCCGGCCAGGCCCGGGCGGGCCCAGGCTGGATCATGACCCCGCCGCGGGCCCCTGCGCGTTCCAGAACCCGCACTGGTGCTCGGCCGCGAACGTGGCCGCCGGGATCGTGGTGCTCCGGTCGCCCGGGCGCAGCGACATGAGCTGGCGGCTGGTGTACGTGGGCCAGTAGGGCTGGCCCGGCGCGTGAGGGGCGCCCAGCCGGGTGAACGCACCCCACCAGACGATCATCTGGTGGGACAGCTCTAGCTGGGCCGGGGTGAGCTGGTCATAGAGCGAGGTCCCGTTGCCGAAGCTCGGCCACAGGTACGCGAGCTCCATCGCGTGCCCGGCTCCCCACTGGTAACCCGGCAGCAGGTTGTTCAGCGCGGGCGCGTGCCGGTCATCGAACTGGTAGAAGAACGTGGGCGTCCAGCGGGCGAACTGGGCGGCCAGGTTCTGGGTGGGGCACCCGCCGATTCCGGTGATGGCACCGCTGTCGGTCCAGATCGCCCCGATGGCGTACGAGGCGGTGTATGGGCTCGGGTAGGCGTTCCACAGGTAGCGCTGCAGGATCGCAGGAGCCTCCGCGCCGTAGCTCTGGTCCACGAACTGGACGTACTGCTGCTGGGTGTACGAGGCGAATCCTTGCGTGAAGGTCCGTCCCTCGTCGTGGTTGGTCCCCATCAGCAGCGGGACCTTCGTGTAGTCACCGTCAGCCACCGCGGTCAAGGGCGGCAGCGGCAGGTCCGGCCCACCGGACGTGAACTGCGGCGAGTAACTGGCGCTTGCCGTGAGCAGGGTGGACTCCGGCGTGTTCCGCAGGCACGACGCCGCGGTGGCCGCGTCGGGGCAGCCCGCCTGCGCGGCGAACGCCAGGCCCGCGGACCGGGCTTGTGCCGGGGTCTGGGATGGGCAGCTGCCGCTTTCGCTGATCGCGCCCCGGAACAGGCCGCGGGCCAGCGGCGAGGTCATCAGCGCGCAGACAGACCAGCCGCCCGCTGACTCCCCGGCGATCGTGACCTGGCCCGGGTTGCCCCCGAACCGGGCGATGTTCCGGTGCACCCAGCGCAGCGCCGCTTCCTGGTCGAGCAGGCCGAAGTTGCCGTTCGCGGTGCGAGCCGTGCTGCCCAGGCCCGGTACGTCCAGGAACCCGAACACGTCCAGCCGGTAGTTGATGGACACCACGATGATGTGGTCGGTCTTGACGATCAGCGAGCCGTCGTGCTGATCACCCGCCCCGTTGGCCAGGCCGCCACCGTGGATCATGAACAGGACCGGCAGCCCGCGCCCGTCTCGACTGTGAGCGGCCGCGCGATCCGCTTGGCCTGCCGGAGAGAAGACGTTGAGGAACAGGCAGTCTTCGGTATCCTCCCGCGGCCCGTTGCCGCTGGGCAGCTGGGCACAGCGGTTCCCATACGACGTAGCGTCGCGGACGCCGGTCCAGGGATGCACCGGCTGCGGCGCCTGCCAGCGCAACGCCCCGACGGGCGGCGCGGCGTAGGGGATGCCCAGGAACTGGTTGACGCCTTCGGCGTGCTGGCCCTGGAGCTTGCCGTCCTCGGTGGAGACGATCAGGCCCCCGGGCGACCCGCCAGCGCCCTTGGCGATCTGCGCGGTGTGCGCGGGAGTGGCGGCTGACGATAAGGCGGGCGAGGCGGTCAGCGTGGCGGCCAGGAGGATGACCGCAGCGAGCCCGGCCACCGCCGGTAATCTCCGCCCGCGCGCCAACCGGAAACGACCTGACTTTGCGTGCATGCTGGATCTCCTCCTCGAGCCAGCCCGGCGCGGGCCGCACCGGACGGCGGGACCAGGACCAGGACCCGGCCGCGCAGCACGCGCACGAACGCATTCAGACCCTCTGATTCTGTAACCGTCCGGCCGCAGAAGACATAAATGCTTTATCAAAATTTCCGGCTGGCTGTGCCGGAGGGTCATCGGGCCCCGTGCTTGCCGGGCCGGTGCTTACCAGGACAGGGCTAGCCGTCCCCGTGGAACCCGCCAGTGGCCCCGTCGTCCGTGAGCAGGGCTACCCAGATCACGCCGGCCCGCGCCATCGGCCGCCGCCCACCCTTGGTCCTCGCCATCGATAGTCCCGGTCAATTTCTGACTCATGGGGAGGGCAGCGAATCCGGAAATCGCGTACTCCACGGCCCTCGGCTTGCGGTCGAGCGGACCACCCAGCTACGAGGCAGCCATCCCCTCCAACACGGCAGCCAGCCGGGCCACCCGTATCCCGGCATCCATGACATGGCCCCGCCCTGTGCTGGCTTGTTCGTGTGCGGAAACCGCCGTGATCGCAGCGGTTTGCGCACACGAATGGCCCGTACGGCGTGGCCGGTGGACCAGCGGCCGAGGTGATCGCAGGTCACGGGGTGGGCGCCTGACGCCAGGGCGGGGCTGGCCACCCAGCAGCGGGAAATGAACACAAACCACCCGCCGCGACCTGGCCGGCGGCCCCCAGCGCCCCGTGATCATGGTCAATTTCGGACTTATGGCACCGGATATCCACCGTGATCACGACCGCGCCCAGTGGCGGGACAAGTCAGGGGGCAGCCGCAGAGGACAGGGATGGCGGGCGGAACGCGGCGAAGGGGTTGGTGACGACCAGGGTCCGGGCCGCGAACCGGTACAGCGTGGCCGGCCTGCCGCCCACGGACGTCGGCCGGGCGGCCGCGGCCGTGGCCTCGATCACGCCCCGGCGGGTCAGCACCCGCTGCAGGTTGGTCGCCGAGACCGGATGGCCGGCCGAGGCGGCGTAGATGTCGCGGAGCTGCGCGATCGTGAAGGTCTCGGGGGCCAGGGCGAAGCCGATGTTGGTGTAGGACAGTTTGGCCCGCAGCCGGTCGCGGCCCGATTCGGCGATGGACCCGTGGTCGAACGCGGTGGGCGGCAGGTCCTGGACCGGATGCCACGCGGTATCCGCCGGGATGCCAGGCTCCACGTCGGCGGCCACCAGGGCCAGGTAGGCCGTGGCCAGGACGCGGCCCCGCGGGTCCCGTCGCGGATCGCTGCGCGTCTCCAGCTGCTCCAGGTACGCGATGTCGGTGAGGTTGACCTTGGTGGCCAGGTGCCGGCCCAGAGAGGTCCCGAGACGTTCGCCAGCTGCGAGCGGGCCGCCGGGCAGGGCCCAGCGTCCTTCGAACGGCGCCGCACCCCGCCGCCAGAGTAGGACGTTCAGCTGCTGGTGGCGGACCTGGAGGACCACGGCCAGCACCTCGTGGGCGAAACGCGGCATCTCGCTCGCGGCCGGCTGCAGCGGCTGCCCCGTGGCGGGCTGCGAGGTCTCGCTCGTGGTCGCCCGCGGCGCCTCGCTCATGGTCGCCTTCGGCTCCGTGTCTGGCACGTTCGCATGGTACTGAGCCTTCCCGTTTCCGGCTATCAGGTTTTAGACTACGAGGCGAAAAGGTTTTAGACTCAGAGTCTAAAACCTCCGCGGGAGATTGGGACCGGACATGACCAGGACTGACGCAGGCACAGCGGCGGGTGCACCGGGAGCTCAGGCGAGCACAGCGGCGGGAGCAGCACCGGACGCTCAGGCCAGCACAGCGACGGGTGAGGCAGGTACGGCGGCCGGCCCAGAACAGGCCGGGAGGGACTGGGCGGCGGAGGTCCGAAGGCTGGCCGCACAGCGCGACGCTGTGATCCTTGCGCACAACTACCAGGCGCCCGAGATCCAGGACGTCGCCGATCACGTGGGTGACTCGCTCGGGCTCTCGCGCGTGGCCGCCGCGAGCACCGCCAGCGTCATCGTGTTCGCCGGGGTCTATTTCATGGCCGAGACGGCCAAGATCCTCGCCCCGGACCGGACGGTGCTGATCCCGGACTCCCGGGCCGGCTGCTCGCTCGCCGACGCGATCACCGCGGAGCAGGTCCGGGGGTGGAAGGCCGAGCACCCCAGGGCCGCGGTCGTCGCGTACGTGAACACCAGCGCCGAGGTCAAGGCCGAGTCGGATCTGTGCTGTACCTCGGCCAACGCGGCGCAGATAGTGGCGTCCATCCCGGCCGGTCGGGAGGTGCTGTTCCTGCCCGATCAGTTCCTCGGCGCCTATGTCCAGCGCGTCACCGGCCGCGGCAACCTGCACATCTGGCTCGGCGAATGCCACGTGCACGCCGGGATCAGCCCTGCCGAACTGCGCCGCAAGGCGAGCGCCGACGTTCAGGCCGAGCTGTTCATCCACCCCGAATGCGGGTGCTCGACCGCCGCCCTGTGGCAGGCGGGGGAGGGCGATCTGCCGGCCGGCCGGACCCGGGTGCTGTCGACCGGGGGCATGCTCGCCGCGGCCCGCACCACCACGGCGCCCACCGTGCTCGTGGCGACCGAGACTGGCCTGCTGCACCAGTTGCGGCGGACCAACCCCGCGGTGCGCTGGGAACCCGTCAACCCCGATGCGGTGTGCCGTTATATGAAAATGACGACGCCGGCCGCCCTGCTGCGCTGTCTGCGCGAGGGGGTGGAGGAAGTGAACGTCGCTCCCGGCGTGGCCGACCGGGCCCGGCGGGCGGTCCAGGCGATGATCACGGCGGGGGCCTCGCCCGCGCCGGCCGGGGTGAGGGCCCGGTGACCGGCGCCCTGACCGGCCCGGTGACCGGCTCCATGACCGGCTCCATGACCGGCTCGGTGACGGGCGCTGTGGCCGGCGCGGAGTTGCGCCGCCTGCCCCGGTCGCCGCTGCGCTGGGCCCTCGACGCGGACGTGGTGGTCGTAGGCTCCGGGGCCGCGGGCATCACCACCGCGCTGACCGCGGCCGGTCACGGCCGCCGCGTGCTGCTGCTCAGCAAGGACGGGATCGGCGGGGGCGCGACGCCGCTGGCCCAGGGGGGCCTGGCCGCCGCCATCGGCCCGGGGGACACCCCGGCGCTGCATCAGCAGGACACGCTCGACGCGGGCGCGGGCCTGTGCGATCCGGCGGCCGTGGCGGCGCTGGCCGCTGAAGCGCCCGGCGAGATCGCCCGCCTGGCCGCCCGGGGGGCCCGGCTGGAGCGCACCGCCCTGCACCTGGAGGGCGGGCACAGCCGCAGCCGGATCGTCAGTGCCGGAGGTGACGCGATCGGCGCGGAGGTGCACCGGGTGCTCCGCGCCGCCCTGCTGGCCAGCCGGGTCCAGGTGCTGACCCACTGCGTTGTGCTGGACGCCCTGACCGGGGATCGCGGGCCAGTGGGCGGGGTTCTGGCCGGGATCGCAGGACGGGACGGGGTCCTGCGAGCCGGCGTGGTGACCGCGGCCGCGGTTGTGCTCGCCACCGGAGGTTTCGGCCAGGCCTACGCGACCACCACCAGCCCGGCCGGGCTCACCGGCGACGGCCTGGCGCTGGCCGCCCGGGCCGGCGCCGAACTGCGGGACGTCGAGTTCGTGCAATTCCATCCCACGGTGCTGTGGCAGGACGGGGCCCGCGGTCAGTGCCCTCTCATCACTGAGGCCCTGCGCGGGGCCGGCGCGGTGCTGGTGGACGCGGCGGGCCGGCCGGTCATGGCCGGGCGTCATCCGCGCGGCGACCTGGCCCCGCGGGACGTCGTGGCGGCGGCCATGCAGCAGCGGATGGCCCAGTGTGACCAACCCCCGTGTGACCAACTCCCGGGTGACCAACTCCCGGGTGACCAACTCCCGGGTGACCGACCCCGGTGTCACCAACCCGAGTGCGGCCAGCCGGGCGCGGATGGCCCGGGCGATCATCTGTGGCTGGACGCCACCACGGTGGGCCGCGCCGTGCTGGATCGGGATTTCCCCACCGTGGTCCGGCTGTGCCGGGCGCGCGGGATCGACCCGGCGGCCGAGCCGATCCCGGTCGCACCCGGCGCGCACTACTCCTGCGGCGGGGTCCGGGCCAGCCTGGATGGGCGGACCTCGGTCCCCGGGCTGTACGCGGTGGGGGAGGCCGCCTCGACCGGGGTGCACGGGGCCAACCGCCTCGCCTCCAATTCCCTGACCGAGGCCCTGATCACCGGACGGCGCACCGGGGAACTGCTGGGGCGGGCCCTGCCGCAGCCGCCCGCCCGGCTGCGGCTGCCTCCGGCCTGCCCGGGGGCGAACCCCGCCGCCCGGCCGGTCCTGGCCGCGGCCATGTCCCGGTACGCCGGGGTAGTCCGTGATCGCGAGGCCCTGGGAGGCCTCCGGCGGACGCTGGCGCAGGCCCGGCCCGCCAGCGGGCGGCTGGACCTGGCCACCGTCGAGGCGACCAATCTGCACGTGGTCTCGGTCCTGGTCACGACGGCCGCCCTGGCCCGCGCGGAGAGCCGGGGGTGTCACCGTTGGCGGGATGCGTCACCGGCCGGGCCTGGCCCGGCCCGGCACACGGTGGTCCGTGCGGCAGACGGCCAGCGGTGGGCGGCCGGGGCCGTCCAGGCCGGAGTCTCCCAGGCCGGGCCCGTCCAGGCCGGGGCCGTCCAGGCCGGGATGGGAGCCGGCGCGTGACCGGGAACGTGGACATCGCCGGGCGTTTGGTGGCCGCGGGACTGGATCCGGGGGAGACCGGGCGGCTGGTGCGCGGCGCGCTCGACGAGGATCTCCGCTACGGGCCCGACATCACCTCGGCCGCGACCGCGGCGCCGGGGGCCCCGGCGGTGGCTGGGGTCGTGGCCCGGCAGCCCGGGGTGTTGGCGGGCCTCCCGGTCGCGCTGGCCGTGCTCGACGCGGCCGGCCTCGCGCCGGAGGCGGCGCAGCCGCGGCGCGCGGACGGGGACCGGATCGACGCGGGGAGCGAGGTGCTGCGGATCCGGGCTCCGCTCCGGGACCTGCTCGGCGCCGAACGGACCCTGCTCAACTTCCTCACCCACCTGTCGGGCATCGCCACGGCCACCCGGGCGTGGGCGGACGCGCTGGCCGGCACGGGATGCGCCGTCCGTGACACCCGCAAGACCACGCCGGGGCTGCGCCAGCTGGATAAGTACGCGGTGCGCTGCGGCGGTGGCCAGAACCACCGGATGGGACTCGGCGACGCCGCGCTGATCAAGGACAACCACGTGGTGGCGGCCGGCGGCGTCGCGGTCGCGATCGCGGCCGTGCGCGCCGCCGCGCCCGCCGTGGCGCTGGAGGTGGAGTGCGACACCCTGGCCCAGGTCCGTGAGGCCCTGGACGCCGGCGCGGCGCTCATCCTGCTCGACAACATGGGGCTCGCCGGGCTGCGGGCCGCCGCGGCCCTGGCGGGGGGCTACCCCGGGACCCGGCTGGAAGCCAGCGGGGGGCTACGGCTGGAGGAGGCCCGGGCGGTCGCGGAGACCGGTGTCGACTTCGTCTCCGTCGGCGCGCTCACCCATTCGAGCCCGGCGCTCGATCTGGGGCTGGACGTGCTGGGTGGCTGACTGCGCGGCGGGCATATCGGTTATCTTGCCATATTCCGGTCAATTCGCCTCCGAATTACTAATCATATTCGGAGTTAATTCTGACTACTAATTTCCTTTGAATTGGATGACAATAGCCAGAATCGCAATTTGTGTATGCCAATTCCCCCCAAAATCGGGGCCGACCTGCGTACCGTAGGTGGATCAAAAGGCGCCAAGGGGAGGGGTGGCCAAATGTGGCATTATGTCTCATTCGGCGCAGGTGTCAGTTCCGGGACGAGGCGCGCCCGCCGTAAGAAGGGGCGGATGGCCGCTACGGCGGCGATACTAGCAGTGAGCTTGGCGGGAACGTCGCTGACCGCCGCCCCGGCCGCGTCCGCGAGCCCGGGGGAGACGGTGATCGTCACCGCGACCGGGCTGCTGAGCCCGGTGACCGCGGTGCTGGAGGTCGGCGGTACAGTCCTGAGCAAGTTCCGCCTCATTAATGGCGTCGAGGCCCAGATCCCCACGCTCCTGGCGCCGGTGCTGGCGGCGCTGCCCGGGATCACCGTGACTCCGGATCTTTCAGTGAGCGTCCAGTCATCCCCCACGGAGTCCACTGGGCCGCATACGCCGTCGGATGCCTTTCTCCAGGAGACCGGGGCCAACCAGCTGGCGGCCCAGGGAGATACCGGCCAGGGCGTCACCGTGGCCGTGGTGGACACCGGCATCGACAACCTGGCTGACTTCTCCGGCCGCCTGGTCGGCGGAGTGGACCTGACCGGCGGGAACAACCCGTTCCAGGACAATTACGGGCACGGCACCTTCGTGGCCGGGCTCATCGCAGGTAATGGCGCCTCGTCGAACGGGCAGTACTCGGGTGAGGCGCCCGGAGCCAACCTGGTGTCGGTCAAGGTGGCCGGGCCGACCGGCGTGACCGACCTGGGCACGCTGATCACCGGCCTGCAGTGGACGGTTGACCATGCGGCCCAGTACGGCATCCGGATCCTCAACCTGTCCCTGGGGTACCAGTCCAGCCAGTCCACGGTCACCAACCCGCTGGACCAGGCCGTCCAGGCGGTGTGGAACGCGGGCATTACGGTGGTGGCCTCGGCGGGCAACGCCGGGCCGTTCAACGGCACCATCCTGTCCCCAGGCGACGACCCGATGGTCATCACCGCCGGGGCCCTGGACGACATGGCCACGCCGTCCACCGCGGACGACGAGATGGCCGACTTCAGCAGTGTCGGGCCGACTTCCCGTGACGGCTGGGCCAAGCCTGACCTGGTGGCGTCGGGCCGGTCCGTGGTCAGCCTGGCCGCACCCGGCTCGACCATCGACACCCAGTACCCCTCGGCCCAGGTCGGCCAGGCCAGCTTCGTGGGCTCGGGCACCTCGTTCAGCGCCGCGATCACCAGCGGCGCGGCGGCGCTGGTGCTGGCGGACCACCCGGGGCTCACGCCCAACGAGGTGAAGGCGCGCCTGCTCGGCGCCACCACCCCGGGCCCGGTCGGGAACCCCTTCGTGGACGGCCACGGGGCCCTGGACGCCTACGCGGCGGCCACCGCGGGCCCCATGGAGTACAACCAGTCCGCCACCGGTCTCCTCGGTTCCCTGCTGGGCGCCACGGTGTCCCTGTCGCCCAGCGGCTCCGCCGACACCTGGAACGCGAGCCTGTGGGCCGGGCTCAGCCTGAGCCCGGCACCGTCCGGCGGCCCGACCTGGAACGGCTGGGCGTGGAGCGGTGCCGACTGGAACGGCTGGACCTGGACGGGCAAGGCCTGGAATGACGGTGGCTGGACCGGGGCCTCGTGGAACGCCGAGGACTGGACGGGCAAGGCCTGGAACGACGCCGGCTGGGCCGGGTCGGCCTGGAACGGGGCCGCCTGGAACGGCTCGGCGTGGAACAGTTCAGCGTGGAAGTGACCCGGGTGGAAGTGGCCAGCCCGGCGGCGAGCCAGGCTACCAAGGTACCCGGTACGACCTGGGTCATCGTGACCGCCTCGGTCGCGGGGGGCGTGTGTGCCCTGGCGGTCGCTGGATGGCGGCAATCGGCGGCGGGACCAGTCGGTGAGAGTCAGTGGATCATCGCTACCGCAATGGGAGTCCTCGCCCTGGGGAGCTGGCTGTGGCCGGTCGTCGTCTACCGGGGCGGTGAGTCCGAGGCCATCAACATGGACGAGGGTTTCTTCGTCATCCTCGCCCTGCTGGTGTCACCCCTGCTCACTCTGGGGACCCTGGCCCTGGTGACGATCCTGGCCCAGGCGGGCCGCCGTCGGCCTCTGGTCAAGTCGGCGTTCAACGCGGGGCAGGTCCTGATCTCCGCGGGTCTGGGACTCGCGGCCATGCGTGCCGTTGCCTCACCGTCTGGTTCGATCACCCCGAGCCAGGTCGCCGCAGTCGCGGTCGGGGTGGGCGTCTACCTCCTCGTCAACCTGCTCCTGGTGTCCATGGTCGAGGTCTCTCTGGGCACGACCCATAAAGAGATCACTAACGACCTTCCGCTGCAGGTGACCCTGGCGGGCACCGGTGCACTGTCGGGCGTGATTCTGGCCCTGGCCATCCAGGTGCATCTGTGGGTCCTGGCCCTGGCCATCCCGGCGCTGGTCCTGGAACGCCAGCTCATCAGCGCCCGCTTCGCGGCGCTGCACGACCGGAGCCGGATGAAGGGGCTGTACGAGGCCACGCTCGAGGCCAACCGGGGACTGCGCCAGCAGGCCGTGCTCGAGACGATCCGCGACGCGGTGCGGCGGCTGCTCCGCAGCCCGGGGGCCATCCTGACCGCCGAGGGCCCCGCCGCTGGCCAGCTGGCCGCGCCGATGACCGTGGCCGGCCGGCGGCAGTGGCTGGTCGTGTCGGGACGGCGGCGCGATGAGCCGTTCGACGAGGCCGACCAGGGCTTGCTGCAGGCCCTGGCCGCCGTGGGCAGCGGTGCGCTCAGCAACGCCGAGCTGTACCAGCAGGTCCACGTGGAGCGGGAGCGGCTCTCCTCGATCACGCTCAACATCGGTGAGGGTGTCTGCGCCATCGATGCGGCCGGGGAGCTGACCTTCGTCAATCGCGCGGCGGCCGACCTCATCGAGCTCCCGTCCCTCGGCATCGCGATCGACGATCCGGTGACCGACGGTGCCCCGATGGCCCCCGCTTTCCTGCTCGAGCCGGCCCGCGAGGCCATGCGGACGGGCCGGGTCATCCGGGAGGATGACGCACGTTTCCGCGGCCGGAACGGCGGCACTATCCCCGTCGCCTACACGGCGTCGGCGGTCCTGGGCGATGGCACGCCTTCCGGCGCGGTGATCACCTTCCGCGACATCACTGAGCGCAAGGCCTTCGAGGACGAGCTCCACCACCACGCCTTCTACGACAGCCTCACCGGCCTGGCTAATCGCCGGCTGCTGGTGGAGCGGCTGGATCAGGCCCTCCGGCGTTCTGTGCTGGACCGGAAGACGCACGCCCTCATCTTCGTTGACGTGGACCGCTTCAAGAGCATCAACGACAGCCTCGGCCACGTGACCGGGGACGGGTTCCTCGTCGCGATCGGGGCCCGGCTCAAGGCGGGGGTGCGCAGTAACGATCTGCTGGCCCGATTCGGCGGGGACGAATTCGTGGTGCTGCTGGAGGATGTGGCCGGAGTGGAGGTGGCCGTCGCCGCCGCCCGGCGGATCTGCGCCGCCGTCCAGCAGCCCATCGCGCTCACCGACGGTCACGAGCTGTTCGCTAGCGTTTCGGTTGGCATCGCCCTGACCGAGCCGGGCAAGAGCGCTGACGATGTGCTCCGCAACGCCGACGTGGCCATGTACGAGGCCAAGGCCAAGACCGGAGGCGGCACCTACCGGGTGTTCGACCAGGCGTCCATGGGCACCCGCTCGTCGGAGCGGCTGCAGATGGAGGCCGATCTGCGCAAGGGGATCGAGCGGGACGAGCTCGAGGTGTACTACCAGCCGTTCTACTCCCTCGACGAGGAACTCATCGTGGGCGCTGAGGCGCTGGTGCGTTGGCGTCACCCGACCAGCGGCCTGATCAGCCCCGAGAAGTTCATCCCGATGGCCGAGGAGACTGGGCTGATCCTGCCGCTGGGGCGTTACGTGCTTGACCGCGCGTGCGAGCGGCTGTGCTCGATCCGTGACCGGCTGGGCGTGAGCCTGCCGATCAGCATTAACCTCTCGCCCCGCCAGTTCCAGGAGAGCGGGCTGCTGGCGCAGGTGGCCGGAGTCCTGGATGCGACGGGTCTGCCCGCCGAGCTGCTCATCTTCGAGATCACCGAGAGCATGGTCATGGCGGACATTTCCAGTGCCCGCGAGGTCATGAAGAAACTGAACCGGCTGGGTGTGCGCCTGGCCATCGACGACTTCGGTACCGGCCATTCTTCCCTCGCGTACCTGAAGCAGTTCCCCGTCCACGAGGTGAAGGTGGACCGCGCGTTCGTCCAGGGGGTGGCCGAAAGCCCGGTGGACTCGGCGATCGTCCGGGCCGTTATCGACCTGGCCAACGCCATGGGCATCGCCACGGTCGCCGAGGGGGTCGAAACCAAGAGCCAGGTCGCCGGGCTCAAGATGCTCGGCTGCCAGGTGGCCCAGGGCTTCTACTTCTCGCACCCGCTTCGCGCACATGAGTTCGACCAGCTTC
>CAVYQF010000015.1:0-22741 GCA_963770545.1 uncultured Actinomycetes bacterium | reverse complement strand
CGGCCGGGCCGGCGCGGGCCAGGCCAGTGTGGGCCGGGCCAGCACGCGCCGGGCCCGCGCGCGCACCCCTAAGCGGCCGCACTGATCGCGGACAGGATCCCGGCCAGGCGGTCCCGGTCCGCCCCGGGACTGCTTGACCGCGTGAATGATGTCGGCGTTGACCAGTTCGCGGAGCACCTCCACGGACAGCTCGACGTTCGTGGTGGCCGGCACGTGATACAGCATGACCGGCACGCTGACGGCTTCGCGGACGCTGGCCAGGTGCCGCCACACCGCGTTGACGTGCGCGCCCATGTAATACGGCGCAGACACCATGACCGCCGTCGCCCCGGCCGCCTCGGCGTGCCGGGCCAGCGCCACCGAGTGTTCGGTCCGGTACGCCGCGACACAGACGATCACCGGCGCGCTGCCGCCGACGGCCGCCAACACCGCCTGCTGCATCGTGCTCTCCCAGTGCGGAGCCGGTGGTCGCATACTCGGTCAGCACGGCGTTTTCTGACAACAACTTACGATAAACGGATATCCGTCGTTATCGGTCCTGGCCCGATCGGCGGCCGGAACGCAACCTCGGGGCCCGGGGACCCGCCCGCTCCCCGCCGCTGGCCGGCCCGGGCTGATGCGGCGGGAATCGCGGGTCAGCCCGGAGTCCTGAGCGGACCTCAGCCGGTCTGATCGGGCCTGAGGCTTGACACTGCCGCGACGCCGACCCTATGTTGACTTGCGCTCAAGTTAACTGGAGACTGTCAACATTGTGCAATGACGTCGGTGAGCTGAGTGGCCGGCATGCCTGCTGGTGATAATTCGTTGACGATTGTCGGCGAATGAGGAGTGAACTATGCCACCGCAGCGCAGCAGGAAGGTGCCGTCGGCGCTGACCCCGGCCAGCCGTAAGAGCCTGGGCGAGGACGTAGCGGAGCGACTCCGCGAGGCGATCCTGCACGGGGAGCTGAGCCCCGGTCAGCGCCTGCGCGAAGAGGAACTCAGCGTGCGGCTGGAGGTGAGCCGCGGGCCGGTACGGGACGCGTTCATCCTGCTGGAACGCGAGGGACTGGTCCGTTCGTCGCGGAACCGGGGTGTCTCCGTGGTCGAGCTCACCCGCAACGACCTGCAGGAGATCTACACCCTGCGGTCCGCGCTGGAGCCGATGGCGATCACCCTGGCTATCCAGCGCAGCGACGCTGAGGACCTGGCCGAGATGGACGCGAGCCTGGCCGAGATGACGGCCGCCTTCTCCCGGCGGATCACCGAACGCGACGCGGCCCGTCTGGACGTGCAGTTCCACGACACCATCTACCAGGCCGCGCACCATCAGCGCCTGTCCAATGCCTGGGAGCAGATCAGGCTGCCCACCTACTGGTTCATGTTGTCACGCAACGTGGCCAGCCCCGACTGGCGAGAAGGGACGGTGAAGGGACATGCCGAGATCCTCAAGATCATCCGGTCCGGGGATGAGCGCAAGGCCACCGCGGTGATCACGGAGCACATCTCGTTCGCGTACGAGCGGATCCTGGAGAGCTACCTCAACTCCAAGTCCGAGCCGCCCCGCAGCGCGGATACCAGCAGGCCCATCCCGGCCCCGCTGGCCACCAGCAAGCGAACACCCCTATGACGATGATGATCGCGAGAAACGATGCGACTCGGTAGTTACTACACGCCCACGGCCGACGCCGCGGTGGTGCGCTAGCCATGGCCACCGTGGTCATCGCCTACGGCCAGCGCGCGCAGACGGCGCTGGAGACCGATCTGCTGGAAGGGCTGGCCTCCGCCCGGCGGCTGTCGCAGTACCTGGACCTGGTCCGGGCCGGGCAGTGGGATTCGGTCGGCGCCGGGACCATCCGCAGGCTCCGCGGCCAGACTCTCGGCCTGGCCGGATTCGGCCGGATCGGCCAGGCGACCGGGGCCAAGGCGCTCGGCCTCGGGCTCCGGGTGCTGGTCTGCGACCCGTTCAGGCCGGCGGCGGACATCGCGGAGGCCGGGGCGGAGCCGGTTGACTGGCCACCCTGCTGGGGGAGTCGGATTATCTGTCCCCGCACGTCCCGCTCACGCCGGAGTCCGTCCACCTGATCGACGGTGCGGCGCTGCGGGCCATGAAGCCGTCGGCCGTGCTCATCAACACCGCGCGCGGCGGGCTGGTAGACGAGGCCGCGCTCGCCGCGGCCATCCGGTCCGGGGAGATCGCCGGGGCCGCGCTCGACGTGCTGGCCCACGAGCCACCGCCCGGCGATGACCCCTTGCTGCACGACCCCAGAATCCTGATTACGCCCCACACGGCCTGGTACTCCCAAGAAGCCCAGCGGGACGTGGTGGTCCGGGCGTGCGAGGACGTGCAGCGGGTCCTGTCGGGCCAGCCGGCCCGTTCGCCGGTCAACGTGCCGGTCGTCGCGGCACCCGAGCCCTCGGCATGACCGGACCCGTGGTTGACCTGGCTGGGCGGCACGCGGCGGTGACCGGCGCGGCCAGCGGTCTCGGCCGGGCCGTCGCGCACACGCTGGCCGGGGTGGGAGCCCGGATCAGCGTGCTGGACGTCAACGCGGCCGGCGCGGCGCAGACCGTGGCCCAGATCCGCGACGCGGGCGGCTGCGCCGACGCGATCAGCTGCGACGTCGCGGACCCGGGCAGCATCGCCGCCGCCTTCGAGCAGGTGGCCGGCTCCGGGCCAGCCGACATCCTGGTGAACAACGCGGGGATCAATCCGCGCGGGCGAGCAGCCCGGCCGCCCAGGCGTCCCCTCCGCGGGCGGCCTGGATGACCTGCCGGGCGGTGATCTGCTCGGGCCTGCCGCCGGCCAGTGACAGGACCGCGGCGCCGTCGGGCTGGCCGGCGGCTGCCGCGGCCCGGGCGGCCAGGCCCGGGCCGCTGGCGTACAGCTCCAGGCAGCCGCGGCCCCCGCAGCAGCAGGCCGGGCCGGCCGGGTCGATCGGAAGGTGGCCGATTTCGCCCGCCAGGCCGTGACTGCCGCCTGCCAGCACCCCCGACACCACGATCCCGCCACCCACCCCGGTCCCGAGCGTGATCAGCATCAGGACCTCGGCCAGCGCCGGCTCCCCGGACATACTCCGCGAACGCCGCCGCGTTCCCGTCGTTCTCCACCAGCACCGGGCAGTTCAGCCTGGCCTCGGCCAGCCTGCCAGCGGGGTGGCGGCCAGGCCCAGGTTCGCGGCGGTCCGCACCTCCAGCCGGTCGCGGCTGAGCCAGCCGGCCACCGACAGCCCCACCGCCGTGAGCTCCCGCGAGGGTCCGCCGGCCCCGTTGCCCGCCGACAGGTCGCGGGCGGCCAGGTCGCGGGCGGCCAGGTCGCGGGCGGCCAGGTCGCGGGCGGCCAGTTCGCGGGCGGCCAGGTCGCGGGCGGTCAGCTCGCCGACGACCCCCGCGATGAGGTCCAGCGCCTCATCCGGCCCCGCGATCCGGTGCTCCTGCCAGATCTCGCCGCGGACCGCGCCCGAGTCGTCGAGCAGGACCCCGGCAATCTTGCTGCCGCCCAGGTCCACCCCGGCCACGGTCACCGGCGCCCACCCGCCTTCGTTTAGTTACTGTTGAAGGAGATACCGGATGGAAGCGTTCGTCTCGCTGTGGTCGGCGGATCTCCTGGCGCTCGGTGAGGACGTCCGCCGCGTCGAGGACCTCGCGGCCGGCTTTCACATCGACGTCCTCGACGGGCACAACGTCCCCGAACTGCTCTTCGGCCCGGACCTGGTCGCGTCGCTGCGCGCGTTCACGGCGGCGCGGATCGAGGTCCATCTCAACGTCACCGATCCCGGCTACTGGGCCGGGCGCTTCGCCGCCGCGGGCGCCGACATCATCACCGTCCAGTCGGGCCCGTGCGCTACGTCGCCGCCGTGCTGACCCAGATCCGGGCCCTGGGCTGCGTGGCGGGCCTGGGTATCGAACTGCACGAGCCGGCCGCCGGGGCCGCGGAGTTCTTCGGCCTGGCCTGCCGGCTGCTGCTGCTGGGCACGCCGATCGGGGTGAAGGGCCGGTCGCTCGATCCCGCGACCCCGGCCCGGGTCGCCGAACTGGTTCGGGCGCGGGAGCGGTCGCCGCATCATCCCGCCATCGTGATCGACGGCGGGGTCCGCCGGCGCACCGTCCCGCTGCTGGCCGCCGCGGGCGCCGACGGCATCATTCCCGGCTCGCTCGTCTACGGCGCGGATGACCCGCGGGCGGTGCTCACCGAGATCGCCGCGCTGGCGCCGGGCACCAGGCCCGACCGGTCCGGGTTCTGGGCCGGCGAGGTCCGGTGGACGCCACCGGCAGCCCCGCCGCGGTGGCCGACGGGTTCGCGGTCACCCGCCGGGCCGGCCGGATCGCCCTGCTCGGCATCAGCGGCCCGGGCCGGTCGTTCGCTTTCGAGCCGTTCGACATCGTGGCCCGCGAGCCCACCGTCGTCGGAGTCAACTCGGTACGGCATACCTTCGGCCGGGCGGCCCGGCTGCTCGCCGCGGGCACGCTGCCGGTGGGCCTGCTGCATGAGCCGCCGCTGCCGCTGACGGCCACCGCGCAGGCGCTGGAACGGAGCCGGCGCGGCGCAGGCCTGAAGACCCGGGTGCAGCTCCGCGGCGAGGCGTCATGAAAGCGATCGTCTACGACGCCCCGCGGCGCTGGCGCTGCACCGACCTGCCCGACCCCGAGCCGGCCGCCGGGGAGGTGCTGCTGCGCGTCGCCGCCGCCGGGGTCTGCGGTACCGACGTCCACCTGGACGCGGGCGAGTTCGGGCCCGTCTACACGCTGACGCCGGGGCATGAGATCGCCAACGTCGTGACCGGGGTGGGCGCGGGTGTCACCGCGCTGGTGACCGGAGACCTCGTCGCGCTCGACAACATGATGGCCTGCGGGCACTGCCCGCAGTGCCGCCGGGCCCGTCCCCAGTTCTGCGCCACCATGCGCGCGCTGGGCGTCCGCGACCCGTGCGGGTTCGCCGATTTCGTGGTCGCCCCGGCGGGCAAGTGCCACCCGGCCGGCGATCTCGATCCGGAGGTCGCGGTGTTCGCCGAGCCCGTCGCGTGCGTCGTGCACGGCCTCGATGTCCTGGCCCTGCGGCCCGGCAGCGACGTGCTGGTCGCGGGGACCGGGCCCACCGGGCTCATCTTGGCCCAGCTCCTGCGGGCGGCCGGCGCCGGCCGCGTGACCGTTGCCGGGCGGAGCCCGTTCAAGCTGGAACTGGCCACCGCTTACGGCGTCGACGAGGTCGTCCTCATGACCGCGGGAGGTGACCCCGGCAGTGCCGCGGCCGCTCTGGCCCCGGACGGGTTCGACGTGGTCATCGACGCGACCGGATCGGTCGATGTCCTCGCCGCGTGTACCCGGCTGCTCGGCATCGGCGGGACGCTGTTCGTCTACGGCATGGCGCCGGAGACCGCGAGCCTGGCCATCAGCCCGTACGACATCTTCCGCCGGGAGCTGACCGTCAGGGGTCGTTTTGCAGGCCTTCAGCTTCGACCGGGCCATGACGCTGCTGCGCGGCGGCCGGGTGCAGACCGGCGGCATGGTGACCCACCAGTTCGCGCTGCCTGAGTACGGCGCCGCGATCGAGGCCGTCGCCGGGGGCTCAGCCTGCCTGAAGGCCCTGATCCGCCCGTGACCCGCCCGCCGCCTAACGGCCGGCGGGGACGAGTTCGGGCAGCTCGCCGCGGGCGGCGGTGCGCAGCCGGGTGACGATCTCCGCGGGCACCGAGCGGTAGGGCCAGCGCAGCCGGGTGCCGACCGGAGCCCAGCCGCCGATCGCCGCCAGCGTCTTGTCCAGGGCGGCGTTGCAGAAGCCGGCTTCCTGCAGCGGCAGCACCTGGCGGGCCAGGAAGCCCTACAGCCGCGTCTCCAGCTCCGCCGCTGCGGCCGGATCGGTGCGCATGTCCTGGTACCAGGCCACCGCGCCCCGCGGGCTCAGGCAGGCCACGTTGGAGTAGGCACCGCTCGCGCCCTGGCGTAGCCCGCTGGCCAGGTGATGACCGGCCACGAAGATGGACAGGTCGCCGGCGCAGGCGCGCATCTGGTCGAACCAGGCCGCGTCACCGCCTGCCACCTTAATGCCGATGAGCTGGGGGAACTCAGCCGCCAGGCGGCCGAACAGAGCGGGCGTGAGCTGGGTCTTGGCGTGTGGCGGGTTGCACAGGACCAGCGGTGACGGCCCGGCCTCACGCGCCATCCGGTCGATCGCCGACCGGACCTCGTCCGCCGACAGCACGCACCAGTCGGGCAGGATCACCTGGATCGCGGCGGGCTCGTGGGCGGCGGCCACCCGGATCCTGCGCAGCGAGATCTGCCCGCTCATGTGGCTGGCCCCGAGCTGGCACGGTACCCCGGCCTGCCGGCACGCCTACGCCACGACGTCGGTGATGCGGTCGTACTCGTCCTCCTCCAGGCAGTGGAACTCGCCCGCGGTGCCGTTCGTGTACAGGCCGTCCAGCCCGCCGGTCACCAGGAAGGCCAGCTCGTCGGCGAGCCGCCCCAGGTCAATCGTCTCGTCCGGGGCGACGGGGAGCAGGACGGTGCCCCAGGTGCCGCGCAGGGTCTGGCGGGTCAGCACGCCGGGCCTCAGCGGGTGCCCGCCACGACCACGGAACCGTGCCGCAACTGCCTGGTGCGCAGCCATTCGATGGCGTCGCTGATCGTCCAGGTAGCTGAGCCGCCAGGAGGCGCGCTCGGAGTACCCGGCGCAGTGCGGCGACAGCACTGTGTTCGGCGCGCCCAGCAGAGGCGAGTCGGCGGGCAGCGGCTCGGTACCGAAGGTGTCCAGTCCGGCGCCGCCGAGCTGACCATTCGCGAGCAGTTCGACCAGCGCCTGCTCATCCACCTGGCCGCCCCGCGACACGTTGATGACCAGCGCGCCCTCGGGGAGCAGGGACAGTTCGCGGCGGCCCAGGATGTCCCGGGTCTGCGGGGTAAGCGGCGCGTGCAGGGTCACCGCGTCACTGCGCGCCAGCAGGTCATCGAGGTGGTCGAGCCGCTCGGCGCCGGCCGGCGCGCCCTCACCGCGCAGGGGGTCGTAGATGAGCACCTGCGCCACCATGGGGGCCAGCATGGCCGCGACGGCCGTACCGATCCGCCCGCACCCGATGATGCCCACCGTCATCTCATCGAGCGGCGGCATGGGCGCCAGGCTGAGCGCGGCGCCGGTGCGCCATCCGTGGCGCACGTGACGATCCGCCGGGACCAGCTTGCGGTTCAGCGCCAGCAGCATCGCCACCGCATGGCTGGCCACTTCGGGAACGCCGTAGGTCGGCTCGTTGAACACGGTCAGGCCGCAGGCGGCCGCGGCCTCCAGGTCCACGGTGTCGGTCCCGATGCCCATCCGCCCGATCACCTGCACACCCGGGTCGATGACCTGGATCAGCTCGGCCGGGAGCCGGTGCAGCGCCACCACCAGGCCGCTGGCTCCCGCAGTGGCGGCCTTGATCCGGCCGGGCGTCGAGATGTCCGCGACCCGGATGGCCGCTTTGCCGCGGAAGTGCGCGGCGACCGCGTCCGGGCCTTGGAGCGCGCCTTCGGCCGCCACGATGACGCAGCAGCCTGGGCTCCCCGGGACCGGGACCAGGTCCGGAGTTCTGCTGTCGGAGCGATGCCCCCCATTTTCAGTCATCAGTTAACGGTCTACGGAACCTGGCCTGGTTGCGACAGGGTTGCCGGACGGCTCTTGCTGCGCGAGCGCAGGCCGGGACGGATGAGGGCGCACAGAAAGGAACCGGGCTCATCTGCAGATCCGCGCTGAGGCTGGTTAGGAGGGATCACGGCGGGTACCCGCGGGGCGGCGGCGCTGGCCTTAGCACCTCAGCCAAGCGTCGCACCAGATAGACCGCATCTGAGGCGCTGACGGCGGTGACTGGATGGCGGAAGGGACAGGCGGGAATGCAGAATCAACGTCAAACTATTACTACCCGTCAGCGAATAAGATACCTTACCGGGTCGCTTGCCTGTGGAGTTCTTCTATTCATACTCGGGATTACCGCAATAATCTATGGCGTCACCACTAATGGCAAATGGATAGACGTCGGAATCTTTGCCACATGCGTCTCGGTCATCGTGGGTGGCCTGGAAGTTTGGGCGATACTCCGTCTTCGATCGCGAGGACGGCTCAGGTAGCAAGCAGACTGGTTGAGCTCCAGGTTAAATAGGCTGCCCGCCCGGTGGGCGTACCGATCGGTCCGCATCCTGTGATGTGAGAGCATCAGCTACGTCCAGCATCGGGACGGCCTTGGTCATCTGGATAGCAGTAGCGTTCATCTACCTCATGAGCCAGGAAAGAGCCACCTTGATCAACGTGCCTCCAGCGAGCCGCCGACGTGCGGCTGGGCGGCCTCCCGAGGCAGAGCCCCGGCGCTAAAGCCGGGCCAGCTGGCCCCGGTGTGGAGTCAGCTGGTGCGCCTATGAGCTGGTGCGCCGCCAGGGACTCGAACCCCGAACCCGCAGATTAAGAGTCTGCTGCTCTGCCAGTTGAGCTAGCGGCGCTTGGAACGCAGTGATGCTAACAGTATCTGGGTCGCGGAGCGAACCGGAACCCGGTCAGTGCCGCAGCCACGGCACCACCTCCGGCGTCGGCGCGTACCCCTCATATCCGCCCGGCCGCAGTTTTGACGCCAAACCGCCCGGTCAACCCGAGGTCTCGACTCCCGCGCGGCTCTATGGGATAAAAGTTCCGTGCTGTGGGTGGGAAGCCCAGCCAACCGGCTGGGCTCACAGGTTCTGCCCGGTCGCGCGACCTCATGATGGCCGCGGTGGCCGGGCAACGCTCAAGGAGGGGCCATGTCAATGATCTCGGGTAGGAAGGCTCGCGGCAGCGGGTCACGGGGCCGGGGGGCGCCGCCCGCCCAGGGCACGCGCACAACCTCGCGCGCCCGGCGGACCGCGGTCCTCGGGCTTCCCGTCGCGGCCGCCGCCGGTATGGCCGCGCTAGCCGTGCCCGCCGCCGCGCCGGCGGCGGCCAGTCATGCCCGCCCGGCCACGGCGGTGCCGGACATCAGCCGCCCGATCCTGGTCGGCAAGCAGATTCCGGCCCCGCTGACCACTACGCAGTGCCTGGCCGAGATCGGCATCAACTGCTATACGCCGGTGCAGTACCGGACCGCCTACAACCTGAACCCGCTCTACGCCCACGGGATCACCGGCCGGGGCAAGACGATCGTGATCGTTGACTCCTTCGGCTCGCCGACCATCCGCAACGACATCAAGGTCTTCGACAAGCAGTTCGGCTTCCCGGACCCCAACCTGAAGATCGTGAAGTTCGGCAACGTGCCCCCCTTCGACCCAACCAACGAGACCCAGGTGAGCTGGGCAGAGGAGACGACGCTGGACGTGGAGTACGCGCACTCCATCGCGCCCCGCGCGAAGATCGTCCTGGCCGAGACCCCGGTGGCCGAGACCGAGGGCGTGACCGGCCTCCCGGAGATGATGAATGCCGAGCGGGCGCTCATCAACGCGGGCGTGGGTGACGTCATCTCGCAGAGCTTCGGCGCGACCGAGAACACCTTCCCCGGCTTCGACCACGGCAACTACTCCAGCCTGCTGAACCTGCGCTACGCGTACCAGGACGCCCTGGCTCATCACGTGACCGTGCTCGGCGCGTCCGGTGACGCCGGCGCCACGGACTACGAGAGCGACGGCTCCACCCTGTACCCGTACCGGGTGAACTCCTGGCCCTCGTCGGACCCGCTGGTCACCTCCGTCGGTGGCTCGCAGCTCACCCTGGACAACGCGGGTAACCGGCTGGCACCCGACACGGTATGGAACGACGGGTACGGCGCGGGCGGCGGCGGGGAGTCCGCGGTCTTCTCCCGGCCGCTGTTCCAGACCGGTGTCCGCGGCGTGGTGGGCAGGCACCGCGGCACCCCGGACATCTCGATGAGCGCCGCGGTGAACGGCGGGTGCTGGGTCTACATGTCCTTCGCGGGCATCGAGACGCCCGGCGTCTCCGACCCGGGCTGGTACATCTTCGGCGGGACGAGCGAGGCCACGCCGATCTTCTCCGGCATCGTGGCCCTGGCCGACCAGGTGGCCGGGCACCGGCTGGGCCTGATCAACCCGGCGCTGTACGCGCTGGGCGCGGCCAGCCACCACGGCGTCAACACGGGACTGGTGGACATCACCACCGGGAACAACAGTTTCGCGGGCGTCACCGGGTTCAACGCCGGCCCGGGCTATGACCTGGCCAGCGGGTGGGGCACGATCAACGCCGCGCGGTTCGTGCCGGCGCTGGCGTTCACCGCCTCGCACTAGGAACGGGCGGGGCCGCCCGCCGCGCGGGCGGGCGGCCCCGGCGCAGCAGTCACCGGGGCCGGCTCCCGGCCCGATGGGCCGGGAACCGGCCCCTTCTGGCCGCCCCGTCGGTCTACCGGCTGGACAGGTCGAACGGGCGCAGGTACGGCGCAGGGCGGTACCGCACGAAGGCCGGGGGCGTCGCCGAGACGGTACTGCCCACGGCGAAGATGTTGTACGCCGGCCCGAGCGCGGCCGCCTGGTCGTTGAGCCTGGCTGGGTCGAGCGCCCGGGAGTCCCACCGGCCGGTGCCGAGCCGCCCGAGCAGGACCTGCGCGGCGGTGATGGTCTCGGCCGGGGTGAACGCGCAGTGCCCGGCCCGGTGCACGAAGATCTGGCGCAGCAGGCCCCCGTCACCCGCCCGGTCCACCACGCTCTGGTAGGCCTGCTCGTTCTCCGGCACCACCAGGCCATCACCGGTGGTGTGCATGGTCAGCACCGGCACGGCCAGCTGGCCGCTGAAGGCGATGTTCTGCGCCAGGTAGTGGACCGCAGACGGCTTGGCGCTGATCCGCTGGGCCTGGTTGAGCTTGCGCAGGTCGGCGGTCAGGCTCAGCCCGGCCGCGTGATACAGCGCGGCCACCTCGCCGAGGTCTGCGGAGCGGGCGAGCTGCGCGAAGTAGTTCACGCCCGTGTTCCAGGACGGGTTCCCGCCCGCCCGGCCTTCGAGCTCGGCCCGGAACGCGAAGATGAACGGGAAGTCAACCTGGGTGTCCCACAGGAACTGGTTGGCTTCCTGGCCGGCCGCGTCGCCGGGGGCGGGCTCGGGGGAGAGCGGGGTGAACCAGCCCGGGGTGTCACCAAGCGCGGCGGCCAGAGCCAGCCGGGCCCGCCCCTGCGGGGTCTGCTGTGCGGTAGTCGCGGCGGTTTCCGCCCCGGTCAGGTTCGCGGTCGGGTTGGTGATGTCGACCACCTGCACTGACGGGTTGACCAGCTGCTGGAAGGCGAACTCCGCATCCAGCGCGGTGTTCCAGGTGGCCACCCCGCCGGAGAGCACACCGCACATCGGCAGCGCGGCACTGAACCGGCCCGGGTAGCGCTGGATCAGGCCCGCGGTGATGATGCCGCCCAGCGAATGTCCCCAGGCGATCGTCCGGTCGGGGTGGCGGTAGGTCTGGTCGAACGCATCGAGCGTGGCGACCTGATCAGGCAGCGCCTGCTGGATCGCCCAGCCGGTCGAGGCGTAGGAGGAACCGGCCAGCGCGTAGCCGTGGCTGAGCAGCCAGCCTGCGGTGACCGGATCGCCGGCGTCCTGGGCCGGATTGGCCGATCCCGGCGTCACGTACCCGTGGCTGTACAGGAAGAGCGTCCCATTCCAGGCCCCGCCAGGACACTGGAGCAGGTAGGTCGCGCCGTCCGGCAGCGAACCATTCACCGTGGTCACGGCACCGGACGCGCCACAGGACGTACCGGCCAGCGCGGGCACCGCCGGCGCCAGGCCGACCATGAGCAGCACTGCGGACAGGACGAACAAGGGCAGCCGGACCAGTCTTAACACGACCACGCTCCATTGCGTCAGACGCGCGCCAATAAGTATCAGCGACAATAATCCGATCTGCCTGGTTTGCGAAGTAGCAGCACCGCCCGTGAATGGCCTGCTTTGCGGAGCAGCGGGACGCCCCGCGGGGCCGCGATCAGCCGCCTAGGAAGCGCCCGGCCAGCTGGGCCAGCCGCGAAGGCCGTCCGCTCCGCGCCTCGGCGCGGTCGGCCCAGCTCATCGCCTGCAGGCCCGCGTTCGCGCCGAGCCAGCGCAGCGGCTCGGTCTCCCAGGGTCGCGAGTGGTGCCCGACCCAGGGCAGCCGGGTGAGCTCACTGTCGTGCCCGAGGACCAGGTCGGCCAGGGTCCGCCCGGCCAGGTTGGTGGTGGATACACCGTCCCCCACGTAGCCGCCGGCCCAGCCCAGCCCGGTGGCCGGGTCCAGCCCGGCGGACGCGCACCAGTCCCGGGGCACCCCGAGCGGGCCGCCCCAGGCGTGCGTGATCTCGACCTCGCCCAGGGCGGGGAACAGGTCCTGCAGCGTCCGGCGCAGCGCGCTGAACACCTCGGGGGAGCGGTCGAACTCGGGCCGTACGGACGAGCCGAAGTGATACGGCGCACCGCGCCCGCCGAAGGCCAGCCGCCCGTCCGCGGTGCGCTGGCCGTAGATGATCAGGTGGCGGTAGTCGCCGAACGTCGGCCGGGTGGCCAGCCCGATCTGGTCCCACACGGACTCCGGCAGCGGCGCGGTCGCGATCATCAGCGAATACACCGGCGCGATCGCCCGGTGCAGGCCGGGCAGCTCCGGCGTGTAGCCCTCGGTGGCCCGGATCACGTACTGCGCCCGGACCGTGCCCCGCGTGGTCCGCAACCGGCCGGGCGAGATCTCGGTGACCGGCGTGTCCTCGAACACGCTGACCCCCAGCCTGCGCACCGCCTCGGCCAGCCCGCGGGCCAGCCGCGCCGGGTGGATCGCCGCGCAGTGGGGGGTGTACGTGGCGCCGACCACCCCGTCCGCGGTGACCTGCTCCGCTGTCTCCGCGGCGGTCAGCAGCCGCAGGTCGTCCTGGCCGAACCCGTAGGACCGGGCCTCGTTGACGCCATCGATGGCCCGTTCCAGCTGGGCGGGCGAGCGGGCCAGCTGCAGCGCGCCGCCCTTGGCCCAGTGGCAGTCGATGCCCTCGGCCGCGACGACGCGGCCGACCTCGTTGACCGTGTCCTCCATGGCCCGGTACATCGCGATGGCCTGGTCCCGGCCGGCCATCCGCTCCAGCTTGCCCAGGGACGCGGGGAAGTACGCGGAGCACCAGCCGCCGTTGCGGCCCGAGGCGCCGAAGCCGGCGATCTCCCGCTCGCAGACGGCGATGCGCAGCCCCGGGCTGGCGCTGGCCAGGTAGTACGCCGTCCAGAGGCCGGTGAACCCGGCCCCGGCGATGGCCACGTCGGCGTCGAGATCACCGGGCAGCGGCGCGCCGGGGGACAGGTCCCCGGGAACCGAGCTCAGCCAGTAGGAAAGCGACCGGTATGACGGCATCCGCCCATCGTTACATGCCCCGCATGGTGCTTGGCGTAGCCCCTGCCGCCGGCCCCGGCGTGCGTGAGCACTCCGTGGGTCGGGCATCCTGAAGCCATGCGCGCAGATGTGCCCGTCCTGCCCCCGCCACGTCGCTCCTCCGGCCCGTACCGGGTCTGCCTGGTCTGCCTGGGCAACATCTGCCGCTCACCCATGGCCGACGTCGTGCTGCGGGCCGAGCTGGACCGGGCCGGGCTGACCGGGCTGGTCGAGGTGGACAGCGCGGGCACCGGCGACTGGCACCTCGGGGAGCCCATGGCTGAGCAGGCCGAGGCCGAACTGGCCGGGCGCGGCTACGACGGATCCGCGCACCGGGCCCGGAGGATCCACCCGTCCTGGTTCGCCCAGCGCGACCTGGTGCTGGCCATGGACCGGTCCAACCTGGCCGCGCTGCGCGCCCTGGCCCCCGACGCGGAGGCGGCCGGGCCGCGGCTGATGCTGTTCCGGTCGTTCGACCCGGGGCTGGCCACCGCGAAGGCCCACGATCCCTGGGACGGCGGCGTGCCCGACCCCTACGGCGGGCCGCCGGCCGGCTACGCGCGAGCCCTGGATATGGTCCAGCGCGCGGTGGCGGGCCTGGTGGGGCGGCTGGCGGAGGTAGACCAGGTCCCGGCGGGCGGAGCGTGAGCATGCCCGCGGACGACGTGCCCGGGGACGACCTGCCCGCGGACGAGCTGCCGTCCGGCCCCGGGGCCCCGGGGCCGGGACCGGGTGATCAGGAGCCGGCGTCCCGGGCCCCTGGGCTGGCCCGGCGGGTTCCCGAACTCGCCCGGCGGCTGGAGCGGATCATCGGCGTCGCGGTGCGCGACATCCGCGCGGCCGGGGCGCAGCACCAGTGGGCTCACTATCAGGTCACCCTGGCCGACGGCCGGCTGGCGTTCGCCAAGGCCGCCCGCGGGGACCACGGTGATGTCTTCGAGGCCGAGGCGCGCGGGCTGCGCTGGCTGGCCGACGCGCATGCGGTGCCCCTGCCCGAGGTTCTCGGCTGGGACACGGCCACGCTCGCCGTGACCTGGCTCCCGCCGCAGGTCCCGGACCAGCACATGGCCGAGCAGTTCGGCCGGGACCTGGCCGTGCTGCACGCGTCCGGCGCGGAGCGGTTCGGCACCCCGTGGCCCGGGTTCATCGCCACCCTGCCGCTGGGCGACCGCTCCGGGGACACGGTCACCGTGTCCGCCGAGGTGACCGCCCCCGGTCCGCTGACCGCCGATGCCGGGCCGGGCAGCCCGGTCAGGCTGATCAGCGGCGCCGGTGACTGGGCCGCCTGGTACGCGGGCAAGCGGTTGCTGCCGTACCTGCGCCGCGCGGCGGGCACCGGGGCCCTGACCGGGCCCGACACCCGTCTGGTGGAAGAGGTCATCAGCCGGATCGACCGCCTGGCCGGACCGCCGGAGCCGCCCAGCCGGATCCACGGCGACTGCTGGTCCGGCAACGTCTTGTGGTCGGGCGGCCGGGGCTGGCTGGTCGATCCGGCCGCGCAGGGTGGCCACCGGGAGACCGACCTGGCCATGCTGGCCCTGTTCGGGGCCCCGCACCTGGACCGGATCCTGGGCGCCTACCAGGAGGTGGCCCCGCTGGCCCCGGGCTGGCGTGACCGGGTTCCGCTGCATCAGCTGCATCCACTGCTGGTGCACGCCTGCTTGTTCGGCAGTTCCTACCGCGAGTCGGTGCTGAGCGCGGCCCGGGCCGCCCTCGCCGCGGGCTGAGGGAGGAGCCCGGCGGCGCGCCGCTGCGCCTCCCCGGTTTTCTCCGCAACGAACCCCATCAGGCGCCCAGCCCCGGCCGGTCACCCGGGGTAGTCGCGGCCTCGGCCGGGCTGGCCTGGTCGGGCTGGTCGCTCTCGTCCAGCTGATCGCCCTGGGCCTCGGGGGCCAGCGGCAGCGTGATCCGGAACGTCGCCCCCTGGCCCGGCGCGGTCTGCAGCGCGACGGTGCCGTCGTGCGCCGCGACGAGCGCGGCCACGATGGCCAGGCCCAGGCCGGTGCCGCCGGCCTTCCTGGTCCGGGCCTGGTCGGCCCGGTAGAACCGCTCGAACACGTGCTCCGCCTGGTCCGGGCGCAGGCCCGGGCCCTGATCGGCGACCTCGAGCACGACGCTGGGCACCGGCTGGCGCGGGCCGGCCAGCACCCGGACCGCGACCGGCGTGCCGTCCGGGGTGTGCGTCAGCGCGTTGTTCATCAGGTTGCCGATGACCTGCCGCAGCCGTACTTCGTCGCCCAGGATCAGGAACGCGGCGCCGGACCCGACGTCGAGGGTGATCTCCCGGTCCGGGGCGATGATCCTCGCGTCCTGCACCGCGTCCGCGGCCAGCGTGAGCAGGTCCACCGGCCGGTGCTCGATCGGCCGCTGCTGATCGAGCCGGGCCAGCAGCAGCATGTCCTCGACCAGCACGCCCATCCGGGCCGACTCCTGCTCAACCCGCTGCATGATCCGGTCCATGTCGGCCCGGGTCAGCTGCGCATTGCTGCCCAGCTCCCCGCTCGGCTGGCCGCTACTGGGCTGGCCACTACTGGGCTGGCCACTACTGGGCTGGCCACTACTGGGCGGCCCGCTCGCGGGCTGGCCATTGCTGGGCGCATCGTCGTGCAACCCGCCCCGCTGCCGGTAGTACTCGGCGTAGCCGCGCATCGCGGTGAGCGGGGTGCGCAGCTCATGGCTGGCGTCCGCGACGAACTGGCGCATCCGTTCCTCGGAACGCCGCGCGGCCGCCTCGGACTGGGCCTGGGCGTAAAACGACGTCTCGATCTGGCTGAGCATGGTGTTGAGCGACCGCCCCAGCCGGCCGACCTCGGTGACCGGATCCTGGTCCGGCACCCGCCGGGACAGGTCGCCGGCCGCGATGGCCTGTGCGGTCTGCTCGATGTCCCGGAGCGGGCGCAGGCTGGCCCGGACGATGGCCACGCCCACGATGGCCAGGCCGCCGATGATGATGATGCTGACGATCAGATCGATCCCGGCGAGCTGGCTGATGGTCCCGTTGATGTCGCCGAGGTCCACCCCGACGATCAAGGTGGCGTCCTGGCTCTGGGACTGGCCGAGGATGGACACGAACCTGATCTGCTGGGCGACCACCCGCCAGTTGTCGCTGCCGGACACCGCGTTGACGTTGACCATCCGGGCACCGTTGGCTTTGAACCAGCTGTTGGACGTGGGGACATTCGGCAACGACACCGCCGACGGCATGCCGGGCTGCTGCGCGGCCGCCTGGGCCAGCGACACGCCGCTCGGCACGACGGCGACCAGGTACGGTCCGAACGTGAGCACATTGGCCACCGGCTGGTGTCCGGCGTGGAGGCTGGCCCACTCTTGCTGGTAGAGATCGGTGACCTGCTGGTTGGCCCGCTGGATCTGGTAATTGCGGAACACGGTGAGGCTGGCCACGCTGATGACGGCCAGCGCAATGGCCACCAGCGCCAGCAGTGCGGTGATCATCTTGACCCGCAGCGGGGTACGCGCAGACAACTGACGCACGTTCCCCCGCCAGTGGCGCAGCCCAGACGTCGTGGTCATGGCCAATCAGCTAGGAGGACGGGAGACGCAGGACGTAGCCGACCCCGCGCAGGGTGTGGATGAGCCGGGGCTCGGTGGTGTCGATCTTGCGGCGCAGCACGGACACGTACGACTCCACGATCCCGGTGTCGCCCCGGAAGTCGTAGTCCCACACGTGGTCGAGGATCTGCATCTTGGACAGCACCCGGTTGGCATTGCTCATGAAGTAGCGCAGCAGCTTGAACTCGGTAGGGGAGAGCTGGACGTGCTGCCCGGCCCGCCACACCTCGTGGCTCTCCTCGTCTAGCTCCAGGTCGGCGAACTTCAGCCGGGGAGTGGGCTCGGCCCCGTCCCCGTGCGTCCGGCGGAGCACGGCGCGGATCCGCGCGATGACCTCTTCCAGGCTAAACGGCTTGGTGACGTAGTCATCCCCGCCCAGGGTCAGGCCGCGGACCTTGTCCTCCATCGCGTCCCGCGCGGTCAGGAACACCACCGGGATGCGGGCCCCGCCGCCCCGCAGGCGGCGGACCACGTCGAACCCGTCCATATCGGGCAGCATCACGTCGAGCACGATGAGATCGGGCCGGTGCCGCTGCGCGGCCTGGACCGCCTCGCTACCGCCGGTGGCGGTGAGCACATCGAACCCGGCGTAGCGAAGGCTGGCGGACAGCAGCTCAAGGATGTTGGGCTCGTCCTCGACAACGAGAAGCCTGGCAGCCGGCTGGGTCCGCCCATTAATCGACGGCATGGTCATGGCCTACATTTTCTAACCTCAACCTGAGGATTTCCTGAAGGTGCCCTGGGGCTGGCCTGATGATCAGGAGAAACCCTCGGGTCAGATCACGTCGCGGTTGCCCCAGCGCGTGATGGCCGCCGCCCGGGACTGCGCCCCGAGCTTGGCGTAGATGCGGTTCACGTGATTCTTGATCGTCTTCTCGGCGAGCACCAGCTGCGCCGCGATCTCCCGGTTGGAATTACCTTCGGCGATGAGTGTCATGATTTCGGCTTCGCGCAGGGACAGGCCGAGCGGGCGGGCCAAGCTGGGGATGCTGCCGGTCCTCAATCGAACCTCCAGGCCACGGCTACCACCGGTAAAGGATGCGACGCATGGTACGAAGGGAGCGACGGTGAGCGCAAGGCCGATATGGCACAACTTGCACACGATTGCCTAGTGCGGCACTGGCCCCGGCTCCCCGGTACCGCGCCGCAGCGGGCTGGTCAGCCGACTTTCGAGCCGGTGATCAGGCTCTTGGGCACGGGCTGGCCGTTCTTCATCGCGTTGAACATGCGGAGCGCCCGGGTGTGGTCCCAGATGAGTACGTCGCCCACCGCCAGCGTTTCCGAGCCGCCGATCGGGACCGTGGTGGTCTCCGGGTGGCGCAGCGCGAAGGCCACCTGGATGAGCTGGTATAGCTGGGTGCCCTTGTCCACGGTGAGCGCATCCGTCGCGCCGAAGGCTGCAGGCACAGTCGCGAACGGGTTGACCAGTGTCCCGGGGCTGGTCATCTTGCTCAGCAGCGCCTTGATGAACGCCCGCTGGTTCTGCTCCCGCTGCAGGTCCTGGGTGGCGAACAGGTGCCGGGTCCGGACGAAGCCCAGGGCCTGCGCCCCGTCCAGGTTCTGGCAGCCTTTCTTCAGGTGCAGGCCCGCCGCCGGGTCGTCGAGGTTCTGCGGGATGCACATGCGTACCCCGCCGACCGCGTTCACCACGTTGACCAGGCCGCCGAAGCCGATCCCCATGTAGTGGTCGATCCGCAGGCCGGTGGCGTTCTGCACCGTCTTGGCCAGCAGCTTGGGCCCGCCGAAGGAGTAGGCGGCGTTCAGCTTGTTCATGCCGAACCCAGGGATAGGCACGTAGGAGTCGCGGGGCAGGCTGACCAGCACGGCCGGGCCGCTGGACGGAATGTGCAGCAGCAGGACCGTGTCCGACCGGTGCCCGCCGATGCCCCGCCCGGTGGCCAGCTGGCGTTCTTGCTTGCGGGTCAGCCCCTGGCGGCTGTCCGACCCCGTGATGAGCCAGTTCGTTCCGGCCGAGGCGGCGGGGCGCCCGGCGTAGTCGACGAGTGCGTTGACCCGGGTCAGCTTGGAGTTCAGGTAGAAGTACCCGACCCCGCTGAGCACCAGGACGACCACGATGACCAGGGCGATGATGGCCAGGATCCGGCGCGGGCGCAGCCGCCGCCGTCCCCGGCCGGAAGAACCCTGGCCGGGGGCGCCGCGGCCCGATCCCGCGGGACGGCCGCCCTGGTACTGCGGGGCCCGGGCGGAGCCGCTCCCGGCGTGCGCCGGCGGCTGCTCGGGCCAGCCGCCGGGGCTGCGGTAGCCGGCCCCGGCGGGCTGCTGGCTGGCGGGTTCCCAGACCGAACCCCGGCTGCCCCCGGCTGGATCACCGGATCCCGGACGCCCCGAGGAGCGCGGCGCGGGATCGCGGAACCAGTCGTCTGACATGTCGCTCACGCGGATCCCTCCCACCAGATCGTCACCACTGAGCGCCCGGAGGTGCCGAGGTCGAGAGGCTGCCCGAGATGCCCCGCGTCGCGGAGCGCCGCTTCCACGTCGCTGGCGCGCTCGGGTGGCAGGCACAGCCGGCGCCTGGTGGTGTCCACCAGCTCACTCCCTGTCGCATAATCGGCCTGAGCCGGACGATTCCATTCAGTGTGCCCTGCCCGGAGGCCCATCGCGTCCAGGATCGCCAGGACGTCGGTGGCGGCCGGTCCTTCCGGCCGCTTCAGGCCGTGGAAGAGCAGCCACAACGGGTTGAGTGACATCAGCGGATGGGTGGCGGTGAGTTCGACGACCACCTGCCGGCGCGCATGCCGGGTCAGCGCCTCGATGAACGGGACCAGGTCCGGCACGTTGTACAGCACATGGTGGCAGGTGACCAGGTCGGCCGGGTCCGCCTGGCCGGCCACGTCCGGCCAGCGGCCCCGCAGCAGCCGGGGATCCAGGCCGGCCGCGCGGGCCCGGCCGGCCAGCCGGCCGAGCATGCCCTCGTCGGTGTCCACCACGGTCAGCGCGGTGGTCCGGCCGGCCAGCGGGAGGCAGGCCGCCCCGGCCCCGGCGCCCACGTCGAGCACGCTTCCTGGTGGGTCGAGGACGGCCCGTTCGCGGTCATAGGAAGGCCCGCCAGGTGCGCGGCGCAAGCGGTCAGCGCGGCGCGCGAACACGTCCCGGGGCAGCACCCAGGGGGACTCGGTGACCGCCGAGGTGATGTGCTCGGGAATGGCCCAGCCGTCTAGGTCGCTCCGCCAGTTGGCGAGCAGGCCGCTCAGCGGCGGCATGGGACCTCCACGTCTGTGGTGCGGCAGTGCTGCGCACGAATGTGCCGACTCCGGGGAAAGGCACTGCGTACCCCGGAGTCCGCAGTTCCCCGACCGATTTTGCGCGCGGTGTCCCGCGCTATCCGAACTCTGGCCGGATCCGGGGCCGAAGTCCACCGGAGCCGGGGAAAGCCCAGAAACCTGGCAATTTTCGCTCGTTCCGTATCGCTGCGCAGACCAGCCTGTCAGGCGAGGGAGCTGCTTCCGGGAACGGGCACGGGTAGATCCGGAGGCCCCGGCTGTGTCCGGCCGGAGCCTTCTACCCTGTTACTTCTATGGGGTGAGTGATGGGATTCGAACCCACGACATCCAGGACCACAACCTGGCGCTCTAACCAACTGAGCTACACCCACCATCGCCGGCGGCTGCATGAAGCATAGCGGCGCCGGGGCAGAAGTCTGAACCGGATACCGGACTAGCCGCCGGGTCAGCCGGCCGCCGGGGCGCCCTGGCCGTCCCCGTCGGGGGCGGCGTGGGCGGCCGGGGCGACGCCGTAATGGCTGGCGATTTCCCGCGCCGTGGCCGAGTCGGGACCCGGCTGCGGGACGAAGATCGCCTCGCGGTAGTAGCGCAGCTCCTGGATGCTCTCCCGGATGTCGGCCAGTGCCCGGTGCCCGCCATGCTTGGGCGGGCTGGCGAAGTACGTCCGCGGGTACCAGCGCCGGGCGAGTTCCTTGACGCTCGACACGTCCACCATCCGGTAATGCAGGAACGCGTCGAGTTCAGGCATGTCCCGGGCCAGGAAGGCACGGTCAGTAGCGATGGAGTTGCCGCACAGCGGCACCTTCCGGGCGTCCGGGATGTGGCTGCGCACGTACCGCAGCACCTGCTCCTGGGCTTCGGCCAGGGTGACGCCCGCCGCCAGCTCATTGATCAGGCCGGAGGTGGTGTGCATGTCCCGGACGACAGGCAGCATTCCGTCCACCGACTCGGCGGGAGGCTTGATCACGAGATCTACCCCCTCGTCGAGCACGGTGAGGTTACCGTCCGTAACCAGGCAGGCGATTTCGATCAGGGCGTCGCGGGCGAGGTCAAGCCCGGTCATCTCGCAGTCGATCCAGACGAGCCGGTCAGTCATCCCCCAAGACTAGAGCCTCGGAGACGTTCCCTCAGCCAGGTCCCCCGCCAGGTCAGCGCCATGGGGACGGCCCGCCAGCGCCGCGATGTGCCCGGGGACGGCGATGCCGGGGGCCAGTGCAGGGTCGGGCTGCTGCTCACCCAGCGTGAGGAACGCAGGCAGAACCCCAGCCCAGACGTCTAGACCGTAGTCGGCCGGGTCGTCGCCGGGCGGCCCGGTGCGTACCTTGACCGATGCCTCGGTGAGCGGAACCTCGAGGACCGCGGTGGCGGCCATTTCCTTCCGGGAAGGCGGCCGCGCGGCCGCCCACCGGCCCGGTACCAGTTGCTCCGTGATGATCCGCAACCCGTTCATCCGTTCGCCCTCGTCCTGGATCAGCCGGGCCGTCCCGAAAATCACCGCGCAGCGGTAGTTCATCGAGTGGCTGAACACCGCCCGGGCGCAGACAATCCCGTCGAGGTGGGTGACGGTGACACAGATCTGCTGGCCGTCGGCGGCCAGGATGCTCCGGTTGGCGGACGAGCCGTGCAGAAACAGCCGGTCGCCCTGGCGGCCGTAGGCGGTCGGCAGCACGACCGGGGCGCCGTCAATGATCACGCCCAGGTGGCAGATCAGGCCTGTGTCGAGGACCGCGTACAGGTCGGCGCGATCGGTCCGGCCACGCTCCTTGTGCCGGTGCAGGGTGGTCTTCGGTGAGGCGGATAGCGGGGTGGGTGGCGGGCTGGTGGCTGCCGGGGCGGTGGATGGCGGGGCGGTGGATGGCGGGGCGGTGGATGGCGGGGCGGTGGATGGCGGGGTCTCAGTGCTCATGATGGACTACCGTACCGAGGAAGTGGACCGTTGACTGTAGCCACTTCACCGGAAGATCTGATGACCACTTTTCCTTCGCCGGCCGCGCCAGCCCCGCGGCGGACGCCTGCACGGCAGGCAGCTGGGCGGCGGGCGGCCGAGCGGCGGGCGGCCGGGCGGCGGGCGGCACCGAGGGGGGCCGTGAGGCTGCCGGCCGAGCTGGCCGTGGCGGCTGACCGGCACGCGGAGCTGCCCCTGACCGAGCAGATTGCGGCCCAGTTGCGTGACGTCCTCACCGGCGGCCGGCTCGCCGCCGGGGAACGGCTGCCCTCCACCCGCGCGCTGGCCGCCGCGCTCGGCGTGAGCCGGACGGTGGTGACTGCCGCCTACACCCAGCTGTTTGCGGAGGGCTGGCTGGAGGGACGGCACGGCTCGGGGACTTATGTGGCGGCTGGCGCGGTCGCGCCGCCCGGAGCTGGTGCGGCCCCGCCCCGCGCCGCGGCCGGTCCCGGGCCTGGCCCCGCAACACCGGCCCCCCCCGTGCCGCGGCCGGTCCCGGGCCTGGCCCCGCAACACCGGCCCCGCCCCGCTCCCGGCCGCTCCCGGGCCCGGCCCCGCTACACCGGCCCCGCCCCTGCCCCGGCCGGTCCCGGCCCTGGCCCTGCAGCCCCGGCCCCACCCCTGCTCCCGGCCCCACCCCTGCTCCCGGCCCCACCCCTGCTCCCGGCCCCACCCCTTCCCCTGATCCCGGCGGGGGCGGCCGCTCAGGCGCC
>CAVYQF010000014.1:0-22319 GCA_963770545.1 uncultured Actinomycetes bacterium | reverse complement strand
GGCGTAATTGTTCCGGGATTCAATGACTGGCGCCCTCGACCCAGTTCGCCTGGCTGACGTCGCCGCGTCGGTGCGCAGGCGGGTGACCACGTGGCGTAAGCGCCTGGTGGCTGACTTTGGAGGATGGTCTCGATAGCTGTGATCCGGGCTATCGGCGCGCCGGGGGGGTGAATCCAGGCAGTACTAGCCATACTTCCCCTGTGGACCGCGATAGGCAGACCGGGACGGAGCCCTACTGGCGGCGGCGAGTTCTCGTGCTCGCGGGTGTTATTGGCGTTGTCGGGGTACTGGTGTGGAGTTGCTCACCGCATGATCCTGCCCCGAAGCCGCCCCGGCAGGCGTCTGCCGCAGCGACGTCGAGCGCTCAGCCGACTGCATCCTGGGCCGCACCGACGCCGGTCCGCTCAACGCCATCGCCGCGGCAGACGGCTACGCAGCAGACGGCTAAGCCACGGCACACGGCTAAAGCACGGTCGGCGGCTAAAGCACAGCAGAATGGTAAAAAGCGCACGAGCGTGCGCGCTCATTCGCATGGCAGCGGCTGCGCGCCCGGCGACGTGGTTCTTACCCTCGTAGGGGGCCGGCAGTCTTACCAGCAGCCGGCGGAGCCACGGTTCACGATCTATGTGGTCAACACGGGGGGAGGGACATGCGCCTTTGATGCCGGTCCTCGATCCCTCAGGCTAGTAGTCGAGTCTGGCCCAGTGCACGAATGGAGCCCGTCGGACTGCGTGCACCACTCCAATTCGGACATCATCCGGCTGGTGCACGGCGTGCCATTCACGAAGCATATTTCGTGGAATCGCGTACGTTCCGCTCCAGGCTGCTCGCCTCCAGGGCAGGCCGCGTTGCCAGGTACTTACACGGCTACTGTTACCTATGGTGGCGTGCACAGTCGGACAGTCGTGTTCTTGCTGCGTTAGCAGGGTTCATGAGATCCGTCGCCTGGCCGGCCTGGCCACAAAGCCAGGCCGGCAACGGCGCTTGACCCGGCGTTAAATGCGCCGCGGACAGGCGTGATGTCCGCCTGGCTGCGGGCGCTGGCCGCGAAAATTATGCGGTGGGCGTCAGTTGAACCGAACGATATCGGCAATCGTCTTGCGAGCGCGATGTCAGGTCAGTTCCTCAGCAGCGCGGCGCGGGCCCGCTGTAAGTGGTTTTACTCGGGGTGGCTACGTAATAGTCAGATACCCAGTGACCGTCCTGGAGCTTGTCCCATACCCGGGTCTTCTTGACCGCTGATCCCGCCTTCTGGCACACCACCCAGGCGAGGGCCCCGTCCGGCAGTTCGCCGGCCACCGGGTGCGACGTGCCTGCCCCGTCTCGCTCATTGACACTGGGGGACGCGGTCACCTGGTAGGGATAACCGCACCGGGGGAGGGGCGCGCTATAACCAGTCTTGGACGGGGTGCTGACGTAGGAGTCGGTGACGTAGGTCCCGTCCGCAAGTTTGTCCCACACGCTGGTATCGGCGACCGCAGAGCCGGCCGCCTGGCAGACGACCGGCATCGTGGAACCGGGGCCGAGGGTCCTGGCGATCGCGTGCGAGGTGGATGGGCCGGTGCGCGCGTTGAGCCCGGCCCGGCTGGTTACCTTGTAGCTGTAGGCAACGGTGGCAGCAGGCACGTTGACATGGTCGCTGTCAATGCTGACCGTGGCACCGCCGTAGGTCTCCCGGTGCGGGCCGCGGTAGTGGCTGGCCCGCTGGCGAACCGCCCACTTGCTGTCGGAAATGCCCGCCCACCCCGTCAGGGATGAATTCTTGCCTCCGCTGACCCATAGCGCGTCCGGACGAGTAACGGACTTCCAGGTGTAGGCGCGCGAGAGTTCCTGAGCGCCCGAGCTACGATTGACATAAATCCCGGCCAGGAATCCGAGCCGATGTAGCTCTCTGGTCCACGCGGATACAAACGTGAAGACAGCCGTACTGCAGGACTCATTGGCTGTCGAGTAGTTCCCAATGTAGTCGTAGAAGGCGCTACCGTGACGCATGCCGAGGGCTTTCCCCTTCGCGGCCGCGCCATCCGCAGCAGCCGTGCCCTCACTCGACGCCACGGAACGCCTGATCTTCTGAGGAGCGGTCTTGACCGCCTCGACCTGCCCGTTCTTTCGGAAGCACCGAGGTTGCCTGCCCACATAGATTGGCAGCAGCCGCCATTTCTGTGCTGACACCGCGGTGACCCAGTTCGCGTTCAGACGGGGCTGGCCGCAGGCGAGATTGACCCCGCCGATGTACACGCCGATGGCGCGATACGGCGACTTGCCCCACGCCTTGATCGCTTTCAGTGACGGTGTGGAACAGGTGTCGAACGCCTGCCCCTGGTACCAGGTCGCGGCCGCCCCGGCGGGGTAGGTGGCCGTAACCGGCGACGGCGACGGGCTCCCAGGTTGCGAGATATCCAGGTAATCCTGGTCAATCTGGATTGTGGTACCGCCATGGGTCTGCGTGACATTGCCGTTGTATTGACGTATCCGATGGTGATGGGACCATTTGCCATGGCGAAGCACAGGATCGTACGTGTTGGCCTCGCCGTTCCACAGCGCATCGAAGATGACGTCCGGCAGGGCGTACTTGCCGCTGCCGTACTGGTGAGCCAGGTCGGTGACTCCGGATGACGAGCTGCTGTAGACCCCGGACGTGTACCCCTGCGCATGCAGCGTCTTGGTCCAGGCCGAAAGGAATTGCAGGACACGCCCGGTCTGCCTGGGTTTATACGCCTCCATGTCGTAGTAGAGCGGCGTTCCGGGTCCGAAGCCGAGCCCTTTGGCCTGCAGTATTGCATCTGCTGCCGCCCTGGCTCCCTGGCGAGCAGCTGACGCACTCACTTCACCGAAGGCAGCCTGGGGTCCGACGTACATCGGAATGAAATGCCAGCCAGCCGCAGCCTGGTCCCTGAGCCAGGACGGGGTCAGGTTGGGCTGCGCGCACGCTAGATCCGAGCCGCCGATGTAGACCCCGACTGCCCGGTAGCGCGAATGGCGCCAGGCCTGCATCGCGGCTTCGCTGGGCGCAGCGCAGGTGTCGAAGCCGCGTCCTTGATAGTTCGTGACGCTCGCTGGCAGTTGCGCCCTGGCCGCCCGCTGAGCATCAAGTGGTTCCTGCCCGGTTCCTGAAGTCTGTGCCGCTGCCGCCGGGTGATGCGGGTGGGCTGCTGCCGCGCCGGATGTGACCGTCACCGGAGGCGGCAGCCCCGCGCTCGCCAGGATCTGGTCGATCTTGGCCGGGTGGGAATCGAAGGTGGCCGTAACGTGAACCCCCTTGGCGACGACTGTGACCCGCCTGGTCACTTCGTTCTTGACGGAGACCGGCGCCGCATAGCGCGAGGCAGGCTGAATGAGCATTGCTTCAGTGGTCCCGACAACCAGGCTGGGACACCCCTGATTGCGTGGGACGCTGCCTAGATAGATCGCGTGGCGGTCGAAACGGACGCAGGTCCCCCGGTGATGATCGAGGTCGATGACCGGCCAGCCGCGGGGAACCTCGAACGAATACCCGAGATACGTCACCCGCTGATGCCCACGATGTGTCACAGCCGCGGCTGCAGCCCCAGCGGAAATTGCCGGCAACAGCCCCGCAATAACCATGCCCGCAGAGCCCGCAATCGCCATCCTCACAGCGGCGGCGCGCCTCGCTCTCGGGAGGCCGTGCCGCATCAGGCCAGGCTTGGACGGCCGCCGGTCCGCTGCCTCCGCCAGCCTGCTAGCTGGGCCTCTGGCTGAGTGCGTCGGGTCGCTCCTGCGGCTCGAAAACACGTTTACTCCCCCGGGTCAGTGATGAGTGGCTTTCTTGCCTGTGAGTCAGCGCCCCGGTCTATATCTGAGAGGGGGTGCCTCGAACGGGACCGGCGCTATGCGGAGTGCGTCGCTCAGGCAGGCGTGGCCAATTACCGATGCGGCTGTCGTGATCACGAGGGTGAGCGTAGTTGTCCTGATACATCCGACACATCACGACACGCGCAGGGTTCCGGGACTCCTTAAATCCGGCCAATAGTCAGCTCAACCGCGCTCTCGGCTGGTTGCGGACGCTCGGATAGCCAGCTGCCCGAGGCTGAATTCAGGTGGACCCGTTGGCCAATTCGAAAAGTCAGCTCCGCTCGGTTACTGATAGTGCTCGAAATGGTGCGTTCAGCGATCATGAGCCGATGGTCCAGCGGGCGCGGCCTGGGCCTCGGCGGGGCTCCGCTGAAGCCTTGGAGGCCGGTGGCTGCACCGCCTCAGGATGGCCGGGAAGTACAGCATGGTGGCAGGTAAATGCGCGCGCTGGACTCGTCCGGCAGGCGTAGGTTGGTCGGTGTGGAGCGGGGGCGGGATCAGCTGATCCTGAGCTGCGAAGGCCTTGGTCAAACCGGAAGGCCCGACCCGCTCAACCCCTTCCCTGAACCCTTACCGCAGCGCTGCCTGAAGGAGCTCGATCATGCTTGGCTACCGCGTCCCTGCACCCGACGAGGCCATGCTCGTTTCCGGGGGAAGATATGGCCGTAACGGCGCCCCGTTCCGGGTCGTGACCGGGCACGGCGCCTTCATCGCCCCCTTCTTCCGGAAGGTCCGGTATCTGACCCTGGCCATGAACGAGGCCGAGGTGGCCGAGCAGTGTGTCACCAGGCAGGGCATCACGCTCAACGTCCGCTCGGTCATCGCGTTCAAGGTCGGCAACGATGAGGAAAGCATCATCAACGCCGGCCAGCGCTTCCTGTCTGACCAGGACCAGATGTCTACGCTCACCGGGCGCATCTTCGCCGGGCACCTCCGCTCGATCATCGGGTCGATGACCGTCGAGGAGATCGTGACCGAACGCCAGAAACTGGCCACAGAGGTGCTGGACGGCTCGAAGGCGGAGATGGCCAAGATCGGCCTGACCGTCGACTCGCTGCAGATCCAGTCCATCGACGACCTGAACTCGGGCTACATCGACGCGATGGCTGCCCCGCACAACGCGGCGATCCAGCGCCAGGCGCAGATCGCCCAGGCCCAAGCCAACCAGGCCGCTGCCCAGGCGGAGCAGGAGTCGCAGCGCAAGCAGGCCGAGTACGCGCGGCAGACCGCCGTGGTCCAGGCTCAGTACAAGGCCGAGATCGACAAGGCCCAGGCCGAGGCGGCGCAGGCCGGCCCGCTGATGCAGGCGCAGACTCAGATCGGGGTCATCAACGCTCAGTCCGACCTGGCCCAGCGCCGGGCCGAGCTGCGCCAGCGCGAGCTGGTGGCCGAGGTGGTCAGGCCGGCCGAGGCGGAAGCGGAGAAGGTGCGCATCCTGGCCAAGGCGGATGCCGAGCGGATGCGGATCCAGGCGGAAGCGGCCGCCTCCAACAACCGAGTGGCGCTGGACCGGATGCTCATCGATCAGCTCCCGCAGATCGTCAAGGAAGCAGCGAACGGCCTGGCCGGTGCCAACGTCAACGTGCTCAACGGGGCGGAAGGGCTCAGCGAGATCGCGGCCGGCCTGGTCGGCCAGGGGCTGACCATCTTGGACTCGATCAAGAAAAACCTGGCCACCGGCCCGGAGGCCACCGCGGAAGTCGTACGCATTCCGGACGGACCGCAGGACGGCCAGGCCCGGGGCTGACCAGCCGCGTTCACAACCAGGCCCGGACTGATCCCGGCGCTCACGGGCAGGGCTCGCGCCGGCGACTGCAGGCCCGGGAGGCCGGCGGGAGGCCGAGGGCAGAGGGGCCCGCGGCCCCGCGATATGCCAGGCTTGCGCAATGCCGATCCTGGCCGGCGCCGCCGCGGTGGCCGCTCTCGCCTGGGTGTACCTGCTCACCGCGCACGGCGGTTACTGGCGCACGGACCAGCGCCTGCCCCCGGGCGCGCATGACGCGTCCCGTGACCCGGCCCGGTGGCCGAGCGTGGTGGCGGTCGTCCCAGCCCGGGACGAAGCGGCCATCCTGCCGGTCACCCTGCCGAGCCTGCTCGGCCAGGATTACCCGGGGAGGTTCTCGGTGGTGCTGGTGGACGACGCCAGCACGGACGGCACCGCTGCCGCCGCTCTCGAGCTCGCGGCGGGCACTCGCCGCCGGCTCCTGGTCGTCGCGGCCGGCGAACCGCCGCCCGGATGGGCGGGCAAGGTCCATGCAATGGCCCGTGGCCTGCGCGCCGCCGGGGACTGCGATTACGTGCTGTTCACCGACGCAGACATCGGGTACGCGCCGGATGGGCTGACCACGCTGGTGCGCGGCGCCGGGGCGGATGATCGCGGGCTGGTCTCGCAGATGGCGCTGCTGCGCGCGGAGTCGGGGTGGGAGCGCGTCATCGTCCCGGCCTTTGTCTACTTCTTCGCCCAGCTGTACCCGTTCCGCCGGGTCAACCGGCCGTCAGCCCGGACCGCGGCCGCGGCCGGCGGCTGCATGCTGGTCCGCCGCGACACGCTGATCGCGGCGGGGGGCCTGGACCCGATCCGTGGCGCGCGTATCGACGACGTGGCGCTGGGCCGGCTGCTGAAACATCCGCCGTCCGCGGACCGCATCTGGCTGGGTTTCACGACCGAGGTGCGCAGCCTGCGGCCCTACCCCCGGCTGGCCACCCTCTGGGACATGATCGCGCGCAGCGCTTACACACAACTGCGGTACTCGCCGGGCCTGCTGAGCGCGACCCTGGCCGGCCTGCTCTGGCTGTACGCGCTGCCGCCGGCGGCCGCGGTAGCCGGACTGGCCAGCGTGGCCGCGGGCGGGGGTGCCACCGCGGCCTGGACCGCGGTGGCCGGGCTAGCCGGGTGGGCCGGAATGAGTGCCAGCTTCCTTCCGGTATTGCGGCTCTACCGGCTCGGCTGGTGGCGGGCGCCCTGGCTGCCCCTTGTGGCGGGGCTCTACGCCGTGATGACCGCCGATTCCGCCCGGCGGCACTACCGCGGACGTGGCGGTGAATGGAAGGGACGGACCGTGGCCCCACCCCGCGGGCAGAGCGTAATAAATCGCCCCTAAGACTCTCCATTTAATCATCGCAAAATGTTCCAATCGGCTGCTTGCTGCGCTTAAAAGGCATGGGTAACGGATGGGAATAGAACGCTCTGGCCAGCCTTAACTTCATTCCCCGCACTGTCCAGGCAAACCTGTGACGTGCTGCATGTTGCATAGGGTGAGGTGGTCACTACTCATGGTAAGGTCACAGCTGGACTCGGCGGGGCGGGCAGTCGGCGTTTATCGCAGACCACTATGAGGCAAGTCCGGGGCCGGTCCCAGTATTACCGCCTCTCCTCCGAAATTCCTTATCCGGCCCGGTAATCATCAAAGGGGAAGGAAGTAATCGATGCGTAGACGCATCACCCGGACGCTCTTTGCCGCCGCAGCGGCAGGCGTCACGGTCAGCACCCTCGGCTTTGCCGCCGCGGGCTCTGCGAGCGCGGCCGTGTCCAGTAAGGCTCAGCCGGCCACCATCGGAACCACCATCGCCTCGACGTCGTCGGCGGGGTACGAGGCGAGCGGGCGGGACTTCCGCTACATCACCTCCACGATCAGGGTCCCGGACACCTCGTTCTTGACCGGGCTGTACCCGTCGGAGTACATCCAGCTCTCCAACGGGTCACTCACCCAGCCCACCGGTGGCGGCAACGCGTACACCCGGGCCGGGATCGAGTCGTGTGTGGTGGCCCGGTCGTTCGGCGACATCTGCGCGACCGGCACCTGGGTGGCGTTCGTCGAGGCGTTCAACAACTCGCTGAACGGGCCGTTCTTCTCGCACTACTACAACCTGGCCGGGGTGAACCAGGGCGACGGGGTCAACTTCAGCATCTACTACAACGAGGCCGGCAACGAGCTGAGCTATGTGATCACCCCGCCGTCGACGTCGGGGACGCCCCAGTATTACAAGACCCAGGCCTACGGGGCCATCTTCGATCACGCGGCCGCGCTGGATGACTTCACCACCAGCACCGGCACGCCGATCGCGCTGCCGCCGTTCATCCGGCGCTTCAGGATCAACCAGTTCCTGCAGGGCGCCATCACCACCGAGAACGGTGCCCGCGGTTCCTTCGCGGGCCCCTGGACGACCAGCCCGGTCGTTGCCACCAGCAACGGTCTGCCGTACCCGCAGGGCACGGAGCGGGTCGCCCCGACCGCGCTGTGGTCGGACGGCCTGGCGGCCAACGGTGCGGTTCGCTCGAACGACGCGTTCGGGGTCTGGGCGCGCTGAACCCACGCCTGGTCAGGACCTCCGGGTCCTGACCAGGGGACTCATCTCACTGCTGCTGCCCGGGCCGGGGTTCTCCGGCCCGGGCAGCGCGCTGTTACAAAGATAAATCCATGTCATGGAGTAATCATTAGAGTACGGAGAGTAGGGGAAGTGATACCGGAGGGGCGGCAGGGCCAACCTGATAACCACCAACGGGGGCAATCCGGGCACAGGTCCTGTTAACGCCCGCCTAGACCAAACCGGACTTTGTCCCCGGGCGTCACAGGAGGGAACCTACCGATGCGAAGCCGCATCATGAGCACGTTCGTCGCCGCCGCGGCGGCGGGCGTCACCGCGACCACCCTCGGCCTGGCCGTCACGGGAGCCGCCAGCGCGGCCGTGACCACCAAGGCTCAGCCCCACACGATCGGGCCGGTCATCGGCTCGACCAGCTCGGCGGGGTACGAGGCGAGCGGGCGGGACTTCCGCTACATCACCTCGACGATCAGGGTCCCGGACACCTCGTTCTTGACCGGGCTGTACCCGTCGGAGTACATCCAGCTCTCCAACGGGTCACTCACCCAGCCCACCGGTGGCGGCAACGCGTACACCCGGGCCGGGATCGAGTCGTGTGTGGTGGCCCGGTCGTTCGGCGACATCTGCGCGACCGGCACCTGGGTGGCGTTCGTCGAGGCGTTCAACAACTCGCTGAACGGGCCGTACTTCTCGCACTACTACAACCTGGCCGGGGTGAACCAGGGCGACGGGGTCAACTTCAGCATCTACTACTACCAGGGTGGCAACGAGCTGAGCTATGTGATCACCCCGCCGTTGACGTCGGGCACGCCGCAGTACTACAAGACCCGGGCCTTCGGCCCGGTCTTCGATCACGCGGCCGCGCTGGATGACTTCACCACCAGCACCGGCACGCCGATCGCGCTGCCGCCGTTCATCCGTTCGTTCCGGATCAACCAGTTCCTGCAGGGCGCGCTGACCACGTACAGCGGCGCCCGGGGCTCGTTCGTGGGCCCGTGGACGACCAGCCCGGTCGTAGCCACCAGCAACGGCCTGGTTCCTCCGTCCGGGACCACCCGGGTCTCGCCGTCCCAGCTGTGGACGGACGGCCTGCCCGCCAACGGTGCGGTTCGCGCGAACGACGCCTTCGGCGTCTGGGCGCGGTAGTCCCAGCACCACCAGGGCTGCGGCCCGGGCCGGCTCGCTGGCCCGGGCCGTGGTCTGTCCAGGCTGGCCTGGGCCGTGGTCTGTCCAGGCTGGCCTGGGCCGTGGTCTGTCCAGGCTGGCCTGGGCCGTGGTCTGTCCAGGCTGGCCCGGGCCGTGGTCTGTCCAGGCTGGCCCGGGTTTTAATGAGATGCCGCCCTGGATGGCCGCCCGGATAATCGGCCGCATGACGCTGACCCACTGGCCACTATCCGGCTTGCGGTTGCGCACCCCGCGGCTGGAGATGCGCCTGCCCACTCTCGCGGAACTGGACGAACTGGCCAGCCTGGCCGCTGAGGGCATTCACGATCCTGGTGTTCAGCCCTTCGCCGTGGCCTGGACCGACGTTCCGCCGCAGGAGCGGGCCCGCAGCGTCCTGCAGTTCCAGCTGTCTCAGTGGGGCGGGTGGTCCCCGGCCGACTGGTCGCTGAACCTGGTCGCCGACCTCGGCGGCAGGATCGTCGGGACTCAGGGTGTCAACGGGCGCGACTTTGCGATCCTGCGCGAGGTCCACACCGGGTCCTGGCTGGGCCAGCGGTACCAGGGTCAGGGCCTTGGCACCGAGATGCGCTCCGCCGCCCTGCATTTGGGCTTCGCCGGTCTGGGCGCGGAGTTCGCCGTCTCCGACGCGTTCACCGACAACTTCGCGTCCCTGGGTGTATCCCGCAAGCTGGGCTACCTCCCCGACGGCATCCGCCGGCAGAGCATCCGGGGCCGTCCGGCCGCAATCCAGATGCTGCGTCTGGACCGGGCCGGCTGGCAGGCCCACCGGCAGATCCCCGTCCAGATCACCGGCCTGGCTCCCTGCCTGCCCAGCTTCGGCCTGCCCCCGGCCTAACGGGGATCGACCACCCCGTTGCGGTCGGCGGACGAGGATGCCCGGCTGAGCCACCAGCGGGTGGGTGCTCACCCCGCTCCGCGCTCCCCAGTCCGTCCTCCAGTCGCCCGTGGGTCTTATGAGGCTGGCGTGACTGCCGGAGCCGATCCGGAGGATCCAGCAGATCGTGATCAACTGATTGGTGCTCGCCCAGCAGCACCAATCAGTTGATCACGATCTGCAGCCCGAGGCGCGTGGGGCTCGATGTGCTGTCGCGTCGAATGTGAACTGTGTGACGACAACGCCAGGTAACCCGGCTCCCGAGCCAGGGCCGCACGCTTCCGAACTAGGCCGACTGCCCGCGAGCCGAGGCCCCCCGCTTCCGAGCTGGGCCCCCCGCTTCCGAGCTGGGCCCCCGCTTCCGAGCTGGGCCCCCGCTTCCGAGCCGGGCCCCCCTTCCGAGCCGGGCCCCCCGCTTCCGAGCCAGGGCCCCGCTTCCGAGCCGGCCCCGCTTCCGAGCCAGGGCCGCAACGCTTCCGAGCCAGGGCCGCAACGCTTCCAAGGCGGGGCCGGGCGGTCTTGAGCCGGGTCACCGACAATGTTTGATGCCTTGACAAATAAAATCGTCGGTATCAGGATGGGGTGCGTGGATGACGTCGCTGTGATCGATGACCCGGCTGCCGCCGAAGCCTCACTGGACCCGATCCGGACCCGGCTGCTGGCCGCGCTGGCCGAGCCAGGGTCCGCGACCACGCTGGCTGCCCAGACCGGGCTGGCCCGGCAGAAGGTCAATTACCACCTCCGGGCCCTGGAGCGGCACGGCCTGGTGGAGCTGGTCGAGGAACGCCGCAAAGGCAACTGCACCGAGCGGGTGCTCCGTGCCACCGCGGCGTCGTACGTGATCTCCCCGGCGGCTCTGCCTGCGGTGGCGCCCGACCCGGCGCGGGCCCCGGATCAGCTGTCGGCCTGGTGGCTGCTTACCCTGGCCGCCCGGCTGGTCCGGGAGGTCGGCGAACTGATCACGAGGTCACGGTCAGCGGGCCAGCCCGTGGCCACGTTCGCGATCGACACCGAGATCCGGTTCGCCTCCGCCGCGGACCGGGCCGAATTCGCCCGCGAGCTCAGTGGCACGGTCAAGGATCTGGCCGCCCGATATCACCATGAGCGTGCACCCGGCGGGCGTGAGCACCGCCTGGTCGTCGCGCTGCACCCGAGCATCACCCGATGAGAACAGGAGCACACCATGGCGCGTGAGTTCGAGATCCGGCGCGAGGTCGAGCTGCCGGCCACCCCCGAGCAGGTCTGGGCCGCGGTCGCCACCGCCACCGGCACGGCCTCCTGGCTGTTCCCGATGGGGGAGGACGAGGCGCACGCGGTCGGCGATGTCGTGGCCGGCCATACCGTGACCGTGTTCGAGCCGCCGCACCACCTGGCCGTGCGCGCTGCGGCGCCGGACGGCACCGTCATGAACGCCCTGGAGTACATCATCGAGGCGCGGGAAGGCGGCACAGCTGTGCTCAGGTACGTGCACAGCGGCATCTTCACCGACGACTGGGACAACCAGTACGACGCGGCTGGCCAGCACACCGACTTCTACCTGCACACCCTCGGCCAGTACCTGCGGTACTTCGACGGCCGGCCGGTGACCTACGTAGCGGCCGAGGGGCCGGAGTCCTCGAAGGCAGCGGGTGCCTTCGACGCGGTCCGCCGCGGGCTCGGCGTGAACGGCCAGGGCGCCGTCGGCGACCAGGTGCGGCTAGCGCTGCCCGGACTGGAGCCGCTGGACGCAGTGGTGGACTACTCCGCGCCCAACTTCCTGGGTGTGCGCACCGCCGACGGCCTGTACCGCTTCTACGGCCGCAACGCCTTCGGCATGCCCGTCGGCCTGGCCCATCATCTGTTCGCGCCGGGTGTGGACCGGGAGAAGACCGAGCTGGCCTGGCGCACCTGGCTCGATGGCCGGTACGAGTAATCCGATGAGCTGCCCGGTCTCGGCGGGCGGGTGAGCTAGACCCCGGACGCGCCGAGACCGGCCAGCACCGACGCCGGCCCAGGCGGGTTTGAGTGTGGTCACGAAAGTGCGCGCCCGCAACGGGACAGCCATCCGCGTGTCTCCTTGGCCAGGCCGCCCTGACTCTCTAGGCTGCTCGGTGTTTCCTAACCAGCACCGTTCCTAACGAGCTCTGTTACAGAGCCGCTCTGACCAGGGCCGTTGCCCCGCAACTACCCGTCAGCGTGGCCTGCGGGCCGGGAACTGGTTCGGGAAGACATGGCAGCGCCAGCGCCGCGCTCGGAAGAGTCGCGTCGCGGTCGGGAGGGCGCCCCGGCTGAATTTCGGCTGACCGCATCCTGCAGAGTGCGTGGACGAGGGCCCGTCGGCATGCCACACTTCGGGAACGGTTGTTGAGTCGGCCGCGCGCGGGGCTGGCTGTTTGCGGGTCCAGTTCCCGGGAAGTCGGCCTATCGATCCCGGAGGGGGGCCGAACATGGCGGGTGAAGATCGCTCGATCGTTTCCCTCGCGAACCCGGCCGTGCAGTCCTGCTGGTTGTGCGGGACCAGGTTGCCGGCTCGCGAGATGGTGTCCGATGGCGGTAGCGCCTGCCCTGACTTGCGCTGGTACTGCGCAGACACCCGGCGGTGCACGGAACGCTGGACTTCGCGCTGGTCAAGCGGGCCAGGTACGGGTAACGGCCACGCGGCACACGGCCATGCCGCCCAGGGCCAGGCAGGTCAGGGGCACAGCGCTATCCCGGGTGAGGGCCACGGCGTGGTCCGGGACTCCCGGGGCAGGCAGTTGGCGGGCTTAAACGACCGCTGAACAGCGCCGGCATTCCGGTCCCCGCGGTCCGCGTAAATCGCCGGGTTCACCCGCATGCCGTGGTCCTGCATGGCTAGCAAGCCTCCAGCGCTCCAGGGGGAACGCCGCGCATCCGCTTTGCCTGAGGACAGCCTGGGGCGGTCGGCTGCTGCTGGGGGTTGCCCGGCGCAATTAGCCAGTCAATCCTGGATGCCCAGGTCAGGCGGTGGTTAGCGTGTCCGGGTGCTCGGGACCGGCTGGACCGAGGCCGTCGCCCTGGGCGCGGCCTTCTTCATTGCCGTGCTGGCGACGCCTGCAGGCATCTCCGGCGCGGTGCTGCTGCTGCCCTTCCAGGTCAGCGTCCTGGGCACGCCGAGTCCCGCGGTCACCCCGACCAACCTGCTGTACAACGTGGTGGCCACCCCCGGCGCCCTGTACCGCTACTGGCGGCAGGGGCAGGCCGGCAGCCCCTTGGCCGCGCTGCTCATCGCCGGGACCTTGCCCGGGGTGGTCGCCGGATCCATCATCCGGGTGGAGGTGCTGCCCGGCCCGCAGGTTTTCGACCTGGTGATCGCCGTCGTCCTGCTCCCGCTCGGGGTGTGGCTGGCCCTGACCGCGCCCCCGGGCGCCGCTGCGGGGGCGGTCACCCGGACGCCTTCGGTGCGCCGGCTCCGGTGCTCGCCCGTGATCCCACGGGCGGTGCTGGTCCTGCTGGCGGCGGCGGTGGGCTGTGTCGGCGGGATCTACGGCATCGGCGGGGGCTCGATCCTGGCCCCGGTACTGACCTGGACGGGGCGCCCGCCAGCGGAGGTGGCACCTGCCGCCCTGGCCTCCACGTTCGTCACCTCGGTCGCCGGAGTGGTGACCTTCACCGTGCTGTCCCTGAACCGGCACGCTCCGGTGGCGCCGGACTGGACAACCGGCATCGCCCTTGGGCTCGGCGGCCTCGCGGGCGCCTACATCGGGGCCCGGATCCAGCCCCGGCTCCCGGACCAGCTGATCCGGCGGCTGGTCGGGATCCTGGTCGCCGCGATCGCGGTCCGCTACCTGTGGTCCGGCCTTGGGCCGTGGTTCGGCTAGACCCGTGGTTCGGCTAGACCCGTGGTTCGGCTAGACCCGTGGTTCGGCTAGACCCGTGGTTCGGCTAGACCCGTGGTTCGGCTAGACCCGTGGCTCGGCTGATACTGGGCCTGACCTGCTAACTTGGCCACGACCCACACGGGGGAGAATGCTGCCATGGTCGGCAGCGGGGGAGCCGGGGTCGGGATGGAACACCGGGTGGTAATCACCGGGCAGGTGGAGCATGCCCGGAAGGTGGGGCGCGTCCTCCAATGGCTGGGGTGGTCGGTGATATGCCTCGGAGTCCTTGGCATAGCGGCGTTCTCGGTGCTGTGGGCGATCGGTGAGGTGAACATAGAGCAGGCGCTGGGCCTCATCCTGGGCACCGCGCTGGCGTCGATCCTTTCCGGCGCCGCTGCTTACGGATCCGGGGTCAACGTGGGACTAGGGGCCGAGCGCCTGAATCTCGCGGTCGCCGCCGCGGACCACCCGCCCCGCGAGGCCTGACCGGCGCTAGGTCAGCAACCCGACGAGGGTGTCGTGGACGTCCTTGCCGCCCGGTGTTCCGGGCGCCAGCTTGCCCTGGTCGTCGGGATCCCGGTGGAAGACGTGGAGCCGGCCCTGGCGACGGGCGAGAATCAGGTCAGTGCTGTCGCCCGCCAGCTCAGCCGATCCGTCCGAGGTGTACGGGGTGACAGTGACCAGGGCGGATCGCTCGGACGCGGCGAGCACCTCGTCAATGTCGCCATCCGTGGCCTCCGCCTCCGCCCGTGGCCCGCGCGGCAGCAGCGCGTCGAGCAGGCCGAGGGCCTCGTCGAACGCGTACAGCCCGAGTTCGTGCACCCCCAGCGCGTCGATGCGGATCACCAGGCAGATCCGCTCCGGCTGGGGGAGCAGCAAGATCCGCCACGGCTCGCCTGGTTCGGTGCCGGTGGCCCGGGCGTCCAGCACCATGCGGGCCCGCTGCTGGAACGCCACCGCGATGCCCAGGTCCCCGCGCACCTGGACCTGCTCCCCGGGTGGCCCGGCCACCAGAAGCTGGCGGGCGGCCAGCGAGCGGACCGCCTCGGCCAGCACCTCATCTGACGGCCGCGACTCCAGGAAGTCCACGATGGCGTTGACCGCGGTGAGCTCGGCGATGGTGTAGGCGCCGAGCAGCACCGGCCCGGTGCCGACCAGGCTGACGACCGAGGAGATGAGTCCCTGCGGTACAGCCGCCTCGCCCGGGATAGTGGCGCCGGCCTCACTCATGATGCCCCCGCTTTTGCCCAGAGCGCCCCGGCCGGCTGCTGCTCACGTTGCTCGTTCAAGATCGCGGCCGCGATCCGGGACGGCGTCTCAGTCACCCACACATCGGAGTTGCCGAACAGCCCCCGCCCGGCCCGGCCAGGAAGGGCCTGGCCCAGCTCGTTCGCGGGGTCGGGCCGGTCCGGCGGCGGGAACCGCGCCGCGAGGTCCTGCGACGCCGAGGTGACATCGTCGTCCTGCTCGATCCGGCGCAGGGCCATGGCCAAGGACTCCGCCACCGCCGGAGCCAGCGAGGTGGGGAGGGCCAGGTCCGGTGACAGGTACATCGGCCGGCGCTCGGTCAGCCGGGACAGGCCCCATGGACCGACGTTGCTGCGGGTCACCCGGTACACCACGTAGTCCATGAGGTGACGGATGTCGGTCAGGCTGGGCAGTTTGCGCTGGCCGAAGGCGGCCGGCGTCTTTTCCAGCTGCACCCAGGTGCCCTGGGCCGTCCGGCCGTGCAGTTTCTCCCGGACCACCGGGCCCCGCATCCCGATGTCGGGATAGCGCGCCTTGTCGATGTCCTTGTGATGGCTGGACACGCGCAGGTGGCTGACCTTCTCGAACCGCCAGTCCTCGTAGAGTCGCGGGTCGTTGACCAGGATGTGGCCCCCGCACAGCACGTCGTGCAGTTGCGGGACCTGCAGCCCGTGCCGTTCCAGATCCGCGATGATCGCGGCTTCCTCGGGGCTGAGCTGCGCCGCGGCAGCCAGCAGTCCCTTGCGATACGAGCCGGCCCGGGCGGTGATCTCGATCATCAGCCGGACCCGGTCCCGCACTTCCTCGGTCCGCCGGGCGGTCAGCGGCTTCGCATTCCCCTTGCTGTGCCGCCCGGGCCGCCTGGCCCCTGGCCTGCGCTGCTTATCCTCCACAATTCCAGTAGAACATAGGCCCCAGCAGCGTGGTGATTTCCCTCCCGCGGTCACAGATTGTGCGGCCGCTCACGCCCGTGCTGCCATGGAATTCCAGTTCAGGGGCGTGCACGACGGCAAGAGGCGGCGCGGGCCTGTCCGGCTGAAAAGTCAGATAATGAGCGGCTGGATCATCCCTGGGAATCCGCCGCTGGCCTCGATGACGCGGGTGCTGATGAAGCCCCCGGACTTGCTATACGTAGTTCAGCGATATATAACGTTCACATGGCACAGCGGGCGATGCAGGAAGCCACGTTCCTGATCCTGACCGCGCTGGCGACGACCAGCCAGCACGGCTACGGGATTATCACTGACGTCACGCAGATCTCCGGCGGACGGGTCCGGATGCGCGCCGGGACCCTCTATACCGCGCTGGACCGGCTTCGCTCCGATGAGCTGATCGCGGTGGACCGGGAGGAGATCGTGGACAACCGGCTGCGGCGCTACTACCGGCTCACCCCCAAGGGCTCGGACACGCTGGCCGCCGAGGCCGCGCGGCTGCAGGCCCACGCTGCGGTGGCGCTGAAGCGGCTCAGCGTCTCGCGCCCCGACCTGGCGGGGGGTGCCGCATGACCGACTCGCCGGACCTGGAGCGGGGCTACCGACGGTTGCTGGCCTGCTATCCCCGGGCCTTCCGCCGCGAGCACGCGGAGGAGGTCCTCGCCGTGCTGATGGCGGGCGCGCCGGATGGCCAGAAGCGGCCCCGGCTGGCGGAATCCGCGGACGTGTTCTGGAGCGCGCTGAAGATGCGCCTGCGAGGGCCGGGACCAGCGTCGGAGAACCGGCCCTGGGCGGATGCGCTGGCCCTGTTCAGCCTGGTAGCGCCGCTGTTCTTGCTGCTGGTGGACGTCCTGAACGTGGCGATGCCCTACCGGTTCCAGCTCGGCACCCGAGATCCGTTCTTCGCCCGGATCCTCAGCAGAAATCCCGAGATCGGCGGCCTCCGCCTGCTGAGCGTGCATATTTTTTCGATAACGGTCGGCGCCGAGGTGGTCATCGCGGTCCTGGTGCTGCTGGGGCTACGGTGGGCCGCGCTGGCCGCGCTGGTGGGAACGGCTGCCTACTGGGCCGCCGCCGGCCAGTCGATTCCCTGGATCCCGTATCCGCTGCAGCTGATCACGACGGGGGTTTTCATCGTGGAGGCGGCCGCGCTGGTCGCGTCGCCCGGGCCCCGCCGCGGACGTCAGCTCGTGAACTGGCGGGTCGGCGTCGTGCTGGTGGCGGCCGCGGCCGCGGTGCACGTGTTGACGTTCCGCTACGACATGATGACCTTCCCGCAGCGTTTGCTGGTCCCGCAGCCGACAGGGGCCCCGGTCTACCTGGCCGGTTGCGTCGTGCTGGCGGTGGCCGCCGTGGTCCTGGCGGTGGTCTGGAAACTGAGCCCGTACCTCCTGCTGCTGCTCGCGGCCATGTTCTGGCCCTACGCGATCCAGCTGGCCTTCGTGTTGACCGGGGGCACCACCGATCTGCTCGGCAACCCGACGCCGCAGCACCTCGTGGCGCTCTATCTCCCGCCCGTGCTGTTCGCCTGCGGAGTCCTCCTCACCGCCGTCGTCCCACACCGGTCCCGCCTGCTGCCCTCCTAACGGACGGGCGCCAGCACCTGGTCAGATGAGCGGACTCCGGCGTTCGATGAACACCACGTCGCGCCAGCGGCCGTGGTGCAGGCCGATGCGTTCACGGGTACCCACGGTGCGGAATCCTGCGGCCTGGTGAAGTGCGGCGCTCGCGGTGTTCTCGGGGATCGCGCCGGCCTCCGTGCCGGGCTTCATCGCGGCCCAGATCATCGGTGGCGGCCTGGCCATCGTGGTGGTCCGGGTCCTCTACCCCGCGATCACCGCGGCCGAGGCCGCCGACGTCATCGTTCCCCAGGAAAGGCGGCCGTGATGGTGCCCCAGGTGCTGTTCGTCTGCGTCCACAATGCCGGCCGTTCCCAGATGGCCGCCGCCCTGCTCGATCACGAAGCCCGGGGGCGCGTCCAGGTGAGCTCGGCCGGATCACAGCCCGCGGCGGAGCTGAACCCCGCCGTCGTGGCGGCCATGGCGGAGATCGGGCTCGATCTCTCCCGGGAGTTTCCCAAGCCGCTCACGGACGACCAGGTCCAGGCGGCCGACATCGTCATCACCATGGGCTGCGGGGACGCCTGCCCGTTCTACCCGGGAAAGCGGTACCTGGACTGGGACCTGCCCGATCCCGCGGGCCTGGACCTGCCGGCGGTCCGCACCATCCGCGATGACATCCACCAGCGGGTCCGGCAGCTCCTCGACGAGCTAGCCGGGCCGGCCTCCTAGCTACGCTGCGCATGGTTCGCAGCCGCGCCGGGATGGCTGTTGTTGACGTGCTGCAATCGGATGATGCGGGCATCCTGGATGTCATGCGGATTGGGCATGGACACGAGGCCGGACACGGTCACCAGACCGGGCCCGAGGCCGGGCCCGGTCACGAGGCCGGGCATCAGCACTCCCACGCGCCAGGACACCCAGGTCGGCTCCGGCACCTGCTGCGGCCTCATTCGCATGAGGCGGCTGACCAGGTGGACCCAGCCATGGAGGCCAGCGCCGCGGGCATGCGGGCGCTATGGATCTCGCTGGCCGTCCTCGCCGGGACGGCCCTGGTCCAGGCGGCGGTCGTGGCGGTCTCGGGATCGGTCGCGTTGCTGGGTGACACCCTGCATAACGCGGCGGACGCGCTGACGGCGGTGCCGCTGGGCATCGCGTTCCTGGCCGCGCGGCGCCGGCCCAACCGCCGCTACACCTACGGGTACGGCCGGGCCGAGGACCTGGCCGGGGTGGTGATCGTCCTGATCATCGCCGCCTCCTCGGTGCTGACCGCCTACGAGGCGATCATCCGGCTCGCCCATCCCCGCCCCGTATCGGACCTGCTCGCGGTGGCGATCGCGGCGCTGATCGGGTTCACCGGCAACGAACTGGTCGCCCGGTACCGGATCCGGGTCGGCCGGCGCATCGGCTCGGCGGCACTGGTCGCTGACGGGCTGCACGCCCGGACGGACGGCTTCACGTCGCTGGCCGTCCTGCTCGGGGCGGGCGGGGTCGCGGCCGGCTGGGACTGGGCCGACCCCGCGGTCGGGCTGGTGATCACCGTGGCGATCCTGGCCGTGCTCCGCGGGGCGGCCCGCGAGATCTTCCGGCGCCTGATGGACGCGGTTGACCCGGCCCTGGTTGACCAGGCTGAGCGCATCCTGCGCGTGACCCCCGGGGTCTTGGATGTGGGCCAGGTCCGCCTGCGGTGGATCGGCCACCAGTTGCGCGCCGAGTGCGAGGTCGTCGTGGACGCCGCGGCCAGCGCGGTCGGGGCCCACCAGGTCGCGGTCGCCGCCGAGCACAATCTCCTGCACGCCCTGCCGCGGCTGACCGCCGCGCTGGTGCACGCCGATCCCCAGCCCCAGGCGGGCGCGGATCACCATGCGATGCTGGCCCCGCACCGTTAGCGCGCCGGGGCAGCAGGCAGGCGGGGTGAGGGAGAAATGGTGATACGCCAGCTGGGCGCCGTCGGCGCGGTGGCTGCCTGCCTGACCGCGGGCTGCTCGTCGGCCCCGGTCCAGGATCCAGCGCGGACGCCGCAGGGACACACGGTGGCGTCCGCGGCACCGCTTCCTCCCGACCCACGGACCGCATCGGCCCTGCTCAAGATCGCAACTACGTTCAATAACGACTACGACAGCGGCGACTACGCCCCGGTGTACGCACGTTGGGATGCGCGCAGCCAGGCGGTCATCACCCGGGCCCAGTACGTCAAGCGGCACCGGGACTGCCCGAGCGCACCGCACGCCGCGGCACACGTGGAGAGCGCCATCCCGGGCCCGCGCGGGGCCTGGCTGGTGGACTACGAAATCGGTGGCCAGCGGCTGACCGACTACTGGTTCTACGTCCATCGCCACTGGCTGTTTGACCTGGTGCTCAGCAATCCCGGTTCGGTCAGGCTGTACCGGATGACCCCCCAGGCGTACGCGGCGGCGGTCGGCTGCGCTCATGGTTAGCGGGACCGGAGCCGTGATCCGCCGGGCCGAAGACGCCGATCTGCCCGGCCTCGCCCGGTTGCGCCGCGAGTCGTCGGCGGACCAGGACGGCGACGGCGCCGATCCATCGTTTGAGGAAAGATTTGCCGCCTGGTATGCGCACGAGTCGTCGCGGCGGATCATATGGCTGGCTGAGGTGGATGATCGTCTCGTGGGGGCGATGAACCTGGCCATCTTCGAGCGGATGCCCCGTCCGGGGCGGGCCCCCAGCCGCTGGGGCTACCTGGGCAACGCGTTCGTGCTCGCCGCGTACCGCAATCGGGGCATCGGCGGCCAGCTTCTCGGCGCGGTGCTCGGGTACGCGAGTGAGAACGATTTCGCCCGCGTGGTGCTGAGCCCGACGCAGCGGTCTATCCCGTTCTACGAACGCGCCGGGTTCGGGCCTGCCGACGCCCTGATGCTCTGGACGCCCGCCGGACGTCGCGATTAGCGGGGACGGGAGCTTCAACCGGTTAGAGCAGGACGGCTGAGGTAGAGGAAAGGGCGTGTTCGAGGGATTCACGCTGGAGCGGATCGATGTGGGCGACGCGGAACTGCGCGTGCGCCACGGCGGCTCGGGGCCTGCGGTGCTGCTGCTGCACGGCCACCCCCGGACCCATGTGACCTGGCACCAGGTCGCCCCGGTCCTGGCGGAGCAGTTCACCGTGGTCTGCCCGGATCTGCGGGGCTACGGCGAGTCCTCCAAGCCGCCGACCACGCCTGATCACGCTCCCTACTCCAAGCGGGCCATGGCCGGTGATTGCGCCGCGCTGATGCGGCGGCTCGGGCATGAGCGGTTCTGTGTCGCCGGGCACGACCGGGGGACCTACGTGGCGCAGCGGCTGGCCCTGGACCACCCGGGCCTGGTGAGCCGCCTGTGCCTGATGGAGGGCATCCCGATCGCGGAGGCGCTGGACCGCTGCGACGCCAAGTTCGCGGCCAGCTGGTACCACTGGTTCTTCCTCGGCCAGACTGGCAGGCCCGCCGAGCGGTTCATCAACGCCGACCCTGAGGCCTGGTACACCGCGACGGCCGAGCACATGGGCGCCGAAGCCTTCGAGGATTACCGGCGCGCGATCCACGACCCCGCGACGGTCCACGCGATGATCGAGGACTACCGCGCGGGCCTGGGCATTGACCGGGCCCACGATGAGGCAGACCGGGCCGCCGGCTGCTGGATCAGCTGCCCCCTGCTGTTCTTGTGGGCCGCGCAGGACGACATGGAAGACCTCTACGGCGACCCGCTGGCCATCTGGCGCGACTGGGCCGAGGACGTCCGTGGCTGCTCCATCGACTGCGGCCATCACATCGCCGAGGAAGCTCCCGGTGCGCTCGCCACCCATCTGACCAGCTTCTTCGCTCCGGAGCCGAAGGGTGGCGGTGGAAGTTCCGCTTCCCTGACCGGATAATCAGCCCGTGCAGTCTTCGGTAGCTCCGGCCACGCGATCAGCCCCTCTTTCCGGGAAACACGGATTCGTCTTCGCGGTCTTCGTCGTCTGCTCGGTCTTGTCGGCCGGGGCGTGCTGCGCGATGGCGTTTGACCCTCTGGTGTCACCGGCCACGTCCGGCTCGCCGGGCCCGCCGCCCGAGCTGCCCGTGATGTTGGTGCCTGCGTGGCCGTTGACCGGGGTGCTGTACGCCTTCATATGGGTCAGCCTTCCGGTGCTGCTGCTGCTCGCGGGGGCCGGACTGATCCGGTTCGCGGTCCCAGGAGGGCGATGGCACGTGGCGTGGACTGGTGCCGCGGCAGCAGGTATCGCGCTCGATCTCCTCGGCCTATTAGCCCTCAATCAGTTCGACCGCCATCCCCGGTACTGGCTGGGGCTCTCCATTGGTTTTGCGGTTCGGCGCGATCACCATCTGGGTATCGGCCGCCGCTCTGCGGTCGGCGGGGCGGGTGCGCAGGCGTCATGGCCCATCGTCTTATGCCGGTGCGGCGCCGCGCTGGGCGGGGGCCGCCCGGGGGAGTGCCGCTCGTCGCGGGGCGCATCGCAGCCCTCGTGATCCGTGGCTCGGCTCTCTTTATCGCGGTTCGCGGTGATCGCGGTCGCGGCGACCCGCAGCAGCCGCCCGGCATTAACCCTGACCGGGAGCGGCGCGAGCGTCAGCTC
>CAVYQF010000013.1:0-137514 GCA_963770545.1 uncultured Actinomycetes bacterium | reverse complement strand
AGTTAGAACCGGCAGTTAGCACCGCTGCCGCGCGGGGCTGAAAGTTATGCGCGGCATCTGCTCAGGTAAAGGCATACCGGGTCAGAGTCACGGCTCAACCTATTTTCTCCAGTGGTATCACCAAAGCGACAGGTGATCGCGAAAGCGGCACCTCCTGCTCACGTATGGTGTGGCAATTCGGGCAATTCCGGCCGTTCTTAGGGGCCGGCGATCCCGCCGCCGCTTTGGTGAGGACAGCGAATTGTCGGCTTCCACGCCCACCGCCGTCATTGACGGGCAGGGAACGGGCCGGGCCGGGGCGGTCGCGCAGCGGGACCGCCCCGATCCGGCCGGGCGTGGCTGGCGCTGGTGCCGGCCGTGGTCACGCTGCTGGCCGGCCTGTACAAGATCACCGGGCCGTCCTTCACCCGGGACGAGAGCGCGACGCTGGCCGCGGTACACCGGAGCTTCCCCCGGCTGGTCAGCATGCTGGGCCACGTTGACGTGGTGCACGGCGCCTATTACGCGCTGATCTGGGTCGTCGTCCGGGCCGGCGGCCGCGGCGAGCTGGCGGTGCGACTCCCGTCGGCGATCGCCATGGCCATCGCCGCGGCCATGGTCACCCTCCTCGGCCGGCGGCTCGTTTCCTCCTGGGCCGGGCTGGCGGCCGGACTGACCTTCGCGTTCCTGCCTCAGGTCAGCTGGTTCGCCGAGAACGCCAGGGAAGGGGCGGTGGTGACCGCGCTCGCCTGCGTGGCCAGCTACTGCCTGCTCCGTGCTCTCCAGACCGGTGCGCTCCAGACCGATGCCGCCCGGGGCGGCTGGCTGGCGGGCTACGGCGTGACGCTGGTGGTCCTCGGCCTCGCCAACCTGTTCGGCCTGCTCCTCGTGGTCGCGCACGCGGTCACGCTGGCCTGGTCCCGCCGGCAGTACCGGGTCAACCGGGGCTTCGTCCTGCGCTGGGCCGCGGCGGTCGTCGTCACCGTGATCCTGGTCAGCCCGGTGACGGTGGTCGGCTACAGCGAGCTGCACCAGATCCACTGGATCGAGCCGCCCAGCCTGTATTCCCTGGTCAGCGTCGAGCGGCTGGTCGGCGACACCCTGCCGTTCCTGGTCGTGCTGGCCATCGTCGCCTGCGCGGTGGTGGTCAGCCTGACCGTGGACGGAGGGTCGCGGCGGTCGGCTCACTGGCCGGCGGGGCTGCTCAGGATGACCCTGCCGTGGCTGCTCCTGCCGCCGGCCATCCTGCTGACCGCCTCGGTGATCCATCCCGTCTACACCTTCCGCTACATCGTCTACTGCATCCCGGCCGCGGCGCTGCTGATCGGGGCGGCCCTGACCGCGCTCGGCCGCTACGCGGGGCCGGTGGCGCTGGTCGTGATCGTGATCGTGCTGGCCGGGCTGCACAGCCAGCTGGCCGAGCGCCGCGCGGACGGGCACGACGTCAACATCCGCCGCGCCGACCACCTGGTCGCCCGGTTCGCTCGGCCGGGGGACGCGCTGCTGAACATCAGCGACCAGACCGGGCCGCGGAAGGGCACGGGGGAACGCACGCTCGAGGGCGCCTACCCGTACGGGCTGGCCCGGCTGCGCGACATCAGCGCCGGCGCCTCACCGGAGCAGTCCGCCACCCTGGGCGGCACCTACGCCTCCGCGGCGGTTATCCGGCTGCGGCTGACCCACGTCACCAGGCTCTGGGTCGTGGAATGGACCACGCCCGAACCGGTCCCGATCCTGGACGGGCTGGGCTTCAGGCTGATTCACGGCTGGGATGTGAAGGGCCTGTGGCTTCGCCTTTACACCACCCGGGCCGGGCACTAGAACACCCCACCCAGATTCCCTAACGCCCGCTGGGCCTTCCCGTGACCGGATCGGTTCCGGGAATTACGGCGATCCCGCAGACAGCCTGCAGCACCCATTCAGGAATGACCGCCAGGATCTGGGGCGCACGCAATGTGGCGTCCAGGTGTGCCCGCGCATTTCCAGGTTCAGCATCTGCCCGTTTGATGATGCTGGCGTTCCCGGAGGAGTTCCCCATGTTCTTCATCTATCTCCGGCGTGAGTTGCGCCGGAGGATACGTCAGGCGATCTTCATCGCCCTCGGGCTGGCCCTGGGGATCGGGCTGGTGATCACCGTGACCGCGGCCTCCTCGGGGGTCAAGAACGCTCAGGCCACGGTGCTGCACTCGCTGTACGGGGTGGGGACCGACATCACGGTCACCCAGACGCCCACGGCAGGCTCGGGGGGCCCCACCGGTTTCGGGTTCCGGGGCCGGGTGGGAAACCAGACGCGGCCCGCGGCCGGCACGAAATTTGACATTGACAACCTGACCAGCATCGGCCAGGGAACGCTGGCCGAGTCGTCGGTCACCAGCATCCGGAACCTGACCCACGTGGCCGGCGCGGCCGGGGCGCTCAGCCTCACCGACGCGGTCATCACCGGGAAGATTCCCGCCATCAACACCCCGGGCGGCAGCGGGACCGGCGGCGGCTTCGGCGGCGGGGGCAGCGGCGGGGGAACCGGGTCCTTCCGCGGCAACTTCAAGTCCACCTCGTTCACGGTGAGCGGGGTCAACCTGAGGACCGGCGCCCTCGGCCCGCTCAGCTCGGCCAAGCTCAAGTCCGGCCGGACGTTCGCGTCCTCCGATTCCGCCGCGAACGTGGCCGTGGTCAACGCCGACTACGCGACCCAGAAGAAGCTGGCCGTGGGCTCGACCATCACCGTCGCCAAGACCAGCCTCAAGGTGGTCGGCATCGCCAGCGCGGGCAGCGACGCCTCCGACGTGTTCATCCCGCTGGCCCGGGCGCAGGCGCTGGCCGGCCTGAAGGGCAAGGTGAACACGATCTACGTGGCCGCGGACAGCGCCTCGAACATCAACGGCGTGGCTGGGGAGATCTCCGGGATGCTCCCCAAGGCCACGGTGACCACCTCGAGCAGCCTGGCCAGCGAGGTGACCGGATCGCTGTCCAGCGCGGCCAGCCTGGCCAACAACCTCGGCAAGTGGCTGGCCATCGCGGTCCTGATCGCCGCGTTCCTGCTGGCCAGCCTGCTGACCAGCGGGGCTGTGGCCCGGCGGGTCCGGGAGTTCGGCACGCTGAAGGCGCTCGGCTGGCGCAGCCGGCGGATCGTCGGCCAGGTGATGGGTGAATCGATCGTCATCGGCATCGTCGGCGGCGTGGCCGGGGTGGCGCTCGGCCTGGCCGGGGCCACCCTGGTGACCAAGCTCGCGCACCCGCTGACCGCGTCGGTGGGCCAGACGACCGGCTCGGCCACCCCGGGCGGGGCCCAGACCTTCGGCGGAGGCGGCGGCCTCGGCGGCGGAGGGGGCGGCGGCTTCGGCGGCGCCGCCCGGCCGGGCGGCTTCTTCGGCCGGGCCGACGCGGCCGCCCACAGCGTGACGGTTCACCTGAGCGCGCCGGTGACCATCGGTGCGGTGGTCCTCGCGGTGGTGCTGGCCATCGCCGGCGGGCTTATCGCCGGCGGCTTCGGCGGCTGGCGGGCCGCCCGGCTGCGCCCGGCCGCAGCGCTGTCCAGGGTCGAGTAACCGCGTCAGCGGCCGGCGCCGGAGCGGCGACCGCCGGAACAGAGCGGCCGGCGCCGGAGCGGCGACCGCCGGAAACGAGCCGAGAGAGGGATCATGTACAAGCTGACGGGCGTGACCAAGAAGTACCAGAAGGGCCGGACCACGGTCGATGCGCTGGCCGGCGTGGACCTGGTCATCGAGGATGGAGAGTGGCTGGCCATCCAGGGCCCGACCGGGCACGGCAAGACCACCCTGCTGCAGGTCCTCGGCGCACTGGACCGGCCGACCTCGGGCATCGTGGACTTCGACGGCCAGGACCTGGCCGCCCTGCGGGAAACGCAGGTCACGCAGGTCCGGGCCACCTCGATGGGGTTCATCTTCCAGACCTTCAACCTGATCCCGACGCTGAACGCGCTGGAGAACGTGGAGGTGGCCCTGGTGCCGCTGGGCATCGGGGCGGAGGAGCGGCGGGCCCGCGCCATGACGGCGTTGGAGAATATGGGTCTCGGCGAGCGGCTGCGGCACCTGCCCGGAGAGATGTCCGGAGGCCAGCAGCAGCGGGTGGCGATCGCCCGCGCGCTGGTCAAGGAGCCCAAGGTTCTGCTGGCCGACGAGCCGACCGGCAACCTGGACGAGGGCACCCGGGACGACATCATGGGCCTGCTGGAGAAGTTGTGGCGTGACACCAGGCTCACGCTCGTCCTGGTGACCCACGACAGCTCTGTGGCCCGGCGGGCCCAGCGGATCGGGGTCATGCAGCACGGGAAGCTGTCGATCAGGCAGGACACCCGGGGCGCCGCGACCTGATCCGGCCGGTGGAGGAGGCTGTCCGGCCGGGTCTGTCAGTCAGGCGGTGGCCCGGCCGGCTTCGCCGTCGTCTTCTCCGGGTGTCTCCGCCGCCGTCTCCCGGGGGGTCTCCACCGCCGTCTCCCCGGGTGGGCTGTCTGCGGCCGCGGGCGGCAGGGCCTGCTCGCACCAGACGATCTTGCCCTGCGGGGTCCGCCGCGCACCCCAGCGCTGCGCGAGCTGGCTGACCACCTCCAGGCCGCGGCCGCACTCCTCCTCGCGCCCGGCATGGCGCAGCCGGGGCAGGGCGGCGGAGCGGTCGAGCACTTCGCAGACCAGGGACCCCTCCAGCACCATGCGCAGCGTGACCTCGCCGGTCGCGTGCCGGATGGCGTTCGTGACCAGCTCGGAGACCAGCAGTTCGGTGGTGGGCAGGAGCTCGGCCAGGCCCCACCGCTGCAGCGGCTCGCGGATCAGGCTGCGGGCCTGCGACGCGGAGGTGAGCTCGGCCGGCAGCGTCCAGGTGACGTGATGACCAGCGGGGATCTTGCTCAGCCGGGTGATCAGGATCGCGATGTCATCGCGCTGCTGGTGGGCGTACACGCCGGCCAGCGCGGCCCGGCACAGATCGTCGAGCGAGGAGCGGGCGGCCTCCCCGGCGAAGACGTCACGCAGGAAGTTGAGCCCGTCGTCGATATCCCGCTGCCGGTCTTCGACCAGGCCGTCGGTGTAGAGCACGAGCAGGCTGCCGTCCTCGATCTGGAACGTACGGCTCTCGATCGGGAACTCGCCCACCCCCAGCGGCGGGGCCGGGCTGGTGTCCAGGAACTTGCCGGTGCCGTCGGGCCGGACCAGCAGCGGCGGCAGATGCCCCGCGGACGCCATCTCGCAGCTTCCGGTCACCGCGTCATAAAGCGCGTAGGCACAGGTCGCGAAGTGGGGCTCCCGTTCACCGAGCGACGTCATGAGCTCGTTGAGCTGCTGCAGCGAGTCCGCCGGCGGCAGTTCCAGGGTGGCCAGGGTGTGGATCGCGGTGCGCAGCCGTCCCATGGTCACGGCCGCACGGACACCGTGCCCGGCGACGTCGCCGACCACGAGCGCCACCCGGGCACCAGGCAGCGCGATCGATTCATACCAGTCGCCGCCGACCTCGATCAGTTTGCTGCCCGGGAGGTAGCGGTGCCGCACATCCACCGACGAGGGATAGGACAGCCCGGTCGGCAGCAGGCTCCGCTGCAGGGTCAGCGCGGTGGTGCGTTCCCGGTTGTACTGACGAGCGTTGTCGATGAATATCCCGGCCCGGGACGCGAACTCCATGCCGATATCGGAATCGTAGTCGTCGAATGGCCGGTACCCCGAGGTGCGGGTGCAGACGAAGAAGCCGAGACAGGCGTCCCTGGTGGCCAGCGGGAGCAGCAGCATGGACGCCTCGGACAGCAGATCGGCGACGGGCCGCCGCAGCCACGATTCGGCGATGCTGACCGCCGCCTGGTGGTTCAGCATGGCCACCCGGACCGGTTTGCCGGTGTCCATGCACTCCACGTACGGGGTACCCGGCGGGTAAAGCAGCACTTCCCCGGTGGGGAACGTGGCGTCCCAGCCCGGGGAGCCGTCGTCGGTGGCCACCGCGAGCCGGCGGAGCAGCTGGGAGCCATCGGGGGGGTTGACCGGGAACTCGTCCCCGGCGGCCACGCTCTCCAGCACGAGCAGACCGGCCGCCGTGCAGAAATGGGGCACCAGGATGTTGATCAGACCCCGCGCCACCTGGTCAAGGTCGAGCGTCGCCCCGATCTGCCGGAAGGTATCGTCCAGGAGCGAATGCCGCATCAGGGCCGGGTTGACGAACCGCTCGTGCTGGGTCGGCGGCATCTTCAGGACGGCCAGGGCCGCGAGGCCGGAAGACTCCCCCAGCATGGGCTGCACGCTGGCCACCGTCTCCACCCGGCGGCCCTCCCGGGTGCCGATCGGCAGCACCGCGGTGGCTTCCCGGCCGGCCCGGACCGCGTCCAGCAAGGTGGCCAGGGCCGACTCGGCCGTGGACGGCGTGGCGACCAGGTCGCTCAGGTGCGCGCCGACCAGTTCGGCCGAATCCAGGGGCAGGATCTCCGGGGCATTCCGGTCATGCTGAATGACCCGTCCGGTCTCATCGATGCCCAGGATGAGGGTCCGCACGGAGACGTTGGACAGAAGCGATGTGATCTTCCCCACCGTACCCGAATCGCGTTTTTGTGTCCTGGCTAGCGTGCTCGTTACCGTTCGCTGCACTAATCGCTTAAGTTATGCCCCATTGGGGGCGCCCGGACCACCTATTTGACCGCAGTTGTGCCGGGAGGTGCGTGGAGCCCGCTACTGATACTGGAGGACACGTGCGGGGTGCACGGCCAGGCAAGGTGATCGTGGTCGGGGCGGGCCCCACCGGCCTGCTGCTGGCGGCCGAACTGGCCCTGGCCGGGGCGGATTGCCTGATCCTCGAGCGGCGCAGCGGGCTTCGCGCGGACTCACGGGCCATCTGCTTGCACGCGAGGACCATAGAAGTGCTCGACCTGCGCGGCCAGGCGGCCCGGTTCGCCGAGGCCGGGCTGGCTGTCCCGACCTTTCCGCTGGGGCTGAAAGGCGCCGCGATCAGCTTGGGCAGGCTTGATTCCGACTTCCCCTACCTGCTGGACATGCCACAGAGCCAGATCGAGGCGCTGCTCGCTGCCCGGGCCACGGAGCTGGGGGCCGAGATCCGGTGGTCGGCCCAGGTCACCGGCATCGAGCAGGACGCCGATGAGGTGCGCGTGCTGCTGGCCGACGGCAGCGTTGAGCGGGCCGCTTACGTGGTCGGCTGCGACGGGATACGCAGCTTCACCCGTCAGGCGGCTGGCCTACCCTTCCCCGGCGTGCCCAACCCGGGCTCGGTCCTGCTGGCCGATCTCTTCCTCGACGGGCTGCCGATGACCGACGCCTACGGCGACCTGTCCGATCAGGGGATGCTGCTGGTCTTCCCGTTCCGGGACGGTTCGTGCCGGGTGGTGCTGTACGACTACGCGCGCGCCGACGTGCCGGTGACCGAGCCGGTCACCCTGGAGGAGGCGCGCACCAGCCTGCTGAACATCGCCGGCCAGGACTTCGGGCCCCGCGATATGACCTGGTCCGCGCGATACCGCAGCGAAAGCCGCCAGGCCCCGGCGTACCGGAGCGGGCGGATCTTCCTGGCCGGTGACGCCGCGCACACCCATTCGCCTGCGGGCGCGCAGGGGATGAACACGGGCCTGCAGGATGCGGTCAACCTGGGCTGGAAGCTGGCCGCGGCCATCCATGGCTGGGCCCCGGACTGGCTGCTCGACAGTTACCACGCGGAGCGCCATCCGGTGGGCGCCGCCGTCCTGTCCCTGGCCGGCCGCCAGTTCCGGCTGAATACGGCCCAGACCGCGCCCCGGCGGGTTCTGCGCTGGGTGGTGCACCGGGTGGTGGCCCCGCTGCCGCCGGTCCAGGCCCGGCTCGCCCGCGAGTACTCGGGGCTGGCTGTCCGGTACCCGCCCGCCGCGGCGCCCGGCCGCCCGGCTGCCGCGGGTGCTGCCCATCCGCTGGCCGGGACCCGCCTGCCGCGCGGCCGCCTGACCGGGCCAGAGGGGGGTGTGACCCGGCTGCATGAGTTGTTTCATGACGGGCGCTTTGTGTTGCTAGAGGCGGACGGTCCGGGGGCTAGCCCGGCGTCGGGCTCCTCGGCGTCAGCGACTCCGGCGTCAGCGACCCCAGCCCCGACAACCTCTGCGGGCCTCACTGGGGCTGGAGCTGGTCTTGCCGGGGGTGCTGGGGCGGGGTCGGACGGCCTGCCGGACCGGGTCAGGCGGGTCCGGTACTCGCAAGCGGACGGGACGCGCCTGCCGGCCGCCGCTTTAATCAGGCCGGACGGCTACCTGGCCTGGGCCTCCGACGAACGGGACGCGTCCGCCCGGGCCTCGGCCGCGGCGGCCGCCGTCCGCTGGTGGTGCGGTTGACTGTCCCGGTGACCGCACCGGAGCTCGTCAGCGTGAGGAGAATCCATGCCGCAGCCCCCGAGGATCACCGTGCTCGGCAGCCTGAATATGGATATTTCGGTCACCGTGCCCCGGCTGGCCGGGCCGGGGGAGACCGTGCTCGGCTCCGCCGCCCGGCTGCAGCCGGGTGGCAAGGGTGCTAACCAGGCCGTGGCCGCGGCCCGGCTGGGCGCCTCGGTCCGGATGGCCGGATGCTGCGGCGACGATGCGTTCGGCGCGACGCTCTGCTCCGCGCTGGAGGCGGGCGGTGTCGATATCACCGCGGTCCGCGTCCTGGCCGGGGTCCCGTCCGGGCTCGCCCTGATCACCGTGGACGCGACCGGCGAGAACTCCATCACGGTCGCACCGGGGGCGAACGGCCTGGCCGGCCCGCCGGAGGCCGCCGCGACGACCGCGGCACCCTGTGACGCGCTGGTCCTGTCCGCGGAGATCCCGGTTCCGGTCCTGACGGCCGCGCTCGACCTGGCGCGGACCGCACACGTGATAACGGTCCTGAACCTCGCGCCAGCCCCGCCGGATGCGTCCGGGCTTCTCAAGGCGGGGGTGGACTGGCTGATCGTTAACGCCTCGGAAGCAGCCGCGATCCTGGGCCGGCCGGTGGACGGCCCGGCTGCGGCCCAGGCCGCGGCGGCCGACCTGGCCGGGTCGGGTGCGGCCCACGTGGTGATCACCTTGGGGCCGGATGGGGCAGTACTGGCCGGGCCATCGCTGGCCGGCTCGGTACCGGGTGGCTCGCCGCGGGGCTCGGATACCGCGCTGGCCGTGCCGGGGTTCAGCGTGGACAGCGTGGACAGCGTCGGGGCAGGAGACGCCTTCGTCGCCGCGCTGGGGGTGGCGGTGGCGCGGGGAACGGCCCCGCCCGAGGCGGTCCGTCTCGCCTGCGCGGTCGGCGCCACGGCGGTGACCAGGCCAGGCGCCCAGGAGGGGCTGCCCACCGGGGCAGACGTGCTGTCCGTCACGGGCGTGCGATGGCCACTCGGTTAGCCCAGGTCAGCCACGAAAAACAGCGCTGAGGCCCACGGAGCGAACTCCGCGGGCCTCAGCGCTAAGCGCTGGTGTGCGGTCGCCTCTCGGCGAGTGGCACAACGCGGCTCCAGCCGGACGGTATTCCGCGAAGGCAGATGAGTTGCGGCCCGGGGGACACGAACACACCAGCGATGTCTAAGAACGCGGCCCCCCGGTTGGCTATTCCGCCGGGGCCGGAGATTTTCTGGGACCAGATTCCAGGATCCGGGCCCGGTCCTGACGCCCTCGCCTCCCGCCGCCTCCCCGCTCTGACGGCGCGGGGCTGGCAGGATGGGCCAGTGACCGATCTTGATCATGCTGCCGTGCTGGATGCTCTCGAGACGGGATACCGGAACGTCACCGGCGTCGTCACCGGGCTCGGCGAGGCCGACCTGATGCGGCCGTCGGGCTGCGCGGGCTGGGCCCTGACCGATGTGCTCTATCACCAACTGCTCGACGCACAGCGCGCCCTGGTGGCGTTCGCGACCCCAGTCACCGGGCCTGCCGACCGGGACGACGTGTCGTACTGGGCCGCGTTCGCGCCGGAGGGCGGCGAGGCTGGGGAGCGGGCCCGGGCCGGGGCCGCAGCGCATGCCCGGTTCGTCCGCGTGGCCGCCTCCGCCTACCCGGCGGCGAGCCTGGCCCGGGTGTGGTCCGAGACGGCGGCAGCGGTGTGCCGGGCGGCCCGGGCCTGCCCTGCCGCGGCGGTGACCACCCAGGGATACGTGCTGCGCCCGGCGGACTTCACCGCCACCTTGGCCGTGGAGACGGCGGTGCACTATCTCGACCTCACCGTGGGCCTGCCGGCCGCACCGCCGCCCGACCCCGCGTCACTGGCCCTGGTCCGGCGGGTGCTGGATGGCCTGCTCGGCACCCCGCTGCCAGCCAGCTGGGACGACATCAGCGCCGCGGTCAAAGGCACCGGGCGGACCCCGCTGACGGACGGAGATCGGGCGCTGCTGGGCCCGCTGGCGGAGCGCATCCCGCTATTCAGCTGATCCTGGCGGGCGGTCCGCCCAGAATCGGCGGGAACGACACTCGCAGATCCGTGGGTCCGCGCCGCAACTGGCGGAAGGCGCCGGGTGGCCCCGCCCGCCTGGGGCGGAAGGCGCCGGGTGGCCCGCCCGCCTGGGGCGGAAGGCGCCGGGTGGCCCGCCCGCCTGGGGCGGAAGGCGCCGGGTGGCCCGCCCGCCTGGGGCGGAAGGCGCCGGGTGGCCCGCCCGCCTGGGGCGGAAGGCGCCGGGTGGCCCGCCCGCCTGGGGCGGAAGGCGCCGGGTGGCCCGCCCGCCTGGGGCGGACGATTCAGGCGGCTCTGGCTACCCAGAAAGCCCGGCTCGATCGGTGGCAGGTCTAGTGTGTGAAGTCATTGACCGGGGTGAATTGAGGAGTTGCGGGTGCCTGCGGACGCCTCCCTGATCGGCAGCATTGGCGTCCTGGTGATCGCGACGCGCGGGCAGGCGGGGCCAGGTGAGGTACTGCTCAAGATCCGGGGCGGCACAGAGGCCTATATCGCCTGGTCGGCGGAGCCGATCGCCAGGGGCCGGACTGTTCTCGTCATTGAATCGCGCGGCCACCGCAACGTTGACGTCAGCGAGTGGGCCGACCCGTTCGACCTGGAAATCGACAAGCTGGCGTAGCGCGCCATCGGCTTGGCTGACACCGCAATCACCCGCCTCACGAGGTGGGAGTAGCCGAGACCGTAGGCGACGCCGTGCCCGTCACCGTCGGGCTCGGCGTGGGTGTGACCGGGACGGACGGGCTGGGGGACGTAGGCGTCGGCGTGGCGGACGGCGACCCGCTCGTCGCTGAGCTGGACGGACTCGCCGGCGCGGTACTTCGTGACGGACTCGGCGAGCTGGCCGCGGGGGCCGGGGTACTCCCTTGGGCGGGACCGAGGAGGCTTGGGGTCTGCACCGGGTGGTGGCTGGGCGCCAGCATCAGGGCTACCGCGGCGACGACCACGCCGAGCACCGCGACCACACCGCCGGTCGCCGCACCCGCGGCAAAGGCGCGTCGATCCCGCCGGTACTCACTCCGCCGCCGCTCGCGCAGCCAGGCAGGCAGCGTGGCCCGCTGCGCGGCCCAGCTGTTGAACGGCGCCGCCGCCATGCCTAGCGTGGGGAACAGCAGGAGCACCGCGAGCAGCACCCCGCTCAGCTGGGTGGCTCTGCTCAGCGCACCCGCGATACCGGCCAGGCCCAGCAGGGCCAGCGACGATCTCCGCCCAGTTGGCCCGTAGCGCTTCCCACCACTTGGCCCGCTCGCTGGTCTTGGGCGTGCGCAGGAACGCCGCCTGGCGGGCGAACAGTCCCAGCACCGAGGCGCGGGCCACCACCAGCGAGGTCGACTGCCAGATGAAGAACGCGCCGAGCGCGTCCCGCCACGACGCGCCGGTCCCCCGGCGCAGCAGCGCGACCGCACGGACCAGGCCCAGTCCCACCAGGACCGGGACGGTGGCCACCAGGAACGGGGTGAGCTTGCGGAACAGTTCGCCGCCTCCGGTGGCCAGGTTGGCCGCCCCGGCCAGCAGGAAGACCAGGAAGATGAGGCCGAGCAGGTCGCCGTACCACTGGATGCCCCCGGCCAGGTAGGCCCAGCGCTGCGCCTCCGTCAGGTGGTTCTCCCTGGTCTTCCGGCCCGGGATGAGGGACCGCCAGTGCATCCGCAAGATCTGGATCCCGCCGAAGCACCACCGGTACCGCTGGCCCTTGAGGCCCTCGAACGTCAGCGGCATGATGCCGCGGCCCCAGGTCTGGTCCATGTGCAGGCCGTGCCAGCCCGCCCGGAGCAGTCGCAGCGAAAGCTCGGCGTCCTCGGTGATGCACCACTCGTCCCAGCCCCCAGCTGCTCCAGAGCGACCCGCCGGATCAGTCCCATCGTGCCCGCGAAGATGGCCCCGTCGTGCTCGTTGCGTGACGGCTGGGAGATGGCGAAGAAGTACTTATAGGAGTAATACAGCCGCCGGTAATAAGGTGCGGTCTCCCAGTCGCGGTAGTCCTGCGGAGCCTGGATGAAACCCACCCACGAGTGCGAGAAGGCTGGGGCGCAGCCGCGCAGGAATCCGGGCTCGATCTGGTAGTCGGAGTCGACCACGCCGATCACTTCGGCGGCCTCGTCGGTGAGTTCCCGCAGCGCGTAGTTCAACGCGCCGGACTTGTAGCCAGGCCAGTCCTCCAGGTGGGCGAACTTGACGCCGTGCCGGGCGCACCATGCCTCGACCGGGCGCCACAGCTTCTCATCGTCGGTGTTGTCGTCGATGAGGATGACCTCGTAGCGCGGATAGTCCAGGCGGAGCAGGTGGCGGAGCGTCTCGATGACCATGTCCGGCGGCTCGTTGTGCGCCGGGACATGCAGGCTCACGAACGGGAGATCGCGCTCCGCCACAGCGGGCAGCGGGTGGGACCGGGTGATACGGCGCCGCCAGTCCTCGGTGCCCAGCGCATCGCAGATCTCCCACAGGTAGGCGCAGGACAGCAGGGCCGCGAACACCTCGAGCACCCAGAGCAGCACGCCGCCGACCGTGCTCGCCGGGCCGAGGTGGCTCTCGAAGGTCCATCTCAGCGCGAACACCAGGTACACGACGAACAGGAAGACGCTGGACGACCAGCACAGGTGGGCGCGCGCGCTCCAGCGGCGGGTCACCGGCAGCCAGATCAGGCTGGCGATCAGCAGGCCCGCCACGCCGGCCACCAGGTTGTGCTCGGTGGCGTGGAGCAGCCGGAGCACGCCGCCCGCGGCCGCGGCCAGCACCACGGTCCCGATCACGGCCAGGACGAAGCGCCGGGAGGTCGCCCAGGCTCCCGCCACCCGAGCGCGGGGCCTGGCCGGCACGAACAACCCGGCCGACCCCAGGGGTGCGGCCACGATCCCCGCCAGCAGCAGCGCTGCAAGCATGAGTAACCTCGCCGTTTCCTCACGTCAGCGGCCTGTATCCGCTCCGCGCCGCTCCGAGGTTCCCACAACTGCACGACCTATTCATCCCATTCATCCGCTTCATGCTGTTCATCCACCGGCCGCTGAGTCGGGGGGTGCGACAGATCCCCGGACTCCGGCCTCTGCCGCCAGAACCTGGGCTCTTGGTTACGTCCCGCGAGACCAGCGACCCGCCGAGGAGGAGCCTCCGTCCCGGGCGATCCAGGAAACACAGCAGCGGGCGCGAGCGGCCGGCGCCACGTCTGCAGAGTCCCGAAACGGGAAGAGTAGGGTCCGTCGCATGGTCTGCGTCCGTGGCCGCCGCGGGGGCCAGGAAGTACAACAATGTGACGGTCAACCGACCGTGCCAGTGAATCCGATAGGCGTAGCTTTGTCCCGCAGGGGGCGGGGAGAGCGTGATCCTCTGACGTGGGGATACTTTTGTCAAAAGGTGAGTGGATCGACCCGCTCAACCCCTTCCCTGAACCCTTACCACAGTGCTGTCTGAAGGAGCTCGATCATGCTTGGCTACCGCGTCCCTGCACCCGACGAGGCCATGCTCGTTTCTGGGGGAAGTTATGGCCGTAACGGCGCCCCGTTCCGGGTCGTGACCGGGCACGGTGCGTTCATCGCCCCATTCTTCCGGAAGGTCCGGTATCTGACCCTGGCCATGAATGAGGCCGAGGTGGCCGAGCAGTGTGTCACCAGGCAGGGCATCACGCTCAACGTCCGCTCGGTCATCGCGTTCAAGGTCGGCAACGATGAGGAGAGCATCATCAACGCCGGCCAGCGCTTCCTGTCCGACCAGGACCAGATGTCTACGCTCACCGGGCGCATCTTCGCCGGGCACCTCCGCTCGATCATCGGGTCGATGACCGTCGAGGAGATCGTGACCGAACGCCAGAAACTGGCCACAGAGGTGCTGGACGGCTCGAAGGCGGAGATGGCCAAGATCGGCCTGACCGTCGACTCGCTGCAGATCCAGTCCATCGACGACCTGAACTCGGGCTACATCGACGCGATGGCTGCCCCGCACAACGCGGCGATCCAGCGCCAGGCGCAGATCGCCCAGGCCCAAGCCAACCAGGCCGCTGCCCAGGCGGAGCAGGAGTCGCAGCGCAAGCAGGCCGAGTACGCGCGGCAGACCGCCGTGGTCCAGGCTCAGTACAAGGCCGAGATCGACAAGGCCCAGGCCGAGGCGGCGCAGGCCGGCCCGCTGATGCCAGGCGCAGACTCAGATCGGGGTCATCAACGCTCAGTCCGACCTGGCCCAGCGCCGGGCCGAGCTGCGCCAGCGCGAGCTGGTGGCCGAGGTGGTCAGGCCGGCCGAGGCGGAAGCGGAGAAGGTGCGCATCCTGGCCAAGGCGGATGCCGAGCGGATGCGGATCCAGGCGGAAGCGGCCGCCTCCAACAACCGAGTGGCGCTGGACCGGATGCTCATCGATCAGCTCCCGCAGATCGTCAAGGAAGCAGCGAACGGCCTGGCCGGTGCCAACGTCAACGTGCTCAACGGGGCGGAAGGGCTCAGCGAGATCGCGGCCGGCCTGGTCGGCCAGGGGCTGACCATCTTGGACTCGATCAAGAAAAACCTGGCCACCGGCCCGGAGGCCACCGCGGAAGTCGTACGCATTCCGGACGGACCGCAGGACGGCCAGGCCCGGGGCTGACCAGCCGCGTTCACAACCAGGCCCGGACTGATCCCGGCGCTCACGGGCAGGGCTCGCGCCGGCGACTGCAGGCCCGGGAGACCGGCGGGAGGCCGAGGGCAGAGGGGCCCGCGGCCCCGCGATATGCCAGGCTTGCGCAATGCCGATCCTGGCCGGCGCCGCCGCGGTGGCCGCTCTCGCCTGGGTGTACCTGCTCACCGCGCACGGCGGTTACTGGCGCACGGACCAGCGCCTGCCCCCGGGCGCGCATGACGCGTCCCGTGACCCGGCCCGGTGGCCGAGCGTGGTGGCGGTCGTCCCAGCCCGGGACGAAGCGGCCATCCTGCCGGTCACCCTGCCGAGCCTGCTCGGCCAGGATTACCCGGGGAGGTTCTCGGTGGTGCTGGTGGACGACGCCAGCACGGACGGCACCGCTGCCGCCGCTCTCGAGCTCGCGGCGGGCACTCGCCGCCGGCTCCTGGTCGTCGCGGCCGGCGAACCGCCGCCCGGATGGGCGGGCAAGGTCCATGCAATGGCCCGTGGCCTGCGCGCCGCCGGGGACTGCGATTACGTGCTGTTCACCGACGCAGACATCGGGTACGCGCCGGATGGGCTGACCACGCTGGTGCGCGGCGCCGGGGCGGATGATCGCGGGCTGGTCTCGCAGATGGCGCTGCTGCGCGCGGAGTCGGGGTGGGAGCGCGTCATCGTCCCGGCCTTTGTCTACTTCTTCGCCCAGCTGTACCCGTTCCGCCGGGTCAACCGGCCGTCAGCCCGGACCGCGGCCGCGGCCGGCGGCTGCATGCTGGTCCGCCGCGACACGCTGATCGCGGCGGGGGGCCTGGACCCGATCCGTGGCGCGCGTATCGACGACGTGGCGCTGGGCCGGCTGCTGAAACATCCGCCGTCCGCGGACCGCATCTGGCTGGGTTTCACGACCGAGGTGCGCAGCCTGCGGCCCTACCCCCGGCTGGCCACCCTCTGGGACATGATCGCGCGCAGCGCTTACACACAACTGCGGTACTCGCCGGGCCTGCTGAGCGCGACCCTGGCCGGCCTGCTCTGGCTGTACGCGCTGCCGCCGGCGGCCGCGGTAGCCGGACTGGCCAGCGTGGCCGCGGGCGGGGGTGCCACCGCGGCCTGGACCGCGGTGGCCGGGCTAGCCGGGTGGGCCGGAATGAGTGCCAGCTTCCTTCCGGTATTGCGGCTCTACCGGCTCGGCTGGTGGCGGGCGCCCTGGCTGCCCCTTGTGGCGGGGCTCTACGCCGTGATGACCGCCGATTCCGCCCGGCGGCACTACCGCGGACGTGGCGGTGAATGGAAGGGACGGACCGTGGCCCCACCCCGCGGGCAGAGCGTAATAAATCGCCCCTAAGACTCTCCATTTAATCATCGCAAAATGTTCCAATCGGCTGCTTGCTGCGCTTAAAAGGCATGGGTAACGGATGGGAATAGAACGCTCTGGCCAGCCTTAACTTCATTCCCCGCACTGTCCAGGCAAACCTGTGACGTGCTGCATGTTGCATAGGGTGAGGTGGTCACTACTCATGGTAAGGTCACAGCTGGACTCGGCGGGGCGGGCAGTCGGCGTTTATCGCAGACCACTATGAGGCAAGTCCGGGGCCGGTCCCAGTATTACCGCCTCTCCTCCGAAATTCCTTATCCGGCCCGGTAATCATCAAAGGGGAAGGAAGTAATCGATGCGTAGACGCATCACCCGGACGCTCTTTGCCGCCGCAGCGGCAGGCGTCACGGTCAGCACCCTCGGCTTTGCCGCCGCGGGCTCTGCGAGCGCGGCCGTGTCCAGTAAGGCTCAGCCGGCCACCATCGGAACCACCATCGCCTCGACGTCGTCGGCGGGGTACGAGGCGAGCGGGCGGGACTTCCGCTACATCACCTCCACGATCAGGGTCCCGGACACCTCGTTCTTGACCGGGCTGTACCCGTCGGAGTACATCCAGCTCTCCAACGGGTCACTCACCCAGCCCACCGGTGGCGGCAACGCGTACACCCGGGCCGGGATCGAGTCGTGTGTGGTGGCCCGGTCGTTCGGCGACATCTGCGCGACCGGCACCTGGGTGGCGTTCGTCGAGGCGTTCAACAACTCGCTGAACGGGCCGTTCTTCTCGCACTACTACAACCTGGCCGGGGTGAACCAGGGCGACGGGGTCAACTTCAGCATCTACTACAACGAGGCCGGCAACGAGCTGAGCTATGTGATCACCCCGCCGTCAACGTCGGGGACGCCCCAGTATTACAAGACCCAGGCCTACGGGGCCATCTTCGATCACGCGGCCGCGCTGGATGACTTCACCACCAGCACCGGCACGCCGATCGCGCTGCCGCCGTTCATCCGGCGCTTCAGGATCAACCAGTTCCTGCAGGGCGCCATCACCACCGAGAACGGTGCCCGCGGTTCCTTCGCGGGCCCCTGGACGACCAGCCCGGTCGTTGCCACCAGCAACGGTCTGCCGTACCCGCAGGGCACGGAGCGGGTCGCCCCGACCGCGCTGTGGTCGGACGGCCTGGCGGCCAACGGTGCGGTTCGCTCGAACGACGCGTTCGGGGTCTGGGCGCGCTGAACCCACGCCTGGTCAGGACCTCCGGGTCCTGACCAGGGGACTCATCTCACTGCTGCTGCCCGGGCCGGGGTTCTCCGGCCCGGGCAGCGCGCTGTTACAAAGATAAATCCATGTCATGGAGTAATCATTAGAGTACGGAGAGTAGGGGAAGTGATACCGGAGGGGCGGCAGGGCCAACCTGATAACCACCAACGGGGGCAATCCGGGCACAGGTCCTGTTAACGCCCGCCTAGACCAAACCGGACTTTGTCCCCGGGCGTCACAGGAGGGAACCTACCGATGCGAAGCCGCATCATGAGCACGTTCGTCGCCGCCGCGGCGGCGGGCGTCACCGCGACCACCCTCGGCCTGGCCGTCACGGGAGCCGCCAGCGCGGCCGTGACCACCAAGGCTCAGCCCCACACGATCGGGCCGGTCATCGGCTCGACCAGCTCGGCGGGGTACGAGGCGAGCGGGCGGGACTTCCGCTACATCACCTCGACGATCAGGGTCCCGGACACCTCGTTCTTGACCGGGCTGTACCCGTCGGAGTACATCCAGCTCTCCAACGGGTCACTCACCCAGCCCACCGGTGGCGGCAACGCGTACACCCGGGCCGGGATCGAGTCGTGTGTGGTGGCCCGGTCGTTCGGCGACATCTGCGCGACCGGCACCTGGGTGGCGTTCGTCGAGGCGTTCAACAACTCGCTGAACGGGCCGTACTTCTCGCACTACTACAACCTGGCCGGGGTGAACCAGGGCGACGGGGTCAACTTCAGCATCTACTACTACCAGGGTGGCAACGAGCTGAGCTATGTGATCACCCCGCCGTGAACGTCGGGCACGCCGCAGTACTACAAGACCCGGGCCTTCGGCCCGGTCTTCGATCACGCGGCCGCGCTGGATGACTTCACCACCAGCACCGGCACGCCGATCGCGCTGCCGCCGTTCATCCGTTCGTTCCGGATCAACCAGTTCCTGCAGGGCGCGCTGACCACGTACAGCGGCGCCCGGGGCTCGTTCGTGGGCCCGTGGACGACCAGCCCGGTCGTAGCCACCAGCAACGGCCTGGTTCCTCCGTCCGGGACCACCCGGGTCTCGCCGTCCCAGCTGTGGACGGACGGCCTGCCCGCCAACGGTGCGGTTCGCGCGAACGACGCCTTCGGCGTCTGGGCGCGGTAGTCCCAGCACCACCAGGGCTGCGGCCCGGGCCGGCTCGCTGGCCCGGGCCGTGGTCTGTCCAGGCTGGCCTGGGCCGTGGTCTGTCCAGGCTGGCCAGTGGGCCGTGGTCTGTCCAGGCTGGCCTGGGCCGTGGTCTGTCCAGGCTGGCCCGGGTTTTAATGAGATGCCGCCCTGGATGGCCGCCCGGATAATCGGCCGCATGACGCTGACCCACTGGCCACTATCCGGCTTGCGGTTGCGCACCCCGCGGCTGGAGATGCGCCTGCCCACTCTCGCGGAACTGGACGAACTGGCCAGCCTGGCCGCTGAGGGCATTCACGATCCTGGTGTTCAGCCCTTCGCCGTGGCCTGGACCGACGTTCCGCCGCAGGAGCGGGCCCGCAGCGTCCTGCAGTTCCAGCTGTCTCAGTGGGGCGGGTGGTCCCCGGCCGACTGGTCGCTGAACCTGGTCGCCGACCTCGGCGGCAGGATCGTCGGGACTCAAGGTGTCAACGGGCGCGACTTTGCGATCCTGCGCGAGGTCCACACCGGGTCCTGGCTGGGCCAGCGGTACCAGGGTCAGGGTCTTGGCACCGAGATGCGCTCCGCCGCCCTGCATTTGGGCTTCGCCGGTCTGGGCGCGGAGTTCGCCGTCTCCGACGCGTTCACCGACAACTTCGCGTCCCTGGGTGTATCCCGCAAGCTGGGCTACCTCCCCGACGGCATCCGCCGGCAGAGCATCCGGGGCCGTCCGGCCGCAATCCAGATGCTGCGTCTGGACCGGGCCGGCTGGCAGGCCCACCGGCAGATCCCCGTCCAGATCACCGGCCTGGCTCCCTGTCTGCCCAGCTTCGGCCTGCCCCCGGCCTAACGGGGATCGATCACCCCGTTGCGGTCGGCGGACGAGGATGCCCGGCTGAGCCACCAGCGGGTGGGTGCTCACCCCGCTCCGCGCTCCCCAGTCCGTCCTCCAGTCGCCCGTGGGTCTTATGAGGCTGGCGTGACTGCCGGAGCCGATCCGGAGGATCCAGCAGATCGTGATCAACTGATTGGTGCTCGCCCAGCAGCACCAATCAGTTGATCACGATCTGCAGCCCGAGGCGCGTGGGGCTCGATGTGCTGTCGCGTCGAATGTGAACTGTGTGACGACAACGCCAGGTAACCCGGCTCCCGAGCCAGGGCCGCACGCTTCCGAACTAGGCCGACTGCCCGCGAGCCGAGGCCCCCCGCTTCCGAGCTGGGCCCCCCGCTTCCGAGCTGGGCCCCCCGCTTCCGAGCTGGGCCCCCGCTTCCGAGCTGGCCCCGCTTCCGAGCCGGGCCCCCCGCTTCCGAGCCAGGGCCGCAACGCTTCCGACGCCGCACGGCTTCCGACCAGGGCCGCAACGCTTCCGAGCCAGGGCCGCAACGCTTCCAAGGCGGGGCCGGGCGGTCTTGAGCCGGGTCACCGACAATGTTTGATGCCTTGACAAATAAAATCGTCGGTATCAGGATGGGGTGCGTGGATGACGTCGCTGTGATCGATGACCCGGCTGCCGCCGAAGCCTCACTGGACCCGATCCGGACCCGGCTGCTGGCCGCGCTGGCCGAGCCAGGGTCCGCGACCACGCTGGCTGCCCAGACCGGGCTGGCCCGGCAGAAGGTCAATTACCACCTCCGGGCCCTGGAGCGGCACGGCCTGGTGGAGCTGGTCGAGGAACGCCGCAAAGGCAACTGCACCGAGCGGGTGCTCCGTGCCACCGCGGCGTCGTACGTGATCTCCCCGGCGGCTCTGCCTGCGGTGGCGCCCGACCCGGCGCGGGCCCCGGATCAGCTGTCGGCCTGGTGGCTGCTTACCCTGGCCGCCCGGCTGGTCCGGGAGGTCGGCGAACTGATCACGAGGTCACGGTCAGCGGGCCAGCCCGTGGCCACGTTCGCGATCGACACCGAGATCCGGTTCGCCTCCGCCGCGGACCGGGCCGAATTCGCCCGCGAGCTCAGTGGCACGGTCAAGGATCTGGCCGCCCGATATCACCACGAGCGTGCACCCGGCGGGCGTGAGCACCGCCTGGTCGTCGCGCTGCACCCGAGCATCACCCGATGAGAACAGGAGCACACCATGGCGCGTGAGTTCGAGATCCGGCGCGAGGTCGAGCTGCCGGCCACCCCCGAGCAGGTCTGGGCCGCGGTCGCCACCGCCACCGGCACGGCCTCCTGGCTGTTCCCGATGGGGGAGGACGAGGCGCACGCGGTCGGCGATGTCGTGGCCGGCCATACCGTGACCGTGTTCGAGCCGCCGCACCACCTGGCCGTGCGCGCTGCGGCGCCGGACGGCACCGTCATGAACGCCCTGGAGTACATCATCGAGGCGCGGGAAGGCGGCACAGCTGTGCTCAGGTACGTGCACAGCGGCATCTTCACCGACGACTGGGACAACCAGTACGACGCGGCTGGCCAGCACACCGACTTCTACCTGCACACCCTCGGCCAGTACCTGCGGTACTTCGACGGCCGGCCGGTGACCTACGTAGCGGCCGAGGGGCCGGAGTCCTCGAAGGCAGCGGGTGCCTTCGACGCGGTCCGCCGCGGGCTCGGCGTGAACGGCCAGGGCGCCGTCGGCGACCAGGTGCGGCTAGCGCTGCCCGGACTGGAGCCGCTGGACGCAGTGGTGGACTACTCCGCGCCCAACTTCCTGGGTGTGCGCACCGCCGACGGCCTGTACCGCTTCTACGGCCGCAACGCCTTCGGCATGCCCGTCGGCCTGGCCCATCATCTGTTCGCGCCGGGTGTGGACCGGGAGAAGACCGAGCTGGCCTGGCGCACCTGGCTCGATGGCCGGTACGAGTAATCCGATGAGCTGCCCGGTCTCGGCGGGCGGGTGAGCTAGACCCCGGACGCGCCGAGACCGGCCAGCACCGACGCCGGCCCAGGCGGGTTTGAGTGTGGTCACGAAAGTGCGCGCCCGCAACGGGACAGCCATCCGCGTGTCTCCTTGGCCAGGCCGCCCTGACTCTCTAGGCTGCTCGGTGTTTCCTAACCAGCACCGTTCCTAACGAGCTCTGTTACAGAGCCGCTCTGACCAGGGCCGTTGCCCCGCAACTACCCGTCAGCGTGGCCTGCGGGCCGGGAACTGGTTCGGGAAGACATGGCAGCGCCAGCGCCGCGCTCGGAAGAGTCGCGTCGCGGTCGGGAGGGCGCCCCGGCTGAATTTCGGCTGACCGCATCCTGCAGAGTGCGTGGACGAGGGCCCGTCGGCATGCCACACTTCGGGAACGGTTGTTGAGTCGGCCGCGCGCGGGGCTGGCTGTTTGCGGGTCCAGTTCCCGGGAAGTCGGCCTATCGATCCCGGAGGGGGGCCGAACATGGCGGGTGAAGATCGCTCGATCGTTTCCCTCGCGAACCCGGCCGTGCAGTCCTGCTGGTTGTGCGGGACCAGGTTGCCGGCTCGCGAGATGGTGTCCGATGGCGGTAGCGCCTGCCCTGACTTGCGCTGGTACTGCGCAGACACCCGGCGGTGCACGGAACGCTGGACTTCGCGCTGGTCAAGCGGGCCAGGTACGGGTAACGGCCACGCGGCACACGGCCATGCCGCCCAGGGCCAGGCAGGTCAGGGGCACAGCGCTATCCCGGGTGAGGGCCACGGCGTGGTCCGGGACTCCCGGGGCAGGCAGTTGGCGGGCTTAAACGACCGCTGAACAGCGCCGGCATTCCGGTCCCCGCGGTCCGCGTAAATCGCCGGGTTCACCCGCATGCCGTGGTCCTGCATGGCTAGCAAGCCTCCAGCGCTCCAGGGGGAACGCCGCGCATCCGCTTTGCCTGAGGACAGCCTGGGGCGGTCGGCTGCTGCTGGGGGTTGCCCGGCGCAATTAGCCAGTCAATCCTGGATGCCCAGGTCAGGCGGTGGTTAGCGTGTCCGGGTGCTCGGGACCGGCTGGACCGAGGCCGTCGCCCTGGGCGCGGCCTTCTTCATTGCCGTGCTGGCGACGCCTGCAGGCATCTCCGGCGCGGTGCTGCTGCTGCCCTTCCAGGTCAGCGTCCTGGGCACGCCGAGTCCCGCGGTCACCCCGACCAACCTGCTGTACAACGTGGTGGCCACCCCCGGCGCCCTGTACCGCTACTGGCGGCAGGGGCAGGCCGGCAGCCCCTTGGCCGCGCTGCTCATCGCCGGGACCTTGCCCGGGGTGGTCGCCGGATCCATCATCCGGGTGGAGGTGCTGCCCGGCCCGCAGGTTTTCGACCTGGTGATCGCCGTCGTCCTGCTCCCGCTCGGGGTGTGGCTGGCCCTGACCGCGCCCCCGGGCGCCGCTGCGGGGGCGGTCACCCGGACGCCTTCGGTGCGCCGGCTCCGGTGCTCGCCCGTGATCCCACGGGCGGTGCTGGTCCTGCTGGCGGCGGCGGTGGGCTGTGTCGGCGGGATCTACGGCATCGGCGGGGGCTCGATCCTGGCCCCGGTACTGACCTGGACGGGGCGCCCGCCAGCGGAGGTGGCACCTGCCGCCCTGGCCTCCACGTTCGTCACCTCGGTCGCCGGAGTGGTGACCTTCACCGTGCTGTCCCTGAACCGGCACGCTCCGGTGGCGCCGGACTGGACAACCGGCATCGCCCTTGGGCTCGGCGGCCTCGCGGGCGCCTACATCGGGGCCCGGATCCAGCCCCGGCTCCCGGACCAGCTGATCCGGCGGCTGGTCGGGATCCTGGTCGCCGCGATCGCGGTCCGCTACCTGTGGTCCGGCCTTGGGCCGTGGTTCGGCTAGACCCGTGGTTCGGCTAGACCCGTGGTTCGGCTAGACCCGTGGTTCGGCTAGACCCGTGGTTCGGCTAGACCCGTGGCTCGGCTGATACTGGGCCTGACCTGCTAACTTGGCCACGACCCACACGGGGGAGAATGCTGCCATGGTCGGCAGCGGGGGAGCCGGGGTCGGGATGGAACACCGGGTGGTAATCACCGGGCAGGTGGAGCATGCCCGGAAGGTGGGGCGCGTCCTCCAATGGCTGGGGTGGTCGGTGATATGCCTCGGAGTCCTTGGCATAGCGGCGTTCTCGGTGCTGTGGGCGATCGGTGAGGTGAACATAGAGCAGGCGCTGGGCCTCATCCTGGGCACCGCGCTGGCGTCGATCCTTTCCGGCGCCGCTGCTTACGGATCCGGGGTCAACGTGGGACTAGGGGCCGAGCGCCTGAATCTCGCGGTCGCCGCCGCGGACCACCCGCCCCGCGAGGCCTGACCGGCGCTAGGTCAGCAACCCGACGAGGGTGTCGTGCACGTCCTTGCCGCCCGGTGTTCCGGGCGCCAGCTTGCCCTGGTCGTCGGGATCCCGGTGGAAGACGTGGAGCCGGCCCTGGCGACGGGCGAGAATCAGGTCAGTGCTGTCGCCCGCCAGCTCAGCCGATCCGTCCGAGGTGTACGGGGTGACAGTGACCAGGGCGGATCGCTCGGACGCGGCGAGCACCTCGTCAATGTCGCCATCCGTGGCCTCCGCCTCCGCCCGTGGCCCGCGCGGCAGCAGCGCGTCGAGCAGGCCGAGGGCCTCGTCGAACGCGTACAGCCCGAGTTCGTGCACCCCCAGCGCGTCGATGCGGATCACCAGGCAGATCCGCTCCGGCTGGGGGAGCAGCAAGATCCGCCACGGCTCGCCTGGTTCGGTGCCGGTGGCCCGGGCGTCCAGCACCATGCGGGCCCGCTGCTGGAACGCCACCGCGATGCCCAGGTCCCCGCGCACCTGGACCTGCTCCCCGGGTGGCCCGGCCACCAGAAGCTGGCGGGCGGCCAGCGAGCGGACCGCCTCGGCCAGCACCTCATCTGACGGCCGCGACTCCAGGAAGTCCACGATGGCGTCAACCGCGGTGAGCTCGGCGATGGTGTAGGCGCCGAGCAGCACCGGCCCGGTGCCGACCAGGCTGACGACCGAGGAGATGAGTCCCTGCGGTACAGCCGCCTCGCCCGGGATAGTGGCGCCGGCCTCACTCATGATGCCCCCGCTTTTGCCCAGAGCGCCCCGGCCGGCTGCTGCTCACGTTGCTCGTTCAAGATCGCGGCCGCGATCCGGGACGGCGTCTCAGTCACCCACACATCGGAGTTGCCGAACAGCCCCCGCCCGGCCCGGCCAGGAAGGGCCTGGCCCAGCTCGTTCGCGGGGTCGGGCCGGTCCGGCGGCGGGAACCGCGCCGCGAGGTCCTGCGACGCCGAGGTGACATCGTCGTCCTGCTCGATCCGGCGCAGGGCCATGGCCAAGGACTCCGCCACCGCCGGAGCCAGCGAGGTGGGGAGGGCCAGGTCCGGTGACAGGTACATCGGCCGGCGCTCGGTCAGCCGGGACAGGCCCCATGGACCGACGTTGCTGCGGGTCACCCGGTACACCACGTAGTCCATGAGGTGACGGATGTCGGTCAGGCTGGGCAGTTTGCGCTGGCCGAAGGCGGCCGGCGTCTTTTCCAGCTGCACCCAGGTGCCCTGGGCCGTCCGGCCGTGCAGTTTCTCCCGGACCACCGGGCCCCGCATCCCGATGTCGGGATAGCGCGCCTTGTCGATGTCCTTGTGATGGCTGGACACGCGCAGGTGGCTGACCTTCTCGAACCGCCAGTCCTCGTAGAGTCGCGGGTCGTCAACCAGGATGTGGCCCCCGCACAGCACGTCGTGCAGTTGCGGGACCTGCAGCCCGTGCCGTTCCAGATCCGCGATGATCGCGGCTTCCTCGGGGCTGAGCTGCGCCGCGGCAGCCAGCAGTCCCTTGCGATACGAGCCGGCCCGGGCGGTGATCTCGATCATCAGCCGGACCCGGTCCCGCACTTCCTCGGTCCGCCGGGCGGTCAGCGGCTTCGCATTCCCCTTGCTGTGCCGCCCGGGCCGCCTGGCCCCTGGCCTGCGCTGCTTATCCTCCACAATTCCAGTAGAACATAGGCCCCAGCAGCGTGGTGATTTCCCTCCCGCGGTCACAGATTGTGCGGCCGCTCACGCCCGTGCTGCCATGGAATTCCAGTTCAGGGGCGTGCACGACGGCAAGAGGCGGCGCGGGCCTGTCCGGCTGAAAAGTCAGATAATGAGCGGCTGGATCATCCCTGGGAATCCGCCGCTGGCCTCGATGACGCGGGTGCTGATGAAGCCCCCGGACTTGCTATACGTAGTTCAGCGATATATAACGTTCACATGGCACAGCGGGCGATGCAGGAAGCCACGTTCCTGATCCTGACCGCGCTGGCGACGACCAGCCAGCACGGCTACGGGATTATCACTGACGTCACGCAGATCTCCGGCGGACGGGTCCGGATGCGCGCCGGGACCCTCTATACCGCGCTGGACCGGCTTCGCTCCGATGAGCTGATCGCGGTGGACCGGGAGGAGATCGTGGACAACCGGCTGCGGCGCTACTACCGGCTCACCCCCAAGGGCTCGGACACGCTGGCCGCCGAGGCCGCGCGGCTGCAGGCCCACGCTGCGGTGGCGCTGAAGCGGCTCAGCGTCTCGCGCCCCGACCTGGCGGGGGGTGCCGCATGACCGACTCGCCGGACCTGGAGCGGGGCTACCGACGGTTGCTGGCCTGCTATCCCCGGGCCTTCCGCCGCGAGCACGCGGAGGAGGTCCTCGCCGTGCTGATGGCGGGCGCGCCGGATGGCCAGAAGCGGCCCCGGCTGGCGGAATCCGCGGACGTGTTCTGGAGCGCGCTGAAGATGCGCCTGCGAGGGCCGGGACCAGCGTCGGAGAACCGGCCCTGGGCGGATGCGCTGGCCCTGTTCAGCCTGGTAGCGCCGCTGTTCTTGCTGCTGGTGGACATCCTGAACGTGGCGATGCCCTACCGGTTCCAGCTCGGCACCCGAGATCCGTTCTTCGCCCGGATCCTCAGCAGAAATCCCGAGATCGGCGGCCTCCGCCTGCTGAGCGTGCATATTTTTTCGATAACGGTCGGCGCCGAGGTGGTCATCGCGGTCCTGGTGCTGCTGGGGCTACGGTGGGCCGCGCTGGCCGCGCTGGTGGGAACGGCTGCCTACTGGGCCGCCGCCGGCCAGTCGATTCCCTGGATCCCGTATCCGCTGCAGCTGATCACGACGGGGGTTTTCATCGTGGAGGCGGCCGCGCTGGTCGCGTCGCCCGGGCCCCGCCGCGGACGTCAGCTCGTGAACTGGCGGGTCGGCGTCGTGCTGGTGGCGGCCGCGGCCGCGGTGCACGTGTTGACGTTCCGCTACGACATGATGACCTTCCCGCAGCGTTTGCTGGTCCCGCAGCCGACAGGGGCCCCGGTCTACCTGGCCGGTTGCGTCGTGCTGGCGGTGGCCGCCGTGGTCCTGGCGGTGGTCTGGAAACTGAGCCCGTACCTCCTGCTGCTGCTCGCGGCCATGTTCTGGCCCTACGCGATCCAGCTGGCCTTCGTGTCAACCGGGGGCACCACCGATCTGCTCGGCAACCCGACGCCGCAGCACCTCGTGGCGCTCTATCTCCCGCCCGTGCTGTTCGCCTGCGGAGTCCTCCTCACCGCCGTCGTCCCACACCGGTCCCGCCTGCTGCCCTCCTAACGGACGGGCGCCAGCACCTGGTCAGATGAGCGGACTCCGGCGTTCGATGAACACCACGTCGCGCCAGCGGCCGTGGTGCAGGCCGATGCGTTCACGGGTACCCACGGTGCGGAATCCTGCGGCCTGGTGAAGTGCGGCGCTCGCGGTGTTCTCGGGGATCGCGCCGGCCTCCGTGCCGGGCTTCATCGCGGCCCAGATCATCGGTGGCGGCCTGGCCATCGTGGTGGTCCGGGTCCTCTACCCCGCGATCACCGCGGCCGAGGCCGCCGACGTCATCGTTCCCCAGGAAAGGCGGCCGTGATGGTGCCCCAGGTGCTGTTCGTCTGCGTCCACAATGCCGGCCGTTCCCAGATGGCCGCCGCCCTGCTCGATCACGAAGCCCGGGGGCGCGTCCAGGTGAGCTCGGCCGGATCACAGCCCGCGGCGGAGCTGAACCCCGCCGTCGTGGCGGCCATGGCGGAGATCGGGCTCGATCTCTCCCGGGAGTTTCCCAAGCCGCTCACGGACGACCAGGTCCAGGCGGCCGACATCGTCATCACCATGGGCTGCGGGGACGCCTGCCCGTTCTACCCGGGAAAGCGGTACCTGGACTGGGACCTGCCCGATCCCGCGGGCCTGGACCTGCCGGCGGTCCGCACCATCCGCGATGACATCCACCAGCGGGTCCGGCAGCTCCTCGACGAGCTAGCCGGGCCGGCCTCCTAGCTACGCTGCGCATGGTTCGCAGCCGCGCCGGGATGGCTGTTGTTGACGTGCTGCAATCGGATGATGCGGGCATCCTGGATGTCATGCGGATTGGGCATGGACACGAGGCCGGACACGGTCACCAGACCGGGCCCGAGGCCGGGCCCGGTCACGAGGCCGGGCATCAGCACTCCCACGCGCCAGGACACCCAGGTCGGCTCCGGCACCTGCTGCGGCCTCATTCGCATGAGGCGGCTGACCAGGTGGACCCAGCCATGGAGGCCAGCGCCGCGGGCATGCGGGCGCTATGGATCTCGCTGGCCGTCCTCGCCGGGACGGCCCTGGTCCAGGCGGCGGTCGTGGCGGTCTCGGGATCGGTCGCGTTGCTGGGTGACACCCTGCATAACGCGGCGGACGCGCTGACGGCGGTGCCGCTGGGCATCGCGTTCCTGGCCGCGCGGCGCCGGCCCAACCGCCGCTACACCTACGGGTACGGCCGGGCCGAGGACCTGGCCGGGGTGGTGATCGTCCTGATCATCGCCGCCTCCTCGGTGCTGACCGCCTACGAGGCGATCATCCGGCTCGCCCATCCCCGCCCCGTATCGGACCTGCTCGCGGTGGCGATCGCGGCGCTGATCGGGTTCACCGGCAACGAACTGGTCGCCCGGTACCGGATCCGGGTCGGCCGGCGCATCGGCTCGGCGGCACTGGTCGCTGACGGGCTGCACGCCCGGACGGACGGCTTCACGTCGCTGGCCGTCCTGCTCGGGGCGGGCGGGGTCGCGGCCGGCTGGGACTGGGCCGACCCCGCGGTCGGGCTGGTGATCACCGTGGCGATCCTGGCCGTGCTCCGCGGGGCGGCCCGCGAGATCTTCCGGCGCCTGATGGACGCGGTCAACCCGGCCCTGGTCAACCAGGCTGAGCGCATCCTGCGCGTGACCCCCGGGGTCTTGGATGTGGGCCAGGTCCGCCTGCGGTGGATCGGCCACCAGTTGCGCGCCGAGTGCGAGGTCGTCGTGGACGCCGCGGCCAGCGCGGTCGGGGCCCACCAGGTCGCGGTCGCCGCCGAGCACAATCTCCTGCACGCCCTGCCGCGGCTGACCGCCGCGCTGGTGCACGCCGATCCCCAGCCCCAGGCGGGCGCGGATCACCATGCGATGCTGGCCCCGCACCGTTAGCGCGCCGGGGCAGCAGGCAGGCGGGGTGAGGGAGAAATGGTGATACGCCAGCTGGGCGCCGTCGGCGCGGTGGCTGCCTGCCTGACCGCGGGCTGCTCGTCGGCCCCGGTCCAGGATCCAGCGCGGACGCCGCAGGGACACACGGTGGCGTCCGCGGCACCGCTTCCTCCCGACCCACGGACCGCATCGGCCCTGCTCAAGATCGCAACTACGTTCAATAACGACTACGACAGCGGCGACTACGCCCCGGTGTACGCACGTTGGGATGCGCGCAGCCAGGCGGTCATCACCCGGGCCCAGTACGTCAAGCGGCACCGGGACTGCCCGAGCGCACCGCACGCCGCGGCACACGTGGAGAGCGCCATCCCGGGCCCGCGCGGGGCCTGGCTGGTGGACTACGAAATCGGTGGCCAGCGGCTGACCGACTACTGGTTCTACGTCCATCGCCACTGGCTGTTTGACCTGGTGCTCAGCAATCCCGGTTCGGTCAGGCTGTACCGGATGACCCCCCAGGCGTACGCGGCGGCGGTCGGCTGCGCTCATGGTTAGCGGGACCGGAGCCGTGATCCGCCGGGCCGAAGACGCCGATCTGCCCGGCCTCGCCCGGTTGCGCCGCGAGTCGTCGGCGGACCAGGACGGCGACGGCGCCGATCCATCGTTTGAGGAAAGATTTGCCGCCTGGTATGCGCACGAGTCGTCGCGGCGGATCATATGGCTGGCTGAGGTGGATGATCGTCTCGTGGGGGCGATGAACCTGGCCATCTTCGAGCGGATGCCCCGTCCGGGGCGGGCCCCCAGCCGCTGGGGCTACCTGGGCAACGCGTTCGTGCTCGCCGCGTACCGCAATCGGGGCATCGGCGGCCAGCTTCTCGGCGCGGTGCTCGGGTACGCGAGTGAGAACGATTTCGCCCGCGTGGTGCTGAGCCCGACGCAGCGGTCTATCCCGTTCTACGAACGCGCCGGGTTCGGGCCGGCCGACGCCCTGATGCTCTGGACGCCCGCCGGACGTCGCGATTAGCGGGGACGGGAGCTTCAACCGGTTAGAGCAGGACGGCTGAGGTAGAGGAAAGGGCGTGTTCGAGGGATTCACGCTGGAGCGGATCGATGTGGGCGACGCGGAACTGCGCGTGCGCCACGGCGGCTCGGGGCCTGCGGTGCTGCTGCTGCACGGCCACCCCCGGACCCATGTGACCTGGCACCAGGTCGCCCCGGTCCTGGCGGAGCAGTTCACCGTGGTCTGCCCGGATCTGCGGGGCTACGGCGAGTCCTCCAAGCCGCCGACCACGCCTGATCACGCTCCCTACTCCAAGCGGGCCATGGCCGGTGATTGCGCCGCGCTGATGCGGCGGCTCGGGCATGAGCGGTTCTGTGTCGCCGGGCACGACCGGGGGACCTACGTGGCGCAGCGGCTGGCCCTGGACCACCCGGGCCTGGTGAGCCGCCTGTGCCTGATGGAGGGCATCCCGATCGCGGAGGCGCTGGACCGCTGCGACGCCAAGTTCGCGGCCAGCTGGTACCACTGGTTCTTCCTCGGCCAGACTGGCAGGCCCGCCGAGCGGTTCATCAACGCCGACCCTGAGGCCTGGTACACCGCGACGGCCGAGCACATGGGCGCCGAAGCCTTCGAGGATTACCGGCGCGCGATCCACGACCCCGCGACGGTCCACGCGATGATCGAGGACTACCGCGCGGGCCTGGGCATTGACCGGGCCCACGATGAGGCAGACCGGGCCGCCGGCCGCCGGATCAGCTGCCCCCTGCTGTTCTTGTGGGCCGCGCAGGACGACATGGAAGACCTCTACGGCGACCCGCTGGCCATCTGGCGCGACTGGGCCGAGGACGTCCGTGGCTGCTCCATCGACTGCGGCCATCACATCGCCGAGGAAGCTCCCGGTGCGCTCGCCACCCATCTGACCAGCTTCTTCGCTCCGGAGCCGAAGGGTGGCGGTGGAAGTTCCGCTTCCCTGACCGGATAATCAGCCCGTGCAGTCTTCGGTAGCTCCGGCCACGCGATCAGCCCCTCTTTCCGGGAAACACGGATTCGTCTTCGCGGTCTTCGTCGTCTGCTCGGTCTTGTCGGCCGGGGCGTGCTGCGCGATGGCGTTTGACCCTCTGGTGTCACCGGCCACGTCCGGCTCGCCGGGCCCGCCGCCCGAGCTGCCCGTGATGTTGGTGCCTGCGTGGCCGTTGACCGGGGTGCTGTACGCCTTCATATGGGTCAGCCTTCCGGTGCTGCTGCTGCTCGCGGGGGCCGGACTGATCCGGTTCGCGGTCCCAGGAGGGCGATGGCACGTGGCGTGGACTGGTGCCGCGGCAGCAGGTATCGCGCTCGATCTCCTCGGCCTATTAGCCCTCAATCAGTTCGACCGCCATCCCCGGTACTGGCTGGGGCTCTCCATTGGTTTTGCGGTTCTTGGCGCGATCACCATCTGGGTATCGGCCGCCGCTCTGCGGTCGGCGGGGCGGGTGCGCAGGCGTCATGGCCCATCGTCTTATGCCGGTGCGGCGCCGCGCTGGGCGGGGGCCGCCCGGGGGAGTGCCGCTCGTCGCGGGCGCATCGCAGCCCTCGTGATCCGTGGCTCGGCTCTCTTTATCGCGGTCGCGGTGATCGCGGTCGCGGCGACCCGCAGCAGCCGCCCGGCATTAACCCTGACCGGGAGCGGCGCGAGCGTCAGCTCGGTGGCGTTCAGCCCGGACGGCAGGATCCTGGCCACGGATGACGCCGGTCCCTGGACCTACCTGTGGACTCTTGCGACCGGCCAGCGCACGGCTCTCCCATCCGGGAGTGACTCCGACGGCGGGGGCTCGCTGGCGTTCAGCCCGGACGGTCGGAGCCTCGCGGTCGCCGAGGGCGGCGTGTATGCGGGGAGCGCGGTCGTGTGGGACATCGCCACCGGCACGCTGATGGCCAGATTCTCCGATCCCTCCGGCTACGCCATCACTTCGGTCGCGTTCAGCCCGGACGGTAAGGCCCTCGCGGGGGGCGACAACTATGACGCCAACCAGCCCGCGACCATCCCGGCGCGGACCTATGTGTGGGATGTCGGCGGGCTGCCCTGACGGACGCCAGCTTCCTTCCGTCTGTCCAGGTTGCGCCCCCAGTCTCGTTTAAGCGCATGACCTGGGGTACGAGCGGGTCCATGGAACACCGACGGCTGCCGGACTGCCCGTCCTGGTGTGATGGCCAGCACGAGGTCGATGATCACGGCGTAGTCCGCCACAGCCGCATCGTCGCGCAGTACGACACCGCGATCGTCGCCCTGTCCGGCGTTGCGCACCCCGACCCGGCCGGCGACAGCAGCGTCGTCATTGTGGACCTGGGTACCACGGCCGGTCCGACCGAGCTGGAAGAAAGCGACGCCATCCGGCTGCTCGGCACGCTGGAGGTCGCGGGCGACGGCCCGGCCTGGCTGATCGGGGCGCTGCGTTCCGCGCTGGAGTTGCTGGACCCGCAGGTCGGCTGGGTCAGGCCGCGGTTAGCCTGGGCCCGCCCGTCACCCGGCCTCACCCACTAAGGGTGAGGCCCGGATTAGGGACCGGGCGACATGCTGGTGGCGTCGTCCGTGCCCAGTGGCGCTCCGGTCCCCCCAGCCTTCACGTTGACGGCGGTGGCGGCCCGAGGCGCCGGTCCTTTCCCTATGCAAGGGACATGATGAGCGACCTGCCGTTTGATGACCAGACCGATTTCGATAACGCCGAACGTGGCCGCATCGATGCGCTTGATCCGTGCGTCGTGCGGGCGGCGGACGGCCGGGTGGTGTGGGATCTGACGGCGTATTCATACCTGGACGCCGACTGCCCGGACACGGTGAACCCCAGCCTGTGGCGGCAGGCGCAACTGTGCGCCAAGCACGGCCTGTTCCAGGTCACGGACGGGATCTACCAGGTCCGCGGCATGGACATCTCGAACATGACGATCATCGAAGGCGACACCGGCGTGATCGTGATCGACCCGCTGATCTCCGCCGAGACCGCAGCCGCCAGCATCGCGCTGTACCGCAAGAACCGCGGGGACCGGCCGGTGACCGGCGTGATCTACACGCACTCGCACGCGGATCACTTTGGCGGCGTGCAGGGGGTACTGCCCGGCGGCGCCGGGGATGTCCCGATCCTGGCCCCGCACGGCTTCATGGAGCACGCGGTGTCGGAGAACGTCTACGCGGGCGGGGCCATGAACCGCCGGGCGGCGTACATGTACGGCGCGATGCTGGACCCGAGCCCGGTCGGCCAGGTCAGCACGGGCCTGGGTATCGCCACCTCGAGCGGGTCGCTGGGCCTGATCCCGCCGACCGTGGATGTCACCCGCACCGGGCAGGAAGAAACGATCGACGGGGTGCGGATCGTCTTCCAGATCACGCCGGGCACCGAGGCGCCGGCGGAGATGAACTTCTACTTCCCGGCTCAGCGGGCTTTGTGCATGGCCGAGAACGCCACCCATAACCTGCACAACCTGCTGACGCTGCGCGGCGCCCTGGTCCGCGATCCCCGGAGCTGGGCCCGGTACCTGAACGAGGCCATCGAGATGTTCGGCGCCGGCGCTGATGTCGCGTTCGCCTCCCATCACTGGCCGACCTGGGGCACCGGGAACGTCACCCGGTACCTGTCGCAGCAGCGTGATCTCTACGCCTACCTGCACGACCAGACGCTGCGGATGCTGAACAACGGGTCGACCGGCATGGAGGCCGCCGAGGACATGCAGCTGCCCCCGGCGCTGGAGAACGCCTGGCACGCCCGCGGTTACTACGGGTCGGTCAGCCACAACGTCAAGGCCATCTACCAGCGTTACATGGGCTGGTTCGACGGGAACCCGACGTCGCTGTGGCAGCACCCGCCGCAGGCGGCGGCGACCCGGTACGTCGAGGTCATCGGCGGTCAGCAGGCGGTGCTGGAGAAGGCCCGTTCCTATGCCGACGCCGGCGATCTGCGGTTCGCGGCCGAGTTGCTCAAGCACGCCGTGTTCGCCGACCCGGACGACGCCGCCGCCCGGGAGGCCCTGGCCGGCGTGTATGAACGGCTCGGCTACGGGTCGGAGAACGCCACCTGGCGGAGCTTCTACCTGTCCGGGGCGCTCGAGCTGCGTGAGGGTAACAAGCCCCCGCCCATCGGCGATCTGGGCGCGGGCATGGCCGGGGCGCTGACGATCGGGGAGCTCTTTGACACCCTGGCCATCCGGGTGGACGGGCCGCGTGCCGCCGGCCAGTCGCTGGTCATCGACTGGAACTTCACCGATGCCGGCCACGGCGTCCCGGGCACCGTCCGGCTCGCCCTGTCCAACGGCGCGCTCATCCAGACCGAGAATGCCACGAGCAAGGCGGCCGCCGACCTGACGCTCACCCTGACCAAGGCGCAACTGCTGGGATTGCTGGCCGGGCGCGGCCTGGACGGTATCCAGCACACCGGAGATCCGGCCGTGCTCACCACGCTCATCGGCCTGCTGGACACTCCCGACCCGGCCTTTCCCATCGTCACGCCGTGAAGGCGTAATGGGTCAGGCCATCGGGGGATCGCTGGCGTTCGCGGTCGGCATCGCGCTCAGCCCGATCCCGATCATTGCCGTGGTGCTCATGCTCACCAGCCAGAAGGCCAGGGTGAACGGCCCGCTCTTCGTCCTGGGGTGGCTGGTCGGCCTCGGTGCCGTCGGAGCCATCGTGCTGGCTGTCGCCGGTCCTGCCGGGGCCAGCACATCCGGTTCTCCCGCTACGTGGGTGAGCTGGGTCAAGATCGTCCTTGGTGTCCTGCTGCTCCTGGTGGCGGTCCGCCAGTTCCGGTCCCGCCCCCACGACGGCGAAGAGCCGGTCATGCCTAAATGGATGGCCACGCTCGACCACACCAGCCCGGTCGCCGCGTTCGGCCTGGCGGCTGCCCTCTCCGGCGCCAACCCCAAGAACCTTCTGCTGGCCGTCGCCGGCGGCGCGGCGATCGCCCAGACCGGCATCCCCGGCGGGCAGCAAACCATCGCGTACCTGGTTTTCGCGGTGATCGGCACCCTCGGCGTGGCCATTCCCGTCGGCATCTACTTCGCCCTGGGTGAGCGCTCGGCGAAACTCCTGGCCGGGCTCAAGGACTGGATGACCGAGCACAGCGCGGTCATCATGACCGTCCTGTGCCTGATCATCGGGGTCAAGCTCATCGGCGACGCGATCAGCGGGCTCACCGGGTAAAGCTGCTCCGATCACGCCGAGGCGGCCACGAGAGGTCGTTACCTTGCGCCGCGGGCGGGTATGGCGGGAGCGAAACGGGCCATGCCGGTCGGCTGGCCCATGTCGTCGAAGGCAGGGGATCCGGGCAGGCGCCCGGCAGGCCGGCCAATTCGAGCGCCGCCGACCTGACTTGACTTGACTAGACCAAGTGTGCTGAACTCGATGAGATGAGCGAGAGTGTCAACGTCTACGAAGCTAAAACTCACCTGTCACAGCTGCTGGACCGGGCTGCGGCGGGAGAGGAGATCATTATTGCCAGGGCGGGTCGGCCGGTCGCACGTCTGGTGGCCCTGGCCGAGCCGGCGTCCCGGCGGCGTGTCCCGGGAGCGTGGCACGGCAAGATCACTATTGCTCCTGACTTCGACGAGTTGCCCGCCGAGATTGACGCCGCATTCCGGGGAGAGCGTCCGTGAGGCTCCTGCTGGACACTAACGCGCTTCTGTGGTGGCTCGCCGGCGAAGGGCTGGCGGTTCAAGCGCGGGACGCGATCGCCGATCCGGAGAATCTGGTCGTGGTCTCAGCCGTGAGTGCGTGGGAGATTTCCATTAAGCAGGCGCTGGGGAAACTCGCAGCACCAGATGATCTTGAACATCAGGTCCTGGCAGGAGGCTTTGTGCCGCTGCCAATAACGATCACTCATGGCACCGCGGCGGGGCAGTTGGCCCGCCATCATGACGATCCATTCGACCGCATGCTCATCGCCCAGGCCCTCGCGGAGGGGCTGACCATTGTGACGCGGGACAAGCGTTTTGGCGATTACAAGGTCAGCCTCCTGCCAGCCTGATCCCGGTGGGGGCCACACTCGCCGGAACCGTGATTTGACTTTGCCCCTTGGGCCAGGCCGAGCCTGATCTTGCTGGGCCACCGGCCCGGTATGAGGAGGGCAGGATGGAGCTGATGACCAGCGGGGCCTTTGCCCGGGCGTCCCGGCTTTCGCGTAAGGCGCTTCGCCTGTACGACGAGCTGGGCCTGCTCCGCCCGGTCCGGGTCGACCCGGCGTCGCAGTACCGCTTCTACGCTGCGGCCCAGCTCGAGCAGGCCAGGCTGGTGGCCTGGCTGCGCCGGCTGGGCATGCCGCTGGCCTCGATCCGCGCCGTGAGCACGCTGCCTTCCTCGTCGGCTATCTGTCCGGGAAGGACACCGTCATGCCTGATGCTCAGGGCCAGCTTGCCGTGCGCTACGCGGTGCAGTCCGATATCGGCCTGCACCGCCAGGACAATGAGGACGCGGTCTACGGAGGGCCCAGGCTGCTCGCGGTCGCCGACGGGATGGGAGGTCACGCCGCCGGCGAGGTGGCGAGCGCAGCCGTCATTGAGGCGCTCCGACCGCTCGACACCCAGGTACCGGCCGGTGAACTGCTCAACGCGCTCGATCATGCGGTGCGCCGGGCTAACAGCGCACTGAACGAGCTCGTCAAGGCCGACCCGTCCATGCAGGGCATGGGCACCACGCTGACCGCCCTGCTGTGGTCGGGCTCGCAACTGGGGCTCGTGCATATCGGTGACTCGCGTGCCTATCTGATCCGCGACAGCGAGATGTTCCAGATCACCCAGGACCACACGCTGGTGCAGTCGTTGCTGGACGACGGCAAGATCACCGCCGAGGAAGTCGCCTCCCACCCGCAGCGCTTCATGCTGCTGCGGGCGCTGGACGGGGGGAACTTCGAGCCTGATCTGCAGCTGCGGGAGGCGCGGCCCGGCGACCGGTACCTGCTCTGCTCGGACGGCCTGCACCAGGTCGTGGCGGCCGATGCGCTGGCGCGAGTCCTCCTCACGGTCACCGATCCGGACCAGGCCGCGGCGGATCTGATCACGCTGGCCATCGACGGCGGAGGTCCCGACAACGTGAGCTGCATCGTCGCCGACGTCGTGGCCCGAGAAGAACCAGCCCAGGTCTAGGCGTACACCGATCCGCGCGGTGCGGCCCGGCTTCCAGCCCGGGTTCACCGCACCCCGGTCTTACGCTGCAGGGATGACTATCTCCCTGACCGAGGCCGAGCGGACCTACCTGAAGAGCCAGCCCCTGGCGCGTCTCGCCACCGTGGATGCGAGCGGCGCCCCCCAGAACAACCCGGTCGGCGCGTTCCTCGACGTAGAGACGGGCGACGTCCTCGTCGGCGGCCACGCCGTCGCGAGGTCATCCGCATCACGCCCATGTGGATCATGAGCTGGGGCGTCGATCCCGAGGTGGGCCGGAAGGGCCGCAACTCCTGAGGGCCGCCTCGGACCGCGATCAGGGCGTGAGCCCATGGTCCGGAATATCCGCTACGACGGGCTGATGACAGCTGCGGTCAGGCGGCCGATCGGTGCCGCCTGCGTGAGACGACCTCCCCGCCGAGCTGCCAGAGAAGGAGTGCGGAAGCTGTGACGATCCCGATCCGGGCTGCGGTGTCGCTGTGCGCGCTAAGAATGAGGAGTATTCCGTCGATGGAGAGGACGACGGAGCACCAGAACCGGTTCAGCCCCTGGCGTCGTGCGCCCGGTGAGATCGCCGGGCCGGCATGGACAGCGGCCCGCCGCCGGGGCCACGCGAACCGACGGGTGAGCGTGAGTAGCCACCAAGTTGCTGACAGCGCGCCCACCGCGGTCACCACCCCGCCGATGACGTACAGGAGCATCGCGACTCCAGCCGGTAAGCAATCCCGAAGGCTGAACCAGCACATTTTACGGCTGGACACTGAGCGAAGCCAGCTGCCTACCGGGCTGGGACAGATTACGTGGCCCTGATCCGGAAAGGCGCGGGCGTCGATAGGCATTGCCCCTGGGCGGGGCATACGTTACAACCATGTGGCCCATCGACCGGCCGCCGGAGTGGGTGGACCGCAGCCAGGAGCTGGCGACCCTGCGGGCCGGCATTGAGGCGCTCCGCCAGGGCGGGGGTGCGGCGGTCTGGGTCGAGGGCGAGCCCGGCATCGGCAAGTCGTCCCTGGTCGTGGAGGCCCTGGCCGGAACCGGCGAGCTGGGCTGGGACATCGGGTGGGGGACCGCGGACCAGCTTGCTGAGCGGCTGCCGCTGAGCGTGATGCAGGATTGCCTGCAGGTCCGGCTCAGTTCGCCCGACCCCCGCCGCGCGCACGCGGCCGGCCTGCTCCGCAGCCAGCGGCTCGGGCTGTTCACCGACGGCGACGCGTCGGCTTCCGGTGTCGAAGTGCTGATGGCGCTGACGGACGAGCTGTGCGCGGCCGCCCCGACGGTCATGGTCGTCAACGACCTGCAGTGGGCCGACGAGGCATCGCTGCTCGTCTGGCACCAGCTCGCCGCCTCCATTGATCAGCTGCGGCTGCTCCTGATCGCGACCTGCCGGTCGGATCCCCGGCGGCCGGAGGTCCAGCAGGTGCGCGCGTCCCTGGCCCGCCGCGGCCGGGCGATGGTCTCGCTCGGCCCCTTGCCCGAAACGGATGTGACCGCCCTCGTGACGGCCATGCTCGGAACGCCGCCGGCGGACACACTGCGCCAGCTGACCGCTCAGGCCGCCGGGAATCCCCTGTACCTGCGCGAACTGGTTTACTCCCTGGCACGTGAGCGGGCCCAGGCCACTCCCGCCGACGGCGACCCCGCGGTCCATGAGCAACTGCCGGCCTCGCTGGCGGCCGTGCTGAACGACCGGCTCAGCTCGGTCTCGGCCGAGACGGCGCGGATCCTGCGGACCGCCGCCCTGCTCGGCGGGAAGTTCACGGTCACCGACCTGGCCGTGCTGCTGCGCAAGCCAGTGTCGGAACTCGCAGCGGGCCTGCAGGAGGCCGTGACGGCCCGCATCCTGGTCGGCTCGGGGCCCGAACTGGCGTTCCGGCATCAGCTGATCCGCCAGGCGCTCTATGCGAGCATGCCGGCGGCGCTGCGCACGGCGCTGCACGCCGAGGCGGCGCGCGAGCTCGCAGCCACGGGTGCGGAGGCCCTGAGCGTCGCGCAGCAGCTTTTCGCGGCGGGACAGCCCGGTGAGGACTGAGCCCGGGCCTGGCTCAGCCAGACCGCGCCCGCGCTGACCACGCAGGCCCCGCTGCTGGCCGCCGACCTGCTGCGGCGGGAACTGGACGAGACGCCCAGCACCGACGGGGCCTGGGACGGGCTCACGGCCAGCCTGGCCCGGGCCCTGCTCGCGGCCGGCTCTTATGACGAGGCGGCCCGCCAGGCCCGGGCGGCGCTGCCGGTGATGACTGACCCGGTGTGGCGGGCGCAGACGTACTCGGTGCTCGCGCGCGCCCAGGTCAGTGCGGGCCGCAGCGATGAGGCGATCGCGACCATACGCCAGTCGCTGGCGTCGGCCGGCCTGCCGCGCACCTGGCAGGCCCGGATGCTGGCCCTGCTCGCGATGCTCGAGCGAGCCGGCACCGGCGACCTGGACACGGCGGACGCGACCGCCCGGCAGGCCCTCACCGCCGCCGAGGACGCCGGCGACGCGTTCGCGACCGCGCACGCGCTGGCTGACCTGTGGCTGAGCCATGCTGTCCGGCGCGACCACGCCGCCGCGCTCGGCTACGTTGACCAGGCCCTGCGGGTGCTCGGCGACGATCCCGGCTATGCGGACCTGCGCTCGTTCGCCGTCGATGGCCGTATCTTCACCCTGCAGAATCTGGACCGCTGGCGGGAAGCGGAGTTGACCCTCCGGCAGGCCCGCGAATCTGCCCAGCGCAGCGGCAGTCCCGATCGCACGACCTGGGTCGCCGCGGCCGTGCTGCGGTACTGGGTCGGCGAGTGGGACGACGCGCTGGCCGAGCTGAACCCGGAGGAGGGCGACGCTCCCGGCCTCACGTACACGTTTTTGCGCGAGCGCTGGCCAGCGCTGCTCGTCCACGGTGTGGCCGCGCTCATCGCGGCCCGCCGGGACCAGCGCACGACGGCCGATCAGCACCTGCGCGCGGGCCTGTCTCTCCCGGTCCTGAGGGTCCCCGATCGGGAGAACCGGGACTTCCTCGTGGCCGCCCACGCGATGGCGCTGGAGCAGCGCGGCGAGACCCATGAGGCCCTGCAGGTGCTGGCCGCGATCGTGCCCCGGCACGACGGCGAGATGACCCTGACCCACCAATGGCTGCCCGATCTCGTGCGGCTCGCGATCGCCACCGGCGACCGGCAGATCGCGCTGAACGCGGCGCGGGCCTGCCAGGAGGAGGCCGCGGCTGAAACCCGGCCGGCCCGGGCGGCCACGGCCAGCCTGCGGTGCCAGGGACTCCTCGAGTCTGATCCGGTCCCGCTCCGGGACGCGGTCGCGCACTACCGGACGGTCGGCCCGGCCGCGGAATTGCCCGCCGCGGTGGAGGACCTGGCGGCAGTGCTGGCCGAGCGGGGCCAGCAGGAGGAGGCCCGGACCGCGCTGAACGAGGCAGTCAGCTTGTATGAGGGCCTGAACGCCCGCTGGGACATCCGCCGGGCCGACAGCCTGCTTCGCCCGTACGGCATCCGGCGCGGCGTCCGCGGTCCGCGCGGGCCGCGGGCCGCCTCCGGCTGGGCCGCGCTCACGCCGACCGAGGTCAAGATCGCCGCCCTGATCGCCAGGGGCGATGCGACGTCGGAGATCGCCCGCGGCATGTTCCTGTCCCGGCGCACGGTGCAGACGTACATCTCGCACATCCTGGCCAAGCTCGGTGCCAAGAGCCGGGTGGAGATCGTCCGCGAAGCGCTGCGGCAGGGCGTCTCTCCCTAGCGGCCTGCGCGGCGGACCGCGTGAACCAGCACCGCCCGCCGCGAGGTGTCGTCAGATGACGACTATTAATCGCCCGGCCCAGGGGATTCCCTGGAAAGGTGGCACGCCGACCTGAGCTGGCAGCATGAGTGAGCTAGCCACCCGCCAGGTATTCCCGCGTGAGCTCCGGCCCTTCCAGGTCCGCCTGGATGGGCCCGGCCACGGCGCCGTGAGCCTGGCGGCGCTCAGTGACGCTCCACGTCCGCCCGCGCGTCTGGGTCCCTTGATGAGGCGTCCACTCCTGCCGTTAGAGGAGAAGTGGTGTCCCGTCGCGCGCTCTTCGGGCGGCTGGCTGGAGCAGAACGTGCCGTCCAGATATCGGCGCCGGCGGGGAGCGGAAAGACGGTGCTGATGCGGTCGTGGCTCGCCGAGGCCGGGCTGGCCCGGCACGCCGCGTGAGTCTCCGTGGACGGCGAGGAGCGTGATCCGCTGCAGTTCTGGATCTCGGTCGCCGACGCGCTGCGGGGCACGGCGGCCGGGTCGGCGCTGGTGCGGCCGCTGACCGCGGCGCCGGATCTGGACGGCTGGGCGGTGGTGGAGCGGCTGCTGAAGGACCTGGCCCCGCTGGGCGACCGGCTGTGGCTGGTGATCGACGATGCGCATGTGCTGTGCTCACGTGAGGTGGCGTCCCAGCTCGAGCTCTTGCTGCTGCGGGCGCCGCAGGAGCTCCGGTTCGTCCTCGCGACCCGGCACGATCTGCGGCTGGGGCTGCACCGGCTGCGGCTGGAGGGGGAGCTGACCGATATCCGCCCGGCCGATCTGCGGTTCAGCCTGGCCGAGGCGCGGGCGCTGTTCGGCGCGGCCGGGGTGTAACTGCCGGAGGAGGCGCTGGCCCGGTTGCACGGGCGGGCCGAGGGCTGGGCGGCCGGGCTGCGGCTGGCCGCGCTGTCGCTGGCCGGGCACCCGGACCCGGAGCGGTTCGCCGCGGAGTTCTCCGGCACCAATCGGGCGGTGGCTGAATTCCTGCTCGCCGAGGTGCTGTACCGCCAGAGCGAGGAGGTGCGCCAGCTGCTGCTGCGCACCTCAGTCCTCGAGCGGGTGTCTGGCCCGCTGGCGGACGTACTGGCCGGCCAGCCGGGCGGGGAACGGATCCTGCAGGATCTGGAGCAGGCCGGGGCGTTCGTGGTCGCGCTGGACACGGGCAGGTCGTGGTTCCGCTACCACCAGATGTTCGCGGACCTCCTGCGGCTGGAGTTGCGCCGCGCCGAGCCGGATGAGCGGGCCGCGCTGCACCGTGCCGCCGCCGGGTGTCTGGCCGAGCACGGCCATCCAGTGGAGGCGATCCGCCAGGCCCAGGCCGCGCAGTAGTGGGGGATGGCCGTCCGGCTGCTGTCGGACTGCTGTCTCGACCTCTACCTCGGCGGACGGGGCGCCACCGTGGTCGAGCTGCTGTGCAGGTTCCCCCGCCGGCCGCCGCGGTCAGCCCGGAGCTCACCACCGTGCAGGTGGCCGGAGATCTGATCCAGGGATACCTGGACGATGCCGTGCGGCACCTGGCCCAGGCCACGGGCGCGCTCGCGGCGGTGCCCGCGGACCGGCGCGGGCGCGTGCTGATCATGCTGGCCGTGCTCCGGCTGTTCCTGGCCTGGCGGGTCGCGGACTTCCCGGTCGTGGCGCAGGAGGCCGTGCGGCTGCTCGCGCTCAGCGAGGGGGCCGATGCCGCACACCCCGGGCTGGGTGACGATCTGCGCGCCGCGGCGTACATCAGCCTTGGTATCGCCGAGATCTGAGCGCTCCGGTTCGAGGACGCGGAACGGCATCTGCACCGGGGCGTGGCCCTGTCGCACCAGATCGGGCGACCGTACCTGGAGTTCACCGGCCTGACCCACCGCGCACGGGATGCTGCTGCTGCGGCCCGATGCGTCGCAGGCGGAATGGACCAGGCACGCGATCGAGCTGGCGGAACGGCACGGCTGTGGCGAGGAGCCGCTCGCCGGTATGGCTTACGCCCAGCGCGGTATCGCGCTGCTGTACCAGGGACGGCTGTATGAAGCAGAGCCGTGGCTGGAGCGTGCTGATCGCATCTGCGCGCCGAGGTGGAACCAGCCGCCGGGCTGAGCCTGCGGTACGCCTGGCGGTCCTGTAGATGTCCCTTAGCCGTGATCAGTAGTCGCTGTCTTCGTTCCTTTAGTCCAGTAACCAGCTGCGTCCCTCGCCTTGCCTCACACCTGCGTGACGTCTATGCTATCACTCATGCTGCAGACTCTGTTGCAGCTGTGCCAGACCTATCTCGCCTAGCAGGTGCTCGCCTAACTGAGCGAAGACTAGCGTGACAGCGCCGCGATGCGCACCGCGGTGGCGGCGCTGCGGCTGGCTGGTGATGACCCCGAAGGGGCCGCCTATGCGCTCGGCCCCGTGCTGGACGGCTCGGTCCCGGGGCCCGCCAGGTACAGATGATCACGGCGCTGCTGCTGTAGTCCCTATCCCTCTACTCGCTGTGCGACCAGGCTGCGGCCAGATGCGTCCTGTAGCAGGCCCTGGATATCACCGAGCCCAACGGCATGCTCCTGCCGTTTTTGCTGTATCCCGTCCCATCGCTGCTCAAGCTTCATCACCTTAGCCTTACCTCTCACCCTTCCCTGATCTCCCAGATCGTGGAGCTGCTCTCGGGGCGGGCCGGGTCCGTGCCGCCGCCCGGCGCCAGGCCGGATGTGACCGCGGCCCTGGCCTGTAACTCGCTCACCGGCACCGAGTCGCGGGTCCTGCGCTACCTGTCTACCATCTCACTGCGCCCGAGATCGCCGCTGAACTCTAGCTGTCTGTGAACACTGTCAACACTCACACTCGCCACCTGTACGCCAAGCTCTTCTTGCACAGTCTCCACTAATCTTTGTGCCTTTCCCTCTCCCTGTGCCTGCTCTCACCTTCCGGGCGAAGGGCCTTAGGCGGAGTCACTCGCGTCATGTGAGGCGGCCCGCGTCATGTGAGGCGGCCCGTAGGTCCGGCACTATCGGCGGTGGGGGCCCGGTGCTAGTGGCACGCAGGCGCGCACCGGAGCCGGCGCGGGCCGGCCCCAGTGCGTTGCGGTGCGGTGGTCAGTGGTGTACCGTACCGCTCTAGCCCTTGTCGAGTCGCAGTGACTGCATGATGTCGAACGTGGTGTTCATGGTGAACACTTCGATGTCTTCGGCGGCCAGCACGCCGTGTACTTGGCGATCACGAGCGCAGCGGCCCGTTCGGTGACGGTGTCTAGTTGATCTTTCACTCCGCCCAGTCGTTCTCCCCGTAGTGCATGTAATATAGCACCTTTTGACGTTCTCCAACTCTTCCCTCTAGCTGTCCTCTATGTCAGCGATTTACTGCTGGTGCACGGTGACGTCTTCTCGGGTGTCTAGCCTGCCCATGCCCCTAGATGTAGTGCCGCCAGGATAGCCTGCACGATCGCCTTTTCTCCCATGTACCCGATGACTTCCTCTTACATTTTTATTTTTTATATCTTCACCCATCCTTCGTTTACCACGTCTATGAACATCAGCTTGTCTTTTTCTTTTTAGTGTATGTAGATGTTTTCTTTTGAGTGGTTGGAGCCGTGCCAGTCCAGTTCTACGCGCTCCCCGCCGACCTCCAGCGTGTAGCTGTCTTCTAACGTCACTTCCTGCATCTCCGGTACGGCTCGTCGTCGCGGAGCAGCAGCGCCGTGTCTCCTCGTGCCCCACCCGTACCACATCTCCGAACAGTTACGCGGCGCCGCCGTGGTCCGCGTGGTGTTTTTAGTACACCATTTTTTTTACCTGATTGCTCACCCCTTTTGCCGCGGCGATCTCATCCACCGCCCGCCTCAGTTTATTTCCTATTCTCTTCTTCGCGTCAAACAGTACCCGCCGTCTGTTGTGGTCATTTACGCCTACTTTTATACACCTTCTTTGACTTATTACTTTTTCCTCTTCTCTCTTCCCACTTATTTCCCCTTTTCATTCATTTTCTTTCCCATTTCATACCTTTTTATTTCCTCTTAGTCTTTCTTTTCTTCTCCTTTTTCTTTTTTATTCTCTTTATCTCCCTTTTATCTTATTCTCTTCCTCTTTCTTCCTTGCTATCTTTCTCTTCTTACCCTTTCTCTCCTTCATTCATTTTATATTTCTTCTCCTTTCTTTGTGATTTCTCTTTCCTTTTACCTTTTTTTCTTTTCTCTTTTTCCTTTTTACCTTTTCTCCTTTAGCATTTTCTTCTTTCTCCTTTCCGTGCCCTTTTTCCGTCTGTCTCCTTCCATTTTATGCCTTTTCTCCTGCCAGCCCTTTTCCTTTTCTTCTTTTTCTCTTCTCCTTCTCCGTACCTTATCCTTTTCTATTTTCTTCTCTTCTCCTCTTTTCTTTCTTCTTTCTCTTCCCTTTCCTTTCTCCTTCATTTCTCTCACATCTTTCTCACCTTCCTTCTTTACCTTTCTGCTCTTTACTTCTTTCTTTTCTATATCTTTTCTCTCTTCCTTTTCCTTCTCTTTTTTCTCCATCTCTCCTCTTTTCTCTTTTCTCCTTTTTCATATTTCATCCTTTCTTCTTTTCTTCCTTCTCTTTTTCTTTTTCTTTCTCTTTTTCTTCTCTTTTCTCTTTTTTTCTTTTTCTTTTCTTTCTTTTTTTTCTCTTCTTTTTTACTTTTCTTTCTCTTTCCTTTTTTCTTTTTTTTCTCTCCTTTTTTTCTATCTTTTTTTTCTTCTCTTCTCCCTTTTTCTCTTTTCTTCCTATTATTTTTCTTTCTTCTCTTCTCCTTCCTTCTTCGTTACTTCTCTTCTTCTTTCCTTTTCTTTTCTTCTTGATCTTTTATCCTTTTACTCTTCCCCCCTTCTTGCCCGCTCTTCACGGTCCGTCGTGCCTCCCCGGCCACCAGCGGCGCGGAACCTCCGGCCGCGACACCCGGGTTCAACGGGCGGGCGATGGTGGACAGGGTGCCCTCGGAGCTCGCAGACCAGCCCGGCCGGGTCGTCCTGGTCATCGACGATCTGCACGAGCTGCATTCGCAGGACGCCCTGACCCAGCTCACCCGGCTGCTGACCAGCCTCCCCCCAACGCGCACGCGGTGCTGGCGACGCGTCATGATCTGCGGCTGCGTCTGTATCAGCTGCGCCTGGCGGGGGAGATGGCCGAGATCCGCGAGGAAGATCTGCGCTTCACCGAGCGCGAAACACGCGAGCTGCTCAGCGCCTCGGATATCGCCTTGTCCGAGGCAGGCGTGGCGCTGCTGCACCAGCGGACGGAAGGGTGGGTGGCGGGCCTGCGCCTCGCGGCGATCTCCCGGGCCGGTCACCCCGACCCAGAGCAGTTCGTCGCGGAGTTCTCCGGCAGCGAGCGCACGGTCGCCGAGTATCTGCTCGCCGAAATGCTCGACCGCCAGCCTGGCGATGTTCAGCAACTGCTCCTGCGTACCTCACTGCTTGACCGGGTCAACGGTGAACTGGCCGACCTGCTGACCGGCCGCCCGGGTTCGGAGCGGATCCTGCTGAGCCTCGAGGACGCGAACGCGTTTGTCGTGTCGCTCGATCCCGAGCGGACGTGGTTCCGGTACCACCACCTGTTCGGGGATCTGCTCCGGCTGGAGTTGCGCCGGATGCTGCCCGAACTGGTGCCGGAGCTGCACCGGCGGGCGGCCGGGTGGTTCGTCCAGCATGGCGAGGCGGCCGACGCCATCCGGCACATCCAGGCCGCGGGTGACTGGCCTGAGGCGGCCCGGCTGCTCGCCGATCATTCGTTCAGCCTCACCATGGACGGGCAGGCGCAGACCGTCCGGGCGCTGCTGCGGGCCTTCCCGCGGGGCACGGACGACCCTGAGCTGGCCCTGATACACGCCGGGCAACACCTCGCCCTGGGACGACTGGACGAGGCGGCTGCGTACCTGGCGGTCGCCGAGGCGTACGCGGAGACGACGCCGCCGGATCGCCGGCGCTCCCTCCGGATAGCGATCGCGTCGCTGAAGCTGTCGCTGGCCGCGCGGCACGGTCACCTGGCCGGCGTCACCGAAGAGGCCAGATTCCTCGCCTCCCCGGTAACCGGGGAGTCCGACGAGGACATCGCACTCAGCAACGACCTGCGGGCGGTGGCGCTGATGAACCTGGGGACCGTCGAGGCGTCCCTGGGGCTGGCCGGTGCCGAACGCCACCTCCAGGAGGGCGCCGTCCTGGCCCGGAAGATCGGCCGGCCCTATCTAGAAGTCAGATGCCTCGTGCAGCTGGGGTTCGCGTCGAAGATCCACCCGTTCGCCACGGTCCAGCGGCGTTGCCGTGAGGCGATCGCACTCGCCGAGCGATACGGCTGGGATGCGGAGCCTATGGCCGCCCCCGCGCTGATAACGCTGGCCAGCACGATGGTGTGGACGGGCGAGTTTGACGAGGCCGAGCGGTGGCTGCAGCGAACCAAGCGGGCCCTGCAAGAAGACACCGGGGTGGACATCAGGCTGCTGGTGCACATTGTGGGCGGCATGCTGCAGGCCTGCCGCGGCCGCCATCGTGAGGCGCTGCAGGACTTCAGCGCGGCTGAATACCTGGGGTCGCAGCTCGCGGACCGCACGCGCTGGCCAGCCAGGTGACCGGCTGGAGGCTGGGTACGCAGGCCCGCCTCGGAATGCCCGGCGAGGCACGCGCCGCGATGGCGGCGCTCGCTGATGGCAGCGCCAGCCCCGGCGAGATATCTAACGCCCGCGCGGTGATCTGCCTCACGGAAAGCGATCCGGCCGGGGCGCTGGGCGCGGCGGCGGAGGTGCTGGAGGGCGCGGCCCTGGTTATCGGTTACGTGACGGTCGTCGAGGCGCAGCTGCTGGCCGGGCTCGCCCATCGTGAGCTCGGTGACCTGCGCGCGGGGAACCGGGCGGCCGAACGGGCGCTAGCGCTGGCGGAATCTGACCGGCTGGTCCTGCCGTTCGCGATGACGGGCTCCCGTGAGCTGCTCGAGGCGCTGCCGCGGCATGAGACAGCGCACGCCGCCCTGCTCGCCGACATCCTCGACGTCCTGCACGGCTCATCCCCGGCCGCCGGAGATCAGCCTCGACCCCCAGACGCGGAAGAGCTCAGCCCGGGCGAGCTCAGGGTGCTGCGATACCTTCCGACGAATCTGTCCCGGCCTGAGATCGCAGGCGAGCTGTCCGTCTCGCCCAATACCGTCAGCACGCATATCCGCAGCATCTACGCCAAGCTTCAGGTCAGTGACCGGTCCTCGGCGGTGCAGCGCGCGCGGGAGCTGCAGCTGCTCTCACAAATCACCAGGATCAGATGACACCTGCTCACCATGACGGCCGTTACCGTCGGGCGCGTCGCTTCCGCAACAACTAAGGAGCCTCCATGACCAGCGCCCCGGTGCGTGATCCGATCGCGGACCATCTCATCACGCCGGAAAACGCCGCCTTCCTGTTCATCGACTACCAGCCCGCACAGCTGGCCGCGGTCCGCTCGATGGACCGCACGCTCCTGCTCAAGAACGCCGTCTCGACGGTCAGGACGATCAAGGCCTTCGAGATCCCGGTCGTGCACTCGACCGTCAACGTCGCATCGGGCCGGGGAAAGCCGACCCTGGCCGAAGTCGCCGGCCTGCTCGAAGACGACAAGCCACTCGACCGGACGACGGTCAACTCCTGGGAGGACATCGAATTCGTTCAGGCCGTCCACGCGACCGGCCGCAGGAAGCTGATCATCTGCGCCCTGTGGACCGAAATCTGCATGGCGTTTACCGCACTCGATGGCTGCGCGAAGGGTACGAGGTCTACCCGGTCGTCGACGCGATCGGCGGCACCTCGCCCGAGGCTCACCGCGCCGGCCTGGACCGCGTGATGCAAGCCGGCGGGCAGCCGGTCAGCTGGGTCTCGCTCGCCTGCGAGCTTCAGCGCGACTGGGCCCGCCAGGACACGGTCGCGGCGATCATAGAGATCGTCCTCACTGACCGCCTCCTGAAGGAGCAGGAGCGTCCCAGGGCGCCGTATTGTCCAGATCAACGTCCAGCTCCGTCGGTCAGACCTCAACGTGATGACGATGATCGGCGTATCTGCGAGGGGAATCGGCGTATCCGCGGGGGAAGGGGGTATCCGCGGGGAAGGGAGCGAGTTCGTGAGCGAGGATTCCAGCCGCGCGGTGTGGCTGCCGCAGGCGCGTTCGTACCTGCGCCACGCTGACCCGGTGCTGGCGCGGCTCATCGATGACCGGCCGGACTTCGACCCCCGGGCGTGGATGACCGAGCTGCCGCCGATGGACCTGTACGGCGCCCTGCTGTTCCAGGTCACCGGCCAGCAGCTGTCCGTCCCGGCGACCCGCCACACCATGGCCCGCATCCAGGCCCTGTTCGGCGGTCATCTCCCCGCGCCCGCCGAATTGCTGGCCGTAGATCCCGGCCAGCTCCGCCAGGCCGGCCTGTCCTGGCGGAAGATCAGCACGCTGCGCGACCTGGCCACGCGGCTCACGGACGGCGTACTCGACCAGGACGTGCTGAGCACCCTGCCCGACGATGAGCTCATGGCCGAGCTCACCGCGATTCCGGGCATAGGCCCGTGGACCGTGCAGGGCGCCATGCTCGTCGCGCTGCAGCGCGAGGACGTTGTCCTGCCGGGCGACCTGGCGCTCCGCAAGGCCATCCAGGCCGCCTATCAGCTGGACCACCGGCCCACCGAGGATGAGGTCCTGGCTATCGCCGAGAAATGGCGGCCCTACCGCAGCCTGGCCACCAGCTACCTGTTCTCCGCCGCCTTCGAGCCAGCCCAGGCCCAGGCGGGCCCGACGACTCGCGGTCCCTAGCAAGCTGCTTACGCCGGGCGGCCTGGCAGATCACAATGGAGTCATGCCCGAGCTCGACCCGGCCGCTGTCATCGAGGCGGTAATTCGCGACCCCCGGCTGCGGGCGTTCACCGGCCTCGGCAGGATCGAGACCCTGCCGGCCCGTCAGGCGCGACGGCACCTGCTGCTGGACACGATCGCACAGGCCTTCGAGCCGGGTGTGCGCTACCCGGAGCGCCGGGTCAGCCTGTTCCTCGGTGCCCTGCACGCCGACTACGCGGCGCTGCGCCGCCATCTGGTCGATGAGGAGTTCCTGTCCCGCTCCGATGGCCAGTACTGGCGCAGCGGCGGGACCGTGCTCCCGTCCCCGCCGTCGTGCTCATTGGCATGAGCACGCTGATACCGGCTCAAACGACGCCGATACTGACTCTATGACTGAGACCGAGTCCCTGATCGCTGAGGTCCGCCAGCTGCGCGTCGAGGTCGCCCGGCTGCACGCCGCGCACACAGCGGTGCACATCCGGCACGGCTGGCTAAACCTGGTCCTCAAAGACCTGTCCACCAACCCGTACACGCAGTACAAGGTGCACATGTGGGGTGCGATCTACTGGCTGATCAACTTTCCGCTGATCTGCTGCCTGTTCTTCTTCACGCCCACGCTGTGGCTCAAGCTCGGCATCTTCATCACGCTGATCTACTCGATCTACGCCAACCTTGCGACTGACTACGGCGCCATGTCAGCGGCCGAGGCGGCGTTCGGGGAGCCGCAGCTGCCGCCGATCCCGCTTCAGCCGCCGACATCGGCATGAGTTCTGCGGCGGGGTCCGGTTAGCGGGGTCAGGCTACGAGCAGGCGAAGGCCAAGCTCCGCTGCATCGAGACCGACGAGGTCGCGGTGGCGTTCGGCCCACCGGCCCGAGGCAAGGTCATCACGGAGGCTGCGCACCGCCCGCTGCTCGGCCTCCGGCCCGACTCTGGCCCACACCGATATCCCGCGACGTACATGATCGTCCAGGTAGGCCTCGGGCCGGCGCCAGTAGGCCTCGAAGAAGCCGTCAGCGCAGTCCCACGGAATGAGCACCGGCTCCACGCGGGCCCCGATCGCGCGGGCCTGCTCGGTCAGCGAGGGCCGCCCTACGAGGAAGTCAGCAACCTCAGGCAGGTAGTCGCGAGTTAGCCAGAACCGACGACGCCATCCGGCCTCACTGCCGTCGAACGTGAACACCACCACGCGGCGAGCTACGCGCCGCATCTCGCGCAGGCCCGCGATCGGGTCCGGCCAGTGATGAACGGTGGAAAACGCCATCGCGGCGTCGAAGGACTGGTCCTCGAACGGGAGGCTCTCCGCGACCGCGGCCACGCACGGCGCCGCGCCTGCGGGACGCTGCGCACGCATAAGCGCCGACGGTTCCACCGCGGTGACATCGCGGCCAGGGGGCTCGTAAGAGCCGGTACCAGCACCGACGTTCAAGACCGTGCGCGCATCGCCGAGCGCAGCCCAGACCCGTGCGGCGATCCGCGGCTCGGTGCGCCGCGTCACGGTGTAAGTGGCCCCGATGGTGTCATACAACTGCGCGCTGGACATGTCACTGCCTCCCTGACTGTCACCATCTCACGCCGCGCAGCAGCCCTGCTGGCACCGTCCGACCTCGCTATAGCCGGTAGATCGTCCGCGTCCTACTGCCAGGCACTTCCCGCGGTGTCGTGTCGTGGGTGAACCTCATTGACGAAGACCAAGCGCCTCAGGAAGAGTTTGTTCACGGCGGCGACCGGTCGCCGAGCTGCGGAACATCCGCCCCAGCCGGGGTTCCAGCGGCGAAGGGGATTCGCCCTCTCGGTCGTCAATGTCACAGGCCATCTTCTGACACCGCGTCGCTGGGGGACGGGGTGTCAAGGAGAGGCTTGCCCATGACCAGGGACGCCAGCTTCAAGAAGGTTGTCCGGCGCCACGCCGAGCAGACCGGGCAGCGCTACACCGAAGCGCTGATCGATCTCAAGGGTCTCGGTGCGCGGATGCACCACGAGCCAGTTCCCGAGCAGCTACTCGCTCACCTGCGGGATCATTACGGCATCGACCCGGTCGCGGCGACGAAGCTCAGTGCGCACAAGACCTACGTGTTCCGCATCGACCGCAATGATGGCCGTCCGTGGGTTGCCCGCGCGTTTCCCCCGCTCGGCCGCGCGCCGGTGTTGAGGGCGACGCCGCAATCCTCCGATTCCTGGAGCGGCAGGACTATCCCGCGGAGCGCCTGGCCGTCGACGATGCGGTATCTGACTTCGATGGCAGCGGGGTCCTCGTGACGCGGTTCGTTGAAGGCGTCCGGCTCCCTGACGATGCCGCGAAGTTCGCCATGATGGGTGAGTTGCTCGGACGGCTGCACGCGCTGCCGTATGACGATTCCGCCAGCCTGCCGGGTGGGGCGAGTGGTGAGGACCCGAGCCGTGAGGGCACGCCCCGTCAGGACCTGCTGGCGGCCCTGTCGTTTCTCGACGCCGTCGACACCAAGGTCGCGACCGCCGATCGCGACAGATTCGAGCAGCTCCGCGACCAGGTGCGCTCGGCCGACGACGGACACGGCCTTCCGGAGGGCTTGCTTCACGGAAATCTCCTCCACGCCCCCGATCACGCCGTCCTAAGCGAGCAAGGGCCAGTCGCGATCAACTGGAAGGCGTCCGGGCGCGGACCGCGCCTCGCCGACTTCGCTTACCTGATCTGGGGAACGGGTTCGTGGAACCCGCGTCGGCCGAACCAGGAGCGGATCGACGCTGTGGTCAGCGCCTACCGCCGGCACATCGAGCCGACCGACGACGAACTCGACCGGCTCGAGGCAGTCATGTATATCCGGACGCTCTACCTCGCCTGTTTCGGCTACCGGCGCGCCCTCACCAACGGCTCGACATTCAGCGAGTGGGGCTTCATCGAACCGCCCGGGTACTTCAGCTCCACCGCAGCGGCAGTCCGGGCCGCGTTCCGCCGGTAGGTCGCCGGTGCGGCCAGGAAACGACGGTGGTTCGCCAGCGGCGCGCCGGATGTCTCACGCGCGAATGCAGCGCCCTCGTTCGGCCGTTCTCGCGTGAGCGCACCCGTAGAGGTACTGTCCCGAATATTGTTAGCGGAGACCCAGAACGGTCGTGAGAGCTTCGTCGATGCCCCATTGCTGGTCTGGGGTGACCCGCCCTATTAGGTCGCCGAGCCGTCCGGCGTCAATGGCGCCGACCTGCTCGACCAGAACGCGGGTGGTCTCGCCCAGCAGTTCTATCTCCGGGCGGAACGACGCAGGCCTGGCCCTGAGCGACGTCGGCGCGACCAGGACTACCGAGCGAGGCAGCAACTCGTCGGCCTGGACGATCACTCCGTACCGTCGGCCGTGCTGCTCATGGCCCGTCCGCCTCGCCGGACGGAATTCGTGAATGTCACCCCGCAGCACGCATGCTCTCCATGAAGTCGGCGACCTCGAGCATCTCGCGACGGTCGTCCTCGTCGGCCTCAAGCGCCGCCACCTCAGCGGCTAGCGCGTCTCGGCGGCGCAGCCTGGCAGCGCTGTCGAGGATGGCTTTGCGGATGGCCTCGGATCTGCTGAGGCCGGTCGACTCGATCTGGGCCAGCGCCCGAAGCGCCTCGGGATCGAGACGCACACTGATGGCTGATGACATGAGCCCAGCGTATCACGATCTGTCATACAGGTGCTCCGGTCGCGGTGCTGGTTACCAAGGCTGGCCGCAGGCCATCACGCGTGACGCGGAGCGCCCTTGACCGTGATCCTGCCTGGTTCAACGATGGATCACCGGAAGGACAGCAGCGTGGATGTTGCTGGATGGCTGAGCGCCCAGGTCGAATTGTGGTGTCGGGGTAATTTCTGAGCCGATCCATCCATACGCGTATGGAAGAGTCCGGCAAAAGTCGCAAGACTCCTTCGATCTTCAAGAAGCCGTCTCCGGCCTGAAGACCTACGGTGAGGGTTCCTGGCTGATCTGGTTCCTGGAGGACTACCGGGACGACGTCGTGCTGGTAGTACGTGTCCAGCTTTAGGCGTCATCTAGGCCGGATTGCCTGCCGCAGCAAAGATGCCGGGAGCGGGCGAAGGGAATCGAACCCTCATGACCAGCTTGGAAGGCTGGGGCTCTACCATTGAGCTACGCCCGCGTGCCGCGCGGGCGCGGGCCGTTTGAAGGGCCGCGCGTAGCACGTCATCACGGGTAGCGTACCGGCTTATGAAGTCAGCCAGTCCACTGGATGGAGTCTGGCTGGGCCATCTACACCGCCCACGGGAGTCGTATTACCCCGGTTCACGGAACACGGTCTTGGTCGCCCGGGTGGATCTACCGCCCGGGAATCGGGCTGGACAGGTAGGCTACGGTCGGTTTAGCGGGATGTGGCGCAGCTTGGTTAGCGCGCCTGCTTTGGGAGCAGGAGGCCGCGAGTTCGAATCTCGCCATCCCGACCAAACGCCCAGGTCACAGGGCTTGCTGGGGACAGCCAAGTGGCTTCCAAGACGTTTGACCGTCATTTGCGGCCGTGGTGTTGAACTGCCAGCCGGTGGCAGTGACCGTCATAGGCTGGATCCCGCAGGACGTCGGCCAGGGGCAAGGGGAATTCAGCAGCACGATCCGCGCCGCAGGTGGCCAAGCCGCCAGCCCGAGCGAGGCCCACTCGGTAAGACTCGGCCTCGCGGATTGCGCCCGACCGACGGCCTCCCTTACCACCAACCCTGGCCTACGCGCTGTAGCACCCCTCGGTCGCTCGTCCTCACTCCGCTGCAGTCGGCCATCTGGACTTACACGGCCGCCCAGGCAGAGTCGGCTGGCGGCAGCCCTCGTTACTCAACGTGAGGCTGTCGAAGGATCAAGATGATCCGCAGTCGCGCAGATCGCCGACTATTTACCTCGTGTCAGGGATCGGCCTGTCGCTTGTCGGCGGCACAGATCAGCCCGTTATGGAGTTGCTCTGCTGCCAGCTCGGCCTATGGAAATGCCGCTCGACTGGTGGCCGCCTGCTCGCCGGTGGCGGCGCACGGCCTGCACCCAGTCAGTCTGCCCGCTCCAGGCCGCCCCGGACAAGGCCAGCTGCCTGGTCAAGCTCGGCCCGGCCGGTTATCGCTGACCCACGCTCGATCCGGAACCCGTCGTCCGGTGTCCTCGGCAGCACGTGCAGGTGGACATGCATGACTTCCTGCCCGGCGACTTCGCCGTCGGGGACGAAGAGGTTGACTCCCTCGCACGGCAGACCTGAGCGCCGGATGGCTCCCGCCAGCCGCTGCCCCACGGCGAACATCGCCGCGCCGAGCCGCTCGTCCAGGTCGGCGAGGCGTGCGGCGTGGGCCCGTGGCACTACCAGCAGGTGGCCGGCATTGATCGGGCGCAGGTCCATGAAGGCGACGACCCCGGCATCAAAGTAGACCACGCTGGCCGGTTCCCGGCCGTCCACGATCTGGCAGAAGACGCACGTCGCTCGCGGTGATTCGTCAGCAGGCACGGCTCTCATTATCCGTGCACGCCGTGGTGCTCTGTCCAGGGCTGGCACCCGGCGTGCGGCCAAACCGCCTGAAATTCGCTGTGGTTACTTCATCGTCGTCGCCGCAATCCTGGTGGTCCCCGCCGGGTCTGTCACGGAGGAGACAGTGACGAAGCAGCAGGTGACCGTGCCGGGGCCGGTCAGCACGACGGCCGGCCGCAGGGCGAGGGCGCAGCCGAGGTCCCATAAGAATTTTCTGGCAGAGCGTCAGATCCGGAGCAAGGCGTTCGCCTGCAAGTCAGCAGGCGGCAGGAGCAGGCCGCCGGGGCAAGTGGAGTCATGGGATGACGCGATACCTGATCTCGTTCGGTGGCCACGCGATGGACCACATCCCCGACGAGGAGATGCCCGCCGTGGCCAAGGCCTCGCACGAGGTGGCTCAAGAGGTCATCAACGCCGGCGTGTGGGTTTTCGGCGGGATGACTGGAACACCAGAAGGCACATCGTGGCCACCGACGCGACGGTCACCGACGGCCCGTACCCGGAGGCCATGCGGACTCTGTGTCGTCGAGGTGCCCTCACATAAGGAGGCGCTGGAATGGGCTGCCAAGACCGCCAGTGCCTGCCGCTGCGCGGTAGAGGTCTGGGAGCTCCCGCCCGGCCCCGAAACCGACGAGATGCTCCGCCAGGCAGATAGCCGACGGTGACTCCCGGCGGCGCCTGATCGAAGGCGACCCGCCACGCTAGAGCAGGACCTGCCCTGGCGGCGGTCTGGCGACGCGGGTCTGCGCATCGACCTGAACTGAGGACGCGCAGCAGCCACCCCTGGGATCGGGCGAGAAGCCCAGTCCTGTGCCTGACCGGGATCCCGCAACCACTGATCGCCCAGTGGAGCAACAGCCAGGCCCGTCGCGGCGAGTGTGCGCGCGTCCTCGCTCCGCATCCGCGACTGCCGTGATGTCCGACCGTCCGGTTAGCTTGACCTCATGTCTGTGGAGCCTGGCTGGTGCGGTGTGTGCGGGTTGCCGGTGCCTGCCGGGGAGAGGTTCTGCCGCTGGCCGTTTGGCGCCCGTGCCGGTGATGGCCACGAGGGTGTGCCGTGGGCATCGCACAGCCTGGCATTCATGACGGAGCTGGTGGAGCTGCAATGCTGGCGCTGCCCGTGGTGCGGGGATTACTTGCCTGACTCTCCACCCGGAACCGCGATCGATCACATCATCCCCCGGGTTTACGGCGGGCCGCATCGCCGCTGGAATCTCCAGTTGCTGCACCAGGAGTGCAACTCGGCCAAGGGCAAGAAGATCACCGCCGAGGCGCTGGAGCTAGCCGATGCTCACGGCGTGACGATCAGCATGGACATCAGGCAGTACCGCGCTGGAGTCCGGCGCCGGGCGGCCATATATGCCGTGCGGGCAACGCGCCAGCTCGGCGGCGAGGCCCGCGACCGGGCTCTGGCCGCGGCGAGGAATCTCACCGTGTTCTTCCCCGAGTCAAGGGTTCATGCCGTCATCCGGGCAGCGGCGGAAGAGACCTCGGTCCGCTGACCACGACGATCACGTAAAGTAGCGGCCTTCCCCGGGCCATTTGCCTGTAGCGCCGACTATGTCCGGCTGCCGCAGGAGGGTTACGGCACGGGTCCTGCACGCAGACGCTCCAGTTCTGTGCGCCTTCTGGCCGAATGGCGCGCTCTCATCGCGATTATGGCCGTGCCTGAGCTACGCGTCCCGCCGGCGCTGACCTCAGCCCACCACCACATCCATCTCGACCGCCGCGCCCAGCGGCAGGGCGGCCACGCCGATCGCGGTGCGGGCCGGGTAGGGCTCGGCGAAGTGCCTGCGGTACGCCTCGTTCATCGCGCCGAACTGCGACATGTCGGTCAGGTAGACTCCGACCCGGATCACGTCGTCCAGGTCCTTGCCGATCGCGGCCAGGGTCGCCGCGATGTTGCGCAGGATCTGGTCGGCCTGCTGGGCGATGTCGCCGTCGACCAGCTCGCCGGTGGCCGGGTCTTGGGCCACCTGTCCGGACAGGAAAAGCAGCCCGCCGCCGCGTACGGCTGCCGAGAACGGCAGGCCCGATGCTGGCAGATGGTCACTGGTAACGGCGTCACGTGTCATGGTCGGTGAGTTCCTTTCCCTTATGTGCTGAGCCGTTGGATTTTTCGTCAGGGCTACCGGGACGCCTCTACCCGGCCGTCCGCGGCCGGCGTGACCGGGATCCTGGATCCCGGCGGGACCCGGGCTGCTGCGCTGCCAGCCGGGTTGACCGCCTCAGGTGAGCTGCCAGCCGGCGCCGCTGGTATGGCGGGCTTCACGGGCCCGCCGCGCCTGACCGGCCTCAATAATCAGATCACGGGTGTGCTCGGCGGCGAGCTGCCGCAGGATATCTGGATGCGTGGTGCCCTCCCCGGGTGGAACTTCGTTAACCGGTATCGATCCCCAGCCAGGACCGCTGCTGCTCACTATCGCTGCTCCAAGGCTGGTCACCGGGCTGGGAGCGATCGCGGTAGCCCGAACCACGGCAGCACGCTGGCCTCAAAGCGGGTCATGCCGCAGATCCGGTCGCCGGTAAGGGTGAGCACGTAGAAGCCGGCCGCGTGGCGGATTCCGGCCGGGCCGCGCAGGTATGCCCCGAACGAGGGCTGGCCATTGGCTCGGGCCGGCACAAGGTCGAACCTGCGGCCCGCGGCGAACTGGCGGGCCCAGTAGCGGGCCACGAGTTCTCGGCCCTCGTATCCGAAGGGCTCCGGAGGCATCGCGATGAAGACGTCGTCGGTCAGCAGGGCCACCAGCGCGTTGAGGTCGGCCGACTCCCACGCCCGGGCGAACATGGCCACGATCGCGTTCTCGGCAGGCGAGCCAGCGGCGGGCGGCGGCTGGTGGCCGGCGGCTGGCTGCTGCCGGCGCTGAAGGCTGGCGCGGGCTCGTTTGAGGGCGCTGTTGACCGATTGGACGGTCACCTCCAGCATGCCGGCCACCTCGCTGGCGTGGAATCCGGAGGACGTCGCGCAAGATGAGGACGGCCACCTGGCGCGGCGGCAGCAGCTGCAGGGCGGTCACGAAGGCCAGCGAGATGGCTCCGCTCTGCTCGTAGCGGGCCTCCGGCCCGGGGGCACGTCGACGGTGCCCTCGAGGAGGGCGTCTGGAAACGGCTGCAGCCAGACGGCCTCGTCGCGCGGCGTCGGCACGGGCGGTTCGAACTGCGACACGTCCCACTCCCTGACCGGGCGGCGGCTCGCCGCGCGGCGCGCGTTGAGGCACCGGTTGGTGGCGATCTTGTACAGCCAGGTGCGCAGCGACGCGCGTTCCTCGGTGAACCTGCCGATGCCTTGCCAGGCAGCCAGCATCGTCTCCTGGACGGCGTCCTCGGCGTCGGCGAAGGATCCGAGCATCCGGTAGCAGTGCACCTGCAGCTCCCGCCGGTGGGACCCGGCCAGCTCCCGGAACGCCTCTCCATCCCCTGCCCGCGCCCGTGACAGAAGATCGACTGTCACCATCCTGCGCTCCTTCCTTCCACACCACGTCGTACCTCCGCCGGTATATACACCGCCCGGGGCGCGAACTGGGCGGCTCGCGGGCGCCCAGTTTCCCAGTGCCGCGGTGTATGCACTACCGACCACCCGGACGATCCGCCCACCCGATCGTGCCGCATCAGCTGGAAACGACCCTGGAAGGTTGACGATGGAATCATCCGCATCGGCCGGGCGCGTGGCGTCCGCCCTTCTCGATCACCGCCGCCGCGGGCGCTGATGAACGTGCGAGTCTCAGGCATGCACGGGAAAGCAGCCAACCGCAGGAAGCAACTGAGCAGGACGCTCGCTCGTGTGTTCGCCGGCTGGCGGACGGGCCTGCCGGGGCCTGTCATTGTTCTTCAGGCTGGGACCGCGGTCAACTACTTCGGCACCGGACTGATCCTTCCCTTCGAGATCATCTACCTGCACCAGGCCCGCGGCTTCTCAACGGCGACTGCGGGGCTGGTGCTGGCGGCGGTCATGGGCACGGCGGCGGTCGTAACGCCCCTGTCAGGTGCGCTGCTCGATCGTTTCCGCGCGAAACCGATCCTGATCACCGGCAATCTCGCGAGCGCACTGGGCTACGCGGGCTTCGCATTCGTTGACCGTCCCTGGCAGGCCTTCGCCTGCGCGGCCGTCGGCGGCGCCGGGTTCGGAGTCGCGAACACCGCGAACCAGGTGCTGAGCCTGACCCTGGTCTCAGCGCAGCAGCGCGCCTCCTCGATCGCGCTGCGCCGGGTCGCAGGCAACTTCGGTCTTGGCAGCGGCGCCACGGTTGCAGGCTTCATCGTCGCTTCCGCCAGTGACCTCCGAACGTTCCAGGCGCTCTACCTCTTCGACGGCGTCACCTTCGCTGTCTTCGCGCTGGTTGTGCTCGTGGGGCTCCCGAATCCTCGCCTCGCGAATGCTGCGTCGGCGAGCGACAGGGGAACGGGTTTCCGGGCAGTTGCTCACGATTGGCTCTTCCTCATCCTGATCGCCGCCAACATCGTGCTCGTGATGACCGGCGGCGCGTTCTTTTCCAACATCCTCGCGCCGTTTGCGGAGACGCACACGCCTGTCGGGCCGGGCGAGATCGGCGTCGTCTTCTTCATTAACACCTTCTTCATCGTCGTCGCGCAGATTCCAGCCACACGAGTCGTCAGGCGGATGCGCCGCACACATGCTCTTGCCGCGACCAGCGCGCTATTTGCAATCGGCCTGCTCGCGGTCCTGCTCGCAACGCTCACGAGCTCGACGCTCACCGCTACCACCGTCCTGGCCGGGGTCGCGATCGTGATCGCGATCGGTGAGTGCGCGCAGTTCATCGTGACCGGCACAATCGTCGCCGACCTCGCACCGCCGCATCTGCTCGGCCGCTACATGTCGCTCTACGGCCTCTCCTTCACCGCAGGCGTGGCCCTCGGCCCCGCGGTCGGCGGCGCGCTGCTCGCAACGTCACCCAACGCCGTCTGGTGGGGCGGCGCCCTGGCGGTAGCACTAACCGGAGCCGGCTTGCTGCGACTCGGCGACCGGATACCCGACCCGCTCTTGCAGGCGCAACGCCCTGCGCCGCAAGCCGTCAGCGCGGCCGATATGGACTCCGCCCGCCACAGCCAGATGAATAGTTGAGGTGCCCCCGAGTTCCCGGACAGGGAGGGCGGGAAATGGCGAAAGGAAAGTATTCTGCGCCACGCCTTATAGGGCCAGTGCTTCCGGCTGGACGCCCATCCTGACCGGTCGCGGTCAGCATGGCCGCGCCGCGGACAGACGCCAGGTATGACCGCGGCCGGATCGAGGCCGTCCCGCACGGGACGCGTCGCCGCACCGGACTGCCTCACGCACACGTGCCACCACGCCCACGCGGCCGACCAGCGCAACCTATACCTGGCGCTACTGCAGACCAATGACCACAGCACCGTGCCCGGCCCTGTCATAGCACCGAGTCTCCTGCCGATAGCCGCAAGATCTGTCTCACAATGCTCGTGACCAGGCGATACAGTTCCAGGCCGCTAAACTTCGCGCGATTGCCAGGAATAGCGAGCAACAGAAGATCCTGTTAGGCGCCTCCAACGAGCCAGATGAAGAAGGTGTTTCCGTGCTACCGAGCTTCATGCGCGCCTGTCCTGGGTCATCGGGCCGCGCTCCGCTACGCCTGTAGCTTGCGGACTGCCGGGTCTGAAAGCGTCGGCCACCCCGGGTAGGCAGTAGGCCAGAGGCTGAGACTCCTCGCCCACGAAGATCACCAAGCTGCGGAGACCGCGCTGTGCCGATCTCCTCCGCCTTCCCCGGCATGGGCCCTTCGGGATGGTCGCAGCAGAATCACCCCACATCGCCCAGGAGGCGTTGGCGCATGCGACACCCAGCTGCAAATCAGGGCCTCGGATCGGCCTGGCGGCTCCTCCAGGATCTCCACCTCGGGATCATCTGCCTGACCGACGCTGGCCACCTGGCCAGATGACCAGCGTGCTGGCGGGAACGGCAGTGGCCAGGGTGGGGGTGAGCCCGGCCTATACCCTGCTAACCGACACTGCCGCCGCGCCCCGGTTCGCGCGCATCGCTATGGCCACCACGCCGCCCGGCTCCCCGGCCGTCACCTTGTTTGACGACCATCCGCTCGCCGTCGCCGCCGTCAGCGCCCCGGATACCATGCGGCACACCGCGCAGACCGTGCTCGGGGGCGTCCTGGACCTTCCCCCCGAACAGGCCACCCTGCTCCTGCATACCCTTGCTGCCTGGCGGGACAACGGCGGCTCAGCCACGGCCACCGCCCGGAAGATGTTCTGCCATCCCAATACGATCCGCCAGCGGCTACGGAAGCTGGAAGCCTGCACAGGCAGATCCCTGTCCGACCCGCGAGCAACCGCGGAACTTTGCCTCGCCCTCGAGGCCACTCTGCTGCAGCCGTCGTCACCGGCACAGCAAGCCGGGGCAATTCGCGAGCGGCGCCGAACCGCCGATCCAGTCGATCAGGTGTCGGCGGAGAGCGTCTTCATGGTGACGTAGCTGGTCACCATGGCCACGCCGGGCAGGCTGGCCAGCTCGTTGGCGTGGAAGTCCTCGTAGGCGGGCAGGTCGGCGACCTCGACCTGGAGCAGGTAGTCGTAGTTGCCGGTGACGTGGTGGCTGTGCACCACTTCGGGCAGCCGGATGACCGCACGTTCGAAGGCGACCACGTCGGCGCGGGCGTGCCGCACCAGCCGGACTCCAGCGAACACCCGCAGGCTGCGGCCGACCGCGGCCGGATCGATCAGGGCCCGGTAGCCGCGGATCACCCCGGTCTTCTCCAGCCGGCGCACCCGGCGGAGGCAGGGCGATGGCGACAGGCCCACCCGGGCGGCGAGTTCGGCGTTGCTGATCCGGCCGTGCTTTTCGAGCACGGCCAGTATTGACCGGTCCACCTCATCATCCATCGTGGCAGATTATTGCTCTAACGCCGCGTCTACCACAATCAAGTGCCTCGAGCTGGGGCAACTTGCTGCCAAAGTTGCCGCCGGCGGTTCGCGTCGGCGTGGTGGCCGGCCAGGCTTGTGGTGTCACATCAGATGGTCCACGGAGAGGGACACCATGCCGGGCAGCATCAGCACGCGTGCCATTCACGCCGATCGCGACGTCCATCCCAGCCGCGCCGTGGCACCGCCCATCTACCAGACGGCGACGTTCTGGGCCGAGGATGCGGAGCAGTTCGCGCAGGCCGCCGTTGACCGGCGTGGCCAGGGTTTCTACACCCGCTACGGCAACCCCAACCACGCGCAGGTCGCGGCGGTGGTCGCGGAACTGGAGCACACCGAGGCGGCGATGGTCACCGCGTCCGGGATGGCCGCACTCACCACCGCCGTGCTGGCCCTGGTGTCCGCCGGAGACCACGTGATCGGGCAGAAGTCCACCTACGGGGGCACGGCGTCGGTGCTGCTGAACCTGCTGCCCCGGCTGGGCGTGTCGACTACCCAAGTGGACCAGGCCGACCCGGAGGCGTTCGAAAACGCGCTGACTCCGCAGACCCGCCTGATTCTGGTGGAATCGCCGAGCAATCCGCTGTTGCAGATCACCGACCTGCGCGCCGTTGCGGACCTGGCCCGCGCGCACAAGGTGCTGACCATAGCCGACAACACCTTCGCCACCCCGGTGAACCAGCGACCGGCAGACTTCGGCGTCGATCTCGTCTGGCACAGCGCGACCAAATACCTCAACGGCCACTCCGACGTGTCCGCCGGGGCGCTGGCCGGCCCGGCGGGGATCCTGGACCAGATCTGGGATGTCGCCCTGCTCACCGGGGCGGTACTCGGCCCGTTCGACGCGTGGTTGCTGCTGCGCGGCCTGCGCACCCTGCCGCTGCGCATGCCACGGCACAACGACAACGGCCGGGCGCTCGCGGAGGCGCTGAAAGACCACCCAGCCGTAGCCCGGGTGCACTATCCCGGCCTGGCGACCCACCCGCAGCACGCGTTGGCAAACCGCCAGATGAGCGGTTTCGGCGGGGTACTCGGCATTGAACTCGCCGGCGGTTTCGAGGCGGCCGACGCGTTCCTCGGCCGACTGCGCTACGCCCGCCGGGCGGCCAGCCTCGGCGGCGTGGAATCTCTGGCCGTGCATCCGGCGTCCATGTGGCGCGGCATGATCAGCCAGGAACAGATTGCCGCGTCAGGGGTTCCGCTAGGGCTGATCCGGCTAGCCGCGGGTACGGAGGACCCGGCCGACCTGGTGGCCGACGCGCTCGCCGCCGCCGACGCGGTGATCGCCGCACCGGCGCGCACCTGACGCCCGGCGGCACCGGACCCCTTCCTAGGTGCGGGGTCGCTGAGAACCGTTTCCGCTGCCATGGGAAGGCCCTTGATGACCATGCCGCGCTCACGTGCATTTACGCAGGTCGATGTGTTCTCCACGGTCCCCTATCTCGGCAATCCGGTGGCCGTCGTCCACGACGGCACGGATCTGACCGACGAGCAGATGCAGCGCCTGGCGCGCTGGACGAATTTGTCGGAGACGACGTTCGTGTTGCCTGCCACCGCTCCGGCGGCCGACTACCGGCTGCGGATCTTCACCCCGGGAGGCGAACTGCCGTTCGCCGGGCACCCCACTCTTGGGTCCGCACGTGCGTGGCTGGACAACGGCGGCCTACCGCACCAGGCCGGCCGTATCGTGCAGGAGTGCGCCATCGGCCTGGTCAGCGTGCGCGTCGAGAGCATCCTGTCCTTCGCCGCCCCGCCGCTGGTGCGCGACGGCGCGCTCGACGAGAAGTACGTCAGCCAGATCGTCACCGCGTTCGGCATCAAGCGGGACCGTGTCCTCGCCCACCAGTGGGTAGACAACGGACCTGGCTGGGCCGTGGTCCAGTTGCCCACGGCCGGGGAGGTCCTCGCCCTCGAACCTGACCTCTCGGTCATCCCGACCGCGATGGTCGGCGCGATCGGTGCCTACCCCGACGGGTCCGAGCACGCCTTTGAGATGCGCACCTTCGCCCCCGGCGTCGGCGTGCCCGAGGACCCGGTATGCGGCAGCATGAACGCCTCGGTCGGGCAATGGCTCACCGCCACCGGTGCCGCACCCTCCACCTACCGGGTATCCCAGGGCGCGCGCGTGGGCCGCGCCGGGACCGTCGAGATCACCGCCGATACCGACGGCACCGTCTGGGTCGGCGGCGCTGCCACCGGCTGCATCCGCGGCACCATCACCCTCTGACCAGTCCGGCGCCGCGCTTCGCTATCAACCGCACCACGCGTGGACACCCACAGGCCTTCTCCCGGCCAATTAGTCGAGATCGAACTCGTTGCCCTCGATGTCCTGCATCACGAGGCACGACTCGTTGTCGTCATCGGCAGGCAGCAGCCGCACGCGTACCGCGCCGAGCGGGACCAGCCGTGCGCACTCGGCCTCCAGTGCGGCCAGGCGCTCTTCACCTACGAGCCCGGTGCCGACCCGCACGTCAAGATGCAGCCGGTTCTTGACGACCTTGCCTTCGGGAACGCGCTGGAAGAACAGTCGCGGGCCCGCACCTGAGGGATCAATGCATGCAAACGCCGAACCCTGATCCTCAGGCGGCAGCGAGCGATCGAAATCGTCCCAGGTGGCAAACCCGTCCGGTGGCGGCGGTACGACGTACCCCAGCACCTCGCACCAGAAACGAGCGACGCGCTCAGGTTCTGCGCAGTCGAAGGTGACCTGGAACTGCCTGACTGACGCCATCGGTCCACCATAGAGGCGGAGGTCTTTCGCCGTCTCCACGGGCCCGCCCCTGGCTAGGTCGTGAGCGCCTCAGGCCGCGGTTTCGAACCTCGGCATCCCGGCCAAACATGCAGGCCGCGCTCCTTGCGGGCGTGGCCCAGGCGGCCTCCAAGACGTTTGACCGTGGATGGGCGGGCGTTAGAAGGAGCGGATGGCCCCGCCGTCGATGGGAATCATCGCGCCGGTGATGTAGGAGGCGGCGGGGGAGAGCACGAAGGCGGCGGTCTGGCCGAACTCCGCCGGTTCGCCGTAGCGGCGCAGCGGGATGGTCTGGGACAGGCGGGCGCGTACTTCGTCGGGGTCGCCGAGAAGGGCGTCAAGCTGGCGCACCCGGTCGGTGGCGATCCGGACGGGCAGCAGGCCGTTGATGCGGATGCCGGCCGGGCCGTGCTCGTCGGCGAGGGTCTTCACCACGCCGGCCAGGCCGGGGAAGAGCCCGTTGGAGATGGCCAGGCCGGGCAGGGGTGCGCGGACGGAGGCGGCGAGTACGAAGACGATGGAGCCGCCTGTGCCGGTGAGTGAATCCTCGTTGCGCTGGCCGGCCAGGCTGGCGGCGACGGTGCGGGCCAGCCGTACGGCACCGAGGAAGACGCTTTCGAACGCGGATCGCCACGCGTCGTCGCTGCTGTCCGCGATGGTCCCCCCTGGTGAGCCTCCCACGCTGATCAGCGCGCCGTCGAGGCGGCCGAAGCGGTCGCGGGCGGCGGTGATCAGCTGGCTGGGCGTTGCGGAGCTGGCGTTGTCCGCAATGGCCCAGGCGGCGGCGCCGGGCCCGGCATCCTGGGTGAGGCGGGCGGCGGCCGCGGCTGCTGTGCTCTCATGCGGGGCGCTGAGCAGCACGCGCGCCCCGTCCGCGACGAGTGCCTGGGCCGCGGCGAACCCGAGGCCTCGGCTGCCGCCGGTGACCAGGTACGCCCGGTCCCGCAATCCAAGATCCATGCGGCCATTGTGCCCTGGCACGTGGAAGGTCGGCAGGCAGCAGGGGCCCGCCGTTGCCCCCGCGGGTGGCTTCCGCCCTACCGGGCCTATTAGCGGGGGAGGGGGTGCGGCGGGCACCCCGGGTAGCGACTTTGTGAGGGCTACGCCGAGGTCGGCGGCCAGCGCCTGCACTACGTCGAGGCTGGCGAGGGCCTCGCGTGGTTAGGAATCCGGTGCGGGGTGACCCGGTTCCTGACCGGGTGCCTGGTCCGGCCAGACGCCGATATGGTCGGGCTCTTCCTGCAGCTGGACCCGGTCTCGCATGTGGAGGCGCCTGGTCATCTCGCGGGGGAGCTGAATCCGGCCGGCGCGATCCAGCGTCGCGTACTCACGCGCGTGCAGCGCGGTCTGGCCGTGCTCGTCGGTGGCCGCGTGCCGGATGGTCTCGCTGCTCGTCCGGCCGTCCCGGATGGCAATCGTCCGGCGGACTTGCGACGACACGGCCGGGTCGTGGGTGACCACCAGGACTGTGACGCCGAGTTCGGTGTTGGCCGTCTGCAAGGCGGAGAACACCTCGTGGGCGGTGGACGAGTCCAGCTCGCCAGTGGGCTCGTCGGCCAGCAGCACCCGCGGCTCATTCGCCAGTGCCGCGGCGATGGCGGCTCGCTGCTGCTCACCGCCGGACATGCGGTCGGGTGTCCGGTCGGCGCAGTAGGCGATCCCCAGGGTGTCGAGGAGGAAGCCGGCGCGGCGCAGCCGCTCCCGGCGGTGGAGCCGGGTGAACCGCATCGGCAGCACAACGTTCTGCCGGGCCGTTAGGTAGGGCAGCAGGTTCCGCGACGTCTGCTGCCAGATGAAGCCGACGGTGCTCCGCCGGTAGGCCAGCCGCGCTTTGCTGGCCATCGCGCCCAGGTTGTGGTCGGCCACCCACACGGTCCCCGCCGTCGGCGCGTCCAGCCCGGCGAGGATGTTCATCAGCGTGGACTTGCCGCTGCCCGCCGCGCCGATCAGCGCGGTCAGCTCTCCCTGCGCGATCAGCAGGTCCAGTCCTTGCAGAGCCTGTACCTCGATCCCGTCCCCGGAGTAGATCCGGACCAGCCGATCACAGACGATCATCGCGTCCGCGCCGGTGAGGGGCTGGTCCTGCGGGAAACCGTCGGTAAGCCCGCCACCCGCGGGCGGTGGGGCGATGCTGCCGGATTCGGTCATCTGCCTGGGCTCCCTCAATCAGCTTCAATCATCGATCCGCAACGCTCTGGCGCTGCCGCGGCGGTAGGCGATCACGGCCTGGGCGGCCAGGACGAGCAGCGCGGCCAGCACCAGCCCAATGGCCGAGGCGACCAGCGGGCCTGGCGCGGAAACGACCGCGACGCCGGGGCCGACCTGGGTGAAGGCCGCCAGGTTCACCGACGGCCCGACCAGCGGCACGAGCAGCCACGCGCAGGCGATGCCGCCGACGGCGGCGGCTACCACCGGGGGCAGCGTCTCAGCCGCCAGGACTAGCTGAGCCTGCCAGCGCCGCATCCCCATCGTGGCCAGCCGGGCCAGCGTCATGTCCCGGGTTCGCGCGCTGAGGACCAGCGTCAGCAGCAGGACCAGCGCGCCGAACCCGGCCGCGGCGGCCATCCCCTGCGCGAGGGCCACCTGCGCCGCTCGTGGTACCGGCGCCCCGGTGATCGCCGCCAGGGCTGCGGAGCGCAGCGTTACCGTCCCGCCCGGCAGCTCGCGGCTGACGTCCGCGCGCAGCTGCGCCGCATTCAGCCCGGACCCGTCAACCAGCATGAGGCTCGGCGTAGGCCGGGGTGGTGGCCCGAGCGCCGCCACCGGCAGCAGTGCGACATTGGTTGCGCCGATGCCGGGGACGCCGCTGATCCGCCCGGTCACCTGGATGGTCATGGTCTGGCTGCCCAGGCTGATCTGGGCCGGCTGCGCGCCGACGAGCTCGGCGGTCGCGGCGGTGGCGACCGCTGGCACGCCTCCAGACTGCGCGTTGCCGTGCCTGGTCCCGGACAGTGCAGCCAGCGGGAACCGGGCCCCCGGTGCCTGGTCGGTTACGGCCGCGTACTGTGCCGGGCTGACGAACACCGCCGTCAGCTCGCCCCCGCTGGCCGTCAGCGTCGCGCCGTACACCACCCCGGTAGCGGTGGCGGAAACCCCCGGCATCGCGGCGATCTGGCGCTGCAGCGCCGGCGGGAACGTCTGCCCGCTGGGAGCTTCGATGACCGCGTCGGCGCCTACCTGCCGCCAGGATTCGGCCACCTGGCCCCGGGTGACCGACGAGCTGATCATGGCGGCGAACGCCACCATGCTGAGCACCAGCACCAGGGCGAAGGCTGGCAAGCCGGCGCCGGGTGGGGTGCGGGTGGCCCGGGCCAGGCCGACGAACGCGGCCACCCCGCGCGACCGGCCGGCGATCCGGGCCAGCGCGCGGGCGGCGGGCGGATAGCAGCGCAGCACGATGATGGCCACCGGGATGGCGACGAGCACGGGCGCCGCGCTAGGGAACAGGGCCATGTTCCCGGCGGACAGGCCCTGGTTCCGCAGCACGATGAGGCCGCCGATCGAAGCCGCGACCAGGGCTACCTCGAGAACCAGCCGCCGGGCGGCGCGAGTCCGCGAGGCGGCCTGCCGCACCGGCCGGCCGGTGGCCGGCGCCGCCACCCGTTGCGGAAGCACGCTGATCAGCACGGGTCCCACCAGGGTCACGGCGATCGTGAGGCCGACCAGCCACCAGCCGAGGCGGTTGGTCTGGCCGGGGGTCAGGCTGAGGGCGAGCGCCACGGCGGCCATCCCGGCGACCGCGGCGATGACCGCGCTGGGCCGCAGGACCAGCCAGGCCAGCTGGCGCAGCGATGCGCCGCGCGCTCGCATGAGGGTGAACTCCGCGGCGCGGCGCTGCGCCACCAGCCGGGCGCCCAGCAGGACCACCACCGCACCCATGACGGCCAGGCTGACATACAGCAGTGCGAGCACGGGAGCGACGGCATTGTCCGCGGTGACGAACGGGGTGAGGACCGCCGGGATCTGGGAGTTGACCGTCATGGTGACCGGGGGAGACGTGTTCGGGCAGACGGTTGGGCAGGTCTGATCGCCCGCGGGGATCTTGGTTCCGCCACTGATCACGAACCCCTGGGAGACCAGGCTGCCGACGCCCGTGCTCACCGCGCTCGCCTGGTCGGCGTTGAGTCGGCCGAGCGCGGCCGGGATCTCCCAGATGAGCAGCATTTCGCTGGTGTTGAGGCTGGTCTCGACGGCCGGGAGCGCGCCGGCGCCGATGAAGACCGCGCCGGCCCAGTGTGCGGGCTGGCTCGTCGAGCGCTGGATCAGCTCCGGCTGGATCGCCGCGGGATCCTCGGTCCAGAACGCGGAACCGGGGTCGGCCGGCCGGATGATCCCGGTTATCACCAACTGGACCCGCCCCATGGTCAGATGCGAGCCGGGCCGCAGGCCGAATCTGGCCGCGGTGGCGGTGGTGACCACGCCGTCCACCTCGCCGGTGGCACTGGACGGCAGGCGCCCGGCGACGAGGTGGCTGTAGCGCGCGAGCGCCGAGCGGTAGGTCACCTCGAACTGCGGCTTCGCGCCCCCGGTGTGCGGGGCCGCACCGCTGACCGGTGCGTAGCCTGAGGTCAGGGCAAACCAGGGCCGCGGGTCGCTGGCTATCGGCAGCCCGTCCGCGGTCAGCTGCTTCCGCACCCGCGCACCGAGCCCGGCGATGTCCGGGGCCAGCTGCTGGCTGAAGGTCTGGGTCAGGCCGATCGCCCCGAGGACGAACTTGTCGTTGAGCGGTGCGGCCGCGACCGTCTGCCGCAGCGCCCCGGTGCGCAAGCTGGTGCTTTCCCGCGGAATCGCGAGGCTGGCCAGCACGGAGACGAACACGAGCAAGCCGAACGCGACGCTGGCGGCAGCCCCGGTGCCGGTCAGTGTCATCCAGGCGGCGCGCAGCCGTCGCCACAATGTGCTCATCTGGCCTCCGCGCGCAACTGGGCGGCCGGGTCCGGCCTGCGGGCGACTGAGAGGGCCGCGGCGGCGGCCGGCAGGACGGCGGTGACCAGGGCCAGGGCCGCGGCCAGGCCAAGCGGCAGGACCGGCAGGGCGGGCGGCCAGGGGGCCGCCGCGTCAGCGGTCAGCGTGATCGCGGGGACCATCAGCCGGGCCAGCCCGATCCCGGCGAGCAGGCCCACCGCCGCGGCCGGAAGGCTGAGCGCGAGTTGCTCCAGGCACAGCTGGCCGGCCTGGGCCCACCGGCCCACTCCCATCGCGGCGAACACCGCGCGCTGCGTCCGCCGGGTGCGCAGGCTGGCCGCGACGCTGACCGAGAAGCCGAGTACGCCAAGCAGCACCGCCGCCAGCCCGATGGCCAGCAGGGCCTGCCTGGGCGTGGTCAGCAGCGCATTGTGCAGCAGGGTGGCCTCGTGGTCGGCGCGGACGGCAACGGACAGCCCGGCCGGCAGGTGCGGTACCCGACCGCCCTGGGTGCTCAGCCACAACGTCGTGACTGACAAGGGCATCCCCTGGCCGGCGGCGAGCACGTCGCTGACGGTCCCGAGGTCGGCGATCAGCGCCTGGTTCCGCCCGAAAACGGTCGGGAACCTGGTCACCGAGGCCACGATCCGGAGCGGGACCGAGGATCCGCCGACCGGGATGGTGAGAATCGATCCGATGTGCAGCCGGGTGGCGGCCAGGTAACCGCTGGTGGCGATGACCGGGACGTACTGGAAGGGCGACTGCGCCGCGGTGGAGACCGTTCCGACGATGCTGCCGGGCGCGATGAGCTCGTTGTTCATGATCGATAGCGATGGATCGTGTCCGGCGTTGAACGTGAGTTGCTGGCCGCCCCCCGCCGCGCGATGCCAGCCCAGGATGTATGGCGGTGCGCCGTCCGCGGCGGGCGTCGAGAATTGGCCCGGTGGCCCGGTCGGCACGCTGGGCGAGGATCCCGCGCCCTGCCACGCCGCCAGGGCGGCACCGTCGCGGAACGGCCGGGCGAACGGGCCGTGGGTCGTGCCGGCCACGGCCAGGGACCCGATGCTGAGGCTGGCGTTGAGGGCTGGCCGCGCCGGGTTGTACAGCGGCAGGACAAAGGTGAGGCTGAGGCTGAGCAGCCGCATCGGGTAGCTGCCCTGTGGCGCGCCGGCCCGCGGGCCGGATAGCGGGACGACCAGCGCGTGCCGCTGGCCGTCGGCGGGCAGGACCCCGGCGGGCAGCGAGTAGGTGGTTCCGTCGGCATCCTGGACGAAGGCCGTGACCTGGGCCGAGCCGACACCCTTGCGAACGTCCGGCGCGCTGGTGCCCGGGCCCGCCCCCAGGGCGGCGAGGATCCGCAGCCGGTCCGGCCGGCCAGGAAGTGCCAGCCCGGGCTTGCGCTTAGGGGTGATGCTCTGCCACAGCTTGCTGACCGGGACCGGCGACAGGTCGGGGCGGAGCAGGATCGCGTTGCCCGCCGAGGCCGCGTCCAGCGCGATCAGCTGGCCGGTGGTGCCCATGCTGGTGATGCTGGCCGGTGTTGCGGCGGTGACCCCCCGCTCCCTGGCGATGGTCTCGGTGCCCAGCGGCACCGCTTGGGTCGCGTTCACCCGGACGTCCGCGCCGACGACGAAGGCGGCCTGGTCGGCGGCCGACTGGTGCCAGCTCTGGTAGCCGGCCAGCGCCAGCGTGGTGGTCGCGGTGGCGACGACGACGAGCAGGACCGGGCCGGCCTGGCGGATCGGCCGCCGGGCGATCTGCCAGCTGACCATGGCGGCGGCCAGCCGCCGGCCGTGGTCGGTGGCCCGGTCGGTGACCCGGGCCAGCAGCGGCAGGGTGCGCAGCGGGATCAGCGCCACCCCGGCCAGCGCGAGCGCGGGCGCGACAGCGATGGCGGGATCGACACCCAGCGGCCCGGCGGCCGGGTGCGCGACTGCCGAATAGCCGCGCAACTGCCACACCGCCAGCGCGGCCAGCGCGACCACGGCCAGATCACCGCCCGCCCAGGCCACCCCGGCCAGCCGGGCCTGCCGCCCCTGCCGGGCCCGGGCCGCATCCGGGGTGCCGGCGTGCAGCGCGGGCCAGGCCATCACCGCGGTGCATACCGCCACCATGACCAGCGCTGACAGCCAGGCCAGCGAGCTGATCCGGGTGGCCTGGCTACTGTCCAGGTGCACCCCGCCCAGGCCGGCCAGCGGGCCGGTCAGCCGGGCCCCGGCCAGCACGCCAACCACGCTGGCCGCAGCGGCGAGGACCAGCGCCTCGGCCAGCACCGGCCGCATCAGCTGCCACCGGGTGGCACCGCGGGCGCGCAGGAGCGCCGACTCCTCGTCCCGGACACTGGCCAGCAGCCGCGCGGCCAGCACCAGCGCCGCCGACGCGACCAGCAGCAACGCCAGCGCGCCGATGGTGAACAGCGACCTGGCCAGCGTGATCGTACTGGCGATCCCGGCCAGGACCTGAGGCAGGCGGGTGGTCACCTGCAGCCCGGACGGGAGGATCAACGTGGTCAGGTTGCTCAGTGCCTGGCTCGTCTTCGGCGCGAGCACGCCGATGTTTCCCCGGGCCAGGGCCCCCGCCTGCGGGAGCACGAACCACGAACCCTGGCTCGCGGCCAGGCCGCCGTAGAACGCCGCGGGGTTCACTACCGCCGGGCCGTACACCACGAGCGAACCCGGGGGGCCCTGCCCGGGAAGGACGCTGGCCTCGAACCCGGAGACCCCTACCAGATCCATCGCCCAGTACGGTGACGCCGGGTTCTTGACCCGGAACACGCCGGTGACGCGTACCCCGGCCGCAGCTGGCCCAGCGCGGGTCGCGGCGTTCAGCACCGAGCCGGGTACCGCGTGGAGCCGGCGGGCCACGGCCACCGGTAGCGCCACCGGCAGCGGATCGCCGTGCTGCGGCGGGCCCGGCCACGTCCCGGCGGTCAGCACCGTCTGCGCGCGGATCCCGGCCAGTGCCGCGGGCTGGAGCTGCCATTCGACCGGTTGAGGAGCGCCCGGAACCGGGCTGGACTCGGCGCGCACCACCCGGGGCGGTGCGAGCGGGACCGGGTTCGCCCACACCGCGCTCTGCATCTGGTAACCGATCCCGGGCCAGGCCTTCCGCAGCGTGGCCCGGACCTGTCCCGAGTCGGTGGCAACTTCCCCGGCATCGTCGACTACGCCGCTGAGCCCGACCACCCGGCCCTGCGCTGGGGCGAGGATGCGCTCCGCTCCGGCCGGGATGGCCGCGGCGGCGAAGGTCCACAGCACGGTGGCCAGCCCGGTGGCGAGCAGCACCGTGACCGCGACGCAGGCCAGCAGCAGCCACGAGGATCTGGCCCGGCGGGCCAGGAAGGAGATTCCCAGACCAGGCACAGATCAGCTCCCGGCGTCCCCGGCCAGGGCCTGCTGCCCGGCAGCCTGCCCGGTCACGACGCAGCCGTCCTCCAGCGAAATGACCTGATCGGCCAGGTCGATGAGCGCCTCGTCGTGAGTGGCGACCAGGGCGGTGATCCCCTCGGAGCGCACCACGCTCAGCAGCAGCGCCATGATCTGCCGGCCGGTCTCCAGGTCGAGCTGGCTGGTTGGCTCGTCAGCGATCAGCAGGCCTGGCCGGCCGGCCAGGGCGCGGGCGATGGCGACCCGCTGCTGCTGGCCCCCGGAGAGCTCGCCCGGCCGGTGCGCAGCGTGGCTGGACAAGCCGGTCAACGCCAGCATCGCCGCGACCCGCTCCCGGCGCTCGCTGGGCCGCAGGCCCGCGATGCGCAGCGGAATCCCCACGTTTTCAGCTGCGGACAGCATGGGAATGAGCCCGAAGGACTGGAAAATAAAGGCGACCGTGTCGCGCCGCAACGCCAGCCGCTGCCGCTCCGTCATCCGGCCCACCTCGCGGCCATCCACCCACACCTGGCCCGCCGTCGGGCTGTCCAGGCCGCCGATGATGTTCAGCAGCGTGGTCTTGCCGGAGCCGGATCGTCCGCGCAGGGCGGTAAGCCGGCCCCGGCTGACCGTGAACGACACCCCCCGCAGCGCGTGCACGATCGTATGCCCGCTGCCGAAGGTTCGGGAAATACTCTCCACCGCCACCATGACCTGCGGTGGCTGGTCACCATCAGCTGCGCCGTGCGCAGCGGCCAACGCGGCGTTGTCCTGGTTCACACCCGTTAACCTGCCAGGGGCCAGAAACGCTTACCTCGGCCTGGGCAAGATTTTGCGCTCTGCGAGGGCCTGCCGCCGGGTCATGAGTGCCCGGCTGACGGGGGCCGGTCCAGGCGGGCCAGGGCGGGCGGCCGCTGGCCGTTGATACAGGTGCGAGAGTCGGTGTAGATGAGGTCCACGAAGATGCTGTGGCCGAGGTCGAAGAAGCCGATGAACAACTCGGTCCCCGCGGGCATCGCCGCAGGGTTGATCACCATCGTGATGGGGTCAACCATCGGGGCCAGCTGGCTGGGCTTGACCGGGAGGTTCACGGTTTCCAGGATGCCTTGGCCGTTACCGAGTCCGGGCCCGATCCGGTGACGCTTCCCGGCGGGCCCCGAGCCGGGCAGTACCCCGACGCGGATCGGGCTGGGTGCCGCGGGGCTGGACGAGCAGTAGGTGCCGATCTTGACCACCGCCCGGATGCCGCGGCGCTCGAGCGCCCGCTGCAGCGCGGCGGGGTCGAACATCTGCCCTAGGCGCAGCGCGACGGTGCCGTTGGTATAGCTGGTGAGGGTGAAGTCCGCGGTCTGGGTCATGCCGGCCGGGGCCGAACCGAGAACGCCGGTCAGGCCGAGCATCGGCGCGATGGCCGCGGCGGCGCCGGTAACACCCAGGCCCGCCAGACGTGCCAGCCGCCGCCGCCGGTGCACGCGGCCCCGGTCGGTGATGGCGGCCAGCGGCGGCCGCTCGGGCACAGCCACTTCGGACAGGGAATCGAGCAGTTCCTCGGTCAGGACGCTGTCGTCCAGGCGCTCGTTGTCCGGGCGCTCGTCGTCCTTCATCGTTCGATCTCCGCGATCAAGGCGGGGACCAGTTCGCCGCGCAGCGCTGTCATGGCTCGCGCGAGGTGAGCCCGGACCGTTCCCGGTGCGATGCCAAGCTGCCTGGCGGTCGTGTCGATGTCCAGGTCGAGGAAGACACGCAGCACGATCACCTCCCGCTGACGCGCTGGCAGGCGGCGCAGCGCGGTGAGCAAGGCCGTGTCCAGGCCGGTCCCCTGGCGGTCAGCCGCCGCGATGTCATCACTGGCCAGCGCCGTTTCCTTGCTGCGCCGGTGCCACCAGGACGCCCCGGCGTTGAGCGCGGTGCGGACCACCCAGGCCCTGGGCGCTGGATGATGGCTGATCTTGGGCCAGCACGCCCACGCCCGGGCGAACGCCTCCGCGACCTGGTCCTCGGCCAGCATCATGCTGCCGGTGCTGGCGGCCACCGCCCGCAGGCAGGGATCCCAGCTTGCCGCGAAGAACTCGGCGAACTCGGCGCTGTCTTGGCTCACACCCGTTAACCCACCAGTGACCAGAAACGCTTACCTCGGCCCCAGCATGATTTTGGACCTCCCGGTGACTTACCCCGGCGCCGTCACGGTACCCCCCGGTGCCTGAGCCTGGCCGCCGTACTGTCAGCCCCGCCCCTGGATGCCTACGGCGCCATGGTGCTCCCGCTAACCGACGGCCATCCGGTGCCTGCTGATCAGCTTCAGGCCAGGGACGAGCTGGGGCACCTGCTGGCGATAGCGCGGATAGTCGTCGGGAAACTCGGCCTGCATCAGCCGTTCCTCGATGTGGAGTTTGATCTCCAGGAGCACGAGAAACACCGGGAAGGGCGTGATCCACCGCCCGCCACCGGCCACCAGCAGGCAGCCAAGGAACATGCCCAGCATCCCGGTGTAAATGGGATGCCTGGTGACGCTGTACGGCCCGTTGGTCCGGAGCGGGTGTTCCTGCCTGACTGACGGCGCCCCCGCTCCACATGATGCCAGGCACGATCCGGGCCCAGATCGTGAACGCCGTCGCGGCCAGCAGGATGACCAGTCCCAGGATGCGAACCGGCGGAGCGTAAAAGGACAGCGAGCGCCACTCCGCTTTGGGCACGGCCAGATTGACCACCACCACGATGATCAGGGCGGGGGTGACGGCGGTGCCGAACCAGGAACGCGTCTGTTCCTCCGGGGCCCGGCCCACGTTGTGATGCTCAGCCACGAGCCAGGTGGCTATGGCGCACCAGCACACGACGATGCTGGCCCCGGCCAGCAGGTCCAGCTGTTGCTGCGTCACATCGCAAACGCTAGCCGCCGCATGTCCTACGTCAACGGCAATCCGGGTCGCGCGCGGCGACGCCGGCTACATCGGCGGTTCGACGTAACGACGCTGCTCGGTCACCTCAGCCGCGCCCCGGTCACGCCGCCGCATGAGCATCAGGCCGATGGCGACGCACAGGCCGGCCACTCCGCCGATCATCAAGATCACCCCGATGACCTGCAGGTCGACGTTCTTGGGGGTCCAGGTGACGGCGAAGCGGAGAATCGCACCGATGATGATCAGTGCCGCGCTTCCGCCGATAGTCACGAGCGCCTTCCTCCTACGTCACGCCACCCTTATCGGGTCGCCGCGTCCTAGCCGGCGAGGGTGCATCCGGGCTGGGGCGCCGATATCTCTTGGCTGGACTATGGCCGCCACGGGCCTGGCTCACCTCACCCGCTGCGGGTGAGACGCGCCGGCCACCCCTTCACCTGGCCATTCCTTAAGGGTACGTCCCGGGCCGGTGAAGGTCCTGGCTGGGACCCCGCAGGTCCGGACACGTCCGGACACAGCGACCGTCCCCCCGGCTGTTCCCTGGATGCGCCCCGCGGACCTGGCCCGGCTTTCACCCCGTGCGGGGGAGGCGACCAGGGGGCTGTCTCAGCGACGGTGATCAAGCCTGCCGCCGAGGGGCACCCGCAACCGGGGGGCACAGGTGCCCGCGGCGGCAGGCTTCCAACCGCTCCCAGTAAGGGGAGCAGGAGGTGATCGGTGTCTGTCGGTGACGATAGTGCGGCACAGGATCGGCTTACGCACGACCCCGGTTCTCTCACCGCTGATGATGAAAAAGCTGAGCTCGAGCGGCAAAAAGCTGAGCTCGAACAGCTTCGCGCCGAGGTCGCTGATCTGCGCGCCCGGCCTGGGCCGCCGGACGGCGGCACGGCGGGCACCGGCCGGCGGCGTCGGCCGGGCTGGCGCGGCCCCGTCGCCACCTTGTGCATCGTGCTGGGCTGCATCCTGGCCCCCGTCTCGGTGCTCGCGGTCTGGACCGCCAACCAGGTGTCCGACACCAACCGCTACGTGGAAAACGTGGCCCCGCTCATCCACGAGCCCGCGGTCCAGAGCGCCCTGACCGACAAGATCACCACCCAGATCAACGCCCACATCCACGTCCAGGCGCTCACCAACCAGGCCGCCGCCACGCTGAAGAGCAAGGGCCTGACCCGGGTGGGCACGCTCCTGCAGACCTTCTCGGGGTCGCTGGCAGGCGCGGTGGGCGGCTTCATTCATACCCAGGTGGCCAAGATCGTGGCCAGCCCGCAGGTGGCGAACCTCTGGGTCCAGGTGAACCGGAGGGTGCACGCCCAACTGGTCAAGGCTCTCTCCGGCCAGGGCAACGGCTCCATCACGATCAGCAACGGGCAGGTCACGCTGAACCTGGGCCCGTTCATCGACGTGGTCAAGAAAGACCTGGCCGCCCGCGGATTCAGCATTGTCAACAGCGTTCCGGCGATCAACCCCACGGTGGGGCTGTTCTCCGCGAAGTACCTGGTCAAGGCGCAGACGGGCTACCGGGTCCTCAACGACCTGAAGATCGTCCTGCCCATCCTGGCCCTGCTGCTGATCGCCGCCGGGGTCTATGTCGCGCGCAGTCACCGGCGGGCGCTGATCGGCGCCGGGCTCGGCTTCGCCGCATCCATGGCCTTGCTCGGCGTGGCGCTGGCCATCGCCCGCGGCATCTACCTGAACAGCGTGCCGAGCAGCGTGCTGCCCGCCAACGCGGCCGCAATCCTGTACGACACCCTGGTCCGGTTCATCAAAGACGGCTTGCGGGTCCTGCTGGTCGTGGGCCTGATCGTGGCCATCGCAGCCTTCTTCACCGGCCCGTCGGTCACCGCGGTCCGGGCCCGCGGCACGGTCAAGTCCGGGCTGGGCTGGCTGCGGTCCAGCGGCGAACGGGCCGGGCTGCGGACCGGGCCCGTGGGGAGCTGGACGTACCAGCACCGCCACGCGCTGCGCATTGGCGCGGTGGCCCTGTTCGCCATCATCTTCGTGTTCTGGGGCCGCCCGACCGCCGTGGTCGCGATAGTCCTGGCCATCTTGCTGCTCGTGGTCCTGGGCCTCATCGAACTGATCGGCAGGCCTCCGGCGCCGACTGCGGCCTTGCCGCAGACCGCCGGCCACAACGGCAGCTGAGCCCCATGCTCATGGAGGCGGCCGGCCTGGCCCTCCTGGCGGCCTTGACTGGCCTGCACCCTGGGCGCGGCGGGCCTCATCGTGGCTACCGACGGACTGGTCGGGCTGATCAAGAAGGGCTGACGCGGTGGACCCACTGCATGGCTTGCGCTCGATGGGCAAGCGCCTTACCGATCCGGTCGAGCAGTTGGCCGAGAGGACCGCCGAGCGGGTGATCGACGTGGTCGTCCGCACCCTGGACGTGAACGCCGTGATCCAGCGGGTCGATTTCGACGCCATCGTGGAGCGGGTCGACGTGAACAAGGTCGTGGACCAGGTCAACGTGAACAAGGTCGTGGACCAGGTTGACGTGAACAGGGTCGTGGACCAGGTCAACGTGAACAAGGTGGTCGACCAGGTCGACCTGGACAAGATCCTCGACCAGGTCGACCTGGACAAGCTGGTGGACCGGATCGACCCGGAAAAGCTCCTGGACCGGATCGATGTGGACCGGCTGCTGGCCAAGGTGGATCTCGACGACCTGCTGGCCCGGATGGATATGGATGCGATCGCCGGACGGGTGGATATCAACGCCATCGCCCAGCGCATCGACGTCGACGCGCTGGCCCTGCACACCGACATCGGGGCGATGATCGCTCGCTCGTCCGGCGGCATCGCGAGCGAAGCCCTGGACGTGATCCGGAGTCAGGCCGTCGGGCTGGACGAGTGGATCGCCCGCTGGGTCGCCCGGCTGCTCCGCCGCGACCCTCCCGCGCAGCGGCCGCATTACGGGGGTGCGGTCTCCAGGTTCGTGGCGTACGTGGCGGACCTCGGGATCGGCACCGGAGTGTTCATGCTGGCCCTCGCCGCGGCCTCCTTCGCGGCCGGAATCATCACCGGGCACTCCATCTCCTGGAACCGCAACGATCTCGCGGTCGCGATCCTGTACGCAGCCTGGTTGTTCGTCTATTTCGCGTACTCGTGGGGGGCGAGCGGCAAGACCCTGGGCATGGCCCTGCTCGGGGTCAGGGTGGTGGCGGCCGACGGGACGCAGGCTGGCCCGCGCCGCGCGGTGATCCGGACCCTGGCCTTCCCGCTCAGCTTCCTGCTCCTCGGGCTGGGCTTCACCGGCATCCTGTTCCAGCGGAACCGCCGGGCCCTGCACGACATGATCGCCGGGACGGCGGTGGTGTACGCCTGGCCCGCCCGTGCAGCCCGGCTCCGGTTCCTGGACCGGCCGTCTCCGGACCCGCTGTCCCCGGGCCAGGACTCCCTATACCTAACGCCCCCGGGCCACGACGCCCCCGCTGAGCTGGCGTGATCCGGTGCGGAGGGGAGGTTTCACCCACCCCGGGTGATGCTCGCTGAAAGGCGCCTCGGAAGCGTGGAAACCCGGCACAACGGTCGAGGGGTTCACTAACTCGCTCACCGGCAGGGCCGGACCGCTACTGGTCACCACATGCCCCCGTTACCGAGGGAGTGGACACGCTATGAGTAATACCCACGCCGAAGGGACACCAGGGACCGACCGGCCCGCTGGCTACGGAGGCACGCGCGCGGCGAGCACGCCGAGCGGCTGGGTGGGCTGGGTCATCTTCGCGGGCGTCGTCATGATCACGCTGGGCGCGTTCCACATCATCGATGGCCTGGTGGCTTTGTTCGAGAAGAGCTACTACCTGGTCACCAGCAGTCATCTGGTCGTGCACGTCAACTACGCGGCCTGGGGCTGGACGCATCTGGCCCTGGGTGCGCTGTTCATCCTGGTCGGCTTCGGGGTCCTGGCCGGCCAGACCTGGGCCCGGGTGACCGGGATCGTGCTCGCGGTGATCAGCGCCATCATCAACCTCGCGTTCCTGGCCGCCTACCCCGTCTGGGGCGTGATCCTCATCGCCCTCGACATCGTGATCATCTACGCGCTGGCCATGCACGGCCGGGAGATGCAGGAAATCTGACCCCGGGGGCGGCCCTGGGGTCCTGCTCACGCGGTGCTCAGGGCGGCCTGGTTCAATCTCGCCCCGCGGGGCGGGGGGAGGGGACCGGGCCTGGCCCCCCGGTGCCCTTTCGCGGGCCGGGGCGCTGACCGGTCCCGCGTCCCGGCACCGCACCCGGAGGGCTCAGCCGGATGAGGCCGGGAGCCGAGGCCTTCTTCGCCTGGCCCCTGCCGGAGGCCGCCGCCCGGGATCCGGTCGGCGGGAGTGGCGGGCCAGAGGGGGAGTCGTCCGGGCCGGAACCCGGCACCGTGCCGTTGACCTGCGGGCCCTGGACCGCGGCCGGGGCTTTCTGCTGGCTGGCGCGCTGGCCGGCCGCCCGGTCCGACCAGCGGAATCCGGCCACCAGCCGGGCGACCAGGGTGGCCAGGAACATCTGGCCGATGATGGCCTCCAGCACGGCGACCGCCCGGCCGCCGTCCCCAGCTGCGGTGAAGTCCCCGTAACCCAGGGTCGTCAGCGTGGTGAAGCTGAAGTACTGGAACGTCTGGGAGTTGCCCGCCTCCCCGTGGACGAAGAACGAACCGCCGAACTTCTCCATCGCTACGTACACAGAGGCGAAGATCAGTCCGATGATCATGTAGGCGCTCAGGACGCCGTAGATGCTCTGCGCCGTGATCTGCGGCCGGGACAGCACCTCCCACACGATAAGGATCACCGCCAGCAGCAGGATCAGGGCTGTCCACAGGCTCGCCACCGCACCGCCGGGGCCGCTGTCGTTGACGACCCGGAGGATAGCCGAGATGCCCGAGCCGACTAGCAGGCCCACCGCGAGCAACTGCACGGTCTTGCGATGGAACCGGCCGTTGCGCAACGCGATCAGGACCACGGCCAGGAACAGCACCACCTGCACAGAATCGACCAGGCGGCCCGACGTGAACGCGGACAGCAGGTAGGTGACGACCAGGATGACCAGCAGGCTGCCGTACCGCGGCCCGGACCCCTGGCTCGAACGGATCAGTCTGAGCTGGCCCGCCGGGTTCGTCATGGCCGCCAGCCTAGGGTGACCCGCGCTGCCTTTCGCCTCACCCGCGCCGGGTGGCGCGCCGTGCGCGGATGCGCGCGAACGTCAGATCCGGGGAAACCCACGAAACGTGACTGCCAGAGATGCCGCCGCGGGCACGCCCGACGGCCCACCGAGAGGAAGCAAGATATGAGCACGCCTGCCAACGTGGATGTAGACGCGGCGACCAGGGACGCGCTGAGCGGCCTGTCCCTGGGCGACCTTGAGGTCCTCGGCGAAGCACTGGAACTGCGCGAGGCCGCGCAGGAGAACAGCGGGCTCGACGCCCGCACCTTCTCGCTGGTCAAGATCGCCGCCCTGATCGCCCTGGACGCCCCGCCCGCCTCGTACCTGTGGCAGGTCTCCAACGCGCTGGACTCCGGGGCCAGCCCGGCCGACATCGTCGGCGTGCTGCGTGCTGTCGCCCCGCAGGTCGGCGGGCCGAGGATCATCGGAGCGGCTCCGGAGATCATGGTCGCCCTCGGGCTGGCCCTGCCCGAGGGCGACGGCATCTGACGGCCAGGCCGACTGAGGGGGCGGGACATGTACAGACGGCGGCGTCCGCTGCTGCGCGCGGCGGTGGTCGGTGGTGGCGCGTACGTGGCGGGCAAGAAGGTGGCCCAGCGCTCGGCGGAGCAGTCCGCACAGGAGTCCGGCCAGGATGACCGGATCAGCCGCCTGGAACAGCAGCAAGGCGGCACCCAGCAAGATGCCGCCCCGCCGGGCAGGGCCCAGCAGCCCGCTCAGGCGGACATGCCGGTCTCGGAGCAGCTCAAGCAGCTCAGCGCGCTGCACGAGAGTGGCGCGCTGGACGATGCGGAGTTCTCCGCGGCCAAGCAGAAGCTGCTCGGCATCTGAACCCACCGGGGGGGGCGGCGATGGTGCCGCCCCCCCCGGCTGGGCCCCGGACAAGCATGATCCTGGTCACCTAGTGCTGTGGGGCAGCACTAAGTGACCAGGATCATGGTGGCGTTGGATTAGCTGGCCGGAGCACTCTTCCCGTGCAGCGCGTCCTGCAGGTCGGCCTCGCCCTCCTTGGACAGCGAAGACTTGAGCACGGTGCCACCGAACTGGCTGAGCGCCTCAGTGGCCTTGTCGGGGGTCACCTTCTCCACCATCAGGAACAGCGCCGAGGTGCCCGGCTTGAGCAGGCCGCGGACCTGGTCCTGGAACTCGCGGTCGATGCCCGACTTGGTGACCTTCCCCATCAGGGCGCCCATTCCGGCGCCGATGGCCAGGCCGAAGAACGGGATGAAGAACAGCAGGCCGAACAGCAGTCCCCAGAACATTCCCCAGCTGGCCCCGGCCCCGACCGGATTATGGCTGGTGTGCACGTGGAACTTGCCCTCTTTGTCGCGGACGATGCTCGCGATGGCATCGGGCTCGATGATGAGGTCCTTGGCCAGTCGACGAGCCTCTTGCGCGGCCAGTTCCGCAGTCTGCTCGTCCGGGTAACCGATGGCGATCAGGTCAGACATGGTGTCCTTTCCCCTCAGGTTGGCTATGGCTGACCCAGTTCACCGCCCTGGGCGGCGGGACCGCTCCACCCGCAGCGGGTGAAGCAGGAGCAATCGTGCTCTGCGGCGACAACGCGGGTGCGGCCTGGGGCGGGAGCGCCTCGGACCGGGGTGTAATCGCGAACCGCGATCTAGACGCGGACCGGGACCTGAAGGCCGACCCGGATGTAAGAGCTCGATGGCTTCGGCCTGCATCTCCAGTTCGGTTCGGATCCGGCCCACGGCCAGCCCCGGCCCGGGCTGGGCCGCGTACACCGCGAGTACCGCGCCCCGGAAGCTCGCATGAATGGTGTCGCGGCCGAGTTGCTGGACCACCCCGGCGCCGGCCAGGCAGTCGATCAGTCCGCGCGCGCTGGCCGCCAGCCGCAGCCGGGTGCCGATCGCGGTCAGGCGCTGGTGCATCAGCAGGATGGCCGCGCAGGTCTCCGGGTCCAGCGTGGCGGCCGCTCCGAGGTCCAGGACCACGGTCCCAACCGGGACGCCTGAGCGCAGCACCCGGTGCAGGACCGCGTCCGCCAGGCCGCTGCCCCGGCAGCCATCCAGGGAGGTGGTCACGCCCAGGTACGGAATCGAGGCCTTGGTCCTGGCCCGGGACCGCCGGGTCGCCGTCCGGCTGCGCAGCCATCCCGCCGCCCGGGACCTGGACTTCCCCGCGGGCCGGCCCAGCCGGCGGCCGGGTGCTTCCGGGGCGAGAAGCGGCATGAAGAACGGACGGCTCATGTATGTCAGGCCTCCCCGGCCGTTGTGCGCTTCAGCGGCCGCCGACCCCGAAGAGCTCAGGGCCGGCTCGGGGTGGCCGGGATCCAGGCTGCCGCCGGCCGGCTCGCGGCACATCACCCAGACGGGGCGAACTGGCCGATCTGGGCAAGAGCCTGCGCGGTCATGATCAGGCCGATGTGCGAGCCGGCCAGTGGATAGTTGCCAGCGAACCGCCTGCGCAATGGGTCATACCCCTCGGCCAGCAGCCCCACGTCGTTGCGCAGGGCGAGCAGGGCCGAGAAGAGCCGGCGCGCCTCCTCGGTCTGGCCCGCGGCCGCCAGCACCTGAGCCAGCCAGAACGAGCCGGGCAGGTAGCCGGCCTCACCAGAGGGCAGGCCGTCGGTGTCGGCCGGCGAGTGGGTCAGGTAGCGCAGCAGCACGCCACTGTCGTCTAGTTCCCGGGTGATGGCCTCCACGGTGCCGGCCATCCGGGAGTCGGCGGCCGGCAGAAATCCCAGCGGCGGGAGGCGAAGCAGGCTGACGTCCACCGCGGCCGAGCCGTAGTGCTGGGTGAACGTGTTCCGGTCTGGGTCATACCCCCGGGCCAGCACGTCGGCGCGGGCCGCTGAACGCAGCCGCCGCCAGCGCCTGACCGGCCCCCGATCCCCGAACGACTCGATCATCTTGACGGCGGAGTCCGCAGCGGCCCAGATCATCGCCTTGGTGTGGGTGAACTGCCGGGGGGGCCCGCGCATTTCCCAGAGGCTGGCGTCCGGTTCCGGCCAGCGCGCCTCCAGGAACGAGAGGATGGCGTCGGTGTCAGCCAGGCGGGTCTCATCGGGGCCAGCCTCTCCCGGCGGGAGGCCGGCGGCCCGGGCGGTCAGCCAGGCCCGCAGCACATCGCCGAACATGCCGAGCTGGGGGAGCGTCGCGGCGGCGTTGCCGATGCGGACCGGCTGGGCGTTCTCGTAACCGGGCAGCCACTCGACCTCGATCTCCGGCATCCGCCGCTCCCCGGTGACCCGGTACACCGCCTGGACCTGGGCCGGCGGACCGGCCACAGTACGGGCGAGCCAGCTCAGCAGGCCGCCTGCCTCCGCATCGGCGCCTGCCGCCAGGAAGGCCTCCACGGCGTCGGCGGCGTCGTGCGTCCAGCAGTAGCGGTAGTCCCAGTTGCGCAGCCCGCTGGCCTGCTGGGGGAGTGAGGTGGTCGGCGCGGCGACCAGCCCGCCGGTCGGTGCGTAACAGAGCGCCTTGAGCGTGATCAGTGAGCGGATCACCGCCTCCTGCCACTCGCCTGCGCCCTGGTCGACGCCGTGCAAGCCGGCGACCCAGTCCTCCCACCAGCCGGTGGTCTGCTCGACCAGGGCGCTGGCTGGCGGCGGGTCAGGCGCCGGCAGGTGCGACGGGCGCCAGACCGCCGTTACCGGGATCCGGTCGCCCTGGCCGACCGAGAAGTGGGCGATCAGGTCCGTCTCGGGTGCGCGCACCTCGAGCGGGCTGAATATCCAGAGCGACTGACCACCAGCCACGATCCGCCGGGCCGTGTCCTGCTGCTGTATGCGGGGCAGGGTCAGCCCGTACTCGAACCGTGCGGCGAGCGTCATCCGCATGTCGACCCGCCCGGCCACCCCTTCGACCAGCCGGATCAGCACGGGGTCGGCGCCCCGCGGCGGCATGCAGTCGATGACGCGGACCACCCCGGAGGCGGTCGTGAACTCGGTCTCCAGGACCAGGCTGCCGGGCCGGTACCGGCGGTGGACCCGGCTGATCTCGCGGGCCGGGGCGATCTGCCAGTACCCGTGCCTCTCGTCACCCAGCAGCGCTGCGAAGCAGGCCTCGGAATCGAATCGCGGCAGGCACAGCCAGTCGATAGAACCGTCGCGGCTGACCAGCGCCGCCGAATGCAGGTCGCCGACCAGAGCGTAGTCCTCGATCGGTCGGGACATGCGGCCTCCGATGACGAGGGCCGCGTTCACCGAGCAGGCGGCCCTCTGATGGCGGTTCGCTGCCCGGGCGGGGTACGTCTCACTACGCAGATTCGCTCGCCGGCCGGGGCAGCGTCGTCATCCCCGGGGGGTGATGCAACCAAGACAGCAGGCAGTAAGGGTGGGTCGGATAAGGGCGGCGTCCGCCTCGCGCAGTCATGACACGCGTTCACAGCACCGGGCCCACCCGGGTTGACGGTCAAGGAAGGGACAAGAGCTCATGGCACAGCCACCGAGCAGGACGTCAGGAAGTAAAGCAGCGGCTGCCAAGTCCACCGGCACCCGGCCGGGCGGGAACCGGGCGACCCCCAAGGCAGCGCCAGCTGGGGCCACCGGCGCCCGCGCCAGCAGGACCACCGCGGCGAAGACCACTCCAGCGAAGAGTAACGCGGTTAAGAGCACTCAGGCGAAGACCACCGCGGCTAAGAGCACCGCGGCTAAGAGCACCGCGGCTAAGAGCACTGCGGCTAAGACCGCCCCGGCCACCAGCAGCGCGGCTAAGACCGCCCCGGCCACGAACAGTGCGGCCCAGGCCACACCGGCCAAAACCACCGCGGCCCGACCCGCGGCGAGCCGGGCCGCTAGCAGCCGCGCTAGCGCCAGCGGGACGACCGCTGGCCGGGCCACCGCCAGCCCGAAGACGCCCGCGTCGGCGAGCACGGCCCGCAGCACGACACGAGGCACGTCGCGGACCTCGACGGCGCGCACCGCCGCGCCGCGGACCACGACCGCGCGGACCGCCACGGCGCGGACCACGACCGCGCGGACCGCCACGGCGCGGACCACGACCGCGCGCCGCGCAGGGTCCCGGAACGGAGCCGTCAGCTCGCTGCCCGCCGGGGTGCCCGAGGGGGCACGCCGGTCCGTGGTCCTGCCCCGCAGCCCGGCGACCGGGCTGGAGTCGCCGCGGCAGCGGATGAGCCCAGCCGAGCGCCGGGTCCGCGGCAAGGCGGCCCGCGCCGAGGTGCCGCGGGAGAGCCACGCCGAGTGGAAGCCGTCGGCCAACCGGGCTGACCCGGTCGCGCTGCTGGAATCTCAGGGCGCCGCGCGGGTTCCGGACCTGGTTCCAGTCCGGTACGGCCGGATGATGGAGACCCCGTTCACCTACTACCGGGGCGCGGCGCTGCCCATGGCCAGCGACCTGGCCACCACCCCGGCCACCGGGATGATCGTGCAGGCCTGCGGGGACGCGCACCTGTCCAACTTCGGCCTCTTCGGCTCGCCCGAGCGCAAGCTGCTCTTCGACGTCAACGACTTCGACGAGACGCTCCCCGCGCCCTGGGAGTGGGACGTGAAACGGCTGGCAGCCAGCCTGGAGGTGGCCGCGCGGGAGAACGGGTTCAGCGACAAGGACCGCAGGAAGATCGTGCTCGCCTCGGCCCGGCGCTACCGGGAGGTCATGCGGCAGTTGTCCGGGGAGGGCAACCTGGGCGTCTGGTACACCCAGGTCGACATGGACGACTTCCGGGCCCGGTTCGATGGCCTGCTGAAGGAGCGCCAGCGCAAGGCGCTCGACAAGGGCCTGGCCAAGGCCCGGACCCGGGACAGCATGCAGGAGCTGGACAAGCTGACCCGGATCGAGGACGGGCAGCCGCGGATCGTGTCCGAGCCACCGGTCATCGTCCCGCTCCGCGACCTGCTCGGTGAGCTCGCCGGTGCGATCGACATCGCGAAGGAGCTGAAAGACCTCATCGCCAAGTACCAGCGGACCCTGCAGCCCGATCGCCGGGTCCTGCTCGAGCAGTATGAGTTCACCGACATCGCACGCAAGGTGGTCGGCGTGGGCAGCGTGGGCACCCGCTGCTGGATCATCCTGATGCTCGGCCGGGACAACACCGACCCGCTCTTCCTTCAGGTCAAGGAGGCCGAAGAATCGGTGCTGGCCCGGTTCGCCGGGACCAGCAAGTACGGCAACCAGGGCGAGCGGGTGGTGAACGGCCAGCGCCTGATGCAGGCGGCCAGCGACATCTTCCTGGGCTGGCAGCGGTTCAGCGGGCTGGACGGGAAGGCCCGCGACTTCTACGTCCGGCAACTGCGGGACTGGAAGTTCTCGGTCAACATCGCCGCGATGATCCCGCGCGGCCTGCGGCTGTACGGCGAGCTGTGCGGGCTGACCCTGGCCCGGGCGCACGCCCGGTCCGGAGACGAGGTCGCCATCGCCGCCTACCTGGGCAACTCCGACGTGTTCGAGAACGCGATCGCGGACTTCGCTGTCGCGTACGCGGACCAGAACGAGCGCGACTTCGAGGCCTTTAACGCGGCCATCGCCTCGGGGCGCCTGCTCGCCGAGCGCGGCGTATAGCACTCGGCGCGATTGGTCAGGGCCAGGTTCCCGGCGGAGGAACGGGGGAGGCTGGGTGCTCCACGTGCGCGTGGTGAGCCCGCAGGATCTGACCCCCCGGCTGGTGGCCGCGCTGGCCGCAGAGCCGGGGGTGCACAACCTGGTGGTGCTGCCGGGCATGGCTCACCGCCCGGCCGGCGACGCGGTGCAGTTCGACCTGCTCAACGAGTCGGCCAACCCGGTGCTGCGGCGGCTGCGCGGACTGCAGGGCGGCAGCCAGGGCTCGGTCACGGTCGGGCAGGGGAACGTGGCCCTGGCCGGCCCGCGCAACGCGGCCGAGACGCGGCGCTACGCCCGGCGGGAGCGGATCCCGGTCTGGGACATGGTGGAGAGCACGATCCGGGCCAACGCCACCTACCCACCGAGCTTTTATCTCCTGCTCGTCATCGCCGGGCTGATCGCGGCGGTCGGCATCCTGACCAACTCGCAGATCCTGGTGGTCGGGGCCATGGTGGTCGGCCCGGAGTATTTCGCGATCATCGCGGCCGCACTGGGCTGCAGCAAGCGGGATGGGCCGCTGGTGCAGGAGGCGCTCACCGCGCTGACCCGCGGCTTCCTGGCCGCGATCATCGCGACCTTCCTGTTCGCGCTGGTGATCCGGGGAGCTGGCGTGGCCCCCGCCGCCTTCCTGAACGGGGCCCGGCCGGTAGCGGAGCTGATCAACTCCCCGAACATCTTCTCCGTCATCGTGGCCGTGCTGGCTGGCGTGGTCGGCGTGGTCTCGCTCACCGAATCCCGGGCCAACGCGCTGATCGGCGTGTTCATCTCGGTCACGACCATCCCGGCGGCCGCGTCGATCGGCCTGTCGCTCGCCTTCAGCAGCTGGCACGACGCGGCAGGCTCGCTGTACCAGTTGCTGCTCAACGTGGTGATCCTGGTCGCCGTGGGCGCGGCCGGGCTCAGTGCCCAGCGGGGTCTCTGGCACCGGCTGGCCGGACCGGACGAGGGCGCTACAGGATGGCGATGGGATTGACCGGCGATCCTGTCCCGCGCTGCAGCCGCAGCGGCGCGACGATGCACAGGAACGACCAGCGCCCCGCCTGCTCGCACGCCGGCACCAGCTCCCCGAACTGCAGGTAGTCCAGCAGGTGCACGCCGAGGGCGTTGATGGCCAGTACGTGCACGGGGAAGTCCACCGGGCCGGTGGTGGGGCCGGCCGCGTCGTTGTTGCTGTCGCTCCCGAGCAGTGCGACCTTCCGGTCGGCGACGAACTCCATCGTGGTTGGGTGCAGCCCCGCCCGCGCGGCGGCCGCGTCCCACGGGCCCAGCTCTGCGCGCCGCCGCCGGTGCCCGACCCGGACGAACAGCAGGTCACCCTGGCCCACCCGGACCTGCTGCGCCTGCTCCGCGGCGATGAGATCGCCGGTGCTCACGTAGTCACCCGGCTCCAGCCAGGGCACCCCGCGCAGCCGCGGGATGTCCAGCAGCACGCCCCGGCCGACCACCCCGTCCGCGGCCACCTCGATGCTCAGGTCGGCGGCACCCTGGGGTGAGACGGTGCCGGCCGGCACCCCGTTGTACAGCGTGCCGTCGTACATGACGTGACACAGCGCGTCCATGTGGCTGTCCGCGTTGCCGTGCACGTTCATCTCGATCCGGTCCATGGCAAACGACACGCCGCTGGGCTTGGCGTCATCGGCGATCCCGGTCATCGGGTGATGGGCCGGGTCGGGATTGTCTTTGGTCACCTGGTCCTCGACCGGGGCCTCCAGGCTCACCGTGCGGCCCAGCCGGACCTCGCCCATCGCCGCGAGCACCTCGGCCGGGGTGAGGTAGTTGAGGGCCCCGCGGCGATCCTCTGGCCCCCAGGGCCGCCGGGCCCGCAGCCGGTCATACAGTGCACGGAAGCTGGCCTCGGTCATGGCAGGCTGAGTGCCGCCGGTTGGTGCACCGCCGGTTGGTGCACCGCTGTTGGCTGGTGCACCGCTGTTTGATGGGCCGCGGTTTGATGTACTGCGGTCAGGCATCAGACCCCCACAGGCAGGACGTAAGGAAAGAGGCTCGATGGCCCACGAGCGGCTGGTAGCGGTGAGCTACCCGGTAGACGGTGAATACACCTCGATCAACGCCGACGTTCTCGGCGACCTGGCCACCCTCAGCTTCACCGACGGGATGCGCGAGGACGAGCAGGCGGACGTGCTGCGCCAGGCCGAGGTGCTCATCGGCCTGCGGCTGCAGCATGAGGTGCCGGCCGGCGCGCTGCAGAGCGCCCCGGGGCTGCGCTTCATCCAGATGCTCTCGGCCGGCCTGGACACGGTGGACTTCGACGCGATCGCCCCCGACATCATGGTGGCCGGGAACGTGGGCGCCTACGCGCACCCCATCGCCGAGCATGTCATGGCCATGGTGCTCTGCCTGGCCAAGCGCCTCCTGCCGGAGAACGCCGCCCTGGCCCGCGGCGAGTGGAACCGCGAGGTGGGGGGCCGGGCCGCCGCGAACGCCACCCTGGACGGTGCGGTGTGCGTGATCCTCGGCTACGGCGGCATCGGCCGGGCCACAGCCCGGCTGATGCGGGCGTTCGGGGCGCGGATCCAGGCCATCAACAGCAGCGGCCACACCGACGACCCGGTCGAGTTCTGCGGCACCCTGGACGACCTGGACCGGGTGCTGGCCGCCGCGGACGTGCTGGTCATCGGCATTCCGCTGACTGCGGGCACGCGCGGCCTCCTCGGCGCCCGCGAGCTGGGACTGATGAAGGACAGCGCGATCCTGGTCAACGTGGCCCGGGGCGCGATCGTGGACGAGCGGGCCCTCTATGAGCACCTGCTGGCCAATCCGGGCTTCTCGGCGGGCATCGACGCGTGGTGGAACGAGCCGCGCGGCGGGGCGCCGTTCCGCACCAACTATCCGTTCTTCGAGCTGCCCAACCTGCTCGGCTCCCCGCACAACTCCGGGGATGTGCCGGGGATCATGTACCACGCGGCGCGGGAGGCGGCCGTTAACGCGCGCCGCTACCTGATCGGTGACGCGGTCAGCGGGGTGGCCCGGCGCGAGGACTACGCCAAGCTGGCGTGAAAGCCTCACTGGCGCCCGCGGGCGGGTTTCCCGGGCCCCGCTGATCCCGCCGGGTCGGGCGGGGCCGGCGGGCTGGCGGTTTTCGTTGCGGCAATAATGGCGGCCACGTCCTCGCCGTACACGTCGCGCACGGCCCCGACGTCGTGGCTGGTGAAGGTGCGCTCGCGGCGCAGGTCCCGGGTGAACGCGAACCACCAGGACGCCAGGGCCCCGAACCGGTTACGGAACCCGGTCATGGAGCCGATGTGGATGACCAGCCACGCCCACCAGCCCAGGAAGCCGTCCAGGTGCAGCCGGCCCACCGAGACCACGGCGTTGCCGCGGGACACGTAGGCGGCCGATCCCAGGTCGCGGTAGCGGAACGGCCTGCCCTCCGGCCGGCCATCCAGTTCGCGCCGGATGCGCCGGGCCGTGTACAGGCCGGCCTGCATGGCGACCTCGGCCACGCCGGGCAGGCCGGCGGAGTTCATCATGTCGCCGGTCACCGAGATCTCCGGGTGGCCGGGAATGGTCAGGTCCGGCTGGACGAGGATCCGGCCCGAGCGGTCCTGCTGCGCCCCGGTCGCGGTGGCAATCGCCGTGGCCAGCGGGGGGGCCTCGACCCCGGCCGTCCACAGCACGGTGCCGGCCCCGTACTGGGTGACCTCGCCGTCCGGGCCGCGCACCTCCAGGCCGCGAAGGTCGACCTTGGTCACTATCGAGTGCATGTGCTGCTCGACTCCCAGCTTGCGCAGCGCCCCGGCGGCCTTGGCCGACAGGGCCGGGCCGAATGAGGCCAGCGGTGCCTCCCCGCCGTCGAACAGCAGCACCCGCGCGTCCTGCGGCTTGATGCGGCGGAACTCGGCACGCAGCGTGCGGGTGGCCAGCTCGCGGATCTGCCCGGCCAGCTCCACCCCGGTCGGGCCCGCGCCGACCAGCGCGAACGTGAGCCAGTGCTGGGCCTCCCCGTGATCGGTCGCGCTCTCGGCCATCTCGAACGCGCCGAACACCCGGCGCCGGATGGTCAGCGCGTCCGCGATCGACTTCATCCCGGGGGCGAACATCGCGAACTCGTCGTGCCCGAAGTACGACTGCTGCACTCCGGCCGCCACGATCAGGTAGTCGTAGCCGATCTCGATGGGCTGGCCCAGCGGGCGCCTGGCGTGCACCCGCCGCGCATCCGGGTCGATCCCGGTGACCTCGGCCATCACGCACTCGACGTTGGCGTGCCGGCGGAGCACCTCGCGCAACGGGGCGGCGATCTTCCCCTCGGACAGGATCCCGGTGGCGCACTGGTAGAGCAGCGGCTGGAACAGGTGATGCTCGGCCCGGTCGATGAGCGTGATCGTAACCGGGGCCCGGCGCAGGGCGCGGGTCGCGAACAACCCGGCGAACCCGCCGCCGACGATCACTACCCGGGGCCGGGCCTCGCCGGTCATCCGCCGCCCCCCATCCGGCTGGTCCTCAGCCGGCCGGGTTGTGCCACAGGTCACGGGCGGGCAGCAGCCGGTCGGCTTCCTGGGGACCCCAGCTGCCCCGGGCGTACGGGTGGACCGGGACCGCGTCGCCCAGGATCGGGTCCACCACCCGCCACGCGGCCTCGACCGTGTGCTGCTGGGCAAACAGCCAGCGGTCCCCGTCCAGTGCCGCGCCGATGAGCCGGTCGTAGGGCCGCATGTCCGAGCCGGGCCGCTCCGCGAACGACAGTTCTTCCACGGCAGGCTCCCAGCCCGCCCCGGGCTTCTTGCCCGCCAGGCTCATGCCGACCGCGGTCTCCGGCCAGACCCGGAAGCGCAGCGTGTTGTTGTCTGGCAGCGGCTCCAGGCCGAACACGTCGTACGGGGCGCGCTGGAAGCGCACCGCCACCTCAGTCGCGGTGACCGGCAGGCATTTGCCCGCCCGGATCAGCACCGGGACCCCGGCCCAGCGCCACGAGTTGACCATCAGCCGGATCGCGGTGAACGTCTCCACCGTCGAATGCGGGTCCACCCCCGGCACGCTGGTGTAACCCTCGTACTGGCCGCGGACCGTCTCCTCCGGGGTGAGCGGGCGGATCGCGGAGATCAGCCGGGCTTTCGAGTCGCGCCAGGTGGACAGGCCCTGGCCGTCCGGCGGGTCGGCCATCACCGTCGCGAGCACCTGGAGCATGTGGTTCTGCACCACGTCCCGGGTGGCGCCGGTGCGGTCATAGAACGCGCCCCGGTCGGAGACGTCGAACGCTTCCGCCATGGTGATCTGGATGCTCTCCACGAAGGTGCGGTTCAGCATCGGCTCGATGATCGCGTTGGCGAACCGGACGAACAGCACGTTCTCTACCGGGTCCAGGCCCAGCCAGTGATCCACCCGGTAGATCGCGTCTTCCGGGAAGTACTGGTGCATCAGTTCGTTGAGGGCGATCGCGCTCTTCAGGTCGGTGCCGAACGGCTTCTCGACCATGATCCGGTTGCCTTTGGCCCGGCCCGCGGTCGCGATGCCCTGCGCGATCCGGCCGAACAGCGCCGGCGGTACCTCGAGGTAGAACAGGATCTGCTGGCCGCTGCCGACCTCGTCCGACATCGCGTGGTACGTGGCGTCATCGCCCAGGTCGCCGTCCACGTAGCGCAGCAGGCTGAGCATCTTGGCGGCGGCCGGGCTGGCCGGGTCCATCTGGTTCAGCTTGAGCGAGGCGACCGCGTAGTCGCGGAACTGCCCCAGCCCCCAGCCGTTCTTGGCCACCCCGATCACGGGCACGTCGAGGACTCCGCGGTCCACCAGCCCCACCAGGGCCGGGAACGTCTCCAGTTTCGCGAGGTCACCGGTCGCGCCAAAGATCACCAGTGCGTCAACCTGGTCTGCTGCCATCTACCTGGGCTCCTTGTGGGGTCTGTGGGACTACTGCAGCGCAGGGGCCGCCGCCGGGCATCGCCTGACGCGGGTGAAGGTCCGGCGCCACCCTAGCCTTCCGGAATACCTCGTAGGTCAAGGCCTGGTATGGCCACACCAACGGCAGAAAAGACGACCCGGTCGCCATCACTTCAGCGCGCCCGGGAGCCAGACGCCGCGCTGTTAATGGTCAGGCCCGTGCGCCGGACCAGCGCCGGATACCACAACCCGCAGGTACTACCTGGTAAAGGCCGGCGGACCTCCGCTCAAAAGGCGCCCCAACCCACCTCACCACCCGAACCGCCCCAGGACGCCCCCATTTTGGGCGCCCCCCTGGCTTCTTCGGTCGCCAGCCGACTTTTCCTACGCGGCGTGCACTATGGCGGGTGTTTTGTCCGGTTAGGGCAGGGCGCACGCTCCGTGGGAAGAGTGGAAGTCGATCATGGAAATGACCCAGGGACGGGTCAACTAACCCCCCACGGGTGAGGACGCGGGCGCAGCCAGGCGGCAGCGTTTCGGGCATGAGGGCTGGACTCGCTGGCGTGGTTCTCGTCGCTGCGGCCGTGCTGCTGGGCACCGGCTGCTCGTCCGGCGGGAATTCCGCCACGAGCAGCCCGTCACCCAGTCCTTCCTCGGCGGTCTGCCCCGACGTGGCCGCGCTGCGCTCGGCCATGGCCCAGATCGGGCACCTGACGGCTAGTGCTAACGCGCTGGACAAGCTCAAGACCGACCTCGCCCGGGTCCGGGCGGACGTGGCGCGGCTGCGGACGGACGCCGGGGGCGAGTGGAAAACCGAGATCGATCAGCTCAACTCGGCCCTGGTCAAGCTGGAGATGACGCTGAAGAACATCGGCAGCCAGCCCAGCGCTACCGCCGCCGCGACCGCGGTCTCGACCCAGCTGGCCACCGTCACCACCAAGGCGAGCGATCTGTTGCGCAAGGCCAGCGTCCGCTGCCCGGCCGCCTCGGCCAGCCCCTCGACATAACCGGAAACACTGGTCCCCCGCCAGCACGGTCATCATCGTGACTTACCCAGGAGGGGACCATGGCGCGCTATCCGAACATCAGCGACCACGGGCTGATCGGGGACCTGCAGACCGCGGCGCTGGTTACCACCGATGGCACGGTGGACTGGTTCTGCTGTCCGCGGTTTGACTCACCGAGCGTCTTCGGGTCTCTGCTGGACGCCGACAACGGCGGCTACTTCCGGATCGTCCCGGACCGGGACGACTACGTCAGCCGGCAGCTCTACTTCCCCGATACCGCCATCCTGATCACCCGGTTCATGACCCCGGACGGGGTCGGCGAGGTCACCGACTTCATGCCGGTTACCGGGAGCCGGGCCACCGGCCGCCACCGGCTGGTCCGGCTGCTGCGGGTAGTCCGCGGGTCGATGCGGTTCGTGGTCGACGTCAAGCCCCGCTTCGACTACGGCCGCCAGGAGCATCACCTGGAGATCACCGAGGAAGGGGCGATCTTCCGCACCGATCAGCTGGAACTGACCCTGCATTCGGTGGGCCGCCCCGGCAGCTCCCCGCAAGAACTCGGCGCCGACGCCGAACGGATGGGCAATGACCTGCGGATCCACCGCACCCTACAGGAGGGCGAGAGCGCCGGGATGGTGCTGGAGTCGGGCGGCGGGCGCCCGCGCCGGCTGCCCGACGGCGAGCTGGAGCGGCTGTCCCACGAGACCGCCGAGTTCTGGCGGGGCTGGCTCCGCCAGTCCACCTATACCGGGCGCTGGCGGGAGATGGTGACCCGCTCCGCGATGACCCTGAAGCTGATGACCTACGCCCCGTCGGGGGCGCTGGTCGCCGCGCCCACCACCGGGCTGCCAGAGCAGGTGGGTGGCGAGCGCAACTGGGACTACCGCTACACCTGGATCCGGGACGCGTCGTTCTCGGTGCATGCGCTGCTCGGGCTGGGCTACATGGAAGAGGCGGCGGCCTTCGGCGTCTGGGTCCGGAACCGGCTGGTGGACCATAAGAGCAGCCACGGCGAGTGCCCGCTGCGGGTCATGTACCGGGTGGACGGATCCTCGGACCTGTCCGAGGAGACCCTGGATCACTGGGAGGGCTGGCGCGGATCTCGCCCGGTCCGGATCGGCAATGGCGCGTCTGGCCAGCTCCAGCTGGACATCTTCGGCGAGGCCATGGACGCCTTTGCGCAGGCTGATGAGCACGGGCTGCAGGCCGCGCACGTGGGCTGGACCGCGATGGTGAACATGATGGACTGGCTCTGCGAGCACTGGGACCAGCCTGAGGAAGGCATCTGGGAGACCCGGGGCGGCCGCAAGGACTTCACCTACGGGCGCTTCCAGTGCTGGGTGGCGCTGGACCGGGCGATCCGGCTCGCCGAGCGCCGGGCCGGCCCGCCGACATCGCGCGCTGGCGTTCTGAGCGCGACCGCGTCTACCGGCAGGTCATGGAGCGTGGCTGGAATGCCAAGGAACAAACCTTCGTCCAGCACTACGGCACCGAGGTACTGGACTCCTCGCTGCTGCTGATGCCGCTGATGGGGTTCGTGTCGCCGTTCGACCCCATGTGGCTGGACACGCTGGAGGCCATGGACAAGAAGCTGGTCTCGGACAGCCTGGTGTACCGCTACGACCCCAGCGCCTCGCCGGATGGCCTGCGCGGGCAGGAGGGCACGTTCTCGCTGTGCACGTTCTGGTACGTGGATGCGCTGGCCCGGTCGGGGCGGGTGGAGGAAGCGGCGCTGATCTTCCAGAAGATGCACACCTACGCCAACCATCTCGGCCTGTACTCCGAGGAGATCGGGCTTACCGGCGAGCAGCTCGGCAACTTCCCGCAGGCGTTCAGCCACCTGTCGCTGATCAACGCGGCGATCAACCTCGACTACCAGCTGGATCATGGGGCGGGGGAGATCCAGCCCGCCTTGTCCGGGATCCGCCGGGTCCCGGCCACCGGCTTCCGCTGAGACCGGGTCCGCCGGGTCCTGGCCCCCGGCTGGCGCGGAGGCGGCCTCGCCCGGCGCGGGGGCGGCCCCGCCCGGCCCTGTCCCTCCACCCGGCAGGCGCCGCTGCCTCACCCGCCGCCGCAGTGCCGACTCACCCGGGGTCGATGCGCAGCCTCACCCGCCACGGGTGAGGCTGCGATTCCGGGCCACCCTCAATCATGGGTCAAAGGGAGCCAGGAGGCGGTGTGGTTGATAACAGTCGGCCCCGGGTATGACCCGCAAAGGCGTCTGACCTGCGCATTCACCCCAAGGGATGAGGATGGCCGGGGCGAGGGTGCCGCAGATATGGGGGTCTCGGGGGGGAAATCCATGACCAGCACCATGAACGGGGCGGAGTCGCAGACGGCGGAAGAGGCCGGCACGGCGGCGCCCCACGTTCGGGAGCACAACGTGCGGGAGCAGAGCGTTCGAGACCAGGCCGTCCGCGAGCAGAGCATCCGCGAGCCCCGGGCCTGGGAGCAGAGCGGCCCGGGGCGGGTCTACGCCCAGGTGGCGGCGAACCCGCAAGGCCAGTCCCGGCCCCGGTTCCTGCAGGGCAAGCTCCAGGTCCCGCAGTCGCACTTCCCAGTCCTGCGCCGGCGCCGGATCACCGGCCTGCTCGATCAGGCGGCCCGGAACCGGGTGACGCTGGTCTCCGGGCCGGCCGGGGCCGGCAAGACCGTGGCCTGCAGCACCTGGGCTGCGGCGCCCGCGCAGGCCCGCCGGGTGGTCTGGCTCACCCTGGACGCTGAGGACCAGCAGTCCTGGTTCTGGGCCCACATCTGTGCCGGGCTGGCCCGGCTGCGGTCCGTCCCGGCCGAATCCCTCCGGTCGCTGGAAGACGTATCGCCGGACGGTTTTCCGTTGCGGCTGGTGGAAGCGGCGCAGACCTTTACCGAACCGGTCATCCTGGTGCTGGATGACATCCATGAGCTGACCGACCCCTCCGTGCTCGGTGGCATCGACCTGCTGATCCGGCACGCGCCGCCCACCTTGCGGCTGGTGCTGTCCGCTCGGCAGCCACCCGCCCTGCAGCTGGCCCGGCTGCGGGTCGCTGGCGAGCTGGCCGACATCGGCGGCCACGACCTCGCCTGTACCAGCGAGGAGGCGGATGCCTACTTCTCCATGCTGGGCCTGGACGTCAACGCAAGTGCCCGGGACGCGCTGCTGCGGCGCACCCAGGGCTGGATGGCGGGCCTGCGGCTGGCCGCCATGCGGGCCCGGTCCGACCCGGAACCAGGCGCCACCATCACCGATCTGGCTGGTGACGAGCCGATCGTGACCGACTACCTGTGGGACGAGGTCCTGGTCAAGCAGGCCCCGGCCACCCGCATGTTCCTGCTCCGGACCTGCATCGCCAGCCAGGTGTCCGGCGATCTGGCCGACGCGCTGACCGGGCAGTGCGGCAGCGCGCGGACGCTGGACCGCCTCAGCCGGGAGAACAGCTTCGTGGACGTGGTCGACCGCGAGCGCGGCGAGTACGCCTATCACCCGCTGCTGCGCCAGGTCCTCACCGCCGAGCTGCACCGGGAGATCCCGCACGAGATCCCGGTGCTGCTGCGCCGGGCGGCCCGCTGGTACGCGGCACATGATCACCCGATCGCCTCAGTGCGCTGCGCGGCCGAGGCGCAGGACTGGGACTACGCGGCGCAGACCCTGGCGGAAGCGGGGGCCGGCGTGGCCAGCCCGGCATCGACCGCGGACCTGGAGAGCGTGCTGTCCCTGTTCCCGGCGGACCGCTCGTCCGACGACCCCGCCGTCGCGGCGGCGTGGGCCGCTGCCCGGCTCTGGGACGGTGACCGCGACGGGGCGGCTGGGTACCTGGACAGCGGGGACCGGGCGCTGAGCCGCGCGGTCCCGGCGATGCAGCGGATCATGGAGCCGACGCTGGCCGCGCTGCGGGTCATGCTGGCCGGCGGCCGGACCGATCCTGACCCCGCCCTGCTGGCCACGGCCCGCTCGCTGGCCGAGCGGGCCCAGGCCGCCGCCAGCACCCAGCCCGAGCACCGGGCCGTGGGTCTGCTGTGGTTCGCCCTGGGTGTGGCCCGGCTGCGCCGCTGGGAGATCCAGCCGGCCCGCCACGCGCTGCGGCTGGCCGACCGGCAGCTGGCCGCGGGCAACCTGACCGGGCTGCAGGCCCGGGCCCGGGCCTGGCGGGCGCTGGCCGAGGCCTGGTACGGCGACCTTACCGCCGCCCGCCGGTCGGCGGCCGGCGTGCTGACCGGGCGCGGGCCGCTGGAGTCGGCGCCGCCCGGATCCGACCGATCGGAGCTGAGCCAGGCCGCCGAGCTCGCGGGGCTGGCTCGGGCGCTGCTCAGCCTGCGCCGCGATGACCTGTCCTCGGCGCAGCGGCAGCTGGAGAGCATCGATCCCCAGCTGACCGGGCAGTTCCCGGGAGAACCGTCGGTGAGCGCGGTCGCGGCCCTGATCCGGGCGCGGGTCCTGCTCGCGGACGGTGACGCCACCGGCGCTACCGCGCTGCTGTCCAGGCTCCGTGAGACCTGGGGCCCCGCCCACCCGGCGCTGGCCGACGTGCTGACCATCGCCGAGGGTGAGGTGGCGCTGCGGGTCGGCAACACCGGCCGGGCCCGTGCGGTCCTGCTGCTGATCGAGGAAGGCGAGCACTTCGACCGGGCCGACGGCCGGCTGCTGCGCGGCGGCCTGCTGATCGCCGAGGGTGACTTCAAGAGCGCCCTGGAGGCCGTCGAACCGTGCCTGGACCGTGAGGCGGATGAGGCGGCCGGCGGGGTGACGCTGCAGGAGCAGATCTCCGGGCTGCTCATCGCGGCCGCCGCGCAGCGCCGCCTGGGGCTGGCCGACGAGGCCGCCGGGCTACTGGAGCACGCGCTGACGCTGGCCGAGCCGGAAGGGGCCTACCGGGCCTTCCTGGACGCGGGGGCCGCGGTCCGCTCGGCGATGACCGTGCTGATCGCGCCGACCAGCCGCCACGCCGGCTTCGCCGGGCGGATCCTGGAGCGTTTCGACGCCCAGGCGCCCCGGCCGTCCGGGCCGGCCGACGCGGTCAGCGTGCCGCTCACCGAGAGCGAGCGGGCCGTGCTGCGCTTTCTCCCGTCGCACATGACCAACGAGGAGATCTCCCAGGCGCTGTTCCTGTCCATCAACACGGTCAAGACGCACCTGCGCTCGGCTTACCGGAAGCTGGGGGTCAGCTCCCGCCGCGAGGCGATCGCCCGCGGCCGCCGCCTGGGCCTCCTGTAGGCCCAGGCTAGGCCACCCGCCAGGCCGGGCTAGGGCACCCCGCTAGGCCACCGCGGTCTTGGCGATGTGACGGATCTGGAAGGCCAGCACGGCCAGCATCAGGCCGTAGGCCAGCAGCCAGATTCCCATCACCCAGAGCAAGATGTTCAGCGAGATCGAGGGCCAGAACATCACGACCAGGCCGGCGGCGAGGCTCAGCACGCCGATGAACGCGCGCAGCCCGCGCCCGGTGCCGGGCCCCGACGTGGCCGCCACGATCAGCTCCACGATTCCGTGCAGGGTCCAGAACACGCCGACGATGAACGCGACCAGGACCACCGTGACGTCGAGGTGCCGCAGGCACCAGAGCCCGGCCAGGGTGGCCAGCAAGCCGATGATGACGTAGGCGGCCCGGGTGCCGCCGCTGACGTCGCGCGCGGTGAACCCGCTGATCAGCCGGAACAGGCCGGTGACCAGCAGCGCCGCACCGATCAGCGCGGCTACGACGATGAGCGTCGCGTGTGGCCAGACGAGCAGGATCACCCCGACCGCGAGCGTCAGCACCGCGACCAGCAAGACCACCTGCCAGCCCGACGCCCACGCCACGGCGGCCTCCCGCTCGTAGGGACCCGGTCCGGACGGGCCGGCGCCGGTACCGTAGGGCAGGTCGCCGACGTCTGAGCCTGGCTCGCGGTGCCGGCCGGCGCGCCCGGCCTGCCCGGCGTCCTGAGCTGTCATGACCGCCTCCAAGATTTTGCGGAACTCGCGCCAGTGTCACCAAGCGTGGACAGCCGCGGCCGGGCGGGCACCACCCGCCACGGGTGAAGCGCGGGTAAAAGGCGGCCTGGCGGGCACGGGCCGGTCGTTCCCGCCTAGGAGGCCTCCCGCGGGCCACTAGACTGGCCCGCGTAGCCGTCAGCGGCTGCGCTGGGTCGCGCGTAACCGCGTACGAGGCGCGGCGGGAGCGGCCAGGCAGGGGACGCCCACACGAGGGACGCAGCGCAGCAGCGCAGCACACATCGAGCGCATGGATCAGGGAGTGACGGCGACGTGAAGACCGACGTCGAGGAGCTTGGCCCCACGAGGGTGAAGCTGACCATCGAGGTTCCGTTCGAGGAGCTGAAGGGCAGCCTCGACAAGGCCTACCGCGAGGTGGGCCGGCAGGTGCGGGTGCCCGGCTTCCGGCCGGGCCGGGTGCCGCCGCGCATCATCGACCAGCGGTTCGGCCGCGGCGTGGTGCTGGAGCAGGCGGTCAATGAGGCGGTGCCGCAGCTGTACGGCCAGGCCCTGCAGGAGAACGACGTGTTCGCGCTCGGCCAGCCGGAGCTTGAGATCACCAAGCTGGATGACGGCAAGGAGCTGGCCTTCACCGCCGAGGTGGATGTCCGGCCTAAGTTCGAGATCCCTGACCTCACCGGGCTGCCGGTGACCGTGGACACCGCCGTGGTTACTCCCGATGAGGTCGAGGAGTACATCGGCGGCCTCCGGGAGCGGTTCGCCTCGCTCAAGGGCGTCGACCGGCCGGTCGAGGACGGCGATTTCACCTCGATCGACCTGTCCGCCTCGGTGAACGGGGAGCCGGTCGAGGACGCCCAGGTGAGCGGGTACTCCTACCAGGTGGGCAGCGGCTCGCTGCTGGATGGCCTCGATGAGGCGCTGACCGGGATGTCGGCTGGCGAGACCGCCACCTTCAGCGCCGAACTGGTCGGCGGGGACCACGGCGGCGAGCAGGCCGACGTGACCGTGACCGTGCACAGCGTCAAGGTCAAGGAACTGCCGGAGCTGGACGATGAGTTCGCCCAGTCCGCCAGCGAGTACGACACGCTCGGCGAGTTCCGCGCCGGGACCCGGGCCCAGCTGGAGGCCATGAAGCGGATGCAGCAGGTCGGCCAGGCGCGGGAGCGCGCGCTGGAGGCGGTGCTGGCGAAGATCGACATCCCGCTGCCGGACAGCATGGTCGCCAGCGAGACCGAGATGCGGCGCGAGTCGCTCGACGAGCAGCTGGAGCGGGCGGGCACCACCATGGACGCCTACCTGGAGTCGTCGGGCCAGACTGCCGAGCAGGTCGAGACGGACATGGAAGAGAGCGCGCGGCGCTCGGTGAAGGCCGGGTTCGTGCTGGACCAGCTGGCCCGGCAGGAAGAGCTGGGCATCGAGCAGGACGAGCTGAACTCGTTCGTCATCGAGCAGGCCTACCGGATGGGCGTGCAGCCCGACCGGCTGGCCCAGGAGCTGGCGGACCGGGGCCAGATCGGGTCCGTGATCACCGAGGTGCTCCGGGGCAAGGCGCTCGGCCTCATCACCGAGCGTGCGACCGTGACCGACGAGGCTGGCCAGCCGGTGGACGTCAACGCGGCCCTCCAGCCGGACGAGACGGCCGAAACCAGCGAGGTGGGCGAGGCGGAGGCCGGCCCGGACGGCTCCGCTGGGGCGCAGGACAGCCCGGCCGACGCCAGCCCGGCCGACCCCGGTGCGCCGGAGACCGCCGCTGCCGAGGCCGCCGCCGCCGAGACCAGTGCTCCCGAGGCCAGTGCCCCGAAGGCCAGGACCCGGAAGCCCAGGGCCGCGAAGGCCAAGGCGCCGGAAGCCAGCGCCGGTGACGCTGAGGAAGGCTCAGCCACCAGCGAAGGCTCAGCCACCAGCGACCCAGGTGGCAGCACCGCGTGACGCGGCCAGCGGGCGCGGCCCGGGGCCGGGGCCGCGGGACGGTGCCCGGGGCCGGGGGACGGGGCCGGGGGACGGTGCCTGACCCGGGCCCGGCCCAGGTCGTGGCTGGCCGGTGACCCTGGCGATGGGCCTGCGCCGACAGCGAACAGACCCCGGGCGCGGACGATCTCGCCCTGGCCGGGAGTTATCGTCGCAGTCAATGACGCAAATACATGAGCGGAAATGGATGGAGAGCAGAGTGACGACTCCTCCGGCCTTCGAGGATCCGGCCGGGATCCTGGCGCGCACCGCGGAAGCGGCCCCGCCGCTGATTACCGAACAGATATTCAACCGGCTGCTCCGGCACCGGATCATCTTCCTTGGCCAGCAGGTTGACGAGGACATCGCGAACCGGATGTGCGCCGAGATGGTGCTGCTCGCGTCCGAGGACGATAAGCGCGACATCAGCATCTATATCAACTCGCCGGGCGGTTCGGTCTACGCGGGCCTGGCCATCTACGACGTGATGCAGTACGTGCCGAATGACATCGCTACCTACGCGATGGGCATGGCCGCGTCCATGGGCCAGTTCCTGCTGTCCGCGGGCACCCCGGGCAAGCGCTACGCGCTGCCGCACGCCAGCGTCCTGATGCACCAGCCGTCCGGCGGAATCGGCGGAACCGCATCGGACATCAGGATCCAGGCCGAGCAGATGCTGTACATCAAGCGCACCCTGGCCGAGCGCACCGCCTTCCACACCGGGCAGACCGTTGAGCAGATCGAGAAGGACGCCGACCGGGACCGCTGGTTCACCGCGGAGCAGGCCAAGGAGTACGGCTTTGTGGACCACGTGATCCGCAGCGCCCTCGAAGTCCCAACTGTCGGGCCGGTCTCATGAATCGCCATACCGGACCCACCGGACATGGAGCGGAGGAGCCGCAAGTGAGTACATCCAGCCACGGGCTGGCCGGGCCGCGGCACCTGGTGCCGGGATCGGCGGAATCCCGCTACGTTCTGCCCTCGTTCGTGGAGCGCACGTCGTACGGCGTCAAGGAGATGAACCCGTACAACAAGCTCTTCGAGGAGCGGATCATCTTCCTCGGCGTGCAGATCGACGACGCCTCGGCCAACGATGTCATCGCGCAGCTGATCGCGCTGGAGTCGCTTGACCCGGATCGCGACATCACGATGTACATCAACTCGCCCGGCGGGTCGGTGACCTCGATGATGGCGATCTACGACACCATGCAGTTCGTCCAGCCCGAGCTGCAGACGGTCTGCATCGGCCAGGCGGCCTCGGGAGCGGCGGTGCTGCTCGCCGCGGGTACGGCCGGCAAGCGGCTGGCCCTGCCGAACGCCCGGATCCTGCTGCACCAGCCGGCCACCGAAGGCGGCTACGGGCAGTCCAGTGACCTGGAGATCCAGGCTCAGGAGATCCTGCGGATGCGGTCCGCGATGGAGAAGATCGTGGCCACGCACACCGGCCGGTCCCCGGAGCAGGTGCGCGAGGACATCGAGCGGGACAAGTTCTTCACCGCCGAGGAGGCCAAGGAATACGGTCTGGTGGATGAAGTTCTGTCCAGCCTGAAGCGCAAGACCGAGGTAGGGTCGTCCTAACCAGGAGGATTCGTCCTCCCGGCGGCACGGCGCTGAGTCCCAGCTATCGCACCAGGGGGCCCGGAGGCGGTACCGTCTGAACTAGAAGGTTGGGCTTGCGGGCGCGTGGCGGCCCGGAGCACCAAGAGCGTGGTGGCACGGCGGGAACGTTGCCGTCAGCCCGAGGCTGGGGCTGACGGCCCCAGGTAAAGGAGTAGCTGGGTGGCTCGCATCGGCGATGGTGGTGACCTGCTGAAGTGCTCTTTCTGTGGGAAGAGTCAAAAGCAAGTCAAGAAGCTCATCGCCGGACCAGGCGTGTACATCTGCGACGAGTGCATTGACCTCTGCAACGAGATCATCGAAGAGGAACTCGCGGAGCCGTCCGAGCTCAAATGGGACAGCCTCCCTAAGCCGCGCGAGATCTACGAGTTCCTCGACGCGTACGTGATCGGGCAGGAGAAGGCCAAGAAGGCCCTGTCCGTGGCGGTGTACAACCACTACAAGCGGGTCCAGTCAGGCGGGGACAACCGGCCCGGCGAGGACGGCGTCGAGCTGGCCAAGTCGAACATCCTGCTGCTCGGCCCCACCGGCTCGGGTAAGACCCTGCTGGCCCAGACGCTGGCCCGGCTGCTCAACGTCCCGTTCGCGATCGCCGACGCCACCGCGCTCACCGAGGCGGGTTACGTGGGCGAGGATGTCGAGAACATCCTGCTCAAGCTGATCCAGGCGGCCGAGTACGACGTGAAAAAGGCCGAGACCGGGATCATCTACATCGACGAGATCGACAAGATCGCCCGCAAGAGCGAGAACCCCTCCATCACCCGGGACGTCTCGGGGGAGGGCGTGCAGCAGGCGCTGCTGAAGATCCTCGAGGGCACCACTGCCTCGGTGCCCCCGCAGGGCGGCCGGAAGCACCCGCACCAGGAGTTCATCCAGATCGACACGACCAACGTCTTGTTCATCTGCGGTGGTTCGTTCTCCGGGCTGGAGAAGATCATCGAGTCGCGGGTCGGCAAGAGCGGGATGGGCTTCGGCGCGGTGCTCCGGGTCAAGAACGACCGGGCCTCGGGTGACGCCTTTGCCGACGTCATGCCGGAGGACCTGCTCAAGTTCGGGATGATCCCGGAGTTCGTTGGACGGTTGCCGGTCATCACCAGCGTGCACAACCTGGACCGGGACGCGCTGATCCAGATCCTGACCGAGCCCCGGAACGCGCTGGTCAAGCAGTACCGGCGGCTGTTCGAGCTGGACAATGTGGACCTGGAGTTCACCGAGGACGCGCTGGAAGCCGTGGCTGATCAGGCGATCCTGCGCGGCACCGGGGCCCGCGGGCTGCGCGCCATCCTCGAAGAAGTGCTGATGTCGGTGATGTATGAGGTGCCGAGCCGCAAGGACGTCGAGCGGGTGGTGATCACCGGGCCGGTGGTGCTGGAGCACGTGAATCCCACCCTGGTGCCCCGCGACGTGGCCCGCCGTACCCCGCGGGAAAAGTCGGCCTAACCGGGAGCAGTCCGGCGCCCTAACCGGGAGCAACCTGGCGCCGCGGTGCCTGGCGTCCCGGCCCGGCTCTTTGCACGGGCGGCCTCGCCCGCGGCACTAGCTTTTTTTTTTTTTTTTTTTTTTTTTTTTTTTTTTTTTTTTCTTTTTTTTTTTTTTTTTTTTTTTTTTTTTTTTTTTTTTCTTTTTTTTTTTTGTTTTTTTTTTGTGGTGTGTTTTTGGTTTGTTTTGTGTTTTGGTGGTTGTTTTTGTCTGGTTTTCGCGGTGCGGGTTGCGCTGTGGGGCATGTGGGGGGTTGCGGGCGGGGCAGGAGGAGGGGGGCGTGCGGGGGAGGGAGGAGGGTTTGGAAGGGATGGGGGGGGAGGGGATTAGGGACTCGGCTGTCGTGAGTGCAGATCTTAACCAGCAGCGAACCCAGCTCCCGCCCCAATACGCGCCGGGCGAGGTAGAGGACCGCCTGTATGAGTCGTGGGACGCCCGCGGGCTGATGCACGCGGACCCCGAAGACGTCAGCCCGGAGCACCCCGCGTTCTGCGTGGTCATCCCCCCGCCGAACGTCACCGGCTCGCTGCACATCGGCCATGCGCTCAACCACACGCTGATCGACGCCCTGGTCCGGCGGCGCCGGATGCAGGGCTACACCACGCTGTGGGTGCCCGGGATGGACCATGCGGGCATCGCCACCCAGAACGTGGTGGAGCGGGAACTGGCCAAGGAAGGCCTGAGCCGCCATGATCTCGGCCGCGAGGCGTTCGTGGAGCGGGTCTGGCAGTGGAAGGCGGAGTCCGGCGGGAAGATCCTGGGCCAGATGCGCCGCCTCGGCGACAGCGTGGACTGGTCCCGTGAGCGGTTCACCATGGACGAGGGTCTGTCCCGCGCCGTGCAGACCATCTTCAAGCGCCTGTTCGACGACGGGCTCATCTACCGTGCCGAGCGGATCATCAACTGGTGCCCGCGCTGCCTCACCGCGCTGTCTGACATCGAGGTGGACCACAGCGACGAAGACGGCGAACTGGTCTCGATCCGGTATGGGGACGGTGACGACTCCGTCGTGGTCGCGACCACCCGGGCCGAGACGATGCTGGGTGACACCGCAGTCGCGGTGCACCCCGACGATGCCCGGTACGCCCACCTGGTCGGCCGGGACGTGCGGCTGCCGCTGTCCAGCCGGCGGATCCCGGTGGTCGCCGACCCGCACGTGGACCCGGAGTTCGGCACCGGCGCGGTCAAGGTGACCCCGGCGCACGACCCGGATGACTTCGAGATCGGCCGCCGCCACGGGCTGCCCAGCATCACGGTCCTGGATGAGCACGGCCGGGTCACCGCTCATGGGCCGTTCGAGGGCATGGACCGGTTCGAGGCCCGGCCCGCGGTGGTCAGGGCGCTCCGCGAGGACGGCCGGATCGTGGCCGAGGTCCGGCCCTATGTGCACGCGGTGGGCCACTGCAGCCGGTGCAGCACGGTGGTCGAGCCGAGGCTGTCCCTGCAGTGGTTCGTCAAGGTGGGCCCGCTGGCCAAGGCGGCCGGGGACGCGGTCCGTGACGGCCGGGTCGGCATCCACCCGGTGGAGCTGGCGCCCCGCTACTTCGACTGGGTCGATGACATGCACGACTGGTGCATCAGCCGCCAGCTGTGGTGGGGGCACCGCATCCCGGTCTGGTACGGCCCGTCCGGTGAGGTGATCTGCACCGGCCCCGGCGAGGACCCGCCGCCGGGCGAAGGCTGGCGGCAGGACCCGGACGTGCTGGATACCTGGTTCTCGTCCGCGCTCTGGCCCTGCTCCACGCTGGGCTGGCCCGACGACACCGCGGACCTGGCTGCCTTCTATCCCACCAGCGTGCTGGTCACCGCGTACGACATCCTGTTCTTCTGGGTGGCCCGGATGATGATGTTCGGCCTCTACGCCATGTCAGACCGCGAGCCGGCCCAGGCGGTGCCGTTCCGGGACATCGCGCTGCACGGCCTGGTCCGTGACGCCAACGGCAAGAAGATGTCCAAATCGCTGGGGAACACGGTGGACCCGCTGGACTGGATCGACCGGTTCGGGGCCGACGCCACCCGGTTCACGCTGGCCCGCGGGGCCAGCCCGGGCAGTGACGTGGCGGTCAGCGAGGAATGGGTCACCGGGTCCAGGAACTTCTGCAACAAGCTGTGGAACGCGACCCGTTTCGCCCTGCTGAACGGCGCGACCGTGCCGGCCACGCGGCCCGACCCGCAGCACATGCCGACCGCGGCCCGCTGGATCCTGTCCCGGCTGTCCACCGTCACCGCCGAGGTGGACGGCCTCTTCGAGCGGTACGAGTTCGGCAAGGTGTGCGAGCTGCTCTACCACTTCGCCTGGGACGAGGTGTGCGACTGGTACCTGGAGCTGGCCAAGCCCGCCCTGGCCGGGTCGCCCGCCGGCTCAGCAAACCCCGCCGGCGAAGCCGGCTCAGCAAACACAGAGACGGCCGCCAGGGTCACCCGCGAGGTGCTCGGCTACGTCCTGGACCGGCTGCTGAAGCTGCTCCACCCGGTCATGCCCTTCGTCACCGAGGAACTGTGGACCGCCCTGACCGGCGGGGACACCGTCATGACCGCGCCGTGGCCCGGCCAGCGCCCGGCGGTGCTGGCTGAGCCGGCGGGCATGACCGATGACGCGGCGCCTTTCACCGACCCGGCCGCGGAAGCGGAGATCGGCTCGCTGATGCGGCTGGTGACCGAGGTCCGCCGGTTCCGTTCCGATCAGGGCCTGCGGCCCGGGCAGCAGGTGCCCGCGGTGCTCGCCGGGATCGAGGGCAGCCGCCTCGCGCCGCACGAGACGAGCATCCGGTCACTGCTGCGGCTGACCGCGCCCGGCGACGGCTTCACGGCGACCGCGTCCGTCCTGGCCGAGGGCATCACCGTGGAACTGGACACCGCCGCCGGGATCGACGTGGCCGCCGAGCGCCGCCGGATGGACAAGGACCTCGCCGCCGCCCGCAAGGAGGCGGACCAGACCGAGCGGAAGCTGGCCAACGAGTCGTTCCTGGCCAAAGCCCCGGCCGACGTGGTGGCCAAAACCCGGGAGCGGCTCGACGCGGCCCGCGCCGACATCGAGCGGATCACCGGCCGCCTCGCCACCCTGCCGGGGGCGGACGGGACCCGGCAGGAGGACGCTTGAGCATCTCCAGCGAGCTGCGCGAGGCCGAGGGCGAGATCCTCGCGCGGCGCCCTGAGCACACCATCGAACCGACCCTGGACCGGATGGCCGCGCTCGTGTCGGTGCTGGGCGACCCGCAGCGCTCCTACCCGGTCATCCACGTGACCGGCACGAACGGCAAGACGTCGACCGCCCGCATGATCGAGAGCCTGCTGCGCGCGCGGGGCCTGCGCACCGGCCTGTTCACCAGTCCGCACCTGACCTCCATCCGCGAACGCATCGTGGTGGACGGCCAGCCGGTCTCACCCGAGGCCTTCGTGGCGGCCTACGACGAACTGGCGCCCTACCTGGCCCTGGTCGACGGGCGGCAGCCTACCCAGCTGTCCTTCTTCGAGGTGCTGACCGGCATGGCCTTCGCCATCTTCGCCGACGTCCCGGTGGACGTCGCGGTGATCGAGGTCGGGCTGGGTGGCACCTGGGACGCCACGAACGTCGCCGACGGCGCCGTGGCGGTGGTCACCCCGGTCTCCCTGGACCACACCGCGTACCTGGGTGGCACCGTGGAGGAGATCGCCACCGACAAGGCCGGGATCATCAAGCCGGGCGCGGTGGCGGTGCTGGCCCAGCAGCCGCTGCCTGCGGCGGAGGCCCTGCTGCGCCGGGTCGTCGCGGTCGGCGCGTCGGTCGTCCGCGAGGGGCTGGAGTTCGGGGTGCTCAACCGGGACCTGGCGGTCGGCGGGCAGCGGCTGGACCTGCGCGGGCTGCGTGGCGACTACACCGACATCGTGCTGCCGCTGTTCGGCGCTTACCAGGCCAGCAACGCTGCCGTCGCTTTGGCCGCTGTCGAGGCGTTCGCGGCCGGCCTACCTTTGTCAGGGCAGTCTTCTGAGCAGGAGGCGGACCGGGCCGACGAAACGGCGGGCTGGCCTTCGCTGGACGAGGGTTCGCAGTCTTCGGCCCCCGCTGATGAGCAGCTGGCTGAGCTTGATGACGTTACGCCCGCCGTTCCGCCGGCCCGGTCCCCCTTGGACGATGACGCGCCGGTGGGGGCGCTGGCGCAGGACCTGGTGCGGGAAGGGTTCGCGCGGGTTACGTCGCCGGGGCGGCTCGAGGTGGTACGGCGCAGCCCGGTCGTCATCTTGGACGCGGCGCACAATCCGGCAGGCATGGAAGCCGCGATGGAGGCGCTCACCGAGGCGTTCACGTTTGCGTCGGTCATCGGGGTGCTGGCGGTCAGCGAGGACAAGGACGTGGCCGGGATCCTCGACCAGATGGAGCCGGTGATCTCTGAGCTCGTGGTGACCCGGAACTCCTCGGATCGGTCCATGGACCCGGACAAGCTGGCGGAGCTGGCCGCGTCGGTGTTCGGGGTGGAACGGGTGCATGTGGCGCGGCGGCTCGACGACGCCCTGGAGATGGCGGTCGGGCTGGCCGACGACGCGTCCGGCGAGGAAGGGCTGACCCTGACCGGGGTGCTGGTCACCGGGTCGGTCGTCACCGCCGGAGACGCCCGGCTGCTGCTCGCCCCGGACCGCGTCGAGGTGGATCGCGCGGACGCGCACCGCACGGAACAGGATCGCCTGGACCGCGAGGAGCGCGACCGTGCCGAGCGCGAGGACTGGGACGGCGAGGACACCGACCGCGAGGAACGCGAGGCCCGCGAGGATCAGGCTCGCGAGGGGACGGCGGAGGAGGAATGAGGCGGCCCAGATGAGACGGCCCAGATGAGACGACTCTGCGCCACCGTGCTGGTGATGGAGGCCATCGTGATCGGCCTGGCCATCCCGGTGGCTATCACCATTGGGCACGCCTCGCACGCCGCCGGGTATGCGGGCGGCGGGCTGGCGTTGGCCGCGGTACTGCTGGCGGGGGTGGCCGGCCGTCCGCGCATGCCATGGGCCCTGGTGGCGGGCAGCGTGCTCCAGCTCCTGGTGATCGCCGCCGGGGTCGTCGTCCCGGCCCTGTACGTGCTCGGCGTTATCTTCGGCGGGTTCTGGATCCTGGCTATCTGGATGGGGCGCCGTTGGGAAGCGCCCTGAGCGGCGCCCGCCAGATCAGCCGGGTCTCGCCGGTCGCGGACTCGGTCACCACCGTCCCGCCGACCTGGTGGGCCAGGGCGCGCAGCGCGGGCAGGGTGGATCCGTTCCCGGCGGGCCGGGCCGCCCACCGGGTTCCGTCGTCGGTGATGGTCAGCGTCACCATCTCCTCGTCCGCGGCCACGACCACCGCCACCTGAGTCGCGTGCGCGTAGGCGCCGCTGCGGGCCAGTCCCTCCCGCAGCACCCCGAGCAACTGGCGGGCGGCCGGCGGGAGCACGGCGGTGTCCAGCGGGCCTTCCAGGGTCACCTCGGGGACCACCCCGAGCCAGGGGGTCAGCTCACGGGACACGTCCAGGATGCTGCGCCGCAGGCTCCGGGGCGCCGTCTCCTCGTGCGCCGGATCGAAGATGGACTGGCGGAGCAGGGTGATGGACTCATCCAGGTCCCGTACCACCAGGTCGATCCGGTCGGCCACATCCGGCCGGCCGGCGAGCAGGGCCGCTGCGCTCTGCAGCGACAGGCCCGACGCGAACAGCCGTTGGACCACCGTCTCGTGCAGGCTGGCCGCGATGCGGTCCCGGTCAGCCAGGATGCTCATCTCGCGCAGCCGATCCTGCATCAGGGTCGTCTGCTCGCGGGACCGGCGGATCCGGGCGCGCAGGCCATGCCCGGCCACCGCGATCATGGCGGCCAGCGCCGCCCAGGCGCTCATCCGGCGGATCAGCACGGCCGGGCTGGTCAGGTCGGGCATCAGCGAGACCGCCAGCACCACGGCCAGGGCCGCCGCGCTCACCACGACCGACTCCCACGGCCGGCCGAAGAGCGCGGTCCAGATGATCGGGGCGAGCAGGATGAGCAGGATCCCGGAGTACGTCCCGCCGGCCGCCTGGGCGAGCGGCAGCACTGACGCCGTGTACAGCAGCGGCACTATCACGTCACACCAGGCCGGGAGCCGGTCCCAGGGCACCAGGACCACGAGCGCCGCGGTGGCCAGCAAGATCACGACGCTGGCGATCGCCTCCGGGATGGAGGCCGGGCCCGGGGGCAGCGCCAGGCTCGCCTCGGCCAGGATGGCCAGCGCGGCGAACGGTGCGATCCGGGCCAGCAGGCCGTCCCGCCGCAGCGCCGGCCCGGAGGCGTCCGTCAGCACGTCCGCGGGGACCGCGGTGTCCGCCAGCACCTCTGGGGGAGGAGCGGGGTCCGCCAGCACCTCCGGGGGAGGAGCGTCCGTGAGCGAATCGGCGGGCCCCAGGGCATCTACCAGCGGATCTGGGTAAGCGGACACGACGGCCAGCGGATCCGCTGGGCCGGGATCGGGGGCAAGATTGCCGATCTGGTCTTCCACCGTTCATCTGCTTCTCGTCGCCAGGATGACGCTTCCCCCGAGCTTGCCTTAGATACTGGTCATATGTCCAGGTCACGGCCTCACCGGCGAGTTCGGTCAACTAGCCGGCATACGGTGGGGCGGTTACGTTAGATTCGGCGGCCACGCCTGCGCTGGGTAACCCGCGCCGGCGTGACGGGGGCAGGACCGGGGGACCCGCACGTGCCGGGAGCCCAGGTCTGCGCTGCGGCAAAGGTAGGATCTGCCCGCGGCGGGATTGCCCTCGATCACTCCGGGATCGGCACCGTTGCCACCGGCCAAGAGGAGCAAGTTTTGATTCAACGTACCCTTGTCCTAGTCAAGCCTGATGCGGTCCGCCGGGGCCTGATCGGGGAGGTAGTGTCCCGCATCGAGCGCAAAGGCCTGAAGATCGTCGCGATGGACATGCGGGTCATCACCGCGGAAACGGCCGAGACCCACTACGCCGAGCATGTGGGTCGGCCCTTCTTCCCGTCGCTTGTGGTGTTCATCACCTCGGGGCCGCTGGTGGCCCTGGTTGTGGAGGGTCCCCGGGCCATCGAGGCGTTCCGCGGGCTGGCCGGCGCGACCGATCCGGTGCAGGCCTCCGCGGGCACTATCCGTGGTGATCACGCGTTGGATGTGCAGCAGAACATCGTGCACGGATCCGACTCGCCGGGCTCCGCCGAACGGGAAATCAAGATCTTCTTTCCAGACTTCGTTTAGGCAGGCTGGCACTGGCCGATGAAGGACAAAGAGCGGCTGAACCCCGGCAGGGCGTGAGCCGTAGCTAAAAAGACCACAGATCATCCAGCAGACCCTTTTTGGAAGGTTCTTGTTCCTGATGAGCAACGCGCTGGCGTTTCTGGGCCGTGACATGGCGGTCGATCTGGGTACGGCGAACACCCTGGTGTACGTCCGGGGTCGCGGCATCGTGCTCAACGAACCCTCCGTGGTGGCGCTGAATACCAACACGGGCCAGATCGTCGCCGTCGGGGTCGAGGCCAAACGGATGATCGGGCGGACGCCCGGCAACATCGTGGCCGTGCGCCCGCTCAAGGACGGCGTCATCGCCGACTTCGACGTGACCGAGCGGATGCTGCGTTACTTCATCCAGAAGGTGCACCGGCGCCGGCATCTGGCCAAGCCGCGCGTGGTCGTGGCGGTGCCCAGCGGCATCACCGGGGTGGAGCAGAGCGCGGTCAAGGAGGCCGGCCACCAGGCCGGCGCGCGCCGGGTCTACATCATCGAGGAGCCGATGGCCGCGGCGATCGGGCCGGCCTGCCGGTCAACGAGCCGACCGGGAACATGGTGGTGGACATCGGCGGCGGCACCACCGAGGTCGCGGTGATCTCGCTGGGCGGGATCGTCACCGCCCAGTCCATCCGGGTGGCCGGTGACGAGCTGGACCAGGCCATCATCACGTTCGGGAAGAAGGAGTACTCGCTCATGCTCGGCGAGCGCACCGCCGAGGAGATCAAGATGGCGCTCGGCTCCGCCTACCCCTCGGTCGACGAGCCGCACGCCGAGATCCGCGGCCGTGACCTGGTCAGCGGGCTGCCGAAGACGATCGTCATCTCGGCCGAGGAGATCCGCCGGGCCATCGAGGAACCAGTCGCCCTGATCGTGGACACGGTCAAGACCACCCTCGATAAGTGCCCGCCGGAACTGGCCGGCGACGTGATGGACCGGGGCATCGCGCTGACCGGCGGCGGAGCGCTGCTGCGCGGGCTGGCCGACCGGCTGCGCGAGGAAACGGGCATGCCGGTGCACGTGGCGGACAACCCCCTCGACTCGGTGGTGCTGGGCACGGGCAAGTGCGTGGAAGATTTCGACACGCTGAGCCAGGTGCTGGTCCCGGAGTCCAGACGCTGACCTCGCAGGGGCAGGATGGGCAGCGGCAGCGAACACGGGGCCAGCCAGGAGCCAGCTGACACAGTCAGCCACGGGGACATGGCCGGCGGTTGGACGAGGAGACCTCCTGGTGCACGACACCCGGCGAACCCGCATCGTTCTGGGGGTGCTGCTGGCGGCTGCGCTCGCGCTGATCACCATCAACTACCGGGGCGGCACCGGCTCGCGGGTCGGTGGGCTGCGCGGACTCGGCGGCAGCGTGTTCGGCTCCGTGGAGAGCGCCGCCAGCCTGGTCACCAGGCCGGTCGCCGCGTTCACCAGCGGGCTGACCGGCTCCAGCTCCCAGAGCAAGATAAATTCTCTCCAACGGCAGGTGGTTGATCTTCGCGCCCAGCTGAATCAGCAGCGTCTCAGCAAGTACGACGAGGGCCAGCTCAGCCAGTTGCTCCAGCTGGCTGGCCGGGGGCGGTACCGGATCGTGGCCGCGAGCGTGATCGCCGTAGGCTCGTCCTACGACGACTCGGTCACGATTGACGCGGGCCGGGTTGACGGCATCAAGCCGGATGAGACGGTGCTGAACGGCCAGGGCCTGGTCGGGACCGTGACCTCGGTGAGCGCGACCACCTCCACGGTGCTGCTCGCTACCGACGCCAGCGTGACCGTCGGAGTCCGGCTGGCCGGCACCGGGCAGATCGGCGTGGTGAGCGGGACGGGCAAGAGCCTGACCGGCGACGGGCTGCTCCGGCTCCAGGTGTTCGACGTCAACGCGATCCTGCATCAGGGGCAGGAACTGGTCACCTTCGGCTCGGCAGGCGGCCGTCCCTACGTGCCGGGCGTGCCGGTCGGGATCATCACCAGGCTCGAGGGCACCAGCAGCTCGCTAACCAAGGAGGCGCTGGTCCGGCCGTTCGCCGACGACACCGCGCTCGGTGTGGTCGCCGTCGTGGTCGTCCCGCCGCGGACCGACCCCAGGTTCTCCGTGCTGCCGCCCAGGCCGACTCCGTCCCCGACCGCTTCGGCGACCGCCTCAACGGGCCGTCACGGGCCGTCCCCCGGCGCCACTCCTTCTCCCGGCCGGACCGCTTCTCCCGGGACGACGCCGTCTCCCGGCGCGACCGGAGCGGGGGGCTGACGTGCGGCGTGCGGCGCTGGCCGCCGCGCTGCTGCTGCTCGCCATCCTGATCCAGGTCACCCTGGTCGCTAACCTGCCCTGGCCGGGTGCGGCCGGGCCCGATCTGGTGCTGGTCGTGGTGGTCGCCCTGGCCCTGACCGGTGGCCCGATGGAAGGCACGCTGGCCGGCTTCTGTGCGGGTCTCGCCCTCGACGTGGCGCCGCCCGCCACCCACCTGATCGGCCAGTACGCGCTGGTGTTCTGCCTGGTCGGGTACGGCTGCGGGCGGGTCGGCAGCCACCTGAGCGAGTCGGCCTGGGCGCCGATCGGCATGGTGGCCATCGGCTCGGCCGCCGGGGAACTGCTCTTCGCGCTGACCGGGATGATCTTCGGTGACCTGGATGTCACCTGGTCCGCGGTCGGTCATGTGCTGCCCGCCTCCGTCCTGTACGACGTGCTGCTCAGCCCGTTCGTCCTCTACGCCGTGATCCGGGCCCGGGCCATGGCCGCCCCGACCCTGGCCCAGGGCCTGGCCAGCTTCTCCGGCGGGTCAGCCAGCCAGCGGGTGGTGCCCGGCCTGGCGGGCGCGGCGGCGCTGTTCTCCGGTTCCGGCGCGGTGCTGCGCGACACCGGCACCGGGCGGGTCCCGAGGCTGAAGGCCCGGACTCTGCGGGCCGGGTCCAATCAGGGCGGGTCGGCCAGCGGGACGCGGCCCGCCAAGCGCCCGCCAGCCCGGCCGGTGCACGTGAACTTCAGCGGTGGGGCCGGCGGGTCGGCCGCAGGCGTCCGACCCGGGAAACGCCCGCCATCCCGTCCGGTGAACCTGCACCTGGGCAGCCGGGGAAACAGATCCGCCGTCACCCGGCCGCAAGGGAGCTGGCCCCGTGGTAGCTGGCAGCGCGGCGGCGGGATGCCCGCCAAGGCCTTCAGCCGGGGGAACCGCCCCGCCGTGACCCGGCCGCAGGGTAGCTGGCAGCGCGGCGGCGGAATGCCCGCGAAGGCCTTCAGCCGATCCGCGAATACCTTCGGCCGGTCCAGCGCCCTGGGCGACGGTCAGGGCGGCAAGGCCCTGCGCCCGTCGTCTAGGGGTCCCCGGCTCCGCGGCGGCGTCATGCAGGGTGGGTCGGCGAGCGGCGCCCGGGCCGTTAGCGTGCGGTTCAATGCTCGTCCGGCGCGTCCGGTGCGGCTGCGGCTGGGATCTGGCCGGCGCCGCGACGGTGCGGTCGGGGGCTCGGTACTCGGCCGCCGTGGCCGGGGCCGCGGCCCGAGCGCCGGGAAGGTGCACACCCCGCGGTTCCGGAAGACCAAGGGGAGTGCGCTGGACGGCCGCCGCCCGGCGGCCAGCACGCTGGACGGCCGCCGGGTGTTCGGCCGGCGCTGGTCCCTGTGGCGGATCTTCGGTAAGCGGTCAGGAGGATTCAGATGATTCCGGCGTCACGACGGCGCCTCTTCGTCCTCTACGCGGTGATCGGCGCGCTGCTGATCTCCCTCGGCGGGCGGCTGTGGTACCTGCAGGTCATGAACGGCCACAGCTACGTGCAGCTGGCCTCCCAGGACCAGACGCAGACTGTGATCACGCCCGCGGTCCGCGGCCAGATCCTCGACGACGCGGGCCTGCCCCTGGTGGACAACGCCAGCTCGCTGGTGGTCACGGTGAACATGATGACCCTGGCCACCCAGAGCGACGGCGGTGCGGCGGTGCTGCACAGGCTGGCCCACCTGCTCGGCATGTCCGACAAGCTGCTCACCGAGAAGGTCCGGTTGTGCACCGCGCACGTGTCCCAGCCGTGCTGGCCCGGCTCGCCGTATCAGCCCATCCCGGTGGCGCAGCACGTCCTGGATGCGATCGCGGTCCAGATCATGCAGGACCACGCCAGGTACCCCGGGGTGAGCGCGGGCGTGAACCCGGTGGCCCGCTATCCGCGGCCGAATGGGGCGAACCCGGCCCAGGTCCTCGGCTACCTGGGCCCGATCACCGCCCAGCAGATGAAGCAGCAGCATCTGCCCACCACCGGGTTCGCCGGCGTGGACCTCGTCGGCCAGGCCGGCCTGGAAGCGCAGTACAACCAGGACCTGCAGGGCACCCCCGGCCAGCAGGTGCTGTCGGTGAACAGCGCCGGCCAGCAGCTCGGGGTGATGAAGAACACCGCTCCCCAGACCGGCAATGACCTGGTCACCAGCATCAACTCCCGGCTCCAGGGCGACGTGCAGACGGTGCTGGCCAACACCATCCGCCGGGCCCAGCAGACGGGCAGCCCGAAGGCCACGACCGGCGCGGCGATCGTGATGACCACTACCGGCCGGGTGGTCGCCATGGCCAGCGCGCCCTCGTATGACCCCAGCGTCTGGAACGGCGGCATCTCCGAGAAGCAGTACCGGCAGCTGATCAACGGGAACAAGCCGATCCTGAACCGGGTCACCCAGGGCGAGTACGCCCCCGGCTCCACGTTCAAGGTCACCTCCACCGCCGCCGCAGTCAGGGCCGGGTACAGCCTGGCTGGCACGTACAACTGCCCGGCCTCCTACAACATCGGCGGTCGCTCCTTCCTCAACGACGGCCAGAAGAGCCTCGGCCAGATGAGCCTGCATGAGGCCCTGGTCATCTCCTGCGACACGGTCTTCTACGAGCTGGCCTACGGCACCTACCAGCACGACCACCCCCGGGACAACGTCGTCACGAGCCCGAAGGCCCGGATCCAGGAAATGCAGAAAATGGAATTGGGCTGGGGATTCGGCAAAGTGCCCGGAATCGACCTGCCCGAGCAGGGCGCGGGCAGCATCCCGACCCGGGAATGGCTGTACTACCTGTGGAAGGGTAATGCCCATTCTGGGCAGAACTGGTGTAAATACGGCCGGGCCAATGGCACATATGTGCAGCAGATCGAGTATCAGGACTGCCATTACGGCAACGTCTGGGAACCCGGCGAGGCGGCGATCGCGGCCATCGGCCAGGGCTACGTCTCGGTGACCCCGCTCCAGCTGGCCAACGCCTACGTGGCCCTGGCCAACGGCGGCAAGCTGTACAGCCCCCGGATCGGCGAGGCCATCATCAGCCCCACCGGGCAGCTGATCCGGAAGATCAAGCCCAAGCTGATCCGCCGCCTGCCGGTGGCCGGGAGCACCCTGGCCTACATCCGCAGCGCGCTGGCCGACGTGACCACGGGCGCCGGCACCGCCGCCGCGGCGTTCGGCGGCTTTCCCCGGGCCCAGGTCTGCGTGGCCGGCAAGACCGGCACGGCTGAGGTGTTCAACAGCTCGGTGACCTCGGTCTTCGCCTCCTTTGCGCCGTGCAACAACCCCAGGTACGTGGTGGTCGTCATGATCCCGGACTCGAACTACGGCGCCGAGGTGGCCGCGCCCGCGGTCCGCCAGATCTACGACGACATCTACGGCCTGGAGGGGCATAAGGCGGCGCTCCCGGGCGGGAAGCTCCCCCATGGGCTGCCGGCTATCTCGGCGAGCGGCGCTATCACCGCCCCGAAGGGCTACGGGGGGTCCTGATGAGCCTCGGCACCCGCGACTACACCTCACCCCGCAGCCCCAGCTTCGGCCAGAAGCGCCGGTCCCTGCTGCCCGGGGCGCTGGCCAAGGACTCACCGCTGCGCAAGTACGACTGGGTGCTGCTGGTCGCGGTGGTCGGGCTCAGCCTGATCGGCACGCTGCTGGTCTACTCGGCCACCCAGCCGAGCGCCGACCCGCGCAGTTACCTGGTCAAGCAGCTGATCAACGTCGCGCTCGGGCTGATCCTGATGGTCGCGGTGAGCCTGCTGGACTACCGGCAGATCCGGCTGCTCGCGCCGGTCGTCTACGCGGTGGCCGTGCTGGGACTGGTGGCGGTGCTCAGCCCGCTGGGCACCAGCGTGAACGGGGCTAAGGCCTGGATCAACCTGCCTGCCGGCTTCCAGGTGGAGCCCTCGGAGTTCGCCAAGATCGGGCTGGTCCTGGTCATCGCGGTGGTCTTCAGCGAACTTCGGGACGGCGGCCGGATCCCGGGCCCGAAGCAGGCCGCCGGGGGGCTGGCCCTCGCGCTGATCCCGGTCGTGCTGGTGGAGCGCGAGCCGGCCCTGGGCGTAATCATCCTGCTCCTGCTCATGACGTTCGGCATGATCGCGCTGTCCGGGCTGCGGTTGCGCTGGGTGGCGGCCATGGCGGCGGTGGCGGCGATCGCGGTGCTGGCGGTGTTCAAGCTGCACCTGCTGCGCGCCTACCAGCTGGACCGGCTGACGGCTTTCCTGCATCCGCAGACGGACCCGACGGGGATCGGGTACGAGACGATCCACTCCAAGATCATGATCGGCTCTGGAGGGCTGTTCGGTACCGGATTTCTGCACGGGTCCCTGGTCACCGCGAGCTTCGTGCCCAACCAGCAGACGGACTTCATCTTCAGCGTCGCGGGGGAGGAGGTCGGTTTCGTCGGCTGCGCTGTGATCATCGCCCTGCTGGGCCTGCTGATCTTCCGCGCGCTGCGGATCGCCACCCGGGCCGACGACCAGTTCGGCCTGCTGGCCGCCTCCGGCATCGCGCTGTGGTTCGGCCTGCAGGCCTTCATCAACATCGGCATGACCATCGGGATCATGCCGGTGACCGGCCTCCCGCTGCCGTTTGTGTCCTACGGCGGGTCAGCCATGTTCGCGGACATGATCGCGATAGGCGTGCTCCAGTCGGTCCACCGGCGCCATCAGGTGTTCGGCTAAACGTAAGCTGTCAGGATGCCTGTGGAATCGGTCTACCCCCGCCTGGAGCCTCTGCTGCCCCAGGTGCGCAAGCCGATCCAGTACATCGGCGGTGAGCTGAACTCGGTGGTCCGGGACTGGGACGCCGCGGAGGTCCGCTGGGCGCTGATGTACCCGGACGCCTACGAGGTTGGCGTGCCCAACCAGGGCGTCCAGATCCTGTACGAGGTGCTGAACGAGTGCGACGGCGTGCTCGCCGAGCGCACCTACAGCGTCTGGCCGGATCTGGAAGAGTTGATGCGCCGTAACGGCATCCCCCAGTTCACGGTAGACGGTCACCGCCCCGTGGCCGCTTTCGACGTCCTCGGCGTCAGCTTCGCCACCGAGCTGTGCTACACGAACCTGCTGTCCGCCCTGGACCTGGCGGGCATCCCGCTCTCGGCCGCCGACCGCGACGAGCGGCATCCGCTCGTGCTGGCCGGCGGCCACGCCGCGTTCAACCCCGAACCGGTCGCGGAGTTCGTGGACGGGGCCGTGCTCGGCGATGGCGAGCAGGCCGTGCTGTCCATCACCGCGCTGATCAAGGAGTGGAAGCGGGCCGGGCAGCCCGGTGGCCGGGATGGCCTGCTGCTGCGCCTGGCCACCGAGGCCGGGGTGTACGTGCCCCGCTTCTATGACGTGGATTACCTGCCGGACGGGCGGATCAGGCGGGTCGCGCCCAACCGCAGCGGGGTCCCGTTCACCGTGGCGAAGCACACCGTGATGGACCTGGACGAGTGGCCGTACCCGCGCAAGCCACTGGTCCCCGTGGCCGAGTCCGTGCACGAGCGGTTCAGCGTGGAGATCTTCCGCGGCTGCACCCGGGGCTGCCGGTTCTGCCAGGCCGGGATGATCACCCGGCCGGTGCGCGAGCGCAGCGTCACCACCGTGGGCGACATGGTCGAGTGCGGCCTGGCCGAGAGCGGCTTCAGCGAGGTGGGCCTGCTCTCCCTGTCCAGCGCCGATCACAGCGAGATCAACGAGATCGTCACCGGGCTGGCCGACCGCTACGAGGGCAGCTCGACCGGGCTCTCCCTGCCCTCCACCCGGGTCGACGCGTTCAACGTGACCCTGGCCAACGAGCTGAGCCGGAACGGCAAGCGGTCCGGGCTGACCTTCGCCCCTGAAGGGGGCTCCGAGCGGATCCGCAAGGTGATCAACAAGATGGTCACCGAAGATGACCTGATCCGCACGGTGAGCACCGCCTACGCCAACGGCTGGCGGCAGGTGAAGCTGTACTTCATGTGCGGCCTGCCCACCGAGACCGACGAGGACGTGCTGGCCATCGCGGACCTGGCCCGGCGGGTCATCAAGACCGGGCGCGAGGTCAGCGGGCGCCGGGACATCCGCTGCACGGTGTCCATCGGCGGTTTCGTGCCCAAGCCGCACACGCCGTTCCAGTGGGCCGCGCAGTGTGATGCCCAGACCGTCCACGAGCGGCTGCGCAAGCTGGGCGCGGCGCTGCGTTCGGATCAGGCTTACGGGCGGGCCGTGGGCTACCGCTACCACGACGGGGAGCCGTCCATCGTCGAGGGCCTGCTCTCCAGGGGTGACCGACGGGTGGCCAAGGTGATCAAGACGGCCTGGCAGGAGGGCGCCCGGTTCGACGGCTGGACCGAGTACTTCTCCTACGAGCGCTGGATGCGCTCTGCAGAGCAGGCCCTGGCCGATGAGCCGGTGGACGTCGCCTGGTACACCACACGGGAACGCGAGTACAGCGAAGTCCTGCCCTGGGACCACCTCGACGCGGGCCTGGACCGCGACTGGCTCTGGGCCGACTGGCAGGACGCGGTGGACCCGGCGGGAGCCGCAGAGGTCGAGGACTGCCGCTGGACCCCCTGTTACGACTGCGGCGTGTGCCCCACGATGGGCACCGAGATCCAGACCGGTCCGACCGGCCGCACCCTGCTGCCGCTGTCCGTGGCTGGCAGCCCGGTGGCCGGCAGCCCGGCGGCCGGGCCCGCCGCCGTGGGGGGCGTCGGCTAGATGCCCGCCCCCGGCGCCCGGGCCCGGCGGCCCTCCGACGGCCCGACACGCACCGCTGACCAGCCGCCCGTCGTCCAGCGGCTTATCGTCCGGTACGCTAAAAGAAGCAGGATGCGATTCGCCAGTCACAGAGATATCGCGCGGGCGGTTGAGCGCGGGGTGCGCCGGGCACGACTTCCCATCGCGTACTCGGCGGGATTTACGCCCCACCCGAAGATCTCTTACGCTGGCGCGGCCCCGACGGGGACGGCGAGTGAAGCTGAGTACCTGGAGCTTTCGCTGACGGCAGTGTGTGCCGTCTCGGAGGTCCGGGACCAGCTCAATGCGGCCCTGCCGGACGGGATTGATGTGATAGACGTGACCGAGGAAGCCAGTTCCCTAGGCGCCATGACGTTTGAGGCGTCCGAGTGGGAAGTGGCCCTCCCCGGGGTCGGGCGGAATGAGGCGGCTGCGGCAGCCGAGACGTTCCTCGCTCAGGGCAGCGTGGAAGTCGAGCGCCTGACCAGCAAGGGAATGCGGCGCATGGACGCTCGCGCCGCCGTGCTCACGATGCAGGCCGACTGGCGGGCCGCGGATGAGCGGAACGCCGGGTATGCGATACTTCGAATGGTTGTTCGGCACCTGACACCTGCCGTACGACCCGACGACATCCTGAATGCACTTCGCCGTGTCGCTGGGCTGGTGCCTTCCGCACCACCGCTGGTGACCCGGCTGGTCCAAGGACCGCTGGTGGCAGTAGTTGCCGAAGCCGGGCCCGCAGGGCAGCACATGCCCGCCGGGCCCACCGAGGATTGGGCGTCCCCTGTGGCGGCACCCCCATCGTCTGGGGTACAGCCGCTCGGGCTCCAGTCAACCGGACAGGGCCAGGCGCAAGAACACGAAGAGACAACGCGCCTGGGAGCGCGATCGGCCTCGCCGGCTGACCGCCTCCCAGCGAACGCGTACGACCAGCTCCCGCGCGGAGCGGAGGGTTCCGAGCGAACCCACGCGCCCGGGAGCCTGACGGGAGATAGCCCGGATGCTCGAAACCGAGCCCAACAATCAGAACGAGACCGCGCGCGGGATTGACAGTGACGGAGGTACGGCGCCGTCCGGCGTGACCGGGACGGCCGACCCGGGTAACGCCAACCCGGGTCAGGCCAGCCCGGGTGACGCCGACCCGGGGGCCAGTGGCGGAGGCCCTGGTGACGGCGAGTCCGCCGCCCCGCCGCGCCGGACCCGCAGGCCCCGCCGCGCCGCGACCCGGGCCGCCGGGCCGCCGTCCGAGGCGGTAGCCGAGGCTCCCACATCTTCGGGCACCGCGGTGGCCAGTACCGGGCCAGCCAGCACCGGGCCGGCCAGTGCCGGGTCGGTCAGTACCGCGCCGGCCAGCACCGCGCCGGCCAGCACCGCGCCGGCCAGCACCGCGCCGGCCAGCACCGCGCCGGCCAGCTCTGGGTCAGCCGGTAGCAGCGCGCCGCCGGCCAGCGGGCCTGCCGGGCCTGCCCCGGCCGTGACGTCGTCACCGGCGGCAACCCCGCCACCGGCGACCACCCCGATCGTGCCGGCGGTACCCACCGCCTCCACCGGGTCCGGGACGGTGCCGCAGGCCACGTTCCAGCCACCTCCGGTCATCTTCCAGCCGCCGGCCGCCGGGGATTCGGCGCCGGATCGAGGCCGGGTCCGGGACGAGCCAGCCAGTGAGGACACCGGGCCCGAGGAGCCGTCCGGCGACGGCGCCTCCGACGGCGCGACGCGCCGGCGCCGCCGCCGGGGCGGCCGGTCACGGGGACACGAGGCCGACGGTGACTTCGCCGGCGACGACGCCGAGGACGACGATTCCGCCTCAGGCCGGAGCGGGCGCGAGCCTGCCGAGCGCGGCGGCAAGTCCGCCGAGGCCAAGCACGCCGACGGCAAGTCCGGCCAGGGCAAGGCTCAGGGCAAGGGGGCTCAGGCCAAGCCAGCGCCGGGAAAGCAGGCCCAGGAGAAGGCCGACGGCAAGTCCGCCGAGGGCAAGCCGGGCGGCCCCGATGACCGGGCTGACCACGACGACGTGGACGGGGACGAGGACGGTAACGGCACGAGGCGGCGTAGGCGCCGCCGTCGCCGCGGCTCGTCGGCCGACGGGGAGCCCGCCGCGGATGATCCGCCCAACACCGTCGTGCACGTGCGGGTGCCACGCCCGCACTCCGACGAGCCCGTATCGGTCGGCGACGTCAAGGCCGTGCGCGGCTCCACCCGCCTGGAAGCCAAGCGGCAGCGGCGCCGCGAAGGCCGCGAGTCCGGACGGCGGCGCCCGCCGGTCATCACCGAGGCCGAGTTCCTGGCCCGCCGGGAGTCGGTGGACCGGGTCATGGTCGTCCGGCAGCAGAACGACCGGACCCAGATCGGCGTCCTCGAAGACGGCGTACTCGTCGAGCACTACGTGGACAAGGGCTCGCATCAGTCCATGGTCGGCAATGTGTACCTGGGCAAGGTGCAGAACGTGCTGCCCTCCATGGAGGCGGCCTTCGTGGACGTGGGCAAGGGCCGGAACGCGGTGCTGTACGCGGGCGAGGTGAACTTTGACGCGAGCGGGCTGGAGGGCGACTCTAAGCGGATCGAGTCCGCGCTGAAGTCCGGCCAGTCCGTCCTGGTTCAGGTGACCAAGGACCCGGTTGGGCACAAGGGTGCGCGGCTGACCAGCCAGGTGAGCCTGCCCGGCCGCTACCTGGTCTACGTGCCGGGCGGCTCGATGATGGGCATCAGCCGCAAGCTGCCGGACAAGGAGCGCACCCGGCTGAAGCAGATCCTCAAGCAGGTCATGCCGGAAGGGGCGGGCGTGATCGTGCGGACCGCCGCGGAAGGCGCGACCGAGGAAGAGCTGTCCCGGGACGTGGCCCGGCTGGCCGCGCAGTGGGAAGCCATCGAGCAGAAGTCCAAGACCGCCAACGCCCCCGAGCTGCTGTACAGCGAGCCCGACCTGACCATCCGCGTGGTCCGGGACATCTTCAACGAAGATTTCGCGTCGCTGGTGGTGGAGGGCGACGAAGGCTGGGACCTCGTCTACGAATACGTCCGCTACGTGGCCCCGCACCTTGCCGAGCGGCTCACCCACTGGATGGACGACGAGGACGTGTTCGCCCAGTACCGGATCGACGAGCAGCTGGCCAAGGCGCTGGAGCGCAAGGTATGGCTGCCCAGCGGCGGTTCCCTGGTCATCGACAACACCGAGGCCATGACCGTGGTCGACGTCAACACCGGGAAGTTCACCGGGCAGGGCGGGAACCTCGAGGAGACCGTTACCCGCAACAACCTGGAGGCGGCGGAGGAGATCGTCCGGCAGCTCCGGCTGCGGGACGTCGGCGGCATCATCGTCATCGACTTCATCGACATGGTCCTGGAAAGCAACCGGGAACTGGTGCTGCGCCGCATGCTGGAATGCCTGGCCCGGGACCGCACCAAGCACCAGGTCGCCGAGGTCACCTCTCTCGGCCTGGTCCAGATGACCCGCAAGCGGGTCGGGTCCGGGCTGCTGGAAGCCTTTTCTGAGCCCTGTGACTGCTGCAACGGGCGCGGCCGGATCATCTCTCTCGATCTGACCGAGCCCGCGGGCACGGGTCAGCGGAGCCGCTCCGACGGTGAGGACGGGCGCCAGTCGGGCGGGGGCCGCCAGGACCGGAACGGCCGCGCCGACCGGAACGGGCACCAGGACCGCAGCGGCCGGGGCGATGGCCGGGGTGACCGCAACAGCTCGGACAAGAGCAGCTCAGACAAGGCCAGCACGGATAAGGCCAGCACGGACAAGAGCAGCTCAGACAAGAGCAGCTCAGACAAGAGCAGCTCAGACACGAGTGGCCGGAACGGGCGTCAGGACCGTAACGGTCAGCAGGACCGGCCAAGGGCGGACCACGACGCGGCCGGGGCGCCGGACGCCGGCGAGGCCGCCGCCAGCGAGTCCGCCGCGCTGCTGGTCGCCGCGCCCGGTGAGCGCCAGGGTGGCCGCCGGCGGCGGCGTTCTGCGACTCGCCCCGCGGGGGCGCCCAACCCCGAGATTGTCGCCGCCACCGAGGCCGTGGCCAGCACGGACGCCGTGTCCGCGGGGGCCGAGGCTGGCCCTGCGGCCGTGACCAGCCCCGGCACCGGGGTCAGTCCGGAGACCGAAGCGAGCCCGGAGACTAGGCCGACCGCCGGGAGTGGGCCTGCCGCTCAGACCTGGCCGGGCCCCGACTCCGGGCCTGCCGCTCAGCCCGCGCCGGGCACGGAGTCCGGGCCTGCCGCTCAGCCCGCGCCGGGCACCGAGTCCGGGCCTGCTGGCGGGAGTGGGCCTGCCGCTCAGGCCTGGCCGGGCACCGAGTCCGAGGTCGTCGGGGGTGCTCCAGCGGCTGCTTTCGGGTCACCCGGGAGCGTCTCTGAGCCCGAGCCCGCACCGATCGCGGCTGAGCTGGACCATCCAGCGCCTGGCGCGGCCGAGCCCGGTGCCCCGGAGCACGGCAACCCTGCACCCGGCGCCACCACGCCTGGCGCCCCGGCGTCCGCCGCAGACCCTGCCGCCGGGGCTGACTCTGGCCACGCCGCCGGGGCTGACCCTGGCGACGCAGGCAGCCGCGCCGCAGGCGGAGACGGTGACCCCCAGAACGAGGTCCCCGCCGCCCCGGACGAGGAGCACCCGCCTTTCTGATAACCTGAGTGGTCGGTGCACATAGCGGATCCGGGGTCTCGCGGCCCTGCGCCCCGTGTGCGAAGCAGGCCCCGTCCGATGCCCGCCCAGAGCAGGCGCTAGTCACGTCAGGTGCTAGCTACTGCGGCGGGTAGCGCAGTGGGTCGGGCTAGGCAGAAACCCGGACCAGGTCACGTGGCCTGGCCCGCCCTGACGAGAGAGAGCGGCCCAGGCCGCATGAGGCCGCGGCCCAGCCGCGAAGGCAGAGAGCGAGTTCTCGGTGTACGCGATCGTGCGCTGCGGTGGCAGGCAGGAGAAGGCGGCGGTGGACGACGTACTCACCGTTGACACGCTTGCTGGTGACGTTGGTTCCAGTGTGACCCTGTCGGCGTTGCTCGTCGTGGATGGCAGCAACGTCATCAGCGACGCAGCCGAGCTTGACCGCTACCAGGTCACGGCGGAAATCCTGGGCTCGGTGGCCGGCCCCAAGATCAACATGATCCAGTACAAGAACAAGACCGGGTACCGGCGGCGCCTCGGCCACCGGCAGCACTACACCCAGCTGAAGATCACCGGCATCAGTGCTGCAAAGAGCAGTGCAGCCAAGAACGGTGCCGCGAAGAGCAGCGCCGGCAAGAAGGGGAGCTGAGCTGACGTGGCACACAAGAAAGGCGCGTCGTCCAGCCGGAACGGCCGTGACTCCGCGGCACAGCGGCTCGGCGTAAAGCGTTTCGGCGGGCAGCAGGTCAACGCGGGCGAAATCATCGTGCGCCAGCGTGGCACGCACTTCCACCCCGGCCCCGGTGTGGGCCGCGGCGGTGACGACACCCTGTTCGCGCTGGTCGCGGGCAAGGTCACGTTCGGAAGTGTGCGCCGGCGCCGCGCGATCAGCGTGATCGCGGGCGAACCGGGTGATTCCCCGGCGGCGGAATAAGGTCCGCCAGACGCGATCTCATCGAGCGTAGATATCAGGGGCGGACCGGTGACGGTCCGCCCCTGATGCATGTAACGGATATAAGCGCCTCGCCGCGGGAGCGGCAGGTGCGGACCTGGAAGGAGGGGCAGTGGCGGAGTTTGCAGACCGGGCGGTCCTGCGCATCAAGGCGGGCAATGGCGGGCACGGCTGCGCCTCGGTCCACCGCGAGAAGTTCAAGCCGCTGGGCGGCCCGGATGGCGGTAACGGGGGCCGCGGTGGCGACGTGATCTTCGAGGTCCACCCCAGCGTGGCGACCCTGCTCGACTTCCATCGCCGCCCGGTCCGCAAGGCGGGCAACGGCACGCAGGGTTCCGGGTCGAACCGAAACGGCGCGGCGGGTGACGACCTGGTGGTCCGGGTCCCGAATGGGACGGTGGTCAGTACCGAGGACGGCGAGGTCCTCGCCGACCTGATCGGGACCGGGACCCGGTTCGTGGCCGCGCAGGGCGGCCACGGCGGCCTCGGCAACGCGGCCCTGGCCTCGATGAAGCGCAAGGCCCCCGGGTTCGCGCTGCGCGGCGAGCCGGGCGCGGAGTACTCGCTGGTCCTCGAGCTCAAGACGGTGGCCGACGCGGGCCTGGTGGGGTTCCCCAATGCGGGCAAATCCTCGCTGATCGGCGCGCTGTCCGCGGCCAAGCCCAAGGTCGGCGACTACCCGTTCACCACGCTGACCCCGCATCTGGGTGTGGTGGAGGCGGGCGACATCCAGTTCGTGGCCGCGGACGTGCCCGGCCTCATTCCCGGGGCCAGCCAGGGCAAGGGCCTGGGCCTGGACTTCCTCCGGCACGTAGAGCGCTGCCTGGTTCTGGTGCACGTGCTGGACTGCACGGCTCCGGAGACCAGCGGGGACCCTAGCCGGAACCCGGTCGCCGACTTCGACGTGATCGAGGCCGAACTCGACGCCTATCAGAACGTGACCGGCTCGGACCTGCGCGACCGGCCGCGGATCGTGGTGCTGAACAAGATCGATGTACCTGCGGCCCGGGAAGTGGCCGGGCAGGTCGAACCGGTACTGGCCGCCCGGGGGCTGACCGTCTGCCAGGTGTCCGCGGCCACCAGGGAAGGCGTCCGTGAGCTCGCGTTCGCGCTGGCCGCGGTGGTGGCCGAGGTCCGCGCCTCGGCCCCGGCCGAGGAACCGACCCGGCGGGTGATCCGGCCGCGGCCCGCCGCCGGCCCGGATTTCGAGATCCAGCAGGCCGGGAAGAACACGTTCCTGGTCCGCGGCGATAAGCCGTGGCGCTGGGTGCAGCAGACTGACTTCGCCAACGACGAGGCCGTCGGCTACCTCGCCGACCGGCTGGCCAAGCTCGGGGTGGAAGAGGCCCTGGCCGAGGCGGGCGCCGAGGACGGTGCCGAGGTGATGATCGGCAACGGGGACGACGCCGTGGTGTTCGACTGGGAGCCCCAGGTCCCGGCGGGCAACCGCCAGGGCCTTGGCCCGCGCGGCACCGACCGCCGGCTCGCCCCATGACCGCGTTCGTAGCGCTCAGGAGTTCGTGATCAACTGATTGGTGTCGTTGTAACGACACCAATCAGTTGATCACGAAGGCCGGCTGGCGGCGACGCGGGACTGGTGGGGTTGATGTGATCTGTGTGACTGGAGGGATGGCGTGGTTGGGCTGAGCGACCGGACTGAGGGAAGTCGCGGGCCGGTGGCAGGGGAACAGCAGCAGCCGGAAGCGGGGAAGCAGCCGGAAGCGGGGAAGCAGCCGGAAGCGGGGGAGCAGCCGGAAGCGGGGGAGCAGGCGGGAGCTGGGCAGTGGCCTGGGATCGCGGACGCCAGCCCGGTGGTGGTCAAAGTGGGCTCGTCGTCGCTGACCACTGCGCGGGGCGGGATCGACGAGGACCGGATCGCGGCCCTGGCCGACGCGCTCGCGGCCCGGACCCGCGGCGGAAGCCAGGTCGTGCTGGTCTCGTCGGGAGCCATCGCGGCCGGGCTGGCCCCCCTGGGGCTACCGCGCCGGCCCGTGACCTGGCCACCCAGCAAGCGGCCGCGAGCGTGGGGCAGGGCCTGCTGGTCGCCAGGTACACCGCCGCATTCGCGCGGCACGGGGTCCGCACCGGCCAGGTGCTGCTGAGCGCCGATGACCTGATGCGCCGCGCGCACTACCGCAACGCCCAGCGCACCCTGACCCGGCTGCTCGAACTCGGGATCCTGCCCATCGTCAACGAGAACGACACGGTGGCCACGGACGAGATCCGGTTTGGCGACAACGACCGGCTGGCCGCGCTGGTCGCGCACGTGGTCCGGGCTGGGGCGCTCATCCTGCTGTCCGACGTGGACGCCCTGTACGACACCGACCCCCGCCAGCCCGGGGCCCGGCGGATCACCGAGGTGCGAAGCCGCGCCGACCTGGCCGGGATCACCCTGGACCGGGCCGGGACGGGTGGCAGCACCGCCTCCGGCCCGGGGCGCACCGGCTCTGGCCCGCCAAGCCCTGGCCCGGCCGGCGCTGGTCGTGCGGCCAGCTCTGGTCCGGTGGGCACGGGCGGGATGGTCACCAAGGTGGACGCCGCGATGATCGCGACCGAGGCGGGAATCCCGACCGTGGTGGCCAGCGCAGCCGCGGCCCGGGAGGTCCTCGAGGGGCAGCCGCGCGGGACGTACTTCGCGCCCGGTAAGCGGCGGCCGCCCCGGGCCCGGCAGTTGTGGCTGGCCCACGCGGCCGCCAGCCACGGCCGGCTCCTGCTGGACGAGGGGGCCGCGCAGGCGATCGAGGGTGGCCGTGCGTCGCTGCTGCCCGCCGGGATCACCGGTGTGGAGGGCGGGTTCGACGCGGGCGACCCGGTGGACCTGTGCGCCCCGGACGGCCGGGTGATCGCCCGGGGCCTAGTCAACTACGACGCGTCGGAGATCCCCGCGATGATGGGCCGCTCCACCCACGAACTCGCCGCCCAGCGGGGCCCCGAGTACGAGCGCGAGATCGTGCACCGCGACGACCTCGTCCTGCTCAGGGCGTCCCGCTAACCGGGACCAGTGCCGGAGCTAACCGGGACCAGTGCCGGGGACAGGGCGCCGTGCGGGTGCCCCGGTCGCCGTCAGTTGTCTCCGCCGCCGCCCCCGCTGCTGCCGCCGCCCCGCTGGCCGAAGATGTTCCCGAACAGCGACTGGCCGGTCCCGACGGCGGTCTCCGCGACCCCCTTGACCAGCCCGATGAACGGGTCCGAGCTCCGATTCCAGGACTCCTGGTAGGACTTGGCCGCGGCCATGAACTCGTCCTGCACCGAGGCGTCCCCGTCGTCCTCACGGCGCGGGTAGTTCCCGGCCAGGATCGCGCTGTACTCGCCCTCGGCGACCCAGTGGTCCAGCTCGGCGAACCGCACCACCGCGAACGGGTGCGTCGTGCCCAGCATCTGGAGCATCTTGAGGAAGCCTTCCCGTACGTCCGGGACGGCGTCGTACTCGTGGGCCTGCTTGAGGAACTCGTCGGGGCTGAGCTCGGAGATCCGCGCGCCGCCTGCGATCTTCATCAGGGCCCGGCGCGCAGCCCCGGGGTCCTGGCTGGCCAGCACGCCGGCCCGGTCGCAGGACAGCTCGGACTTGCGGTACCACTCCTCCAGCCCGGCAATGATCACCCGCAGGCCGATGTAGCCGATGGCGAACCAGGCCAGCCGGGCCGCCAGCGAGGTCAGGATGTACAGCATGGTCCGGTACACGGCGTGCCCGGACAGCACGTGGCCGAGCTCATGCCCGATCACGTAGCGGTGCTCCTCGGCGTCCAGCAGGTTGACCAGGCCGGTCGTGATGACGATGAACGGCTTGTCGGAGCCCAGGGTCATCGCGTTCGGCAGCGGGTCCTGGGTGATGAACAACTCAGGCACCTCAGGGAGGTCCAGGATCGCGGCTCCGTCCAGCAGCAGCTGGTACAGGCCCGGGTACTGCTCGTTTGAGGCCCGCACCGAGCTGGCCAGGTAAAGCAAGCGGAGGTTCCGGTCGCTGAACAGCGAGGCCAGACGCTTGAGCAGCGCGTCGAAGCCAGTGAGTTTACGCAGCGCTACCAGCGCCGTCCGGTCAGCGGGGTGCTCGTAGGCACGAGGGCTGATCCCGGGAAGACGGACGCGGGCACGATCCGGCACAGTGGTCATGTCAGCCATGCTAGGCCCCTCGACGACCAGTGCCGGCAGGCCCAGGTCCACCAATTCGACGATGCCGGGCCCGCGCCGCCGAGATCCCGCCGCGGCGCCGCCCCGGAACCCACCAGCCTCGCCATGATTAGGACGATTCGTCCTCCACGAGGACCGGCTCTTGATCATGACCAGCGGAAACGGCTGCGGCCGGGCGCCGGGCCAGCGGCCAGAACGCCGCCGCCAGCGCCACCAGGAGCGGGCCGGTGTTGGGGTCGGTACCCTGCCCGGTCGCGATCTCACCGAAATTCTCCCCCAGCACCCAGATGGCCAGGGCCACGATCACGCTGAGCACCAGTGCCGGCCGCGTCGTGGCCAGCCAGAACACCCCCAAACCCGCCGCAACGAAAACCACCGCCAGGCCGATGCCGATCACGAGACCGTGACCGGCCGCGGCGCTGGCGAGACCCCGGTCCATAGCGGCGATCCAGCCCGGTTCCCCGGCCGCGAGGCCGGCGAACGTGTCCCGCGCCGCGCCGGGGGCCCGGTTCGCGGTCTGCAGGATGAAATAGGCGAAACTGCCCCACACGACCAGCCAGGCGCCCCGGGCCCAGGCCAGGCCCAGCGGGCTGCCTGCGGCGACCGATCCAGCCTCCCGGCGGCCAGCCCTCTCGGTCCTCGCTGGCACGGAGCTGGCCCGCACGGAGCTGGCTGGCACGGTCCTGGCTGGCACGGTCCTGGCCAGAGGCCAGACGAGCACGGCCAGCAGCGCGTACAGGATGACCGCCCCGGGGGCACCGGTCAGGGGACTGGCTGAGCCGCTGAGCACGCCGCCCAGGCCTTCGCCGAACCACCACACGGCCAGCGCCCAGGCGATGCTGCCGGCCAGCGCCGCCCGCACGGCCGGCCGCCACAGCAGCCCGGCCCCCAGCAGCAGCTGGGTGCTCGCGAACGCGATGTTCCAGGCGGCCGGGGCGTGCAGGACCAGCCGGGTGAACGCCAGTGCCGGGCCGGTGACCCCGGCCGGGCTGCCCATGTACGCGGGCATCAGGATCTGGTTCACGAACCCCCGGCCGAACATGAACGGCTGGAACTGAAAGGCGCCGTCGGCCAGCCAGAGCACGCCGAGCGTGATCTGCAGGCCGCGCCGCAGTCCGGTGGACCCGAAGTCGGCGGCCCAGGGCCGCAGGCCGGGCGAGTCGCCCCGGCCCGCCAGGGTCCCCTGGCCGGAGGCGGGCAGGAACATGGTGGCGAAGGCCAGCACTGACCCGGCGGCGGCCACCCACAGGCCGGGGCCGGCCCGGCCGGCCAGCATCGAGTCGGTGCTCAGCGAACGCAGGCTGGCCGCGAGCTGGAGCAGCAGGACGCCGCAGAACCCGGTGGCCAGGAAGCCGGCCAGGCCGATCACCCAGCGGGACCAGCGGCCGCCGCGCAGGGCGTGGGCGATCCCGGCCGCCGCGATGACGCCCCCGGCGGCGGCCAGCATCTGCCCGTTGCTGCCGCGCACCCCCGGGATGCCGATCAGCCCGGCGAACGCCGTGACCCAGGGCAGGAACGCACCCGTGATCATGATGGCTCCGGCGGCCACGCCGCTGAGGCCGACGGCCCCGCGCCAGCTGCGCAGCTCGCGGATCCTGGTGGCCACGGCCCGGCCTGGCGACCGGACAGCGTCCAAAGGCTGGTTAACCATGCGTGGCACCTCTCGTGCGGACGGGCGGGGGTGGGCCGGACAGGTTGCAGGTGGCGCTGGCCGCGCCCAGGGGTCAGGCGCGGCCAGCACCGGCTAGCAGTGCTACTTGAGCACGGCGAAGTACAGGAACAGGTTGCTGGGGATGTTCCCGGTCACCTTGACCGAGTCGGTCCGCTGCAGCCGCTGCAGCTCGCGCGCGCTCTTGTGGTGGATGAGCTGGTTCCAGGCCCACAGGCTCTTCACTCCGACGATGTCCACGTTCCACCACTCCGGCTGGTGACCGTTCGCGGTCTGCACGATGTGGCTGTGCGCCGGGAGCAGCACGTTCCCGGCGCCGCTGCCGAGCACCGCCGACAGGTCGATGTAACGGGGATGGTCGATGCAGTTGCCCGCCTTGCACTGCAGGGTCCGGCTCGGCGGGGTGAAGCCCAGCGGCACGATCACGTACAGCGGGTCGAAGGTGCTGGCCGGGGTCTGGGTGTAGTTGGTCCCGCCCTCGCACTTGGAGTACGCGTGACTGGTCGGCGGCTGCTTACACCGGAAGTTCTTGCTGTAGTAGAAGTGGACCGTGTGACCGTCGTAGAAGCCCTTGGTGAACCCCCGATGGTGGCTAGGCGAAGTGGCCATGGACATCCCCGACATGCTCGACGCGGACGACGAGGTCGAGGCGAAGGCCGTCCCGGACGCCAGGGCGAGGCCGCCCACCAGCAGGCCCGTCAAGGCGACCCCCGCCTTGCGGGTGCCCAGCATTCTGAGCCGTTTCGTACCGATCATGAAGCTTCCTCCAGGGAAGACTGGACACACCCCCGTGGTGAGTCCGTTGAATGAGACTTCGGGACCCCTCGTTTGGCGGATTGGTCCCGCACGATCAAAAAGTAGCCAAGGAATCACGCTGCGTAGTGGTCGTCGGCAGGAAATCCCGTTATGGAAAGCTGGTCGCCCGGCCGTGAGCACACCCTGATCCGGAGAAGGACGATGATGTTCGAGCCTGACGCCGAGTCCATGCCCGCTGAGCAGCTGGCCGGGCTCCAGCAAGAACGGCTCCGGGCCCTGGTGGACCGGCTGCTGGCCGCGGACGGGGTTCAGGCGGAGCGGCTCCGGTCGGCCGGGGTTACCTCGGGCGGCGGGGTCGGCCTGGCCGATCTGGCCCAGCTGCCGATGACCGAGAAGAAGGATTTGTGGGATGGGTATCCGTTGCGGATGCTCGGGGTGGACCGCAGCGAGGTGGTCGCGCTGCATGGCTCAAGTGGCACGGGCGGGCGCCCTACGCTGGTGGGTTACACCCGCAGCGACCTGCGGCTCTGGGCCCGGATGTGCGCCCGGGCGCTGGCCGCTGCGGGCGCGGGGCCGGGCAGCCTGATCCACAACGCGTACGGCTACGGGCTGTTCACTGGTGGCCTGGGCATTCATCAGGGTGCGATCGAGCTGGGTGCCACCGTGATTCCCGTGTCGGGCGGGATGACGCCGCGGCAGGTCACCCTCATCCGGGACCTGCAGCCCGACATCCTGACCTGCACGCCGTCGTACGCCATCCGGCTGGGGGAGGCGCTGGCTGACGCCGGGTTGCGGCCGGGGGCCGGGCTGGGCCTGCGGGCGGGGGTGTTCGGGGCCGAGCCGTGGTCGGTGCAGCTGCGGGCCCGGATCGAGGAGCTGCTGGGGCTGCGGGCGCTGGACATCTACGGGCTGTCCGAGGTGATCGGACCCGGGGTGGCCGCCGAGTGCGCCGAGGCCGCGGACGGCCTGCACGTCAACGAGGATCACTTCCTGGTCGAGGCGGTGGACCCGGTGACGGCCGAGCCGGTGCCCGACGGGACACCGGGGGAGCTGGTGTTCTCCACCCTGACCCGGGAAGCCGGGCCGCTGCTGCGCTACCGGACCGGCGACATCGCCGCGCTGCGCCGGGACCCCTGCCCGTGCGGGCGGACCCTGGTGAGGATGAGCCAGGTCACCGGCCGGCGCGACGACATGCTGGTGATCCGCGGGGTGAACATCTACCCCAGCGAGGTGGAACGGGTGCTGCTCGGGCACACCTCGCTCAGCCCCGATTACCTGCTGGTGGTGGACGAGCGGGCAGCCCAGCCGCAGCTGCTGGCCCTGTGTGAGTACGCCCCGGGCCGTTCCGGACCGGATGGGGCCGGACGGGATGGGGCGCCGGACGGGGCTAGCAGGGCGGGCCCGGCCGAGGTGAGCCCAGCCGAGGTGAGCCCGGCCGAGGCAGACCTGGAGCTCCGGCTGCGCGAGGTCCTGGGGGTGCGGGTCGGGGTCAGGGTGCTGCCCGGGGGCGCGCTGCCGCGCACGGAGGTCGGCAAGGCGGTGCGGGTCGTCCGGTGGACCGGGGAGAGCCTCCCGTCCCCGGGCTCAGCTGAACCCCGGCCTACGCTGGGCGCTCCGGCCGGGCAGATTAGAGTCACGTCATGAGCGATGGTGAAACCGGGATGCCCGATTCGCTAATTTCGCAGCCCGGGCGAGTCCGGCGGCTCGGGGTGATGGGCGGCACTTTCGACCCCATCCACCACGGTCACCTGGTCGCGGCGAGTGAGGTGGCGCACGCCTTCGACCTCGATGAGGTGGTATTCGTGCCCACCGGCCAGCCCTGGCAGAAGGACCATCGGGAGGTCTCGTCGTCCGAGGACCGCTATCTGATGACGGTGATCGCGACCGCGTCGAATCCGCGGTTCTCGGTCAGCCGGGTGGACATCGACCGGCCCGGGCCTACCTACACCATCGACACGCTGCGTGAACTGCGGGCCATCCGCGGTGAGCAGACGGACTTCTACTTCATTACCGGCGCGGACGCGCTGTCCATGATGATGTCCTGGCAGGACGCGGCGGACCTGTTCAAGCTGGCCCATTTCGTCGGCTGCACCCGTCCTGGGCATCAGCTGAGCACCGCCGGGCTGCCGAGCGACCAGGTCAGCCTCGTCGAGATCCCGGCCCTGGCCATCTCGTCCACCGAGTGCCGGCAGCGGGTCGCCGCGGGTGAGCCTGTCTGGTACCTAGTCCCCGACGGCGTGGTGCAGTACATCGCCAAGCGCGGGCTGTACTGCGATGGCGACGGGACAGCGTGCGGGCCTGAGGGAGGGGTCACCCTAGGTGGGTGATGGGACTACCGATCAGTCCGCAGCGACCCGGAAGCCTGGAGGACCGCGGGCCTGGCGGGCGGACTTTGTCGGCGGGCCGGGTTAGGCTGAATTGCCGCACTGCCCCGCGAGCCTGGGGCGTGAGAGGCTAGGGGGAGGGTCCCCGGCTGAGGAGGACGAATACCACACGTGACTGCCACCACCAGGGCCGTTGAGCTTGCGGAGATAGCCGCTGCGGCCGCGGCAGACAAGCTCGCCAGCGACATCATCGCCTACGACGTGAGTGAGCAGCTCGTCATCACCGACGTGTTCCTGCTCGCCTCGGCGGCCAACGACCGTCAGGTCCGGGCGATCGTCGAGGCGATCGAGGAGAACCTGCGCAAAGCCGGAGCCCGGCCGGTCCGCCGCGAGGGCGAGCGGGAAGGCCGCTGGGTGCTGCTGGACTATCTGGACATTGTGGTCCATGTGCAGCACGCCGAGGAGCGCACGTTCTACGCGCTGGAGCGGCTGTGGAAAGACTGCCCGCAGATCCCGCTGCCCGAGACCGTATCGGTCGGCGGGACGCGCCCCGGCGGGCCATCCGCCGGGGATGCTCGCTGACCTCGGGCTTAGCGGATCCAGGGCCGGCCCGGCTAGGCCGCCCGCCCGGACGGGCGGAGGCTCGTTCGCTGGCTGGTTGGGGTGGCGTCGCGCTGGTGGCATGGACGCGCGTGCCGTGGACGCGGGTGCCGCCGGGCGGCTGGTTCCCGGAAATCCTGGCCCGGCGACGGTGCCCGCGCGGGTCAGGCGGACAGACACGCAGGAGAGGGCGGAATGAGCTCTGAGTCAGTGCCGGGCCCGGATTCCCGGGTCCGGCTGGTGTTGTGGCGCCACGGGCAGACCCCGTGGAACATTCAGGGCCGCTTCCAGGGGCAGACCGACATCCAGCTGGATGAGATCGGCATGGAGCAGGCTGAGCGGGCCGCCCGGCTGCTCGCCGCGTTGCGGCCGGACGCGATCATTGCCTCTGATCTGAGCCGGGCTGTGGCTACGGCCGCGCCGCTGGCCCGGCTGACCGGGCTGACTGTGACCACGGACAAGGACTTGCGGGAACGCCACGGCGGGGTCTGGGAAGGCCTGACCGACGTGGAGATCCGGACCCGCTACCCGGAAGAGCACGCGAAGTGGGCGCCCCCGGAGGGCGAGACCTCGGTGACCGTCGCAGACCGGGCCGGATCGGCCCTGGAGCGGATCGCAGACAGCCTCCAGCCGGGTTCCCTCGCGGTCGTGGTGAGCCACGGCGCGGCACTCAGGCTGGGCGCCGCCCGGTTGCTGGGCCTGCCCGAGGACCTCTGGGGTGCAATCGGGCCGCTGGCCAACTGCGCCTGGTCCGTCGTGTCCCGACGACACAGGCAGTGGCGCCTGGTCGAGCACAACGCCGGAACGCTGCCGGAGCCGGTGCTCAGCGACGACCGCTGATCTCTGGGCCTTGGGCAGCCTGGATGCTGGGTTGGCTGGACGGTGAGCGGACTGGGTTGGGCGGCCGTAACGGGCCTGGGGCTGCCCTTGGTTGGTTCTGGATCCGGGCTGCCAGTCGGTGTCCATGATGTTCGGGAGCGTCCGGGGAACCGGTATGCTAACTGCGGTTCGCGTGCGGGTGACGCGGACGATGTCGGGGCTATAGCTCAGTTGGTAGAGCGCTTGCATGGCATGCAAGAGGTCAGCGGTTCGAGC
>CAVYQF010000012.1:0-44219 GCA_963770545.1 uncultured Actinomycetes bacterium | reverse complement strand
CCGGCCCCCCTCTACCGGGCGTGGCCCAGGTCCCGAATGACGTGTGGGGTTTCATCTCCATGTGCGGGGCGGTCCACTCCGACGGTCGCATCGACGTGGTCGGGACGGTCAATGACATCGGCAACGCCCGGGATGTTTTCTACCGCTCGCGTCCGGCTGGGGATACCGCCTGGGCGGACTGGTACGAGCTCGGGGACAACGGCTTCATCGGTGACATCGTGGCCGCCATCGCCGATGATGACGCCCTGGATGTCGCCACTCCGGCCGCATTCTTCGTTGACCAGGGAGATCAGACGGTACAGGAGACAGGCATGTCGCACCGGCGGCTGGGTGCCGACGGCACCTGGTCCCCTTGGGCTGAGCTCGGACCCCGGCCGGGGGGAGGATTCACCGATGACATCACCCCCGCCGCGGCCATCGGTCCTGGCAGGAACGTCAGGCTGTTCACGGTGGCCGCCGCCAACTCGCAGGTCTGGGAAGACCAGCAGAACGCGAGCCACAAGTTCCTGGGCTGGGAGGGTCCTCTCCAGCCGAGCGGGGTGGTCACCGGCCTTGCCGCCGCCACTGGCGCGGAGGGTGGTATCGACCTGTGCGTCACCCGCCAGGACAACACCGTGGCCCACAGCCGTCACGTCACTGCGGGCACCGGGTGGTCGCAGTGGGACGACCTGGGTCATCCCGGCCCGGGCACGATCGCCGACCCCGCGCTGATTCTCGACGCGAAGGGCTGCCTGAACCTGCTGGTGTCCCGCCCCGGCCACGACGGCCTGCTCATGCTCCGGCAGGAGACCATGAATGGCCCGTTCGTGCCGGGCCCCGCTCTCCCCGTCCTGCCCCACTAGCTAGCTAGCTAGCTAGCCAGCTAGCCACCACAGCCTGCTCACCGATCACGACATCGTGCTGGCCGACCTCGAGCTGCCACGGTGCTGGGCCACAGCTGGGGCGGGTACCTGGCCATGCAGCTGGCCGCCCGGGCACCCGGCCGGGTCAATGCGCTGGTGCTCGCCGACACTCTCGGAGCGATGGGCGACGGCGAATTGGGAACGTAGCTACTCCCGACTCATGAATAACCGGTTATGCCAGTCAGCCCACGGACTTCGCTGCCACTCACTGCCACCGGAAGACGAAGCTAAAGTCCTGCGCGCAGCGCCCAGTCAGCTTACGGTCTGAGGAGATCCGTCCGGCGGCGATGCGCCTCGTGACCTCGGCACGCGGCAGCGCCAAACCGGTCGCGATTAGCGTCCTCGACCTGAGCGGGATGCGTTGTGCGAAGTGGACGCTGACCTCGAGGATGTCGGCTTTCGGCAGCTCCGCGGGGCTCATCTCCAGCGTCCAGGCATCGGCCCAGTCGAGTGCGACGTCGTTGCGGTACGCCACCTGAGGATCGGCCAGCAGCTTCGCCGCGAGCGCGGGAACGTTGTCATGGAAGCCGTTGAGCATCGCAGGCTCGATGGAGCGAACGTGGACGCGTTCCAGCACCGTCAGTTTCACCGTCTGGCCGCACTGGACACACAGCGCCAGCAGCCAGACGTCGAGCAGCTTGCGGTTCGCGTTGACACGGAACCGTCCTCGGGTTCGGTACTCCGTCGAAGGGCAGGTCCGGCAGCAGCGCCGGATGGCCGGAAGGCCTGCGGGGCGTACGAGCCACTGGGTCGTGGCGCGCAGGGGCAATGTGTTGTCGTGCATCAGGGAAGGCCGATCTGCTGCGAGATCTTCGTTGCGGCATCGGCGCGGCGCGGATGGACGCGGCGCCGGATCGATCAGCGGGTGCCACGTAGCGGGCAGCCGGACGTCGATGACCTACCGAGGGCACGCTGAAGCAGGCCGGGCAGCGTAACGGCGCTACGCGGCTTTGGGCCCCTCAGGGCACGGCGTGCCTTCTCGGCGCGATGAACGTCTCAGCTGGTGTACAACGGCCTGTCCTCGACGAGCGTGCAGAAACGCCGGTCAGCGGATCCTGGGTGACGACGTGACAGTAGCGCGGGTTACTTATCCCACGCCACCGAATTATTCGGCGGCGTCCGCGCTGGTGTTCTGTGACAGATAAGTATGGCTATGGCCGGGCGCAGACCGCCCGGCCATGGCCCTCGCGCTCCGTTCCCGGCGTCACTTCCTCAGCTTGTCCAGGGCGATGTCCAAGCTGGCCCAGGTGGCCTGGTCGGCGATCCCGGTGACCGGGATGCGGCTGGCCCGCTGGAACAGGCGGCAGGCGTCGGCGGTGTTCGGGCCGAACTCCCCGTCCACATCCAGCTTGACGCTGAGCGCGGAGTTCAGGGCGTGCTGCAGCCCCGTGACCCGGTCGTCCTCCTGGCCGTTCGGCCGCAGGACCGGGTACTTGGGGAACCGGCTCACGGACGCCGAGAACGGCTCGGGGTGCGCGTCCCAGTACTTCGGCCAGTTGATCGCCCCCCAGATGTTGACGGCCCCGAGCGCGACGTTCTTCTGGTGAACACCCTCGGGAGTCCCGGTGTTGCCCTCAATGGTCTGGCTTGCGCCGATGTAGATCCCGGTGTGGGTCTTCATCGGGTTGACCGGCTCCTTGCCGTTCCCGTTGCTGAAGTCATACAGGATCTGGCAGCCGGGTGTGGCCTTCGTCGAGACGATGAACAGGCCCTGCTGGCGGGCCAGTCGCCGATGGAGACCACCGCCGAGGTGGTGTGCGGCTGCTTGTAGCCGGCCGACGCCGACACGAACTGCACGAAGTCCTGGCACCAGGCCTCCGGCGGCAGCCCGAGGCCTGCGGAGAACATGTTCTGATTGCCGGGGCCCTCGCGGTAGCCGATCCACAGCTTCGCCTGCGCCACGATTGCGTCTGAGTAACTCACGGTTCCATCCCCTTCTGCCGGGCTAGGTCGTCCTTCCCCTGTGCAGGACGCCGCGCCGGCAGCCAGATACCTGCGGGGCCAGCTGAATATGGACGTCCACCCCGGGCTGCGCGTGGCAGCCAGAGGAGTCGCGGGTAGCCTCGGTGGGCATGGCTGACGTGGACGAGCACGGCCGGACCGAACCCCCGCTGACGGCGGACGAGGCCGGCACCCTCCTGGGATTCCTGGACTATCAGCGCGCCACTTTCGAGTGGAAATGCGCGGACCTGGACGCGGCGGGCCTGGCGGCGACGGTTGGCGTCTCGACGATGACCCTGGGCGGGATGCTCAAGCACCTGGCCTTGGTCGAGGACTCATGGTTTTCCGAATGGCTGTGGGGCCGGGACCCGGCACCCCCGTGGAACACGGTGGACTGGGACGCCGATCGCGACTGGGAGTGGCACACGGCGGCCGGGGACTCACCAGAGCAGCTCCGGGCGCTCTGGCAGGACAACGTGGCCCGCGCCCGCGACTGCGTGACCGAGGCGCTGGGCGGCGGCGGCCTGGACCTGCTGGCCCTGCGCACCTGGCCAGACGGCCGGTCACCGAGCCTGCGCTGGATCATCTGCCACATGATCGAGGAGTACGCGCGGCACAACGGCCACGCCGACCTCATCCGGGAGTCGGTGGACGGGGTCACCGGCGAGTAGCCCTGGCAGGCGCACCATGGACGGCCTTCCCGCCCTTGTGACCTGGAGACACGGGCAAGGAGGGGACGCAGGTGGCCGGACCCGGGCAGGTGGACGTGTGGATCGGGCTGGACGTCGGCAAGAGTGAGCACTCCGCTGACGTCCTGGACAACGACGGGGAACGGCTGTCCGCCCGGGCTGTCCGCAATGATCAAGGAGACCTGGAGGCCCTGCTGGAGCGGGCTCCCCGGCACGGCACGCCGGGCCTGGTGATCGACCAGCCGGGTCGATCGCCCAGCTCGCCCTCGCGGTGGCTGCCCGCCGCGGCGTGCCGGTGGCCTGCGTGCCCGGGCTGGTGATGCGCCGCGCCGCCGGCCTTTATCCCGGCGAGGCCAAGACCGACCGCCGCTGCGACGTCATCCTCGCCATGCTCCGCACCGGCGAGCACTACCACGGTTCGCGCAAAGCCCAGCCCGCCGGGCTCGCCGATGCGGCCTGATCACCCCGCCCTCGCCGCCCAGGACGTTCTGGCCCACGGCGGCTGGCATCCCCGCTACGCCCGCGTCCTGGCGGTGGCCAGCGACGGCGACTACGGCCTCGCGCTCGTCGACGGCAATGGAGACGGAGCCGAACTCGAAGCCGAACTCTGGACCTGGGACAACGGCACCTGGACCGGCGCGGGTTCCTCCGGCGCGGGACCACTCACCACCCTGGGGCCACAGCAAGCCGCCGACCACGCCGACGACGCCTGCTACGCCTTCGGCAGCGCACCTGGACACCACTCGATCACGATCAGCCTCGACGGCCACCATTACCACGTCCCCGTCAGCCAGCACGGCGTCTGGGCCTTCGTCAAGATCCGCACCGACCCACACAGCCGCGGACTTCCCTCTCTCACGGCTTGACACGAACAATGGGACACCCCCCGTTAGGGAAAATAGCTAGCCGCACTGGGGTTAGCCGCACTGGGGTTAGCCGCACTGGGGTTAGCCGCACTGGGGCCGCAGCCGGGCCGGGAATCCGGTCCAGCGCAGCTGGTCCGGCAGGTGGGCAGCGTCGTTGAAGGTGACCAGCGACGGTGGCAGGCCAGGCTGGTACAAGATCACTGTTAGCGCGCAGTTCTGCTGGTTCAGGCCGATCCAGCGCCAGTCCGGAGCGTCGAGCGCGTGCCTGATGAACCAGCCGATCAGGAAGTTGTGCGTGACGATCAGCTCGTGAACGTCAGCCGCTGGGCTCTCCCCCGGCGCGCTCTCCCCGGCCGGGGCCTCCCCCGGCGGCCCGGCGAACTGCCCGAGCGCCGCCCGGGCCAGTGCCGCACCTTCGTTACGCTCCGTAGTCGAGTAGCTCCTGACCAGCCGGGCGTAGGACGCTGGCAGCCCATCGGGATCCAGGTCGGCGGGGATGTAGTCGCCGACGACGGCGGACTCGGCCACCGGCACGCCAGGCAGCCAGCCTGCGATCAGCTGGGCGGTCTGCGCGGCGCGCGGCAGGGGGCTGTGGTGGATCCGGGTTACCGGCAGGTTCTTCAGCCGCTCGCCGGTGCGCCGCGCCTGCTCCTCGCCCGCGTCGGTGAGGCTGCCTCCCTCCGTGGCCGCACCGTGCCGAACTAAGTACAGGAACCGGCTGGCCATGGCATCCCCTTTGCGATGGTGGGGTCTTCGCGGTGGCGGATTCTCCGCCGCCGCCCGGGCGGGACGGGACGAGGTGACGCGGCACGTCGGAAATCCGTTGACGGATGGGCAGGCCGAGCCTAGTGTCTCCGGCGGGCCGTGGCACGGCGCCGCGAGAGGCGGCGGCGGAATCCGGCGAGCCGCCAAGATGACTACTCTGCTGAATGCGTTCCCGGGCCATCCTGCCCGGCTGGCTGACCATCCGCCCAGGATGGCCCGGCCCCGGCGCCAGCCCCCGCCTGCCCGGCCCGGGCGCGCCTCCTGGAACCAACCGGAGGCCGTGTGCTCATCCGCCCCACCACCGACGCTGACCTGGACAAGATCCTCGCCTGGCCCGTCACCGAGCCGGTCGGCGTAGTCCCGGCCGACCGCTACCGCGAGGAACTGGACCGCCACCAGTACCGGCCGGAATGGACCTGGATCGCGGAGGACGAAGGCCGCATCCTGGCCCGCGCCATCTGGTGGGGTTTCTCCGACGGCGCCTCTCCCCTGGTGCTGGACTGCGTATCCGCAGACAGCTCCGTGGTCCCCGACGGCGGCTCCCTGGGGCGGGCCGCCCTGGCGGCGCGGCTGATCGCCGCCGGCCAGCAGGCGCTGCGCAGGCCGGGTCCTTCGGTCGCGCCCGGCTTCGAGATCAACCTGCCGACCGGCTGGCGGTCCGACCCGGCCGTGGCCCGCGCGTTCGCCTGGCGGCTTGATGCGGCGGCCCGCGCGGGCCTGACCGACGAACTCGAGCGGATCCGCTTCGAGTGGACCCCCGACGCGGGTCTCCCCCGGCCCAGCGGCCGCCTAGTGTTCCGGCCCGAGCCCGACGACGACGTGTTCCTGGACATGTTCCGCCAGATCGCGGTGGGCAGCCTGGACGTGATCACCCGGCGGGAGGTCGCCGCGCTGGGGCCCGGCCGCCAGGCCCGTGACGACATGGGTATCTACCAGGCCATGCCGGGTGAGCGGGAGTGGTGGCGGCTGGCCTACACGGCTGACGGCGGCCGGCCAGGCCAGTTCGCCGGGATGATCCTGCCCAACCGCAACTCCAGCGGCGCGGTCGTGGGGTACCTGGGCGTCGTGCCGGGGATGCGCGGCCAGGGCTACATCGACGACCTGGTCGCGGAGACCACCCGGTTCCACGCAGGCCGTGGCGAGCCCCGCATCGGCGCCACAACCGATACCACGAACCTCCCGATGGCCGCGGCCTTCGAGCGCGCAGGCTACCGGGCCTGGGGGATCCGCTACGTGCTCTCAGAGCCGCCCGGATGACCCGGCCCCCCGCTCCCCCGGGCCCAGCGCGATGATCCCGTCCCCCGCGGCCGGCCGCAGGATCCGGTACGCGGGGCTGGGCTATGCCCTGACTGTCCTGCTGACCGGGACGAATCTGGCCACCCCGCTGTACGCGGTGTATGAGCACGTGTTCGGCCTCTCGCCGCTGGACGTGACGCTGCTGGTGGCCGTCTACGCCGCCGCGGTCGTGTCGGCCCTGCTGATCTGCGGCCCGCTCAGCGACACGGCCGGTTACCGCCCGGTCCTGGTCGCCGGGCTGGTCGCGGCGGCCTGCGGCTCGGCCCTGCTGGCCGCGGCGACGGGACCAGGCTGGCTGTTCGCGGGCCGGGCGGTGCAGGGACTGGCCGTGGGCACCTGCTCGGGGGCGCTCACGGCCGGGCTGGTGCTGACCGAACCACGCGGGCGGCGGGCCCGCGCGTCGTTCCTGGCCGCGACGGCGACCACCGCGGCCGTCGGGTTCGGCCCGGTGCTGGCCGGGGCGCTCGCGCAGTACGCCCCCGCCCCGCGGGTGCTCAGTTACCTGGCCGAGATCGCGCTGCTGGTCCCGGCCGTGGCTGCGGCGGCCCTGCTGCCCGGCTCGCTGGGCAGGACGGGGCAGCGATGGCAGCCCCGGTGGCCGAGCCTCCCGGCGCCGGTCCGCGCCGCGTTCCTGGTTCCGGCCGTGGTAAGCCTGCTGGCCTGGGCGGTCGCGTACGTGGTGCTGGCCCTGGTTCCCTCGTACGCGGCGGCGGCGCTGGGCGGCAGCAACCTGTTCGTCGACGGCGCCGCGGCCGGGTCGCTGCTGCTGGTCGCGGCGCTCGCGCAGGCTGCGTGCCGGTCGTGGGATCCGGACCGGGCCCAGGCGGCCGGGCTGGCCGGCCTGGCCGTCGGCCTGCTCGGGCTCATCGCCGCTGGGCTTATCACGGCCGGGCCGGCGGCCAGCGCAGCGGTGCTGTTCGCGGCGATGGCGGTGGCGGGGTGCGGGCAGGGACTGGCGTTCATGGGCGGCCTGCACCGGATCAACGAGATCGCCCCGGCGAAGGCCCGGGCCGGGACCGTCTCCATGTTCTACGTGGTGACCTACGCGGGCAGCGGGCTGGTCATCGTGGGCGTCGGCCTGCTCGCCACGCTGCTCGGGCTGATCGTGTCGGTCCGGTGGTTTGCGGCGGTGCTCGCGGCCGCGTGCCTGCTCATGCTGGCCGTGCTGCGCACCGGGCCGCGCCGGGGCAGGGCGCCGGACCCACTTGATACCTCAACCGTACACATGTAGCGTCAAGGCTACATGTGAAGTTGGCAGCGAAGGACCTCCTGTGGCCCCGGATGACGCATCCCCAGAGAGCCGCCTGTCCGGGGTGATCGCGGCCCTGGACCATCCGACCCGGCGGCGCATCGTGGCCACCCTGCTCGTCCGGGGCACGCATGTCAGCCAGCTGGCCCGCGACCTCGAGGTCAGCCGGCCCGTCCTTCATGTGCACCTGGCCAAACTGCAGGAGGCCGGGCTGGTCACCAGCAGCCTGCGTTTCTCTGATGACGGGAAGTCCCTCCGCCATTTTGAGCTGCAGCCGTTCGATATCCGGCTGACCCCCGAGACAATTGCCGATTCTATAGATCCTTTACTCACGCAGCCGCTCCCCCGGGAAGGAACAGGCTAATGTTCGGAAGTCCTTGGCAGGTAGTTGTCGGCCTCGGAATACCCCTGGTTTATATCGCTGTAATCGGGTTTGCGCTGGTCGTGGTGCTCCGGCTGGCCTTCAGGGGTAAGGGGGTGAATACCAAGGCGGTGCACGTGGAGCTGCTCAGGATCGACGAGCGGCTGACGTCCATCGAGAAGCTGCTGAGGGACATTGAGGTGATCTCAGCGAAATAGATTCGGGCAGTCGGGCTTTATCTTCGCAAGCGTGCACGTCCGGGCAGACACGCGGAGGAACCGGGCTGGCTGAACATGGACGTGGAGCCCCACTAGAAGAGGTCTCACCACAAGATCTTCTTCTCCGGAAGGCTCCACGTGATCGCCTATCGTGCCACGCTTGACGTCCCCAGGGAACTGGTCCAGTTCGTTGCGAAGTTGCTGGCCGCTGAGCGGCGCCGCCGCGGCACGCCGGCGGGCAGCCGGGCGCTGACCTGCTTCTGGGAAGCGGTGCTGGCGCTGCGCTGGTTCCGCGACCGCACCAGCCCCGGCACGCTGGCCCGTGATCACGGCATCTCCCGGGCCACCGCCTGCCGGTACCTGGATGAGGTTATCGAGCTTCTCGCCGAACAGGCACCTGACCTGCGCCAAGCGCTGGAACGCGCCAAGGACACCGGATTCTCCCATGTGATCCTGGACGGGAAGATCATCCCGGCTGACCGGTGCAAAGAGCCGGCTATCAGCGTGAAAGGCCAGGTCATCGACCTGTGGTACTCCGGCAAAGCCCATTCCCACGGCGGCAACGTCCAGGCGGTGCTCGCCCCCGATGGGTTCCCGCTGTGGGTGTCGGAGGTGGAGCCCGGCTCGGTGCACGACATCACCGCCGCCCGCGCCCTCGCCCTGCCCGCCCTCTACCGCGCCGCCGCCACCGGATTGCCCACTTTGGCCGACCCCGGCTACGACGGCGCCGGAATCGGCATCCACATGCCCGTCAAACAACCCGCAGACGGACAGGAACTGGATATCGGTACCCGCACCCGCAACGCCCTCCAGCGCTCGCTGCGCTGCCTGGGCGAACGCGGGTTCGCCCTGCTCAACCAGCGATGGCGCACCCTCCAGCACATCACCGCCAGCCCTGGCAAAATCGGCGGCATCACCCGCGCCGCCCTCGTCCTCACCCATTTCGAACACGGCTACATCACATGAAATTCGCTGAGATCACTTCATTGAATAAAGGCATGGGCCGTTTGGGATTGCGTTTCGCCTTCGGGGCCGTGCAAGGCTTACGGCACGCAGCAGCCGCGTTAGTCCGGACCATGTGCTCCCTCGCCGCTGGACGGGGCGGAACCCGCTCCGGCGGCCTCACGACAGGATCGAGGCTGCCATCGCCGGGTTGCTCACCTTAGCGTTCGTCGCGGGATGACTGCGGGCTTGCTCATCGCCTACTGGCTGTGCCGCGTGGTACTCGACCGGCGGCGCCTGGCCGCGTGGGAGTCCGCGTGAGCCCTGACGGCCCACGGTGGACCAGCCGGCGCTGAACGGCCCAGCGCCACAATTCATTTAGACAGCGTTATTTAGACAGTGCCGCAGGGAAATACATGCTAATTGGCTCAGGATTTCCCCATTTCGGCAGGAAAGCGCGTAGTATAGGAAAACGTTGCCCCGGACCCCGGCAGCTGCGGCCGCGAAATACGCGTGACGCCGAAGGGCCCGGAAAATTTTTTGGGGCACGGAACGGTGCAGCCAAGACGCTGCTCCTAGAGGACGGTGTGAGACCCGGGGGAATTATCCCCTACTGCGATCTCCAGCATGGCCGTCCACCGCGTACGTGATCCAGTCACGGTCATGACGGAACCGGTTGTGACCATCATCGCCTCGGCTTTCCCGGCCTGGCCTCAGGCCCTGCTCGCCAGCGGCCCGAAGACCGGCCCAGGGGGCACCGTCCCTCCTCTTCCCCTACCTCACCGCTGACAGCAGGCGCGACGGCACCGGACTGAAAGCAAGCCCGGGCCGCCCTGGCCACGCTGGCCGCATCACGTACCTACACGGAGCACTACATGATCATCATCCTGGGGCTCGTCATCCTGCTCGCCGCGGTGATCGTCGGCCTGGCCGGCATCTTCACCAACAGCGGCAGTGCGCATGCCCTCACCCACGATTTCGCCGTATTCGGCTACCACGTGACCGGCTCTAGCGGGACCCTGTTCCTCTACGGCATCGTGCTCGGGGCGATCGGCGTGCTCGGGCTGGGCCTGCTGCTGGCCGGCGCCCGGCGCACCTCCCGGCGCGGCCGCGTGGCCCGGCGGGGGCTCAAGCAGTCCCGCCGCGAGACCGCCGCGGCCAGCCAGGCGCGCGACGCCCTCATCGACGAGCGCGACACTGCCCGCGCGCACGCGGCGAACCAGCCCGGCGACGGCACGAACGAGCCCGGCCCCGCCGCCGCTGGCTCACCTTCGGCAGCGGGATCACCGGCGGCCGGCAGCCGGCCGTGAGCACGTCCCGGCGGCCCTCTTCAGCAAGTAGCTGAAGGCACGGCCAGGCTCGCCGCCCGGCCCGGGCGGCGCAACACTCCAAGGAGTCATCATGTTCATCGGATTCGGAACGATTGTTCTCATCGCCGTCATTGTGCTTGTCGTGCTGTTCGTGCGAAGGCACTGAACCAGCTGATAGGCCGGGACCGGCACGAGTCCGCATTCCCGGTGGCGTCATGAGCAAAAGCTGGTCGGTTAGCTGCTCGGCCAAGACCCCGCCGATGGAGGCATCACATGACCCAGCATGATCTGCGCCAGCACATCGAGTTCAGCGACCAGGACCACGACCACTCCGTCGTCATGGCCGAGGTGACCACATCCCCGGGTTCCGGGGGAACCGCCCGGGTGTCGTTGCACGCGGAGTCGGGCCACATCATGCCAGGCCGCCGCGCGATCCTGGTCGATGCCGTACTGAACCTCCCCGAGGTGCGGGACAGCGCACGCCTGGAAGCGGCATTCCAGCTGGGCGATAGCGAGTCATTGCACCGTCTCCAGGAGCGCTGCGAGGACGCCCGTACCCACCCGGCCGGGTGGAGCGCGCTCCTCGCCGCGAACCTTCAGCCACCCGCGAACCTTGAGCGGACCGCGAAGCTTGAGCCACCCGCGAACCTTCAGCCGACCGTAACCGGAGTCCAGCGCCGAGATTGATCACGGTCAGAGGCAAAGACAAAGACAAAGACAAGGAGGTCACTCACTCCTTGCCACTTTCAACGTATAGCGCACCGGGGGGCTTGCGGCAAGACCCGGGTCGTGCTGCAAAATCTCCAGCCGAATGGGGGTTTCTCATGATTGACGTGATCGTGGCCGGCGCCGGGCCGACTGGCTTGATGCTGGCCGGTGAGTTGCGGCTGCACGGCGTGCACGTGCTCGTGCTGGAGAAGGACGCGGAGCCGACCAGGGTGGTCCGCGCGCTCGGCCTGCACGCGCGCAGCATCGAGATAATGGACCAGCGCGGCCTGCTGGATCGCTTCCTCGCGCTCGGCCAGCAGTACCCGGCCATCGGCTTCGCCGGCATCAGCAAACCGCCACCGGACCGGCTGGACACCGCGCATCCGTACGTGCTCGGCATCCCGCAGACCACCACCGATCGCCTGCTGGCCGAGCACGCCACCGAGCTTGGCGCCGAGATCCGGCGCGGCTGCGAGCTGGCCGGGCTGAGCCAGGATGAGGATGGCGTGACCGCCGAGCTCGCTGACGGCACCCAGCTGCGCTCGCGCTATCTGGTGGGCTGCGACGGCGGCCGTAGCACGGTGCGCAAACTGCTCGGCATCGGCTTCCCGGGTGAGCCCGCCACCGCCGAGACGCTGCTGGGCGAGATGGAGGTGGCCGACGATCCGGCAGCGGTGGCCGCCGTCGTCGCAGAGGTCCGCAAGACCCAGCTGCGGTTCGGCGTCATCCCTCTCGGGGACGGGGTGTGCCGCGTCGTCGTGCCCGCCGAAGGAGTGGCCGGGGACCGCGCGGTCCCGCCAACCCTCGGGGAGTTCAGGCGGCAGCTGCGGGCCATTGCGGGCACCGACTTCGGCGTGCACTCACCACGCTGGCTGTCCCGCTTCGGCGACGCCACCCGGCTGGCCGAGAGCTACCGGGCCGGCCGGGTGCTGCTGGCCGGTGACGCGGCGCATATCCACCCGCCGACCGGGGGGCAAGGGCTGAACCTCGGCATCCAGGACGCGTTCAACCTGGGCTGGAAACTGGCCGCCGAGATCAGTGGCTGGGCACCGGAGGGGCTCCTGGAGAGCTACCCCGTCGAACGGCGCCCGGTGGCCGCCGACGTGCTGGACAGCACCCGCGCGCAGATCGAGCTGATGTCCCTCGAGCCCGGACCCCAGGCCGTGCGCAGGCTCATGTCGGAACTGATGGACTTCGAGGACGTCAACCGCTACCTGATCGAGAAGATCGCCGCGATCGGGATCCGCTACGACTCCGGCCAGGGACCTGAACTGCTCGGACGGCGGCTGCGGGACGTGGCGCTGAAGCGGGGGCACCTCTACGGGCTGATGCACGGCGGCCGCGGGCTGCTGCTCGACCAGACCGGCCGGCTTTCGGTGGCCGGGTGGGCGGACCGGGTCGACCACGTTGCCGACGTCAGCGAGGAGCTGGACGTGCCCGCGGTGCTGCTGCGGCCGGACGGCCACGTGGCGTGGGTCGGTGAAGACCAGCAGGATCTGCTCGGCCAGCTGCCCAGGTGGTTCGGCGCTGCCGTCAGCTGAGCGTTTGGGATCAGGCGGGGGCGAAACGGAGTCTCAGCCCGAGCCGCCGCAACACCGAGAGGAACCACAGCGTGGACACGCCGGTTCCGGCGGCGACCAGCGCGATGGTCGCCACGGTGGAGATCATCACGAACACGCTGACCGGCTCGGCGAACATCAGGACCGCCAGGGCCGCCGTGAGGAGCAGGAAGATGCCCGCCCACAGCCACGTCGCCCCCTGGAAGAAGCGGTGCAGGCCCGGGTAGTGGGTGGCGGGCTGGCGCAGCGCGACCACTTCAGCCGCCAGCCGGGCCACGAGCGGGTTGGGGCCGGCCGCCGTGCGGGCGAACACGACGCACATGCACAAATTGGCCAGCGGGAACTGCAGCAGGAAGAGCCAGAGTTCGCCGGTGGCGAGCACCACCGCGGTCTGCAGCGTGAGCACCACCGCGGAAATCATCAGCAGGCTCGGCACCGTCCCGGTCACCGCCTTCCGGATGACCGCGGTAAGCCAGATGGCCACGAGTCCCGCGACCAGGCCCGCGTCACGGCCACCCAGCCAGGCGGCGACGGCGTACGCGGCCACCGGCAGGCCGACCGACTCGCCCAGGCTCCAGCCCGCCGTGAGCAGCAGCCGCAGCGGCCTGGGAACCTCCAGGTCCCCGGCCATGCTGGTGGGCCGTGCTCTCACCTTGACTGCGCTCATCGGTCCCGCCTCGCAGAGATAACAACGCAGCGAGGCGGTCTCGGGACTGGCGTATGGTCTAGACCCGACCGGGAACTCGTTCAGGCTGCCTGAGCAGGAACTCACCCGAGCATACGCCCCGCACCTGGCCACCCCCGGGCTAGGCGGCGCGGGACCGGATCCCGGCCAGCGCCTCACGGGCCTGCGCGGTGATCCGCTCGCCGTCCAGGGTGACCAGGGCCCCGCCGCGTTTGAGGATCCGGCCGTCGGCCAGCACGGTGTCCACGTTGGCGGGCTGGGCCGCGGTGACCAGCAACCCGGCGGGGTCGGTGAGCACGCCCAGGTTCAGGTGGCCGGTGGCGACCAGGATGATGTCGGCCCGCTTGCCCGGGGTGAGCGACCCGGTCACGCCGTCCAGGCCGAGCGACCGGGCCCCCTCGATGGTGCCGAGCGCCAGCGCCTGCCGGGCGGTGCACGCGAACTCCTGGTGGGCCGTGGCGTTGATCAGGCCCTGGGTCAGTTTCATGATCGCGAACATGTCGGCGTTGCCGGTCAGTGCGGTGGTGTCCACGGACAGGCCGACGCGGATCCCGGCCGCGAGGAGTTCAGCCGTCTGCGGGAGGCCGTAACCGATCAGCAGTTCGCTGAACGGCGACAGGCTCACGGCGCAGCCCGCCTCCGCGAGCTGGGCGATTTCCGCGGGCGTGGCACTGTTGGCGTGTACCACCTGCAGATCCGGGCCGAGCAGGCCCGCGCCGGCCAGGGCCGCGATCTGCCCGGCCGCGGCCGGCGGCCCGGAGGCGTGCACGGTGACCGGGAGGCCGAGCTCACGGGCCGCGGCCATCTCCTGCTGGTAGACCCCGGGCGGCACCCGCATGGCCGGGTTGCTGCCGCCCGGACCCCGCCAGGCCATGCCGAGGGTGAGCAGCCCGCCAGCCCCGGCACCCGCCTCCCAGTCCCGGTGCAGCGCGCGCAGCCCGCCGGTATCCATGGCCTGATCGTTGAGGTGCCCGGCGGAGTAGCCGTAGGAGAACCGGGCCCGCAGCCCGGCTTCGGCGAGCGCGCGCAGCTCGGCCTCGGCGTGGGCGGGCCCGCGGACGTTGTGCGACCAGTCGTGCACCGTGGTGATGCCGGAGTTGATGGCCTCGGCGCAGGCCAGCAGGGTGCCCTGGTAGTTGTCCTGGTCGGTGAAGGCCTGCCCGAGCCTGACCGACACCGGGAAGTAGCCAGCCTGCGCCGGACCCCGGCAGGCCGCCGGACATGCTGCGCAGCAGGGTGTTCCACAGATGCCAGTGGGTCTCGACCAGCCCGGGCGCCACGATCATCGCCCGGGCGTCCAGCTCCCGCGCCTCCGGCGCGCCCAGGGCGGCCGCGTCCAGCCCGGCCCCGACCGCGGCGATGCGCCCGCTGGTCACCAGGACGTCGCCGTCCGGGATGTCCCCGAGCCCCGGGTCCATGGTCAGCACGTACCCGGACCGGATGATGAGATCCTCGCTCACCGTTCCTCGTGCCGCGCTCACCGTTCCTCGTGCGGCACGGGCGTCGGGCACCTGTTCGGCCGGCATCTCAGCACGCCGTGATGGTACTGCGGACCGGGGCGCACATGGTAGGCATGGCCCATGGCTGAACTCATCCCCCGGCGGGTTCTGTTTGGGAACCCGGAACGCATTAGCCCGCACCTGTCCCCCGACGGAACCCGGCTGGCCTGGATAGCCCCGCAGGAGGGGGTGCTGAACGTCTGGGTTGCCCCGATCGGCCGGAGCGGGGTGGACTGGTCCGCGGCGCAGGTGGTCACCGACGACACCGACCGCGGCATCCGCATGTTCGCCTGGGCGCACGACGGGCAGCACCTGCTCTACCTGCAGGACACCGGCGGGGACGAGAACTGGCGGCTGCACGATGTCAACTTGCAGACCATGGCGCGCCGGGACCTGACGCCGTACGACAACGTGCAGACCGAACTGATCGCCGGGGACAAGAAGTTCCCGACTGAGATCCTGATCGGCCTGAACCGCGACAATCCCCAGCTGCACGACGTGTACCGGGTGAACCTGATCACCGGCGAGCTGGTCAAGGAGGTCGAGAACCCCGGGTTCGTGGGCTGGGTCGCCGACAGCGAGCTGGTCATCCGGGCCGGGATCGCACCGCAACCCGACGGCGGCATGGTCGTCATGATCCGCGACGGCGCCGGGGATGACTGGCGGCCGCTGCTGACCATCTCCGCCGAGGACGCGCTGACCAGCGGGCCGGTCGCGTTCAGCGAGGACGGCCAGTCCCTCCTGGCCATCAGCTCGGTCGGCGCGGACACCGGCCGGCTGGTCCGCCTCGACCTGGCCACCGGCGCGGAGCAGGTGCTGGCCGAGGACCCGGAGGCCGACGTGGCCGGGATCCGGCTGCACCCCGATACCCGCGAACCGCAGATCGTCTCGTTCCTCAAGGACCGGATGGAGTACCGGGTGCTGGACCCGGCGCTCGAGCCCGACCTGGCCGCGATCCGCGCGCTGAATCCGGGCGATCCGTCGTTCAGCGACCATGACGACGCGGACGAGACCTGGCTCGTGGCGTTCAATACCGACGCCGGCCCGGTCTCCTACTACAGCTACGACCGGCGCACCCGGACGGCTGAGTTCCTGTTCGACAGCCGCCCGGAGCTGGCCCGCTACGAGCTCGCGCCGATGGAGCCGTTCTCGTTCACCGCCCGCGACGGGCTGACCATCCACGGGTACGCCACGTTCCCGCCCGGGGCCGGCCGGGAGAACCTGCCGATGGTGCTCAACGTCCACGGCGGCCCGTGGGCCCGCGACGAGTGGGGGTTCGACCCGGAAGCGCAGTGGCTGGCCAACCGCGGCTATCTGTGCGTGCAGGTCAACTTCCGCGGCTCGACCGGGTACGGCAAGGCGTTCGTGAACGCCGGGGACCGGGAGTGGGGCGGGCGGATGCAGGACGACCTGTCCGACGCGGTCGCCTACGTGACCGGCCAGACCGGGGGTGGCCAGAACTGGGCTGATCCCGAGAGGGTGGCCATCTACGGCGGTTCCTATGGCGGGTACGCGGCGCTGGCCGGCGCGGCGTTCACGCCGGAACTGTTCCGCTGCGCGGTGGACATCGTCGGCCCGTCCAATCTGAAGACCCTGATCGAGACCATTCCGCCCTACTGGGCCCCGTTGATTGCGCAATTCCACAACCGGGTCGGCGACCCGGGCCAAGACGCCGATTTCCTCTGGTCGCGCTCCCCCCTCTCCCGGGCGGCCGACATCGCGATCCCGCTGCTCATCGCGCAGGGCGCCAACGACCCGCGGGTCAAGCAGGCCGAATCAGAGCAGATCGTGGCGGCCCTGGAGAAGGCGGGAATTGATCACGAGTACCTGCTGTTCCCTGACGAGGGGCACGGGTTCGCCAAACCGGAGAACCGGCTGCGGTTCTACGCTGCGGCCGAGCGGTTCCTGGCGCACCACCTCGGCGGCCGGGCTGAGGCATAGCCCGCCGGCCCCGCGAGGCTCTGGCTCGCGTTATTTCTCCGCAACGAAAACCGTCGCGGGGAGCCGGGCGAACCCGGTGCCGGCCAGGATGACCGCCAGGGCCAGCGGGCACCGGGCCACACGAGGGCCGGCCACGCAGGCTGGCCTGGCAGGCAGGACCAGGGCGCCGGGAACGGCGGATGGACCCCGGAGGAGCACGGCAGGACATGGTGGAGATCAAGAACGATGACGCGCTGGACGCGATGCGGGAAGCGGGGCGGGTCGTGGCCCGCTGCCTGGCCGCCGCCCGCGAGAGTGCCGCGGTCGGCGTCAGCCTGACCGAGCTCGATAAGGCGGCTCACGATGTCATCCGCGAGGCCGGCGCGACCTCCCCGTTCCTGAACTACCACCCGTCCTTCGCGCCGACGCCGTTCCCGGCGGTGATCTGCGCGTCGGTGAACGACGCCATCGTGCACGGCATCCCGGACGACTACGTGCTCCGGGACGGCGACCTGGTCAGCATCGACTGCGGCGCCACCCTGAACGGGTGGACGGGCGACGCGGCGACCAGCTTCATCGTGGGCACGCCGCGGCCGGCCGACCTGCTGCTCATCGAGACCGCGGAGAAGGCCCTCGCGGCGGGCATCGCCGCGGCGGTGCCTGGGGCCCGGATCGGCGACATCTCGCACGCGATCGGCAGCGTGAGCCGGTCCGCCCGCTACGGCATCCCCTCGGGGTTCGGCGGGCACGGCATCGGCCGCCAGATGCACGAGGATCCCCACGTGCCCAACGAGGGCCGTCCGGGCCGGGGTTACCGGCTGCGGCCCGGCCTGGCCCTGGCCATCGAGCCCATGCTGATCGCCGGGGGCGCTGACTCGTTCGGCGTCGCCCCGGATGGCTGGGCGCTGCGCACCACCGACGGCAGCCGCGCCGCGCACGTAGAGCACAGCGTGGCCATCACCGACTCCGGCCCGCGCATCCTGACCCTCCCCTGACCTCCCCTGACCTTTGGCCGCGGTGCCCACAGTCACCCGTGACGGGTGGGGCGCAGGCGGGCTGCGGCTGATGGACTGGCCGCACTCACGGCCAAAGGAGTCATGAAACGCATGTCAGGACTGGACTGGTTCTTCGCGATCGGGCTGGGGGTCTTGTACCTGGTCCTGCTGTTCACGCTGTGCGTGCTCTGCTTCCGGAAGGGTCACTGGGTGCTCGGCCTGATCGGAATCTTCATCCCCATCTTCTGGATCGTCGGCGCGGTCCTGCCCGCCCGGCGCCGTTACCGGTAGCCGGTACCGCGGATGGCCTGCCCCCCGCGGGGGCAGGAACCAGATGACCGGGCGTCATCGACGCTGGCGTCATCGAAACTGGGGGGCCGGTGACCGAGGGACCGAGGGCCGCAGATCCACTGCAGGCCGGGAGCCCGCTGCGAACGCCGCGGGCGGCCTCGGTCGCCGGGATCCTCTTCTCCGTGCTGCTGATCACGGCGCTGGTGCTGCTCCGGCTCTCCGTGCCAGGCCGACCCCGGGGTCGCCGGCGACTGGCTGTCTGACTCAGCCCGGCGCACGGCGGTGGTGGTTGCGCTGAACCTCATCCCGTTCGCCGGGATCGCCTTCCTGTGGTTCGTCGGGGTGCTCCGGGACCGGATCGGTGAGCGCGAGGACCGCTTCTTCGCGACGGTGTTCCTGGGCAGCGGCCTGTTGTTCGTGGCCATGTTGTTCGTGGCGGCGGCCGTCGGCGGCGGGCTCATCGCGGAGGCCTCGTCCGGCGCGCCCGGTACGAGCACCCTGGTCCTCGGCCGCAACGTCACCGGCATCCTGCTGAATATTTACGCGATGCGGATGGCGGCCGTGTTCACGCTGACGACGGTGACCATCACGCGGCGCACCGCGATCGTGCCTCGCTGGCTCACGGTCGCGGGGCTGGTGACCGCGGTGGTGCTCCTGGTCGGCGTCGGCATCTCGGCCTGGGTGGAGCTGCTCTTTCCGCTCTGGATCCTGGCCCTGAGCGTGGATGTGCTCACGGCCGGCGGCCGGGCCAATCCGCGGGCAGCCCGGCCGGCGGGCGGCCCGGCGGGTGGGCCGGGCTGACAGCCAGCCGCCGGGGCCAGCCTGCCCGGCGGAAATTGAGCTGGGCTCAGCACATCATCGGGATAGAGTCGGGCCGTGCCCGAACTGCAGCGGCTGGCTGCTGGCCATGCCCCGGCGGTCCTGGCCTTCGAACTGGAGAACCGCGCTTATTTCGCTGCCTTCATCTCCGACCGCGGCGACGATTTCTACGAGCAGTTCACCGACCGGCACAATGCCTTGCTGGCTGACCAGGAGGCCGGCCTGTGCGCCTGTTACGTGCTCGTGGCCGAGAATGGCTCCGTTTTGGGCCGGTTCAACCTGTACGACTTGCAAGACGGTTCCGCGGTACTCGGTTACCGGGTCGCGCAGCAGGTCGCTGGCCGCGGCGTGGCGACCTCGGCCGTGCGGGAGTTGTGCCGGCTGGCCGCGGCGCGGCACGAGGTGCACACGCTGCGGGCGGCCACCTCCCACGGGAACGCCGCGTCCCAGAAGGTGCTGGCCAAGGCCGGGTTTGTCCCGGTTGGCCCAGCCGACCCGGCCGACCTCGGCGGTAAGCCAGGCACCTGGTACCAGCGCGACCTAACCGGCCGACCACAGGCCTGAGCCTTTATCCGGATACGTCGCCTGTCGCCGAATCCCCTTGTTTTACCTGGAAACTGGCCGGGTATCAGCGATCGCGGATGACATTACGCTCGCCGCGAAAGAGTATCCCCGGCCCCGGACTCTTATAGTGCGGCAAATCGGAAACTCGGGGAAATCGGGGAAAGATGAGCATCATAGCGCCAGGCCAGAAACGGGCCGCAGTTCCCAGCCAGTACGACGAGCCGGAAGTGGATTACCTGAGCTACTGGTCGGCGCGTGGTTATGAGCACCGCGCCGAGGTGATGGCCCTGTCCCGGCTGCTGCAAGGCCGCCGGTTCGGCCATGCCGTGGACGTGGGCGGCGGGTATGGCCGGCTCTCGGCGGTTCTCCGCGACTATGCCGACCGGGTGACCCTGGCGGACCCGAGTTACCGCCAGCTCGAGGTGGCCGAGCGCTACCTGGACCGGGATCCAGCGATCGACACCCGGCTCACCGATGCGGCCCACCTGGACTTCGCCGACGCCAGCGTGGACCTGGCGGTCATGGTCCGCGTCCTGCACCATCTGCCCGATCCGGCGCCGGAACTGTCGGAAATCGCGCGGATAGTCAAGCCCGGCGGTTACGCCATCATCGAGGCGGCCAACGTCAAGCACGCGGTCAACCGGGTCCGTTACTGGCGCAGCGGCGAGAAGATCCCCCTGATGCCAGTTGACATCCGCTCTGAGGTGAACCGCCGCAACGGGAGCATCCCGTTCGTCAATCACCACCCCGACGCCGTGGCGGGCCAGCTGGAGGCCTGCGGCCTCCAGGTCGAGCGGGTGCTGTCCGTCTCGAACCTGCGCCAGCCTGCCCTCAAGCGGATCATGCCGGAACGGCTGATGCTCGCGGCCGAGTACGTCATGCAGATCCCGTTCGCTCCGCTGGCGTTCGGGCCCAGCCTCTTCTTCATGGCCAGGCGTCAGGCCCCGAGGTAGCGCAGCACGGCCTAGATCGACAGACTCCCAGCACGCGCCGGTTGTCGCCGTCGGAGGGAGGCAGGCCGAGCACGGCGAAGAGGCCGCCACATGCTTTCCCGACTTGCTGCTCCGGGCCATGACGGTGAGGATCCAGCCGGGGGCCTGTTTGCGAGGGTGGTCGTGGCGGCAGGCGGGAATGTGGGTACATGTGCAGGTAGGTACGCGCCTAGCGGCCCGTTGCCAACGGCGGTCATCCGGGTGGTCGGCGTCGCGCAGCAGCGGTGGGGGCGTCTCCTCCGTGAGGACACGGAGCGCGCGGAGCTGCACGTTTACCTGCATCGGCAGCCAGCTCGACCCAACGACTCGCGGAAACGGCCTCCGCGCGAATGCACACTTCGGCTTACGCGTCCTGTGGCAGGTCGGTAATCATCCGGATTATCTCCGTGCGGCCGTAACCCTGCTGCTGGGCGAACTCCAGCAGGTTCCTGACATGGGCGAGGACCGCGCCGCGTTCGGGTGTGCCCGCGACGGTGATGCCCCGTCCGCGGCGGAACTCCAGGAGCCCTTCCTCGCGCAGGATGCGCAGCGCGCGAAGGACGGTGTTCTTGTTCACCCCCAGCACCGCCGCCAGGTCCTTCGCTAGCGGCAGGCGTTCGCCCGGGCCGGCCTCGCCATCGGCGATCGCCCGGCGGATCTGCGCCGCAACCTGATCGTGCAGCGGGAGCGGCCCCGACCTGTCGATGTTGACATCCAACATAGTGCTAGCCATAGTAGTTCCATGACGAGTACAGGGCAAGTGTCCGTGGGGGCCTGGTGATCGCCCCACCCGGCCGGAGATCCCTCGGCCTCACTGAGGCCGAGGTGCTCTTCGCGGAGGCACGCCGCCGGCGCCGCCGGCGCCGCCTGGCGGGCGGGACGGCATGCCTGCTGCTGGCCGGATTGGTCGCCGCCGGGCTGGTTACTGCGTGGCCGCAGCACGGGGCCGTGATACCCGCTGCACCGGCCGCGGGGCGCGCACCGGGTATCACGCTGCCGCCGGCCCGGGTGGCCTGGGTCGACTATGGCGGCCAACTGCACCTGGGCGATCTCGCGACGCGGGCCCAGCATGTGGTGGCAACCGTTGATGCCTCGGAAGGCGATCCGATGATCCTGGCCGGCGGGCGCCTGTACTGGGCCAGCACCAGCAGGAGTCGCACATCGATCCGGGACTATGACATCGCGACGGGCAGGATGGGATACCTGGCCCGCGGGGATTCGGTGTTTGCATCCGCCGACGGCCACCATCTCTACATCGTGCAGACCGTCACCACGCTGATCGAGTTGCCCGCCACCGGCATCGGCCGGCCTCGCCGGCTAACTCTCCCCGCTGGCTGGCAGATGTCCGGCGGCCTTGGCAACTGGGCCGCGGCGGACGGCATCGTGGTCTACTCCGTTCCCCCCGGCCAAAGGCGGCACCCCACTACTCTTGCCGTCTGGACCCCGGAGACCGGGCGCGTGAAGGTCATCGGCCGAAACCTTGACATCACCGACACCTACACCCCGCGCGATGCCAGCTACAGTCTGCTCGCCTGGACCTCACATGGCATGCTCGGGATCACCAACACGTCTACCCTGGCCACCCTGACCGTGCGCAATCCTCGCCGCTACGGCTTCACCTATGGCGGCCTGTTCTCCAGCGGCGCCTTCTCCCCCGACGGGACGCGCCTGGCGGTGTTCGTGAACACGACCAACCCGCAAGACCCCTACACCACGCCGTACTCCGTGCTGGGCATCGTCAACACCACGACGGGGGCGCTCCGGCTGGTCCACGCGACCCACCTGGTGACGACCGAGGACGTGGGCTGGGCACGATGGCTGCCCGCCGGTAACCGGCTCATCGCCGGGGCCGAAGCAGGCAGCTACGCAGTGAATGCGGTGACACTCGCCGCCCGGCCATTCTCCTTCTTCGGCTCCCCTGGCCGGGATATCGAAACCAGCGGCGACATCAACTTTTCTGCGACCGTCCTACCTTCCTCCTGATCGGGGGCTGCGGTGCGAGCGAGCCGGGACCGGCCGCGAGCCAGGCGCAGCAGGCCCGCCAGCGTGCCTGGGCCCTGCGGCAGTGGTCGGGCTTCCCGGTTAGTGCCTCGCCCCGGCCGCTCGTGCTCGCGCCGGTCGCTGGCAGCCCGTCGCGGATAGCTGATCCCATGACAGGATTCCGCGACAGCGCGGACAAGATTGCAGTACGCGTTTGGAGGGCGGTGCCGCCCGGGCGCTGACGCCTCTTGCTGTTATCATCCCCGAACCTGGCTACTCCGGTCATGCCAGAACGGCTGATGCCTGCCCCGAGTACGTCATGCAGGTCCTGTTCGCACTGCTGGCGTTAGGGCCCGCTCTTCATGCCCAGGCGTAAGGTCCCGAGGTAGCGCAGCACGGCCAGCACGCGCCGGTTGTCGCCGTCGGAGGGAGGCAGGCCGAGCTTGGCGAAGATGCCCGCTACATGCTTCTCCACGGCGCCGGGCGACACCACGAGCTCGGCGGCGATGGCCGCGTTCGACCGGCCTTCGGCCATCAGGGACAGCACCTCACGCTCCCGGGTGGTGAGCGAGCCCAGGCCGGACACTCCCGGGCCGGGCCGCCGGCCTCCGAGGCTGGCGCCCAGCAGCTGGCTGACCACCTCGGGGTCGAGGGCGGTGCCGCCCGCGGCCACCCGGGCCAGGGCGTCGGTGAACTCGGCCACGTCGGCGACCCGGTCCTTGAGCAAGTAGCCGACTCCGGACGCGCCCCCAGCCAGCAGCCTCGTGGCGTAGCGCGTCTCGATGTACTGGGAGAACACCAGCACTCCGGTGACCGGATGGTCACGGCGCAACTCGATCGCGGCGCGCAGCCCCTCGTCGGTAAACGTGGGCGGCATCCGCACGTCCACGATGGCCACGTCGGGCCGGTGCGCGGCGACCGCGGCGACCAGGGCGCCGGGCTCGTCCACCGCGGCCACGACCTCGTGCCCGCGGTCTTCGAGCAGCCTCCGCAGGCCCTCACGGAGTAGGGCCGCGTCCTCGGCGATCACCACCCGCATGCCAACGATGCTTTCACGCACGGAGGGGCAGCTCGACGGTGATCTGCGTGGGACCACCGGGCGGGCTCACGATGGCCAGCCGGCCGTCCACGACCGCGACCCGCTGGGCCAGCCCGGCCAGGCCACTCCCCCGGGCCGGGTCCGCGCCGCCAGTGCCGTCGTCGCCGACCTCTAGCACCAGCCATGGCTCCGGTCCCGGGCCGTGGATACCGGCCTGGATCACGACCTGGTTCGCCGAGCTGTGCTTGGTCGCGTTGGCCAGCAGTTCGGCCGCGCAGAAGTAGGCGATGGTCTCGATCGCCTCGGTGGGGCGCACCGGGACGTCGGCCCGCAATTCGACTGGGAGCACGCTGGCTGCGGCCAGCGTGGCCAGCGCGTCGGGCAGCCCGGAATCAAGCACCGGTGGGTGGATGCCCTTGACTAGGTCGCGCAGTTCGGTCAGGGCATCCTTGGCGCCCCGGTGGGCCGACTCAACCAGCTCCCTGACGCTGGCCAGATCGGCCGGCTGATCGCCGTCTCCGAGTTTCTCCCTGGTCATGCCCAGGCTCATCGCCAGCGCGGCCAGCCGGACCTGCGCGCCGTCGTGCAGGTCCCGTTCCACCTGGCGCAACTGCGCCGCGGAGTCATCGACGGCCCGCGCCCGGGTCTGCTCCAACTGGCGGACCCGCTCCTCGAGCCTTCGCGGGCCGAGCAGGGCCCGGATGAGCCTGCGATCAACTTCGACGGCTGCCCGGGCCACCCAGGGCGCGGCAAGCACCGCCGCGGCGCCGACCGCGAACGCGGCGAAGGTGCCCGGGTAAGAGCTGATGCGGAACAACATCCCGTGGCCGGCTGTCAGCGGGTTGAGGACACCAACCGGGCTCAACTGGGTGCCTGGCGGGTGGTTGCGGAACAGCGGCCACCACAGCGGGTAGGTCAGGTCAGCCAGGCCGACCGCGGCTACGTAGACCGAGAAGCCTTCCAGCGCGGCGGCCGGCAGTTTGAGCAGCACGTAGGCCGCGGCCCGCCAGGCGGTGCCGTCCCTGAGCCTGGCGTCCAGCCGGCCCAGCACGCCGTAGCCGGGGCGGAACGCGGGTGGCGCGGCGACCCGGACGCCGAGCAGCCATCCGGCCAGTCCGCGGTTCAGCCCGGCCACTTCCCCAGCGGCGCTGGAGGCGAGGACGATCAGCGGCAGCCCCAGCATCGTGCCCACGATCGAGATGGACAGGACGATCCCCGGGACGAGCAGGAGCACGATGCCGGTGAAACCCGCTATCGCGAGCGGCACGGAGATCAGGCAGAACAGCAGGTCACGGTGGGTGCGACGGCTGAAGGGGGCGCGGGCGACCGCCCCGGAGGCGCGGGCCAGGCCGGCGGCGACGCGGCGGCCAGAGCCCCGGCGGGCCGGGGCTTCCCCGGGCCGCCGGCCTCGGGGCGAGGTCACCGGAATCGCACTGCCCATGGGCTCATTCTCCCGCGCCGACGTCCCGGCGGGCGAGCAGCCAGCCGCCCGCGGCCAGGGTGACCGCGGCATACATCGCCAGCACGCCCAGCCCGGTCCAGGGCGGCAGGGACGGTGACACGTGCTTGACCGCGGTGAGCGAGTTCTCCGCGATGATCATGGGCAGGAACTTTTCCACGCCGTGCTGCACTCCCGCCGGGAAAGCCAGGAAGATCGCCGGCAGCACGAACACGACGCCGACGATGGTCGCGATCGCCCCGGCGGTGTGCCGGATGATGGCCCCGATGCCCAGCCCGATGAGGCCCATCAGGCACAGGTAGGCCCCGGCCATCAGGACGGCCCGCAGCACGCCGGGCTGGGCGAGGGAGGCGCGCGGGGCCGGGCCGGCCAGGACCGCCTGCCCGGCCAGGAAGGCTCCGAGCGCGAGGATCTCCCCCACGGCCAGCCCGGCTATGCCGAGCACTGCGGCTTTGGCCGCGAGTACCAGCGGCCGCCGCGGCGCGGCCGCGAGCGTGGCCCTGATCATCCCGGAGGAGAATTCGCTGGTGATGGCCAGCACGCCCAGCACCGCCACGAGCAGCTGGCCCAGGGCCAGCCCCACGAAGCCCTGCTCGGTCGGGTCAAAGGACGTGCGATCCGCCGCGCTCAGCTTCGCGTAGTTCATGTGGCTCATGACCAGGACGGCCAGGCCCAGCATGCCTGCGGCCAGCAGCAGCGTGATCCAGCCCGTGGACCGGAGCGTGCGCAGCTTGATCCATTCCATCCGGGTCACGTCCGTAATCCGGTAACCGTTCGCCGACGGGCGGCGCGGGATGATCGTCGTGCTCATGACACCCTCCTGGTCTGGCCAGCCACAGTCCCCCGGCCGACGGTCCCCTGGTAGCTGGTCGCGCCTGCGGTCAGCGCCAGGAATGCCTCCTCCAACGAGGCAGCAGTGGCGGACAGCGCGGCCACGGTCGTCTCGGCCAGCAGCCGTCCCTGCCCGATGACCACCAGCCGCTCCGCGGTCAGTGCCATCTCGCTGATCAGATGGCTGGACACCAGCACGGTGCGCCCCTGGGCGGCCTGGGCCTGAAGCAGGGTGCGCAGCCACCGGATGCCTTCCGGGTCCAGTCCGTTGACGGGCTCGTCCAGGAGCAGGACCTCCGGGTCGCCGAGGAGCGCGGTGGCGATGCCCAGCCGCTGCGCCATGCCAAGGGAGAACTTCCCCGCCCGCCGGTCGGCCACGTCGTCCAGCCCCACGGTGGCGAGCACCTCGTCCACCCGGGCTCCGGGGATGCGGTTGCTAGCCGCTAGCGCAGCCAGGTGCGACCGGGCCGTCCGGCCCGGGTGGAAGGCCCGGGCCTCCAGCAGCGCCCCGGCCTCGCGCAGCGGCCAGCCCAGTTCGCGGTAGGCCCGGCCCCCGATACGAGCGCGCCCGGAGTCCGGGAAGTCCAGCCCCATGATCATCCGAAGCGTGGTGGACTTCCCTGATCCGTTCGGGCCGAGGAACCCGGTCACCGTCCCCGGCCGGACGGTAAACGAGAGGCGGTCCACCGCGACCGCGGGGCCGTATCTCTTGGTCAGGTCTTCTACCTCGATCATCGATCCGCGTCCTCCGTCCGGCACGCGGTGCGCGTGCCCTCGGGAAATCACGCTATGAACGGGCAATCCGAGGCGGAATCCGGCTAGGCCCCCTCTTCTGGTGCGGGGGTTATCCCCCCTCCCAGGAGGCTGACCAGGGGGGCCGGGACGCGGCTCGATGGCGGGTACCAGCGCCCCTTGCTGTTATCGCCGAAAGGGCGGGCGGGCCGCTGGTGACCCGGGCGGCGGGGTACTGCGAAGCGCCGCTTCTTGCTGTTATCGCTAGGCTGGGGACACGGGTATCGCTTCAGCTGGGCATACAGGCCACCGCTGAGCGGGCCGGTGGCCCAGTTCAGCCCGGCCTCAGGCTGGCGCGCTCACGCAGGGTCGTGCCCGAGTGGCCCTGGTTCGTTCATGGCCTGAGCAGCTCCTCGAAGTACCGGCACACCGCGCCTTCCTCCTGCAGCCAGTGACCGGTCGGGTCCAGTTCGGCGTGCCGCTCGGCGTTGGCCATGCGCAGCCGTGCGAGCGCTGGAACTTTCTTCGTTCTAGTCCCTTCTGACGGAGATCGTCGCCGTCGCAGCCACACCGCGGGCCTCCTGTCACGTCGGCTCATCGTCTGGGGTCATGCATATGACTGCCATCCCCGCAAGGAGGAACGATGACCGCAACTGTGGAAAGTATCGAGATTTCGCGGCGACCCGAAGACGTCTTCACGTCCGTCCTCGAACCGTTGTCCTACCGCGAGTGGGACGACTCAGTCGTCTCGGCGCACCGCGAGGACCCATCCCCACTCGCCGTGGGGTCGAAGACCACGGTGCTGCATCGGATGGGTCCCTGGAAGGTGGCGACGACCGAAGAGGTCATCGAGTTCAACCCCCACGGCAGTTCACCAATCGGGGTGTCAGCGGGCCTATGGCCGGCGTCGCGAGATGCACCGTCGAGCCGCTAAACGGCGGCCGGCGGTCGCGCCTGACGATCGCGCTCGAGATCGAGGCCCGAGGCCTGGGCAAGCTGCTTCTCCCCTTTGCCCGCCCCCGCGCACGGAGGGCTCTCCCGAAACAACTCAAGAAGTTGAAGGAGATCCTCGACGGGGCGGCGTGATCGCTGATGGCCGGCAGAAGCCGAGCGCTCGTGCGTGATCCGCAAGCCGATTCCTGCTCTGCTCAACCAGCCGGGAGAAGGGTGCGCTCCCGGTCGTGTGCTCGTAATAGCAGTTCGCGATCTACCCCCCACGAACTTACGGGCGAGACCACTTAGTTCACGCGGCCGCCCCGGCGGTACGCCTGGTGCGGGCGCCGAGCTGCTCGGCCACCCAGTCGGCGGTGCGGTAGCGATGGAACGGGGACAGGTTGGCACAGCCGTGGTTGCCCTGCTCCAGCAGGAGCAGCTCGGCCGGGCCGCCCGCCTCGTCGACGAGCCGGGCCGCCTCGGTCCACGGGATCAGCCGGTCCAGCCTGCCCATCACGACCAGCAGCGGGCAGCGGATGCGCGCCGCCCGGCCCTCAAGGTTCAGCTGGCCGGCCACGGCCCGGGCGCGGTCCATGTCCGGCGACTTGGACCGCACCCGGAACGCCTCCCGGGTCAGGACCGGCAAGTTGTCCCAGTTCCCGGCGAAGTTGAACGGGCCAGCCAGGGCCACGCAGGCCCGCACCCGGTCATCCCCGCTGGCCACCCTGGGCGCGTAGTACCCGCCCAGGCTCACCCCCCAGACGGCGATCCGGTTCTCATCCAGCGACGGCTCGCGGCCCAGCCGGTCGATGATGGCCGCCCCAGGGACCTCCCAGTCACCCCGAATGGCCAGGTCGTACTCGGCCTCACCCTGCCCGGGACCGTCCACGCTGAACGTGGCCAGGCCACGGGCGAGGAACAGGTCCTCGGTGCTGCGTAGCTCCTCCTTGGCTGAGTCCAGCCCGGAGAGCATGATCACGACCGGGTGCGGGCCATCGCCGGCGGGTTCCCGGAGGACCCCGGCCAGCTGCGCGCCGTCGAACGGGATCTCGATCCGCCGCCCCGGCGGGTCGAGATAAGGCAGCGCGTCGGTGAGGCAGCGCACCGCGGCCAGGTGCGCGGCCCGCATCTGGTCCAGGTCGTCGACGAACAGGAACTTGGCGAAGTGGAAGTACACCGCGGCCTGGGACAGGTGGGCCCCGGCGGACATCTCCCGGCCCGCGGCCAGCGCGTCGCGGCCGAGCTGCTCATGCTCGGCGGCGACCGCGCTCCACGCGGCGCACCAGTCGGTCCACCGCTCCAGGCTGCCGGTGATCCGCTCGAAGTCCCCGGCGGTCACACCGTTGGTGGTGAACCGCGGGGACCAATGCGAAATCGCCATCGCCACCCGGTCATCCATAGATTGCCTCCGGCTCCCTGGCCTACGTCTGCAAACGAATGCATACTCTGTCCCCATGGGCACAGTCAAGATTCGGACGACGGTTAACGGGATGGAGCAGGTCATCCAGTGCGAGCCGGATGCTCCCCTGCTCGACGTGCTGCGCCAGGACCTCGGGCTGGCCGGCCCGAGGTTCGGCTGCGGGGTCGGGCTGTGCGGCGCGTGCTTCGTGCTCATCGGCGGCCGGGCCCGGTCCTCCTGCGATTTCCCGGCCTGGGCGGCGGAAGGCCAGGAGATCACCACGGTGGAGGGCCTGGCGGACGGCGGCACGATGCACCCGGTGCAGCAGGCGGTGGTGGACGAGCAGGCGGCCCAGTGCGGCTACTGCACGTCGGGGATGATCATCAGTGCGGTGGCCCTGCTGCGCGACAACCCGGCGCCGACCGAGGCCGACATACGCTCGGCGCTGGATGGCAACCTGTGCCGGTGCGGCGCGCACCAGCGGATCCTGAGGGCCGTGCTCCGTGCGTCCGGTCAGCAGAAGGCGGCTGACCACGAGACAGCCGGGCCCAGCACAGCCGGGCCGGGGCTGGCCGGGTGTGAGCTGCAGGAGGAAGCCCGTTGACGCGCCCGCCCTCGCCCTCGCCGAGCCTGGCGGCCAATCCGCAGCTGCGCGAATGGGTGAATCTCCGTCCGAGCGGCGTCGTGACGATCCACCCCGGGAAGGTCGAATACGGGCAGGGAGTGTGGACGGCCCTGGCCCAGATCGCGGCCGAGGAACTCGACGTCGGGCTCGACCAGGTCCGCGTGGCGGGCGTGAGCACTAGCGGGAGCCCGAACGAGGGAGTCACATCGGGCAGCCGGTCCATCGAGGACTGTGGCGGGGCGTTGCGCCAGGTCTGCGCGCAGGTCCGTGCGGCCCTGCTGGCCGAGGCGGCGGACAAGCTCGGGGAGGACCCGGCCGGCCTGCGGGTTGAGCGCGGCACCGTCCGCGCCCGGGTTGATCAGGCCCGCGCTGACCAGGCTGGGGTCGGTGGGGTTGAGTCCGGGCCGGCCGGTCTGAGCTACTGGTCGCTGGATGAGGCGACCCTCCTGGACCGGGCCGCGCAACTCACCGCGGCCGCCAAGCCCCCGGCCCAGTGGCGGGTCGCCGGGCGCAGCGCCGCCCGGATCGACCTGCCAGACAAGGTGACGGGGCGGCCCCGTTTCCTGCACGACCAGATACTGCCGGGCATGCTGTTCGGCCGGGTGATCCGGCCCCCGGCCCCGGCGGCCACGCTCGACGGGGTGGGTGAGGCGGACCTGCCCGCCGGGGTGGTGGCGCAGGTCCGCGACGGCTCATTTCTCGGCGTGATCGCCGAAACCGACCGGGCTGCGGTGACCGCGGCGAACCGGCTGGCCCAGGCGGCCCGGTGGACGGTGCGGGAATCGCTGCCGGACGAGGACGACCTGAAGGGCTTCCTGCTGTCCCAGCCCACCGAGGACCAGCAGGTCGTGCGGCGCGAGGACCCGCAGGCTTCGGCGCAGGTCCTCCAGAGCAGGGCCGCCGAGTTCACCCGGCCATTCATCGCACACGGCTCGATGGCCCCCAGCTGCGCGATCGCCTGCTGGGACGGCGGGCAGGTCAGCGTGTGGACACACAGCCAGGGGGTGTTCCCGCTGCGCGGCGCGCTGGCCACCGGGCTGGGCCTGGACCCGGCCCGGCTGACCGTGCATCACGTGGAGGGGGCCGGGGTCTACGGGCACAACGCCTCCGATGACGTGGCGGCGGATGCGGTGCTGCTGGCCCGGGAGGTTCCCGGCCGCCCGGTGCGGGTGCTGTGGTCCCGCCAGGATGAGCTCAGCTGGGGCCCGCTCGGGCCGGCCATGCTGGCCCGGCTGTCGGCCGGGCTGGACTCCGGCGGCCGGATCCGGGCCTGGCGGCAGGACGTGTGGAGCAACGGGTTCGTGGGACGTCCCGGCATCGGCGGCGAGCCCCGGCTGCTCGCGCTGTCCCACCTCGCCGGGGGCACGCCGATCGGCGCCGCCCCGGACGGCGTGCCCAGCGGGGCGATGGGCGCCACCCGGAACGCCGTACCCGCCTACGACATCCCCGATCTCGAGGTCACCCGGCACCGGCTGCTCACGATGCCGCTGCGCACCTCCTCGCTGCGCTCGCTGGGCGCGTTCCTCAACGTGTTCGCCATCGAGTCCTTCATGGACGAGCTGGCCCTGGCCGCCGGCGTGGACCCGGTGGCGTTCCGGCTCGCGCACCTGAGCGACCCGCGGGCCAGGCGGGTCATCGAGGAGGCCGCGGCCATGTCCGGCTGGGCGGCCCGGAACGCTGACCGGGGCCGCGGTGACGACGGGACCGGGTTCGGCGTGGCCTTCGCCCGCTACAAGGGCACCTCCGGATACTGCGCGGCGGTGGCGGAGGTGGTCGCGGACACCAGCATCAGCCTGCGCCGGCTGTGGCTGGCCGTGGACGTGGGCCGGGTGATCAATCCCGACGGCGTGGCCAACCAGGTCGAGGGCGGGGCGATCCAGAGTGCGAGCTGGGCGCTGCGCGAGCGGGTCCGCTTCGACCGGACCCGGATCACGTCGGTGACCTGGGAGAGCTATCCGGTCTTGCGGTTCACTGAGGTTCCCGAGGTGGCCGTGCGGATCGTGGCCGCGCCTGGCGAGCCGGCGACCGGCGCCGGGGAGCTGGCCCAGGGCCCGGTCGCGGGCGCGATCGGCAACGCGGTATCCGACGCGATAGGCGTCCGGGTGCGGGACCTCCCGCTGACCACCGAGCAGGTCACCCGCACCATCGAGGAGAGTTAGCCCGGGAGCCCGAACCTCGGGACGTCAGGCCGACTCGCCGGCGAGGCGGGGCCCGCCGAAGGCGGGTTCTCTCCGAGCCGGCGACTAACCCGGCATCCGCCGCAGACGACGTGCCTGCCGGAGCGGGCCGTTGAGTTGGCCCGGGGGCTCGGGCCCCCGGGCCAACTCAGTGCGCGAACAGGACGCTGACCGACTCGCCTTCGTGGATCCGGCGGATGGCCTCGGCCAGGGCCGGGGCCAGCGAGATGACCTCAAGCTTCCCGCCGAGCAGGTGGTCGGGGATCGGCACGGTGTTGGTGCAGACGACCTCGGTCACCTCGGGTTCCGCCTCGATCCGCTTCAGCGCGTCCCCGGCGAACAGGCCGTGCGTGCACGCGACCCGGATGGACCGCACGTCGCGCTCGCGCAGCCGCTCGATCAGCTCGATGACCGTGGTGCCACGGGCGATCTCGTCATCCAGGATGATCACGCTCTTGCCGGTCACGTCGCCGATGATGGAGGTGATCGTCACCTTCTCGTCGCTGAACCGCTGCTTCGCGCCCGCCGCGACCGGCAGGCCGAGACGGCGGGCGAAGGCCGCGGCCTGCTTGGCGTTGCCCAGGTCCGGGGAGACCACCACGGTGTTCGACAGGTCCTGGCCGCGGAAGTGGGCGGCCAGTTCGCGCAGCGCGTGCAGGTGATCGACCGGGACCGAGAAGAAGCCGTGCACCTGGGGGGCATGCAGGGTCATGGTCAGGACCCGGTCCGCACCCGCGGTGACCAGCAGGTCGGCGACCAGGCGCCCCCCGATCGCCACCCGGGGCATGTCCTTCTTGTCCGACCGGGCGTAGGAGTAGTACGGGATCACCGCCGTGACCCGGGCGGCTGACGCGCCCCGCGCGGCGTCCAGCATGAACAGCAGCTCGGCCAGGTTCTCCTGGACCGGGGGGCAGAGCGGCTGGATGAGGAACACGTCACGTTCCCGGCAGTTGGACTGGAGCTGCACCTCAATGCAGTCGTTGGCGAACCGGCGCAACCGCACCGGGCGAAGTAGCTCGCCCAGGTCCGAGCAGATCTCGGCCGCTAGGTCGGGGTGGGCGCTGCCGCTGAAGACCGCAATATCCCGCACGCGGACCAGGGTAGTTGGCCGGCGGCCCGGGCTGAAGTCCGGCCCGTCAGCGCGGGATCACCGCGGCCAGTTCCTGCCCCGCTTGCCCGAGCCAGTGGCCGGGGTCGGCCAGCGCCGGCCCGGTCCCCCGGCCAGGTCGGCCAGGCCCACGGCGGAGATCACCCCCGGCGGCGGCGGCGCCGCGACCTGGCCGGCCACCAGCGCGGCGGGCACCCCGGCGGCCGCCGCCACGGCGAAGACGGTCCCGGCGACCTTCCCGGTTCCCGAGGTCTCGTCGTAACGCCCTTCCCCGGTGATCACCAGGCTGGCCCCGGCCAGCGCCTGGTCCAGGCCGGCCAGCCGGCTCAGCTGCAGCGCCCCCGGGCCGATCTGCGCTCCCCAGGCCGCGGCGAACCCGTACCCGGTGCCCCCGGCCGCTCCGGCGCCGGGCGCGTCCGGGTCACCGCCCAGGCGGCCGGCCAGCCGGGAGAGCCCGTCCTCGAGCCGCGCCACCTGGGCCGGGCTGGCCCCCTTCTGCGGCCCGAACACCGCCGCTGCCCCGGCCGGCCCGAGCAGCGGGGCGCGCACGTCAGACAGGCAGCTGACCCCGCCGGGCGGTGGCGGGCGCAGCCCGGCCAGGTCCACCGAGGCCAGGCCGGTCAGGGCCCCGCCGCCGGGCGGCAGCGGAGCGCCGGCGGCGTCGAGAAACCGCGCGCCGAGCGCCGCCAGGGCCCCGGTCCCGCCGTCGGTGGACGCCGAGCCGCCGAGCGCGATCATCACCTGGCGGGCCCCGGCGTCCAGCGCGTGGCCGATGATCTCGCCGAGCCCGGTCGTCTGCGCGCCCAGCGGGTCCGGCCGGGCCAGGAGCGGCAGCCCGCTGGCCCGGGCGAGTTCGGTGGCCGCGAGGCCGCCGGGCAGTTCCAGCCACGCGGAGTCGACCGGCTGGCCCCCCGGGCCGGTGACCCGGGCCTGGTGCCAGCGGGCGCCGCTCACTGCGGTGGCGAGCACGTCCAGGGTGCCTTCCCCGCCGTCGGCCAGTGGGACGCAGACCACCTCGTCGCCGGGCCGGATGGCGTGCCAGCCGCCGGCCAGCGCGGCCGCCGCGCCGGCCGCGCCGATGCTGCCCTTGAACGAGTCGAGGGCGATCACGACGCGCAACGCGCCTCCGCGGTGGCTGCGGGGGTCACGACCGGTCGGACGGGTCCGGCTTGGAGGCGGGCAGCCCGAGCGCGTCCCGGATCGCCTGCTGGACCTGGTCTTTGTCCTTGGTGGCGTCGATCTGCACGACGTACTCCTTGCGCGCGAAGATGGCGAGCACGGGGTCTGTCTTCTCGTGATAGTCGCGCAGCCGGACCACGAGGGCTTCCTCGGTGTCGTCCTCCCGGGTCACCAGGGTGCCGCCGCACACGTCGCACTTGCCCTCGACCTGGGGCCGGCCCTCGATCAGGTTGTAGTCCATGCCGCAGCCGGAACACAGGCGGCGGGCCAGGACCCGGCGGCGGACCTCCGCGTCGGGCAGGTGAAGGTGGATCACCGCGTCGATGTCGTAGCTCTCCAGGAAGAACTCGGCCTGCGGGGCGTTGCGGGGGAACCCGTCGATGATGAACCCGTAGTTCCAGTCGTGCTCGGCGAGCCGCTGCGCGGTCACCTTCTCGGCCATGTCGTCCCCGACCAGTTCACCGGCGGCCATGATCCGCCGGACCTGGGCGCCCATCTTGGTGTGCTGCTGCACGTTCCAGCGGAAGATGTCGCCCACGCTGATGTGGACCAGATCCAGGTCCCGGGCTAGCCACGACGCCTGCGAGCTCTTGCCGCTGCCGGGCACGCCCATGATCACGTACTTGCGCATGCAGCTACCCTGACACACTCGCGGCGGCCACGTCCGGGACGCAGCGGTTGACGCACTCGCCGAGGTCCTCGATTACGGTGCGCAGCGTCTGGCCGGGCTGCAGATAGACCGGGGACTGGCGGGCGTTGCCCACGCCGCCCGGCGTGCCGGTCAGCAGCAGGTCACCCGGCAGCAGGGTGATGGCCTGGCTGGCGTAGGCCGCGATCTCGGCCGGGCCGAACAGCAGATCGGAGGTGCGGGAGCGCTGCATCACGGCCCCGTCCACCTCACAGCGGACCTCCAGATCCGCCGCGTCGCCGACCTCGTCCCCGGTGACCGGATTGTCGCGAGTCGCATGGGCCGACTGTGGAGGGGGCCGGTCCGGCGGCGGCGCGGGCCCGGGCCCCTGGGCCCCGGTCTGACCGGTGGCCGCGCCGGCGCTTTCTGATCGGTTCTGTCGGGATGTGTTGACATGTTCGCCAACGTGGGTGACCGTCGAGGACGAGCGTCCGGTGACACCGGGGTGGTGGGCACCGCCGCGCGACGGGGCGCGGCGACGCGGCGGCCGCCGAGCGTTCCGGCCTGGATGGAGGACCGATGCGATCACGATGGGCAGTCCTGGCGGCCGCGCTCGTCGCCGCCGCAGGCATGCTGCTGGCCATGACCCCGGCACCGCGGGCGTTAGCGGAAAATAACGGGCTGGCGGTCAGCGCACCGCTGATGGGCTGGAGCAGCTGGAGTTTCCTGCGCAGCGACCCCACGGCGGCGAAGATCGAAGCCGAGGCCAGCGCCCTGAAGTCCAGCGGGCTCAGCGCGCACGGCTATGACTACGTCAACCTGGACGATTTCTGGTATCAGTGCCCCGGCAGCCAGGGCCCGAACGTGGACCAGTACGGCCGCTGGGTCACCGACGCCACGAAGTTCCCGGCCAGCGGCTCCACCAATGGCATTGCTGTCGTCGCGAACTACGTGCACAGCCTGGGCCTGAAGTTCGGCCTGTACGTGACCCCGGGCATCTCCAAGCAGGCGGTGGCGCAGAACACCCCCATCGAGGGCACGTCGTACACCTCCGGTCAGATCGCCACCACCGCCGGCGAGAACAACTACAACTGCGGCGGCATGACCGGCATCGACTACAGCAAGCCGGGTGCGCAGGCGTTCATCAACTCCTGGGCCGATGAGTTCGCGTCCTGGGGCGTGGACTACGTGAAGCTCGACGGGGTCGGGTCGTCCGATATCCCGGACGTGCAGGCCTGGTCGGCGGCGCTGCAGCAGACCGGCCGCCCGATGGCCCTGGAGCTGTCCAATTCACTTCCTATCTCTAACGCCACCACGTGGTCAGCATTGGCCAACGGCTGGCGCACGACCGGCGATATCGAGTGTTACTGCGGCTCGGGTGGCAGCAGCTACCCGCTGACCGACTGGGGCAACGTGGAGTCCCGGTTCGGCGCCGCGGCGAGCTGGCAGCCCTACGGCGGTCCGGGCGGCTGGAACGACTACGACTCGATCGAGGTCGGGAACGGCAGCAACGACGGCCTGACCGCGGCGGAGCGGCAGACCCAGCTGTCGCTGTGGTCCCTGGCCAGCGCGCCGCTGATCCTCGGCACCGACCTGACCCACCTAGACTCCGGCGACCTGGCCCTGCTGGACAACAGCGCCGTGACCGCAGTTGACCAGGACGGCATCCCCGCCGACCGGGTCATTAACAGCGGTAATGAGCAGGTCTTCGACAAGCGCCAGCAGAACGGGACCTGGGATATCGGCGTGTTCAACACCGACGCCTCGGCCAGTCACAGCTTCAGCGTGTCACTCCCCCAGCTGGGGCTGACCGGCCCGGCCAACGTCACCAACCTGTGGGCCGGCACCTCGCTCGGCACCGTGAACGGCACCTTCACCACGACCGTCGCCCCCGGTGGCGTCACCCTCATCTCGGCCACGCCCGCCTCCGGCACCGGCGGGACGGGTGAGCTGGTCGGCGGTCAGTCCGGCCAGTGCCTGGACACCCGCGGCGACGCTACCCCCGGGCCTTATGTGTACTTCCCCGGGACCGCGGAGCAGATCTGGCCCTGCAACGGCGGGATCAACCAGGAGTTCTCGGTCACGTCCGGCGGTGAGCTGCGGACCATGGGCGCCACCGAGTGCCTGGACGTCTACAACAACGAGACGGCACCCGGGACCAAGGTGGAGCTCTGGCCCTGCAACGGCGGCGCCAACCAGAAGTGGACCGCGGCGAGCAACGGGACGATCGTCAGCCAGCAGTCCGGGCTGTGCCTGGACGTCACGGGCGCGAGCACCGCGGCGGGCACCCCGCTGGAGATCTGGACCTGTAACGGGCAGGCCAACCAGCAATGGTCGTGGGCGTACCGCTGAGCCCACACTGCCGCCTCCGGGCTGGCCTGGGCGCCCCTGCGGCCGCTCAGGCCAGCTCATGCAGCCGGAGGGCTGGCCAGGATGCGGTCCGGGGCGAATATCACCCTGAAGAGGGGATGCGCGCCCGCCCGGATCTGGTCAGCGTCGAAGGATGAGCCGAGCCGGCCGGGTGGTGCGCGGGTTGTGGCCCGATCACAACCCGCTTCGCCGGGCCTCGGACCGGGCCGAGGCCGCGATCATCGCCGGGCTGGCTATGGCCTTCCTGCTCGGCGCGCCCCTGATCGTCCTGGCGGCCTGGCATCTGGCCTTCACCACCTCGTTCACGACCACCAATGCCGAGCGCGCAGGCTGGCGCCCGGTGTCGGCCCAGCTGGTGACCAGTGCGCCTTTCTCCTACGGGTATGACGTCATGGTGGCGGCCCGGTGGCGGGCGCCGGACGGGGCCGAGCACCGCGGCCGGATCCGGGTCCCCCCGGGTACCCGGGCCGGAACCCGGGTGACCGTCTGGGCCGGGCCCACCGGCCTGCTGGGCCGCAGTCCCGTGACCCGGTCCCAGACGAGGATCCAGGCCACCTTCTCCGCGGCCATGGCCGCGCCGTGCTGGGGGGTCCTGCTGCTGTGCACGGGCGTCCTCGGCCGCCGCCTGCTGGACGCCCGGCGCCTGGCTGCCTGGGACGCCGACTGGGCAGCCGTGGACCGCCGCGGCCCGGCCGGGGCCAATCCCGGGCCCTAGATGCACACGCCGGCTCAGGCGTAGTAGCGGTAGATGACCTGGGCCACGCAGGCCGGCTTGGTGGCCCCCTCCACCTCGACGGCGACATCGGCGGTCAACTGCACGGCGCCGCCGTCACCCACGGGCTCGGCGGCGGCGATGACCCCGGCCAGCCTGATCTTCGCGCCGACCGGGACCGGCGCCGGGAAGCGGACCTTGTTCACTCCGTAGTTGATGCCCATGCTGATCCCGGTCACCTGGAGGAGCTCGGCGAACAGCGGGATGACCATGGACAGGGTGAGGTAGCCGTGCGCGATCGTGCCGCCGAACGGCCCGGCCGCGGCCCGGGCCGGGTCCACGTGGATCCACTGGTGGTCGTCGGTGGCATCGGCGAACAAGTTCACCTGTTCCTGGGTCACCTCCGTCCAGCCGGTGCGTCCCAGGTCGGCGCCGGCCAGCGCGGTGATTTCGTCCAGGCCGTTCACGACGGTGCTCATGCGGGGGTTCCTCCATGGGTCTCGCGGAGCTGCTTCTTCAGGATCTTGCCTGTGGCGGTGCGCGGCAAGCCGCTGGTGAAACGCACCGACTTCGGGATCTTGTACCGGGCCAGGCGGCCATCGAGGAATCCCAGGATGTCCGCCTCCGACGCACTGTGCCCCGCGCGGAGCACGACCACGGCGCGGCCGACTTCACCCCACCGGCCGTCCGGGATTCCGATCACCCCGCAGTCGGCGACCGCAGGGTGGCTGAGCAGGGCGTTCTCCACCTCGGCGGGGTAGATGTTCTCCCCGCCGGAAATGATCACGTCCTTCACGCGGTCCACCACGAAGACGTAGCCGTCCTCGTCGGTGGTGCCCACGTCGCCAGAGTGCAGCCAGCCATCGGCCAGGACCGCGGCGCTCGCGTCCGGCTGGCGCCAGTAGCCCCGCATCACGTTCGGGCCGGCCACGATGATCTCGCCCCGCTCGCCGGGCCCGGCCTGCGCCCCGTCCGGCCCGACCACCCGGACATCGGTGAAGAAGTGCGGCACCCCGGCCGACCCGGCCTTGGCCAGGGCGTGCTCCGCGTCCAGCAGCAGTGCCCCGGGGGCGGTCTCAGTCATCCCGTAGCCCTGGATGAAGGTCAGCCCCCGGCTGGTGTAGCGGCGGATGGTGGCGTCGGGCACCGGGGCCCCGCCGCACAGCAGCATGCGCAGGCTGGAGGTGTCCGCGCCGGCCCAGCCCGGGTCCGCCGCTATCGCGTCGTAGATGGCGGGGACACCGAACATCGAGGTCACCCGGTCGCGGGCGATCAGCTCCAGAACCCTGGCCGGGTCGAAGGCCGGCTCGATCAGTACTGCGCCGCCCTTGAGCATGGTGGGCAGGCACAGCATGTTCAGCGCCGCCGTATGGAACAGCGGGGCCACCGCGAGGGCGACCTCATCGGACCGGAAGTCGGCGTCCACCACCACGTTGATCGCGTTCCAGGTGATGTTGGCGTGGGTCAGCGTCGCACCCTTGGCCCGGCCCGTGGTGCCCGAGGTGTACATGATCAGGCCGGGATCCTCCAGGCTGACCGGGGCATCCGCGGGCCCGGGGCGGGCCGGCCCGGCCGGGCCGGCCAGCAGGCTCTCGTAGTCATGCTCACCGGGGGCGGCCCCGGCCAGAGCGACGAGATGCCCGGGCCGGGCCTCGCCGCGGATGCCCGCGACCACCGGCGCCTGCTGCGGGGCGTACACCAGCAGTGCCGCCCCGCAGTCGGCGAGCTGGTAGGCCAGCTCCGGGCCGGCCAGCCGCATGTTGAGCGGCACGAAGATGCCCCCGGCAGACCAGGTCGCGAACATCGTTTCCAGGAAGGCCGGGTGATTGGGCCCGAGATACGCGACCCGGGAGCCTGGCCCGGCCCCCAGCCCGCGCAGGGCCCGGGCCAGCCGCCGGACCCGGGCATCCAGCTGGGCGTACGTCAGCGTGCGGCCGGCGTACCGGATCGCCGTCGCGTCCGGGGTCTTGCGGGCCCGGCGGGCGGTCCACGAGCCAACCCCTTCGCTGGGCACGGCCTGCTCCTCTCAGCCGGGGGCCAGGCCGAGCAGCCTGGCGGCGTTAGTTTTGAGGATTTTGTCCCGGACTGGTGGCTTGATCGGCAGTTCCGCGAAGTCGGCCAGCCACCGATCCGGGGTCAGCAACGGGTAGTCCGAGCCGAACATCACCTTGTCCTGCAGCAGCGAGTTGGCGTACTGCACCAGCAGCGGCGGGAAGTACTTCGGGGACCAGCCGGACAGGTCGATGTGCACACCCGGCTTGTGCGTGGCCACGGCCAGCGCCTCGTCCTGCCAGGGGAACGAGGGATGGGCCAGGATGATGGTCAGCCCCGGGAAGTCGGCCGCCACATCGTCGATCAGCATCGGGTTGGAGTACTTGAGCCGGATACCGCCGCCACCCGGGGCGCCCGCCCCGATGCCGGTCTGCCCGGTGTGGAAGACGGCAGGCAGGCCGAGTTCCTCGATCACCTCGTAGAGGACGTAGGCGGAACGGTCGTTCGGGAAGAACCCCTGCACGCTGGGGTGGAACTTGAAGCCGCGGACGCCGTGCCCGGTGGCCAGGCGGCGGGCCTCCCGGGCGCCGGCCCGGCCGCGGGCCGGATCGATGGAGGCGAACGGGATGATCACGTCCGGGTGCTCCGCAGCCGCCTCCGCCACTTCCTCGTTCGGCACCGGCGGCTGCCCGCTGGCGGCCTCGGCATCCACCGTGAACACCACGCAGGCCATCCGCCGTTCGCGGTAGTAGGCGGCGATCTCGCCGAGCGTGGGGCGCCGGGGGTCAGCGATCTTGAAGTAGGCGCTGGACGCTTCTTCCAGCTCGGCGGGCAGCGAGCCGCCGCCCCGGCTGGAGACCTCCGCGTGCACGTGCACGTCGATGGCGGTCAGCGCGTCCAGGTCCAGGCCTGCGGTCACGGGGGCCTCCGGGCGCTCGCCGGGCAGTCAGCGGGGGCCGGGCGGGCTGGCCAGCCCCGGCAGCGGCAGGCGCCGCTCGCACCAGCGCCGCAGCTTCGGGTCCAGCGAGGAGCGCAGCAGCGGCCAGTCCTGCGTCAGCAGCCGCGGGTTGACGAAGCGGGCCAGGTCGTTGCGGCGGCCCTGGGTCAGCACGATTCCGTACATGCTGCGCCGGAGCCGGTCGTCGGCCACGTCGAATTCGCGCATCCCCGGCCAGGCCAGGTGGCGTGGCAGGACGATGACCCCCCGTTCGGGCCCGTGCAGATCCTCCAGGCGGGCGGGCAGCCGTCCCGCCAGCCCGATCCGCCCCGGCCGCAGTCGATCTGTCAAGGACATGAACCGATTATCACTGACCTGCCCGGATGTCTCGGCATTGGCTGGCCGGGAAGCGTGTCGGGTGGGGTTAGCGCGGGGAGCCGGGGTCTGCGGGAACCCGTCCTGGCCGCCCGTGCGGGCTGCTGGCACCTGGGTTCGGCGGGCGAGACTAGACTCTTCGCATGTCCAGCGATACCCCGGCCCCGCGCTGGCGGTTCTTGTTCCGGCCCAAGTGGCTGGGCTGGCATGCACTGATGGTCGCAGTTGTCCTCGGCATGCTGGCCCTGGGCAACTGGCAGTTCCATCGCGCCGAGTCCGGGAACTCCCTGAGCTGGGCGTACACCTTTGAGTGGCCGATTTTCGCCATATTCGTGATCGTCTTCTGGGCCAAGACGATCAAGGACGAGTTCCGCCCGCCCGCGCAGGCCGAGGGCCTGGACGACGTGGCGCTGCCCGCGGGCCGGGGCGGCGCGGCCGCCCTGGCCACGGGGGACGCCGGAGCGGCAGACGCCGCCGAGGACGACGACGACGAGGAACTGGCCGCCTACAACGCCTACCTGGCCCGGCTCACCGCCGAGGCGAGCAGGCACGGCAAGTGGCACGGGCTCCGCTGAGCGGAACCTGGACAAAATTTGAGGAGGCAAGCCGGTGCGCGCAGCCGTGCTCCGCTACCGGGTGATGGCCTACGTGACCGGCGTGGTGCTGATCGTCTTGTGCTTTGTCGGCATCCCGCTGCAGATCGCCGGGCACCCCGAGGTCGCCAACAACGTCGGCGTGCTGCACGGGATTCTCTACCTCATCTACCTGGTCTTCGCCTGGCTGCTGGCCCGGCGGCTGCGGCTGACCATCGGGCCGACGGTGCTGATGCTGCTGGCGGGGACCATCCCGATCCTGACTTTCGTGGTGGAGCGCTGGGTGACCCACCGCTTCATCGACCCGGCCCTGGCCGGCCAGCAGGCGGCCGAGCCGGAGATGGCCAAGCCCCGCAACCCGTGAGTGACCAGCACTACTTCACCGCGAGCCCGGCCGCCGCCCACCGGCCGGGCCTGGTCCAGGTGGTCCTCCCCGACCTGCACTTCGAATGCGCCACGGACGCCGGGGTGTTCTCCGCGACGCGGCTGGATCCGGGCACCCGGGTGCTGCTGGAAACCGTCCCGCCTCCCCCGGCCCGTGGCGACCTGCTCGACCTGGGCACCGGATACGGCCCTATCGCGCTGGCCATGGCGGCCCGGGCACCGGGCGCGACGGTCTGGGCGGTGGACATCAACGAGCGCGCCCTGGGCTTGTGCGCGGGCAACGCGGCCCGCGCCGGGCTGGGCAACGTGCGCTGCGTGACCCCGGCCGCCCTGGAACTGCCCGGGCAGTTTGCGGCCATCTGGTCCAATCCGCCGATCCGGGTCGGCAAGCCGGCGCTGCATGCGATGCTGGCCCGCTGGCTGGGCCGCCTGGCTCCTGGTGGCCAGGCCCATCTGGTGGTCCAGCGGAACCTGGGCGCGGACTCGCTGCAGCGCTGGCTGCAGGCCGAGGGGTGGGCGGCCGCCCGGATCGCGTCCCGCAGCGGCTACCGCGTGCTGCAGGTGAGCTCGCCGTGAACGAGATGACCGGGGCGCAGCAGCCGGACGAGGCACCCCCGGCCGGGGCCCCGCCCAGGCAGCTGCGCCCCACAGACGTGAAGCGGCTCAACCGATCCTGGCGCCGGGCCACCGGGGCGCGGGTGGCCCTGCTGCTGGACTCGGTGACCCAGCCGTTCAACGTGGGGATGATCGTGCGCTCGGCGGCCGCATTCGGCGCCGAGCACATCTGGCTGTGCGGGAACTCGGCCACCCTCGATCATCCTTCCGCGGCCAAGACGGCGCTGGGCACCCAGCGGCTGCTCAGCTGGGAACGTGAGCCAGACCCGGTGGCCGCGGCCAAGGCGGCCGGCGCGTCCGGGCTGCGGGTGATCGCGATCGAGCAGGCCGCCGGCGCGTACCCGCTGCACGAGGCCCCGCTTAACGGCGACGTCTGCCTGGTCCTGGGCAACGAGGACCACGGCTGCTCCCCCGCATTGCTGGCGGTGGCCGACGCGGCCGCCTACATCCCGCTGGTGGGCCGGGTCGGATCGCTGAACGTGTCCGCGGCCGCCGCCATAGCCCTGGCTGAAGCCCGCCGCCGGGAGTGGTCGGCCGGCCGACTAAGACCCCGCTGACCAGCCCAGCTGGGCACCGGCGGGCCGACCTGGCCGCCACGGGAGTTTCAGGGTTGCGTCATGCTCCGTTTACAGCCTGCTCCGCGTGATAGCGCATACTCGCATACATGCCGACCGCATTCCTTGACCACCCGAGGCCGGTCGCGTTCGCGCACCGTGGCGGCGCGGCGCACGCCCCGGAAAACTCGTGGCGCGCCTTCGAACACGCCGTCGGACTGGGCTACGGGTACCTGGAGACGGACGTCCAGGCGACCCTGGACGGGGCGCTCGTCGCGTTCCACGACCGCACCCTGGAGCGGGTGACCGGACGTCCCGGCCGGATCGCCAGGATGAATCTCCGGGACCTGGCCCCCGCGCTCATCGACGGCACGGAGCCGATCCCGCTGCTCGAGGATCTGCTGGGCGCCTGGCCCGACGTGCGGTTCAACGTCGACCTGAAGGACGCTCCCGCGATCGGGCCGCTCGCGGCCGTGCTGCGCCGGACCGGGGCCTGGGACCGGGTGTGCGTGACGTCTTTTTCAGCGAGCAGGCTGCGTGCCGCGCGGCGGGTGTTCGACCGGCAGGTGTGCATGGCCGCCTCCCCGATCGGCACCGCCGTGGTGCGGTTCGGCGGCCCGCGCGGGCCACGTGACCTGACCCGGCCGGGCCCGGCCGCGGGCCGGGTGGCGGCGGGCCGGGCCAGCCGCAGCGGGCCCGGCCTGGGCCGGCCGGGCGCGGAGCCGGCCCGCGGCGGGGCGGCGGCGGTCGCGGCGGGCCGGGGCACCCAGCTCGCGCTGGCCGAGCGGCTGGCCCGGACGGGCGTGCGCTGCGCTCAGGTGCCGGCCCAGGTCGCCACGCCGGCGTTCGTCAGCCGGGCCCATGCCCTCGGCCTGCACGTGCACGCCTGGACCATCAACTCCCCCGGCCTGATGCGGGAACTGCTGGATATCGGGGTGGACGGCATCATGACCGACGAGACGGTGGCGCTGCGGGACGTGCTGATCAGCCGCGGCGAGTGGCACCCGAGGCCCGCCCGGTAGGGGAGTCCAGGCCCCGCCCGGCAGG
>CAVYQF010000011.1:0-574757 GCA_963770545.1 uncultured Actinomycetes bacterium | reverse complement strand
CCGGGACGTCGGCCCGCAATTCGACTGGGAGCACGCTGGCTGCGGCCAGCGTGGCCAGCACGTCGGGCAGCCCGGAATCAAGCACCGGTGGGTGGATGCCCTTGACTAGGTCGCGCAGTTCGGTCAGGGCATCCTTGGCGCCCCGGTGGGCCGACTCAACCAGCTCCCTGACGCTGGCCAGATCGGCCCGCTGATCGCCGTCTCCGAGTTTCTCCCTGGTCATGCCCAGGCTCATCGCCAGCGCGGCCAGCCGGACCTGCGCGCCGTCGTGCAGGTCCCGTTCCACCTGGCGCAACTGCGCCGCGGAGTCATCGACGGCCCGCGCCCGGGTCTGCTCCAACTGGCGGACCCGCTCCTCGAGCCTTCGCGGGCCGAGCAGGGCCCGGATGAGCCTGCGATCAACTTCGACGGCTGCCCGGGCCACCCAGGGCGCGGCAAGCACCGCCGCGGCGCCGACCGCGAACGCGGCGAAGGTGCCCGGGTAAGAGCTGATGCGGAACAACATCCCGTGGCCGGCTGTCAGCGGGTTGAGGACACCAACCGGGCTCAACTGGGTGCCTGGCGGGTGGTTGCGGAACAGCGGCCACCACAGCGGGTAGGTCAGGTCAGCCAGGCCGACCGCGGCTACGTAGACCGAGAAGCCTTCCAGCGCGGCGGCCGGCAGTTTGAGCAGCACGTAGGCCGCGGCCCGCCAGGCGGTGCCGTCCCTGAGCCTGGCGTCCAGCCGGCCCAGCACGCCGTAGCCGGGGCGGAACGCGGGTGGCGCGGCGACCCGGACGCCGAGCAGCCATCCGGCCAGTCCGCGGTTCAGCCCGGCCACTTCCCCAGCGGCGCTGGAGGCGAGGACGATCAGCGGCAGCCCCAGCATCGTGCCCACGATCGAGATGGACAGGACGATCCCCGGGACGAGCAGGAGCACGATGCCGGTGAAACCCGCTATCGCGAGCGGCACGGAGATCAGGCAGAACAGCAGGTCACGGTGGGTGCGACGGCTGAAGGGGGCGCGGGCGACCGCCCCGGAGGCGCGGGCCAGGCCGGCGGCGACGCGGCGGCCAGAGCCCCGGCGGGCCGGGGCTTCCCCGGGCCGCCGGCCTCGGGGCGAGGTCACCGGAATCGCACTGCCCATGGGCTCATTCTCCCGCGCCGACGTCCCGGCGGGCGAGCAGCCAGCCGCCCGCGGCCAGGGTGACCGCGGCATACATCGCCAGCACGCCCAGCCCGGTCCAGGGCGGCAGGGACGGTGACACGTGCTTGACCGCGGTGAGCGAGTTCTCCGCGATGATCATGGGCAGGAACTTTTCCACGCCGTGCTGCACTCCCGCCGGGAAAGCCAGGAAGATCGCCGGCAGCACGAACACGACGCCGACGATGGTCGCGATCGCCCCGGCGGTGTGCCGGATGATGGCCCCGATGCCCAGCCCGATGAGGCCCATCAGGCACAGGTAGGCCCCGGCCATCAGGACGGCCCGCAGCACGCCGGGCTGGGCGAGGGAGGCGCGCGGGGCCGGGCCGGCCAGGACCGCCTGCCCGGCCAGGAAGGCTCCGAGCGCGAGGATCTCCCCCACGGCCAGCCCGGCTATGCCGAGCACTGCGGCTTTGGCCGCGAGTACCAGCGGCCGCCGCGGCGCGGCCGCGAGCGTGGCCCTGATCATCCCGGAGGAGAATTCGCTGGTGATGGCCAGCACGCCCAGCACCGCCACGAGCAGCTGGCCCAGGGCCAGCCCCACGAAGCCCTGCTCGGTCGGGTCAAAGGACGTGCGATCCGCCGCGCTCAGCTTCGCGTAGTTCATGTGGCTCATGACCAGGACGGCCAGGCCCAGCATGCCTGCGGCCAGCAGCAGCGTGATCCAGCCCGTGGACCGGAGCGTGCGCAGCTTGATCCATTCCATCCGGGTCACGTCCGTAATCCGGTAACCGTTCGCCGACGGGCGGCGCGGGATGATCGTCGTGCTCATGACACCCTCCTGGTCTGGCCAGCCACAGTCCCCCGGCCGACGGTCCCCTGGTAGCTGGTCGCGCCTGCGGTCAGCGCCAGGAATGCCTCCTCCAACGAGGCAGCAGTGGCGGACAGCGCGGCCACGGTCGTCTCGGCCAGCAGCCGTCCCTGCCCGATGACCACCAGCCGCTCCGCGGTCAGTGCCATCTCGCTGATCAGATGGCTGGACACCAGCACGGTGCGCCCCTGGGCGGCCTGGGCCTGAAGCAGGGTGCGCAGCCACCGGATGCCTTCCGGGTCCAGTCCGTTGACGGGCTCGTCCAGGAGCAGGACCTCCGGGTCGCCGAGGAGCGCGGTGGCGATGCCCAGCCGCTGCGCCATGCCAAGGGAGAACTTCCCCGCCCGCCGGTCGGCCACGTCGTCCAGCCCCACGGTGGCGAGCACCTCGTCCACCCGGGCTCCGGGGATGCGGTTGCTAGCCGCTAGCGCAGCCAGGTGCGACCGGGCCGTCCGGCCCGGGTGGAAGGCCCGGGCCTCCAGCAGCGCCCCGGCCTCGCGCAGCGGCCAGCCCAGTTCGCGGTAGGCCCGGCCCCCGATACGAGCGCGCCCGGAGTCCGGGAAGTCCAGCCCCATGATCATCCGAAGCGTGGTGGACTTCCCTGATCCGTTCGGGCCGAGGAACCCGGTCACCGTCCCCGGCCGGACGGTAAACGAGAGGCGGTCCACCGCGACCGCGGGGCCGTATCTCTTGGTCAGGTCTTCTACCTCGATCATCGATCCGCGTCCTCCGTCCGGCACGCGGTGCGCGTGCCCTCGGGAAATCACGCTATGAACGGGCAATCCGAGGCGGAATCCGGCTAGGCCCCCTCTTCTGGTGCGGGGGTTATCCCCCCTCCCAGGAGGCTGACCAGGGGGGCCGGGACGCGGCTCGATGGCGGGTACCAGCGCCCCTTGCTGTTATCGCCGAAAGGGCGGGCGGGCCGCTGGTGACCCGGGCGGCGGGGTACTGCGAAGCGCCGCTTCTTGCTGTTATCGCTAGGCTGGGGACACGGGTATCGCTTCAGCTGGGCATACAGGCCACCGCTGAGCGGGCCGGTGGCCCAGTTCAGCCCGGCCTCAGGCTGGCGCGCTCACGCAGGGTCGTGCCCGAGTGGCCCTGGTTCGTTCATGGCCTGAGCAGCTCCTCGAAGTACCGGCACACCGCGCCTTCCTCCTGCAGCCAGTGACCGGTCGGGTCCAGTTCGGCGTGCCGCTCGGCGTTGGCCATGCGCAGCCGTGCGAGCGCTGGAACTTTCTTCGTTCTAGTCCCTTCTGACGGAGATCGTCGCCGTCGCAGCCACACCGCGGGCCTCCTGTCACGTCGGCTCATCGTCTGGGGTCATGCATATGACTGCCATCCCCGCAAGGAGGAACGATGACCGCAACTGTGGAAAGTATCGAGATTTCGCGGCGACCCGAAGACGTCTTCACGTCCGTCCTCGAACCGTTGTCCTACCGCGAGTGGGACGACTCAGTCGTCTCGGCGCACCGCGAGGACCCATCCCCACTCGCCGTGGGGTCGAAGACCACGGTGCTGCATCGGATGGGTCCCTGGAAGGTGGCGACGACCGAAGAGGTCATCGAGTTCAACCCCCACGGCAGTTCACCAATCGGGGTGTCAGCGGGCCTATGGCCGGCGTCGCGAGATGCACCGTCGAGCCGCTAAACGGCGGCCGGCGGTCGCGCCTGACGATCGCGCTCGAGATCGAGGCCCGAGGCCTGGGCAAGCTGCTTCTCCCCTTTGCCCGCCCCCGCGCACGGAGGGCTCTCCCGAAACAACTCAAGAAGTTGAAGGAGATCCTCGACGGGGCGGCGTGATCGCTGATGGCCGGCAGAAGCCGAGCGCTCGTGCGTGATCCGCAAGCCGATTCCTGCTCTGCTCAACCAGCCGGGAGAAGGGTGCGCTCCCGGTCGTGTGCTCGTAATAGCAGTTCGCGATCTACCCCCCACGAACTTACGGGCGAGACCACTTAGTTCACGCGGCCGCCCCGGCGGTACGCCTGGTGCGGGCGCCGAGCTGCTCGGCCACCCAGTCGGCGGTGCGGTAGCGATGGAACGGGGACAGGTTGGCACAGCCGTGGTTGCCCTGCTCCAGCAGGAGCAGCTCGGCCGGGCCGCCCGCCTCGTTGACGAGCCGGGCCGCCTCGGTCCACGGGATCAGCCGGTCCAGCCTGCCCATCACGACCAGCAGCGGGCAGCGGATGCGCGCCGCCCGGCCCTCAAGGTTCAGCTGGCCGGCCACGGCCCGGGCGCGGTCCATGTCCGGCGACTTGGACCGCACCCGGAACGCCTCCCGGGTCAGGACCGGCAAGTTGTCCCAGTTCCCGGCGAAGTTGAACGGGCCAGCCAGGGCCACGCAGGCCCGCACCCGGTCATCCCCGCTGGCCACCCTGGGCGCGTAGTACCCGCCCAGGCTCACCCCCCAGACGGCGATCCGGTTCTCATCCAGCGACGGCTCGCGGCCCAGCCGGTCGATGATGGCCGCCCCAGGGACCTCCCAGTCACCCCGAATGGCCAGGTCGTACTCGGCCTCACCCTGCCCGGGACCGTCCACGCTGAACGTGGCCAGGCCACGGGCGAGGAACAGGTCCTCGGTGCTGCGTAGCTCCTCCTTGGCTGAGTCCAGCCCGGAGAGCATGATCACGACCGGGTGCGGGCCATCGCCGGCGGGTTCCCGGAGGACCCCGGCCAGCTGCGCGCCGTCGAACGGGATCTCGATCCGCCGCCCCGGCGGGTCGAGATAAGGCAGCGCGTCGGTGAGGCAGCGCACCGCGGCCAGGTGCGCGGCCCGCATCTGGTCCAGGTCGTTGACGAACAGGAACTTGGCGAAGTGGAAGTACACCGCGGCCTGGGACAGGTGGGCCCCGGCGGACATCTCCCGGCCCGCGGCCAGCGCGTCGCGGCCGAGCTGCTCATGCTCGGCGGCGACCGCGCTCCACGCGGCGCACCAGTCGGTCCACCGCTCCAGGCTGCCGGTGATCCGCTCGAAGTCCCCGGCGGTCACACCGTTGGTGGTGAACCGCGGGGACCAATGCGAAATCGCCATCGCCACCCGGTCATCCATAGATTGCCTCCGGCTCCCTGGCCTACGTCTGCAAACGAATGCATACTCTGTCCCCATGGGCACAGTCAAGATTCGGACGACGGTTAACGGGATGGAGCAGGTCATCCAGTGCGAGCCGGATGCTCCCCTGCTCGACGTGCTGCGCCAGGACCTCGGGCTGGCCGGCCCGAGGTTCGGCTGCGGGGTCGGGCTGTGCGGCGCGTGCTTCGTGCTCATCGGCGGCCGGGCCCGGTCCTCCTGCGATTTCCCGGCCTGGGCGGCGGAAGGCCAGGAGATCACCACGGTGGAGGGCCTGGCGGACGGCGGCACGATGCACCCGGTGCAGCAGGCGGTGGTGGACGAGCAGGCGGCCCAGTGCGGCTACTGCACGTCGGGGATGATCATCAGTGCGGTGGCCCTGCTGCGCGACAACCCGGCGCCGACCGAGGCCGACATACGCTCGGCGCTGGATGGCAACCTGTGCCGGTGCGGCGCGCACCAGCGGATCCTGAGGGCCGTGCTCCGTGCGTCCGGTCAGCAGAAGGCGGCTGACCACGAGACAGCCGGGCCCAGCACAGCCGGGCCGGGGCTGGCCGGGTGTGAGCTGCAGGAGGAAGCCCGTTGACGCGCCCGCCCTCGCCCTCGCCGAGCCTGGCGGCCAATCCGCAGCTGCGCGAATGGGTGAATCTCCGTCCGAGCGGCGTCGTGACGATCCACCCCGGGAAGGTCGAATACGGGCAGGGAGTGTGGACGGCCCTGGCCCAGATCGCGGCCGAGGAACTCGACGTCGGGCTCGACCAGGTCCGCGTGGCGGGCGTGAGCACTAGCGGGAGCCCGAACGAGGGAGTCACATCGGGCAGCCGGTCCATCGAGGACTGTGGCGGGGCGTTGCGCCAGGTCTGCGCGCAGGTCCGTGCGGCCCTGCTGGCCGAGGCGGCGGACAAGCTCGGGGAGGACCCGGCCGGCCTGCGGGTTGAGCGCGGCACCGTCCGCGCCCGGGTTGATCAGGCCCGCGCTGACCAGGCTGGGGTCGGTGGGGTTGAGTCCGGGCCGGCCGGTCTGAGCTACTGGTCGCTGGATGAGGCGACCCTCCTGGACCGGGCCGCGCAACTCACCGCGGCCGCCAAGCCCCCGGCCCAGTGGCGGGTCGCCGGGCGCAGCGCCGCCCGGATCGACCTGCCAGACAAGGTGACGGGGCGGCCCCGTTTCCTGCACGACCAGATACTGCCGGGCATGCTGTTCGGCCGGGTGATCCGGCCCCCGGCCCCGGCGGCCACGCTCGACGGGGTGGGTGAGGCGGACCTGCCCGCCGGGGTGGTGGCGCAGGTCCGCGACGGCTCATTTCTCGGCGTGATCGCCGAAACCGACCGGGCTGCGGTGACCGCGGCGAACCGGCTGGCCCAGGCGGCCCGGTGGACGGTGCGGGAATCGCTGCCGGACGAGGACGACCTGAAGGGCTTCCTGCTGTCCCAGCCCACCGAGGACCAGCAGGTCGTGCGGCGCGAGGACCCGCAGGCTTCGGCGCAGGTCCTCCAGAGCAGGGCCGCCGAGTTCACCCGGCCATTCATCGCACACGGCTCGATGGCCCCCAGCTGCGCGATCGCCTGCTGGGACGGCGGGCAGGTCAGCGTGTGGACACACAGCCAGGGGGTGTTCCCGCTGCGCGGCGCGCTGGCCACCGGGCTGGGCCTGGACCCGGCCCGGCTGACCGTGCATCACGTGGAGGGGGCCGGGGTCTACGGGCACAACGCCTCCGATGACGTGGCGGCGGATGCGGTGCTGCTGGCCCGGGAGGTTCCCGGCCGCCCGGTGCGGGTGCTGTGGTCCCGCCAGGATGAGCTCAGCTGGGGCCCGCTCGGGCCGGCCATGCTGGCCCGGCTGTCGGCCGGGCTGGACTCCGGCGGCCGGATCCGGGCCTGGCGGCAGGACGTGTGGAGCAACGGGTTCGTGGGACGTCCCGGCATCGGCGGCGAGCCCCGGCTGCTCGCGCTGTCCCACCTCGCCGGGGGCACGCCGATCGGCGCCGCCCCGGACGGCGTGCCCAGCGGGGCGATGGGCGCCACCCGGAACGCCGTACCCGCCTACGACATCCCCGATCTCGAGGTCACCCGGCACCGGCTGCTCACGATGCCGCTGCGCACCTCCTCGCTGCGCTCGCTGGGCGCGTTCCTCAACGTGTTCGCCATCGAGTCCTTCATGGACGAGCTGGCCCTGGCCGCCGGCGTGGACCCGGTGGCGTTCCGGCTCGCGCACCTGAGCGACCCGCGGGCCAGGCGGGTCATCGAGGAGGCCGCGGCCATGTCCGGCTGGGCGGCCCGGAACGCTGACCGGGGCCGCGGTGACGACGGGACCGGGTTCGGCGTGGCCTTCGCCCGCTACAAGGGCACCTCCGGATACTGCGCGGCGGTGGCGGAGGTGGTCGCGGACACCAGCATCAGCCTGCGCCGGCTGTGGCTGGCCGTGGACGTGGGCCGGGTGATCAATCCCGACGGCGTGGCCAACCAGGTCGAGGGCGGGGCGATCCAGAGTGCGAGCTGGGCGCTGCGCGAGCGGGTCCGCTTCGACCGGACCCGGATCACGTCGGTGACCTGGGAGAGCTATCCGGTCTTGCGGTTCACTGAGGTTCCCGAGGTGGCCGTGCGGATCGTGGCCGCGCCTGGCGAGCCGGCGACCGGCGCCGGGGAGCTGGCCCAGGGCCCGGTCGCGGGCGCGATCGGCAACGCGGTATCCGACGCGATAGGCGTCCGGGTGCGGGACCTCCCGCTGACCACCGAGCAGGTCACCCGCACCATCGAGGAGAGTTAGCCCGGGAGCCCGAACCTCGGGACGTCAGGCCGACTCGCCGGCGAGGCGGGGCCCGCCGAAGGCGGGTTCTCTCCGAGCCGGCGACTAACCCGGCATCCGCCGCAGACGACGTGCCTGCCGGAGCGGGCCGTTGAGTTGGCCCGGGGGCTCGGGCCCCCGGGCCAACTCAGTGCGCGAACAGGACGCTGACCGACTCGCCTTCGTGGATCCGGCGGATGGCCTCGGCCAGGGCCGGGGCCAGCGAGATGACCTCAAGCTTCCCGCCGAGCAGGTGGTCGGGGATCGGCACGGTGTTGGTGCAGACGACCTCGGTCACCTCGGGTTCCGCCTCGATCCGCTTCAGCGCGTCCCCGGCGAACAGGCCGTGCGTGCACGCGACCCGGATGGACCGCACGTCGCGCTCGCGCAGCCGCTCGATCAGCTCGATGACCGTGGTGCCACGGGCGATCTCGTCATCCAGGATGATCACGCTCTTGCCGGTCACGTCGCCGATGATGGAGGTGATCGTCACCTTCTCGTCGCTGAACCGCTGCTTCGCGCCCGCCGCGACCGGCAGGCCGAGACGGCGGGCGAAGGCCGCGGCCTGCTTGGCGTTGCCCAGGTCCGGGGAGACCACCACGGTGTTCGACAGGTCCTGGCCGCGGAAGTGGGCGGCCAGTTCGCGCAGCGCGTGCAGGTGATCGACCGGGACCGAGAAGAAGCCGTGCACCTGGGGGGCATGCAGGGTCATGGTCAGGACCCGGTCCGCACCCGCGGTGACCAGCAGGTCGGCGACCAGGCGCCCCCCGATCGCCACCCGGGGCATGTCCTTCTTGTCCGACCGGGCGTAGGAGTAGTACGGGATCACCGCCGTGACCCGGGCGGCTGACGCGCCCCGCGCGGCGTCCAGCATGAACAGCAGCTCGGCCAGGTTCTCCTGGACCGGGGGGCAGAGCGGCTGGATGAGGAACACGTCACGTTCCCGGCAGTTGGACTGGAGCTGCACCTCAATGCAGTCGTTGGCGAACCGGCGCAACCGCACCGGGCGAAGTAGCTCGCCCAGGTCCGAGCAGATCTCGGCCGCTAGGTCGGGGTGGGCGCTGCCGCTGAAGACCGCAATATCCCGCACGCGGACCAGGGTAGTTGGCCGGCGGCCCGGGCTGAAGTCCGGCCCGTCAGCGCGGGATCACCGCGGCCAGTTCCTGCCCCGCTTGCCCGAGCCAGTGGCCGGGGTCGGCCAGCGCCGGCCCCGGTCCCCCGGCCAGGTCGGCCAGGCCCACGGCGGAGATCACCCCCGGCGGCGGCGGCGCCGCGACCTGGCCGGCCACCAGCGCGGCGGGCACCCCGGCGGCCGCCGCCACGGCGAAGACGGTCCCGGCGACCTTCCCGGTTCCCGAGGTCTCGTCGTAACGCCCTTCCCCGGTGATCACCAGGCTGGCCCCGGCCAGCGCCTGGTCCAGGCCGGCCAGCCGGCTCAGCTGCAGCGCCCCCGGGCCGATCTGCGCTCCCCAGGCCGCGGCGAACCCGTACCCGGTGCCCCCGGCCGCTCCGGCGCCGGGCGCGTCCGGGTCACCGCCCAGGCGGCCGGCCAGCCGGGAGAGCCCGTCCTCGAGCCGCGCCACCTGGGCCGGGCTGGCCCCCTTCTGCGGCCCGAACACCGCCGCTGCCCCGGCCGGCCCGAGCAGCGGGGCGCGCACGTCAGACAGGCAGCTGACCCCGCCGGGCGGTGGCGGGCGCAGCCCGGCCAGGTCCACCGAGGCCAGGCCGGTCAGGGCCCCGCCGCCGGGCGGCAGCGGAGCGCCGGCGGCGTCGAGAAACCGCGCGCCGAGCGCCGCCAGGGCCCCGGTCCCGCCGTCGGTGGACGCCGAGCCGCCGAGCGCGATCATCACCTGGCGGGCCCCGGCGTCCAGCGCGTGGCCGATGATCTCGCCGAGCCCGGTCGTCTGCGCGCCCAGCGGGTCCGGCCGGGCCAGGAGCGGCAGCCCGCTGGCCCGGGCGAGTTCGGTGGCCGCGAGGCCGCCGGGCAGTTCCAGCCACGCGGAGTCGACCGGCTGGCCCCCCGGGCCGGTGACCCGGGCCTGGTGCCAGCGGGCGCCGCTCACTGCGGTGGCGAGCACGTCCAGGGTGCCTTCCCCGCCGTCGGCCAGTGGGACGCAGACCACCTCGTCGCCGGGCCGGATGGCGTGCCAGCCGCCGGCCAGCGCGGCCGCCGCGCCGGCCGCGCCGATGCTGCCCTTGAACGAGTCGAGGGCGATCACGACGCGCAACGCGCCTCCGCGGTGGCTGCGGGGGTCACGACCGGTCGGACGGGTCCGGCTTGGAGGCGGGCAGCCCGAGCGCGTCCCGGATCGCCTGCTGGACCTGGTCTTTGTCCTTGGTGGCGTCGATCTGCACGACGTACTCCTTGCGCGCGAAGATGGCGAGCACGGGGTCTGTCTTCTCGTGATAGTCGCGCAGCCGGACCACGAGGGCTTCCTCGGTGTCGTCCTCCCGGGTCACCAGGGTGCCGCCGCACACGTCGCACTTGCCCTCGACCTGGGGCCGGCCCTCGATCAGGTTGTAGTCCATGCCGCAGCCGGAACACAGGCGGCGGGCCAGGACCCGGCGGCGGACCTCCGCGTCGGGCAGGTGAAGGTGGATCACCGCGTCGATGTCGTAGCTCTCCAGGAAGAACTCGGCCTGCGGGGCGTTGCGGGGGAACCCGTCGATGATGAACCCGTAGTTCCAGTCGTGCTCGGCGAGCCGCTGCGCGGTCACCTTCTCGGCCATGTCGTCCCCGACCAGTTCACCGGCGGCCATGATCCGCCGGACCTGGGCGCCCATCTTGGTGTGCTGCTGCACGTTCCAGCGGAAGATGTCGCCCACGCTGATGTGGACCAGATCCAGGTCCCGGGCTAGCCACGACGCCTGCGAGCTCTTGCCGCTGCCGGGCACGCCCATGATCACGTACTTGCGCATGCAGCTACCCTGACACACTCGCGGCGGCCACGTCCGGGACGCAGCGGTTGACGCACTCGCCGAGGTCCTCGATTACGGTGCGCAGCGTCTGGCCGGGCTGCAGATAGACCGGGGACTGGCGGGCGTTGCCCACGCCGCCCGGCGTGCCGGTCAGCAGCAGGTCACCCGGCAGCAGGGTGATGGCCTGGCTGGCGTAGGCCGCGATCTCGGCCGGGCCGAACAGCAGATCGGAGGTGCGGGAGCGCTGCATCACGGCCCCGTCCACCTCACAGCGGACCTCCAGATCCGCCGCGTCGCCGACCTCGTCCCCGGTGACCGGATTGTCGCGAGTCGCATGGGCCGACTGTGGAGGGGGCCGGTCCGGCGGCGGCGCGGGCCCGGGCCCCTGGGCCCCGGTCTGACCGGTGGCCGCGCCGGCGCTTTCTGATCGGTTCTGTCGGGATGTGTTGACATGTTCGCCAACGTGGGTGACCGTCGAGGACGAGCGTCCGGTGACACCGGGGTGGTGGGCACCGCCGCGCGACGGGGCGCGGCGACGCGGCGGCCGCCGAGCGTTCCGGCCTGGATGGAGGACCGATGCGATCACGATGGGCAGTCCTGGCGGCCGCGCTCGTCGCCGCCGCAGGCATGCTGCTGGCCATGACCCCGGCACCGCGGGCGTTAGCGGAAAATAACGGGCTGGCGGTCAGCGCACCGCTGATGGGCTGGAGCAGCTGGAGTTTCCTGCGCAGCGACCCCACGGCGGCGAAGATCGAAGCCGAGGCCAGCGCCCTGAAGTCCAGCGGGCTCAGCGCGCACGGCTATGACTACGTCAACCTGGACGATTTCTGGTATCAGTGCCCCGGCAGCCAGGGCCCGAACGTGGACCAGTACGGCCGCTGGGTCACCGACGCCACGAAGTTCCCGGCCAGCGGCTCCACCAATGGCATTGCTGTCGTCGCGAACTACGTGCACAGCCTGGGCCTGAAGTTCGGCCTGTACGTGACCCCGGGCATCTCCAAGCAGGCGGTGGCGCAGAACACCCCCATCGAGGGCACGTCGTACACCTCCGGTCAGATCGCCACCACCGCCGGCGAGAACAACTACAACTGCGGCGGCATGACCGGCATCGACTACAGCAAGCCGGGTGCGCAGGCGTTCATCAACTCCTGGGCCGATGAGTTCGCGTCCTGGGGCGTGGACTACGTGAAGCTCGACGGGGTCGGGTCGTCCGATATCCCGGACGTGCAGGCCTGGTCGGCGGCGCTGCAGCAGACCGGCCGCCCGATGGCCCTGGAGCTGTCCAATTCACTTCCTATCTCTAACGCCACCACGTGGTCAGCATTGGCCAACGGCTGGCGCACGACCGGCGATATCGAGTGTTACTGCGGCTCGGGTGGCAGCAGCTACCCGCTGACCGACTGGGGCAACGTGGAGTCCCGGTTCGGCGCCGCGGCGAGCTGGCAGCCCTACGGCGGTCCGGGCGGCTGGAACGACTACGACTCGATCGAGGTCGGGAACGGCAGCAACGACGGCCTGACCGCGGCGGAGCGGCAGACCCAGCTGTCGCTGTGGTCCCTGGCCAGCGCGCCGCTGATCCTCGGCACCGACCTGACCCACCTAGACTCCGGCGACCTGGCCCTGCTGGACAACAGCGCCGTGACCGCAGTCGACCAGGACGGCATCCCCGCCGACCGGGTCATTAACAGCGGTAATGAGCAGGTCTTCGACAAGCGCCAGCAGAACGGGACCTGGGATATCGGCGTGTTCAACACCGACGCCTCGGCCAGTCACAGCTTCAGCGTGTCACTCCCCCAGCTGGGGCTGACCGGCCCGGCCAACGTCACCAACCTGTGGGCCGGCACCTCGCTCGGCACCGTGAACGGCACCTTCACCACGACCGTCGCCCCCGGTGGCGTCACCCTCATCTCGGCCACGCCCGCCTCCGGCACCGGCGGGACGGGTGAGCTGGTCGGCGGTCAGTCCGGCCAGTGCCTGGACACCCGCGGCGACGCTACCCCCGGGCCTTATGTGTACTTCCCCGGGACCGCGGAGCAGATCTGGCCCTGCAACGGCGGGATCAACCAGGAGTTCTCGGTCACGTCCGGCGGTGAGCTGCGGACCATGGGCGCCACCGAGTGCCTGGACGTCTACAACAACGAGACGGCACCCGGGACCAAGGTGGAGCTCTGGCCCTGCAACGGCGGCGCCAACCAGAAGTGGACCGCGGCGAGCAACGGGACGATCGTCAGCCAGCAGTCCGGGCTGTGCCTGGACGTCACGGGCGCGAGCACCGCGGCGGGCACCCCGCTGGAGATCTGGACCTGTAACGGGCAGGCCAACCAGCAATGGTCGTGGGCGTACCGCTGAGCCCACACTGCCGCCTCCGGGCTGGCCTGGGCGCCCCTGCGGCCGCTCAGGCCAGCTCATGCAGCCGGAGGGCTGGCCAGGATGCGGTCCGGGGCGAATATCACCCTGAAGAGGGGATGCGCGCCCGCCCGGATCTGGTCAGCGTCGAAGGATGAGCCGAGCCGGCCGGGTGGTGCGCGGGTTGTGGCCCGATCACAACCCGCTTCGCCGGGCCTCGGACCGGGCCGAGGCCGCGATCATCGCCGGGCTGGCTATGGCCTTCCTGCTCGGCGCGCCCCTGATCGTCCTGGCGGCCTGGCATCTGGCCTTCACCACCTCGTTCACGACCACCAATGCCGAGCGCGCAGGCTGGCGCCCGGTGTCGGCCCAGCTGGTGACCAGTGCGCCTTTCTCCTACGGGTATGACGTCATGGTGGCGGCCCGGTGGCGGGCGCCGGACGGGGCCGAGCACCGCGGCCGGATCCGGGTCCCCCCGGGTACCCGGGCCGGAACCCGGGTGACCGTCTGGGCCGGGCCCACCGGCCTGCTGGGCCGCAGTCCCGTGACCCGGTCCCAGACGAGGATCCAGGCCACCTTCTCCGCGGCCATGGCCGCGCCGTGCTGGGGGGTCCTGCTGCTGTGCACGGGCGTCCTCGGCCGCCGCCTGCTGGACGCCCGGCGCCTGGCTGCCTGGGACGCCGACTGGGCAGCCGTGGACCGCCGCGGCCCGGCCGGGGCCAATCCCGGGCCCTAGATGCACACGCCGGCTCAGGCGTAGTAGCGGTAGATGACCTGGGCCACGCAGGCCGGCTTGGTGGCCCCCTCCACCTCGACGGCGACATCGGCGGTCAACTGCACGGCGCCGCCGTCACCCACGGGCTCGGCGGCGGCGATGACCCCGGCCAGCCTGATCTTCGCGCCGACCGGGACCGGCGCCGGGAAGCGGACCTTGTTCACTCCGTAGTTGATGCCCATGCTGATCCCGGTCACCTGGAGGAGCTCGGCGAACAGCGGGATGACCATGGACAGGGTGAGGTAGCCGTGCGCGATCGTGCCGCCGAACGGCCCGGCCGCGGCCCGGGCCGGGTCCACGTGGATCCACTGGTGGTCGTCGGTGGCATCGGCGAACAAGTTCACCTGTTCCTGGGTCACCTCCGTCCAGCCGGTGCGTCCCAGGTCGGCGCCGGCCAGCGCGGTGATTTCGTCCAGGCCGTTCACGACGGTGCTCATGCGGGGGTTCCTCCATGGGTCTCGCGGAGCTGCTTCTTCAGGATCTTGCCTGTGGCGGTGCGCGGCAAGCCGCTGGTGAAACGCACCGACTTCGGGATCTTGTACCGGGCCAGGCGGCCATCGAGGAATCCCAGGATGTCCGCCTCCGACGCACTGTGCCCCGCGCGGAGCACGACCACGGCGCGGCCGACTTCACCCCACCGGCCGTCCGGGATTCCGATCACCCCGCAGTCGGCGACCGCAGGGTGGCTGAGCAGGGCGTTCTCCACCTCGGCGGGGTAGATGTTCTCCCCGCCGGAAATGATCACGTCCTTCACGCGGTCCACCACGAAGACGTAGCCGTCCTCGTCGGTGGTGCCCACGTCGCCAGAGTGCAGCCAGCCATCGGCCAGGACCGCGGCGCTCGCGTCCGGCTGGCGCCAGTAGCCCCGCATCACGTTCGGGCCGGCCACGATGATCTCGCCCCGCTCGCCGGGCCCGGCCTGCGCCCCGTCCGGCCCGACCACCCGGACATCGGTGAAGAAGTGCGGCACCCCGGCCGACCCGGCCTTGGCCAGGGCGTGCTCCGCGTCCAGCAGCAGTGCCCCGGGGGCGGTCTCAGTCATCCCGTAGCCCTGGATGAAGGTCAGCCCCCGGCTGGTGTAGCGGCGGATGGTGGCGTCGGGCACCGGGGCCCCGCCGCACAGCAGCATGCGCAGGCTGGAGGTGTCCGCGCCGGCCCAGCCCGGGTCCGCCGCTATCGCGTCGTAGATGGCGGGGACACCGAACATCGAGGTCACCCGGTCGCGGGCGATCAGCTCCAGAACCCTGGCCGGGTCGAAGGCCGGCTCGATCAGTACTGCGCCGCCCTTGAGCATGGTGGGCAGGCACAGCATGTTCAGCGCCGCCGTATGGAACAGCGGGGCCACCGCGAGGGCGACCTCATCGGACCGGAAGTCGGCGTCCACCACCACGTTGATCGCGTTCCAGGTGATGTTGGCGTGGGTCAGCGTCGCACCCTTGGCCCGGCCCGTGGTGCCCGAGGTGTACATGATCAGGCCGGGATCCTCCAGGCTGACCGGGGCATCCGCGGGCCCGGGGCGGGCCGGCCCGGCCGGGCCGGCCAGCAGGCTCTCGTAGTCATGCTCACCGGGGGCGGCCCCGGCCAGAGCGACGAGATGCCCGGGCCGGGCCTCGCCGCGGATGCCCGCGACCACCGGCGCCTGCTGCGGGGCGTACACCAGCAGTGCCGCCCCGCAGTCGGCGAGCTGGTAGGCCAGCTCCGGGCCGGCCAGCCGCATGTTGAGCGGCACGAAGATGCCCCCGGCAGACCAGGTCGCGAACATCGTTTCCAGGAAGGCCGGGTGATTGGGCCCGAGATACGCGACCCGGGAGCCTGGCCCGGCCCCCAGCCCGCGCAGGGCCCGGGCCAGCCGCCGGACCCGGGCATCCAGCTGGGCGTACGTCAGCGTGCGGCCGGCGTACCGGATCGCCGTCGCGTCCGGGGTCTTGCGGGCCCGGCGGGCGGTCCACGAGCCAACCCCTTCGCTGGGCACGGCCTGCTCCTCTCAGCCGGGGGCCAGGCCGAGCAGCCTGGCGGCGTTAGTTTTGAGGATTTTGTCCCGGACTGGTGGCTTGATCGGCAGTTCCGCGAAGTCGGCCAGCCACCGATCCGGGGTCAGCAACGGGTAGTCCGAGCCGAACATCACCTTGTCCTGCAGCAGCGAGTTGGCGTACTGCACCAGCAGCGGCGGGAAGTACTTCGGGGACCAGCCGGACAGGTCGATGTGCACACCCGGCTTGTGCGTGGCCACGGCCAGCGCCTCGTCCTGCCAGGGGAACGAGGGATGGGCCAGGATGATGGTCAGCCCCGGGAAGTCGGCCGCCACATCGTCGATCAGCATCGGGTTGGAGTACTTGAGCCGGATACCGCCGCCACCCGGGGCGCCCGCCCCGATGCCGGTCTGCCCGGTGTGGAAGACGGCAGGCAGGCCGAGTTCCTCGATCACCTCGTAGAGGACGTAGGCGGAACGGTCGTTCGGGAAGAACCCCTGCACGCTGGGGTGGAACTTGAAGCCGCGGACGCCGTGCCCGGTGGCCAGGCGGCGGGCCTCCCGGGCGCCGGCCCGGCCGCGGGCCGGATCGATGGAGGCGAACGGGATGATCACGTCCGGGTGCTCCGCAGCCGCCTCCGCCACTTCCTCGTTCGGCACCGGCGGCTGCCCGCTGGCGGCCTCGGCATCCACCGTGAACACCACGCAGGCCATCCGCCGTTCGCGGTAGTAGGCGGCGATCTCGCCGAGCGTGGGGCGCCGGGGGTCAGCGATCTTGAAGTAGGCGCTGGACGCTTCTTCCAGCTCGGCGGGCAGCGAGCCGCCGCCCCGGCTGGAGACCTCCGCGTGCACGTGCACGTCGATGGCGGTCAGCGCGTCCAGGTCCAGGCCTGCGGTCACGGGGGCCTCCGGGCGCTCGCCGGGCAGTCAGCGGGGGCCGGGCGGGCTGGCCAGCCCCGGCAGCGGCAGGCGCCGCTCGCACCAGCGCCGCAGCTTCGGGTCCAGCGAGGAGCGCAGCAGCGGCCAGTCCTGCGTCAGCAGCCGCGGGTTGACGAAGCGGGCCAGGTCGTTGCGGCGGCCCTGGGTCAGCACGATTCCGTACATGCTGCGCCGGAGCCGGTCGTCGGCCACGTCGAATTCGCGCATCCCCGGCCAGGCCAGGTGGCGTGGCAGGACGATGACCCCCCGTTCGGGCCCGTGCAGATCCTCCAGGCGGGCGGGCAGCCGTCCCGCCAGCCCGATCCGCCCCGGCCGCAGTCGATCTGTCAAGGACATGAACCGATTATCACTGACCTGCCCGGATGTCTCGGCATTGGCTGGCCGGGAAGCGTGTCGGGTGGGGTTAGCGCGGGGAGCCGGGGTCTGCGGGAACCCGTCCTGGCCGCCCGTGCGGGCTGCTGGCACCTGGGTTCGGCGGGCGAGACTAGACTCTTCGCATGTCCAGCGATACCCCGGCCCCGCGCTGGCGGTTCTTGTTCCGGCCCAAGTGGCTGGGCTGGCATGCACTGATGGTCGCAGTTGTCCTCGGCATGCTGGCCCTGGGCAACTGGCAGTTCCATCGCGCCGAGTCCGGGAACTCCCTGAGCTGGGCGTACACCTTTGAGTGGCCGATTTTCGCCATATTCGTGATCGTCTTCTGGGCCAAGACGATCAAGGACGAGTTCCGCCCGCCCGCCCAGGCCGAGGGCCTGGACGACGTGGCGCTGCCCGCGGGCCGGGGCGGCGCGGCCGCCCTGGCCACGGGGGACGCCGGAGCGGCAGACGCCGCCGAGGACGACGACGAGGAACTGGCCGCCTACAACGCCTACCTGGCCCGGCTCACCGCCGAGGCGAGCAGGCACGGCAAGTGGCACGGGCTCCGCTGAGCGGAACCTGGACAAAAATTTGAGGAGGCAAGCCGGTGCGCGCAGCCGTGCTCCGCTACCGGGTGATGGCCTACGTGACCGGCGTGGTGCTGATCGTCTTGTGCTTTGTCGGCATCCCGCTGCAGATCGCCGGGCACCCCGAGGTCGCCAACAACGTCGGCGTGCTGCACGGGATTCTCTACCTCATCTACCTGGTCTTCGCCTGGCTGCTGGCCCGGCGGCTGCGGCTGACCATCGGGCCGACGGTGCTGATGCTGCTGGCGGGGACCATCCCGATCCTGACTTTCGTGGTGGAGCGCTGGGTGACCCACCGCTTCATCGACCCGGCCCTGGCCGGCCAGCAGACGGCCGAGCCGGAGATGGCCAAGCCCCGCAACCCGTGAGTGACCAGCACTACTTCACCCCGAGCCCGGCCGCCGCCCACCGGCCGGGCCTGGTCCAGGTGGTCCTCCCCGACCTGCACTTCGAATGCGCCACGGACGCCGGGGTGTTCTCCGCGACGCGGCTGGATCCGGGCACCCGGGTGCTGCTGGAAACCGTCCCGCCTCCCCCGGCCCGCGGCGACCTGCTCGACCTGGGCACCGGATACGGCCCTATCGCGCTGGCCATGGCGGCCCGGGCACCGGGCGCGACGGTCTGGGCGGTGGACATCAACGAGCGCGCCCTGGGCTTGTGCGCGGGCAACGCGGCCCGCGCCGGGCTGGGCAACGTGCGCTGCGTGACCCCGGCCGCCCCGGAACTGCCCGGGCAGTTCGCGGCCATCTGGTCCAATCCGCCGATCCGGGTCGGCAAGCCGGCGCTGCATGCGATGCTGGCCCGCTGGCTGGGCCGCCTGGCTCCTGGTGGCCAGGCCCATCTGGTGGTCCAGCGGAACCTGGGCGCGGACTCGCTGCAGCGCTGGCTGCAGGCCGAGGGGTGGGCGGCCGCCCGGATCGCGTCCCGCAGCGGATACCGCGTGCTGCAGGTGAGCTCGCCGTGAACGAGATGACCGGGGCGCAGCAGCCGGACGAGGCACCCCCGGCCGGGGCCCCGCCCAGGCAGCTGCGCCCCACAGACGTGAAGCGGCTCAACCGATCCTGGCGCCGGGCCACCGGGGCGCGGGTGGCCCTGCTGCTGGACTCGGTGACCCAGCCGTTCAACGTGGGGATGATCGTGCGCTCGGCGGCCGCATTCGGCGCCGAGCACATCTGGCTGTGCGGGAACTCGGCCACCCTCGATCATCCTTCCGCGGCCAAGACGGCGCTGGGCACCCAGCGGCTGCTCAGCTGGGAACGTGAGCCAGACCCGGTGGCCGCGGCCAAGGCGGCCGGCGCGTCCGGGCTGCGGGTGGTCGCGATCGAGCAGGCCGCCGGCGCGTACCCGCTGCACGAGGCCCCGCTGAACGGCGACGTCTGCCTGGTCCTGGGCAACGAGGACCACGGCTGCTCCCCCGCATTGCTGGCGGTGGCCGACGCGGTCGCCTACATCCCGCTGGTGGGCCGGGTCGGATCGCTGAACGTGTCCGCGGCCGCCGCCATAGCCCTGGCTGAAGCCCGCCGCCGGGAGTGGTCGGCCGGCCAACTAAGACCCCGCTGACCAGCCCAGCTGGGAACCGGCGGGCCGACCTGGCCGCCACGGGAGTTTCAGGGTTGCGTCATGCTCCGTTTACAGCCTGCTCCGCGTGATAGCGCATACTCGCATACATGCCGACCGCATTCCTTGACCACCCGAGGCCGGTCGCGTTCGCGCACCGTGGTGGCGCGGCGCACGCCCCGGAAAACTCGTGGCGCGCCTTCGAACACGCCGTCGGACTGGGCTACGGGTACCTGGAGACGGACGTCCAGGCGACCCTGGACGGGGCGCTCGTCGCGTTCCACGACCGCACCCTGGAGCGGGTGACCGGACGTCCCGGCCGGATCGCCAGGATGAATCTCCGGGACCTGGCCCCCGCGCTCATCGACGGCACGGAGCCGATCCCGCTGCTCGAGGATCTGCTGGGCGCCTGGCCCGACGTGCGGTTCAACGTCGACCTGAAGGACGCTCCCGCGATCGGGCCGCTCGCGGCCGTGCTGCGCCGGACCGGGGCCTGGGACCGGGTGTGTGTAACGTCTTTTTCAGCGAGCAGGCTGCGTGCCGCGCGGCGGGTATTCGACCGGCAGGTGTGCATGGCCGCCTCCCCGATCGGCACCGCCGTGGTGCGGTTCGGCGGCCCGCGCGGGCCACGTGACCTGACCCGGCCGGGCCCGGCCGCGGGCCGGGTGGCGGCGGGCCGGGCCAGCCGCAGCGGGCCCGGCCTGGGCCGGCCGGGCGCGGAGCCGGCCCGCGGCGGGGCGGCGGCGGTCGCGGCGGGCCGGGGCACCCAGCTCGCGCTGGCCGAGCGGCTGGCCCGGACGGGCGTGCGCTGCGCTCAGGTGCCGGCCCAGGTCGCCACGCCGGCGTTCGTCAGCCGGGCCCATGCCCTCGGCCTGCACGTGCACGCCTGGACCATCAACTCCCCCGGCCTGATGCGGGAACTGCTGGATATCGGGGTGGACGGCATCATGACCGACGAGACGGTGGCGCTGCGGGACGTGCTGATCAGCCGCGGCGAGTGGCACCCGAGGCCCGCCCGGTAGGGGCAGTCCAGGCCCCGCCCGGCAGGACCGCCCCGCCGCCCGCGAGCAGATCCGGGCGGGTGAGGAAGCCGGGACTCCCCGTGACCATGCCGGCACTATTGGGTCCGGGGTGCGTCCGGGGGGTTGGAATCGGGCACAGCGGGAATCTTGACCGGGTACTCGGCGTTAACAAATTCACAAGGCTGAGCGCCTGGGAGGCAGTGACTAATGGCCGAACGCGCACTTCGCGGCACCCGGCTCGGGGCGACGAGCTACGAGAACGACCGTAACACCGATCTGGCACCACGCCAGGAGATAGCTTTCGACTGCCCCAAGGGTCACCACTTTACCGTCCCGTTTGCCGCCGAGGCTGAGGTTCCGGCTACCTGGGAGTGCCGGGTGTGTGGCGTGACCGCGTTCACGGCCACGGGTGACCTGTCCGCGCCGCGGAAGGCCAAGCCGCCGCGGAGCCACTGGGACATGCTGCGGGAGCGCCGGTCCATCGCCGACCTGGAAGAAGTACTCGCCGAGCGGCTGGCCCTGATCAGGAGCCAGCGGGGCGAGGAAACCCCGCGTAAGCACAGCACCAGGCATCGCAAGAGCGCTTAGCTCGTCCTGACGGTTTCGTCATGAACGGCCCGGGCTGGCCCGGGCCGTTCATGCTGTCCGGAGCCCCCAGTCCCGCCCCGGACCGTCTGGCAGCTCCCCGTCCGGCAGCTCTCCGTCCGGCAGGCTCAGCGGCCTGCAGATCCCGTGCGCCAGCTCAGCGGGCGGTACTGCGGGGGGCGGTACTGCGGGCCCCGCGCAGGGACGCCCAGCGGGACGCCAGTCCCCACCGGCCGATCAGCCAGAACGCCTCCACCATGATCGACTTGCTCATCTTGCTGGAGCCGTGCACCCGCTCCACGAAGGTGATGGGCACTTCCACGACCCGCAGCCCAGCGTTCAGGGCGCGGAGGGCGAGATCGACCTGAAAGCAGTAGCCCTGCGACTCGATCTCGTCCAGCCCGATCGCCCGCAGCGTGGCCGCGCGGTAGACCCGGAACCCGCCGGTAGCGTCCTTGAGCGGGATGGCGAGCATCACCCGGGCGTAGATGTTCGCGCCGCGGGATAGCACTTCGCGTGATTTCGGCCAGTTGACCACCCGGCCCCCCGGCACCCAGCGGGAGCCGAGCACCAGATCGGCGTGGCGCAATGCGTCCAGCAGCAGGGGCAGCTGCTCAGGCTGGTGGGAGCCGTCCGCGTCCATCTCCACCACCGCGCCGTAATCCTGGTCCAGCGCCCAGGAGAACCCGGCCAGGTACGCCGCGCCGAGCCCGCCCTTGCCGGGCCGGTGCAGCACCCGGACGTGGGAATCCTCGGCCGCGAGCTTGTCGGCCAGCTCGCCCGTACCGTCCGGGCTGTTGTCGTTGACCACCAGCAGGTCGGCCTCGGGGACCGCGGCCCTGACCCGCCCGGTCATGGCCTCCAGGTTCTCACGCTCGTTGTACGTGGGCATGATGACGGCGACCCGGCCGACTGCAGTCCCGGCGTCGTTGTTGCCAGCCAACCTCTCCTGCCTTCCCCTGACTGCCGCGTGGGGGACGCGGCCTCTCAGGCCCGTGATCCATGCAGGCTACCGCCACGCGGCGTCATCGGCGCCCGCGCTCCAAGGGGTATAGCCAAATTTGCACCAATGTTGACGATGGGCCAGCGGGCACCGCTCCCGCGATGATGCTCACGCTGGGGTGCCCCAGCGGGGGTGCTTACGCAGGTAGCCAGGGGAAGAGGGCCCGGACATCCCTTCGGACCGCAGAACGTCCCGCCGGCAACGAGCTCGTTCTCCGTTGTCTACTGGGCGCCCAGGCCCTTCCCGTTTCCAACCCCCCGGCCCAGCGGGCTACCGGGCACGCCCTGGGGCGCTGCGCCTGGCATCAGGGCCGGTTATCCGGCCCGCACGCAGCCCGGCCCGGGCGGCCAGCTCACCCTGACGGCTAGCCAAGTGCTGGACTGTGCGCAGCAACATACCGCTGCCACGCCCGATGTCAACCGCCGGGCTCCGGCCGGGGGCCCTAGTCCCGCCGCAGCGCTGGCGATAGCATCAAACTGTTTCCCAGCGCGTGAGGGCGTCATGACACCGTGGTCAGCGGACGGTCCGACCGGGGGGCGGCGGCGGGAACCGCGACAGCCCCGGCGGGACGCTGCTGGCTGGCCTCGGCCCCGTAAACCAGCCGGGCGGGGTGGATGATCCGGCGCCCTCTGACCGGAACCGAGCGGGCCTGCCCGGCCTCCCGTGCCCTGCCGCCCCGGCCCAGACCACGTCCTGCGGGACAACACCGGGCCAGGCCACGCCGGGCCCTGCCCTTGCGCTCCGGGATGCCCCGGCCGCCCTGACCGGCTGCACTGGCCGGCTGCACTGGCCGGCTGCACTGGCCGGCCGCCCTGAGCGGTATCCCGGCCTGACCGTCTATAGATCATCCATTCATGGGAGGACCAGCAGATGACGCAGAGCCAGCAGGACCCGGTTTCGGAGTCGCAGATTGCGGTGCACTGGCGCGAGGAAGAATACATCTACCCCCCCGAGTCGTTCGTTGAGCAGGCCAATGCGAATGACCCCGCGATCTTCGAGCGCTTCGACGAGAAGAACTTCCCGGACTGCTTCGTCGAGTACGCCGAGTTGCTCAGCTGGGACAAGAAATGGGACACGGTCCTGGATTCGAGCAACCCGCCGTTCTGGAAATGGTTCACCGGCGGCCGGCTGAACGCCTCGTACAACTGCGTGGACCGGCACCTGGCCGACAAGGCGGACAAGGCCGCGATCATCTGGGTGCCGGAACCTGAGGCGGCCGAGCCCGTCGCCATCACCTACCAGGACCTGTACCACCGGGTCAACGAGTTCGCCGCGCTGCTGCGTGACTTCGCCGGGCTGAAGGCCGGCGACCGGGTCACGCTGCACATGCCGATGGTGGCGGAACTCCCGATCGTGATGCTCGCCTGTGCCCGGCTGGGCGTGGTCCACTCCGAGGTCTTCGGCGGGTTCAGCGGTAACGCCTGCGGCACCAGGATCGCCGACTCGGGCAGCCGGGTCCTCATCACGATGGACGGGTACTTCCGCAGCGGCACGCTGGTGGACCACAAGGTCAAGGCGGACGAGGCGCTGGCCGAGGCGGCCAAGCAGGGCCAGGAGGTGGATAAGGTCCTGGTCTGGCGGCGGCACGAGGACCAGTACGCGTCCCAGACGCCGATGGTGACCGGCCGCGACTTCTTCGTGGACGAGATCATGTCCCCGTACCGCGGCCAGATCGTGGAGCCGGTGTCGCTGCCGTCCGAGGCGCCGTTGTTCCTGATGTACACCAGTGGCACCACCGGCCGCCCCAAGGGCGCGCAGCACAGTACCGGCGGGTACATGTCCTACGTCGCCGGGACGTCCAAGTACTACCAGGACATCCACCCCGATGACACGTACTGGTGCATGGCCGACATCGGCTGGATCACGGGCCACTCCTACATCGTGTACGGGCCGCTGTCGCTGGGCACCACCACGGTGATCTACGAGGGCACACCCAACTACCCGGACGCGGGCCGGCCCTGGCGGATCGCCGAGCGGCTCGGGGTGAGCATCTTCCACACCTCGCCGACGGCCATCCGGATGCTGCGCAAGGTAGGACCGGATGAGCCTGCCAAGTACAACTACCACTTCAAGCACATGACCACGGTCGGCGAGCCGATCGAGCCTGAGGTCTGGCGCTGGTACCACACGGCGGTCGGCAAGGGCGAGGCCGTCATCGTGGACACCTGGTGGCAGACCGAGACGGGCGGCTTCCTGGGCAGCTCGCTGCCCGGGCTCAAGCCGATGAAGCCGGGCAGCTGCGGTCCCGCGGTGATCGGCATCTATCCGGCCATCTACGACGAGGACGGCCAGGAGATCCCGGACGGCAAGGCCGGCAACATTGTCATCCGCAATCCCTGGCCCGGCATCATGCAGACCATCTGGGGCCAGCCCGAACGGTTCATCTCCGTGTATTACGAGAAGTACAACAAGGACCCGGACAGCAAGGACTGGCACGACTGGCCGTACTTCGCCGGAGACGGCGCGGTCCGCGCCACCGACGGCTACTACCGGATCCTGGGCCGGGTGGACGACGTGATCAACGTGGCCGGGCACCGGCTGGGCACCAAGGAGATCGAGTCGGCCGCGCTCACCGTGCCCGAGGTGGCCGAGGCCGCCGCGGTCCCGGTCATCGACGACATCCGCGGCCGCGCGGTCGAGGTGTACGTGTCACTCAAGCCGGGGTATGAGGCCAGCCAGGAGATGGCGGCCAAGGTCACCCGGTCGGTTGAGACGGAGATCGGCAAGATCGCGCGCCCGAAGAACGTGTGGATCGTGTCCGACATGCCGAAAACCCGTTCCGGCAAGATCATGCGCCGGGTGATCGCCGCGGTGTCCAACTTCACCGACACCGGGGACGTGACCACGCTGGCCAACCCGGAGATCGTCGAGGACATCCGGCGTCAGGTGCAGTCGGCCAAGGTGGCCATGAGCGACGTGCCGCGGGAACTCACCGAGACCGAGGCGGCCGAGATCCAGTCCTTCGGCAAGGAGGAGTAGGCACTGCCGTTCCGAGCGGAATGCGCCGCCCCGGCTCTGCCGGGCGCGGCGCATTCGCGTTTCCGCCCCCGATCCTCGAGCTGGGGATGGTGCTAATGATCAGCGAAGAGACCCTGCGCCAGATGCCGGACGAGGACCGGGCCGCGCTGGCCCGCGCCCTCGCCACCGTCAACGCCGAGCTTCCGTCCCTGAGCGCGGCCGAGCACCGCCGCAGACGGCTGGTGCTGATGCTGACCGTCGCCTCGGCCGTCCTGATCCCGTGGATCGTGCTGCTCGCGCTCACCCTGCCCCGCCACTACGTGGCGGGGCACTGGAGGCTGACCTGGGTGGGCTTCGACATCATCCTGCTGGCCGCGCTGGCCAGCACGGCCTGGTTCGCCTGGCGCCGCCGGCAGGCCGTGGTGATCACCGCGTTCATCACGGCCACGTTGCTCACCTGCGACGCCTGGTTCGACATCACCACCGCGTCCGGGCAGAAAGACACCCTGGAAGCGATCGCCTCGGCCGTGCTCATCGAGCTGCCCCTGGCCGCGTTGCTGTTCTGGGTGGCCTACCGCCTGCTGCGGGCGGCGGTGGTCCGGGCCTGCGGCCTCGACGGCCATCCGGGTGAGTCCGTCCGGCTGGCCACGCACCCGCTGATCGGCGTGCACCGGCGATCGGCGTGAACTGGCGATCGGCGTGTGAACTGGCGATCGGCGTGAACTGGCCGGGCAGCTGATCACCCGGCCTGCGGCACGACCACAGTCCCGGTAGCGGTGACCACGATGACCGGTTCCTCCAGCACCCGGGACGCGGACGGCCCGCGGCCTGGATCCGCCCGGCACACCACCGCGGCCTCGAAGGCCAGCCCGCGGCTGCGGCGGCCGGTGCGCAGCACGGTCGCGGTCACCTCGATCACGTCCCCGGCCAGCACCGGCTCCCGGAACTGCACGTCGGAGTAGGAGGCGAACAGCCCCTCGTCCCCGTCCATCCGGATCGAGGCCTCGGTGGCCACGTCCCCGAACAGGGCGAGCACGTACGCGCCGTCGACCAGGTTGCCGCCGTAGTGGGCGTGGCTCGCGGGCACGTACCGCCGGTGGGTGACGGTCAGGCCATCATGCTGGCCGCCTCCGGACGGCGTCCCGGCGGTCACGCCACGCCCCCGCCGGTTCCAGCCGGCCCGGCGGGCGAGCCGGCGGCGGGCGACCCGGCGGCGGCCAGCGCCGGCTCGGGCGCGAGAGCGTGCACCAGGTAGCTGGCCACCTCCCGGGGCGTGGTGGCCCGGCCGAAGATCTTGTCCACGCCGAGGCCGGCGGCCATCGCCGGGTCGAACCGCGGGCCGCCCACGACCAGGAGCGGGCCGCCCGCCGGGTAGGCGGCGCGGAACGCGGCGGACAGCTGCCGCGCCCCGGCCAGATGAGCCTCCCGCTGGGTGACTACCTGGCTGACCAGCACCGCGTCCGCCTGCTCGGCCTGGGCCCGGGCGACCAGGTCGGCCACGTCCACCTGCGCGCCCAGGTTCACCACCCGGATCTCCCGGTAGTACTCCAGGCCCTTCTCCCCCGCGTGCCCCTTGACGTTGAGGATCGCGTCGATGCCCACGGTATGCGCGTCGGTGCCGATGCACGCGCCGAGCACGACCAGCTTGCGGCCCAGCCCGCTGCGCACCCGCAGGTTGATCTCGGCCGGGGAGAGCAGCGGGAACTCACGGCGGGTGATGGTCACCGCGGACAGGTCCACCAGGTGCGCGGTCCGGCCGTACACGATGAAGAAGGTGAAGTCGGGGCCCATGGCCTTGGCGTGCACCACCATGGCCGGGTCCAGGCCCATCTTGCCGGCCAGTTGCAGCGCCGCGCCTTCTGCGATCATGCGCTCTTCTTCATTCCCAAACGGAACCGGCAGGGTGAACGAGACCTGGACCTGCCCATCACCCGTGGTGTCACCGTAGGGGCGGATGACCTGGCCACTCATGATGCTCCCTCCGGGTCCTGGTCCGCCGCGGGCCTGGCCTCCAGGAACTCACTGGCCGGATTCCAGTAGCCGTCGGCCCGCCGGATAACGCCGTCGAGGCCCCGGCCGCCGTCGGCGGGGCGCCGGGTGACGCCGAACGTGCCGTCCGCGATCGCGTTCAGCAGCCCGTCCCGGCTGATCCGCCGGAGCAGGTCCACCGCCTCGCCGAGAACCTGGTGGGCCCGGCGTTCCACGAACCCCCCGGGCGGCGGGCGGAAGTTCTCGCCCAGCCGGGCGGCGGCGCGGGCCACGTAGCGGGCGTTCTCCAGGGCCAGGTCGCGGTCGGACAGGAACGGGGTGTGGATCCCTTCGGTCATCATCCCGATCAGCAGGATGGACTGGTCAGTCATGACCCCGGCCAGGTTGAAGAACGCATCCAGCAGGTACCCGGCGAACACGTTGCCGGTCATGTGCTTGGTCGGCGGCATGTACTTCAGCGGCGCGTCCGGGAACAGCTCCCGGACCAGCTGGGCGTGCGCGAGCTCGAGCACGAACGAGTCGGGCACCTCGGGGTTGATCTCGAACGCGTGGCCCAGGCCCAGCTGTCCGTCGGCCAGCCCCGCTTCCTTGCCGAAGAACTCGTTCATCAGCTGGCTGACGACCACGGTGTGCGCGGCGTCCACGGCGTCGGCCGTGGTCAGGTAGTTGTCCTCGCCGGTATTGATGATGATCCCGGCCCGGGCGTGGATCTGCCGGGCGAACCGCTGGTCGATGAACGTCCGCTGCGGGTTGATGTCCCGGAAGATGATCCCGTACATGCAGTCGTTGAGCATCATGTCCAGCCGCTCGAGCCCGGCCAGCGCGGCGATCTCCGGCATGCACAGCCCGGAGGCGTAGTTGGTCAGCCGCACGTACCGGCCCAGCTCGCGGGAGACGTCGTCCAGCGCGGCCCGCATCAGCCGGAAGTTCTCCTGGGTGGCGTAGGTGCCCGCGTAACCCTCCCGGGTCGCTCCTTCCGGCACGTAGTCCAGCAGGGACTGCCCGGTGGACCGGATGACCGCGACGATGTCCGCGCCCTCCCGGGCCGCGGCCTGCGCCTGGGGGATGTCCTCGTAGATGTCGCCGGTGGCCACGATGAGGTAGATCCACGGCTTGGCCGGATCCGAGGTGGCCTTGATCATCGCGGCCCGCTCGTCCCGCCGGCGGTCGATCGCGGCGAAGCCCTGGCCGAGCGCGGCCCGCGCCGCGTCCTGCGCGGCCGCGGCGTCGGCGCCTTCGGGCCGCCGGAACTTGACCGTCCCGGCGGCGACGTCGGTGGCCAGCGCGCGCAGCGTCGGGTACCCGCCGGCCGCCAGCGCATCCCAGACCGGGAGGGCCACGCCGTGCTCCAGCCCGGTACTTTCCCGGACGCCGTCCACCAGCCGGTTCACCCACGGCATGCCGCTGTCGTCCGCGCCCTCCAGCCCGGCCAGCCGGAGTACCGCCCGTTCCACCGACACGGTCGTGTGCCGGGTGGCCAGATCCACGATCGGCTGCCCGGCGACCCGGGCCAGCGTGCGCGCCTCCGCGACCATCGCGGGGTCGAGCCGGAGCCTAGATTCCACCCGCAGAACCTCCTCTATCGGGCCCTCCTCACCGGGCCGTCTTCAATCGGACCCGGTCAGCCTGCTTCGGTCAGCCGGGCCTCGAACAGCGCGCGGACGCCCGGCTGGGACCGGAGCAGGCCGAGCGCGAGTTCCGCATGACCAGGCACATACCCGTTACCGATCAGCATCGTCACATCCGCGGCCACGCCTTCGGCGCCCAGCGCCGCCGCGCTGAACGAGGTGGCCATCGAGAAGAAGATCACCGTGCCGCCCGGCGCGGTGGCCAGCACCGCGCCGCCTTCGCAGCCCGGCACGTCCACGCATACCACGGTGACGGCGGCCGGGCCGCCGACCGACCGGATGGCATCCGACAGCGCGACCGGGTCCCGGGCGTCAGCGATCACGACGTGGTCGGCGAGGCCCGCCCCGCGGACCGCGTCCGCCTCGGCCCCGGTGGGCACCACGCCGATGACCGTGCCCGCGCCGGCCCGGCGGGCGGCCGCCGCGGACAGCGAGCCGCTCTTGCCGCCGGCCCCGAGGATGGCCACGACCGGGCGCTCTGCTGGCCCGGGGGGGCGACCCCCCGCCCCGATTTCCCGGGGGACTACCCCCGGAGCCCCCGGCCCCCGCGAGTCGCCGGCTCGGGGAGACCCGCCTCCGGCGGGCCCCACCTCGCCAGCGAATGCCTGCCCCTGGAGCAGCGCGGCGCGTACCACCCGCTCGGTGAGGGCGGGCGCGCCGCATACGTCCATGACCGCGAGGGCCAGGGCGGCGGGCAGGTCCGCGGGGAGCACCGCGGCGATGGACCGGCCGAACAGGATCGCGTGGCCGGCGCACGGGACCTGCTCGGACTGCCCGTCCCAGCGGGCCAGCCCGTCGGTCACGGACAGCGGGGTCAGGCTGAGCGAGACCAGGGTGGCGATCCGGTCGCCGGCCGCCAGGCCCAGCGGTGACGCCGGGCCTGCCTCGTCCACCACGCCGGTGAGCATGCCGCCCGAGCCGGTTACCGGGTTCTGCATCTTGCCCCGCGCGGTGACGATGTCGAGCACCGCGCCGCGCATGGCCTCGGCCGATCCGCCGGTGGATTCCCGGAGCTGACGGTAGGACGCGGCATCCAGGTTCAGCCGGTCCACCGCGACGCGCACTTCATCCGGCCAGATCGCCGGGTCCGGGTCCAGCCGCCAGGCCGCCTGGGGCAGCACCCCGGCGGGCTCGAGCACCCGGTGCAGGCCGAGTGGTGACCCCGGGCGGCGCCCGGTGCGCGGTGGGTCCTGGATCAACGGATGCCCCCTGTTTCTACCCCTACTTGGCAGTAAGTCTTCCTGTGTGAGAGTCCTTCCACACTATCTTCTGCTGTTCTTAGTGCAGATGGAAGGTTATCCTTCAATGAAGCACGACGAGAACGGGAAGGTGATCAGCCTTGGTCAGCCAGCCGTATGCGTACCGCCGTGCCGGGCTTACCGAGCCGGATTGGCGGCGGTTCCCGGGCTGGTCGCAGGTGACCACCGCAGAGTGGGAATCGGTGCAATGGCAGCGTGCCCACTGCGTGAAGAACCTGCGCCAGCTCCGCGACGTGGCCGGTCCCGGCCTCGAGGAGTCCTTCCTCGACGATCTGAAGCGTGACCAGCAGGAACGGGCGACCATGTCCATGCTGGTGACGCCGCAGATGGTGAACACCATGGTCCCGGCGGGCTCACCGGACCAGCCTGGTTTCACCGAGGCGCTCTACGCCGACCCGGTACGCAGGTACATGATCCCGGTGTTCAGCGACCGGCGGACCGACTGGCCGTCCCACCCGTACGCGTCCCGTGACTCGCTGCACGAGGCGGAGATGTGGGCGGTGGAAGGACTGACCCACCGCTACCCGACCAAGGTGCTGGCCGAGGTGCTGCCCACCTGCCCGCAGTACTGCGGGCACTGCACCCGGATGGACCTGGTCGGCAACCCGACGCCCAGCATCACCAAGCACAAGTTCGGCCTGCCGCCCGCCGACCGGCTCACCGCCATGATCGAGTATCTGCAGGCCACCCCGGGGGTCCGCGACGTGGTGGTATCCGGCGGGGACGTGGCCAACATGCCCTGGCCCCGGCTGGAGACTTTCGTCAGCGCGCTGTTGGACATCGACAACATCCGGGACATCCGGCTGGCCACCAAGGCGCTCATGGGGCTGCCGCAGCACTGGCTGGCCGACGACGTCCGGGCCGGCATGGAGCGGCTGGCGGCCAAGGCCCGCGCACGCGGGGTGAACATCGCCATCCACACCCACGTGAACGCGGCCCAGTCGGTCACCCCGCTCGTGGCCCGGGCCACCCAGGCCATGCTGGACACCGGGATCCGCGACGTGCGCAACCAGGGCGTGCTGCTGCACGGGGTCAACGACACCACGGAGGCCCTGCTCGACCTGTGCTTCGTGCTGCTCGACGAGGCCCGGATCATGCCCTACTACTTCTACATGTGCGACATGATCCCGGGCAGCGAGCACTGGCGGCTGTCCCTGGCCCAGGCCCAGAACCTGCAGCACCAGATCATGGGCTACCTGCCCGGGTTCGCCACCCCGCGGATGATCTGTGACGTGGCCTACGTCGGCAAGCGCTGGGTACACCAGGTGTCGCGGTATGACACCGAGCTGGGCATCTCCTACTGGACCAAGAACTACCGGACCTCGGTCGAGACCGAGGACCCGCTCGCGCTGAGCCGCGAGTACCCCTACTACGACCCGATCCACCTGCTGCCGGAGGCGGGCCAGGAGTGGTGGCGCGCCCGGGTCCGGGACGGCGCCACAGCGGAGACAGCCGAGACAGCCGGGGTAGCAGGCTAGCGGGCGGCGGCGGGCTCACCGTCCGGCGGCGAGGTCAGGCGCCCGGGCCCGGCTGGCCCGGGCGGCGGCCCGGCGTTCCCCGCCCACCGGCACCAGGGCCGCCGCGGCCAGCGGGAACAGCGCGACCGCCCCGAAGGCCACGGCGTACCCGGCCGCGCCGATCACGGCGGCCAGGACCGGCGGCGTGGCGGCCGCGAACGCGTTCTGGCCGGTGTTCTGGATGCCGAGCGCCCGCCCCGCCCAGGACGATCCGGCGTGCTCGGCCACGGCGGTGAAGGCCAGGCCGTTGGTGCTGACCGAGACGATCACGGCGGCGAACAGCACGGCGACCGTCCACGGCGCCCGGATGGCGGCCCCGGCCGCCAGTGCGGCCAGGATCAGCGCGGTGGCCACGGCGAGCGTCCGCATCGGGCGCATCCGGCTGCCCATCCGGTCCGACCACACGCCCGCGGCGAGCCGGGAGAACGCCCCGCACGCCTGCGCGACGGCCAGGATCCGGCCGGCCGTGACGGGGTCCAGCCCATGCGCGTTGACCAGGAAAACCAGGGCAAACGTGGTCACCGCGAACTGGGGTACGACGAGCAGCGCGCTCGCCGCGTGGATGCGCCACAAGATGATGGCCGTCCGGTGCGGGCCGCCCCGGTAGGGCGAGCCGCCGTGGCGGCCGGCCTGGCGGGGCGGCCGCGCCGGATCGCGCACGGCCACCGCGACCAGGACCGCGGCGGTCAGGCAGAACGTGCCCAGGAAGACCAGCGCGGCCGGCCGGCCGTGCGCGCCGATGGAGGGCAGTGCGAGCGCGGCGACGGCCACGCCCAGCGGCTGGGCGCTCTGCCGGATGCCCATGGCCAGGCCCCGCTGGCGGGCGGGAAACCAGCCCAGGATCAGCCGCCCGCTCGCCGCGTACACCGACGCCCCGGCCGCCCCGGCCGCGGCCAGGCAGATCCCCAGGGCGGCCGTCCCGTGCACGGTGGCGCCGGCCAGCAAGACCATCCCGGCCAGGGCCAGCCCGGCGCCGAGCACCAGCCGCTCCCCCCAGTGGTCCGCAGCGGCGCCCCAGGCCACCAGGGTGAGCAGCAGGCCGGCGGTGGGACAGGCGACCAGGATGCCCGCCTGTTCCAGGGACAGGCCCTCAGCCCGGAACGCGGGGATCAGGTAGGCCAGCCCGTACTGGAACGTGCAGCCCGCGGTCATTGCGAACAACCCGGCCACCAGGACCACCCAGCGCTGGCCACCCGGGCCAGCGTCACCGCCCGGGTGGCCAGCGCCGGTCGGTTCTGCCGTGCTCATATGCCGATCATATGACGTCCAGCATATGAGACAGGGTGACCGGCCCCTGTCCGTCCCGCCAGCCGTCCGGGATGGCCTGGTCGCCGGGGGCGGCTAGCCGCCCCCGGGTGGCCTAGTCGTCCTGGGCGGCCTGCGCCACGGCCAGCCCGGTCAGGCCGTAACGTGCGACGTGCTCGGGATCGCCAGGGTCAATGGTCCGCAGGCCCTGCGCGACAAGCCGGTCGTTGATGGCGTCCAGGTGGTCACGGACCAGTTCCCGCTCGGCCTCGGTAATCCGGCCCTTGTGCGGCTCCCCCGCGTGCTCCAGCGTGTCGTAGTTGACGCCGCGCGCCCCGGTGGCCGCGGCCGACTTGGCGCGCCGTGCGGACCGGGCGGGCCGCGCGGTCAGGAGCAGTTCGCTCATCGGCCGGTCGGTAGCCAGCTCGTCGAACGCCGCGGCCTCCATGGTCACCCGGCGGGGTTCCTCCTCGCCCGGGAGGTAAAGGTCCACCACGGCCACCCGGAGTGCCGCCTTCTCGATCGCGGCGGCCTCGTCGGCCAGCCCCTCGATCTCCACCGGGCTGTCGCCGAGCTCGGGGTGCTCGTGGATCACGATGCGGGCGAGTGTGTCGTCCCTGGTGATCAGCTCGCCGCTGAAGTCACTGAACCTGACCGTCTTCTGGCCCACTGGGGTTGCCTCCTGCACATCGGTAGCGCTGCGGTTGAGATGTCCGGCTCCAAGCATGCCAGACATTCAAACCTCAGTTCGAGTGCCGCGCCCGGGTTTCGTTATTTATCGAATTAATCTGCGGGCCGGTCCGGGTGACGGTCAGGCGGTGTCGGTGGCGCGCGCAGCCCCACCGGAGCCCGCAGGGCTGGAGTCCTCCGGCGAGTCGGCCGGCGTGCCCGGCGCGGCCGGATCGGGCGCGGCCGTCCCGGCGCTGTCCGCCTCGCTATCCGGCCGCCGGGCCGGCAACTCGGCGGCGGGCCGGCCGCGGCGCTGCGAATAGATGAACCAGATCACGCCGGCGACGGTCAGCACGCTGGCCACGTACATGTTCAGCCGCAGGCCGAGGAAGTGCTCGGACGGGTCCACCCGGAGCGACTCCTCGAAGATGCGGAACGCCGAGTAGCCCGCGACGTATAGCGCGAACAGGCCCGGCGGCCTGATGTTGCGGTGGTGGCCCAGCCAGACCAGGACAGCCGCCCAGAGCAGGTCGAAGATGAACTCGTACAGGAAGGTCGGGTGGAAGGTCTGGAACTGCGTGTAGCCGGCCGGGCGGAATCCGGGCGTGATGTGCAGGGCCCAGGGCAGCGTGGTCGGGCCGCCGAAGAGTTCCTGGTTGAAGTAGTTACCCACCCGCCCGACGGCCTGCGCCACCAGCAGCGCCGGGGCGACCGCGTCCATGAACAGCGTCACGCTGGCCCCGGAGCGGTGCACCCGCCAGGACCCGACCACCGCGGCCAGGGCGATCCCGCCCCAGATGCCCAGACCACCGTCCCAGACCGCGAGCACCCCGTACCAGTGGTGCGGGATGTACTTCGGGGTGGTCAGGTCGAAGTAGATCCGGCCGCCGACGATGCCCGCCGGGACGGCCCACAGGGCCACGTCCCCGACCAGGCCCGGGTCGCCGCCCACCGCCTTCCAGCGGCGCTGCGTGATCAGGATCGCCAGGGTGATCCCGATCACGTACATCAGCCCGTAGAAGTGAATGTAGGCCGGGCCGAGATGAAACCCGTTCACTGGCGGGCTGGGGATGTAAAAACGCAACGCCATGCGCCCGAGCGTACCGTGACGGCCCGAGGCTGCCGTCCGGCTGCCGGTTACCGGGCCAGCAGCGTCTCCGGGTCCGCGGCGTAGGCCACCATCCAGTGCGGCCGGATCCGGTAGGCCACCACGTCTCCCCAGCTCAGCGGGGAGCTGCCGTAGTGCTGCGTGAGGTGGTCCAGGATGGCGGGCCAGTGCGGATCCGCCGGCCCGGTCGCGGGATTAAGTTCCTCCACCCGGCCGTGGGTGAACACGCCCAGGTCATCTCCGCGCAGGTGGGCCGCGCTGATCGCGGGCCGCGCCGCGAACTGCCGCGCCTTGGCCGAGGACCGCTCCGTGCTGAAGACCCAGCAGCCGTGCAGGAAGTGACCGTCCGCCCCGCTGATCCGCGGCTCTCCGGCGGCCGTGACGCTGCTGACCGCGAGCGTGCACATGCCCGTAATAACCCCGGCCAGCTGGGCGGCAGTCAGGGACCGGCCTGGCCGGACGATGGACCGGAGGTGCCCCGTGGCCCGGGCCAGCGAGTCATCCAGCAGCGCCTGTAGCTCACCGAGTTCCGCTTCGCTCTCCTGCATCCTGCTAGCTTGCCGCAACCGGTTAGCGTGGGGCGCGTGGCTACCGGAACCGAGCATGTCAGTCCTGAGGTCTACGAGTACGTCATGTCGGCTTCCAGTCCCCCGGACCTGGTCCTCAGCGAGCTGCGGGCCGAAACGTCCCGCCGTTTCCCCCGGTCGGCTCACCTGCAGATCGGACCCGAGCAGGGCACGTTCATGACGCTGCTGAGCCAGCTCATCGCGCCGCGCCGGGTGATCGAGGTCGGCACGTTCACCGGGTACTCCGCTATCTGCCTGGCCCGCGGGCTGGCCCCGGGCGGCCGCCTGCTGTGCTGCGATGTCAACGCGGACTGGACCGCACTGGCCCGGGAGTACTGGCAGAAGGCGGGCCTGGACGGCCAGATCGAGCTCCGGCTCGGGCCGGCCGCCGGCACGCTGCGTTCGCTGCCCGGTGAGGCGTGGGCGGATCTCGCGTTCATCGACGCGGATAAGAGCGGCTACGCCGTTTACTGGGACGAGATCGTCCCGCGGATCCGCAGCGGAGGGCTCATCCTGGTGGACAACACCTTCATGCACGGCCGGATCTTCGCCGGCGACCCCGATCCTGACGCGCGGGCGGTCCGCGACTTCAACGAGCACGCACGGGCCGATGACCGGGTGGAGCTGGCCATGCTCTCGGTGGGAGACGGCCTCATCTTCGCGCGCAAGAAGTAGCGCCTGCCCGTCGGGCCAGCCGGACGGGCGGGGCAGGCGGACGGGCGGGCGGACGAGCAGGCGGGCGGACGGACGGGCGGGCGGGCGGGCGGCAAAGCTATGGTCACAGGATCTCTATAGGGCCACAGCTTCACCCGGCCGTGGGCCACAATGGCGGCTCGGCCGGCCTAGCCGGGCAGTGTCGTCAGGAAGATCACATCTGATGGGCGCCTCGAACGACCCGGTGTACCTGCGGGTGCTGGAAGATCTCCGCGATCAGATCCGGGGCGGGACGCTCGGGCCGGGAGCCCGGGTTCCCTCCCGCAACGGGATCATCGCCCGGTACGGGGTCGGGGAGACCGCGGCCAAGCATGCCCTGCAGGTCCTGGCGGCCGAGGGCCTCATTGAGGCCCGGGCCGGGTCGGGATCCTACGTCCGCAGGCTGCCCGTGGCGGCGCCGCTGGAACATGACCGGCTGCACTTCCCCGGTTCGCCGTTCGGGCTTGATGGCCGGCCTGCGGCGGGAGACGGAGCAGTGCGGGACGCGGCGCTGGGGGACGCAGTGGCCGTGGACGACCCGGCCGGGACGGATCACGCCGGGCACGCGCCGCGGGTGTCCTGGGAGTACCAGTCCGAGCGGGTGGCCGCCCCCGCCCACGTGGCCCGGCGGCTGCGGCTGCCCGACGGGGACCATCTGGTGACCCGGACCAGGTACCTGATGAGCGCGGATGGTTCTCCTGTGCAGCTGGCCACCAGCTACGAGGCCGCCGCCACGACGGCGCAGACCCGGGTGCCGTTCCCCGAGCAGGGCACCTTCGCGGGCCGCGGAGTGGCGGAGCGCATGCAGGCGATCGGTATCGGCGTGGATCAGGTCGTGGAGGAGATCTCGGTCCGCCCGGCCCTGTCGGCCGAGGCGGCGGTGCTGGACATCCCGGCCGGCTCCCCGGTGCTGCTCATCGAGAGATCGCACCACTCGGGCGAGCGGGTCGTGGAAACCGGGGAGATCGTGGTCGCGGCTGACCGTTTTCGGCTGTGCTACCGGTTCCCGGTCGCGGTCCAGCCCGATCCGGCCCCGGCCGCCCGGCCAGCCGCCGCTACCCCGGTGGGGGCGCCCCCGGCCGGGGAGCCCGCTGGCGCCGGCGCGGGGACGTGGGGCGCGGGGATGGGCGCGTGATCCGGCCGGCTGAGGCCGCCGACATCCCGGCCCTGCACCGGCTCGTCCGGGAGCTGGCCGAGTACGAGAAGGCGCTGGCCGAGGTCACCGCGACCGAGGAAGACCTGCGCCGCGCCCTACTGGGCGAGCGGCCCGCCGTGTTCGCGCACGTGGCTGAGCACGAGGGCGAGGTGGCCGGCTTCGCGCTGTGGTTCCTGAACTTCTCCACCTGGACCGGCCAGCACGGGATCTACCTGGAGGACCTCTACATCCGGCCGGACCAGCGGCGGGCCGGGCTGGGCCGGGCACTGCTCGCCGAACTGGCCCGCATCTGCGTGACCCGCGGCTACGCCCGGCTGGAGTGGGCGGTCCTGGACTGGAACTCCCCCGCCCGCAGGTTCTACGCCTCGCTGGGCGCGGTGGAGATGGATGAATGGACCGTGAACCGGCTGGCTGGCCCCGCCCTGCGCGGGCTGGCCGGGACAGCCAGTAACCCGGACGGCTAGCTGCCGGACGCGACTTCCTGGTCCGCCTGCTTCAGGTCCGAGGCGAGCTGGTCGGCTTCCATGTCGGTGGCCTTGGAGATGAGCTTGTTGGCCGCCTTGATGTTGGCCGTCACCTGCTCGGCCAGGTTGGCCTCGTAGACCACGAGGAGCCCGGCCGTTCCCGCGTCGAGGGTCTCCCCCAGCTCCTTGAGATCGGTCCGGCTCATCCCGCCGCTGGCGTGCCCGGTCACGGCCCCGATCGCGGCCCCGCCGCCGGCGCCGACTGCCAGGGCACCCAGGATGCCCACGGGCGGGAACAGCGCTGCCGCCACACCAGCGGCCAGGCCCCAGCCGAGGCCCACCGCGGCTCCGTGCCGGGTCGGCTGCTCGTGCTTCTTGACGATGCTGACCTTGCCCGCGTCGTCCTTGGCGATGACCGCGGCGTCGAAGTCATGCGACGTCTTCACCGCGTAATACAGGGCCTTCACGGCCTCGTAGTCCTCGATGGCGGCGGCCGGCTCATCGTAGGCCGCCGCCAGCACGTACAGGGTGTCCGGGTGCGCCATGCATAGCCTCCTCGGTCGCTTTCCCGGACGGTATGCGGCCGGCGTGGCCGTTGCGTCACCCGGCGGGAGTGAGATCCTGCCCGGCCCTTCGCCCGGCTCGCCGGGGGCTTCCCGGCCGGTCGCCCCTTGCCCCAGAGCCGCCGGGATGCCAGGATCGCAACGAAATGCAATGGTTTGCAGAGAAGTACGGCGGAGGATTCCGCGGTAGAAAGGCGGGCCGGGGATGACCTACGACGCCGACATCGTGGTGGCGGGCGCCGGGCACAACAGCCTGGTCACCGCGTGCTACCTGGCCAAGGCCGGCTACCGCTGCCTGGTCCTGGACGCGCGGGCGATCCCCGGCGGCGGTGCGGCCACCGAGGAACTGCTGCTCCCTGGGTTTGGCATCGACACCTGCGCCACCGGGCACACGATGATCCGGGTCAACCCGGTGCTGAGCCGCGATGAACTCGGCCTGACCGCCGACTATGGCCTGCGCTACGCAGAACCGGACCCGGTGGAGCACGTGGCGTTCCCGGACGGCCAGCAGTTCACGATGTGGCTGGACCGGGAACGGACGGCCGAGGAGGTCGCCCGGTTCTCGAAGCCGGACGCGGCCGCCTACCTGCGCCTGCTTGACGAGTACGACCAGGTGAAACACATCTTCAGCCAGGCCCAGTTCACGCCGGTCGGATTCGGGCCGTCGCTGGACCAGATGCTGGCCGGGCATCCCCAGGGCCGGATCTGGGCCCGGCGCCGGCAACTGTCCGCGGTGCAGGTCGTGCAGCACGAGTTCGAAAGCCGGCACATCCAGGCCTTCCTGCTGTGGATGGCCTTCCAGGTCTTCCAGCCGGCCGACGAGCCTGGCTCGGGGGTGCTCCCTTACGCGCAGACGTTCGGGCGGCAGCAGCGCAGCTGGTCCATTCCCATCGGCGGATCCGGGCAGCTGACCGCGGCGCTCACCGGTTACCTGGCCGACCATGGTGGCACCGTGCTGTGCGGCCAGCGGGTGACCAGGCTGCTGCTGGAGGGCGGCCGGTGCGCCGGGGTGGCGACCGAGGACGGCGCCCAGTACCGGGCGGGCACCGCTGTGGTCTCGACGATCCACATCAAGCACCTGCGCGAGATGGCCCCGGCGGAGGCCTGGCCGGAAGAATTCCACTACGGCGTAGACACCTACGACGTGGGCGTGCCCGGCTTCGCCACCTATTACGCCACCACCGCGCCGCCTGAGTTTCAGGCTCCGGACGGCCCGCGCACTGCCGTGTCGGCGGGCCTGGCAGGCTGGCCCGAGGACGTCATCCAGATGGGGGCCGACCTGCGGTCCGGGCGGTTCATCGCAGAGCCGCCGTGGCTGCTGGTGGCCACGCCCACCCTGGCCGATCCGGGCCGGGCGCCAGCGGGCCACCACACGGTCAAACTGCTCAGCCCGCAGGTGTACCAGCCCCCGGAGAGCATGGGCGGCTGGGCGGCCGTCAAGCACGGGCACGCCCGCCGGACCCTGGAGCGGCTGCGCGAGGTCGCGCCTGGCTTCACCGACGAGGTTATCCTGGCCAGCCTGGTCAAGTCCCCCGCCGACATCGAGGAACTCAACCCGCACATGATCCACGGCGCCTTCCACGGCGGCAACCGTGGTCCCGCCTTCAGCGGGGCGCTGCGCCCGGTACCAGGCTGGGCCTCGCACCGGATGCCTGTCCCCGGGCTCTACCAGACCGGGGGGACCACGCACCCCGGCGGATCCATCACCGGCGCCCCTGGCCGTAACGCAGCGATCGTGCTCCTCAATGACCTCGGCCACGACCCGGCCGCGATCATGAGCGCGCCGTCAGGCCAGGGTCGGGCGGTGCCCGTTGCTGCTGACCCGTCCTGAGGAGCCGGTCCCGGGGAGCAGCCCGACCGCATCCAGATCCGCCCTGAGCTCCTCGTGCTCGGCCCGGGTCTGCGGGAGCAACGGCGGGCGGAGCGGCCCGCCAGACATCCCGACCAGGCCGGCCCACGCCTTAATGGAGGCCAGCGAGTCGAATCGGCGGGCCCTGCCGTGCAGCCACTTCGCGGCCAGCGCGCGCACCGGGTCGAGAGTGGCCGCTACCTGAGCCGCGGCCGCGTAGTCACCGCTGAGCGCGAGCCTGGTGTACTCGCGCATCGGCTGCCATTGCGGCGTCTGGTAGAGGTACGGCGCGGCCGAGGACATGAACACCCGCTGACCGTGGTCGCGCATGTTCTCCAGCCAGGTGCCCTCGTTGGGCTCGCAGACCAGGATCTCGCCCCCGACCCGGTCCAGTACCTCCAGGTAGCGAGCGTGGTCACGGCCGACCTTGATCCCGCAGATGTTCTCGATGCCGGCCAGCCGCTCGATCAGCTCCAGTGACAGCGACACGCCAGAGTAGGCGGTGTCGAACAGCCAGATGCCGATGTCCACGGCCGCGCAGACCTTCTCGAACCACTGGTAGAGACCCTCATCCGAGGCGGGCGGGAAGTACGGGTTGATCAGCACCGCGAAGTCGGCCCCCGTCTTCTGCGCGTGCCGGGTCAGCTCGATGGCCTGCCGCGCGGAACTGTGGCCGGTGTGCGCGATCACCGGGCACCGGCCCCGGCTGCTGTCCACCGTGATCTCGACCACCCGGCGCCGCTCGCTTCCGGCCAGGGACCAGAACTCGCCCATCACGCCGCCGCAGAAGATGCCGCCGATCCCCAGGCTGCCGGTCAGGCGGTCGAGGTCGTGGCGGAGCGCGTCGGCGTCCAGGTCGCCGCGGCTGTCGAACGGCGTGGTGGTCGCGGCCCACAGCCCGGTGAAGCACTCCCGGGCTGCCTGCTTGGCTTCCGCCTTGGTGTAGTCCATGCCTGTCCTCCGGAGGGTCATGACGCCGGGCGCGACGGCGGACGGCCTTGACCGTACCGGAAGACCCTCTGCCCGTCGAGACGTCCAGGCGCCTGCATCGCGACCCTGGGCTCAGTCACGGGCCAGGCCCAGCAGGCGTGCGGCGTTCCCGCCCAGGATCAGGTCCTCGCCCGGTCCGAGCCGCAGCGCGCGCACGTCCCCGACGGGATCGTCAGTGCCCATATCGAAGGGCCGGTCCGAGCCGAGCAGGACCTGCTCCGGGCCGGCGTACCGGACCAGGTCGGCCAGCAGGCCCGGGTCGTGGGTCACCGTGTCGTAGTGGAACCGGCGCAGAGACACATCCGGGCCCTGGCTGAGGCGTTCCGCGGCTTCGGGCCGGATGGCGTGGGCCCGGCGCAGCCTCCCGCGGAGCACCGGCAGCGCACCACCGCCGTGGGCCAGCAGGATCCGCAGCTGGGGGAATCGCTCGAGCACGCCCGCCACCGCGATGTGCGCGGCGGTGACCGCGGTTTCCAGCGGGTTGCCGACCGAGTTCCACAGGTAGTAGCCGTCCAGGGCCGGAATCCCGAAGCCCCGGGTGGAGGGGTGGATGAAGACCAGCGCGCCGGTTTCGGCGGCGGCCGCCCAGAACGGCAGGAAGAAGTCGTCGCCCAGGTAGCGGCCGCCCACGCTGGACGGGATCTCCACGCCGTGCAGGCCCGGCACGGTCATCAGGTCCGCCAGCTCGCGCGCCGCCAGCGCGGGATCCTGCACCGAGACCGCGCCCACCGCGCTGAGCCGCCCGGGGTGGGCGGCGGCCATCCGGGCCAGCGACTCGTTCTGCACCCGGCAGACCAGCCGGGCCTCGTCCGGCTGGGCGTCCACCGGCACCAGGTTGATCCACGGAGACAGCAGCAGGTGCCCGATCCCGGTGCCGGCCGCCTCGCCGAGCATGATCTCGACGTCGCTGAACTCACCGACCGCCGAGGTCAGTTCCCGGCCCCGGAACCCGACAATGCGCTGGCCGTCCTCGGTCCGCAGGGCTGGCCGCCACGCCTCGGGCACGCTGCGTGCCGTCACCTCCGGGACGATGACGTGGCAGTGCGCGTCGATGATCAACGGGCAGGGGTGCCGTTCGAAGCGGTGCCCGCGGCGGGGCCGTTCGAGTATCGCCGCCCGCGGCGGGGCCGTTCGATGCATCGCCGCCCGCGGCGGTGCCGTTCGACGCATCGCCGCCCGCGGGCGGACCGCTCATCCCGGCGTCCGCGTCCTCGGCGGCTATCTGCGCGGCCGCCGCGTTCGCAGCCGCCACGTTCGCGTTCTCTCCTGCCGGGGGCGCGCTGGCGGACGTGTCGGTCACCGCCCCGCCCAGGTACAGGGCACCGATCTCCGGATGGTGCAGGACCTCGCGTCCCGAGCCGGCCAGCCGGACCCGGCCATTCTCCAGGACCACCCCGTGGGTGGACAGCCGCAGGCCGGCCCGCGCGTTCTGCTCGACCAGCAGGATGGTCTTGCCCTGCTTGTTCATCAGCCGGACCGCATCGAAGACCGACTTCAGCACCAGGGGCGACAGCCCCATGGACGGCTCGTCCAGGATGACCAGGCTCGGATCGAGCATCAGGCACCGGGCGAACTCCACCAGCCGCTGCTGGCCGCCGGACAGGCTGCCGGCCTTCTTCCCCAGCCACTCGGTAACCTGCGGGAACATCCCCAGGACATTATCCAGCCTGCGGTCGGCCAGCCCTCGCTGGCGCAGGATGTAGCCGCCGAGCACGATGTTCTCGCGCACCGTCATCTCGCGGAACAGGCTGTGGTTCTGCGGCACCAGCACCACGCCCATGTCCAGCACCTGCCGGGGAGACTTCCCCGACAGCCGCTCACCGCGCAGGCTGACGTGGCCGAGCCGCGGATTCAGCAGCCCGCTGATCGCGGCGAGCAGGGTGGACTTGCCCGCCCCGTTGGGCCCCACAACGCAGGTGATGCCACCCTCGTAGACCTGCATGGTCACGCCGTGCAGGACGTCGCCACCGCCGTAACCGGCCACCACGTCCTTGATCTCGAGGGCCGGGGCGCCCGCCGTCACGTTCTCAGCTGGCCGGGACGTCATCGTCATCCTCCGCAGTCCCAAGGTAGGCGTCGAGGACCCGGGGGTCGGTCCTGACCACGTCCGGTGGTCCGCTGACCACGGCGGTGCCGTAGTCCAGCACCGTGACCCGGTCACACAGTCCCATCACGAAATCCATGTTGTGCTCCACGATCAGGAACGTGGTGCCCTGCTGGTTCAGTTGCCGGATCCGGTCCGCGATCATCGTGATCAGGGTGAGGTTCACCCCGCCGGCCGGCTCGTCGAGCAGCACGATGGCCGGGTCCGCCATCAGCACGTAGGACAGCTCCAGCAGCTTGCGCTGGCCGTAGGACAGGGTCTCGGCAAGCGCGCCGGCGTGGTGGGCGATGCCGGTGAACTCCAGCAGTTCCAGGGCCCGGCGCCGGGTGGCGGGGCCGCCGGCCCGGGCCAGCGGGTTGCGCAGCCGCCGCTGGCTCCCCTCCGCGTTCTGGGCCGCCACGATCATGTTCTCCATGACGGTGAGCCGGGAGAACACCCGGGTCAGCTGGAAGGTCCGGCCGATGCCAGCTGAGAACACCTTGTCCGGCGCCGCGTTCGTGATCCGCTTGTCGCCCAGGTAGACCTCGCCGCCGTCCACCGTCTCGTAACCGGTGATCACGTTGAACAGCGTGGTCTTGCCCGAGCCGTTCGGCCCGATGAGCCCGGCGATGCTGCCCTGCTCCACCTCGATGGTGGCCCCGTTCAGGGCCTGGACGCCGCCGAAGGATTTGGTCACCGCGGCGGTGCGCAGCAGCGCGGTCATCGTGCCCCTCCGGTGCTCGGCGTCCCCGTGGTCGTGGAACTGGTGGCCGCCCGGGAACCCGTCGTCGGGGTGGCCGCCGGGTTCACCGCAGGATTGCCTGGCGGGGCTGAATCCCCGGCGGCGCTCTCGCGTCTGCGCGTCTGCGCAGCGCGCCACCGGGTGACGTACTCGGTTCCGGTGGGGACGATCCCGCGCGGCAGGAACAAGATGACGGCCAGGAAGAGCACGCCGAGCACGATGTCGCTGGTGTAGCCGTTGGTGAAGGTGATCCCGATCCACTGCTGGAGCGGCTCCAGGATCAGCGCGCCGAGTACCGGGCCAGCCAGGGTGCCGAATCCGCCCAGGAAGGCCATCAGCGCGACGGTCAGGTCGAACAAGGGGTTGAACGCGGTCTCGGGCAGCGCCTGGCCGATGAAGAACCACCACAGCCCGCCGATCATGCCGACGATCCCGCCCGAGATGGCGAACGCGGTGAGCTTGACCCGCATGGCCCGCACGCCGAGCCCGCGGGCCCGGTCCTCGTCATCCCGGATGGCCAGGAGCTGGAGACCGAACCGCGAGTTGCGGATCAGCCAGGACAGCGTGATGGTAGCCACCGCGATGACCAGGCCGACGTAGTAGAAGGGGTTGTTGTAGTCGGACGCCGACCAGAGGAAGAAGGGCGAGCTCACCCCCTGGTTCCCGCCGGTGAAGCTGAGGTTGAACGCCATCAGCTGGAAGATGAAGAAGAAGGCGATGGTGATCACGACGAACGTGTGCCGCCGGACCCGCAGCGCGATCAGCCCCAGCGGCACCGCGATCAGCGCGGCGACCAGCCCGCCCAGCGGCAGCAGGAGGAAGATGTCCGCGCCCGGGAGCTTCCAGTGGTTGGCCAGCAGGCCCACGGTGTAGGCGCCGGAGCCGAAGAACACCGCGGTGCCCAGCGACAGGTAGCCCGAATAGCCGGAGAACAGGTTCCAGGCCGCCACCGCGCCCACGTAGATCAGGGTGTTCACGGCGAACTGGGTGTACAGCGCGTTCGTGATGACGAGCGGGAAGATCGCCGCGATCACCAGCAGGATCGCGAGGCCGCCCAGCTTGGCGCCGGTGACCCGGCGGTCCCGGCGCGCGGGGGCCGCGAGCGCGCCGCCCGGCTGCCCTGATCCCGGCTGCCCCGGTCCCGGCTGCCGCGTGTCCTGGCTCATCGTTCCCTCCCTCCCTGTTCCCGGGCTCACTGGGCCCTCGCTGCCTTGCGGCCGAACAGGCCCTGCGGCCGGAAGGCCAGCACGAGCACGAGCGCGCCGTAGAACACCACCACCGACCAGCTGGGTGACCAGACCACGTCGACCACCCCCTCCAGGGTGATCATGAAGATCGCCGCGACCATGGCCCCGCCGATGCTGCCCAGGCCGCCGAGGATGATGATCGCGAGCAGCCGGGAGATCAGGTCATACCCGGTATTGGGGTTGAAGCCGCCGCCGGTGGCGCCGAAGACCATCCCGCCCGCGGCGGTGACGCCCACCCCGATCCCGAACGTGAGCGCCTGGACCCGGTTCACGTTGATGCCCACGATCTTGGCCGCGGTCTGGTCCTGCATGGTGGCCCGGATGGTCCGGCCGAACTGGGTCCGGTACAGGGTGTAGTAGATCCCGACCACGAACACCAGGGCCATCAGGAAGCCGTAGATGTAGATGTAGTCGAGGTAGAACCCGAAGATCTGCGGGCCCGAGGTGACGTACGAGGCGTTCAGGCTCACGAAGTTCGAGCCGAAGATGATGTACAGGATTCCCTCGATGATGATCGCCACCGCGTAGGTGGCCAGCAGCGACATCGAGGTCCGTTCCCGGCCGCGCAGCGGCCTGATGAAGGCCCACTGGATCGCGACCCCGACGAGGAACATCGCGGGGACGGTCACCAGCAGGCCCACGAACAGGTCGATGTGCAGGTGGACGGAGAGCACGTAGCTGAGGTACGCGCCCAGCACGACCAGGATGCCCTGGGCGATGTTGATGATGTCCAGCACCCCGAAGATCAGCGTCAGCCCGACCGCCATCAGGGCATAGACACTGCCGCCGAGGATGCCATCGATGATCGCCTCGGTGAGTTGCCGTCCCATCTCCGCTTCATGCCCTTCATCCTGCTAACTGGTGGTGGAGGCGGGCCGCTCGCTCGGCGAACCCGTAGGTCAGCCGGTCTGCCACGTCGGCTTGAGCTTCTCGATCCTGGCCCCGTGCCTGCCGGCAGTACCGGGACGAACTGGCCGTTCTGCCACTGGAAGATGAAGGCCTGCCTCGCCCGGTTGTTCTCGCCGTCCTGCGCGAACTGGACCGGCCCTGCACGGTCTGCAGCAGACCCCGCCGTGCAGATACGTGATGATCCTCTTGTTGCTCACGCTCTTGGTCGCCTTGACCGCGTCGGCCAGAGCCTCGCCAGCTGAGTACGCCTCGGCGACATCCGCGTTGATGTCGGAGGACGTGCCGCCGAACTTGGCGATGTAGTCCTCCACCATGACGTGGCTCAGCGCGTTCTGCACGCCGCCGTACCAGCCGTCCGGCACCATGATCGCCTCGGCGTTGGAGGGGTTCAGGGTGTTCAGGAACGCCTGGCCCTGGTCCGGCCCGGACGCGGCGATCATGATCTTGGGCGTGTAATGCATGGCCTGCCACGTGTGGATGAAGATCAGCAGGCTGGGCAGGTCCACCGAGCCGATGACCACGATCTGCGGGTTCTTGTTGGCCACCGCCCGTGCCTGTTGCTGGATCTGCAAGTTCGTGTTGGCCGGGTGGATCTGGTTGGCCGGGTAGACGGTCCTGACCCGTGCCTCGACAGGTCGGCCTCGGTGGCGTCCACGGGCGGGTCGGGACGGGTCGTTGCACCTCGGGATACGCGGCAGTCTGCCGCTCGCCGGCCGGGAGGGGTTGCACCCACTTGGCGAACGGCACCATCTCCGCGGTGACCGGGACGCTGACGCTGAAGAAGTTGATGGGGGCTGAACACGGCCCCCGTGGCCGGCCAGCGACAGCGCGTACCCGTTTCCGCGTGGCTGCGTGGGCGTCGACGGTCAGCAGCGTGGAGAACGGGGCCAGCGTCAGGTTCACGTGGTCCTTGGTGATCAGCACGTTGTAGTCGCTGGCTGACCGTCTTCTGGTTGCTGTTGTCGTTGCGGATCACCAGCTTGACCGGGCGGTGCAGCAGGCCGCCATTGGTGTTCACGTCATTGGCCCACAGCTTGTAGCCATTCTGCGTGGCGAGGCCGTCCGCGGCGAACTGGCCGGTCAGCGGGAGCGAAATGCCGACCGTAATCGGCTGGACCGTGCTGCTGGCGCTGGTGGTGGCACTGGTACCGCACGCGGAGACCACGAGTGCGGTCACCGCGGTCGCGGCGGCGAGCGGCACGAAGCGGCGCGGCGGGTGGGGCGCCTCATCAACCTTCTCCCTTCCTGCGACCACGCCGAAGCACCCGTCGTGCTCCGGTGCGCGGAGCGCACATGGCACCGTATGCCTTTACCGGCCGGGGAAAGCCCGCTTTGCCCCGATCCAAGGCCCGGTTCCGTGTGCCGCTCCGCGCACCGCATTTCTTCTGGATCCGATCTATCGGGAGGTCAGCTCGACCAGTGCGGCTTGGGATTGACGATCGCCACTGAGCCGGTCGCGCCGCTCGGCAGCACCTGGACGTAGCTGCCGCCCTTCTGCCACTGGAAGATGAACTTCTGCGCGACCGTGTTCTCGCCCGAGCTGTTGAATTTCACCGGCCCCTGCACGGTCTGCAGCGTGACGCCGCTGTGCAGGTAAGCGGTGATCTTCTTGTTGTCCACGCCCTTGGTCGCGGTGACCGCGGACGCCGTGATCTCGCCGACCGAGTAGGCCTCGGCCACGTCCGCGTTGATGTCCGCGGCGGTACCGCCGTACTTGGCGATGTACGCCTTGACCATGGCCTGGCTCAGCGGATTCTGGACCCCGCCGTACCAGCCGCCGGGAACCATGATCCCGGTGGCGTTGGCGTCGCCGCCGATCGCCTTGGTGAAGGCGGATCCCTGGTCCGGGCCGGAGGTGGCGACGAAGATCTTCGGGTTGTAGTGCTGCTGCTCGAACGCCTGGATGAAGGCCGCCGAGGTGGGCACGTCCACCGCGCCCAGCACGACCATCTGCGCGCCGGTCGCGGCCACCGCGTCGGCGCCCGCCTTGTAGTCGGGGTTCTCAGCGGGGTAGATCTTCGAGTAGACCGTCTTCACGCCGGCCTTCTGCAGGATGGCCTGCGCGGTCTGCGTCATCGGGTCCGCAAACGGGTCGTTAACCATCGGGTAGGCCGCCGTCTTCGGGCGCTCGCTGGCGGGCAGCGCCGCCACCCAGTCGGCGAACGGCACCAGTTGCTCGGCGATGGGCGGGCTGGGGTTGAAGACGTTCGGCAGGTTCAGCTGGTAGACGGACGGCCCGCCGCCAGCACCCTCCGGGAACGCGTACCCGTACCGGGCCGCCACCTTCGCGGCGGGCACGGTGAGCAGCGTCGAGAATGGCCCGAAAACCAGGGACACGTGCTCCTGGGCGATGAGCTTGGTGTAGTTGGTCGCCACGGTGGTCGGGTCGCTGGAGTCATTCAGGAACACCATCTTTACCTGGCGGCCCAGCAGGCCGCCGTGGCTGTTCACCTGGCTGGCCCAGAGCTCGTAGCCACGCTGGAAAGCCTGGCCGTCCGCGGAGAAGTCACCCGTCAAGGACAGCGAGGTGCCGATCAGGATCGGCGACTTGCTGCCATTGCCGGATGAACCGCTTCCACTGCTGCTGTTGCTGCTGCATGCAGCAAGAACCATCGCCGCCGTCGCAGCGGCGGCGGTGAGAGACAAGAACCGGGTGCGGTGAGGTTTCATCCGGTCCTCCTTCCAGTTCAGGAATCTCCTGTGGGTAATGCCAGCTGCAGCCCGCGCTATGAGGCGCGTCCGCGGGGGGCTCGGATGACTGCATAGCAAGCTGGCGGGGGACAGTCGCTCACGGTACTGCATTGCCCCCGTTCGCGTCGGCTTGGCCTAGTCCGTCCGAGATGTCAGAGTTTTCGCTCTCCAGCTCCAGCCCAGCCGCGTGCGCTTCCAGTTCGACAAGGGCCGCAAAATCCTGCTCGCCGTAACCATGCCCAATAAGGGTCTGCACGATCTGATGAACGAGGGACGCGACCGGCATCGGGACCTCATGTTCCCTGGCTGCGGCCAGGCCGAGGTCAAAGTCCTTACGGAGCAAGGACGCCGTAAAGGTCGGATGAAAGTCCAGGTTCACGAATGCCGGTGATTTGTAACGAGTGAACTGCGAACCCATCACACTTTTATTAAGGCAGGTCAGGAACGCGGCCCGGCTGACGCCGCTCTTCTGGGCCAGGATCGTCACTTCCGCCAGTGACTGGCTGACGACGCCGAGGAACAAGTTATGGCAAAGCTTTACGGTCCGCGCGAGTTCGCCGTCGCCGACATATGTGGCCCCGGCGCCGAGCAGGTCCAGGTATGGCCGGGCGGTGTCGAAAGCACTCTGAGGGCCGGATACGGCGAGGGTGAGCTTTCCCACGCTCGCGACCTTCGGATTGCCCATCACCGGCGCGGCCAGCAGCTCGGTACCCGCGCGCCGAGAGCTGCTCGCGGATCTGCATCGAGACGTCGGCGGAGATGGTCGAGCAGTCCACCAGGATGGCAGGCACCGACTCCCCCGTGGCCAGCCCGTCCTCGCCGAGGACGGCGTCGATGAGATCCTGGGGCGTGCCGACCGTGGCGAACACGATGTCCCGGCGGCTGAGCTCGGCGGGCGAGCCGACGACCTTGGCTCCCAGCGTGGCGAGCGGCTCCGCCTTGGACCGGGTGCGGTTGTAGACGGCAACGTCACAGCCGGCCTCAAGCAGGCGCCGGACCAGCTCAAAGCCCATCCGCCCGGTACCCAGCCAGCCTAGCCGGAGTTCGTTACCGTGCTCCGCCATCAGGTCACCCCTTGCCTAACAATCGTTTGCACGAAGCCTGACGCAACGGTCAGGCCCGTGTCAACAGACATGATCAGTTCGATACCGGAGAATTTCCTGCCGCCAGGGATCCGCCCGGCACCGCGGGCGCAGCGGGCGGCTCAGCGCGCCGGTCCGGAGGGCTGGTTCGCCAGGCCGGGCCCACCCGCGGGCGGGGTATCCGCGAGACCGGCCGGTGGTGCGGTCGAGCCGCGGACCACCAGCTCAGGAGCCAGGAACAGGACCTTGACCGGCCCGGTGTGGCCGGCGATCCGCTCCAGCAGCAACTGGGCCGCCTCGGTCCCCACCTGGTAGTGCGGGAAACGGATCGTGCTCAGCGGCGGGCGCAGCCGGTCGATGAACGGCATGTCGTTGAACCCGATCACCGACATGTCCTCCGGGCAGGACAGGCCCGCCTCGTCCAGGGCCGCGTAGCAGCCGATGGCGAGCATGTCATTGCCCGCCGCCACCGCGGTGCAGGCCCGGTCGCGGGTGAGCAGGATCTGGGTGCAGCGCAGTCCCTCGTCGATGGAGAACGACTTCGCGGTCACGATCAGTTCGGGATCGGCGGCGAGTCCGTGGGCCTCCATGGCGGCGATGAAACCACGGTACCGGGCGAGACCGGTCGAGACCTCCTGCGGGCCGGCGATGTGCGCGATCCGGGTGTGCCCGAGGCTGGCCAGGTGGGCGACGGCCATCCGGATGCCGCGCTCGTTGTCCACCGACACCGACGGGAGGCTGTAGTCATCGGCCAGCCGGTTCATCAGCACCACCGGCACGTCGGCGCGGGCCGACTCGGCGAGCAGTGGGTCGCCAAGGTGCACCGTGGCCAGGACCAGGCCGTCCACGTGCCGGGCGCGCATCTGCTCGAAGAGCATCCGCTCCCGCTCGGCGTCCCCGTCGGTGTTCCCGATCAGCGCCACATAGCCCGCGGCGGCGAGACGGTCCTCGATGCCGCGCACGATCGGCGGGAACAGCGGGTTGTTCAGGTCGGGGATGAGCACCCCGACGCTGTGCGAGCGGCGGGTGCGCAGGCTGCGGGCCACCGTGTTCGGGTGGTACCCCAGCTCGGCCGCGGCCTCGAGCACCCGCTGGGCGGTGTCTTCGCGGACCAGCAGCCGGGTCTCCGGGTTCAGCGCCCGCGACGCGGTGGCGGGGTGCACTCGCGCCCGCGCGGCGACATCCTTCAAGGTCACCGGCGGATCAGCCACTGGCAGCCACCCCGCTTCCACTGTGCGCCCGCCCTGCGGGCGTGGCCCCGTCGATTCTGCCCTGGCACCCGCCATGCTCCCCCGGGCATCCTGGTGGTCACCGGCTGGCGATCACCAGAACTGAATGGTATCCACCAATGCAGACGATTGCCTGCCGCTGAGGCATCCGGGTTACCGCCGCGCTACCACCGCGCCCCGGCCCGCGGGCCAGTGCCGGGCCGTCGTCCGCGTGTCACGATGGGACCATGCGTATCTCCAGCGTGGTGGGTACGGATCTGTTCGGTGGCAGCGCCCTGCACCCGCTGCAGATCATCCAGGTCACGGTGGTCGACGATCGCCCGGCGCGGGGCGTCCCGCCCCTGGCGGTCACCGTCCGGGTCGAGGGACCCGGGGTGAGCAGCCCAGTCCCGGCCCGGCTGGATCTGGTGACGCCCGGTACGGAACACGTGGCCGAGGTAGGCGTGCATATCGCCGCGCCCGCGGCGGTGGGCAGTCCCCGCCAGGTCACGGCGATCGCCGAGGGCGGGGAGGAGCGGGCCGGGCAGGCGGCCGAGATCCGGGTGGCCGAGAGCGGCTGGACTATGTGGATGGTCAGCCATTTCCACTACGACCCGGTGTGGTGGGACACCCAGGGCGAGTTCACCGAATCCCGGCTGCTGCTGCCCGGCGAGGACGGCAGCCTGCCCGAGGTGCGTACCGCGTTCGAGCTGGTGGCGCTGCACCTGGACGAGGCGCGGCGGGATCCCGACTACAAGTTCGTCCTGGCTGAGATCGACTACCTCAAGCCCTACCTGGACACCCATCCGCAGGACCGCGCTGACCTGCGCCGGTTCCTGGCCGAGGGCCGGGTGGAGATCGTCGGCGGCAGCTATAACGAGCCCAACACCAACCTGACCAGTGCAGAGTCAACGATCAGGAACGCGGTCTACGGGCTCGCCTACCAGCGGGACGTGGCCGGGGGTGACCCGCGTACCGCGTGGATGCTGGACGCGTTCGGCCACGATCCGGGCTACCCCGGGCTGATGGCCGCGGCCGGGCTGACCGAGTCGTCCTGGGCCCGGGGGCCCTACCACCAGTGGGGCCCGCAGCGCACCGTCGGGGACAACACCCGGATGCAGATGCGCAGTGAGTTCGAGTGGGTCTCCCCTGACGGCCAGGGGCTGCTCACCAGCTACATGCCCAATCACTACGGGGCCGGCTGGGGCACCCACCGGGCGGCCGACCTGGCCGCCGCCGAGCAGGACGCACTGAGCCAGTTCCGCTCTCTCGCGCCGGTCGCGGCGACCCGGAACGTGCTGCTGCCGGTCGGGGCCGATCACGTCATCCCGAGCCGCTGGGTGACCGCCATCCACCGGGACTGGAACGCCAGGTACGTCTGGCCCCGGTTCGTGACCGCGGTACCCCGTGACTTCTTCGCCGCGGTGCGCTCCGACGCCACCCGGCGTGATGTCTGGCTGGTGCCGCAGACCCGGGACATGAACCCGGTGTACCCGGGCAAGGACGTGTCCTACATCGACACCAAGCAGGGCCAGCGGGCGGCGGAGATCGCGGTCGCCGAGGGCGAGCGGCTGGCCACGCTGGCCTGGCTGGCCGGAGCGGAGTACCCGGCGGAGTCACTGGACAAGGCGTGGCGCCAGCTCGTCTTTGGTGCGCATCACGACGCGATCACCGGGACCGAGTCCGACCAGGTCTACCTGGACCTGCTGGGCGGATGGCGGGAAGCCTGGCAGCGGGGTGACGAGGCCCGCCGCGACGCAGCGTCCTACCTGGCCCGCCAGGCCGACACCAGGCCGCCCGGCAGCGCCGGAGGCGACCAGGCCGGCCCGCAGGCCAGCCGCCCGGTGATCAGCCCAGCCGGGCGCTGACCGTGTTCAACAGCCTGTCCTGGCCCCGGTCCGCCCTGGTCCGTGCGGCGCTGGAATTCACCGCCCCCGGGCCGGCCTCGATCACTGTGCGTGATGACTCAGGCGATGTGGTGCCCTGCCTCGCCGAAGGGGCCCAGCGGCACCCGGACGGCACGCTGGCCGCCGTCACGCTCACCTTCCGGGCCGCCGGGGTACCCGCCCTGGGCTACCGGACCTACTGGGTCATCCCGGCGGCCGGGGCCGCCTCGGAGCCCGCGACCAGCTCAGAGCCCGGGACTGGCCTGGCACCTGGCGGCTGGGAGCCGCAGCCCGGCACGGTGATCGAGAACGAGACCTTCCTGGTCGAGGCCGACCCGGCCCGCGGTGGCACGCTGACCCGCATCGTGGACAAGCGGACCGGCGCGGGGCTGCTGCGGGCCGGCCGGGAGCCGGAGCAGCCAGGCGGCAACGAACTGCTGCTGCAGGAGGAATACGGCTCCCACCCCCGCTGGGGCGAGGGGCCATGGCTGCTGTCTCCCAAAGGCCCCGGCATCGGCTCGGGCGGCGCCAGCGCCAAGGTCACCGCGCAGCGCTGCCCGCTCGGGGCCCGGCTGCTCACCGAGCTCACCCTGGGCGACCTCCGGGTCACCCAGGAGACGCTGCTCTGGGACGGGGCGGAGCGGATCGAGTTCCGGACCCATGTGGACGGCTCGATCGGGCAGGACCGGCTGCTGCGGGTGCGCTTCCCGGCGGACGTGCCCGGCGGGCTGCCCATCTACCAGAGCGCGACGGCGGTGGTCGGCCGCCCGTTCGGCAGCGCCTCGGCGGATGTCGCGGAGCATGCGTTCACGCTGGATAACCCGGCGCACGAGTGGTTCGGGCTGGGCTCCACGGCGCGCGTCAGCTGGCCCGAGCCGGGCGGGGGCCAGGCGGAGGCCGCTCTCGGGGTGGCTGAGGTCATCCTCCCGGCTTCCCCGGCCCCGCAGGATCCGTCTTTTTTCCGCAACGGCTGGTCCGGGGCCATCCGGGACCTCGTAGGAGCACTTGCGGGGCAGGGGGTCACGGCGACTTGCTCGTGGCCGGACGGGCCGCGTTACGGCTCCCTCGACCTGGATTCCAACCTGCCCGATGTGCGGATCGCACTGGGCGGCCCCGAGCAGAACCCGTGGACCGCCCGGCTGCTGGCCTCGGCCGGCCCGGGCACGGAGGGCGAACTCCGCCGCCTGCTGGCCGAAAGTGGCAGCGCCCGGCTGTGGGTCCCGGCCGCCCAGTCCCGCGCGGCCGCCTTCGGCCCCGGCGCCGACGTGCGCGGACTCCGCGACCTGCCGGTGCTCATCGTGGCCGGCCACGACCTGGCCGCCGCGGCGGCTGCGGTCACCGCCGACCTGGCTGACTCGGTGGTCGAAGTCACCAGGCTGGCCCCCGACCCCGATGAGGCCAGCCTCAGCCGGGCCAGCACCAGGGAAACCAGCATCGATGGGGCCAGCACCGGGGAGGCCGCGCTGGCGCCGCGCTCGGTTGCGCTGCTGAACCGGGGCACGCCCAGCAGCCTGGTGTCACCGGACGGCACCCTGCACATTGCGCTCATGCGCGCGTGCAGTGCCTGGCCCTGCGGGGTCTGGATCGACGGCGACAAGCGGACCGCGCCGGACGGGAGCAGCTTCGCGTGGCAGCACTGGAGCCACACGTTCGAGTACGCGCTCGCCGCCGGCCCCGGGGACTGGCGGGACGCGGGCTTCGCCGTGGCCGGCCAGGACTACAACCATGACCTGCTGGCCTGCGAGACGGGACTGCACCCGGGCCGGTACCCGGCGGCGGCCAGCCTGGCCTCGGCGGAGCTGCCGGTGATGGTGTCCGCCCTGAAGCCGCGCGGAAACCCGCTCGCCGCAGGCCGGGCCGGGCCACCGCAGCGCGCCGACGGGGTCACGGCCCGGCTGCGCGATCTCGGCAGCCGGGCGCCGGCCGGGGCCCGGCTGACCCTGTTCACCGGGATCACCGCGGCCGAGGCGCTCAGCCTGGTCGAAGATGGCCCCGTGGTGGATGGCCCCGGGCGGGTACGGGCCGGCCAGGCTGAGGTGACCGTCGCAGCGGCCGGGACCGTCACCCTGGGGCTGTCGGTCCCGGCAGACGCGGCCGGGCCAGGACCCGCGCCGGCCCCTGCTCCGGCGACCGCCCCGGAACCCGCACAGCCCGTGTACACCCGCTACTGGATGCACGGCAAGGGGCCGGCCCCGGCCGGGAACCTGCCGGTGGCGGTGCACCTGTCCGAACGCCGGGTAGTGCTCCCCGGGACGGCCGGCGCCGCGAACGAGGCGGCCGTGCGCCTCACCGTGGCCTGCGGGCCTGAGCCGGCCGCGGGCGCCGTGGAACTCGACGTCCCGCCCGGGCTGGCGGCCACGCCGGGCGGCCCGCTGCGCTATGACCTGCCGGCGCTGGGCCATGCGCACTGGGACCTGGAGGTCCGCGGCGCGCCGGCCGCGGCTCCCGGGCACTACTTCCTCGCCGCCCGGATCCGCGACCAGCTGGGCCAGGTCCTCGAGGATGTGACGGCCGTGATGCTGGGCGGGCCGCCCCTCCCCGATCTCAGCCTGCCCCTCGAGGCCCTGCTGCCCGCGCTGCGCGACGATGAGCAGGCCATCGCGGCGCAGGTGCAGGTCACCGTGCTCACGCCGGAGATCCGGGTGCGGCCCGGCGGTCACGGGGAACTGGCGGTGCGGGTGGCCAGCCGGGCCGCCTCCCCGGTCCGTGGCGAGGCGCAGCTGATTTCGCCGTACGGCAGCTGGCCGGCGTTGTATCCCTGGACGCGAGGTTTCTCCGTCTCCCCCGGAAAAGAAGTAACTCTCCGTTATCATGTCGGGGTACCGATTACTACCCGGCACGGCACGCGGTGGTGGACAATGGTCAAACTGATGTATTTCGGTCGACTTCACTACACCAGTAGCGTTCCCGTACTCATCTGCGAATGAAAATCCACTCTGCAGGGCGCTGGCCCCTCGCCATCAACCAGACGGTCCCTCATGCCATGACTTCCGCGGCCCCGCCTGCTCCGGGCAATCTCCCTGCGGAGCCGAACAGCTTCATAGGCAGGGAGCGCGATCTCAGCGAACTCGCGCTCTTGCTCACTGACGTCCGCGCCCTGACCCTGTGCGGTCCCGGCGGCATCGGCAAGACCCGGCTGGCTGTCCGGCTGGCCTGCGACCTCGTCTCTGAGTTTCCCGACGGGGCCTGGCTGGTGGAACTGGCCGACACGGCCGACGCGGACCTGCTCCCCCGGCGGGTCGCGGCCACCTTCGGGATCCGGGAGGAGCAGGACCGGGCCCTGATCGCGACCCTCGCCGAGGCGCTGCGGGCCCGGCGGCTGCTGCTCGTCCTCGACACCTGCGAGCACATCGTGGACGGGTGCGCGGAACTGGTGCAGCAGCTGCTGGCGAGCTGCCCCTCGCTGCGGGTGATCGCGACCAGCCGGGAGCCGCTGCGGGTACGCGGCGAGACGGTCTGGCGGGTCCCGCCACTGTCCGTGCCGACCGGGCTTGACCCGCTGTCCCTGGCCGACCTGGCCCGGCACGAGGCGCTGCAGCTGTTCGCGGAGCGGGCCTCGGCGGCCCGGTCGGGATTCGCGCTGGGCAGCGAGAACGCTCAAGCGGTGGCGCGGCTGTGCCTCACCCTGGATGGCATGCCCCTGGCCATCGAGCTGGCCGCAGCGCGGGTCCGCGCGCTGTCCGTCGAGCAGATCGCCAGCCGGCTCGACGACCGGTTCCGGCTGCTGGCTTCTGGTGACCGGACCGCCCCGGCCCGGCAGCAGACCCTGCGCGCCGCGGTGGACTGGAGTTATGAGCTGCTGAGCGAGCCGGAGCAGATCCTGCTGCGGCGGCTGTCGGTGTTCGCCGGCTGGAACCTGGACATGGCCGAGCAGGTCTGCGCGGACGGGCAGATCCCGGCCAGCACCGTGCTCGACCTGATGGCCGCGCTCATCGACAAGTCGCTGGTCACGTTCGACCACGAGTTGCGCGGGGAGTCCCGCTACCGGCTGCTGGACACGATCAAGGAGTACGCGGCCAGCAGGCTCGCGGCCTCGGGCGAGGAGGACGAGCTCCGCCTGCGGCACCGCGATTACCTGCTGCGCTACGGCGAGTGGGTCGTGTCGCAGGCGTTCGTCCGGGGCGCGCCGTCCTGGCCGGAGCGGGTGGCCATGTACCGGGCCATCACCGTGGACCTGGCCAACTACCGGCTGGCGCTGGCCACGTCGGTGCGCCGCGGCGACATCGCCGAGGGGCTGCGCATGTGCGGGGCGATGCGCAACCCCTGGGTGACCCACGGGGACGTGACCGAGGGCGCAGGGTGGTTCGACCAGTTCCTCGCCAGCGCCGACGGCGTGCCACCCGAAGTCCGCGGGCCAGCCCTGGTGTTCCGCGGTGACCTGGCCTTCGAGCAGCAGGATTACCCGACTGTGGATCGGTGCGCCCGCGAGGGCCTGGAGCTGTGCCGGGCCGTCGGTGACCCGCACGAGGCGGCCGCGCTCCGGCTGCTCGCCGTGGCCACCCTGCGCGCGGGCAACCTGGCTGAGGCGGTGGCGCGGATCGACGAGGCGATCGACACCGCCCACAAGCTCGGCAACGACTGGGAAGAAGGGGTCGCGCTGAGCATCAAGGCGGCCGGCATGGCCCGCCTGGCCATGCTGCGCGAGGCACAGCGCACCTACGAGGCGGCCCTGGACGTGCTCCGGGACAACAACGGGTGGGGGGTGGCCCAGGTCCGCGTGGGGCTGGGCGGGGTGGCCAGGGCCCGCGGCGACTATCAGGCCGCGATCAGCCACTACCAGGGGGCGCTGAGCCTGTACCAGGAGATCGACGCCCGGCCGGAAATCGCCCGCTGCCTGGCTGGCATCGCCTCGGTGGCGCTCATCCAGGGTGACCTCGGACTGTGCCGGGCCAGCCTGACCGAAAGCCTGGCCCTGAGCCTGGCCACCGGCCAGCGCCTCCCGGTCGCCCGCGGGCTGGAGGCTTTCGCGGCGCTGGAGGCCCGGGCGGGTGACGCGGAACGGGCCGCCCGGCTGGCTGGCGCCGCGCTCGAACTGCGGTCCGCGGCCGGGCACCCACCCTCGGCCGGGGCGGGAGCGCGGCTGGAGGACCTGCTCGGCCCCGCCCGCCGGTCCCTGGGCGAACTGCGCGCGACCACCCTGCTGGAGGAGGGCCGCGCGATGGGCGCGGCCGAGGCCGTCCATTATGCGATCGGTACCCCGGCAGCCGGAGCGTCCGCCAACGGCGCCGCAGCCGGTGGTTCCAGCGGGGCGGCGGGACCCGCTGCGGGCCTGGCCGCGGGAACCGCGGCCGTCCCCTCCACGCTGACCCCGCGGGAGCGTGAGATCGCCGCGCTGATCGCCCGGGGCCTGAGCAACCGGGCCATCGCCGACGAACTGGTGATCAGCCAGGCCACCGTGGCCCGGCACGTGGCGAACATGCTGACCAAGCTCGGATTCAGCTCCCGGGCGCAGGTCGCGGCCTGGATGGCCCGCCAGCGGGCCTGGATGCCTGACCACACCGGCACCTGACCGCACGGCCGCACGCGGACCTTGACGGACGGGACCCTGCCTTCTGGGTGCCGGAAATCCGGAGCCGGGAAACCAGCACGTAAAAATTGGCCTACATACCCATCCGCCCGGCCTGCCAGCCCCGAAATACACACGGCACTGCATAGTTCGGCGCATGTGGACCTCGCCCGTACATACGTAAGGTCTTCATCAATGTTCCGGTGAGTCCCGTGCGGCATGGGGGCCCGCACAAGGCTCATACGGGGCAGCCGGATGCAGAGCCAAGGCTCCTCCGGCCATCAGGAGGGGGATGGCCGGAGGAGCCTGGGGAGAAGGGCACGTATGACGGTGACGGACATGCCAGCCCCTCGCGCCACCGTGACCGAGCGGCTGGTAGGGCTGTCGGGGGCCCGGGGAAGCCACCCTGCCCTGGTGGGCGGTCCAGCCACGTGGCCCGGGGGAACGCTTAGCCACGCGGAACTGGCGGTGACCCTGCAGACCGCCGCGGCGGGCCTGGCCGGGCGCGGGCTGCGGACCCAAGACGTCGTCGGGGTGTATGTCCCCGACGCGGTGAGCTACGTGCTGGCCGCGCATGCGATCAGAGCGGCCGGTGGGGTGCCGTCTCCGATCAGCGCGGCCAGCACGGTAGCTGCCGTGGCCGAGCAACTCCGGGACTGCGGCGCCCGGCTGCTCGTCACCGCGGACCCGCTGGTGCCCGCCGCGTTGAGCGCGGCGGACGGCTCGTGGGTCCGGCAGGTCGTCGCGTTCGACGAGGCGCCGGGCACCGTCCCGTTCTGGTCGCTGCTGTCCCGTGGGATGTGCCCGCCGGTGAGCGCCCGCCCGGCGGACCTGGGTCTGGTGCCGTATGTCGCCCGGCCGGACGGCGGGATGGGAGCCAACCGGGTGACCCACGCCCAGCTCGCCATGGAGCTGAGCCGGCTCTCCTCCCCCGCCCCGGTCACGTGCAACGACGTGGTGCTGGCCGCGCCACCGGTGGGTTGCGTCCGCGAGTACACGGTCCTCCTCGACCTGGCCCTGCTTGAGGGCGCGACGGTGGTGGCCACGCCGGCCGACGCCCTGCCCGACGCGGCCCTGCGGTACGGGGGCACCGCCGCTATCGTGCCCGCAGGCATGGCCTTCCCGGCCGGGCTGCCGGTGCGCCCGGTCACCGTGGCGTGCTGACCGGCCGGTTCCCGGCGGGAGCCTGAGTCTCGGCCTGCTGCGCGGGCCTGGCCCGGCTGGTCGCCAGGATCACCACCAGCACGCCCACGTCGAAGAGAGCCGCCACGGTGAAGGCGGCGGACATGCCGTGAATGCGTGGCTGGTAGGCGGCACTCGCGTGGCTCACGGCCGGGGCCAGGTGCCGGGCCGCGTTCCGGTAGGCGCTGCCGAAGACCGTGATCAGGATGGCCAGCCCGAGCGAGCCGCCGACCTGCTGGGTGACGTTTACCATGCTGGACGCCGCACCGGAGTCCGCGGGCGCCACCCCGGCCAGCGACACCACGGTGAGCGGGACGAAGACGAGACCCATCCCGGTGCCGATCAGCAGCATCGGCCCCAGGACACCGCCCAGATAGGTGGTCTGCGCGGACACCTGGGCCAGCCACGCCATCCCGCCGATCACTGGCAGCATGCCCGCCACCATCAGCCGGGTGGAGCCGAACCGGGGCAGCAGCCGGGGTGCGGCCCTGGACACCCCGAACACGGTGAGGGTCATGGGCAGGAAGGCGAACCCGGCCGCGAGCGGGCTGAACCCCAGGATGTCCTGGACGAACTGGGTCAGGAAGAAGAACATCCCGAACATGCCCGCGACCAGCAGCAGCCGGGCCAGGTACGAGCCAGACCGTGCGGGACTGGCGAACAGCCGCAGCGGCGTGATGGGCTGGCGGGCCCGGGATTCGGTGAGCAGGAAGGCGCTCAGCATCAGCACGGCCACCCCGAAGGCGGCCAGGGTCAAGCGATCCGACCAGCCGTTGGAAGCGGCATGGATGAACCCGTAGACCAGCGCGGTCATCCCGGCGATCGAGGTGACCGCCCCGGTCAGGTCAAACCGGCCGGGCCGGCGCGGTGACTCGGTGATGAACAGCGGTGTCACGGCGATGACCGCGATCCCGACCGGCACGTTGACGAACAGCACCCAGCGCCAGGAAGCCCACTCGGTGATAACCCCACCCAGGACGAGGCCAAGCGAGGCCCCGCCCATGGCCACCGCCGAGTAGATGCCCAGCGCCCGGGTCCGCTCACGGCCCTCCGGGAAGCTCCCGACGACCAGGGCCAGCACCGCGGGTGAGGCGAGCGCGCCGCCGACGCCCTGCAGGGCCCGGGCCGCGATCAGCCACCAGGCCGCCGTGGCCAGGCCGCCGGCCAGCGACGAGACCGTGAACAGGGCGATGCCGGCCAGGAACATCCGGCGCCGGCCCAGGATGTCACCCGCCCGGCCGCCGAGCAGCAGCAGGCCGCCGAACGTGAGGGTGTAGGCATTCAGCACCCAGGACAGTCCGGCCGTGGAGAAGCCCAGCCCCGTCTGGATGTGTGGCAGCGCGATGTTCACCACGGTCAGATCCAGGATGATCATGAGCTGCGCGGAGAGCATGACGATCAGGGCGACGCCGGGATGGCCACGGGTCCGGGAGGCCCCGGGGGGCCGCAGCGCGACCGCGGGCAATGCGGCGGGGGAAGGAGAAGAAGGCACAGTTGTCTCCTGGAAGTGGAGTACCGGGGCGATCGGAGGTAGTCTGCGGAGGTAATCGGAGACCGACTCCGATTACTATACGGAGGCATACTCCGGTTAGCAACCCGATTAACGGCCCGGCGGCTGGTTTCGAGGCCCCGATAACTGAGGCAGAGTGGACGGATGAGCGCGACCAGCCCCCCCGACGGGGCCATGCGGGCCGATGCGCGGCGCAACCGCCAGCGGCTGATCGAGGCGGCCCTGGCCGCGTTCGCCGAGCATGGGGCCGACGACGCGTCCCTCGATGAGATAGCGCGCCGGGCCGGGGTCGGAATCGGGACCCTGTACCGGCATTTCCCGACCCGCCAGGCGCTGCTCGAGGCGGTCTACCGCAGCCAGGTCGAGGCGCTGTGCGCGCAGGCCGAGGAGTATTCGGCGCAGCTGGGAGACGCCTCGGCCACCGATGCGCTGGCGCGCTGGCTGGAGGCGCTCGTCGCCTTCGCGGCCACCAAGCGGAACCTGACCATCTCGATGATGTCGTCCCTGGGCGGCAAGAACGCCGAGGTGGTCAGCTCGTGCAGCGCGATGGTCCGGGAGGCGGTGGTCCCCCTGCTGGCCCGGGCCCAGCAGGCGGGAGAGATCCGGCCGGACGTTGACGTGTCAGACCTGCTGAAGATGTCACATGCGATCTCGGTCGCCTGCGAATATCCGTCGTCTCATTCTGACCAGGCTCAGCGGCTGCTCATGGTGATGCTGGACGGACTGCGTCACGGTGCTGGTGCAGGCAGCGCTGGGCCGCACAGCGCTGGTGCGGGCAGCGGTAGCCCGGACAGCGTACCGACAGCGCTGGCCCGGACAGCGCTGGCCCGGACGGGGCTGGCCCGGACGGGGCTGGCCCGGACGGGGCTCGTCCGGACGGGGCGGCCCTGTCCGCCGGGTGATATCAGCCCGGCCCGGCTCCCCGGTACAGATCGTCCGCGACCGGGCTCTCAGGTGTACGCGGGTCGGCGCCGTCTGCGACGGGAGCCTCAGGGTCGGGGCCGTCCGGCTCGGTGCTGAACTCCCCGGAGTGCTCCAGGTCGGGAGGGCGGTTCTCGTAGGGGGTGCTGAGCACGATCGTGGTCCGGGTCGACACCCCCGCGCAGGCCCGGATCTGCTGCAGCAGGTCCTCCAGCGCCGACGGCGAGGCCACCCTGACCTTGAGGATGTAGTTCTCATCCCCGGCCACGCTGTGGCAGGCCTCGATCCCTGGCAGGTGGGCGAGCCGTTCCGGGGCATCGTCCGGGGCCGCCGGGTCGAACGGCTTGATGGAGATGAACGCGGTCAGCGGGAGGCCAGCCCCGGCCGGGTCGATCATGGCGGCGTACCCCTTGATCACCCCGCGCCGCTCCAGCCGGCGGACCCGCTGGTGCGTTGCTGATACCGAAAGCCCGGTCTGCCGGGACAGCTCGGTGAAGCTGATCCGGCCGTCACGGCATAGCAGCGAGACGATCTTGCGGTCGATGTCTTCCACCCCGTTACGGTAGTCCGCAACCCGCCGGCCGCGCCCCTTTGATCGTAACGGCCTGATAACGGGCTTTACGCTCAGGTAACAGGATGTGACGGCAGCCTTAACGTAGCCCGGCGAGCGGATACGCTGCGCGCCAGAAGGGGAAACAGGATGCTGGGCGGTATGGCGTTGCGTGGCCGCCCCCGGCGCCCTCGGAGCCCCTGGTCTGGCACTGCAGCGGAGCGGTGCCCCGGAGAGTGATGGAGCGCGCCGATGGCCGAAATCCTCCTTGACCAGGTGAACAAGATCTACCCGGGCGGGGTCAAGGGGGTGGACAACCTGAATCTTGAGATCAAAGACGGGGAGTTCATGGTCCTGGTCGGCCCGTCCGGCTGCGGGAAGACCACCGCGCTGAGGTCGATCGCCGGCCTGGAGGAGATCAGCTCAGGGTCGATCACCATCGGCGGCCGGGTGGTAAACGACCTGCCGCCCAAGGACCGGGACATCGCGATGGTGTTCCAGAACTACGCGCTGTACCCGCACATGACCGTGGAGCAGAACCTTGCCTTCGGTCTCCAGCAGCGCAAGACCCCCAAGGACGAGATCAAGCGCCGGGTCACCGAGGTCGCCAAGATGCTCGGCCTGGAGCAGTATCTCAAGCGCAAGCCGGCCGCACTGTCGGGTGGCCAGCGCCAGCGGGTCGCCATGGGCCGCGCCATCGTCCGGGAACCGCAGGCGTTCCTGATGGACGAGCCCCTGTCCAACCTGGACGCCAAGCTCCGGGTGTCGATGCGGGCCTCGCTGACCCAGCTGCACGAGCGGCTCGGCGTCACCACCGTGTACGTCACCCACGACCAGGTCGAGGCCATGACCCTCGGGCACCGGGTGTGCGTGATGCGGGATGGCCGGCTCCAGCAGGTTGACACGCCGCAGACCCTGTTCGACTCCCCGGTGAACCTGTTCGTGGCGGGCTTCATCGGCTCTCCGGCGATGAACATGATCACGGCAGAACTTGTCCGCGACGACGGGCCCGCGGTCACCTTCGCCGACCACCGGCTGCCACTGCCCGCGTCGCTCATCGACGCCAAGCGCGGCCTCGACTCCTACTTCGGCCGTGAGGTGATCCTGGGCGTCCGTCCCTCGGACTTCGAGGACGCGGCGCTGGCCGACAGCGGGTGGGCGCGGATGTCGGTCAAGGCCGACGTCACCGAGGAGCTGGGCAGCGAGATCCACGTGATCTTTTCCATCGACGCCGCGCCGGTGAAACACGACACGATCAGCGACATCGCGGGCGACGCGGACGATGAGGATGCCGCGGTGGTTCTCGCCGAGGGCAAGTCCCTGTGGACTGCCCGGGTGGCGGCGCGCAGTCACGTGCGGTCCGGGCAGCCGGTCGAACTGGCCGTGGACACCTCGAACCTGCAGTTCTTCGACCCGGTGAGCGCATTGTCGATCGGTCACCCCGCGGCCGCGGAGACCGTCGCAGCGGGCGAGGCGGCGAACGCCTGACCCCGCCCGCTGCCTCAGCCCAGCCGGCTGCCTGATCCCGGATCAGGCGCCGCCCACGACAACGAGCTCCCGGGTGATGTGGTTCAGCCGTTCGTACCCTTGCGCGGTGCAGACCACGATGTCCTCGATCCTGGCTCCGTGCGGGCCCGGGTAAATCCCGGGCTCGACGGAGAAGGCCATGCCCGGCGCGAGCGGCTCGGCGTTGCCGGCCACGATGTACGGGTCCTCGTGCGACTCCAGCCCGATCCCGTGCCCGGTCCGGTGCACGAACTGCGGCCCGTATCCCGCCTCGGTGATCGGGATCCGGGCCGCGGCGTCGACCGCCTCGGCGGCGACGCCGGGCCGCACGGCGGCGCACGCCGCCTCCTGGGCCTCCCGGAGCACCTCGTAGTAGGCGGTGAACTCGGCGGGCGGGCTGCCGATCGCGTAGACGCGGGTGCAATCGGAGCAATACCCGCTGGGCATGGTGCCGCCAATGTCCACCACGACGGCGTCGCCAGGCTGGAGGACCCGGCTGGACGGCTCGTGGTGCGGGCTGGCCGCATTCGGCCCCGACGCGATGATCACGAAGTCCGTCCGCGCGTGACCTTCATTGCTGATGGCGGCGGCGACGTCCGCCGCGACCTCGAGCTCGGTCCGGCCGGGGCGCAGCCAGCCGGGCAGCGCGGCGTGCACCCGGTCGATGGCCGCGCCGGCCTCGCGGAGCGCCGCTACCTCGGCCGGGCTCTTGCGCGACCGCAGGCCCCGCAGCGCCGCACTGGCCAGGCCCTGGCGGGCGGCGGGCAGCGCGGCCCGGAAACGGAGCACCATCATGGCCCACATCCGGTCGGCCAGGCCGACCGAGGGGACCGGCCCGAGCCGCCGGGCGACCAGCTCATAGGGATCGTCGGTCTCGTCCCACGGGATCATCTCCAGGCCAAAGCCCCCGGCCGGCGAGGCCTGCGCGGCGGGCAGCTCCAGCCGCGGCACGACCAGGAACGGGTCCCCGTCCGCGGGCAGCGCGAGGCAGGTGAGCCGCTCCAGCTGCTGCGCGTCGTACCCGGTCACATAGCGCAGGTCCGGGCCCGGGGTGAGCAGCAGCGCACCCAGCCCGGCCGCCCCGGTGGCATCCGCGGCCAGCCGCAGCCGCTCCGCTGGATATAGTGCTGTCGTGGCGGCGTCGGCGTGCCCGCTAGCCACGGAACCCGCCCGGTAGGCCCGGGGAGAGCGCATGCCAGATCTGCATGGGGGCCATCTAACCACGGGGTGTTTCTTGCCGTTGACGGTGCACCACCGCTCTGTTGTGGCGGCAGCCTGTCCCTATCTAGACAGGAGTGCCCCCCATGCCTCACTCTTGGTGTACTTCAGCTCACGATTTGAACGGCAATGACTCCAGAGATCGTTAGTTCCCCGGCTCCTCTCGAGCCAGGCGCGGCGGCTGGGCTCGGCCGGGAGGCGGCCCGGGCGGCGTTCGCCGCCGCCTCCGGCCCCTTCACGCTGCGCCCGCGCAACTCCGAGCGGGCCCCCGGCGACCCGACTGCGCTGGCGGCGGCATTACTGCAGGAACGTCACGTCACACTCGAGCTGCAGCGCGCCATCCTGCCGTTGCACGAGGCGCCGTTCGATCTCCCCGGCCTGCGCGCGGTGGTCCGCTACCTGCCGGCGTCAGCGGACAGCCGGGTGGGCGGCGACTGGTACATCACAGCCGAGATGCCAGCCGGCGACGTCCTGCTGGCCATCGGCGACGTGGCCGGCCACGGCCTCGATGCGGCCGCGGGCATGGCCCGGCTGCGCGGCGCGCTGGCCGGGCTGGCTATCACCGGCGCACCGCCGGACCGCCTGGTGGGATGGCTGAATGACCTGGTGCATCACGTGGCCCCCGAGCACACCGCCTCGGTGATAGCCGGGTACTTCGACCCGCCCAGCCGGAGGCTCACCTGGGCCCAGGCGGGCCACCCGCCACCCCTCCTGGTCCGCGGCGCCACCGCGCGGCCCCTGGGGCAGCCGGCCGGGATCCTGCTCGGCGCCGGGCACAGCGGCTACGACGCGATGACGGTGACCCTGGAGAAGGACGACGTCCTGCTGCTCTACAGCGACGGCCTGGTGGAGCGCCGGAACCGCCCCCTGGATCAAGGGCTCGCGACGCTGGCCCGGGCCGGCGCGGGGATCGGTGACCCGGAGAAGCTGATCACGGCGGTGCTGGATGCTCTCGGCTCGACCGATTCTGAGGACGACACCTGCCTGGTGGCCCTGCGGGTGCTCTAGGCGCCCGCGTGACCCGCCGGGCAGGTGCTACGCGGTCAGCACATTCGCCGCCCGGCGCAGCGAGGAACCCAGGCCCCAGCGGGCGTCGAGCGCGGTCAGCCGGTCGGGATCGGCGTCGCTGACCGGCAGCTGGCCCGGGACGTCCGGGACCGGCGCGTCGGTCGCCACCCGGACGACCGGGATAGCCGCCGTCAGGTAATCGCGGGCCCCGGCGAGCTTCGGGCGGCTGCCCTTGGGAAAGCCGCCGTGTCCCCGGTCCAGCGCGTCGAGGATAGCGTCGATCCCCCCGAAGGCCTGCACCAGCGCGGCCGCGGTCTTGTCGCCCACCCCGGGCACGCCGGGCAGGCCATCGCTGGGGTCGCCGCGCAGCACCGCGAAGTCGGCGTAGGCACGGCCAGGGATCCCATAGCGCTCGGACACCGCGGCCTCGTCCACGACGTCCAGCTTGGACAGGCCACGAATCGTGTAGATGACCCGGACCGGCTGCTCGTCGTCCACCAGCTGGAACAGGTCGCGATCCCCGGTGACGATCTCGACCGGGCCGTCCGCCCGCGTGGCCAGCGTGCCGATGACGTCGTCGGCCTCATACCCGGGAGCGGCCGCCATGGTCACGCCGAGGGCCCCGAGCACCTGCTCGATCACCGGGATCTGCGCCGTGAGCGCGGGCGGGGCTTCCTCGGTACCATCCGGCCGGGCCCGGTGTGCTTTGTACGAGGGCAGCGCGGCGACCCGGAAGGCCGGGCGCCAGTCCGCGTCCATGCAGGCGATCAGGCCGGCCGGTGACCGGCCCCGGACCAGCCGGGCGATCATGTCCAGCAGTCCGCGGACCGCGTTGACCGGCGTCCCGTCCGGGGCGGTCAGCGTGTCGGGCACCCCGTAGAAGGCGCGGTAGTACAGCGAGGCGGTATCCAGCAGCATCAGCGGTCCCACCCCGGCTATCCTGCCAGGTCTGGCCGCTATCGTTGACCACCCCGCCGCGAGAGGGCCGGCCGGAGGGAAGGGACCGGGCACTGTCGGCAACAGAGGCCACCGGGCTGGTGCACGGGCCGGCCGCCGAGGCACTGTCCTGCGTGCTGCTCGCGGTGGTGCTGGCCACCGCCATCACCCGGCCGAAATGGCTGCCGGAGGCGGCCGTCGCGGGGCCGGCCGCGCTGGTGGTGATCGCGTGTGGCGCGCTGCCGTGGCAGCAGGCCCGCACCGAGGCCGGCCGCCTCCTTCCGGTACTGGCGTTCCTCGGCGCCATCCTGGTGGTCGGGCACGTCTGCCGGCAGGAAGGACTGTTCACGGCGGCCGGGGCCCGGCTCGCCCGGGCCAGCCGGGGGTCACCGGTGCGGCTGCTGGGCGGCGTGTTCGGCCTCGCCTCGGTCACTACCGCGGCGCTCAGCCTGGACACGACGGTGGTCCTGCTGACTCCGGTGGTGCACGACACCGCGACCCGGCTCCGGCTGCGCCCGAAGCCCCACGTGTACGCGTGCACCCACCTGGCCAACTCGGCGTCGCTGCTGCTTCCGGTGTCCAACCTCACGAACCTCCTGGCGTTCTCGGTCGCCGGGCTGACCCTGATCCACTTCGGAGCGCTGATGGCGCTGCCGTGGCTGGTGGCGATCGCCGTGGAGTATGCGGCCTTCCGCTGGTTCTTCGCCGGAGATCTGGTCACGGCCAGCCCGGCTGCGGCCCGTGCGCCGGAGGACCCGCTCCCGCCGATCCCGCGTTTCGCGCTGGTTACGGTGCTCGCCACGCTGGCCGGATTCGTGCTGGCCTCACTGGCCGGGCTGAACCCGGCCTGGGCGGCCGCGGCCGGGGCGGTGGTGCTGGGGGCCAGGAGCCTGGTCCGCTGCCAGGACCGCCCGGCGGGGCTGGCCCAGGCGCTGGACATCCCGTTCCTGGTCTTCGTGCTCGGCCTGGGCATCGTGGTGGAGGCGGTGGTCCGCAACGGGCTGGGCGCCGCGCTGACCCGGATCATTCCGGCCGGATCATCGCTGCCCTCCCTGCTGGCCCTGGCCGGCCTGGCGGCCCTGCTCGCGAACGTGGTGAACAACCTGCCCGCGGTGCTGGTGCTGCTGTCGGTGCTGGCCGGGCGGGGACTGCTGGGCGGGCCCGGCCCGGTCCTGGCCGTGCTGATCGGGGTGGATGTCGGCCCGAACCTCAGCTACGCGGGCTCCCTGGCCACGCTGTTGTGGCGGCGCCTGCTGGCTGACCGTGACCACCACACGGACCTGGGCGAGTTCACCCGTCTCGGGCTGCTCACCGTGCCCGCCGGGCTGGTCCTGATCACGGTGGCGCTGTGGGCGGTACTGCGGATCTGACCGGGCGGGCGAGTTCCTCCTCGTTCAGCGCATCGGCGCCGTCGCGCGGGTAGGCCTGCCGCCGGCCGGTCGGCGTGAAGCCCATCCGCAGGTAGAACGCGCGGGCGCGGGCGTTACCGAGCGCCACCCACAGGGTTATCCGGGACGCGCCGGCGGCCGAGGCATGGTCCACAACCGCGCCGACCAGCAACTCGGCCACGCCAGTCCCCCGCGCCTGCGGGCTGACCCACATGGAGACCAGATGCCAGCCGCGTGAGTCCCGGGCAGGCAGATCGGCGGCGGGAGGGCCGCTGGCGGGCCGATCGGGCACCGCCGCGACCAGGCCGGCGGGTGTCCCGCCGCGCCAGGCCAGGAACCAGGGACCGGCCCCGATCCGGGAGCGCCACTGGGGCTCGGTGCAGGCCAGCTCACGGCTGAGGGTCATGGCGAAGGCGTCCGGGGCGTCGGCCAGGGCGGCCAGCCGCACGTCGCGGACCGTGCCCCATTCGTCCGGGTGAGCCCGCCGGACCTGGACGTCACTCGCCTGCATGCGGTCCAGCGTCGCCGTTCCCGGTAGTGACGCGCAACCGGATCGCCGGGACGCGACACTGGTCACCATGACCGTGTTCGTCTGGGTGACCGAGGAAAGCTGGATGGCGTGCGTGGACGCAGCGCTGGCCCGCGCGCCGGCCGATGAGGTGACCTTGCTGCACGTCACCGACGCCGCGGCGGTGGACGCGGCGCAGGGCGCCTTCTCCGCCCTGCTGGGGCGGGGCGGGGCGGGGCCGGGCAGGCAGCTGGAGGCCATGGCCGAGGCCGCCGCCACCGAGGTGCTGGAGGCGGCGGCCGCGCGGCTGGCCCGGCCCGCCCAGCAGTTGCGCCGTCGTGGCCGCCCCGAGCGCGAGGTGGTGCAGGCGGCCCGGGACGCAGCGTTGCTCATCCTGGCCCGTCAGGGCGCCGAGGCCGGTCCCCGGAGCCTGGGCAAGGCGGCCCGGTTCGTGGTCGACCACGCGCCCTGCCCCGTGCTGCTGGTCTGGCCGGGACCCGCCCCTGAGCACCCGCTGCCACCGCCGCCGGACGACCTGCCCCCGGGCGATCCGCCGCCCGCCCGGCCGGCCGGGCCGCCCCGGCACAGGCCTGGCGAGCCAGGTCAGCGGTTGGAGTAGACCCGCTCCGGGATCACCAGGACCGCGGCCCGCCGCTCCTGCGCCATCACCCGGTCATAGGTGTCCCAGTCCTCGTGACTGCCGCCTGCCGCGCTGAACACCGCGCGCAGCAGCAGCCGCAGGCCGTCCGGGCCGAGACCGTCGAGTGGGTCGTCCGGCCCGGCCAGCTCGGCGGCGCCTTCGGCCGTGACCCACTCCCAGCCCGCCCGGACCGTCGCGGCCAGCCGCGGCCGGGCCCGCAGGTTGGCCAGCTTGCGGGAGTTCCCGCGGGTGGTGAAGCCGATCACCGGGATGCCCCGGACCGGATGATCCAGGACTCCGCAGTTGACCACCGTGGCCTGGATCGTCTGGTCCGCGCGCAGGGTGGACACCACGCTCAGCCCGTGCTCCCGGCCCACCAGCCGGTCAAAGTCCGCCACATCAGCCATGCCGGAAGCCTAGTCGGCACCCGGGCGGCCTGGCGGGCGGAACCCGGCGTGGCGGGGCGGAACCCGGCGTGGCAGAGCGGAACCCGGCGTGGCAGAGCGGAACCTGTGCAGCGGAGCGGAACCCGCGTGGCTAGCTCACCGAGGTGTACGCGACGACGCCGTGCCGCAGCGCGTCTGCTGCGGCGTGCGCGGTGGACGCGAGATCGGAACCGGCCCCGGCCGCGACTGCGATCTGGCCGAGCAGGTCCATCAGCTGCTTGACCGCCCGGACGAAATCACCGGGAGTCAGATCTGACTGGAGCACCCGCTCCAGCGGCTTGCCCCGGGCCCAGGCGTGCGCGGCCCAGGCGAACCCCAGCTCCGGCTGGCGCAGGAAGGACAGCCGGTTGTCCTTCTCAACCTCATCCAGCTCCGACCAGACCGAGATCATCGAGGCCACCACGTCGCGGGCCGGGCCGGGTGGCAGCCGCGGCGCGGCGTCGTCGTCTGACTGCCGGGACTCGAAGGTCAGCACGGATACGCAGGCGGCCAGCTCGGCCGGGTCGAGCCCTTCCCACAGGCCGCGGCGCAGGCATTCGGCGGCCAGCAGGTCGAGCTCGGTGTAGAGGTCGGCGAGCCGCCTGCCGTCCGGGGTGACCTGGCCGTCATCGAGGTATCCCAGGTGGTTCAGGACGGAGCAGACCCGGTCGAAGGTGCGGGCGATCACGTGGGAGCGCGCGGCCACGCTGCCTTCCAGGCTGGCCACCTCGCGCTCCAGCCGGGCCCGCTGTTCCGCCTGGCGGGCGTGCATCTCGCGGTCCGGGCAGCCGTGGCAGGGATGCTGGCGCAACTGGCGGCGGAGCCGGGTGATCCCGTCTGCCCCGGGGCGCTCAGGCTGACCGGCCGGCTGACGCGGCCGCCGGCCGAGGTCCCGTCCGGCCACCTTGTTGCGCATGGTGGAAGCCAGGTCCCGGCGGTGCACCGGGGAGCGGGCGCTGAAGCTGTTCGGGATGCGCAGCCGGTCGATCGCGGTGACCGGGACCGGGAAGTCCGCCTGGGAGAGCCGCTTGACCTGCCGGCCCACGGTGAGCACGAGAGGCAGCGGGTCATTCGCACCCGGGGGCGCGGCCGCCCGGCGCGGGCCGGTCAGGCCGGGATCCAGGACGACCGCCAGGCCCGGCCGGCGGCCGCCCGGGACCAGGATGATGTCGCCGCGGCGGAGCCGTTCGAGCGACTGCCGGGCCTGCGTCCAGCGGTCCGCCGACCGCTCCCGGGATGCGGCGGCCTCCCGGTCGGACAGTTCCTGGCGCAGCGCATGGTATTCGGCGTAGTCACCAAGCTCGCACGACGGGCCGAGCTCGGCCAGGGCGGCCCGGCTGCGGCGGGCCTGCCGTGCGATGCCGACCACCGCCCGGTCCGCCTGGAACTGGGCGAACGATGATTCCAGTAGCGCGGCCGCCTTATCCAGGCCGGCCTGGCCGACCAGGTTCACGGCCATGTTGTACGAGGGCCGGAAGCTGGAGTTCAGCGGGTAGGTACGGGTGCCGGCCAGGCCAGCCACCGCCAGCGGGTCCACGCCCGGCTGCCAGAGCACGACGGCGTGCCCCTCCACATCGATGCCCCGGCGGCCGGCCCGGCCGGTCAGCTGGGTGTATTCCCCCGGAGTCAGGTCCGCGTGAGTCTCACCGTTCCACTTGTCCAATCGTTCAACGACGACGGTCCGGGCCTGGCATGTTGATGCCCAGAGCCAGCGTCTCGGTGGCGAACACCGCACGGACCAGGCCGGCCTCGAAGAGTTCCTCGACCACTTCCTTGAAGGTAGGCAGCATCCCCGCGTGGTGGGCCGCGATGCCGCGCTGCAGGCCGGTGAGCCACTCGCCGTAACCGAGCACGGGCAGGTCCGTCTCGGGGATATCCCGGGTGCGCCGCTCGGCGATCTCAGTGATCACGGCGACCTCATCAGGCGTGGTGAGCCGGACCCCGGCGTCCAGGCACTGGCGGACCGCAGCCTCGCAGCCCGCCCGGCTGAAGATGAAGGTGATCGCCGGGAGCAGCCCGGCGCGGTCCAGCCGCTCGATGACCTCTGGCCGGCGAGGTGCCCGGAAGCGAACCGGCCGCCGGCCGCCCCGGGCGGGCCGGGACGGCGCCTTGCGTGCCGCCCAGTCATCCCGGCGCGCCAGGCGCAGCAGCTCAGGGTTCACCTGGGCCCGGCGTGAGCCGGGCGGGCCGGCCCCGGCCCCGTCCGCATCCCCGGACGCCCCATCGGGGGATCCGCGGCGGGTCCTGGGCCGGGTCCCCTTACCGGGGCCGGACTCGATGAACAGGTCGTAGAGCCGGCCGGCGGCCAGCATGTGCTGCCACAGCGGAACCGGCCGGTGTTCGTCCACGATCACCGTGGTCCCGCCGCGGACCTGGGCCAGCCAGTCGCCGAACTCCTCGGCGTTGCTCACCGTGGCCGACAGCGCCACCACCTGGACGGAGTCCGGCAGGTGGATGATTACTTCTTCCCAGACCGCACCACGGAATCGGTCCGCCAGGTAGTGCACCTCATCCAGCACCACGTAGGCCAGGCCGGACAGGGTGGGCGAGCCGGCGTAGAGCATGTTGCGCAGCACCTCGGTGGTCATCACGACCACCGGTGCCTCGCCGTTGATGCTGTTGTCCCCGGTCAGCAGGCCGACCTGGCTAGCCCCGTAGCGGCGGACCAGGTCGTTGTACTTCTGGTTGGACAAGGCCTTGATCGGCGTGGTGTAGAAGCACTTACGGCCCTCGGCCAGCGCCAGGTGCACGGCGAACTCGCCGACGACCGTCTTGCCGGAGCCGGTCGGCGCCGCGACGAGAACGCCGTGCCCGCCAGCCAGGGCCTGGCAGGCGCGCCGCTGGAAGTCATCGAACGCGAAGTCATACAGCCCCTGGAACGCGGTGAACTCAGCCCCGTCCTCGCTCCGCTGCCGGAAAGCGGCATAACGCTGCGCCGGGCTAGCAGGCGTTGACATACGACCCAGCCTAGGTGAACGCGCCGGCCAGCGGTGCTAAGGCCTTAGCGGCCAGGAGCTCAGGACTCAGCGGTCAGAGTCGACCGGGTCAGAGTCGTCCAGCGGGGCTGGCTCATCATCGGCCAGTCCTTCGTACAGCGACGCCCGGGTGGCCCGGCGCCTGTCGTTCGCCCAGATGATGAGTTCTGACACTTCCACGAGCACCAGGCAGGGTACCGCGAGGAGCAGCATGGTCACCGGGTCCGGGCTCGGTGAGGCGATGCCGGCGAACACGAATACGCCGAAGATCATGAACCGGCGCCACTTCCGGAAGAACTCGTGCTTGAGCACCCCGGCCACGTTGAGCATCAACAGCAGCAACGGCAGTTCGAACGCCAGCCCGAAGCCGAGCAGCATGGCGATGAAGTAGCCGAGATACGTCGACACCGGCGGAAGGTTGATGACCGAGCCGGGCGTCAGGTGAAGCAGGTAGGCCAGGCCCCGGCTCATCGCGAAGTACGCGATCAGCGCGCCGCCCACGAACAGCGGCACGGCACTGCCCACGAACGCGTAGGTCCACCGCTTCTCGCGGTGGTACAGCCCGGGCGCGACGAAAGCCCACAGCTGGTACAGCCAGATCGGGCTGGTGAGGATGAGCCCGAAGAAGAACGCCACCTCCACGCGCAGCATGAAGGGGTCGAAGATGCCGTTCATGACCAGCTGGTCGCCGATCTGGTGACAGCCGTGGAGATGGTTGATCGTGGCCTTGCAGAAGGGCCGTTCGATGAAGCCCCAGACCCGGTTGAAGACCTGCGGGATCAGCCCGATGGCCGTCCCGGCGACCAGGGCGAGGCAGATCTTGAGCAGCCGGTTCCGCAGCTCGCGGATGTGCTCGATCAGCGACATCCGGCCTTCGGGATCTGCTCCCTCTGCCGCCCGGATGCGGGCACTCAGGACCCGCGCCCCTTTGACGGTGTCACCCAGCTTGGCCATCTCGGGTTACGGCTGCAGAGCCGGCTGCAGCCGGCCTGGGTGTGCTGCGTCTCGCTGACCGGCGCGCCGCTGACCTTGGCCGCCTCCGCCGCCGACTGCTTGGCCTGAAGGTCGCGGATCTGCTGCTGGAGCAGGTCCACCTGCGGCTGGTTCGGCTGCGACGTGAGGGCCGGGGCCGGCGTCTCCGCCTGGGCCTTGTCCTCATGGTGCAGGTCCGAGACCTCAGTCTTCAGGATGCGCATCGACTTACCGAGGGATCGGGCCGCATCCGGCAGCTTCTTGGAGCCGAAGAGCACGATCAGTACCACGGCGACGATGAGGATCTTCCACGGACTGTCGAACAGGTCGCCAATCATTTCCGCCCTCTTCACCGGGAACGCGCGTCCCCGCGCCTGGGTCACTATGAGGAACACTACACGCTAGGCCTTCGTATCGGACCGAGGCGCGGATTGGCCACCGGACGTTGACGATCTGGCTAACCGTCACAAGCCGTCCACACCCCAGCCAGGCAGGAGCCTGTCGCGCCCGACCCATCAAGAGTACTGCGCCAGCGCAGCCGACGCATCCTCCCGTACCCGGGCACTCAGGTCGGCCGGGGCCACGATCCGGCCGCTCTCCCCCAGCCTCAGGGCCAGCCGCCGGACCCACCCTGGGTCGGGGGTACGCAGCGTGACCCGGAGCCGGCCGTCTCCGAGTTCCTCGATGGTGTCGCAGGGATAGTACTCCGCGACCCACCGGCCCAGCGGGGCGAGATCGATGACGACGTTGAGGTCCTCGGCGGACGGGCGGAACAGCCCCTGATCCAGGTCCTTCGGCTCGGCGCCGGCGGGCACCTCAGCCGCCACCTCGAGGACGTCCAGGGCCAGCACCCGGTCGAGGCGGAACAGCCGGACCGCCTCCGCCCGGCGGCACCAGCCTTCCAGGTAGGTGCGGCCCTCCACGATCAGCAGCCGCATCGGGTCCACGTCACGCTCGGTAGCCTCATCCCGGCCCGGGACGTAATACGACATATGCACCCGCCGGCGGCGGCCCAGCGCGTCCCGGAGCTGATCCAGAACAGCCTGCTGGGCGATCTTGTCCACCTGGATGGCCACCTGGGTGCTCGGCACGGCGGCCTCCCCGGCCGCCGCTTCCAGCTTGGCGATGGTTCGGTTCAGGGCCTGCCCCTCATCCAGGCCGGGCACCGGGCCGACTTGGCCGATCTCAGCCAGCATCCGCAGCGCCACGAGCAGCGCGCTGGCCTCGTCCACGGCGAGCCGCAGCGGCCGGTCCATCGACTCGGCCTGGCTGACCACGATCTCGCCGCCCTCATAGGACAGGTCGATCGGGCAGTAGGGATCGGGCGAGCGGAGCTCCACGCACCACAGCAGGTTGAGGTCATCCACCAGTTCCCGCTCACTGACCCCGAAGGCCGCGGCGGTCTCAGCCAGCCCGACCACCTTCCGGCTGACCACGTAGGGCACCAGGGCCAGCAGCCGCTGCAGGCGGGTGGTGCTGGTTCCTGCGCTGCTGCGCGGAACCGCGCTCATGCCAGCGCCCCTTTCAGCTGGGTGATGACGGCCTCCCGGAGGTCGGCGGGCTCGAGGGCGACCACATCGGTCCCGAACGACGCGAGGTGCTCGGCGAACCAGCCTACGTCCGAGAACGGGACGCTGATCGTTTCCCAGCCCTGGGTGCTGCCTTGAGTATCCGCGCTGCTCGGAGCGTCCGCGCTGCCTTGAACATCAGTGCTGCCTGCAGCGTCAGTGCTGCCCGGGACGGGAGTGGCGTACCGGCGGATCCCGTACCCGGCTCCCTGGCGGACCCGCAGGACCGCAGCCCGCTGCTGGACGGGCGGCTGGGTGTCCCACTCACGCACGGTCTCCCGGACATCGGTGCCTTCCGGCACGATCACCGATCCTGCCGGGCCGGTGAACTGCACCTCCCCCTCGATGCGGCTCAGCCGGAACACACGCGCCGCATCCCGGTCAGTGTCGTATCCGGCCACGTACCAGCGGCCGTGCCGGTTCACCACGCCCCAGGGCTGCAGGTGGCGCTGCTGAGGTTCACTCCGGCCGGCCGCGCGGTAAGCGAACGTAACCGGCCGCCGGTCCCGCACCGCCTCCCACAGCGGGCCGAAGGCCGCCTCGCCAGCCAGCAGCCGTGGCTCGATGCCGGGCTGGGCCGTCTCCTCTCCTGAGGCATCCACCCCGGCCGCGCGGAGCTTGAGCAGGGCACCCGCGGCGGCCCCGGCCAGCTCGGCCTGCCGCCAGACCCGGGCGGCCAGAGACAGCACCGCGGCCTCGTCCGGCTCGAGCCGGATCTCCGGCAGCACGTAGGCCTGCCGCGGGATGCGGTAGCCCGCCTCATCGTCGCTCGGTGAGTTGAAGCCCGTCTCCAGCGGTATGCCGAGCTCCCGGAGTTCTTCCTTGTCCCGTTCGAACATCCGCTTGAATGCCTCGAAGGTCTCCGGGTAGCCGGGCACGGCCGCGCGGATCTGCACCGCGGTCAGGTACCGCGGGCTGGACAGCAGGCAGACCACCAGGCCCAGCAGCCGCTCCGTCTTCCGTCGTGACATTCCCGTTCCTCGCCGCTCCCGGCCTGTACGGCCGGTACCTGACGCTACCCTGCGGAGGTGATCAGGTGGCGCAGTGGCGTCGTTTTGGCAGTGCGCCGGGAATGGCACGGCGCGGTCGAACTGGACGTATCCACCAGCGAGGGCACTATCCGGGCTCTCGCCTACCCAGAGCTGACGGGCCGGCCGCAACCGGGTGACCGGCTGCTGCTGAACACCAGCGCGCTCAGCCTCGGCCTGGGGACCGGCGGCTACGCGCTGGTGGTGGCGCTGCCCGACCGGCTCCCTGCGGATCCGGCGGGGCCTGGCCACCTGGTCAAGGCGCGCTACACGCCGCTGCAGGCCACCGTGCTCGGCGCCGACGAGCAGGACTCGCCCCACCACGAGGTGCTGCGCGCCGCCGACGACATCGGCGGGGTGCCCGTGGTGATCGCCGACCTGCACTCGGCGCTGCCGGCCGTGCTGGGGGCGTTGCGCGCCCCGCCCGCCGCCGGCGCCGGGCCGGACGGTGCCGGGCTGGCCGGCCTGCTGCCGGTCGCGGTGTACGTGATGCTCGACGGCGGCGCACTGCCCGCGTGGTTTTCCCGCACCGCCGCGGGCCTGCGCGAAGCGGGCTGGCTGCGCGGGACGGTGACCGTCGGCCAGTCCTTCGGGGGTGACCTCGAGGCGGTCACCCTGCACACGGGGTTGCTGGCCGCCCGGCACGTCCTGGGCGCCGACGTCATCGTGGTGGCCCAGGGGCCCGGCAACCTGGGCACCGGAACCCGGTGGGGCTTCTCGGGGGTGGCCTGCGGCGAGGCGGTGAACGCGGCCGCGGTCCTCGGAGGCCGCCCGGTCGCCTCGCTGCGGGTCAGCGAGGCTGATCCCCGGGAACGCCATTACGGCGTGTCCCACCACAGCCTGACCGCTTACGGGCGCGTCGCGCTGGCCCGGGCGGATGTGGTCGTGCCGGAGCTGCCGGGGGCGTTCGGCGCCCGGGTGGCGGCGCAGGCGGCCGGGCTGGCGGGCCGGCACACGCTGATCAGCGTGAGCACCGACGGCCTGGCCGAGGCGCTGCGCAGCTGCCCGGTGCCGCTGTCCAGCATGGGCCGCGGCCTGGACGAGGACCTGGCCTACTTCCTGGCCGCAGCCGCGGCCGGGCGGCACGCGGCGGCACTGCTGGAGCGTGCCCCGCCGGACCGGGACGGGATGGGCGGGCCGACCAGGATGCCCCCAGGCCGGCCGGGCCGGGGGCAGCGGAACAATAAGGACCGCGGCGCCGGGTGAATCCGGCACCCGAATTCCGGCGTCAGCAAGCTATCGGCCGGTGAGCAGACCGCCGCCGGGCTGCACCAGATGGCGACCGGGGCGTATCCCAGGGCCGCTGGCTGCTGGGTATCGGCGTCAGCCTGCTGCTGAGCGACCTGGTCAACCGGTTCTCGGGGCCAGGACGCCTGACCGGCGGCAGGCCGCCGCGACGGGCGGTTCCGGGCCCCGCTGCCGGCCAGGACCGCCCCCGGGGTCAGCCTGCCGAGGACGACGGGCTGATCGCGCCGAGGATGTCCACCACGAACACGAGCGTGTCGGTGCCCTTGATCCCGGCCTGGGTGCTGCCGGTCTTCCCGTAACCCTGGGCGGGCGGGACGATCAGCATCACCCGGCTGCCCACTGTCTGCCCGACGAGGCCCTTGTCCCAGCCCGAGATGACCTGGCTGGGCGTGGCGCCGATCGTGAAGCCGAAGGGCTGGCCCCGCGACCACGACGAGTCGAAGACCTTGCCGGTCCGCCAGATCTCGCCCACGTACTGGGTGACGACGGTCTGGCCCTTGGCCACCACCGGGCCGGTTCCCTTGACCAGGGTCTTGGTGACCAGCGACGTCGGTGCCTTCTTCGAGGTCGGGATCGTGATGGTCGGGGCCACCCCGGGCTTGGCTGTGACGCTGGGCAGCGAGCCGCCGCCGCTGGACACCTGGCTGCCTGAGGCGGCCGCGTTGTTCGCGAACTCCTTGATCATGTCCACGACGAAGACCAGGGTGTCGTTCGAGGTCACCCCGGCCTGCGAGTTCCCGGACTTGCCGTAGCCCTGGGCGGGCGGGATAACGGCCAGGACCCGGCTGCCCATCTTCTTGCCCTGCAGGGCGGTCTCCAGCCCGGGCAGCAGCTGACCGCTGAACAGGGCCGGGCTCTTCGTCTGGAACGTGCTCTCAGCGAGCTTGTGGGTCTTGCCGCTCCAGATGTAGACGGCGTAGTTCCCGACGAAGGCGTCGGTCTTGGTCAGCGCCGGGCCGTTCCCCTTGATCAGGGTCTTGACGGCGAGTGCCTTTCCGGCTGTCTGACTCGGGATGGAGACCGTCGGGTCACTGCCGAACTGCCCCTTCACCGAGACGGAGGGGCTGGACGAGGACGTGGCTGAGCCGCATCCGGCCAGGGCCAGCGTGGCCAGCAGCGGGACGGACAGCAGAGCGGCAATGCGTCGCATAGAAAGGAAACCTTGTCATCTCCGAGGGTGAAGCGACGCCAGCCTACCGGCAACAACTAACCGCGGTGCGCAGGTTCGGCGGGCAGGCCATTACGGCACGAGTACCAATCCGCGGAAACGGGCCTGTCATCGGAACGCAAACCAGCCCGGCCTGCACACCGCCGGAAAAGGGCCGTCGCAGGATAGTCAGGAAACTCTCAGCTTCAGGCCTGCGATGAGCTTCTCCACCCGCTCAGCTACATGCCTGCGATGAGCTTCTCCACCCGCTCAGCTACATGCCTGCGATGAGCTTCTCCACCCGCTCAGCTACATGCCTGCGATGAGCTTCTCCACCCGCTCATCGACGGCCCGGAACGGGTCCTTGCAGAGCACCGTCCGCTGCGCCTGGTCGTTGAGCTTGAGGTGGACCCAGTCCACGGTAAAGTCACGGCGCCGCTCCTGGGCCCGGCGGATGAACTCACCACGGAGCCGGGCCCGGGTGGTCTGCGGCGGGACCGACTTGGCCTCGAAGATGTCGATGTCCCGCGCGGTCCTGGCCACCGCCCCGCGCCGCTGCAGCAGGTAGTACAGGCCGCGGCCGCGGTGCACGTCATGGTAGGCCAGGTCGAGCTGGGCCACCCGCGGCGAGGACAGCGGCAGGTCGTGCTTGCCGCGGTACCGCTCGATCAGCTGATACTTGGTGATCCAGTCGATCTCGCGGTCGACCAGGCCGAAGTTGCCGGTGTCCACCGCATGCAGGGTGCGCTCCCACAAGTCGAGCACCCGCTGGGTGATCGCGTCGGCGCCGCGCCGGTCGGTGAAGTCCTTGGCCTTGGCCAGGTACTCGCGCTGGATGTCCAGCGCGCTGGCCTCCCGCCCGTTGGCCAGCCGGACCCGGCGGCGGCCGGTCATGTCGTGGCTGACGTCGCGGATGGCCCGGATCGGGTTCTCCAGGGTCAGGTCCCGCATCACCGTGCCGGCCTCGACCATGCGCAGCACCAGGTCGGTCGCACCGACCTTGAGCAGCATGGTCGTCTCGCTCATGTTGGAGTCGCCGACGATCACATGCAGCCGGCGGAACCGCTCCGCGTCGGCGTGCGGCTCGTCCCGGGTGTTGATGATCGGCCGGGACCGCGTCGTGGCGGAGGACACGCCCTCCCAGATGTGCTCGGCCCGCTGGCTGACGCAGTACACCGCGCCCCGGGGAGTCTGCAGCACCTTGCCTGCCCCGCAGATGACCTGCCGGGTGACCAGGAACGGGATCAGGATGTCGGCCAGCCTGCCGAATTCGCCATGCCGGCCGACCAGGTAGTTCTCGTGGCACCCGTAGGAGTTGCCGGCCGAGTCGGTGTTGTTCTTGAACAGGTAGATGTCCCCGGCGATGCCCTCTTCCCGGAGGCGCCGGTCGGCGTCCACCAGCAGGCCTTCCAGGATCCGCTCGCCGGCCTTGTCGTGGACCACCAGGTCGAGGATGTTGTCGCACTCGGGGGTGGCGTACTCGGGGTGGCTGCCCACATCGAGGTAGAGCCGGGCGCCGTTGCGCAGGAACACGTTACTGCTCCGGCCCCACGAAACCACGCGGCGGAAGAGGTACCTGGCTACCTCGTCCGGGGACAGCCGCCGGCTGCCGCGGAAGGTACAGGTGACCCCGTATTCGTTCTCAAGCCCGAAGATTCGTCTGTCCATGGTCGCTCACCAGACCCTACGGCACGACCGTATGCACCCGCGCCAGGTGGGGTCGGTCCGCGGACGTGACCCGGGGCGGTTCTCCACGCCCCGTGCCGTCAGCCGACGTGCCGTCAGCCGTCGTGTCACCGGTCGTCGTGTCACCAGTTGACAGCGATGTACTTGGTCTCGGTGAACTCCAGCAGCCCGTCATGGCCTCCTTCACGGCCGATCCCGGACTGCTTGACCCCGCCGAACGGTGCCGCCGGATCGGAGACCACGCCCCGGTTGATGCCGATCATCCCGGCCTCCAGGCCCTCGGCCACCCGGAGGGAGCGGCGCAGGTCCCGGGTGTAGACGTAAGAGACCAGGCCGTATTCGGTGTTGTTGGCCCAGGCGACCGCGTCGGATTCCGAGCTGAACCGGACGATCGGGGCGACCGGGCCGAAGATCTCCTCGTCCAGGATGCCCGCGCCGGGCGGCACGTTGTCCAGCACGGTGGGCGCGTAGAAGTAGCCGCGGCGGTCGGGAACAGACCCGCCGGTGACCACCCGGCTGCCCGCGCTGGTGGCTTCGTCCACCAGGCTGGCCACCTTGGACCGGGTGTCCTCGTTGACCAGCGGGCCCAGCTCGGTGCCCTCGTCGAGGCCGGGGCCGACCTTGAGCGCCTCGAGGCGCGCCGCGAACGCGGCGGTGAACTCGTCGGCGACGGCCTCGTGCACGTAAAAGCGGTTGGCAGCGGTGCACGCCTCCCCGCCGTTGCGCATTTTGGCCAGGAACGCCCCGTCCAGGGCCGCGCTGATATCGGCGTCCTCGAAGATCAGGAAGGGGGCGTTGCCACCCAGCTCCATGGAACAGTTGATCACGCGGTTGGCGGCCGCCTTCAGCAGGACCCGGCCAACCTCGGTGGACCCGGTGAAGGACAGCTTGCGGACCCGGGGGTCAGCCAGCACGGTTTCACTGAAGCGGCTCGCCGAGGAGGTGGTGACCACGTTCACCACACCGTCCGGGACGCCCGCCTCGCGCAGGATCTCCACCACCGCGAGCGCCGTGAGCGGGGTCTCCTTGGCGGGCTTGAGCACCACCGTGCAGCCAGCCGCCAGGGCCGGCCCGATCTTCCGGGTGGCCATCGCGGCGGGGAAGTTCCACGGGGTGATGAGCACGCTCACGCCCACCGGCTGCCGCGTGACCAGGATGCGGTTGGCACCGGACGGGGCGGTGAGGACCGAGCCCTCGATCCGCACGGCCTCCTCGGCGTACCAGCGGAAGAACTCGGCGGCGTAGGTCACCTCACCCCGCGCGTCCGGCAGCGCCTTGCCGTTCTCCAGCACCATCAGCCGGGCCAGCGCGTCGGACTTGGCGATCATCAGCGACCAGGCGCGGCGCAGGCACTCGGCCCGCTCGCGAGGTGCGGTCGCGGCCCAGCCGGGCAGGGCGGCGGAGGCGGCGCTGACCGCGTCCAGCGTGTCCTCGGCCGTGCCGTCGGCCACTTCCGCGATGATCTCCTCGGTGGCCGGGTCGGTCACGCCAATCAGCCCGCCGTCACGGCCCTTGGTCCACTGGCCGCCGATGAACAGCCCGGTGGGTACATCGATCCCAGTCGTGGCGGCCAGGTCCGACGTTGTGGTCACTCGTCCTCCAGGGTCATCCGTACCGCTCAGTCATCTCCGACACTACCGCGCATATCGCGCTCGGCCATCGCCCCGGCTCCGGCAGTCGATGGCGCTGGGCGGTCAGGGATGGGGCGGCTAGGGAGTCACGCCTTCATCGGGGCTGGCGGCCTCGCCGGGCTGCGGCTCCTCCCCGGCACCCGGTGCCGGGCTGCCCGGGCCCGATCCCTCGGCGCTGGCCGCCTCGGCCAGCAACACCTCCAGCCGCGCGCCGGTCAGCCGCCGGAACGTCCGGTGCACCCGGTCCCGGGCCAGGATGCCCACTTCCAGCTGGCTGGCACCCAGCTCAGTCCCCTCGCCGTTGCCCTGGCCGGCCAGGCCGGCGATCGCGGCCCCCAGCGCCCGGACGAGCGGGAGGTCGTCGGCGTAGTGGTCCTTGAGCACGGCCGCCACCTGATCGGCCTGGCCGCCCATGGCCACGAAGCCATGCTCCTCGGCTACCGAGCCGTCGAACGTGATCCGGTAGATCTGGTCGGCGGCCGGTGACTCGCCGACCTCGGCCACCACCAGTTCGACCTCGAACGGCTTGTTGCTCTCGGTGAAGAACTGGCCGAGGATCTGCGCGTACCAGTTGGCCAGGCCGCGCGCGGTAACGTCACTGCGGTCGTACTGATACCCGGTGTAGTCCGCGTACCGGACCCCGGCCTTGCGCAGGTTCTCGAACTCGTTGTACCGGCCCACCGCCGCAAACGCGATGCGATCGTAGATCTCGCTGATCTTGTGCAGCGCGCTGGACGGGTTCGGCGCTACAAACAGGATGCCCCCGTCGTACTGGATCACCACCCCGCTGCGGCCGCGGGCGATGCCCTTACGGGCGTAATCCGCCTTATCTTTCATCGCCTGTTCTGGCGAGACGTAGAACGGCATACTCACCGCAGCTTTACCCCTACTCGTAACGGCGCTACTTGGAATGGCGCTGGTCAGGCGGGAACGCGGGTCAACCCCGCCAGCCGGCTTACGGGGTCAAGGGAGGCAGCGGGGCAACCGGCCCCGAGGGCTCCCTCAACCTGTCCTCCACCACGGCCCGGGCGTACTCCCCGGACTCGGCGTCCGACAGGCGGCGGAACCCGTCCGCGGTGATGATCGCCACCACCGGGTAGATCTGCCGCGCCACGTCGGGGCCGCCGGTCGCTGAGTCGTCGTCGGCCGCGTCGTAGAGCGCCTGCATGCAGGCCATGACCACTTCCCGGTCGGACAGGCTGTCGGTGTAGAGCTTCTTCAGCGAGCCCTTGGCGAATATCGACCCGGACCCGATCGAGTGGTAGGGGCGCTCTTCGTAGCGGCCGCCGGCCACGTCGTAGCTGAAGATCCGGCCCCGGCCGGCGTCCTCGTCGTAGCCGGCGAACAGCGGGACGACCACCAGCCCCTGCATGGCCGCGCTCAGGTTGCCCCGCACGAACGCGGACAGCCGGTTCGCCTTGCCCTCCAGGGACAGCGTCCGGCCCTCGAGCTTCTCGTAGTGCTCCAGTTCCAGCTGGAACAACCGGACCAGTTCCAGTCCGATCCCCGCGACGCCCGCGATGCCGACGCAGGAGTAATCGTCGCTGCGGAACACCTTCTCGATATCCCGCTGAGCAATCATGTTGCCCGCCGTGGACCGGCGGTCACCGGCCATCACCACGCCGCCATCGAAACGGGCCGCCACGATCGTCGTCCCGTGCGGCAGGTAAGGACCCGCCCCCTCGCCGGCCGCCCCGGTCGCGCCCTGGGCGGCGGTCCCGGAGGTCCCGGCCGCACCGCCAGCCTGAGCGGCAGCGGCCGCCCCGGCGCCCGGCAGCGTCTCTGGTGCGCACGCCGCCACCAGATCAGCGAAAGACGATGTGCCAGCGTCCATGCACGCCGTAATGAACCTTCCGGCAAAGAAGCCAGAACTCACGCCTAGTCCTCCCGGTTAGTCCGCCGCTACCTGACCTCTGACCTTACTGCGGCCAGGCCCCCGCCACGCGTGCGGCTTGTCAGCCCAGGGCGAACCCGGGGGAACCGCCGCCCTGGTACATCCCGCGGCCGGCCGCCGTCACTGGCCGCCCTTCTGCACGTACGACCGCACGAACTCCTCGGCGTTCTCCTCGAGGACCTCATCGATCTCGTCCAGGATCGCGTCCACGTCGTCGGCCAGCTTCTCCTGGCGCTCCTTGACGTCGCCCGATGCCTGCGGCTCCGCCTCCTCGGTCTCCTCGCTGCGCTTAGAGGTCTGTCGCTGACCGCCAGTATCCTTCGTCGCCATGCCCGAAACCTCCGTGCTACAGGGTCATCCTCGGCTTAACCGTATCCTCGCCTGCGGATGGCCTGTCCAACCCTGAAATCGGGCATCGGGATCAGGCGGCTCAATAATGCCCGCATCGGCCGGTCCCGGTCCCCGGCCAGCCGGTGGGGTGATCACGGGGCTGCAGAGAGACGCTCCGGCGCCGCCCGGGTGGACCCGGACGGGTCAGTTCTGGCCGGTCAGCGCGGACACCAGCTCCGCGGCGGTCCGGCTCCGGTCCAGCAGGCCGCCCACGTGCGCCCTGGTGCCGCGGAGCGGCTCCAGCGTCGGCACCCGCTGCAGCGATTCCCGCCCCGGGATGTCGAAGATCACTGAATCCCAGGAGGCCGCGGCGACCGACTCCGGGTACTGCTGCAGGCAGCGGCCCCGGAAGTAGGCCCGGGTGTCCTCCGGCGGGTAATCGATGGCCGCGATCACCTCCTGCTCGGAGACGAGGCGGGTGATCCGGCCTCGCGCGGCGAGCCGGTTGTACAGGCCGCGGTCCGGCCGGACGTCGGAGTACTGCAAGTCCACCAGCTGGAGCCGGGGGTGCCCCCAGGCCAGGCCGTCCCGGGTCCGGTAACCCTCGAGCAGCTCCAGCTTGGCCACCCAGTCCAGCTCGCGGGACAGCTGCATCGGGTCCTCGGCCAGCCGGGTGAGCACGGATTCCCACCGCGTGAGCACGTCGGCGGTCATCTCATCCACATCGGAGCCGAACTTGTCCTCGGTATACTTGCGGGCCAGCTCCAGGTACTCCATCTGGAGCTGCACCCCGGTCATCTTCCGGCCGTCCCGCAGCGTGAGCTGATGGCGGCAGGTGGGGTCGTGCGAGATGGCCCGGAGCTCGGCCACCGGTGACTCGACCGACAGATCACCCCCGAGGAACTTGTCCTCGATCATGGCCAGGACCAGCGCGGTGGTGCCGAGCTTGAGGTAGGTGCTGACCTCGCTCATGTTGGCGTCGCCGATGATCACGTGCAGCCGGCGGTATTTCTCCGGGTCCGCGTGCGGTTCATCCCGGGTGTTGATGATGGGCCGCTTCAGCGTGGTTTCCAGGCCCACCTCGACCTCGAAGAAGTCGGCCCGCTGGCTGATCTGGAAGCCGTCGTCGCGGCCGTCCGCGCCCAGGCCGACCCGCCCGGCCCCGCAGACCACCTGCCTGGACACGAAGAACGGGGTGAGGTGCCGGACGATGTCCGCGAACGGCGTCGCCCGGCGCATCAGGTAATTCTCGTGGCAGCCGTAGGAGGCACCCTTGTTGTCGGTGTTGTTCTTGTAGAGCTGGATCGGGGCGCTGCCCGGCACGGTGGCGGCCCGGGCGGCAGCCTCCGCCATGACCCGTTCCCCCGCCTTGTCCCAGATGACCGCGGCGAGCGGGTTGGTGCACTCCGGCGCCGAGTATTCCGGGTGCGCGTGGTCCACGTACAGCCGGGCCCCGTTGGTCAGTATCACGTTGGCCAGGCCGAGGTCCTCGTCGGTCAGCTGCGTCGCGTCCGCGGACTCCCGGGCCAGATCGAACCCGCGCGCGTCCCGCAGCGGGTTCTCCTCCTCGAAATCCCACCGGGCCCGCCGGGCGCGAGCCGAGGTGGCCGCCTGGTAGGCGTTGACGACCTGGGAGGAAGTGACCATGGCATTCGCCCCAGGCTGACCGGGGACCGAGATGCCGTACTCGGTCTCGGTTCCCATCACCCGCCGCACGCTCATATCAGGCAGCCTAGTGCCGCCCGGCCGGGCCCGGGACGGGTGACCCGCCGCACACGCCCGGCCCGATACCAGTGACGGACCGGCCGGCCGGGGGACACGCCACCGCGCCTGCCCAGGTCAGAGGTACTGCCCGGTATTGGCCACGGTGTCGATGGAACGCCCGGCCTCGGTGCCCTGCTTGCCGGAAACCAGGGTCCGGATGTACACGATCCGCTCGCCCTTCTTGCCGGAGATGCGGGCCCAGTCGTCCGGGTTGGTGGTGTTCGGCAGGTCCTCGTTCTCGCTGAACTCGTTGACGCAGGCGGTGAGCAGGTGGACGATGCGCATGCCCTTCTGCCCCGTGTCGAGGAACTCCTTGATGGCCATCTTCTTGGCCCGGGCCACGATGTTCTCGATCATCGCCCCGGAGTTGAAGTCCTTGAAGTACAGGACTTCCTTGTCTCCGTTGGCGTAGGTGACCTCGAGGAACCGGTTCTCCTCCGTCTCGCTGTACATGCGTTCCACGACCCGCTGGATCATGGCGTCCACCGTGGCCTCACGGGAGGACCCGTGCTCGGCCAGGTCGTCGGGGTGCAGCGGCAGCTCGGTGAGCACGTACTTGGAGAAGATGTCCTTCGCCGCCTCAGCGTCCGGGCGCTCGATCTTGATCTTCACGTCGAGCCGGCCGGGTCGCAGGATGGCCGGGTCGATCATGTCCTCCCGGTTGGAGGCACCGATCACGATGACGTTCTCCAGCCCCTCCACGCCGTCGATCTCGCTGAGCAGCTGGGGCACGATCGTGTTCTCCACGTCGCTGGAGACGCCGGATCCGCGGGTGCGGAAGATCGAGTCCATCTCGTCGAAGAACACGATGACCGGCATGCCCTCGCTGGCCTTCTCCCGGGCCCGCTGGAACACCAGCCGGATGTGCCGCTCGGTCTCACCGACATACTTGTTCAGCAGCTCCGGGCCCTTGATGTTGAGGAAGAAGCTCTTGCCTTCCTTGGCCTGGCCGTCGCGGGCCTGGCTGGCCTTGGCGGAGACCGGATCCTCCGGGGAGGCCTGCTCGCCACTCGCCGCCCGCGCGGCGGCGGTCCTCGCGGCCACCTGCTTGGCCAGGGAGTTGGCGACCGCCTTGGCGATCAGGGTCTTGCCGCACCCGGGCGGGCCGTAGAGCAGCACGCCCTTGGGGGGCCGCAGCTGGTGCTCACGGAACAGGTCGGCGTGCAGGTACGGGAGCTCTACCGCGTCCCGGATCTGGACGATCTGGGAGCTGAGGCCACCGATATCGGAGTAGGTGATATCCGGCACTTCCTCGAGGATGAGCTCCTCGACCTCAGCCTTGGGGATGCGCTCGTAGACATAGCCGGAGCGCGGCTCGAGCAGCAGCGAGTCGCCCGCACGCAGGAGCGAGTCGCGCAGCGGCTCGGCCAGCCGGACGACGCGCTCCTCGTCGGCGTGCGAGATGACCAGGGCCCGGTCGCCGTCCTCGAGGAGTTCCTTGAGCATGACGACCTCGCCCACGGTCTCGTAACCCTGGGCAATGACCACGTTGAGGGCCTCGTTCAGCACTACTTCCTGACCGGGCCGCAGCTTCTCGAGCTCGACCGTCGGGCTGACGCTGACGCGCATCTTCCGGCCACCGGTGAACACGTCGGCGGTGCCGTCCTCGCACGCCTCCAGGAAGACGCCGAACCCCGACGGCGGCTGGGCCAGCCGGTCGACTTCCTCCTTGAGCGCCACGATCTGGTCGCGCGCTTCGCGGAGCGTATCGGCCAGCCGCTCGTTCTGGCCCGTGACCGAAGCCAGGCCGGCTTCGGTCTCACGCAGGCGCTCCTCGAGCAGGCGGACATGCCTCGGCGAGTCGGCCAGCCGCCGCCTCAGCACTGCCACCTCCTCCTCGAGGAAGGAGATCTGCGTGGTGAGGCCCTGAACCTGATCATCGTGCCGCGGTGTGCGCGATCCTTCATCCCGAGTGGCCACGCCCCCACCCCCTTCCGAGAGCAGACTTCACTTAGACCCTACCTATCCGAGGCCCTGGCGTAACCTCGCGCCGCCTGCCGCTGACATTCTCACTGATCAGACTCTTCCCGGGAACCCTTCGCGGGCCTGCGCCTTCGCGGTGGTGCGGTGATTCCCTCGGCGAGCCGCCGGGCCGTGATGAGAAATCCGGTGTGGCCCACCATCCGGTGCTCCGGCCGCACCGCCAGCCCGTCAACGTGCCAGCCGCGGACAATCGACTCCCAGGCGGCCGGCTCGTCGAAACTGGACTGTTCCCGGATCGATTCCACCGTCCGGGACAGCTGGGTGACGGTCGCGACGTAGCAGCAGAGCAACCCGCCGGGGATGAGCACCTCGGCTGCCAAGCGCGCAAACTCCCATGGCGCCAGCATGTCCAGTACCACCCGGTCGAAACTATCCGCAGGCCCGGGGGGACCGTCCGGGACCTGCGGATCGGCGGCGAGGTCAGCATTAGCCTGCTCGCCGGTGACCTCCATCAGGTCCCCGACCCGGAGCCGCCAGGCGGGGTGCGGCCCGCCGAAGAACCGCTCGACGTTGTCCCGCGCGATCTCGGCGAAGTCCGCCCGCCGCTCGTAGGAGACCAGCAGCCCGTCCTCCCCCACGCTGCGCAGCAGCCAGCAGGACAGCGCACCCGAGCCCGCACCCGCCTCCAGCACCCGGGCCCCCGGGAACACGTCGGCCAGCGCGATGATCTGCGCCGCGTCCTTCGGGTAGACGACGGCGGCGCCGCGGGCCATGGACAGCGTGAAGTCGGCCAGCAGCGGCCGGAGCGCCACGTAGGGCGTCCCGCCGGAGGATTTCACCACGGTGCCCTCGGGGGCACCGATGAGGTCGTCGTGGGCCAGCCCGCCCCGGTGGGTGTGGAACGTGCGTCCCTCCGCGAGGAGCACCATGTGCTTGCGGCCCTTAGGGTCGGTGAGCTGTACCTGGTCTCCCGGGGCGAACGGGCCGCGGCGCTGACGGATCACGCCCGCCAGAGTAGCCGTGCCCCGGCGTGCCCTGGCCGTGTACGGGCCGGCGGTGAGCCAGACGGCGCCCCGTAGGGCGACGGCCATGAACTACACACCGGCGAACGCGTGGTCAAGGTCGCTGGCCGACAGCACACCGTAGACCTGCCCTGACGGCTCGACCAGCAGGTACTCGGTGGCCGGCGCGCGGCGGACCGCCTCCAGCAGATCCATCCCGGACAGGTCCGCGGGCAGCACCAGGCCAGAGTCGATGGTCCGGGCCAGCGAGCCGGCGTTGACCCATGGCCTGCGCTGAGGCGGGGTGGCCATCACCGCGCTCTCGTTTACGATCGCTATCGGCTTGTCGTCGTGATCGACGATAACGAGCGCGCGGGCCCCGGCGGCGTCCGCCCGCCGGATCGCCTCAGCCAGCGGGAGGCTGGCCGGAATCGGGATAGCCCGCCGGGCCAGCGTCCTGGCCTGCAGGCCAGGCAGCCGCTCGCGTACCCGGGTGACCTTCAGCGACTGGCTGGCACCGGTCCACATGAAGGCAGCGATGACGCCGAACCACACCACATCGATGATCTGGAGCTGGTCACCCGCCGCGAGGAGCAGCGCTATCGGTACCACCAGGACGGCCACCGCGAGCACGCGTCCGGCCCAGGCCGCGACGATGGTCGCCGTGACGGGCCTGCCGCTGGCCTTCCACACCCCGGCGCGAAGCATCCGCCCGCCGTCCAGCGGCAGCCCGGGCAGCAGGTTGAACACCCCGACCAGCAGGTTGGCCCAGACCAGTTGCTGGATGAGCAGTCCGGGCAGGCCACCCAGGTGGGTGACCAGCAGGACCACATAACCCAGCGCGGCCAGGACGAGCGACAGCACCGGGCCGGCCGCCGAGACCAGGAACTCACGCCCGGGAGTAGGGGGCTCCTGCTCGATCTCGGAGAACCCGCCCAGCGGGTACAGCAGGATCCGGCGGACCGGCAGCCCGAACCCGCGGGCGACCAGGGAGTGGCTCAGCTCGTGGATCAGGACGGACACCCACAAGAGCACCACAAAGGCGGCGGCCACCACGTAGCGGACCTCGCTTGAGCCCGCCAGGGCCGCGCTGTTCCCGTAGAGGAAGACGAACAGCCCCGCGATCAGGAACCAGTACGGGGAGATGTACACGGGTATCCCGAAGGGCCGCGCGATCCTCAGACCGGGGCCTGACCCTTGCGGCTCGGGCCGTCCGGGCGGTGTGCCTGCCACAGGTTGATGCTATGTGCTGGGTGACCCCACCGGACGCGCCCGCCGCGCCGGGAGGCCAGCGGCGACGGAACTGACGTCAAAGTCCCGCAACTGTCAGAGGCTTCCCCTACTCTGCCTGGCATGGCCGACGATGGTGCGCCACTCCTTGCCCCGCTGCAGCCAGCCGTCTCGTCCGGTGAGGATGCGGTCCGGCGGCGGTCGCTGTCCCCCTCGCGGGCGGGTGACTTCCTGACCTGCCCGCTGCTTTACCGGTTCCGGGTGATCGACCGGCTGCCCGAGCCGCCGAGCCCGGCAGCGGCCCGCGGCACCCTGGTGCATGCCGTCCTGGAGCACCTGTTCGACCGGCCCGCTCCCGAGCGGACCCCGGAGGCGGCCAGGTCGCTGCTGGATCCCGAATGGGAGCGGCTGGTCACCGGCGAACCGGAGCTGGGCAGCCTGTTCGCGGCGGAGACTGACCGGGCGGCCTGGCTCGGCGAGGCCGGGGTCATGCTGGATCGTTACTTCACCCTGGAGGACCCGCGGCGGCTGGAGCCCGCGCACCGCGAGCTGTCCGTGGAAGCCGAGCTGGCCTCGGGGCTGCGGCTGCGCGGCTACATCGACCGGCTGGACGTGGCGTCCGGCGGCCAGACGCGGATCGTCGACTACAAGACCGGGAGCGCGCCGCCCGCCGAGTTCGAAGCGCGGGCCCTGTTCCAGATGAAGTTCTACGCCCTGGTGCTCTGGCGGGCCCAGGGCCGCGTGCCCCGGCTGCTGCAGCTCATGTACCTGGGCAATGGGGAGATCGTCCGTTACGAGCCCGATGAGGCCGATCTGCGGGCCACCGAGCGCAAGATCGAGGCCCTGTGGCAGGCCATCGAGCGGGCCCGGCAGTCACGGGACTGGCGGCCGCGGCCGGGCCGTCTGTGCGACTGGTGCGCGCACAAGGCGCTGTGCCCGGCCTTCGGCGGCACCCCGCCCGACCTGCCTGCCGAGGAGGACCTTCCGTCTGCTGCCTCCGGCGAGCTGGCATCGGGTCCCGCGCTGGTCGGGGACGACCTCGTCTGAGCCAGAGGCCCTCGTCTGAGCCAGGCTCGCGTCTGAGCCAGCCAGCCGGGTCGCTCAGTGGATGTTGTGCCGCCGCAGGATGTCCGCGACATCCCCGAGATCGTCGTCCACCGCAGGAGCCTTGCCCTTGGCTGGCTTGAGCGCCTTCCCGGCTGGAGCGCCCGCCTGCACGCCGGCCGGGCCACTGGCACTGTCTGCCCCGCGGCCGGACTTGCGGCCCCGGCCGCGCATTGTGCCGGACACCACGAACAGCACGATGGCCAGGCCGGTCAGGGCCACGCCGGCCCAGACCTGCGGCGAGAAGATGAAGGAGGTCGCGAAGCTGCCGATCGCCGAGCCGATCTGCCACAGCATCTTGACCGCGTGGGTCAGGTAGGCGGCCAGGGGCAGCAGTGACACGGCCACCCACCGCAATCCGGCGGCCGCCCCCCGCCGCCGCCAGACCACCCAGCTGATGATCAGCCCGAGGAGCGTCAGTCCCCCGCACAGCGGGAGCCATTCGAACTGGCTGTATGTCATGGCCGCTCCCCTCGGCAGCGTTCCTTCTCCCATCGTCGCACACCGGTGGGAGTGCCCCGATCGTCCCGGGCCGGCGTTCCGGGTAAAGTCCGGCCGGCGGCCGGACGCCCTACCCGGCTGCGGCTTCGGTGTTCTCCGGGAAGTGGCAGGCCACCTGGTGACCGGGGACCAGTTCAGCGAGCGGCGGCTCCTGGGTCCGGCACACCTCCTGCGCCTTCCAGCACCGGGTGTGGAACCGGCAGGCCGGAGGCGGGTTCAGCGGGCTGGGCACGTCGCCGGCCAGCCGGATGCGCTCACGGCGCCCCCGGCGCCCCTCGACGCGCACCGGCTCCGGCACGGGGACCGCGGACATCAGCGCGACCGTATAGGGGTGGCGCGGCTTGGCGTACAGCTGGTCACGGCCGGCCAGCTCGACGATCTTGCCCAGATACATGACCGCCACCTGGTCACTGATGTGCCGGACCACGGACAGGTCGTGCGCGATGACCACGTAGGTCAGGCCCAGCTCGTTCTGCAGGTCTTCGAGCAGGTTGATCACCTGGGCCTGGATCGACACGTCCAGGGCCGAGACCGGCTCGTCCGCCACGATCAGCTTGGGCCGCAGCGCGAGAGTGCGGGCGATCCCGATCCGCTGGCGCTGGCCGCCGGAGAACTCGTGCGGGTAGCGGTTGTAGTGCTCAGGATTCAGCCCGACCAGCTCCAGCAGCTCCTGGACGGTCGCCTTGATGCCTTTTTCCGTCTTCACCTTCTGCAGCCGCAGCGGCGCCCCGATGATGCCGCCCACGGTGTGCCGCGGGTTCAGTGACGAGTACGGGTCCTGGAAGATCATCTGGATGTCGCGGCGCAGCGGGCGCATCTTGCCCATGGACAGGTGGGTGATGTCACGTCCGTCGAACATGATCCGCCCGCCGGTCGGCTCGAGCAGCCGGGTGAGCAGCCGCCCGGTCGTGGTCTTGCCGCAGCCGGACTCGCCGACCAGGCCCAGCGTCTTTCCGGCGGGCACGGAGAAGTCCACCTGGTCCACGGCCTGGACCGCGCCGACCTTCTGCCGGAAGATGACGCCCCGGGTCACCGGGAAGTACTTCATCAGCCCGGCCACCTCGAGCAGGCCGTCGCCCCCGCCGGCGCTGGCGCCCGTGGTCCCGGCGGTGCTCACTGGGCTGCTCACTCGTCCCCCTGCGTGGTCGGGATGGCGGGCGCCTGGATCTCCCCGAGCAGTTCGTCCCGGGCCTTCCGCCGCTGGTCGGCGGTCAGATGACAGGCGACCAGGTGCCCCGGCTCCACCTCGCGGAGCTTGGGAATCTCGGTCTGGCTCCGTCCGTCGGTCAGGCTGGCATACCGGCACCGGGGATGGAACGGGCAGCCCGGCGGCACCCGGATCAGGCTGGGCGGGGTGCCCGGGATCGGCAGCAGCCGCTCCAGGCGCGCCTCGTCGATGCGGGGCATGGAGGCGAGCAGGCCCCAGGTGTAGGGGTGGCCGGGCCGGTCGAAGACGTCCTCGGCCGGGCCGTACTCCGACATCCGGCCCGCGTACATGACCAGGATGTCGTCGGACAACTCGGCCACGACTCCCAGGTCGTGAGTGATGATGATGACCGCGGAGTGGTACTCCTGCTGCAGGTCCCAGATCAGGTCGAGGATCTGCGCCTGGACCGTGACGTCCAGCGCGGTGGTCGGCTCGTCGGCGATCAGCAGTTCCGGGTCGCAGCTCAGCGCCATGGCGATCATGGCCCGCTGCCGCATGCCGCCGGAGAACTGGTGCGGGTAGTCATCGACGCGAGCGGCGGGCTGCGGGATGCCGACCCGGCCGAGCATGTCGACCGCGTGCTTGCGGGCGACCTTCTTGCCCACGTCGTTGTGCACCAGGTACGCCTCGGCGATCTGGGCGCCGACGGTGTAGTACGGGTGCAGCGCGGACAGCGGATCCTGGAAGATCATGGCCATCTTGCTGCCGCGCAGCTCGCGGACCCGGGATGACGGGGCGCCGACCAGTTCCTCGCCGTCCAGCCGGATGCTCCCGGTGATCTGGGCGTTGGTGCCCTGGTGCAGGCCCATGATGCCCATGCTGGTGACGCTCTTCCCCGACCCCGACTCGCCGACGATGCCCAGGGTGGCCCCGCGGTCGAGGCTGAACGAGACCCCGTCGACGGCCTTCACCAGGCCGTCGTTGGTCGGGAACTGGATCCGCAGGTCCCTGACCTCGAGCAGGGTTTCGGGCATCAGGTCCTCACCCTTGGGTTGACCACGGCGTACAGGATGTCCACCACCAGGTTGGCGATGACGATGAAGAACGCGGCCAGCATCGTGACCCCCAGGATCTCCGGCAGGTCCTGGTTCTGCACCGCTTCGATGGTGAACAGGCCGAGGCCGTGCAGCGAGAACGTGTATTCGGTGATGATCGCCCCGCCGAGCAGCAGGCCGAGGTCCATGCCGAAGATCGTGACGATCGGGGTCAGCGCCGCACGCAGGCCGTGCTTGAAGATCACCTTCCGCTCGACCAGGCCCTTGGCCCGGGCGGTGCGGATGTAGTCCTCGCTCATGGTCTCCAGCATGCCCGCCCGGGTCAGCCGGGCGTACAGGGCGGCGTAGAGGAAGGCCAGGGTGATCCAGGGCAGCACCAGGTTCCGCGCCCACAGGTACGGGTTCGTGGTCAGGGGCACGAACTGGACGTTGGGGAAGATGGGCCACTTGTAGCTGAACAGCTCCAGCAGGATCAGGCCGGTGAAGAAGATCGGGAGGGACACCCCGAGCAGGGCGACGCCCATCGAGAACCGGTCGAAGAAGGTCCCCCGGCGCAGCGCGGAGAGCACCCCGATCGCCACCCCGCCGACCAGCCAGAGGATCGCCGCCCCGACGGCCAGCGAGAGGGTCACCGGGATGTCGCTGACCATCTGCGGCCAGACCGGCTGCTGGGTCTTGAACGAGTAGCCGAAACACGGCGGCGGGCAGTACGTGGTGCTGGTGCCGCTGTTGTAGTGCGTGCCGAGCACGATGGCCTTGAGGAAGCGGCCGTATTGCAGGTACAGCGGCGAGTTGAGCCCCAGCTTGTCCTCGATGGCCAGCACCGCGGCCCGGTCCGGGTTGCGGCCGACGAACTGCGTGGCGAGCTGGTAGGTGTTCTGCCCGGCCAGCCGCGGGAGGAGGAAGAAGATCGCGTACACGATGATGCTGACCACGATCAGCAGGAAGACGGTGGCGATCAGCCGCCGGACGATGAATGTGATCACGGCGCGGCGCTGGTGCCCGGCCTGGCCCTGCCGGTAAGCAGAGCCTGGCCGGGCACCAGCATCCTCACTTTCTCCTGGTCTACTTCACGCCGAGTACGGCGTAGTTGTACATGCCGTAGTAGGGCTGGACGTAGACGTTGGTGATGTTCGGGCTGCGGTAGAGCAGCGACTTGGCGTACACCTCGGGCAGGATGGCCGCGTCCTTCATCACCTGCATGTCGATCTGGGCGGTGTAGGAGTTGCGCGTGGCCTCGTCAGTGGTGCTGGCCATCTTGGCCAGGTCGTTGTTCACCACCGGGTCGTTGAGCTCTTCGATGTTGGTGTTGCCGGCCGGGCTGATCGTGTTGCCGGCCGTGATGAAGTCGAAGAACCCGTAGCCGTCTGGCCAGTCCGGGGCCCAGCCGCCCATGGCGATGCCGATGTTGTGCGAGTGCATGTAGTTCGGCACGCCCGCGAAGTTGCTGTAGTAGGTGCCCGACGGGTAGCCGTGCAGCTGCAGCTTGATCCCGGCCTGGGCCAGCGACGCCTGCATGGCCTGCGCCGCGGACACTTCCTTGGGCCGGTCGCTGCGGTAGGTGATCCCGGTGGTGAACCCGTTCGGGTGACCACAGGTCTTGAGCGCCGCCTTGGCCGCGGTGATGTCGCCGCCGGGCTTGGTGGTGGCCTTGTACAGGTCGAAGTGCTTCTGGCCGATGACGTTCGGCGGGGCCACCGTGCTGGCGATCGCGCCGCCGGCCACCGGGCCGCCGTACGCGGTCTGCAGGTTCGTCTTGTTCGCCGCGTACTCGATGGCCTGCCGGCAGGCCACGTTGTTCAGCGGCGCCACCTTCGTGTCCAGGTAGGCGAACCAGAGGAACCCGCTGATCGGGTTATCCGAGGAGGCCTTGAGCGTCGGTGAGGACAAGATCTTGGCCCGGGCCGCCGCCTGCACGCCGGTGCCGGCCGCGTCCACGTCCAGGTCACCGGCGAGCAGCCGGTTGTCCAGGTCGTTCGCGTTCACGTTCCAGTTGATGACGACCTTGCTGGGCAGCTGGTGGCGTTCGGGTCGGTGGACGGCTTCCAGAACGTGTTCGGCACCATGGTCTGCTTGTTCAGCTGGTAGCTCTGGAACTTGTACGGCCCGGTCGACATCGGGTGCAGCTGGTAGTTCGTCCCGGTGTCCTTGTTCGGCGGCACCGGCGCGGTCTGCGGGATCGCGACCACGTAGTTGAAGTCCGCGAACGGCTTGGCCAGATGGAACACGATGGTGGTCGCGTTCGGCGTCTGCACCGCCTTCAGGCCCATCAGGTTCTTGGACCGGTCCTTGTACGGACCCGGGTAGGCGGGCTTCTGCGGCGCCAGCAGCAGCGAGAAGTAGTTCGGGCCCAGCGGCAGCTTGGCCCGGTCGAAGGTGCGCTCCACGGCGTACTTGACGTCCGCCGAGGTGACCGTGGTCCCGTCCTCGAACTTCACGTCCGGCTGGATGTGATAGGTCCAGGTCAGCCCGTTGTCAGTGACGACGCCCGGGCCGGTCGCGAGGTCGGGCACGACCTGCAGGCCGCACTTGCCGGGGCAGGACTTGTAGGTCATCAGCGGCATCGTGTAGAACCGGGTCAGGTTCCACGAGAACGCGTAGTAGGTGTTGCCCGGGTCGGTCGAGTCCGTGGTGCTGCTGTCGCCGAAGGTCAGCGTGCCGCCCTTTTTGGTGGACGGGGCGACCACCTTGGTGATCGCGGCGTTGAATCCAGCAGCGGACGACGAGCCGGAGCTGGAGCCGTGAGCTCCCGCTGCTCCCGCTGCTCCCGCTGCTGCCGCCACAGGCGGCCAGCGCGAGGGCGGCGGTCGCCGCCAGCGCCGCCAGCCCTATGGTCCTGGGTCTCCTCATGAGGTGAACCCCTCCCTGTCGTGATTCATTGTGTGAATTTCGGTGATGCATGGCCTACCGGCTGCTTCTCGGGTCGAGAGCATCGCGCAGCCCGTCACCGAACAGGTTGAATGCCAAGACGGTGATGAAGATGGCCAGGCCGGGAATGATCATGTACATCGGGTCGATCGAGTAGAAACCTTGCTGACCGCGTCCGAGAGCATCCCGCCCCAGCTGGGCGTGGGCGGGATGATCCCGACGCCCAGGTAGGACAGGGCGGCCTCGAACAGGATGTTGGTCGGGATCAGCAGCGTGGAGTAGACCAGGATGGGCGCCACCAGGTTGGGCAGCAGCTCACGGAACAGGATGTACGGACCGCGCGCCCCGATGCTGCGGGCGGCGTCCACGAACTCGCGCTCCCGCAGCGACAGCGTCTGGCCGCGGATGATCCGGCCCATATAGGGCCAGGCGAAGAACCCGATCACGAAGACGAGCAGGGCGATCCGCAGCGAATTGCCGTTCAGCCCGAACGCCGACGAGGGGATGACACCGACCAGGGCGATCGCGAACACCAGCAGCGGGAAGGCCAGGAAGATGTCCATGACGCGGGCGATCACCGCGTCCACCCAGCCGCCGAAGTACCCGGCGATGACGCCCATCACCACCCCGATGCTGACCGCCAGCGCGGTGGCCAGGAACGCGATGAGCAGCGAGACCCGGGCCCCGTTGACGACCCGGCTGAGCACGTCCCGGCCGGTGACCGGCTCGACCCCGAACGGGTGGGCGAGGCTGATCCCGCCCAGCGGTCCGTTAGGCCGGCTGAACGTCGGATTGATCAGGTTCGCGTGATACACGGTCGGGTTCTGCACCAGGAACGGGCCGAAGATCGCCACCAGGATGAGGAAGACCACCACGCCGCCACCGACCATGGCCACCTTGTCGCGGCGCAGCCGCAGCCAGGCGATCTGGCCCAGTGACCGGCCCTCGATGGCCTCACCGCTGATCCCTTCGAGCACGCTCTCGGGTGCGACGTCGCCAGACGTGGGCACGTCAAGCGGTGCTGCCATCTAGCGGCGCTCCCTGCTGCTCGTGACGGGAAAATTACCCGGCCGCCACGGCATAGAACAGCACGATGGCCAGGCCGGTCAGGGCCACGCCGGCCCAGACCTGCGGCGAGAAGATGAAGGAGGTCGCGAAGCTGCCGATCGCCGAGCCGATCTGCCACAGCATCTTGACCGCGTGGGTCAGGTAGGCGGCCAGGGGCAGCAGTGACACGGCCACCCACCGCAATCCGGCGGCCGCCCCCCGCCGCCGCCAGACCACCCAGCTGATGATCAGCCCGAGGAGCGTCAGTCCCCCGCACAGCGGGAGCCATTCGAACTGGCTGTATGTCATGGCCGCTCCCCTCGGCAGCGTTCCTTCTCCCATCGTCGCACACCGGTGGGAGTGCCCCGATCGTCCCGGGCCGGCGTTCCGGGTAAAGTCCGGCCGGCGGCCGGACGCCCTACCCGGCTGCGGCTTCGGTGTTCTCCGGGAAGTGGCAGGCCACCTGGTGACCGGGGACCAGTTCAGCGAGCGGCGGCTCCTGGGTCCGGCACACCTCCTGCGCCTTCCAGCACCGGGTGTGGAACCGGCAGGCCGGAGGCGGGTTCAGCGGGCTGGGCACGTCGCCGGCCAGCCGGATGCGCTCACGGCGCCCCCGGCGCCCCTCGACGCGCACCGGCTCCGGCACGGGGACCGCGGACATCAGCGCGACCGTATAGGGGTGGCGCGGCTTGGCGTACAGCTGGTCACGGCCGGCCAGCTCGACGATCTTGCCCAGATACATGACCGCCACCTGGTCACTGATGTGCCGGACCACGGACAGGTCGTGCGCGATGACCACGTAGGTCAGGCCCAGCTCGTTCTGCAGGTCTTCGAGCAGGTTGATCACCTGGGCCTGGATCGACACGTCCAGGGCCGAGACCGGCTCGTCCGCCACGATCAGCTTGGGCCGCAGCGCGAGAGTGCGGGCGATCCCGATCCGCTGGCGCTGGCCGCCGGAGAACTCGTGCGGGTAGCGGTTGTAGTGCTCAGGATTCAGCCCGACCAGCTCCAGCAGCTCCTGGACGGTCGCCTTGATGCCTTTTTCCGTCTTCACCTTCTGCAGCCGCAGCGGCGCCCCGATGATGCCGCCCACGGTGTGCCGCGGGTTCAGTGACGAGTACGGGTCCTGGAAGATCATCTGGATGTCGCGGCGCAGCGGGCGCATCTTGCCCATGGACAGGTGGGTGATGTCACGTCCGTCGAACATGATCCGCCCGCCGGTCGGCTCGAGCAGCCGGGTGAGCAGCCGCCCGGTCGTGGTCTTGCCGCAGCCGGACTCGCCGACCAGGCCCAGCGTCTTTCCGGCGGGCACGGAGAAGTCCACCTGGTCCACGGCCTGGACCGCGCCGACCTTCTGCCGGAAGATGACGCCCCGGGTCACCGGGAAGTACTTCATCAGCCCGGCCACCTCGAGCAGGCCGTCGCCCCCGCCGGCGCTGGCGCCCGTGGTCCCGGCGGTGCTCACTGGGCTGCTCACTCGTCCCCCTGCGTGGTCGGGATGGCGGGCGCCTGGATCTCCCCGAGCAGTTCGTCCCGGGCCTTCCGCCGCTGGTCGGCGGTCAGATGACAGGCGACCAGGTGCCCCGGCTCCACCTCGCGGAGCTTGGGAATCTCGGTCTGGCTCCGTCCGTCGGTCAGGCTGGCATACCGGCACCGGGGATGGAACGGGCAGCCCGGCGGCACCCGGATCAGGCTGGGCGGGGTGCCCGGGATCGGCAGCAGCCGCTCCAGGCGCGCCTCGTCGATGCGGGGCATGGACGCGAGCAGGCCCCAGGTGTAGGGGTGGCCGGGCCGGTCGAAGACGTCCTCGGCCGGGCCGTACTCCGACATCCGGCCCGCGTACATGACCAGGATGTCGTCAGACAACTCGGCCACGACTCCCAGGTCGTGAGTGATGATGATGACCGCGGAATGGTACTCCTGCTGCAGGTCCCAGATCAGGTCGAGGATCTGCGCCTGGACCGTGACGTCCAGCGCGGTGGTCGGCTCGTCGGCGATCAGCAGTTCCGGGTCGCAGCTCAGCGCCATGGCGATCATGGCCCGCTGCCGCATGCCGCCGGAGAACTGGTGCGGGTAGTCATCGACGCGAGCGGCGGGCTGCGGGATGCCGACCCGGCCGAGCATGTTGACCGCGTGCTTGCGGGCGACCTTCTTGCCCACGTCGTTGTGCACCAGGTACGCCTCGGCGATCTGGGCGCCGACGGTGTAGTACGGGTGCAGCGCGGACAGCGGATCCTGGAAGATCATGGCCATCTTGCTGCCGCGCAGCTCGCGGACCCGGGATGACGGGGCGCCGACCAGTTCCTCGCCGTCCAGCCGGATGCTCCCGGTGATCTGGGCGTTGGTGCCCTGGTGCAGGCCCATGATGCCCATGCTGGTGACGCTCTTCCCCGACCCCGACTCGCCGACGATGCCCAGGGTGGCCCCGCGGTCGAGGCTGAACGAGACCCCGTCGACGGCCTTCACGAGGCCGTCGTTGGTCGGGAACTGGATCCGCAGGTCCCTGACCTCGAGCAGGGTGTCGGGCATCAGGTCCTCACCCTTGGGTTGACCACGGCGTACAGGATGTCCACCACCAGGTTGGCGATGACGATGAAGAACGCGGCCAGCATCGTGACCCCCAGGATCTCCGGCAGGTCCTGGTTCTGCACCGCTTCGATGGTGAACAGGCCGAGGCCATGCAGCGAGAACGTGTATTCGGTGATGATCGCCCCGCCGAGCAGCAGGCCGAGGTCCATCCCGAAGATCGTGACGATCGGGGTCAGCGCCGCACGCAGGCCGTGCTTGAAGATCACCTTCCGCTCGACCAGGCCCTTGGCCCGGGCGGTGCGGATGTAGTCCTCGCTCATGGTCTCCAGCATGCCCGCGCGGGTCAGCCTCGCGTACAGGGCAGCGTAGAGGAAGGCCAGGGTGATCCAGGGCAGCACCAGGTTCCGCGCCCACAGGTACGGGTTCGTGGTCAGGGGCACGAACTGGACGTTGGGGAAGATGGGCCACTTGTAGCTGAACAGCTCCAGCAGGATCAGGCCGGTGAAGAAGATCGGGAGGGACACCCCGAGCAGGGCGACACCCATCGAGAACCGGTCGAAGAACGTCCCCCGGCGCAGCGCGGAGAGCACCCCGATCGCCACCCCACCGACCAGCCAGAGGATCGCCGCCCCCACGGCCAGCGAAAGGGTCACCGGGATGTCGCTGACCATCTGCGGCCAGACCGGCTGCTGGGTCTTGAACGAGTAACCGAAGCACGGCGGCGGGCAGTACGTGATGCTGGTGCCGCTGTTGTAGTGCGTGCCGAGCACGATGGCCTTGAGAAACCGGCCGTATTGCAGGTATAGCGGCGAATTGAGCCCCAGCTTGTCCTCGATGGCCAGCACCGCGGCCCGGTCCGGGTTGCGGCCGACGTACTGCGTGGCGAGCTGGTAGGTGCTCTGCCCGGCCAGCCGCGGGATGAGGAAGAAGATCGCGAACGTGATGATGCTGACCACGATCAGCAGGAAGACGGTGGCGATCAGCCGCCGGATGATGAATGTGATCACGGCGCGGCGCTGGTGCCCGGCCTGGTCCTGCCGGTAAGCAGAGCCTGGCCGGGCACCAGCATCCTCACTTTCTCCTGGTCTACTTCAGGCCGAGTACGGCGTAGTTGTACATGCCGTAGTAAGGCTGGACGTAGACGTTGGTTATGTTCGGGCTGCGGTAGAGCAGCGACTTCGCGTACACCTCGGGCAGGATGGCCGCGTCCTTCATCACCTGCATGTCGATCTGGGCGGTGTAGGAGTTGCGCGTGGCCTCGTCAGTGGTGCTGGCCATCTTGGCCAGGTCGTTGTTCACCACCGGGTCGTTGAGCTCTTCGATGTTGGTGTTGCCGGCCGGGCTGATCGTGTTGCCGGCCGTGATGAAGTCGAAGAACCCGTAACCGTCTGGCCAGTCCGGGGCCCAGCCGCCCATGGCGATGCCGATGTTGTGCGAGTGCATGTAGTTCGGCACGCCCGCGAAGTTGCTGTAGTAGGTGCCCGACGGGTAGCCGTGCAGCTGCAGCTTGATCCCGGCCTGGGCCAGCGACGCCTGCATGGCCTGCGCCGCGGCCACTTCCTTGGGCCGGTCGCTGCGGTAGGTGATACCGGTGGTGAACCCGTTCGGGTGACCACAGGTCTTGAGCGCCGCCTTGGCCTTGGAGATGTCGCCGCCGGGCTTGGTGGTGGCCTCATACAGATCGAAGTGCTTCTGGCCGATGACGTTCGGCGGGGCCACCGTGCTGGCGATCGCGCCGCCGGCCACCGGGCCGCCGTACGCGGTCTGCAGGTTCGTCTTGTTCGCCGCGTACTCGATGGCCTGCCGGCAGGCCACGTTGTTCAGCGGCGCCACCTTCGTGTCCAGGTAGGCGAACCAGAGGAACCCGCTGATCGGGTCATCCGAGGAGGCCTTGAGTGTCGGTGAGGACAAGACCTTGGCCCGGGCCGCCGCCTGCACGCCGGTGCCGGCCGCGTCCACGTCCAGGTCACCGGCGAGCAGCCGGTTGTCCAGGTCGTTCGCGTTCACGTTCCAGTTGAGGATGATCTTGCTGGGCAGCTGGTGAGCGTTCGGGTCGGTGGACTGCTTCCAGAACGTGTTCGGGACCAGCGTGGTCTGCTTGTTCAGCTGATAACTCTGGAACTTGTACGGCCCGGTCGACCACGGGTGCAGCTGGTAGTTCGTCCCCGTGTCCTTGTTGGGCGGGACCGGCGCGGTCTGCGGGATCGCGACCACGTAGTTGAAGTCCGCGAACGGCTTGGCCAGATGGAACACGATGGTGGTCGCGTTCGGCGTCTGCACCGCCTTCAGGCCCATCAGGTTCTTGGACCGGTCCTTGTACGGCCCGGGATAGGCCGGCTTCTGCGGCGCCAGCAGCAGCGAGAAGTAGTTCGGGCCCAGCGGCAGCTTGGCCCGGTCGAAGGTGCGCTCCACGGCGTACTTGACATCCGCTGAGGTGACCGTGGTCCCGTCCTCGAACTTCACGCCGGGCTGGATGTGATAGGTCCAGGTCAGCCCGTTGTCGGTGACGACGCCCGGGCCGGTCGCAAGGTCGGGCACGACCTGCAGGCCGCACTTGCCGGGGCAGGACTTGTAGGTCATCAGCGGCATCGTGTAGAACCGGGTCAGGTTCCACGAGAACGCGTAGTAGGTGTTGCCCGGGTCGGTCGAGTCCGTGGTGCTGCTGTCGCCGAAGGTCAGCGTGCCGCCCTTCTTGGTGGACGGGCTGACTACCTTGGTGATCGCGGCGTTGAATCCAGCAGCGGACGACGAGCCGGAGCTCGAGCCGGAGCTCCCGCTGCTCCCGCTGCTCCCGCTGCTCCCGCTGCTGCCGCCACAGGCGGCCAGCGCGAGGGCGGCGGTCGCCGCCAGCGCCGCCAGCCCTATGGTCCTGGGTCTCCTCATGAGGTGAACCCCTCCCTGTCGTGATTCATTGTGTGAATTTCGGTGATGCAATGGCCTACCGGCTGCTTCTCGGGTCGAGAGCATCGCGCAGCCCGTCACCGAACAGGTTGAATGCCATGACGGTGATGAAGATGGCCAGGCCGGGAATGATCATGTACATCGGGTCGATCGAGTAGTACCCGTTGCTGACCGCGTCCGAGAGCATCCCGCCCCAGCTGGGCGTGGGCGGGATGATCCCGACGCCCAGGTAGGACAGGGCGGCCTCGAACAGGATGTTGGTCGGGATGAGCAGCGTGGAGTAGACCAGGATGGGCGCCACCAGGTTGGGTAGCAGCTCACGGAACAGGATGTAGGGACCGCGGGCCCCGATGCTGCGGGCCGCGTCCACGAACTCGCGCTCCCGCAGCGACAGCGTCTGGCCGCGGATGATCCGGCCCATGTAGGGCCAGGCGAAGAATCCGATCACGAAGACGAGCAGGCCGATCCGCAGCGAGTTCCCCGACAGCCCGAACGCGGACGACGGGATGACACCGACCAGGGCGATCGCGAACACGAGCAGCGGGAAGGCCAGGAAGACGTCCATGACGCGGGCGATCACCGCGTCCACCCAGCCGCCGAAGTACCCGGCGATGACGCCCATCACCACCCCGATGCTGACCGCGAGCGCGGTGGCCAGGAACGCGATGAGCAGCGAGACCCGGGCCCCGTTGACGACCCGGCTGAGCACGTCACGGCCCGTGACCGGCTCGACGCCGAACGGGTGCGCGAGGCTGATCCCGCCCCAGGAACCGTTGGGGCGGCTGAACGTGGGGTTGATCAGGTCCGCGTGGTAGGTGGTGGGGTTCTGCACCAGGAAGGGGCCGAAGATCGCCACCAGGATGAGGAAGACCACAACGCCGCCACCGACCATGGCCACCTTGTCGCGGCGCAGTCGCAGCCAGGCGATCTGGCCCAGTGACCGGCCCTCGATGGCCTCACCGCTGACCCCTTCGAGCACGCTCTCGGGTGCGACGTCGCCAGACGTGGGCACGTCAAGCGGTGCTGCCATCTAGCGGCGCTCCCTGCTGCTCGTGACGGGAAAATTACCGGGCCGCCACGGCATATGGCCGTGGGGTAGCCGGTTACCAGGGCCCCTACCGGGAGGATCTACCGTTTTGCCTGGTCCGCGCCAGGGATACGACGACGTCGTGCCTGGATTGTGACCGAATCACAATGGCACCGTCATGGGTTGCCCCGCGCACGCCCGGCCGCGGCCTCCCGCAGAGTGGCAAGGTCGACCGCGCGCAGCGACGGGAGGGTCAGCCGGGCCAGCCCGGGCGGGGGCGGCACGCTGGGCACCGCGACCACCGTGAGCCCTGCGTCGTATGCGGACCTGATGCCGGTGGGTGAGTCCTCCAGCGCGACGCACCGCCCCGGGGTCACTCCGAGCCGGGCGGCCGCCAGTAGATACGGCTCGGGATCCGGCTTGCCGCGGGCCACATCGGCGGCACATACCGTGACCGGGAAACGGACCCCGATCGAGTCCAGCGTGGCGGCCATGATTTCCGGCTCGGCGGAGGTGACCAGGGCGTGCGGCAGGCCGGCCTCGGCGACCTCAGCGAGCAGCTCGAGCGCGCCCGGCATCACCTGCACCCCGCGGGCCCGGACCAGGTCGGCCATGCCTGCCGTGAGCCACTGCCCGATGACCTCCCGCGGCACCGGCTGCGCGGCCTTGGCCTGCATGTAGGCGGTGGACCGGGCCAGCGAGCCGCCGATGAGGTGCTCCTGGTCTGCGGACCCCCAGGGGCTGCCCATCCGGGTCATGATCGCGGTCTCGGCCTCGAACCACAGCGGCTCGGAGTCCACCAGCAGCCCGTCCATGTCGAACGTGACCGCCTGCAGGCCCCTATGGGTGCCTTGGTTCGCCTCGTCATCCCGGCCAGCAGGATCGCGGTCAATCCCTCTAGTCATGCGGACCTCAGCCGAGCGTCCCGCCCGTTCAGAGAGGGCCGTGCCAGCTTCCCAGAAACGTCGGAAGCTCTCGATATTGTATTCGCATGTGCCGCTACAGGCTGCGTCCCGCAGCCGCTCAGGAGATGGTCCTCAAAGACCACTGCTCCCAGGCACGATTCGTGTGGAACCTGGCCGTCGAACAGCAGTCGTGGTGGCGTCCCGGACGCCGGAGCGCGCCGGGATATGTGGCGCAGTGCAGGCAGCTGACTGCGGCTCGCTCGGAGCATGAGTGGCTGCGCAATGGAAGCCAGATGGTCCAGCAGCAGGCACTGAGGGACTTCGCCCACGCCATGCAACATTTCTTCGGGGGTACTCATCGAAGGCCCGGGTGGCGAAAGGCCGGGCGCAGCGAGGGATTCCGGATTGTCGCAGTTCGGCCTGGACACGTCCGCAGGCTGAATCGGGCCGCCGGGGAAATTTGGCTGCCCAAGGCGGGCTGGGTCAGGTTCGGGTGGTCCAGGCCGGTGCCGAGAGGGGTGAAGTCCCACCGGGTAACGCTCGACCGCGCCGGACGCTGGCACATTTCGTTCGCCGTCATCTCTGGCACTATCCCCGGTCCAGGGACGGGTGAGGTCGTGGGCCTGGATCGAGGTATCGCCGCGAGCGCAGCGCTTTCCACCGGCGAATTGCTGAAGATCCCGCGACTGAGTCCGGGCCGCCAGCGACGGCTTCGGCTGCTCCAGCGCAAGCTTGCGAGAAGCAAGCGTGGATCGAGCCGCCGCGCCAGGACAAAACTGGCTGTCGCGAAGCTCAAGGCTCGCGAGGTTGACGCCCGTAGAGACTGGTGCGAGAAGCTCAGCACTGACCTCGCCCGGCGGTTTGACTTGATTCCTATCGAGAACCTGAACGTCCGCAACATGACTCGTTCGGCCAAGGGCACCCTCGGGGAACCTGGAAGAGGAGTAGCCCGGAAGGCCGGCTTGAACCGGGAGATCCTTGCCTCCGGCTGGGGACTCCTCGAGCGCAGGCTTGAGGAAAAGGCTCCCGGTCGCATCGAACGAGTAAATCCAGCATTCACGTCGCAGCGCTGCAGCGCGTGCGGATCGGTTGACCGAAGAGCGCGCGAGAGCCAAGCCGTCTTCCGCTGCCGGTCTTGCGGTTTCGCCTGCAACGCGGACGTGAACGCGGCCAGAAACATCACCGCAGGACATGCCGTGACTGCGCGGCAAGGCGTCCGGGCTGCCGGGCCTGTGAACCGCGAACCTCAGCAAGTCGGCCTCCGGGTCGATAGCTGGAATCCCCGCTGACAGGCGCGGGAGGATGTCAAGCCGAGAAATACCTGGCTTCGGGGTGGAAGGTGATCAGGGCGTCGGTGGACTGTTCCGGCTCCAGCTGGAACTCCTCCGACAGCGCTACCCCGATCCGCTCGGGCCGCAGCAGGCGCACCACCTTGGCCCGGTCCTCCAGGTCCGGGCAGGCCGGGTAGCCGAACGAGTACCGGCAGCCGCGGTAGCCGACCTTCAGGATGCCGTCGAGGTCAGCCGGGTCGTCCCCGGCCAGGCCGGTCTCCTCGCGGACCCGGCCGTGCCAATACTCCGCGAGGGCCTCGGCCAGCTGGACGGACAGCCCGTGCAGCTCCAGGTACTCGCGGTAGGCGTTCTTGGCGAAGAGTTCGGCCGTGGCCCGGCTGATCACCGGGCCCACGGTGACCAGCTGGAAGGCGACCACGTCCGGGTCGCCTGAGCCCGCCGGGCGGAAGAAGTCGGCCAGGCACAGATGCCGATCGTGGCGCTGCCGGGGGAACGTGAAGCGCTCCCGCTCCCCCCCGTCACGGCCCAGGATGACCAGGTCGTCGCCGTCGCTGACCGCCGGGAAGTAGCCGTAGACCACCCCGGCCCGGAGCAGCCCCTCGCTCTGCACGCGGTCCAGCCACATCCGCAGCCGGGGCCGTCCTTCCGTCTCGACGAGCTCGGCGTAGGACGGGCCGTCCGCGCCGCGCCCGGGCTTGAGCCCCCACTGGCCCATGAACGTGGCCCGCTCGTCGAGCCACGATGCGTAATCGGAAAGCGGGATGCCCTTGGCGATCCGGTCACCGAAGAAGGGGGGGACGACCACCGGGTGATCCGTGGCTACATCGGAGCGGGCGGGCATCGCCTCCGGCTCGGTGACCTGGAGCCTCGCCCCGGCGGCGACCCGGCGCTCGCGCATGGGCGGCAGCTGGGCCCCGGCCTCGCCCCGCTTGACGGCCATGAAGGCGTCCATCAGGCGGAGGCCCTCGAAGGCGTCGCGGGCGTACCGGACCTCGCCGTCGAACAGGCTGGCCAGGTCCTGTTCCACGTAGGCCCGGGTGAGCGCGGCGCCGCCGAGCAGCACGGGCCACCGGCGAGCCAGGCCCCGGCTGTTCAGGTCGGCCAGGTTGTCCCGCATCACCACGGTGGACTTGACCAGCAGCCCGGACATGCCCACGACGTCCGCCCCGTGCTCAGTCGCGGCGTCCACGATGGCCGACACCGGCTGCTTGATACCGATGTTGATCACGTCGTAGCCGTTGTTGGTCAAGATGATGTTGACCAGGTTCTTCCCGATGTCGTGCACGTCGCCCTTGACGGTGGCCAGCACGATCCGGCCCTTGCCATCCTCACCGGACCGCTCCATGTGCGGTTCCAGGTGGCCCACCGCGAGCTTCATGACCTCGGCCGACTGGAGCACGAACGGCAGCTGCATCTGGCCCGAACCGAACAGCTCACCGACCGTCTTCATCCCGTCCAGCAGGACGTCGTTGACGATCTCCAGGGCCGGACGCTGGGCGACCGCCTCGTCCAGGTCGGCCTCCAGGCCGACCCGCTCGCCGTCGATGATCCGCCGCTTGAGGCGTTCCCAGAGCGGCAGCCCGGCCAGTTCCGCCGCGCGGCTGGCCTTGACCGCGGCCGCGTCCACCCCCTCGAACAGCTCGAGCAGGCGCGCCAGCGGGTCGTAGCCGTCCCGGCGGCGGTCGTAGACCAGGTCGAGCGCGGTCTGCAGCTGCTCCTCGGGGATCCGGGCGATCGGCATGATCCGCGAGGCGTGGACGATCGCGGAGTCCAGCCCGGCCCGCACGCATTCGTCCAGGAACACCGAGTTCAGCACGGCGCGGGCGGCGGGATTGAGCCCGAACGAGACGTTGGAGACACCCAGCGTGGTCTGCACGTCGGGGTAGCGCTGCTTGACCTGGCGGATGGCCTCGATCGTCTCGATCGCGTCGCGGCGGGTCTCCTCCTGCCCGGTCGCGATCGGGAAGGTCAGGCAGTCCACGATGATGTCGCAGGTCCGCAGCCCGTAGTTGGCAGTAAGGTCCTCGATCAGGCGGGTGGCCACCGCGAGCTTCCATTCGGCGGTCCGGGCCTGGCCCTGCTCATCGATGGTGAGGGCGATCACGGCAGCGCCATGCTCGACGATCATGGGCATGACCCGGGCGATCCGCGAGTCCGGGCCGTCGCCGTCCTCATAGTTGACCGAGTTCACCACGGCCCGGCCAGCCAGCAGCTCCAGCCCGGTCTGGATCACCTCCGGCTCGGTGGAGTCGATGACCAGCGGCAGCGTGGCCGCCGTGGCCAGCCGTCCCGCCACCTCGGCCATGTCGGCGGGGCCGTCCCGGCCGACGTAGTCCACGCACAGGTCAAGCAGGTGGGCGCCGTCGCGGGTCTGCGCGCGGGCGATCTCCACGCAGTCCTCGTAGCGGCCCTGGATGAGCGCGTCCCGGAACGCCTTGGACCCATTGGCGTTCGTCCGCTCCCCGATGGCCAGGAAGGATGTGTCCTGCCGGAACGGGACGGCGCTGTACAGCGAGGCGACGCCCGGCTCGGGCCGGGGCCTGCGCGGTGCCACCGGCCTCCTGGCCAGCCGCTCCACCACGGCGGCCAGGTGCTCGGGCGTGGTGCCGCAGCACCCGCCGACCAGGGCCAGCCCGAACTGCTCGGTGAACATGGCGTGCGCGTCGGCCAGCTGGGCCGGGCTCAGCGGGTACCGGGCGCCGTCGGAGGTGAGGACCGGCAGGCCGGCGTTGGGCATGCAGGACAGCGGGATCCGCGAATGGCCGGCCAGGTAGCGCAGATGCTCGCTCATCTCACCGGGGCCGGTCGCGCAGTTGAGCCCGATCAGGGTGATGCCCAGCGGCTCCAGCGCGGTCAGTGCGGCGCCGATCTCGCTGCCCAGCAGCATGGCCCCGGTGGTCTCGATGGTCACCTGGGCGATGAGCGGGAGCTGGGCCCCCGCCGCGGTCATCGCCCGCCGCGCGCCGATGATCGCGGCCTTGGCCTGGAGCAGGTCCTGGCTGGTCTCGATGATGATCGCATCGGTCCCGCCGCTGATCAGCCCGGCCGCGCCCAGCTGGTAAGCCTCGCGGAGGTCGGCGAACCGGGCATGGCCGAGGGTCGGCAGCTTGGTGCCCGGCCCCATGGAACCGAGTACCCAGCGCGGGCGCTCCGGGGTGGACCACTGGTCAGCCGCCTCCCGCGCGATCCGGGCCCCGGCCTCGGACAGCTCGGCGATCCGCGCGGATAGCCCGTATTCACCCAGATTGCTCAGGTTTGCGCCGAATGTGTTGGTGGTGACGCAGTCGACACCGGCCTCGAGGTAGCCCTCATGGACGCCGCGGACGATATCTGGCCGGGTCACATTGAGGATTTCGTTGCATCCCTCATGACCATCGAAATCTTCCAGCGTCGCGTCGCTGGCCTGGAGCATTGTCCCCATGGCCCCGTCGGCCACCACCACGCGATTCCCGAGGACGGCACCGAGTTCCGGCCGGGCCGCCTGGGCCGGGCGGGCAGTGTTCGTCATAGGCCCCCTATTCTAGGGCGACGCACCCCGCGGGCCTGCCGGCCGGGACCAACGGGAGCGGCCCCGGGTCACGCGGCGATCATCGAGGTACACGTAACCTGGTGTCATCCGGGTCAGCGGCGGCCCCGAAGGAGGTGGTGGGTGATCGAGCTGAACGGCGTTGCAGCGCTCTCCTCGCCGGCAGTCATCGCTGCCTTCGAAGGCTGGAATGATGCAGGTGAGGCTGCTAGCGGGGTGGTTGATCACCTGGGCCTGGCCTGGGAGGCCACCCAGATCGCCGCCATCGACCCGGAGGACTACTACGACTTCCAGGTGACCCGGCCGGTGATGGAGGTCTCAGAGGGCCGCACCGACCGGCTGGTCTGGCCGACCACGCGGCTGGCGGTAGCCAGCCCCGAGGGCCTGGGCCGGGACGTCGTGCTGGTGCACGGGATTGAGCCCAACATGCGCTGGCGGGCGTTCAGCGATGAACTGGTGCGGTCCTTCACCGACCTGGGCGCCGAGACGGTGGTGCTGCTGGGCGCCCTCCTCGCGGACTCCCCGCACACCCGGCCGGTGCCGGTGGCGGCGGCCGCGTCGGAGCCGGCCCTGGCCAGCGAGCTGCACGTGGAGCCGGTGGAGTACAAGGGCCCCACCGGGATCGTCGGCGTGCTCCAGCACGCCTGTACCGAGGCGGGCATCGCGACGGTGTCACTGTGGGCGTCCGTGCCGCATTACGTGGCTCAGCCGCCCAGCCCCAAGGCCACCCTGGCCCTGCTCCGCGGGGTCGAGGACGTCCTGGACGTCTCACTCCCGCTGGGCGACCTCCCGCAGGAGGCCCGGGCGTGGGAACGCGGCGTTGACGAGCTGGCGGAGCAGGACACGGAGGTCGCGGACTACGTCCGCACGCTGGAGGAGGCCAAGGACGCGACGGATCTGCCCGAGGCGAGCGGGGACGCGATCGCCCGGGAGTTCGAGCGTTACCTGCGCCGCCGCCGCCACCCCGGCGAACCCGGCCGTTAATTTCGATGGCGAGGCCGGGCGCGCCGAAGGCGTGTCCCGTCCGAGCCAACGATCCCGGGGGGTCCAGGGGGGTCGCCCCCCCCGGACTAGTACGGCGGCCAGGGGACGGCGGGCCAGTCCTCGGGTGGGTAGGGGTGGACCTTCGCGGCGAGCAGCAGGCCGATGCGCTGCCTGGTGGCCTCGATCTCAGTCCCGGACAGCCGTTGCGGCAATTCCTCGGCGAGTGGCCCGCTTTCCAGCTCATCCTGCAGCCTGATCAGCGCCTCCATGGCCCGGGCCGGCAGTTTGCGGCCCCGCCACTGCCACAGCACGGTGCGGAGCTTGTACTCCTCGCCGAAGCACACCCCATGGTCGCAGCCGTAGAGCCGGTCGGCGCTGACCGGCAGCAGGTGGCCGATCTTGCGGTCCGCGTTGTTGATCACGGCGTCGAACACGGCCATGTCCTGGAGCATCTGGTGATCCGAGCGCCGTGACAGGGCCACCAGGTCCACCTCGGCGTCCGCGTCGATCCACAGCTGGCACATGCCCGGGCCGAACGGGCCGTCCCGGTACACGGTCGGCGGGACCAGATCCCAGCCCGCGGCCCGGGATACCGCGTACGCGGCCACTTCCCGGCCGGCCAGCGTGCCATGTGGGAAATCCCACAACGGCCGCTCACCCGCGATCGGCTTGTATACGCAGGCTGACTCGGTGGAACCATGCCGGATCGTGCAGTAGAGCGTGGCGTTGGAGGCGACGATCAGGCGCCCCTCGACCTCCAGTTCTCCCTCGCGGAGCAGCTCGAGCGCGGCCGCATGGTCATCCGGGGGCTGCCTGGGACGGCGCTGGGGACGGGACAGCCGGCGGGCGGGCGGCTTATCAGCCATTGGCGGCCCGGTGACCATTCTGGCGCGGGCAGATATGCCCCTCGGTGTCGAGCGGCAGGCCGCACAGCGGGCAGGGAGGCCGTCCCTGCCCCAGGATGCGCAACGCACGCTGGGAAAAGGCGCGTGCCGAGGCCGCGGTGATGCGGACCCGGAGTACCCCCGGGCCATTCTCGGGAATGTCCTCGGCCAGCGGCTCGACCGGCGTCTCGGACTCCTCCTGCGCCTCGATGACCACCCGTTCGTCCTCGCCGTCCCAGGCCAGGGCGATCGCGCCGACCCGGAAGTCCTCCATGAGCGGCAGGTCGAGCGGCTCGTCGTCGTTGAGATCACTGGGGGTGGCGGCGGGCACAGAGGTGAGCCCGCCGGTGCGCCGCAGCACCTCGTCGAGCAGTTCCTCGAGCCGTTCGGCGAGCAGGCTGACCTGGAACTTCTCCAGGGCCACGCTCGTCACCCGGCCGCTGTCGCTGGCCTGCAGGTAGAACGTGCGCTCCCCGGGCTGCCCGACTGTGCCGGCCACGAAACGTTCCGGCGGGTCATAGGAGTACACCGGCATGATCCCTATCCTCCCGCTCCCCCGCCGATGGCCGCGTCACCCTCCCCGAAGGGGAGAGGCGGCGCTCCCCCGGCGGCCGCCTGTGGCGCCCCGCCATTTGCGGCCGCCTTCCCCGCGCCCGTGCCCGCATCATGCGGCCTGGCCAGCCCGGCGGCGGTGCGGCCAGTGTCATTCATTCGTACCAGGAAAGGGCGAAGCGGGGTGTACCGGATGACGCTCAGCGAGCATGGATCGACCTGAATGCGCTGGCTCAGGTCCAGGTGCAGGCCGAGGCTGTCCGCGATGACCGATTTGATGACGTCCCCGTGCGAGCAGATCAGGTAAACGGCGTCCTTGCCGAGCCGGGCGTTCCACTCCCGGACCGCGTTCACCGCGCGGTGCTGCACCTCAGGCATGGACTCCGCGTCTTTCCCGGGAAAGCGCACCGCGCTGGGATGAGCCTGGACCACGCGCCACAGCGGCTCCTTGGCCAGCCGCTTGAGCGGCTGGCCCGTCCAGTCCCCGTATTTGACCTCGGCGAACTGCTCGTCTTCGGTGACCGCGGGCGCGGTGCCATTGCGCGCCGCGGCGATCGCCTCCGCGGTCTCGCGGCAGCGGTCCAGCGGGCTGGTAATGATCGCGTCCAGGGGCACGTCAGCCAGCCGGGCCGCCAGCGCCCCGGCCTGCGCCCGGCCACGGTCGTCCAGCGGAATACCCGGCGTCCGGCCGGTGAGAACATTTCCCGTTCCCGCCGTCAGCCCATGCCGCACCAGCAAAACCAACGTCACGCCATGACTCTAAAGGGTCGGCAGGACTGGTGGAAAAACGCGCCTCCGCCATCTCGCCGGCCGCTACCAGATGATCACCGGCTGGTCTAACCGCCCGCCTGGGACCGCCCACCGCCGCTGCCCGGCCGGCCGATGACGTACGTGACCGCACCGAAGCTGACCAGATCACCGTCTCGCACCGGCACCGATGCCCGGACCCGCCAGCCGTTCAGCCTGGTGCCATTCATGGAGCCCAGGTCATCCAGCACCCAGCCACTGGCCTCGCGCTTCAGCCCGGCGTGCCAGCGGGACACGGTGGGATGGGGCAGCACCATGTCGCAGCCCCCGTCACGGCCGATGGTGAAGCGGCTCTGGTCGCCGGAAGGAAAGGCCAGGACGCGGGCGGGCGACGGCCGGGGGGCGGTGGACATCAGGCTGGCCAGCGTGGCGCAGCCGCGCTGCCAGTACGCCGCCACGGTGGCGCCCAGGCGGCGCCTGGAAGGCAGGTCGGCCAGCACCTCGGCCAGATCATCCTGGTAGCGGGCCCGCAGCGCCGATTCCAGCCGGTGCTCCAGGGTGTCGTGGGTGAGCCGCCCCTCCGCGTACCGCTCGCGGAGCTGGCTGATTACTTCATCCCGGTCGGTGTCGGACGCCCGGACCCGGTCAGCGCGCGACCCATCACGGAGCGGATGAGGACGCTCCGCCGGGGCGGCATCGCCCGGGTTCCCTGCCATGGTCCTGAGTATCAGCGAGGGCCCCCGTCGGCACAAGCCATACGATCGATGCCGCCGGCCAGGCGATAGCAGGAAAAGGGCGCCGGGATATCCGGCGGCATTCCCGGCTCCGGACCGTTCCTGGCCAGGCCCGGTTTGTTCTCTAACGCCCGCCCGCGCCGGCGCCGTTTCCTGCCGGGCACGTTTCGTTGCGGGGCATTGTCGGACCCCCCGGTTAGGCTGGCTCCCGATGTCCGTGGCAACTGAGGCAGGCGGCACACCGGTGCCCGATGACCTTCCTGACGTATTTGGCGAGTTCTGCGCGGCCGGCCTGTGGCCGGGGCTGGGCCGGAAGCTGGCCAGCCAGCTGGCGGCCGCAGGCATCACCAGGCCCGAGCTGGTCACTGCGGACCGCCTCGAGCTCATCGAGGGCGTCAGCGGCGAGCGTGCCGGATGGCTGGCCACGGCCTTCACCGGCGCCCGGCCCTGCTACGAGACGGCCCAGCTGCTGGCCGCCTGCCAGGTGCCGGCCCGCTTCGCCGGCCCGGCCGTGGTCATGCTGGGCCGCACCGCCTGCGACCAGCTCCGCCAGGACCCGTGGCGGCTGCTGTCCCTCCCCCAGATCCGGCCGGAGCAGGCGGACTGGTTCGCCCGGAAGCTGCTGCGCGAGCAGGCCAGCCCGCAAGATGAGCGGCGCGGCCGGGCCCTGGTGAATTACCTGCTGGCCCGGGCGGCGCGTGACGGGCATACCGCGGTGCCCGCCGGGGTGATGGCGCGGGCCCTGGGCCGGCTGCGCATCGAGGATCCGGCGGCCGCGATCGCCGCCGCGGTGGACGAGGGCGGCGTGCTGCCGTTTGAGGCCGACCCCGGCGAGGTGGAGGCCAGTGCGGCGGACCCGGATGAGGCAGAGGTCCCGGATGAGGCAGAGGTCCCGGAGGAGGGCGGGCCGGGCGGCACCGGACCGGACGGCGAACTGGCCGCGGCCGGCCTCCTGCTGGCGCTGGCCCGGTACGCCATGGCCGAGGAGACGGTCGCGGAGGGGTTGCAGCGTCTGACCGCCCTGGCCGAGCCGCTCGACGGCCCAGACCCCGGTGCGGACGCTGGGGCCACCGCGGAGCCCGGCCCGGACGCGGAGACCTCCCCGGCCTCCGGTCCGGAGACGAGCCTGGACCCGGCGCAGCAGGCGGCCGTGGCGGCGGTCGCGGCGCACGGGGTGTCCGTCCTGGCCGGCGGCCCGGGCACCGGCAAGAGCCGCACGGTCGCGGCGGTGGTCGCGATGGCCGCCGCGCACGGCCTGACCGTGGCCCTGGCCGCCCCGACCGGCCGGGCTGCGAAGCGGCTGGAAGAGCTGGCCGACGCGCCGGCCACGACTGTGCACCGGCTGCTCGGGGCGCAGAGTCTCGGAGCGCAGAGTCTCGGGGCGCAGGGCGGGGACCGGGCCGGCAACCCAGCCGCCGGTCCCGGCGAACCGCCGCGCGGGCCCGGCGAATCGGCCTGGGGCTTCGCCCGGAACGAGGAATGGCCGCTGGACGCGGACCTGATCGTGGTGGACGAGGCGTCCATGCTCGACGCCGAACTCGCGGCCGCGCTGATCGAGGCGTGCCCGGACGGGGCCAGGCTGCTGCTCGTGGGTGACCCGGCCCAGCTGCCCTCGATCGGGCCGGGCCGGGTGCTGGCGGACATCATCGACTCGGGCGCCGTGCCGGTCACGGAGCTGAGCCGGCTCTACCGCCAGCGCGACGGCGGCGTCATCGCCCGGCTGGCCACGGCGGTGCGCGGCGGCACCCTGCCCCCGGTGGACTCACCGGACCGGGAGGTGGTCGTGCTGACCGCCCGCGGCAGCGCCAACGCCGCGCACCGGGTGATGCAACTGGTCACCGACTCGATCCCCCGCGCCCTCGGCATTCCCGCGGCGGATATCCAGGTGATCACCCCCGTGCACAAGGGGCCGGCCGGGACCATCGCGCTGAACCGGGCCCTCAAGGAACAGCTCAATCCCGGGCCCGGCGCGCACGGCGGATTCGACCCCGGTGACCGTGTGGTCAGCGTGGCTAACCACGCCGACGCGGGGTTCAGCAACGGAGAGATCGGCACGGTGGTGGGCCGCGTCGAAGGCGGCCTGCAGGTAGCCTTCCCGGCCGCCCCGGTGTGCGTGCCCGACAAGTTCCTCAGCGACTTGCGGCCTGGCTGGGCAGTGACGGTCCACCGGGCCCAGGGGTCCGAGTGGCCCGCGGTGGTCGCGGTGTTTCCTGAGGAAGCGGGCGGGATGCTGTCCCGCCCCCTGGTCTACACCGCGCTGACCCGGGCGCAACGCCACCTGTCCGTGGTGCACGGGGCGGGGCCCGCCCTGTCCCGGGCGGTGTCCACCATCGGCGAGCCGCCCCGGGTGACCCGGCTGCCCGCTCTCCTCGCCGGGGAGTAGACCCGGCGCGAGAATCTCCGTGGTTACTTGAAGATCACGGTACGGCGGCCGTGCAGCAGGATGCGGTGCTCGGCGTGCCAGCGCACGGCGCGGGCCAGCGCGATCCGCTCGGTGTCCCGCCCGAGCGCGGCCAGGGCCGCCGGCGAGGCGTGGTGCTCCACCCGGGCCACCTCCTGCTCGATGACCGGCCCCTCGTCCAGGTCGGCCGTCACGTAGTGGGCGGTCGCCCCGATGACCTTCACCCCGTACTCGTATGCCTGCTGGTAGGGCCGGGCCCCGCGGAAGCTGGGCAGGAACGAGTGGTGGATGTTGATGATCCGCCCGGCCAGCTTCGCGCACACCTCCGGGGACAGGATCCGCATGTACCTGGCCAGCACCACGAAGTCGATGCGGTGCGCGGCCACCAGGTCCAGCAGCCGCCCCTCGGCCTCGGCCCGGTCGGCCGGATCCGGGCCGACCGGCACGTGCTCGAACGGCACCCCATGCCCGGCCGCCAGCCGGGCCAGGTGGGTATGGTTCCCGACGACCAGGGGCACGTCGATGGCCAGCGCCTCCGCCTCCCTGCGGTACAGCAGGTCGTTGAGGCAGTGGCCCTCCCTGGACACCATGATCAGCACACGCGGCCGGATGGCCAGGTCGTGCAGGTCCCAGTCCATGCCGAACTCGCCGGCAATGGGCCCGAACCCGGCCCGCAGGGCCGGGATGTCCGCCGGGGCGGCGCTCAGCGTCTCGACGTGAACCCGCATGAAGAAGCGGTTCATGGTCAGGTCCGCGAACTGCTGGCTGTCCAGGATGTTGCAGCCTGACCCGTGCAAGTAGGCGGCGACCGCGTGGACGATCCCGGGCCGGTCCGGGCACGACAGTGTGAGCACCAGCTGCTTAGGGCCATCCACCGTTCAGGCGCCGACCGCGTGGACGCCGCCGTCGCAATGCACGATCTCGCCGGTGGTCGCGGGGAACCAGTCCGACAGCAGCGCGACGCAGGCCCGCGCGGCGGGTCCCGCGTCGTTGATGTCCCAGCCGAGCGGGGCCCGGCTGTCCCACAGGCTCGTGAGGCGGTCGAACCCGGGAATGCTCTTGGCGGCCATGGTCCGCAGCGGGCCGGCCGACACCAGATTCACCCGGACACCCCGGGGGCCCAGGTCACGGGCCAGGTACCGGGCGCAGGACTCCAGGCCGGCCTTGGCCACCCCCATCCAGTCGTACCCGGGCCAGGCCTGCGCGGCGTCGAAGTCCAGGCCGACCACGGAGCCCCCCTCCGGCATCAGCGGCAGCGCCGCGACCGCGAGCGCCTTGAGCGAGTAGGCAGACACCTGCAGCGCGGTGGCCACGTCCGCCCATTCCGTGTTGAGGAAGTTGCCGCCGAGCGCGGCCTGCGGGGCGAACCCGATCGCGTGGACGACGCCGTCCAGCCCGTCCAGGTGCCCGCCGACCCGTTCGGCCAGCGAGCTGAGCTGGCTCTCGTCGGCTACGTCCAGCTCGACGACAGGCGGGGGGTCGGGCAGCCGCTTGGCGATCCGCTCCACCAGGCTGAGCCGGCCATACCCGGTCAGCACCAGCCGGGCGCCCTCCTGCTGGGCGATCCGCGCCACATGGAAGGCGATCGAGGAGTCGGTAAGCACGCCCGTCACCAGGATTCGCTTGCCGTCCAGGATTCCCATCGCTGTCCTTTCTCTCCCTAGTGACCCATGCCCAGGCCGCCATCGACCGGGATGACCGCCCCGGTGATGTAGGCCGCATCCGGCCCGGCCAGGAAGGCCACGGTCGCCGCGACCTCATCGGCCGTGGCCAGGCGGCCGAGGGGCACCTGGCCGAGGATGGCAGCCTTCCGGTCGTCAGGCAGCGCGGCCGTCATGTCGGTGTCCACGAAGCCCGGGGCCACGACGTTGGCGGTGATGTTCCGGCTGCCGAGTTCCCGGGCCAGCGAGCGGGCCAGGCCGACCAGCCCGGCCTTGGAGGCTGCGTAGTTCGCCTGGCCGCCTGAGCCGAGCAGGCCGACGACAGAGGAAATGAACACCATCCGCCCGCGGCGCAGCCGCATCATCGGCCGCACGGCCCGTTTGGCCACCCGGTAGGCGCCGGTCAGGTTGGTGTCGATCACCTCGGTGAAGTCGTCTTCCTTCATCAGCGCCAGGAGCTGGTCGTGGGTGATGCCCGCGTTCGCCACCAGGACTTCCACCGGGCCCTGCTCCGCCTCGACCTTGGCAAAGGCCTCGTCCACGGCGGCGGCGTCCCGGACGTCACAGGCCACCGTGGCCAGCCCGGCGACGGCGTCACCGGATCGCGAGGTGACGGTGACCTGGTCACCGCCGGCGGCGAGCCGGCGTGCGATGGCCAGACCGATGCCCCGGTTCCCGCCGGTGACGAGGACGGATCGGCTCATCGGCGTGCCTTCTTTCCTGATCAGCAAATCGATTCCGCGGCCCGGTACTGGCCGGCTTGGCGAGCGTACCCGGCTGGGGCCAGCAGGCGTGGGATAGGTTGCCACTCGTGGAGCACAGTACTCATAAGGACCAGACCAGCAGTCCCGCACCAGGCCCCACGGCACCCGGCGGGGGTACCGGGAACGGGCACCAGATCGATCCCGAGTTCGCCGGGCTGCCGCTGCGCGAGTTCTCCGCGGCCGCCCTGCAGCGCGCCCGGGAGCTGGGCGCGGAGCATGCCGATTTCCGCGCCGAGCGCATCCGGGGCCAGGAGATCGGCCTGTCAGACGGCCACCTGGAGACGTTGCTGGATGCGGACGAGCTGGGCCTGGCGGTCCGCGTGGTGCTGAACGGCACCTGGGGCTTTGCGGCCGCGGTGGACCTGACCCCGCAGGCTGCGGCGCGGGCGGCCGAGGAGGCGATCGATGTGGCCAGGGTCGCCGCCGCGATGAACACCGAGCGCATCGACCTGGCGCCCGAGCCGGGCTACGGGGACGTCAGCTGGGTGTCCGCGTATCAGCAGGATCCGTTCAGCGTCAACGTCGCCGACAAGCTGGCCCTGCTGTCCGACTGGAGCGCGCGGCTGCTGGCCAGCCCGGTGATCGACCACGTGGACGCCTCGCTGCTGCAGGTCCGGGAATGCAAGTTCTTCTCCGACGGCTCGACCACCGCCACCCAGCAGCGGGTCCGGCTGCACCCGGTGCTCACCGCGGTCGCGGTGGAACCCAGCGGCCGGTTCGAGACCATGCGCACGCTGGCCCCGCCAGCCGGCCGGGGGTTTGAGTACCTGACCGGTACCGGCTGGGACTTCGATGCCGAACTGGCCCGGCTGCCGGAGCTGCTGGCCGAGAAGCTGGCCGCGCCCGCGGTCCAGGCCGGCCGGTACGACCTGGTCATCCACCCGTCCAACCTGTGGCTGGTCATCCACGAGTCGATCGGGCATGCCACCGAGCTTGACCGGGTGCTCGGCTACGAGGCGGCGTACGCGGGGACGTCGTTCGCCACCCTCGACAAGCTGGACAGTCTCCAGTACGGATCGCCGCCGATGCGGGTCACCGGTGACCGGACCGTGCCGCACGGCCTGGCCACGATCGGCTACGACGACGAGGGCGTCGCGGCCCAGTCCTGGGACCTGATCTCCGGCGGCGTGCTGCGCGGCTACCAGCTCGACCGCCGGATCGCCCAGTTGACCGGGTTCGGCCGGTCCAACGGCTGCGCCTTCGCCGACTCCCCCGGCCACATGCCGATCCAGCGCATGGCCAACGTCTCACTCCAGCCCGCCGAGGGCGGCCTCGACACGGAGGATCTGATCGCCGGGGTGACCAACGGGATCTACGTCGAGGGCGATAAGAGCTGGTCCATCGACATGCAGCGGTACAACTTCCAGTTCACCGGGCAGCGGTTCTGGAAGATCACCAACGGCCGGCTGGACGGCCAGCTGCGCGACGTGGCCTACCAGGCCACCACAACCGACTTCTGGAACTCCATGGAAGCCGTGGGCGGCCCGCAGACCTACCAGCTCGAGGGAGCATTCAACTGCGGGAAAGGCCAGCCGGGACAGGTCGCCCCGGTCAGCCACGGCTGCCCCACGGCGCTGATGCGCGGGGTCCGGGTGCTCAATACCGCGGAGGAGGGGGCATGACCCCGCAGGAGACCGTCGAGCGCGCCCTGGCTGCGGCCCGGTCCGACGACTGCATCGTGATCGCCGACGAAAGCTCAACCGCGAACCTGCGCTGGGCCGGCAACACGCTGACCACCAACGGTGTCTCACGCTCGCGGCAGCTGACGGTGATCGCCGTCAGCCGGGGCGCGGCAGGCACGAGCGCGGGCGTGGTGTCCCGCGCGGGCGTACGCGACGACCAGGTGGAGGACGTGGTCCGGGCGGCCGAGCAGGCTGCCGCCGACGGCTCCCCGGCCGAGGATGCCGAGCCGCTGCTGGGGCCGGGCGACGATGCGGTGAAGAACATCTCGGGCGCGGGCCACTGGGACGATCCGGTGGCGAGCACCGAGATCGGGGTGTTCCGCGGGTTCGCCGCGGAACTCGGCGCCGCATTCGAGGCCGCGCAGGGTGGCGGGCGCAAGCTCTACGGGTACGCCGAGCACTCCCTGAACGGCACGTTCCTGGGTACCTCGACCGGCCTGCGGCTGCGCCACGATCAGCCGACCGGCAAGGTCGAGATGAACGCGAAGTCCGCCGATCTGGCCCGCTCGGCCTGGGCGGGGTGCGGTACCAAGGACTTCGCCGACGTCGATGTGGCCTCGCTGGACGCCGGCCTGCGGCAGCGCCTGGACTGGGCCCGGCGGAAGATCGATCTGCCACCGGGCCGGTACGAGACGCTCGTCCCCCCCGGCGCCCTGGCCGACCTGCTGGTCTACATGTACTGGTCCGCCGGGGCCAAGGACGCCCTGGACGGGCGCAGCGTGTTCAGCAAGCCGGGCGGCGGTACCCGGGTCGGTGACCGGCTGGCCAGCCTGCCGCTGAGGCTGTACAGCGACCCGGCGCTGCCCGGGCTGGAATGCTCCCCGTTCGTCGTCGCGCACGCCTCGCGCCGCGACGCCTCGGTCTTCGACAACGGCCTGGGGCTGCAGGGCACCGACTGGATCCGCGACGGCGAGCTGGCCGCCCTCATCCAGACCCGGCACACCGCGGAACTCTCCGGACTGCCCGTCACTCCCGGCGTTGACAATCTCGCCCTGAACGGCCCGCCTGGTTCCTCGGCGTCCCTGGAGGACATGGTGTCCCGCACCGGGCGGGGCCTGCTGCTCACCACCTTGTGGTACATCCGCGAGGTGGACCCGCAGACCCTGCTGCTGACCGGGCTGACCCGCGACGGCATCTACCTGGTGGAAGACGGCGAGGTCGCGGGGGCGGTGAACAACTTCCGCTTCAACGAGAGCCCGGTCGCCATGCTGGGCCGGCTGGCCGAGGTCGGCGCGACCGTCCCCGCGCTGCCCCGTGAGTGGGGTGATTACTTCACCCGGTGCTCGATGCCCCCGGTCCGGGTCGAGGGCTTCAACATGTCCTCGGTCAGCCAGGCCAGCTAGCTGTCCTCGAGGCGGAAGCCCACCTTCAGGCCGACCTGGAAGTGCGCCACCTCACCGTCGGTGATCTGCCCGCGGACCTGGGTGACCTCGAACCAGTCCAGGTGCCGCAGGGTCTGCGCGGCCCGCTGCACCGCGTTGCGGATGGCGGGCTCGATCCCGTCCGGCGACGTGCCGACGATCTCGGTGACGCGGTAGGTACGTTCGGTCATGGCCCCTCCACAGGGTTAGTGAAATCCGGGATGCCGGTCCCGCACGCGGGACTGGCGTCCCACCCGGCGTTCCGGCAGGGTGGTCCGGTGTGACGGCTGACGTTTCCGAGCTTGAGCGGCAGGCCCGAGAGCTCCTTCGCCCTGAGGTCTATGACTACTACGCCGGGGGTTCCGGTGGCGAGGTGACCCTCCGGGCTAACCTTGAGGCCTGGCGCCGGGTCCGGTTCCTGCCCCGGGTGCTGCGCGACGTGTCGGCCGTCCGGACCGGCGTGCAGCTGGGCGACCCGCTGAACCTGGAGTTGCGCACCCCGATCGCGGTGGCTCCGACCGCCTTCCACCGGCTCGCCCACCCCGAGGGAGAGATAGCCACGGCGTCGGGCGCCGCCCGGGCCGGGGCCCTGTTCGTGCTGTCCACCCGGAGCACGCGCCGCATCGAGGACGTAGCCGCGGCCGTGGCCGGCGGCGGGGGCAGCTGGTGGTTCCAGGTGTACCTGATGCGCGAGCGGGACCTCACCGCCCGCCTCATCCGGCGGGCCGCCGCGGCGGGCGCGCAGGCCCTGGTCCTCACGGCCGACACCCCGGTGGTCGGGCGTAAGGCCCGCAGGCCCCGTGACGGGCTGATCGATGAGCCGGACTTCCTGGTCAACCTGGGGCCGCTGGAGGACCTGGCCGTGACGGAATCCGTCCCGGCAGGCCTCGCGGACATCGGCTGGCTCGCTGACCTCAGCGGCCTGCCGGTAGTCATCAAGGGGGTGCTGCGGGCCGATGACGCCGCCGCCTGCCTGGCGGCGGGCGCGGCCGCGGTCATCGTGTCCAACCACGGCGGCAGGCAGCTGGACCAGGCCATGCCCACCGCGCTGGCGCTGCCTGCCGTGCTGGCCGCCGCGGCGGGCCGCCCGGTGTATGTGGACGGCGGCGTGCGGACCGCCGAGCACGTGCTGGCCGGGCTCGCGCTGGGCGCCCAGCTGGTGTTCGCGGGCCGCCCCGTGCTGTGGGCCCTGGCCTGCGGCGGGGAAGATGGCGTGCAGGCGTGGCTGGAAGGCCTGACCGACGGCCTGGCCCACGTGATGGCGCTGGCGGGCGCCGCCGCGCTGGACGAGCTTCCCGGCCTGGCCGCCCGCGTGGATCACGCGACAGACGGCGTCCGGCTGACCCTGCACCCCGCTCCGTGAACTCGCATTCGCCTGCCGCTCCTGGCGGACGTACGTTGGAAGGGTGAAACCCACCACTGGGACGCGCCGTCACCGCGCCTATCTCGTCACCGAGGCACAGCCGCCTCTGTCGGCGGACATTGCCTCGCGGCAGCGCCGCTACCTGATCATGATGGGAATCCGGGTCGCTTGTTTTGGGGCCACGATTGCCCTGTTCGTCGCGGGCGCGGGGTGGTGGGCCGCGATTCCGGCGGTAGGTGCTATCGCCATCCCCTATTTCGCCGTAGTGATCGCCAACGGTGGCCGCGAGCCCGCTAGCACCACGGGTTTTCGTGCCTACGAGCCACGGTTGCCAGAACGCTACATCCCCCCGGACACAGCCGGGTGGCCTGCTGGGAGGCCCGCCCCGGAGGGGGCGTCTCCCGGGCCGAAGCCCCCCCGGTCGTTTAGCCAGGAAACAGAGCCTGAAAAGCAGCCTGGAAACGGCTGAACGACCGAGCAGGACGCAGTCCGGGACCCGATCTGCTCGTAATCCGGTCTTGACGCACAAGGGGGGGTTTCGGTGTAACATGCATAGCGGTGCTCTGGTCCCCCGTCGGAGCACCTGCCGGCGTTCCGGGCCCCCGTCGGAACGCCGATGAATGCGACGCCGGGTGGTTTGCCCCCGTAGCCACCCGGCGTCGCTCTACGCTTGGCGACCTTCGGTCGCCTGCGCCAACGGCTCGCAGCATCTTCCCGGGGGGGCGACCCCGGACCCCCGAAAGCGCGCTCCGCGCGCCGCCGCTCTACGCTTGGCGACCTTCGGTCGCCTGCGCCAACGGCTCGCAGCATCTTCCCGGGGGGGCGACCCCGGACCCCGAAAGCGCGCTCCGCGCGCAACCCCCTTACTGCCCAGCGGCCTCTCCCGGTTCCCCCAGTAACCTCAGATCCGCGACAGGTTTAGTCGGCTTAGTGACTTAGCGATAGATGGTGGCTTTTGTGATCACGGTCAATATTTGACATATCGCACGAGTTTCTGACCGTGATCATGGAAAGCTACCCGGCCGAGGTGGCCCAGGGCGGTGGACTGGGGACCAGGGCCGCGGCGTTTGGTGTGCCGCGGACTGGTTCCCGGTCCACCACCCCGGCGGATAAAGCCGGTCCTACTCCGCGGCGTTTGGTGGGCCGCGGACTGGTTCCCGATCCAGCGCCCCCAGCGGATAACAGCGGATGCCAGCCGAGGACCCCAGCGGCTACTCCGTCTTGCTGAACTCCGCGATCGCAACGCCGAGCATGACCAGCCCCATCACCGCCACGATGGTCAGCGACAGCCAGATCGGCACCAGCCAGCCGTTCCAGGTAATCCCGGGCGACAGATGAGCCAAGGCCACCGGGTTGATGTTCAGGTGCGAGAAGACCGCGTGCCGCATCGGGCCGACCACGTACGTCAGCGGGTCGATCCTGGTCAGCACGCTCAGCCACCCGGGCAGCCCGGACAGCGGGTACAGCGCCCCCGACAGGAAGAACAACGGCAGGACCAGCATCTGGGTCAGCGCCATGAACGCCTGGAACTGGGTGATCCGGGCCGCCATCATCACCCCGAACGCGGTGATCGTGAAGGACAGCAGCAGCAGTTCACCGATCAGCGTGAGGATCAGCACCGGGTTGTAGGGCACGTGAGCTATCCAGGCCAGGCACAGCATCACGATGCCCTGGAAGGTGGCGATGGTCGCCCCGCCCAGGCACTTGCCGACCACGATCGCAGCCCGGCTGACCGGCGCGACCAGCATCTCCCGCAGGAACCCGAACTCCCGGTCCCAGACGATCGACGCGGCCGAGAACACCGCCGTGAACAGCACCGACATGGCCAGCACGCCCGGGAATATGAACGTCTTGAAGTCCACCCCGGCCGGGAAGTTGCGCCCGGCCAGCGAGGACAGGCCGGTGCCGAGGACCAGCAGGAACAGCAGCGGCTGGATCAGCGACGTGATGGCCCGCAACCGGTCCCGGCGGAACCTGATCATCTCGCGGCGCCACACGATGCTCACCGCGCGCAGGTCAGAGCGCAGGCTCCGCTCGGGCACCGCGACCCGGATCTGGGCGGCCAGGCCCTCATCCGGGGCCGCGATCCCGCCCGGCTGGGCGGTCTGGGTGGCCATCCTCATCGCCTCCCTCGGATACGCTGCGCCATCTGCCGCATGTGGTCGGTGCCGGACGCCTCAGCGTCCCGGATGGTGGTCCCGGTATAGGACATGAACACGTCGTCCAGCGACGGCCGGGACACGCTGACCGACCGGATCGGGATGCTGAGCCGGGCGAAGAGCTGAGGCACGAATTGCTCCCCCGACTCGACCGAGAACGTCACCGCTCCCTCGTGGATGCCGGCCTCGAGGCCGAACACGTCGGCCAGCTCCTTGATCGCGGCCGCGTCGTCGGCGGTCTGGATCTGCACCCGGTCCTTGCCCACGCTGGCCTTGAGCGCCTCCGGCGTGTCGATCGCCACGATCTTCCCGTGGTCGATGATCGCGATCCGGTCGCAGTGCTCGGCCTCGTCCATGTAGTGCGTGGTCAGGAAGATCGTGATGTCTTCCCGGCGCTTGAGGTCGTTGATGTACTCCCAGATCGACGAGCGGGTCTGCGGGTCCAGGCCCACGGTCGGCTCGTCCAGGAACAGCACGTGCGGCGCGTGCAGCAGGCCGCGGGCGATCTCCAGCCGCCGCTGCATGCCGCCGGAGTACGTACTGACCAGGCTGTCCCGCCGGTCCCACAATCCGACCATGTCGAGCACCTGCTTCATCCGCGGCCCGACGGCCGCGGACGGGACCGCGTACAGCTCCGCGTGGAACCGGAGGTTCTGCGCCCCGGACAGGTAGTTGTCCAGCGTGGTGTCCTGGAATACCAGCCCGATATTGCGGCGCACCGCGTCCCGCTCGCGGACCACGTCGTGGCCGGCCACGGTGGCCCGCCCGGAGCTCGGCCGGGCCAGGGTGCAGAGAATCTTGATGGTGGTGGATTTCCCGGCCCCGTTGGGTCCCAGGAAGCCAAACGTCTCTCCCGCCGCGACCTCGAAGTCGATGCCGCGCACCGCCTCGATGTCCCCGTAGCTCTTGGTCAGCCCGGAGACCACCACCGCGGGGGGCCGGGTCTCCAGCTGCACGCCGCCGGCCGGGGCCGCGGCGGGCTCACCGGACCCGTCTGCGCCTGCCTGTGTTGCCACTATCGCGCCTCCTGCTTAGTCCAGGCAGAGCCTAGCCGCGATGGTCTCCCGACTCACCGCGGCCAGGCCCGGCGTTGCCTACTCGGCGGGCTGGCCGTCCTCGGCCTGCTCGTCTTCCGCGGCCAGGATCTGGTACAGCTTCCGGCGCGCATCGGTGAGGATCTGCTGCGCCTGGGCGACCTGGGCGTTGTTGCCCACCCGGACCACCTGCATCGCCGCCATCGCGACGGTGCCGAACAGCCGGCGCATCTCGATCGTGTCACCGCCGACCGACTTGGCCACCAGGTCCCAGGGCGCCTGCAGCTCGTCGGGGTGCGCCGCCACATAGGTGCGGCCCTCCTCGGTGAGCTCGAACGCCCGGCGGCCGCCTTCGCCCGTCGTGGCCACGATCAGGCCCTCGTCCTCCAGTTGCTGGAGCGCCGGGTACACCGACCCGGGGCTGGGCTTCCATAGCCCGCTGCTGCGCTCGCTGATGTCCTGGATGATCTGGTAGCCGTTACGGGGCCCGTCGGCCAGCAGCGCCAGGGCCGCCGCCCGCACGTCGCCCCGCTTGACCCGCGGCCCGCGCATCCGCGGACCGCCGAACCACGGGCCGAAATCCGGTCCGGGGGCGGCCATCGACTCGGCCCGGCCCCAGCCACCTCGTCCGCCCGGTCCCCCGGGCCCGCGGACGGGACGCCGACGGGGACCGTGCCGGTGGCCCCACACTTCTTCTTGCTCGTCTCCTGGGCCTCCCCAGGGTTCACTGTGTCGCATCGTGTTCACTTCCTTGATCTCGGTGGCAGGGCTCTGACTGGAGTGTCCAGGAGCTCTCCTGCCTTACTGGATAGCTCAAAGATATATCGGAATGCATCGAAGAGCAAGTCCTGGAACCCGGCATGGTGATGCGCTGGCTCAGGCTGTCGCCCGGCTGCAGGCCAGCGGGGGTGGACGACTCCTCCGCAACGAAGACCTCGTCGCGTAAAGCCCGCTCCCGGCCCAGTGGTCTGGGGCGGGTTCGCGGGCGGCGGTGGTGCGGGGATTAACGGGCGGGGGCGGTGCGCACCGGCAGGTCGTAGATCCGCCGGACGCTGGAACCCAGCCGGGAGATGTCGGCGCCGTACACGTGCAGCGAGATCGCGACCTCGGCGCCACGGTTGCGGACCCGGTGGATGTCCCCGGGCGGCGCAAAGCCGGACACATCGCCGGGGACCCCGGCGTTCGTGCCGACTTCCTCCAGCAGGGTCCCCCCCTCGCGCAGGGCGAAGAGCTCCTCGTACTCGGCCCCCTGGAGCACGCCGATCACGCACCAGGTGACATGGTCATGGATCGGCGTGATCTGGCCCGGCCGCCACACCAGCCCGACGACCGAGAAGGAGCCGTCCGGCTCGGCATGCAACAGGTGCTGCTGGTAGGCCGAGGGGTCACCCTTCCGCTCGGCGGCGGTGAGGATCTCCGGGCCAGGCAGGCGGCGGCGCAGGGCCCGGGCCACCCGCCGGGAGGTCTGGTCCCAGTCGCCGTGCTGCCGGACCGCCCGGCGCAGGGCCGCGGCGAGGTCGGCCGGGCAGCGGCTGGCCGATTCCGGAGCCGGCGCGGCGCTTCCTCCCCGGGGTGGGACGAGGGCGGGAGCGGAGGCGAGTGGCATCGGTCACCTCCTGGAACTGCGCGGACCGCTCCGGGGTGAGCGGCGTATGCCCTCCACGGTAAGGAGGCTGGACCCATTAGCGCCAATGCCAAAGAGCTCAGCGATTCATCAACCAGATCGATGGGTCATCGCGGGCTGACGGCCCCGGGATCCAGCCTCGGGGGCTGGCTCCGCGGAGTCAACCGGGTCAGTCGCGGGGCGCTGACTCCGCGGGGATCCCCTCTGGCGGAACCCACTGTGAGGCCAGCAGGCTGATCCGCTCCGCCGACTCGGCGGGCGGCCGTCCCTGGCCGGCGGCCACGCCCAGCAGGTAGGCGGTGAGCGGGGCGGCGGGGCGGGCCACGGCGTGCGCGACGTCGCGGGCCAGGTCGAGGACCAATCGCGCGTCCAGGGCGGCCGGGTCCAGGCCCAGCTCGGCGCAGACCGCCGCGGCCCACTCGTCCAGCGTGTTCACCGGATCGCCTCCTGTTCGCTGCCAGCCCGGGCGGCCCACTCTCGGGCCCGGCGCAGATCACCGGCGGTGTCGCAGTCGAGCCACGCGGGCGGCTGCCCTCCCGCGGTCTCGTCGGGCAGCAGCACCGGATCAAGCGGGCCGAGCAGCCCGCCCAGCGAGCTGCCTGGGTAGCGGTCCAGGGCGTCCCGGAGCCTGGCCGCCAGCCAGCCGCTGACCAGCCACTGCGGGCGCGCCGAATCGTCCAGCAGGACCACGCCGGGGGCTTCGCGGGCGGCCAGCGCGGTGACCAGCCGCGTGATGTGGGCCGGCCGCAGGAACGGCAGGTCGGCGGCGAGCAGGGCCACCACGGGCGCCGATACCTGCTCCAGCCCGCAAGCCAGCGCGGCGACCGGCCCGCGGCCCGGCGGGTCCTCCCGGGCGTACCTGACCCGCCGCCCGGCGCCCGGGCGTTCCGGGCCGACGACGACGATCCGGTCCGCCCCGGCCGAGGTCACCGCGGACACGACCGCGCCGAGCAGACTCTGCCCGCCGACGATGAGGCCGGGCTTGTCCGTGCCGCCCAGCCGCGTGCCACGGCCGCCGGCCAGGACGACGGCGTCGAATGCGTGTGCAGGAGCCGGCACGGGCCCTCCCGGTCAGCCGCCGATCGCGGACATCGGCCGGACAGGCTGCAGGAACCCCGGATCGTTGATGCCGTGCCCGGGCAGCTTGGCCGCGACGGCCCGCAGCCAGATCGCGGCCAGTTCATCGTCGCTGGCCCCGCGGCGCAGCGGGTCGCGCAGGTTGCTCTCATCCCGGGCGAACAGGCAGTTGCGGACCTGGCCGTCGGCGGTCAGCCGGACCCGGTCGCAGGTGCCGCAGAACGGCCGGGTGACCGAGCCGATCACGCCGACCCGCGCCGGGCCCCCGTCCACTCCGAACGTCTCCGCCGGGGCGGACCCGCGTTCCCCGGCGTCGGCCGCGGTGAGCTTGAAGTGCGGGGTCAGCGTGTCGAGGATCTCGTCCGCGGTGATCATGTTCTCCCGCCGCCAGCCATGCTGCGCATCCAGCGGCATCTGCTCGATGAACCGCAGCTCATATCCCCGGTCCAGGCAGTACTGGAGCAACCCGGGCGCCTCGCCGTCGTTGAGGCCGCGCATCAGCACCGCGTTGATCTTGACCGGCCGCAGGCCGGCCGCCGCGGCCGCGGCCAGGCCGGCCAGCACGTCGTCGAGCCGGTCCCGGCGGGACAGGCGGCGGAAAGTCTCCGGGTTCAGCGTGTCCAGCGAGACGTTGATGCGGTCCAGCCCGGCGGCGCGCAGCGGGCCAGCCAGCCGGGCCAGCCCGATCCCGTTCGTGGTCAGCGAGATCTCCGGCCGGGGCGACAGCTCCGCGGTCTGCGCCACGATGCCCGGCAGGCCACGGCGCAGCAGCGGCTCGCCGCCGGTGAACCGGATCTCGGTGATACCCAGGTGCTGCACCCCGATCCGGGCTAGCCGGACCACTTCATCGTCGGACAGCAGCGCGGGGTTGGGCAGCCACTCCAGGCCCTCTGGCGGCATGCAGTACGAGCACCGCAGGTTGCACCGGTCAGTGAGCGATATCCGCAGGTCGGTCGCGACCCGCCCGTAGGAGTCGGCGAGCGCACGGGAGTCGGCGGGAACGGACCTCACCACCCTTCATCTGCCGGGCGAAACGCCCACATAGTGACCCAGCCTACGTTGCGCCTCAGGTGTCCACCGATCGGCTGACCCTGGCCTGGCCAGCCGGGCGACGCGCGGTCCGGCCTCCCCGGCGCATTCTGCGATCATGACAGAAACATCACCGGCCGTCCGGGTCCGCGGGCTCCGTAAGGTGTACCAGCCTGACCGCTACCGCGAGGTGACCGCGCTAAACGGCCTGGACCTGGACATCGGCGCCGGGGAGATCGTCGCCCTGCTCGGCCCCAACGGCGCGGGCAAGACCACCGCGGTGCAGATCCTCACCGGATACCGGCGCCGGGACGCCGGCCAGGTGGCCGTGCTGGGCACCGACCCCGCGCGGGCGGGGCGGGGCTGGCGGGCCCGGATCGGCATCGTGCCCCAGCAGGCCAGCGACTTCGGCGAGCTGACCGTGCGCGAGGTGCTCCGGCACCTGGCCGGCTACTACCCCGACCCGCGGGACACCGCCGGCCTGATCGCCGCCGTGGGGCTGGCCGGGCAGGCCGGCACCCGGCTGCGCCGGCTGTCCGGTGGCCAGCGCCGCCGCGTGGATCTCGCGCTCGGCCTGCTGGGCCGTCCGGAGATGCTGGTCCTGGACGAGCCGACCACCGGGCTCGACCCGGCCGCGCGGCGGCAGTTCTGGGCCCTGATCCGGGAGCTCGCCGCGGGCGGGACCACGATCCTGCTCAGCACGCACTATCTGGACGAGGCGGAGGCCCTCGCCGCCCGGGTGGCGGTGCTGGTCTCCGGGCAGATCGTGGCGGCCGGGCCACCCGCGGCCCTGGCCGGGCGCGACACCGCGGCCGCCACCGTGAGCTGGCTGGAAAACGGCGTTCCGCGCCGCGAGCGGACGGTCGCGCCGACCCGGCTGATAGCCGCCCTGGCCGCCCGGGCCGCCGGCCCGGACGGCGAGATCGCGGGCCTGTCCGTCACCCGGCCCTCGCTGGAAGACACCTACTTGCGGCTGATTGGCGCGGTGCCAGCCAGCCCCGGCCCTGAGGAGACCCTGTGACCAGCCTGCCCAGCACTCCGGCCCCCCCCGGGCCGTCCGCACCCACCTCGCCACGCCCTTCCCCGCCAGCCGCTGCCCCGCGGGGCCCGGCCCGGCCAGCCGCAGCCCAGCCAGCCCCAGCCCAGCCAGCACCGGCCCAGCCAGCCCTGCCCTCGCTGCTGCGGACCAGCCTGGCCCGCGGCCGCCTCGAGATCACCTCGTTCTTCCGCGACCGCGAATCGGTGATCTTCACGTTCTCCCTCCCGGTCATCCTGCTCGTGGTGTTCGGGGAGGTGTTCCACGGCACGATCGGGTCCACCGGGGTGGCCTTCCGGCAGTACTTCACGGCCGGGATCATCGCCAGCGGCATCATGTCCGCCACGTTCGTGAACGTGGGCGCCAGCGTGGCCGCGGACCGGGCGGACGGGACGCTGACCCGGCTGGCGGGCACGCCCATGCCGCCCGCCGCGTATTTCGCGGGCAAGGCCATCGGCGCGCTGGCCGTCGCGGCCGCCGAGGCCGCGCTGCTGCTCGCCGTGGGCGCGGCCGCGTTCGGGTTGCGGCTGCCGGGCACCGCCACCCGTTGGCTCACCCTGGGCTGGGTGTTCGTACTGGGCACCGCGACCTGCGCCGTGCTCGGCCTGGCCCTGAGCAGCCTGCCCCGCAGCACCCGCGGCTCCTCGGCGGTGTTCAGCCTGCCCTACCTGGTGCTGTCGTTCATCTCGGGCGTGTACTTCGTGTTCGGGGATCTGCCGCGGGTGCTGCAGCAGGTGGCAGCGCTGTTCCCGCTGAAGTGGCTGGGCCAGGGCCTGCGGTCGGTCTTCCTGCCCGCCGCCGCGGCCGTGGCCGAGCCGGCCCGCAGCTGGGAGACCGGCAAGATTGCGCTGGTGCTCGGGGCCTGGTTGGCCGCAGGCTTGGTCCTGTGCCTGACAACTTTTCGCTGGCTGGACCGCGAGTGAGTCTGGACCCACCGGGTGGGCACGCCTGGGAGAACGGCGCCCGGAGCTGGGACGTGTACTACGGCATCATCCTGGTCGGCGTGCTGGTCCTGGTCATCGCGGTGGAGGCCCAGCAGAACCGGCCCGCCGCGGACCTGGCGATCTCCTGCGGGGCCCTGGCCGCCATGGCTCCCTGGTACGCGCTGAACCGGCGCACCCTGCACTACGGCGAGGGCAGCCTGGCCCGGGGCCTGGTCTACCTGGCCGGGCTGTGGATCCTGTTCATCATCGCGTCCAGCCAGGGATACATCGAGACCTGGGTGCTGCTGGCCCTGGGCCCGCAGTGCTTCCTGGCCGTCCCATTCCGCTGGGCGGTCGGCGCCGTCGTCGTCCTCAACATCACGCCGGTCGTGCTGGCCCTGATCGACGGGGCAGATCCCGGCGAGCTGACCACGCTGATCGGGTCGGCCGTGCTGACCGCGGCGTTCTCGGTCGCGTTCGGCCTGTGGGTGTTCCGGATCATCGCCCAGAGCCACGACCGGGCCAGCCTGATCTCCGAACTCGGCCAGACCCGGGCCGAGCTGGCCCGGGCCAACCGGAGGGCCGGGGTGCTGGCCGAACGGCAGCGGCTGTCCGGGGAGATCCACGACACCGTGGCCCAGGGGTTCACCAGCATCATCATGCTGCTGCAGGCGGCGGACGCGGATGTGGACTCCGAGCCGGCCGCGGCCCGCGAGCATCTCGCGCTGGCCCTGCAGACCGCCCGGGAGAACCTGGCCGAGGCCCGGGCCCTGGTGGCCGCGCTGGCCCCGGCCGGCCTGGAGCCGGGTGCGCTCGACGGCGCGCTGCGCAGACTGGCCGACCCCGTTCCCGGGCGCCTGGGGCCGCCGGCCAGCTTCGAGGTGACCGGCGAGGCCGTGCCGCTGCCCAGACCCGCCGAGGTCATGCTGCTCCGGGTCGGCCAGGAGGCGCTGGCCAACGTGCGCCAGCACGCCCGGGCCCGGCAGGTGCGGGTCGGCCTGCGCTACGGCGAGGGACAGGTCGGCCTGGAGGTGACCGACGACGGGGTGGGTTTCGATCCCGGGCGGCCCGGCGGAGGCTACGGCCTGCCCGGCATGCGGGCCCGGGCGCAGGAGGCCGGCGGGCGGCTTGAGGTGCGCAGCTCGCCAGGTGGCGGGACCACGGTGAGCGTCGTGGTCCCGGTGGACGTCCCCGCCGCCCAGGCGGGGACGCCGTGAGCGCCGTGGCCTTCCCGGCGGGGTCCGGCCCGGTGCGGGTCCTCGTTGCGGATGATCATCCGGTTGTACGGGCCGGCCTGCGGGCGCTGCTGAGCGCCGAGCCCAGGCTGACGGTCGTCGCCGAGGCAGGCTCGGGAGAGGAGACGGTCATCATGGCCCGCCGGCACCAGCCCGACGTGGTGCTGATGGACCTGCGGATGCCGGGCGGGGGCGGGCTGGCCGCGATCCGGCAGCTGTCCGCGGATCAGCCCGGCGTTGCCGTCGTGGTGCTCACCACCTACGACAGCGACGCCGACATCCTGCCCGCCGTCGAGGCCGGCGCGGCCGGGTACCTGCTGAAGGACACGCCGCGGGACACCCTGGTGGGCGCGATCTTCGCGGCGGCCCGGGGCGAGAGTGTGCTGGCCCCCTCGGTGGCCGGGCGGCTGGTGAACCGGCTGCGCGGCGCCCCGTCCGAGGCGCCCGCTACCCGCGAGACGCTGTCCACGCGGGAGACGCAGGTGCTGATCCTGGCGGGCCGCGGGCTGACCAACGCGCAGATCGGCCGGGAACTGTTCGTCAGCGAGGCCACGGTGAAGACCCACCTGCTCCGGGCCTACGCCAAGCTCGGGGTGTCCGGCCGGACCGCCGCGGTCACCCGGGCCATGGAACTCGGGGTCCTGCCGTCCCCCGGGCGCGGCCCGGCGTGAATGCGGCGGCCCTGGCCATATCGGGCGGGCCGCCTTCATTCCGGATAACCGCGGGCAGAACCTTATTGTCTGTCTACTTGATGGCTAAAATAGGAGTTTGCCCTCGTCCGAGGAGGCAGCGATAGGGTCGTGCTTGTGGAGACTGCTATCTGGCTTGACCAGCTCAACGCGGCCGAACGCGCTGAGCTCGTCCGCGGTGCGGGCACGATCCCGCAGCCGCGTCCTGATCTGCTCATCATCGGCGGGGGGATCGCCGGGGTAGCGACCGCGGCCGCCTGCCACCAGGCAGGCCTGGGCTCGGTCCTGCTCATCGAGGCCGGCCATCTGGGCTCCGGGGCCACCGGCGGCGCCGCGGGGCTGCTGACTCCCGACATCCATGAGTGGAGCGACCCCGAACCCTTCGTGGACCTGGCCCGGGCCAGCCTGGGCCAGTGGGCCGAGCTGGAGGAAACCTGGCCGGGCGGGGTCGGTCTGGTGGACGCGGACTGGATCGGCCTGTCCCCCGACCCGGCCGCCCTGGCCCCCCACCAGTCGCCCGCGGTGGAGTGGCTGGAGCCCGACTACGTGGCCAGGCTCATCCCCGGGCTCGCGCTGCCCATGGCGGGCGCGCTGATCCATCATCAGGGCCGGGTGAACCCGCTGCGCTCGCTGGCCCGGCTGGCCGCGGAGCTGCCCGCGGTGGCCACCGGGGTCGCCGCGACCGGCATCACAGTCCGGGGCGACCGGATCGTGAGCGTGGACACGACCGCGGGACGGGTGCAGCCGGGTGCGGTGGTCTTCGCCACCGGACTCCCGCCCGTGCTGGACGGCCTGGACCTCGATGTGCCCTGGGAACGGGTCAAGGGTCACCTGCTCGTCACCGAGCCGACGACGTTCCGCCTGCCCGGCATCGTGGCCCCGGTCGCGACGCAACTGGAGGACGGGCGGCTGCTGGTGGGCGGGACGTTCGACATGGGCGATGAGAGCCCGGTAGTCCGCCAGGAGATCATCGACAGCATCCTCGCGGGCCTGTACGCCACGCTCCCGCAGCTTGAGGGGCTCCGCGCCGACTACACCTGGTGCTGCTTCCGGCCCCGGCATCCCGACGGGCTGCCGGTCATCGACCGGATCCACGGTCTCGGCAACGCCTGGCTGACCTCCGGGCACTACCGCACCGGGATCCTGCTCGCCCCGGTGACGGCCCAGACCCTGGTCCGCTGGATCAGCTCGGATCAGCCGCCCGCCGAGGCGCCGGCCTGGAGCAGCGAGCGCTTCGCCGGCCGTGGCCTCACCGGCCGCTGACTGGTGCGGCGGTCAGGCTGAACCAGTCACCGTGCGCTTGTCATCGGGCCGCCGCCGGGTGAGCCCGCGGCGGTCCAGGTGCTCCAGCAGCGGGATGGCTATCCGCCGGGTGGTGCGCAGCACCTGGCGGGCCTCGGCCGCGGTGAACGGCCCGGGCAGGCGGGCCAGGATCCTGGCTGCCTGCACGTCCGCGCCCGGGGCCAGGACGACCTGATCGGCCAGCCGCAGCAGCAGCCCGGCCCGGGCCGCCGCGGCCAGCGCCCGGCTGTCCAGCCCGAGCTCGCGCAGCCGGGCCGCCTCGGGCGCCGCGAACGGCTGCCGGGCCAGATCCTCACGCAGCAGCCGCACCGCCGTCAGTACCCGGTCCGGCAGGACCGGGCCGCTCGCCCCCGCCCCGTCACGCTCCAGCATCAGGTAACCGCCCCGCACGGCCAGCGGCGGCGCGGCCAGCCGCTCGACCAGCTGCCGTTCGGGCAGTCCCAGCCCGGCCCGGGCCGCCTCCAGCGGCAGGCCCGGCGCGAGCGGCTCCTGGGCCGCGTGCGCCGTGACGTTCGCGGTGAGCCGCTGGCGCAGCTCGGCCCAGTGCTCCGGGTCGGCCACCCAGTCACCGCCGACCGGGATGGGCAGCTCGGTCACCCCCATGGCCCGCAGGTCAGCGGCACGCAGCAGCCCATGGCGCCGCAGCAGGTCGGCCGCGCCGGGCCCAGCGGGCCAGGCCGCCAGGTCCCGGCCGGCCGCGGCCGCATCGCCCCGGCGGCGGAACGCGGGCGGGGCCAGGTCCAGCACCGTGGCGCCCACCAGCGGGGGCCACGGCACCCGGCCGGTAGGACCAGAGCTGTGACCAAGACCGTGACCAGCCCGGTGGCCAGCGGTGTGGCCCGGGCCGGATCCGGAGGCCGGCCCCGGCTGGGCGAAGGCCACCGCGGCTGAGCCTGGGTCGCGGAGCAGCAAGCGGTCACCGATGTGCAGCGGCAGCGGCTCGTCCAGGGTGAGCCGGGCGATCAGGCCGCCCAGCGGGCGCAGCCGGGCGCCGGTCCGGGCCGACCCGGCGTGCACCGTGATCTGGTGCGGCGGGCGGTCCCCGGCCGCCGCCAGGCGCACGTCCAGCGTCGCGGCCAGCGTCCACCGGCCCGGCTCGACCAGCGCCATGCCGCGTGCGGGGCTCACCCGCTCGGCGCCGCGCAGGTTCAGCGCCACCCGGGCCACGCCGCTCACCTGGCCAGCCGGCTGCTTCAGCGTCTCGATGCCGCGCACCCGCACCGCCTCCATGGCCGGGGTGAGCAGCAACTCCTGCTTCTCGCGGAGGGTGCCCGCCGGCAGGGTCCCGGTCACCACGGTGCCGCTGCCCTTGATCCGGAACGCGCGGTCTACCCATAGCCGCACCGGGGCGGCGGGGTCCGGCCGCGGCAGGCGGGCGGCCAGCCGGTCCAGGGCGTCACGGAGCGCGGCCAGGCCCAGGCCGGCGCGGGCACTGACCGCGACCGCCTCGACCTCACCGAGGCTGGTCGTGGCCAGCCTGCCCAGTGCCTCACGGCGGGCCTGCGCCGGGTCAGCCAGGTCGGAGCGGGTCACAGCCAGGAGGCCGTGAGTGATGCCGAGCGCATCGATGGCGGCCAGATGCTCCTGCGACTGCGGCATCCAGCCCTCGTCGGCCGCCACGGTGAACAGGACCGCGGGCACGGCGCCCACCCCGGCCAGCATGTTGGGCACGAATCGTTCGTGCCCGGGCACGTCCACGAACGCGATCTGCTGCCCGCTGGGCAGCGTGAACCAGGCGAATCCCAGGTCGATGGTCAGGCCGCGGCGCCGTTCCTCGGCCCAGCGGTCCGGCTCCATCCCGGTCAGCGCCCGGACCAGGGTGGACTTCCCGTGGTTGACGTGCCCGGCAGTGGCGATTACCTGCATCTAGCCGGGGTCCCGTGAGGGTGCGCCACCGGACGGCCGGGACGGTGCCTGCGCCGGACCTGATTCCACGGGGCGACCCTACCTGGTGCCATTACGGTCCCTGGGTGGCGGTCCGGAATAAACGCGCCTGGCTCGGGTAGTTGCGGCGCGCGGGATAAAAACCCCTGCTGGACTGTTCTAGGGAGTGATTGAAATGGCCGGGATGCTGCGGGTTCCGCGGAGTCGGGGAGCATTGAGCGGCGCTCTTCTCGTCTTGCTTGGCCTCTGGGGCGGCCTGATCGCGTTCGTCGGGCCGTACTTCCACTTCGCCTACACACCCGGTACCTCCTGGACCTATACGTCGGGCCGGTTGTGGCTGGAGATCCTGCCTGGTGCCGCGACCGTGCTGGGCGGCCTGATCCTGCTGGCGAGCCGGGTCCGGCCGGTGGCGATGTTCGGGGCCTGGATCGCCGCCCTGGGCGGGGCGTGGTTCGCGGTGGGCCGGGTGCTCAGCCCGATCTGGAATGCGCACGGGACGGTGCTCCTGGGCACGCCCATCGGCGGCACCGTGACCCGGGCACTGGTGGAACTCAGCTACTTCACCGGTCTGGGCGTGATCATCGTGTTCCTGGCCGCCCTGTCGCTGGGCCGCCTGACGGTGATCGGGGTCAGGGACGCGCGGCTCTATGAGCGCGCGGCCGAGGCGGACGAGACCGTTCCCGAGCCGGCCGTCACTCAGCCGTCCACGGTCACCTCTGACCCTGTCGTGTACGAGCGCCCGGCGGGTGACCGCCCGGCGGATGAGCGCCCGGTGGGTGACCGCCCGGTGGGTGACCGCCCGGCGGATGAGCGCCCAGCGGATGAGCGCCCGGAGGGTGAGCGAACCGAGGTCGTGCGGCCGACCGCGGGCAGTACGTCCAGCGACTAGCCGCCGCCCGGCCCCGGTCAGCCCGGGGCCCGCCTCAGCAGCAGGCGCGGTCCCGGGGCGCGGCGCCCACTCGGCCCCGGACCAGCCTCAGCAGCACCAGTGGTACCGGGAAGCGCCGCCCAGCGGGCCCGGGCGCGAGCCACTCTCGCGCCCGGGCCCGCCCGCATCTTCCCCGGCCCGCAGGCAGGCCGGGGCGGGGAAGAATTTCGATGATGCGAGACGGGAATGCGAACTCCCGGGCGAAGCTTTTCGTTAGGGGAAGTGACGAGCAGGGGGGACGCATGAGCACAACGCCTGCCGCTGAGCTGGCCGCCACCCGGACGCGGTGGCCACTGTGGTCGATCCGCGCGGTGGGCCCCGGCAAGGGGACCGGCTTCACCGCCCGCCGTCACGGCACTTCCGGATTAGACGATCTCTGGGCCCCGAGCCTGACCGCGCTTGAAGATCAGCTCCGTGAATACCGGAGAGTCCCGCGTCCCTCAGGCTGAGGCACGTTCGGGGTGAGTCGCGCTGAAATGCAGCGGAAAGTGCGGGTCACGGCAGCGGTGATAACGCAGCGCCCCGCATCGCGGACAGTCGCGGGCCCGGACGGCGGGTTCCAGATGGGCCCGCTGGTCGGCGCTCAGCCGCACTGCATAAGGCTCGTCCCCATCGCGCCGCTGGGCCCTGCGCCGGGCTAGTTCGCGCAGGAAGCCCTGGCCACTCGCCTCACATGGGCCGCAGCGGCACCCCTGGTACCAGGCCAGGAACGACCCATGAGGTGGGGGCGCCGGGGGAAGATCACGCCATGGACCCGGATCAGCGGACTTCTGCGACACGCCTACGACACTACCTTCGCCGGCAGACATCGGGCCCGCGATAACCCGGTCGGAACCGCCACCTGCCCCGCTGGCCACTGCCGCCCGCCGGGCCTCCCGGGCCTCCCGGGCCTCCCGGGCCTCCCGGGCCTCCCGGGCCTCCCGGGCCTCATGGCCAATAATCTGCTACTTGCCTGGATTGTCCGCATCTGGACCTTCGGGCGAATGGGCCCCTAAGGCAATCGTTAGCACCAGCAAAATTCGATGTATTACTAGCGGACATAACACTCCAACCCGGAAATGATCGTTATGATCGCGCGGTGGCCGGGCCATGGGTGGGGGAACCTTCGATGCCTGCGCGGAGCATCTGAGGCCCTCCGGGCCAGCACGAGAGGAACACTGATGACAGATCGACCCGCCGCGGCGATCGTGGGGATCCCGCCCCAGCCAGCAGCCCGCCTCGAACCCAACGCCATCGGTGCCGGCCAGGACACGGTCATCGGCATGGCCTCGTCCGCGCCCGCGGCCACGGTAGGGCTGTCGCTGGCCGCGCTCGCCGCGGCGACCGCCTACGGCAGCGCCCCGATCCTGATCCTCACCGCGATCCCCATGCTGATCATCGCGAACGCCTACCGCCGGCTGAACATGTGGAACGCCAACTGCGGTGCGTCCTTCGAATGGGTGGGCCGCGCCATCAACCCCTATCTCGGCTTCCTCACCGGCTGGCTCATGATCGCCGCGTACATCATCGGGACGGTGGCCGAGGTCCTGCTGCTCGGTCCCTCGGTGGTCGCCGTGTTCGGCTCCAGTTCCACCAGCACCTGGCAGTACATCGCCATCGGCGGCGCGGTCGGCATCATCATGCTGATCATCGCGGTGGTCGGCATCAAGATCACCGCGCGCGCGCAGGTCAGCATGGCCCTGGTCGAATACCTCATCCTGATCGGGCTGGCCGTCGCCGGACTGTTTTTCGTGCTCAGCCACCACCCGGGCACGGTCCCCATCACTAAGGGCTGGTTCACCCTCTCCGGGGTCGGCGGCAAGGGCAGCGCGGTGGCAGGATTCCTCGTCGCGGTGTTCGTCTACGGCGGCTGGGACGGCACCCTGTACGTCAACGAGGAAGTCAAGCACCGGCGGACCAACCCCGGCAAGGCCGCCATCCTGGCCGTCGGCCTGCTGGCCATCATCTACACGGTCTCCCAGCTCGGCTTCCAGGGAGTCATCTCACCGCGCAAGCTGGCGGCGGCCTCGGAGAACGGCACCGCGCTCGTGGCCGTGGCCCAGGCCCTGGGCGGTGGCTTCTGGGCCAAGGCGATGGCCCTGTCGATCGCCCTGTCGGTCATCGCCACCACCGGGACGGGCATCGTGCTCAGCGCCCGGATCGTCTACGGGATGGCCAGCTACCGGGCGCTGCCGGAGTTCCTCGCCAACGTGTCCCCCCGCTGGGCCACCCCCGTCGCGGCCAGTGTCATCGTCGGGCTGCTCATCGTCGCGCTCAGCACCATCTACTACCTGGCCACGTCGGTGCAGAACGCGTTCTTCGACGTCATCGACGTGACCGGGCTGCTGTTCTCGATCTTCTACATCCTGACCGCGCTGGCCACCATGGTCTACTACCGGCGCCGCGTGTTCAGCAGCGCCTGGGACGCGCTGATCCTGGGCCTGCTGCCCTTCGGCGCGGCCCTGTTCCTGGCCTGGATCCTGGGCAAATCGCTGCTGAGCGCCCCGTCGTCCCAGGTCTGGTCGCTGGTCGGCATCATCATCGCGGGCGTGCTGCTGATGTTCTCGGCCCGTTTCATCCTGCGGTCGCCGTTCTTCCGGATGCCCCGGGAGAGCGACACGCCGCGGCACGCCCGCTAACCGGGACTAGCCCCGGACTCGTTGGCTTCTCTCACTGGTTCCGGCAGGGTGGCTGAGGTCGGCGCCGCGCTCGTCGGGCCAGGTCGTTGTCTCGCCTGCCGTCCGCGGCCGGTCAGATGAAGTAGTGGCCCTGCTCGATGTCCTCGATGAGGCCGGGGTGGGTGGGATTCCAGCCCAGGAGTTCCCGGGTGATGGTGCTGGAGGCGGGCATGTCGGTGCTGAGCAGGCGCGCGAGCATGCCGCCGAATTCTCCGGCGGGCAGGGACCGGGCGGGCAGGTTCAGGTGCCGGCCGATGGCCTCGGCAATCTCGCGGACGGGCACGCCTTCGTCATCCACGGCGTTGAGCACCGCGCCGGCCGGAGCCTGCTCGATGGCCAGCCGGTACAGGCGCGCGGCGTCCTGCACGTGGACGGCGGGCCAGCGGCTGGCCCCATCGCCGATGTAGCCGGAGACGCCCTTAGCCCGGGCCGCGGCGATGAGCTGGGGGACGAAGCCGTGACGTTCTCCCTGGCCGTGCACCGAGCGGGGCAGCATGACCAGGCAGGACCGGACGCCCCGGTCTGCGGCCGCGAGGGCGGCCTGCATGTTGGTGATGCGGGCCGCGATGGGCCCGGCGGCGATGAGTTCGTCGCGTTCGGTCGCCGGCCGGCCGGGTGTCACGAGCGTTGCGCCGGAGACCACCAGGGGCTGGCCGGAGGCGGCGAGGCCGGTGACAAACGTCTCGATGGCCTGGGCATCGGTCCGTGTCGCAGCCTCGCTCACGCTGGGCACGACGAAGGCGAGGTGGATGACGCCGTCGCTGTCGAGGGTGCCGGTGCGCAGCACGCCGGTGTCGTTCAGGTCACCGCGCAGCACCTCGGCGCCCATGTCGGCGACCGCTTTGGCGGCGGCGTCCGAGCGGGCTAGTCCGAGGACCTGGTGGCCGGCCCCGATGAGTTCGGGGACGACGGCCGAGCCGATCCAGCCGGACGCGCCGGTGACGAAAATGCGCATGAAGATTCTCCTTGGTCGTGCTCCGGCTGATGACGATGCGCGGCGCAGACGCCGCGGCCGATAAGCCGATGCGATTCGGTCGCATCAAGCTTATCACCGCCATGCGACGCTATCGCATCACCTGCCCAGGTGATGCGATCCGGTCGCCTCGCTTAGACTGTCCCGGTGAGCAGATGGGCACCGAACGCGCGTGAGCGCCTGGAGTCCGCGGCACTGGACCTGTTCGTGGAGAACGGGTACGAGGAAACGACCGTCGCGCAGATCGCGGATCGCGCCGGTTTGAACCGCGCCACGTTCTTCCGGCACTTCGCCGATAAGCGGGAGGTGTTGTTCGGCGGTGAAGACGTGCTGGCCGGGCTGTTCGCTGGCGGCATCCGGGCTGCCTCCCCGGATGCGACGCTGACTGAGTGCCTGCAGGCGGCGTTCGCGGCCGCCGGGGTCGCGATGACCCCGCAGCAGCGGGCTAAGGCCGCCCAGCGCGTGCTGGTGGTCGCGGCGAACAGCGAACTGCAGGAGCGGGGGCTGCTCAAGCACGCCCGGATCGCCAGCTCGATCAGCGGCGCCCTGCGCGAACGGGGCGCGGACGAGCTGACCGCCCGGCTGGGGGCGGAAGTGGGGATGCTCGCCTTCACAATCGCCGTAGAGCGCTGGATGGAGGCGGACAATGACGAACCGTTCCCGCTCCATGCCGCGGCGGCCCTGAGTGACCTGCAGGTGCGCGCGGCCGATCTTGGCTCCCGGTCCCGCCTTTCAGCCTTGCGCGGCACGCCCTGGAGTGCGGATCAACCAGCTTAGATACGGCCTGGTTCCGGAGTAGCTTCGCTTCACCGCTCAGCGGAGCGTGCTCGCCGGTCTGGCCTCCCACGAGGTCCACAGTGGCCGGTACCCCTGCTGATGCCAGAACGGCCCGGACAGCGGGTTGACCTGCTCGTAGTGCAGCAGCGTGACCTCCACCCCGAATTCGTCGGCGGCCCGGTGCAGCTCCCCGACGAGCGCGGCGGCGACCCCGCGGCCCCGCTCGCCAGGCAGTATCTCCATCAGCTCGAGGTAGGCCACGGGCGCCCCCCGCACCATGGGGGCGACCCAGCCGGCGAACTCCGGCCGTTCTGCGTAGAGCAGGCCGAACGGGTGTCCGTCCCGCTCGGCCAGCCACACCCACGGGTCAGCGGCGGCCAGCGCCTGGGCGACCTCGTGGCGCAGCGCGGCAGGCGTCTCCGGCCGCTCGATCACCGTGCCGAAATGGGCGTCGTACCGGATCGTCTCCATGCCGAGCCGGACGACCGTGTCCAGGTCCGCCGGGCTCGCCTGGCGGATGCGCACGCCCGGTTCCAGCGGCACCCCGGTCGCGGCCCGCCGCCCGGCGGCGCGGGCCGCGATCACCGCGCGCGGGGCCAGCCCGTGCCGCAGCAGGGTCAGGGGCCCGTCGACGTCCCGGGTCGGCCAGGTCAGCACGACTGCGGTGTCCTCTCCCGCCGCCTCGGGCACGCCGGCCAGATGATCGCGCCAGCGGGTCAGCAGCTCGTCCAAGGCCGCGGGCACGTCCGGCCCCGCGATCTGTGGAGTGAGCTGAAACCGGCGGACCGCCCCCCAGGTCAGTTCGAGCGACCCCGGTTCCCCGGCCCAGTGCTCGCATGTGCCCACCGCGGTGGCCGAGCCGTCCGGGCCGGTGGCGGCCAGTTCCGCGCCGCAGCCCGCGGGAACGGCCGGCGCGGCCAGCAGCGGGTCGAGCGTGGCCAGCCGCCTGGCAGCCTGCTCACCGACCGCACTGGCGGTGTCTGATGTCACTGGCGGCATGAAGGACCTCCACATACGTCGTGCTTTCGGAGCCGGGCATCCAAGACCGGGGCGTCACTTCGACGCCGTGACCGCCCCGATGACGACGGCGTACAGGACGTGCCATTCCACCGACTGGAACCCGGCCTGGACCAGCAGCCGGGCGGCCCGGCGCCGAGTGCGGGCCTTGCCCCGGCGGCTGCCGACCAGGGTAGGCAGGTACAGCGGCGAGAACTGGTTGACCAGGACCAGGCGGCCGCCCGGGACCATCACCCGGGCGCATTCCTGCAGGCCAGCCCCCTGGTCAGCCCAGTGATCGAACGACGTGGTGCTGACCACCAGGTCGAAGGCGCCATCCGGCTCGGGCAGGTGCTCCGCGGTGCCGGCCTGGAAGCGGACCCGGGGATCATCGGTGGACTCCCGGGCGACCCGGATCATCTCCGCCGCTGCATCCAGGCCCGCCAGCTCCACCGCATCCGGGGCGCGGGCGGCCAGCTGGCGGAGCAGGTAGCCGGTCCCGCAGCCGACGTCCAGCACCCGGTGCGGCGCTGGCACCTGGGCCAGCGCGAGGTCCGCGGTGCGGTCGGAGATCTCATGGTGGAGCCGGCCGAGCCAGCCTGCTTCGTAGCCTTCGGCACGCTCCGCGAACGTGGCTACATCACGGTCCCGGGGCATAGTCCAATCCTGGCATTGCGCCCGTTCTAGAGCACGCCACTTAGCCGCCGCGTTTCTCACGTCCGGAAGGTCCCCCATCGTGCGACCACGGTGATCAGCCCGTCAGCTTGCAGTCGCTTGAGCGCTCGCTGGATCACTCCGGGGCTTACGTCATAGTGCTCGCTCAACGCGGCTACGGTCGGCAGCACCTCACCAGGCTGCCACTCGTCGGCGGCTATGCGCACGCGCAGGTCGCGCTCAACGCGCTCACCTGGTCGCTCCGGTCCCCGTGCCACGGTTCATGATCGCAACCGTGAACCGCCAGACTCCATCTCTATCGCCTGTGACGTTTAAACTGCTTGTATCGATTGAATCGTCGGGCATACCTTGATGGTGACCAAACGCGCAGACGCCGAGACCGGAAGGCGGACGATGACCCCGGAGAACGATCATGACGACGCCACGACTCTGCGCGGCCTGCAGGCTGAGTTCCCGCACCTGGACATCTCGATCGAGTTCCTGGCCACCTACCGCGCCTGGTCGGCGCGGGGTCGCCAGGGACGGAACCCCTGGCTGGTGTTAAACACCGACGTCCAGCGGTTCCGCCGCACGCTGGAGCGCGCCGACTGGCCGGGCTAGCTGTCCCATCCCGGCGGCCGTGCCCGCCTTGACAGTCGCCTCCGGTTCTGTACTCTTGTCTTATGGAGATAGATAAAGGGGTAAGCCGTCGTGCTGAGCCCGCGGGGCCCGGTTCCAGCAGCGGCGGTGGGTCCCAGCCGGGCGGGTCCGCGTCGCCCATCGAATTCCGGCTCGACGCCGCGTCCGGTGTGCCGACCTACCTGCAGCTCGTCCATCAGGTGGAGCACGCGCTCCGGCTGGGCTACCTCAAGCCCGGGGACCAGCTACCCAAGGTCCGGGATGTGGTCGCCTCGCTGGCCATTAATCCGAACACGGTGCTCAAGGCCTACCGCGAGCTGGACACCAAGGGCCTGACTGCTGGCCGCCCAGGCCAGGGCACCTTCGTCGAGGCCACTTTGAGCCAGGTCACGATGCCCGAGCTGGCCGTGCTGCGGCGGCCCCTGCTCGGCTGGCTCGCTTCCGCTGACGCGGCCGGGCTGGACGAAGACGGGATCGTCGCCCTGTTCACCAGCGTGCTCCGGGATTTCTTTAAGGCTCGGGGCGGCGCCGACGACCGCCACAGCACAGCTGACGGCGGAACGGAGGGTGTCGCGTGAACGTCATCGAGACCAGCGGCCTGGGCAAGCGCTACGGGAGCACGTGGGCGCTGCGCGACTGCACGGTCGCGCTCCCGGCCGGGCACCTGATCGCGCTGGTCGGCCCGAACGGCGCGGGCAAGACCACCCTGATGAACATGGCGGTGGGCCTGACCGTGCCGACCGCCGGCACCGCCACCGTGCTCGGGGGCCGGCCCGCCGGGTCTCAGCCCGCGCTGGACGGTATCGCATTCGTCGCCCAGGACGCACCGGTGTACAAGAACCTGTCCGCCGGGGACATGCTGCACCTGACCCGGAACCTGAACCGGCACTTCGACCAGCCCTACGCCCGGGACCGGCTCGCTGACCTCGGCATCCCCCTGGGCAAGAAGGCGGGCAAGCTGTCCGGCGGCCAACTGGCGCAGCTCGCGCTGACCCTGGCGCTGGCCCGGCGGCCGCGGCTGCTCGTCCTCGACGAACCGCTGGCCATGCTCGACCCGCTGGCCCGGCAGGACTTCATGGCCACGGTGCTGACCGCAATGGCCGACGAGGGCGTGTCCGTGCTGCTGTCCTCGCACGCGCTGGCCGAGCTGGAGCGGGTCGCCGACTACCTCCTCCTGCTGTCACGCGGCCGGCTCCGGCTGGCCGGTGAGGTCGATGACCTGCTGGCCAGTCACCGGGTCCTGACCGGCCCCGCGGCCGAGGCGGAAAGCTGTGCCGCATCGCTACGCGTCGTGCAGGACCGGCGCGCCCAGGCGCAGGCCCACCTGCTGGTCGCGACCAGCGGGACGGCCGATCCGGTGCCGCCCGGATGGGAAGCACACCCGGTCAGCCTGGAAGAGCTCGTACTCGCGTACCTGCGCGCACCGGCCGAAGCCGGCCCGCCTGGTCCTTCACCCATCCGGCACACCGAGCCGACGGAGGCGACACGATGAGCGTGCTCACGATGCCCGTGCAGCCGGACCAGGACGCCGCCCTGCGGCCCGTGCCCTGGCGGCGGATGGTGTGGGTGACCTGGCGGCTGCACCGGGCCACGCTGATCAGCGTGCCCGCCGTCCTGGGCGCGGTGGCCCTGTTCCTGCTGATCGCGGGCCTGAAGATCCACCACGACTACGCGGCCCTGACCGCCTGCCACCCGTTCACGTCCAGTGCCTGCCAGGCCCTGAACAGCTCGTTCAACAACGCCGACTGGACGATAGCCAACACCCTCAACATCCTGCTGCACCTGGCACCGCCGCTGATCGGGGCGTTCGCGGGAGGGTCGGTGCTGGCCCGGGAGCTGGAAACCGGCACCTACCGGTACGCCTGGACCCAGGGCTTCGGCCGGGAGCGGTGGACCATCGCCCAGCTCGTGCTCATCGCGGTCACGGTCACCGCCCTGGCCGGGGCGTTCAGCCGGGTGTTCACCTGGTTCTTCCAGCCCTTCCTGGCCCAGGAAGACCTGACCGTGTTCACCTCCACGGTGTTCGACATGCGCGGGGTCGCGTTCGCCGCCTGGACCCTGGCCGCCTTCACCATCGGCGCGTTCGCCGGCATGCTCATCCGCCGGACCGTCCCCGCCATGGCCGTCACCCTCGGCGCCTACCTCGGACTCGACCTGCTGACCTGGCTGGTCCTGCGTCCGCATTACCCGCTGGCCCTGATCACCAGCAACCGCGGCGTCGTGGGCAGCGGCGGTCCCTTCAGCGCCACGGATCCGTGGGTGCTGAGCACGTGGTTTACCGGACCCGGCGGCAAGCCGGCTAATCAGTCCCTGGTCAACGGAGTCCTGGGCCTGTTCCCCACCAACGGCCCCCAGAAGGTGAAGGGAACGCCCCCCCAGGCCCTCGCCCAGCATGGCATCACTGAGTGGTGGCGTTACATCCCGGTCAGCCGGTTCTGGCCCATGCAGTTCGTGGAGGCCGGCTGGCTGCTCGTCGTCTCTGCGGCGTTCGTCGCCGCGACCGTCTGGCTGGTCCGCCACCGCGCGGCCTAGCCAGCCTGCTTGTCACGGCTCGTCATGCGCCCGTGGCGGGACGCGGCTGCCCGGGGAGACCAGGGCGCAAGCGCAACTGGCCCACTGCTATACAGGCTGGGAGAGTCAACTCATGGCAAAGGTGCGGGGTCGTGACCATCATTCCTTACACGCACTGGATGTACTTCGCCGACCGCGAGGCGGCCGAGCAATGCGCTGCCGAGCTCTCCGGGCTGGACTTCCTGTGCGGCGTGGACTTCAGCCCGCCACCCAGTGAGAAGGAGAAAGCCAGGCTGGCCGTGGAGCACCCCGCGCTCGCTGACTTTCCCGAGCGGCTGCACGGTGACTGGCTGCTACGCGCAGCTCGGGAGACCGCCGACACCATCGCGCAGCACCAGATGGTGGAGGAGATCACCACCAGCCACGGCGGCTTCTACGACGGCGGCGAGACCGGCCTCATGAATCCCCGGACCGGGCGGTTCATCCGCCAGGCTGAGTCATGATCACGAACGGAAGTTCCCCTCATGTTCCCCCGGCATGATCACCGCGGCCTCGACCGCCAGTCACCGGGTACCCGCCAGGGCAGAGTTTACGCTGGTGGCGGAGGCGGACGGGAATCGAACCCGCCGGCGACGCGGAGCGCCGTCCACCGGTTTTGAAGACCGGGAGGGCCACCAGGCACCCAGACGCCTCCGGTGCAGACCCTATCCGGGGGCAGGCCCTATCCGGCGTAGAGGGTGTCGATGTCGTCGGAGTACTTCGCGTGCACCACGCGCCGCTTGAGCTTCAGCGTCGGCGTCAGTTCCTCGCTCTCCGCGGTCCACTCCACCGGCAGCAGCCGCCACCGCTTGACCTGCTGCACCCGAGCCAGCTGCTGGTTGGCCGTGGCCACGGCCTCCTCGATCTCGGCCAGCACCACGGGGTTCTGGGCCAGGGCCGCCAGCGAGCCGGCCTCGACGCCCCGGGCCCGGGCCCAGACCGGGGCGACCTCCGCGTCCAGGGTCAGCAGCGCGACCACGTACGGGCGGCGGTCACCGTAGGCCAGGGCCTGGCCGATCAGCGGGTGCGTCACCAGGAGGTTCTCGATGACGGCCGGTGGCACGTTCTCCCCGCCCGCGGTGATGATGAGTTCTTTCTTCCGGTCCACCACGGACAGGAAACCGTCCTCGTCGAGCCGGCCGATGTCCCCGGTGTGCAGCCAGCCGTCGGCGTCGATCAGTTCCGCGGTCAGGTCGGGCCGGTTCAGGTAGCCGGGCGTGTTCAGCGGCCCCCGGGTGAGGATCTCACCGTCGTCCGCGATCCTGATCTCGGTGCCCGCGAACGCCCGTCCCACACTCCCCATCCGGAACTCGGACACGGTGTTGGAGGTGAACGCGCCGGTGGTCTCCGTCATCCCGTAGATGTCCAGGATCCTCATCCCGAGCCCGGCGAAGAACGCCGACACCTCCGGCGGCAGCGGGGCGGCCGCGCTGGACACCACGTCGGCCTGGCCGAGCCCGAGCAGCGACCGGATCGGCGCCAGCACCTGCGCATCGACCTGGCGGAACGCCTCGGCGAGATCGTCCGGGGTGGTCTGGCCGTACTGGGTGCTCTCGACGTACCGGCGGCCTACGTCCATGGCCTGTTCCACCGCCGCCCGCCGGGCCGGGTCGGCCTCGGCGGCCAGCAGGGCCTGGATCCCGGCCTTGATCTTCTCCCAGACCCGGGGCACCCCGAAGAAAGCGGTCGGGCGCACCTCACCCACCGCCTTGATCAGCTGCTGCGCGTCGGGGCAGAAGTGCACGTGCCCGGCCGTGCTGACCGGCAGGTAGATGCTGAACATGCGCTCCGCGATGTGGGCCAGCGGGAGGTAGGAGACCCACCGGACGTGCGGGGCGACGGTGCCGCCCAGCTTCGCGGCTGCCACCTCGTAGAGCACACAGTGGTGGGTGAGCAGGACTCCCTTGGGGTTGCCGGTCGTCCCCGAGGTGTACAGCAGGGTGACCGGGTCGCCGGGGACCAGCGCGGCCACCCGCCCAGCCACCAGCCCCGGGTCCGCGGCCAGCCGGTCGCGGCCCAGCGTGACGAAATCGTCCCAGGTCAGGTACGGCTCCCCCGCCGGGCACGCGCTCGCGTCCCGGACGATGATCGTGCTCAGGCCGGGCAGGCTGGCCAGCACGGGCTGCCAGCGGGCCAGCTCGTCCGATCCGTCCAGCACGGCGACCCGGGCTGCGCAGTCCCCGGCCACGAAGCCCACCTGCTCGGCGGCGAGGGTGGCGTAGAACGTGACCGGGACCCCGCCGGCGTGCACGGCACCAAGATCCGCCAGCACATGCTCGGTCCGGTTGGGCATCATGATCGCCACGCGCTCGCCGGGGGCGAGGCCAAGCGCGATGAAGCCGGCCGCCAGTTCCAGCGCCTGCTGCCGGGCCTGCGCCCAGCTCAGGGTCACCCAGCCACCCGGATCGGAACCGCCCGGGCCGACCTGGGACATGGCCGGGTCGTCCGGGAACTGCTCCGTGGTCTCCCGGAGCTGATCACAGACCGTCCTGCCCCGGATCGATTCCTCGATCTCCGCCCGCTGCCGGAGAACCTCGGTCTTCACCGCTCACCTCCGCGTGATAGGCCCGGCCGGGCCCGGCTTTTCACCGAATGGCACCACGTCCCCGCGCCAGCCGCAAGATGATCCCCGATTAGAGTGCCTCTCATGACGATCTCCGCTGATTTCCGGCTGACCCAGTACGCGTCCGGCGGCGGCTGCGCCTGCAAGATCCCGCCAGGTGAGCTGGAGCACGTGGTCGCGCAGATGCTGGCCGCGCCGGTGGCCCCGGGCGAGCCCGCGGTGCAGCGCATCGACGCCGACCTGCTCATCGGGGTAGAGAACGGCGACGACGCGGCGGTCGTGCGGATCAGCGACGGCCAGGCGATCGTGGCGACCGCGGATTTCTTCGGCCCGGTCGTGGACGACGCCTACACCTTCGGCCGGATCGCGGGCACCAACGCGCTGTCGGACATCTACGCCGTCGGCGGCACGCCACTGGTCGCGCTGAACCTGCTCGGCTGGCCCCGGGCCAGGCTCCCCCTTGAGCTCGCCGGCGAGGTGCTGCGCGGTGGGCTGGCCGCCGCCCGGCACGCGGGCTGCCTGCTGGCGGGCGGGCACAGCATCGATGATGCAGAGCCCAAGTACGGCATGGCGGTGACCGGCCTGGCCGACCGCGATGCCTTGCTGCGTATCGACGCGGGCCGGCCTGGGCTGCCGATCAGCCTGACCAAGCCGATCGGCAGCGGGGTGCTCAACGCGCGGCACAAGGCGACCGGGGAGGTCCAGCCGCACGCGATCGAGGTGATGACCACGCTCAACGCCGAGGCCAGCCGGGCCGCGCTGGCCGCCGGGGTGCGCTGCGCCACGGATGTGACCGGCTTCGGGCTGCTCGGCCACCTGTTCAAGCTGGCCCGGGCGAGCGGCGTGTCCGCGGTGCTGGATCACGCGGCGGTCCCGCTGATCGAGGGCGCCCGGGAGGCGGCGGCGGCCGGCTTCGTGCCCGGCGGCAGCCGCCGCAACCTCGACTGGGTCGCGCCGCACATGGACGTCGGCGGACTGAGCGACGACGATCTGCTGCTGCTGGCCGACGCCCAGACCTCAGGCGGGCTGCTGATCGCCGGGGAGATACCCGGCGCCCCGGTCATCGGGGAACTGATCGCGCCGCTGGCCAGCACCCTGATCCTTCGCTAGCCTTCCGGTCTCGGCACCGTATTCACTGGCACAGGGCCACCTCCCCGGTGGCTACCACCTGAGCTGGGAAAGCGTGTCGTAGTCAGTAGCGGAGTACCCGACCAGGCCGTCGGAGAGCGCGAAGATCCACTCGGCCACGCCGAGAGACAGGGCCAGGCGGCTGCAGCGGGCGCAGAAGTGCGGATCTTCCAGGCGGACCGAGTCGTCGGGTGCGAGCCGCACGTAGACCAGCTTCGCGCCCTGCAGCGTGCGCCAGCCCTCCCCCTGGCGGGCCAGCGAGATCGCCCGCTGCTCGGCGTGAGTGCGGCACTGATCATGATTGCCGTACTCCGCGACCTTGCAGTAGCAGTGGTCCTCGCCGGGAAAGGGGACTCCGTTCGTTCCCCAGCCCAGCAGGCTGCCCTCGGTCATCAGCACCGCCGCATGCCGCGTCCGGGCGTGAGAATCGCGGGCCAGTTCCGCCGCCCGATCCACCATCTGCTCCGCTACCTGGCTGTCCTGGCGGTTCAGGGGCCGCCGCTGAGGCTCTGGACCAGGTGGCACGTTATCTCCTCGCGGCAATACCGGGTTGGCGTCAACAGGGCCGAAGACGACTGTAGCGGCCAGGCCGCGGCAGGGTAATAGCCGCCCCATGCCGCTGGCCTTCGCAGGCCGGCGGCCCGACGTAGGCTCGTCGCAGAGCGATGTCGCGGGAGGCGGTCATGACCTCGAGGACAGCACGGCGCCGGGTGCTGCGCGTCACGGTCCCGGCCGGGCCGGCCCGGCCACCTCGGATCCGCGGGCGGACCTGCTGGCCGTCGAGGAACCGCTCGAGATCCGGGTCGGCGGGCAGCCGCTCGCGGTGACCATGCGCACCCCCGGCCATGACATCGACCTGGCGGCCGGCTTTCTGGCCACGGAGGGCGTCATCGATGCCGCCGGCGACCTGTCCCAGATCAAGATGTGCGACGGCAACGTGGCCGATGTGACGCTGGCCCCGGGGACCGTGCTGCCCATGGAACGGCTGCACCGTAACTTCATCACCTCCAGCGCCTGCGGCGTGTGCGGCAAGGACAGCATCGACGCGATCCGGATCCGGGCCCGCTACGACGTGTCGGCCGACCAGTCGCGGCTGGACCCCACCGTGCTGGCGGCCCTGCCGGACCGGCTGCGGGCCGCCCAGCGGGTCTTCGCCAGCACGGGCGGGCTGCACGCGGCGGGGATCTTCACCACCGCCGGGGACCTGCTGGTGCTGCGTGAGGACGTCGGCCGACACAACGCGGTGGACAAGGTGATCGGCTGGGCCCTGCGTGACGGGCGGCTGCCGCTGACCGGGTGCGTCCTGCTGGTCAGCGGCCGCGCGTCGTTCGAGCTCACCCAGAAGGCGCTGATGGCGGGGCTGCCGGTGCTGGCCGCGGTGTCCGCGCCGTCATCGCTCGCGGCCGAACTGGCCGCCGAGTCCGGCCTGACCCTGGTCGGCTTCCTGCGCGGGTCGTCGATGAACGTCTACAGCGGGGCTGAGCGCCTGACGACGGTGTCCGCGCTCAGCTGACCACTGCGTGGCTCACGCGGCGCTGTCGGCCACGCCCCAGCGGCGCCGGATCCGCCCGTTGACCAGGTTGAACAGCAGGTCGACCGCGATCCCGATGGCCAGGATGACCAGGATGATCGAGATCGCCCCGGCCATGTCCGCCTGATCCTGGTCGTTACTGAGCAGGACGCCCAGCGAGGGCTGGCCGAGGATGATCACGACGATCTCGGCCGCGATCAGCCCATGCCAACCGAAGGCCCAGCCCTGCTTCAGGCCGGTCACGAAGGCGGGCAGGGTGGCCGGCATGATCACGTGCCGGTACAGCGCGATCCGGCGCAGCCCCATGGTCTTGCCCGCCCGGAGCAGCAGCGGCGGCAGGTAGTCCGCCCCGGCGATCAGCCCGTTCGCGATGGCCGGCGCGGCGGTCATCACGATGACGAACAGGATGGCCTGGGTGGTCGCCCCGAACAAGATGATGGCGAACGGGACCCAGACGATCGAGGGCAGCGTCTGCAGCGCGGTGATCAAGGATCCGACCGCGGCCCGCAGCGGCCTGATCCGGGACACCAGGGCGCCCACCACCGTGCCGATGGCCAGGGCTATCGCGAATCCGGTGACCGCGCGGCGCAGGGTGGTTCCGAGCGCCGCCCACAGCTGGGCGGTGTGCAGCTGGTGCCACAAATCGGGCAGGGTCGCGGCCGGCCCGGGCAGGATCCCTGACTTGAACCCGCTCAGGTAGATCAGCTGCCAGATGGCCAGCGCGAGCACCAGGGCCAGCAGCTTGGGCCAGGCGGCCGCCCAGATCTTGGCCAGGATGTGCCGCTTGGCCTGCTGCGGCGGGGCCAGCTCCAGCTGGTCCAGGCCAGCCAGGGCCGCAGCGGGCTCCGGTGGGGTCTCAACGGCCATGGCGGACAATCTCCTCACGCAGGCGGTCCTTGATCTTGATCGCGAGCCCCACGGTGTCCGCGGAATCCATCCCGCGTGGCCGCTCGAAGTCAACCCCGAATTCACCGATCACCCGGCCGGGCCGGCTGCTCAGCAGCACCACCCGGTCGCCCAGCCGGACCGCCTCGCGGACCTCGTGGGTGACGAACAGGATGGTGAGCTGGCGGCGGCGCCAGATCCCCTCCAGCACCTCGTGGAGCAGATCCCTGGTCATCGCGTCCAGCGCACCGAAGGGCTCGTCCATCAGGAGCACGTCGGCGTCCTGGGCCAGGGACCGGGCCAGCGCGACCCGCTGCCGCATCCCGCCCGACAGCTGGTGGGGCAGCTTGTCCGCGAACGCACCCAGCTGCACCAGGTCCAGCAGTTCGGCCACCCGCTCGCGGCGCTGGGCTCTGGGTACGCCCGCCGCGCGCAGGGGCATCTCCACGTTCTTCGCCGCGGTCAGCCAGGGGAAGAGCGCCGGCTCCTGGAACATCAGCGCGACCTTGCGGCCGCCGGTGTCCACCTCTCCCGAGGTCGGCGCGTCCAGGGCAGCGACCAGGGACAGCAAGGTGCTCTTGCCGCACCCGGAGGCGCCGATCAGGCAGACGAATTGTCCCGGGGCCACCGAGAGCGAGACCCCGTCCAGGGCCAGCAAGGCCGTATCACCCCGGCCGAAGGTCTTAGTCACGTCGGTGATCTCGACTGCCGCCCCGGCCTCCCTGGTCTCGTCTGGCCGGGGAGTAGATGTCATCGGGGCTCCGGTAGCTGCCTGGGAGCGGGCTGACGCCCCCGGGATCACTCCCGGGGGCGTAGCACCACGTGAATCAAGGGTCATGGGCTCACCTGTGGTTGTCCGTCGGCTTTCAGCACGGCGTTGAGCGGACCTAGGTCGTAGATGCCGTTCAGGTTGACCGGCTGGAGCAGCCCCACCGCCACGGCGTGCTTCGCGTCCGCGGCGAGTGAGGAGGCAATGGGGTCGTTGGTGAAGGTGATCTCCTTGAATGACGCGGCGAGGGGGGCAGACTTCAGGCCCTTGCCGAGCAGCGTGGTCAGCTCGGCGTTCGCGGCCGCGGCGGCGGCTGAGGGATTTGCGTTGATGTACTTGACCGCCTCAACGTGCCCCTTGAGCAGGTTGCTCACCACGCTGGCGTGCGCTTTCAGGAAGGACTGGGTGACCACGAGGTTGGTCGTCACGAACTTGCCGGCCGGCCACAGGCTGGCCTCGTTCACCAGCACCTTGCCGCCGTCCTCAACCATCTCGGCGTCGTACGGGGCTGGTTCCCAGCCGCCGGCGATCTGCCCCGACTTGAACTGGAGCACCGCGGCGGAGTTCGGCTTGATCGGCGTGACAGGGACGTCTCCGCCACCGCTCTGGGTGGTGGTCAGGCCGTGCTGCTTGAGCCAGTACCGCAGGGCCACGTCCTGGGTGTTGCCCAGCGACGGCGTGGCCAGCTTCTGGCCCTTGAGCTGGCTGGCGCTGGTGATACTCGGCCTGACCACCAGGGCCGCGCCGCCGGACGCCGCCCCAGAGATGATCTTGATGGCCTTGCCGCTGGACTTCTGCCAGGCGTTGATGGCCGGGTTGGGGCCGACGTAGGCGGCATCCAGCTGGCCGGCCAGCAGCGCGGTGGTCTCCTCGGTACCGGAGCTGAAGATCGAGGTCTCGAGGGTGACGCCGCTGCCCAGGTTCTTGGTGAAGAAGCCCTTGTTGAGCGCGACCAGGGCCGGCGCGTGGGTGATGTTGGCCAGGAGGCCCAGCCGCAGTGTGACGTGCTGGCTGCTGCCACCGCTGCTACTACCCCCCGAGCCGGAGGAGGGCGAGGACGACCCGCACCCGACTGCTAGCGCTGTGATCGCTGCGGCTCCGGCAGCAAGTACCACTCGTCTCATCTAACGACCACCTTGTCGATCATGTAAGTTTCTCGATCAGGTTAGTATGTCGATCTGTTTAATAGGCAAGGCTGATTAAACCATACCCACTGGCACGCGGGGCAAATCCGCCTACGCCAGGACGCGCCGCGTCATCGAACGGCCCTACGGGCGACCAGAATCTGCTCTCTCAATTACATAAAGTGAGATTTTCATTACTTTGCGTTCAACTCAGGCGGCACGTGGTGACCTCTGGCGTGACTTTCCGCTTACAGGGAGCTGTCTACGGTCATCAAATGAGTGGGCCCGTGACCGGGTCGCTGACCTCCTGGAGCCGCAAGCGCAGTTACGGGTACGAGGGGCTGATCCTGGCCACCGGGGCCATCGCCTCCGCCCGCGCCGCTGGTCACGGTGGTAGCGGAGGGTGACCCCGCAGAATCGCCGATCACCGCGACCAGGGCGGCTGGCCTTCCGGTGCCCGGCACCCGGGGGCGATCCCTGTTCGCGGGCCTGGTGCCCGGCTACGTGAGCCAGCAATACGCGGCCGCCGCCGCCTGCCCCTTGGTGCTGGTCAAACCGCGCGAGGAACCCACGTCGTGAGGGTGGGCCGGTTCAGCTGTCCCCCGCGGTTTGGATGTTGACGCCGACCACCGACGGGTATTTTTGCAGGCACGTCTCGAGCCGGGCGAGCTGCGCGTTGCTGGCGTTGTCGACCCGGTAGATGACGTCATACAGATTGTCTGAGGCCAGGTGATTGGTCGGCAATGCCTCCGGCCTGGCCTCGGGGATGTGAGAGCAGGCGGTCCGGACCTTCAGCCGGGTGGCTTTGGTGGTCCCGTCCTTGAACTGGACGACCGCCTCCTGCTTGCCGAGCGCCGCGTCGAACTTGGCGCAGCCGCCGACCCCGGCAGTGAGCAGCAGGGAGCCCGTGATCGTCAGGGCTGCTACGCGTAGGTGCACGGTGCACAGCTTACGATCGGTCACGGCCAGCGCAGGCCGAGGGGATCCCGGTACGGTACGGCAGGAGGAACCATGCGCGGGTGGGTTATCAGCCCCGCCGCTCATCGCGCCGCGGTGAACGCGGCTCCCACCCGGAGGTACCGATGCCAGGCATGATCGAGGATTATGCGCTCATCGGCGACATGCGATCGGCGGCCCTGATCAGCCGGGACGGTTCGGTGGACTGGCTGTGCCTGCCCCGCTTCGACTCCCCCGCCTGCTTCGCCGCACTGCTCGGCGACGACCGGAACGGCCACTGGAGCCTCGCTCCGGCTGCCGTGGCCGAGGCGGTCGACAACATGGACGAACCGCCCGGCCAGCCCCGGTCCGGCCAGCCCCAGCCCGCCCGTCCGGGCGAGCCCCAGACCATCCGCCAGGGCATCGAAGTCACCCGGCGCTACCGCGGGCACACCCTGATCCTGGAGACGGAGTGGCACACCCCCACCGGTGATGTCCGGGTGACCGACTTCATGCCTCCCCGGGACGGCAAGCCGCCGGTCCTGGCCCGCATCGTGGAAGGCCTGTCCGGGTCGGTGGACATGTCCTGCGTGTTCCGGATCCGCTTCGGGTACGGCCAGGTGACGCCATGGGTCCGCCGGGTCGACAGCTGCCTGCTGGCGGTGGCGGGCCCGGACTCGCTCTGGCTGGACACCCCGGTCATGCTGACCGGCCGGAGCTTCGCGCACGAGGCCACCTTCACCGTGGCGGCCGGTGAGCGGGTTCCGTTCGCGCTGACCTGGGTGCCGTCCCACGAGAGCGGCCCGGACCGCTGCGATCCGCTCCAGGCGGCGGAGGCCACCCAGCGTTACTGGGATGAGTGGGTGTCCCGCTGCACTTATCACGGGTCATACCGTGAGGCCGTAATCCGCTCCTTGATTACGCTCAAGGCGCTGACCTTCGAGCCCACCGGGGGCGTCGTGGCCGCAGCCACGACGTCGCTGCCCGAAGATCTGGGCGGGGTCAGGAACTGGGATTACCGTTACTGCTGGCTGCGGGACGCCACCATCACCCTCGAGGCCCTGCTGCGCACCGGGTACACCGACGAGGCCCTCGCCTGGCGGGCCTGGCTAGCCCGGGCCGTAGCGGGGGATCCAGGCGACGTGCAGATCATGTACGGCGTGGCGGGCGAGCGCCGGCTCGATGAGTGGGAGGCGGACTGGCTGCCCGGGTACGAGAGTTCGACGCCGGTGCGGATCGGCAACGCCGCGGTGAACCAGCGCCAGCTCGACGTGTACGGCGAGGTCATCGACGCGCTGTCGCTCGGCCGGGCGACTGGCATCGCGGTGGACCGGCACGCCTGGTCGCTGCAGCGCGCCCTGCTCTCCTTCCTGGAAAAGCACTGGGACGAGCCGGACGAGGGAATCTGGGAGGTCCGCGGCCCGCGGCGGCACTTCGTGTACTCCAAGGTCATGGCCTGGGTGGCGTTTGACCGCGCGGTGACCGCGGTCGAGAACGGCATGAGCGGCCCGGCCGAACGGTGGCAGGCGCTCCGCGACCAGATCCACCGTGAGGTCTGCGAGAAGGGATACGACGCGGAGCACGGCGCGTTCATGCAGTACTACGGCTCGTCCCAGCTCGACGCGGCGGTCCTGTTGATCCCGGAGGTCGGGTTCCTGCCGCCGGAAGACCCCAGGGTCGTGTCCACGGTGCGGACGGTGCAGCGTGAGCTGATGAGCGGTGGGCTGGTGCGCCGGTACCAGGTGGCTGAGGCAGGCCCGGCTGAGCCGAGCCCGGACGGGCTGCCCGGCAGCGAGGGCGCGTTCCTGGCCTGCAGCTTCTGGATGGCGAACGCGCTGCAGATGATCGGCCAGGACGACGAGGCCACTGAGCTGTTCGAGCGGCTGCTAGGCCTGCGCAACGACCTGGGACTGCTCAGCGAGGAATACGACCCGCGCTACGGACGGCAGGTCGGCAACACGCCGCAGGCCTTCAGCCATGTGCCGCTGATCCAGACCGCGCTGAACCTGGACCGGCTCGCCGGCGCGCACAGCCGGATGGCCGGCGCGGCACCGGCGACCGCTCAGCGGCACGGCGAACGGTGACCGCGGCGCCCCGCCCCGCCGCCAACCCGGGTGACGACCAGAACCCGGGTGACTCCTCACCTGGCCCGGCACCATCGGCCCCGCGTCCGCACATCCTCGTCGTCAACGGGCGGAAAGTGCGCCAGCCGGTTTTCGTTATTGGTGCCCCGTCCTCCGGCATCGATCTGCTGGCCCGGGCGCTGAAGCGTTCCGCCGGGTTCCACTTCACGCTGGGCCAGCGCTGGGTCATCCCGGTGGTACAGGCCTTCGCGCGCCGGCCGTCGATCTCCCGCGGGAAGCCCGAGGCGGCAGCCACCGTGCTGCGGGACGCCTTCGCGCAGGCCTGGCAGGTCACCGCGGACTGCTGCCTGGGCTGCACCCAGCAATGCCGTGAGGCCGGCCGCCTGGATGGCGTCGGGCCGTGTGTAAGCCAGCCGGGGATCATCCGCTACGGGGACGCCAGCCCCGACCTGATGTACTGCGCCGAGGCGCTGCTCGATGCGTTCCCGGACGCGCGGATCCTGCAGATCATCCGGGATGGCCGCGATGCGGTGGCCGGGATGCTGGCCGATCCGGCGGCGCTCGCCTGGTTCCGGCCGGGTTTCGTGGACGTGGACGCCGAGATCCCGCACCCGCTGCTGGGCCTGGAGACCGAGGCCGACCGGGGCGCCTGGCCCGGGCTGTCCATGACGGCGAAGTGCGCGATGCGGTGGCGGGGCGCGGTGCGCCAGATGGCGCGGCTGCGCGGCCAGCTGTCCGCCGATCAGCTGGTCACCTTCCGCTACGAGGATGTGGTCCGCCAGCCCGCGGTCGCGGCCGCGGCCATCTCGGACTTCCTCTCCACCCCGGTGCACGTCCTGGAGCCAGCCGCGCCGGGCCACGCGGCCGCGGCCGATCCGGGGTCGTGGCGCCGCCTGCTGGTTCCGGCCCAGGCCGCGGAGATCGAGGCCATCGCCGGCGATGAACTGCGCCGGGTCGGATACGGCGCCTAAGAAACCAGCACTGCGCGAGAAGGTCAGGAGGAATAAGACGTGGATCTGGGCCTGCGTGACCGGGTGTACCTGGTAACCGGCGGCAGCCGGGGGCTCGGCTACGCCGCGGCGCAGGCTCTGGTCGCGGAGGGCGCGCGGGTCGTGGTGAGCTCCCGCGACGGCGGATCGACGGCGCGGGCGGCCGCGGCTCTCGGGTCCGGGCGGGCGGTGGGACTGGCCGCCGACAACGCCGACCCCGCCACCCCGGGCCGGCTGGTCAGCGCGGCCCGGGAGGAGTTCGGCCGGCTCGACGGCGCCCTGATCAGCGTGGGCGGACCACCCGGCGGGACCGCCGCGCAAACCCCGGACGAGGCCTGGCAGGCCGCGTTCGGCAGCGTCTTCCTCGGGGCGGTGCGCCTCAGCCGGGCGCTGGCCGCGGCGCTCACCGGGGGCGGGTCGATCGCCTTCGTGCTGTCCTCGTCGGTCCGGGTCCCGATCGCGCCGCTGGTCATCTCGAACGGCCTGCGTCCCGGCCTGGCCGGGTTCGCCAAGACGCTGGCCGACGAGCTGGGACCGCGCGGGATCCGGGTGAACGGGCTGCTGCCCGGCCTGATCGCCACGGACCGGATGCGTGAGCTCGGCCCCGCTCTCGACAGCACGCTGGATGCCATCCCGCTGCGCCGGATCGGCGAGCCGTCCGAGTTCGGCCGGGCCGCTGCCTTCGTCCTGTCCCCCGCGGCTAGCTACCTGACCGGGACGATGCTCCCGGTCGACGGCGGCGCGTTGCGGGCGATCTGATCAGGGCTGGCGCCGCGCTCCTGCCCGGCGAACTGAGTGTGGTACAGCTCCGCGTACAGGCCGCCCGCCGCGAGCAGATCCGCGTGCGTGCCGCGCTCGCGGACCTGCCCCTCGTCGATGACGAGGATCTGGTCCGCTTCCCGGATGGTGGACAGCCGGTGCGCGATGACCAGGGACGTCCGGCCACTCAGCGCGGTCTTGAGCGCCGCCTGCACGGCCGCCTCCGATTCGGAGTCCAGGTGCGCCGTCGCCTCGTCCAGCACGACCACGGACGGGGCCTTGAGCAGCAGCCGCGCGATGGCCAGCCGCTGCTTCTCCCCGCCGGAGAGCCGGTAGCCCCGGTCCCCCACGACCGTGTTGAGGCCGTCGGGCAGCGCGGAGATGAGGTCCCAGATCTGCGCCGCCTGGCACGCGGCGATGAGGTCCGCCTCGGTGGCTTCCGGCCGCGCGTAGCTCAGGTTGGCCCGGATCGTGTCGTGGAACATGTGCGCGTCCTGGGTGACCACGCCCACCGTGTCGTGCAGCGAGTCCAGGGTCACATCGCGCAGGTCCTGCCCGCCAATGAACACCGCGCCCTGGTCCGGGTCATACAGCCTGGACACCAGGTGGGTGATCGTGGTCTTGCCGGCACCCGACGGCCCGACCAGCGCGGTCAGCTGCCCGGGCGGCGCGGTGAAGGTCACCCCGCGCAGCACTGACTGGGCGGCTCCGGCGAGCTCGGGTACGGGGAGCGCGATCGACTCCAGCGAGGCCAGCGAGACCTCGCTCGCGGCCGGGTAGTGGAACGAGACGTTGCGGAAGTCGATGGCGGGCGCGGGATCAGGCTGGCCGCCCGTGGTTGAGGTGCCCGGGGCTGAGGTGCCCGGGGTCGTGGCGCGCAGCGCAACGGCGCCGGGCTTCTCCTCGATCAGCGGCTTGAGGTCCAGCACCTCGAAAACCCGGTCGAAGCTGACCAGCGCGGTCATCACGTCCACCTGGACGTTGGATAGCGCGGTGATCGGCCCGTAGACCCGGGCCAGCAGCGCGGTGAGCGCGACGAGCGTGCCGATCTCGAAGATGTGGTGAATGACCAGCGTCCCGCCCAGCCCGTAGACCACCGCAGTGGCCATCGCGGCGAGCAGGGTCAGCGCGATGAACAGGGTGGACCCGTACATGGCGGTGACGACGCCGATGTCCCGGACCCGGGCCGCGCGCCCGGCGAATACATCGCTTTCCTGCCGGGGCTTGCCGAACAGCTTGACCAGCATCGCGCCGGCCACGTTGAACCGCTCCGTCATGGTCGAGCCCATCGCGGCGTCGAGCTGCATGGACTCGCGGGTCAGCCGCTGCAGCCGCCGGCCGATCAGCCGGGCCGGGATCACGAACGCCGGGATCATCGCCAGCGTGACCACCGACACCAGCCAGGACAGGCTGAACATGGCGATCAGCACCAGGATCAGGGTCAGCACGTTGGACACGATCGCCGACAGGGTCGAGGTAATGGCCTGCTGCGCGCCGATGACGTCGCTGTTGAGCCGGCTGACCAGCGACCCGGTCTGGGCCCGGGTGAAGAAGGCGATCGGCTGCCGCTGGACGTGCGAGAACACCTCGGTACGCAGGTCGTAGATCAGCCCTTCGCCGATCCGGGCCGAATACCACCGCTGGGCGAAGGACAGCAGCGCGCTGACCAGCGCCAGACCCGCCACGACCGCGGCCACCCCGATGACGACGCCTTCGTTCCCGGCCAGGATGCCCTGGTCGATCAGGGTCTTCAGCAGCAAGGGCACCGCCACCGTGGCCACGGCGGCGAGCGCATTCATGCCGAGGAACAAGGCCAGGTCCCAGCGGTAGGGCCGGGCGTAGGACATGATCCTGCGGACCGTGCCCGGCTTGATGCGCTGCTTAGTGACCGAGGGGTCCCGGTAATAGGAGCGCATAGCCTGCCAGCTGGACGCGTTCATGAGCCGGGAAACCTCCTCCAAGCCGAGGATCTTCCCCGGTCAGCTGAGGGCGAACGCTGTATTACTCCGGGGGGACGACCCCCCTGGACCCCCCGCTCGCCGCTCCGCGCCGAACGCCGGGTCGGCGAGCACCCGCCTTCGGCGGGCCCCGCCTCCCCGGTGCATGCGCACACTACGGCCTCCTGAACCCCCGGGTCGGCGAGCACCCGCCTTCGGCGGGCCCCGCCTCCCCGGTGCGTGCGCACACTACGGCCTCCTGAACCCCCGGATCGGCGAGCACCCGCCTTCGGCGGGCCCCGCCTCCCCGACGCATGCACGCCACTACTCCCGGGCCCCGGGACCTCCCGGGCTAGCCGCCGAGGCGGGTGCGCTGGAGGGCGGCTTGCGTGCGGCGCTCGGCGGCGGCCTGCTCGTCCAGGGTCCGGCCGGGCGCCTGCTGGAGCAGTTCCTTGGTGGCCCGGGCCACCGCGGGCTCGATGGCCAGCAGCGCCGCGACCAGGTCACCGACCGCGCCGTCCAGTTCCTCTCCGGGTACGACCAGCTCGGCCAGGCGCAGCGCGGCGGCTTCCGCGGCCCCGATGGTGCGGCTGGTCAGGCACAGTTCGAGGGCCCGGGGCAGCCCGACGATGTCGACCAGCGGCTTGGTGCCGGTCAGGTCGGGCACCAGGCCCAGCGCGGGTTCTTTCATGCACAGCTGGGCGTCGTCGGCCAGCACCCGCAGGTCACAGGACAACGCGAGCTGGAACCCGGCTCCGATGGCGTGACCGCGGACCGCGGCGACCGACACGATGCCCGGGTCCCGAAGCCACCGGTACCCGGCCTGGCAGCCGGCCAGCCACTCGTCGAACCCGGGATGGATGGGGCTGTGCAGGGCGTCCTCGCCGGCCACGCCCTCGGGCGTGAACAGGCGCAGGTCTATCCCGGCACAAAATGAAGGACCGGCACCCTGCACCACCACCACCCGGACCTCAGGTGGCAGCGCTGACCCGATCGCGGCCAGCCCGTGCCACATCCCCGGGGTCATGGCGTTGCGCCGCTGGCTCCGGTCCAGCGTGATGGTGGCGGCCCCGGGAGCGGGCAGGCCAACCTCGAAGCGCAGCCCGGCGCGCCCTAGGTCGGCCTGCGCGAGGTCAGGCTGTCCGGCCGTCATTCTCCTTAGTGCTTCGCCCGCGCCTTGCCGCGGGTCGCACCACCGCGGCCCCGCAGCGAGACTCCGTTCTCGGACAGGATGCGGTGAACGAAACCGTACGACCTGCCCGTCGCTGTGGCCAGCGACCGGATGCTCTCCCCCGCGTCGTACCTCTTCTTCAGATCCGACGCCAGCTTGGTGCGGTCGGCACCGGTGACCCTGGTGCCTTTCTTGAGGGTCTCGGTCACGCGTACCTCCCGTGAACTGAAGTGACCGCTGCGTTACGTCTCCCGCCATGATCACTCATCAGAGCGGGATCGGCTACCCACATCCAGGTAAGTGATCACTTCTTTTTCGCCCATCCCCGGCTGGCTGGTCACGCAAGGGCGACGAGGTCGGCCAGGCCCTCATTCCACGTGTCTTCCACGCCGTCGGGGAGCAGGATGACCCGCTCGGGGGCGAGCGCCTCGACTGCCCCCTCGTCGTGCGTGACCAGCACGATCGCTCCCTGATAACGCCGCAGCGCGCCGAGGATCTCTTCCCGGCTGGCTGGGTCGAGGTTGTTGGTCGGCTCGTCAAGGAGCAGCACGTTCGCACCGGAGACGACCAGGAGAGCGAGGGCGAGCCTGGTCTTCTCCCCGCCGGAGAGGACCCCGGCGGGCTTGTCCACCGCGTCGCCGGAGAAGAGGAACGAGCCCAGGATGCGGCGCTGCTCCGGGTCCAGCAGATGCGGCGCGGCGGTGCGCATGTTCTCCAGCACCGAACGGTCGTTATCGAGAGTTTCGTGCTCCTGGGCGTAGTAGCCGAGCCGCAGTCCGTGTCCGGGGCTGACCTGCCCGGTGTCTGGTTTTTCCGTGCCCGACAGCAGCCGCAGCAGTGTGGTCTTGCCCGCCCCGTTCAGGCCGAGCACCACGATCCGCGAGCCCCGGTCCACGGCCACGTCCACGTCGCTGAAGACTTCGAGTGAGCCGTATGACTTCGACAGGTCCGTCGCGGTCAGCGGGGTCTTGCCGCACGGCGCCGGCTCGGGGAACCGGATCCGCGCGACGCGCTGCGGGGCGCGCTCGGCCGACACCCCGGCCATCAGCCGTTCCGCCCGGCGCTGCATGCCCTGCGCGGCCTTGGCCTTGGTCGCCTTGGCCCGCATCTTGTCGGCCTGCGACTGCAGCACGGCGGCCTGCCGGGAGGCACTGGCGTTCTCACGGCGGCGCCGCCTCGCGTCCGTCTCGCGCTGCTGCAGGTACGCCGACCAGCCCAGGTGGTACATGTCCAGCGAGGTGGTGTCGGAGTCCAGGTGGAACACCTTGTTCACCACCACCTCGAGCAGCGCGGTGTCGTGGCTGATCACCACCAGGCCGCCACGGAACGCCTTCAGGTGATCGCGCAGCCACGCCACCGAGTCGGCGTCCAGGTGGTTGGTGGGCTCGTCCAGCAGCAGGGTCTGCGCGTCCGCGAACAGGATCCGGGCCAGCTCGACGCGGCGCCGCTGCCCCCCGGACAGGGTGGCCAGCGGCTGGCCCAGGACCCGGTCGGGCAGTCCCAGGCTGGAGGCGATCGAGGAGGCCTCAGCCTCCGCCGCGTACCCGCCGAGCAGGGTGAGCCGTTCCTCCAGCTGGCCGTAGCGGCGCACCGCGGCGTCGCGCCGCGCGGGCCGGCCGTCGGACATCTGCTCTTCGGCTGTCCGCATGGCGGCGCGCAGCTCGTCCAGCCCGCGGCCGGACAGCACCCGGTCCAGGGCCAGGCCTTCCAGGTCCCCGGACCGCGTGTCCTGCGGCAGGTAGCCGATGGTTGACGTGCGCCGCACGCTGCCCGCCGCCGGGAGCGCCTCACCGGCGAGTACCTTGGCCAGCGTGGTCTTGCCCGCGCCGTTGCGGCCCACGAGCCCGATCTTGTCGCCCGGGACGATCTGGAAGGTCGCGTCAGCCAGCAGCATCTGCGCGCCCGCGCGCAGCTGCAGGCTGGTCGCGGCGATCACCAGGCACCACTCCAAACGAGGATCGGGGAAGAAGCGGCACGGCCGCGGCCCGTACCCCAGGGTACCTGGCGTCCGGCTGCTATCTCCGCGGCCGTGGCCGTGAGATCTGATCGGACATGGGCCACCGAACAGTGGTGCGTTATCTTGCGCGTGGTGGCCCGTCGGTGTACGGCCATCAGATGACCGAACTGCCCGCCGGCGTGAGCATGAGCACCTGCTCATCCCTCACTCCGGCAGGAGATCCGGGAGCCGGACATGCTTGATCCCCAGGCCGTTCTAGACCAGGCCAGCCAAGGGAACGCCCCGGCGACCTGGCGCGTCTTCACCAAGGAGCGAGGCCGGGTGCGCGGCTTCCTGCGCGGGACGTCGGCCGATCCCGATCCGTTGCTCGTCATTACCCCGGACGGCGCGGTGGAGTACATCGACAGCAAGAAGCCGGCCGCGGTGGTCGGCTTCGGCCACTTCACGCGGATCAGGTTGCGGGTCAGCGGCAGCACCTTTTCTGACAGCATCCAGGTCCGGCTGGATGTCTGGCTCGACCTGCACTACGGCGATGGCAGCACGTCAAAATGGCGCTCGGCCTCGTTCGCCAGCCAATACCGGACCATCCAGGCCTTCATCGAGGCTTACGGTGCCCATCAGGCGCTCCGCAGCGGCGGCCTCTACCCGCGGTGATCCCCCGCTGTGGTGGTCCCCGGCAGCGACGTGGCCAGCGCTGCGGTCAGCCGTCGTCGCGGCAGAGGCAGAAAGGGTGGCCGGCCGGGTCGAGAAGCACCCGGACGTTCTCCTGCGGCTGGGCCGAAGCCAGCGACGCTCCCAGGGCGACCGCCTCGGCCACCGCGGAATCCAGGTCGCCGACCTGAAAGTCGAAATGCATCATCGGCCGCTGCTCCCCGTCGGCGGGAGGCCACACGGGAGCCTGGTAGCCCGTCGCCTGCTGGAACACGAGATAGATGCCTGCCTGGGGAGCGGCGAGGATGGCCGTTCCCGGCTCCTCATGCCCGAGAGGCCAGCCCAGCAACTCGGAGTAGAACGTGGCCAGGGCGCCGGGATCCGGCGCTTCGATCGCGGTTCCCCACCACATGCCGTTAGTCCGGGATTTCACGCTTGCACCCTGCCGCAGGCCCCCGGCCATGTCCAGGACCGCACTTCACTGCGGAAGGCCACCGGCGGCCAGGTCGGTGGCGGGGTTGATGACCCAGTGATTGGTCCGGAACAAACGGCCAGCGAAGGTGCTCTCTGTTTCTTCCACGAATCTCGCTCCCGTCCGGAATGATCATCTTGATCCAGGCGGCATCCGCGGCCGCCTGCTGGACATCGCAACCGCACCCTGCACCTCCGTGGCCCTCGGCAGGCCGCCAGCGGATAGTCAGCGGATAGTCAGGACCATGCGCCGCGCCGCGCCAAACTCAGTGTCGGCCACGCCGCAGTCGATGAACCCGGCGGCGGTGTAGAACCCCAGCGCGTGTGCGTTGGCGGTCACTTCGAGTCGCTCCGCACCCCGCACCCGCACAGCATCCGCGATGCACCCCACGAGGGCCGTGGCGATCCCGCGTTTCATCCAGCCCGGGTCCACGAACAGGTCTTCCAGTTCGAAGACGGGGCCGGCTTGGGCCCAGGTGGCGAAGCCGACCAGCGATCCCTCTTCTTCCGCGACGTGAGTGCGGCCCTCGGCCAGTCCCAGCGGCCCCATGATCAGATACGCCGGATCGGCCAGCAGGTTGTCACGATCGCCCGCATTGGACAAGGACGCGCGGCGATAGACGACCGACACCGCAGGAAGATCGGCGGGAACTCCAGGCCGGATCACTGCCCCAGCATACCGACGTGGCCGCGGCGCGGACGGTCATGGAGGCGCGGACGGTCACGGAGGCGCGGACGGTCACGGATCAGGCGTGCTGGCGCCTGCGAGGTCAAATTTGTACGCCAGCCCGGTCCGGGTCTGGAGTACGTGGAGCGGGCCGGTACCCGTCCAGTAGGCGGCCTGGAAGAACAGCCCGTCGGTCGCCACGATCCACAGTCCTGAGCCATCCGCCGCCCAGCGGGCGGAGACCACGTCGCCGGAGCCCGCCGGGAACGCTCCCGGTACGGCCGGCAGCGTCGCCACCGGAATCGGCCCGCCCGGTACCCGGACCATCGTGTGGGTGCTCAGGTCGGCGACGTAGACGTTCGTGCCATCGGTCCCGCCCTGCTGATCGATGGTGTCGAGCGGAAGCGCGAGCTGCTGGCCTGCCGGGTCGAAGTCCGGCGTATCGCCGGGGTTGATGGCCGTGCGCGGCGGCAGGCCGATCTCGGTGGCCAGGCCGCCCCGCACGCTGGTGATGTGCAGCGGGCAGTGGGTCGTGCAGAACGCGGGCTGCCAGGCCACGTGGCGGGCGTCGGCGCCGGCGATGATCGCGTTCTGCGGGATGCCGGACGGCCTGGCGCGGCCGTCGGCCGGGTCGATCAGCGTCAGGGCCCGGGAAGGATCCTGCACGAGCAAGCCAGCCACGGTGGCCGCGACCAGGACCCGGTGACCGAGGTGAAGAGCACCGGACATGCGGTGCCCGGCCGCGCCGATAAGCCAGGCCGGACTGCCTGCCGGCCCGTTACCCCAGGGTGGCCCGGCCCGCTCAACCCAGATGCCGCGATGATCGGGCGCCACGGCCAGGTAGTTCGCCCGGCCGATTACGCGCGGGGTGCCAGCCCCCGACCCGGTGACCGGGATGAAGAGCACCACCCCGACATCGGCCAGGCCCGCTGAGCCATGGCTGGATACGAGCGCGACCACGCCGCCGGCCACCGACGCGACCTGCTGCACGGCCGGATCGGGACCGAGCGGATCGCGTGCGGCGATGCTGCCTGGCCACACGTCGGTCAGGGATGCCTGGGCCCGCTGACCGACACGCAGCAGCCGCAGCGCGTCACCGCCGAGAAACAGCCAGGCGGGGCGCGCGGTGCCCGGCGGCAACGGCGTCCCGTGGAAGATCCGCGGTACGGCCAGGGCCACCGCTGACGCGGAACTGCGCGGCGCGTGGTGACGCGGGCGGCCGGACCCGCCGAGAGCCAGGTGAACAGCGACGCCGCCGGCGATCAGCACGACGGCCAGGCCCGCAATCAGCCGCCCGCGCACCGGATGGCGACGATCGGGATCACGGCCACTGCGGATCACGTCGAAGGCCGGCCCGTCAGGCACAAACTCAACGTATCAGCGCCGCCCGCCCTGGTTGAGCCCCCGTGCCGGAGGAGCCAGGCAGGTGGCCGTGCCCCTGTCTGGCGGGCACGATAGGGAGGTGACCGACCGAGCGATGGTATGCCGATGGCTGGCCGGATACGAGGCCGCCTGGCGGGCCCCCGGCACCGACGGGCTCGCCGATCTGTTTGCCCGCGACGCCACCTATCTTCAATCCCCCTACGAACCGCCGGTGACCGGCCTGGACGCCATCAGGCAGATGTGGGAGAAGCAGAGGGAAGGGCCCGGCGAGGTCTTCACCCTGGCCACCGAGATCCTTGCCGTCGACGGGCCCACCGCCGTGGTCCGCGCCGAGGTTCGTTACGGGGACCCACTCCGCCAGGAATACCGCGACCTGTGGGTCATCAGGCTCGGCCAGGATGGTCGCTGCACCTGGTTCGAGGAGTGGCCCTTCTGGCCTGGTCGCTCCTATTCCGCCCGGGGGTAGCATCCGGTGCCGTGGCTGAGCCGGATGTGGTCCGCAGATTCAATGTCGCGATCCCGTTGCGTGAGGGCATCACGCTCGCGGCTGATCTGGCCCTCCCGCCCAGGCTGCCCGCGCCCGCGGTGGTGATTCGCACACCGTACGGCAGGTCGGGTGCCCCGCAGTCGAAGCGCGCGGCGGGGTTCGCCCGGGCCGGTTACGTGTCGGTGTTCGCCGACGTGCGGGGCCGGGGTGACTCTGAGGGCGTGTTCCAGCCCTACCGGAACGACGGCCCGGACGGGGCCGAGGTCATCGCGTGGGCCGCGGCACAGGAATGGTGCACCGGTGACGTCGCGACCTGGGGGGCCAGCTACGGCGGCCGGATCCAGTGGCTGACCGCGCTGGAGCGCCCTGCGGCCCTGCGCGCGATGGTGTGCCTGGTGACGCCCAGCGACCCGTTCGTGGAGCACCCCACAGGCTTGCCCACCCCGATGCACATCAACTGGCATCGGTTCACCGATGGCCGGATGCCGCAGTTCCGCGACGACGTGGACTGGATGGCGGTGTACCGTCACCGTCCGCTGGCGACCATGGATGAGGCGGCCGGCTTCAACTCGCCCAACTGGCGGGAGGAAATCCAGCACCGGACCCTGGATGAATGGTGGGAGCCGGTCCGCTACCAGCACCGCATCGGCGAGATCGACGTGCCCGTGCTGCACATCTCCGGCTGGTATGACGACGAGGAGGTCGGCACGCCGGCCAACTTCGCCGCCATGGTCGCCGCGGGCCGGGCGGGCCAGCGGCTGCTCATGGGCCCGTGGGGGCACGCCGTGAACACGACCCGGACCCTCGGGGAGCTCGACTTCGGCCCGGCCGCGCTGACCGACCTGGACGGGCAGGTCCACGCTTTCCTCGATGAGCACGTCAAGGGCATCCAGCCGGAGCCGCCGCCCCAGCCGGTACGGATCTTCGTCATGGGCGCCAACGAATGGCGCGACGCGCAGGCCTGGCCGCCCCCCGGGGCGGTGTCCGCGGTCCTGCACCTGTCCAGCGGCGGGCGGGCCAACAGCCGATTTGGTGACGGCCGCCTGGTTCCGGCCGCGGTCACGGCCGACGAGCCGCCGGACGAGTGGATCCACGATCCCGGGCGCCCGGTGCCGTTCATCACCGCCGCGAGCAGCGCGCAGATCGGCGGCCCCGATGACTATCTCGGGGTGGAAAGCCGGGGCGATGTGCTGGTGTTCACCAGCGATCCGCTGACCGAGCCCCTTGAGCTCATCGGGCCGGTCAAGGTGATCGCCCACGTCGCCACCTCGGCCGCTGACACCGACATCACGGCCAAGCTCGTGGACGTGCATCCTGGGGGCTTCGCGCAGCGACTCTGCGACGGCATGGTCCGGCTGCGCTACCGGGACGGATTCGAGGATGAGCAGGCCGTGATGCCCGGCGAGGTGTACGAGGTTGAGATCGCGATGTGGGACACCTGCGTGCGGCTGCCCGCCGGGCACCGCCTCCGGGTCGAGATCGCGTCGTCGGCCTTCCCCAAGTACGACGTCAACCTGGGCACCGGCGGGGACATGATCACCGAGACCGCCGGCGTGACCGCGACCAACCGGCTCTGGCACACACCGTCCCGCCCGTCACGGCTCATCCTGAACTAGCCGTCCTGGGCCAGGGCTGGTCAGGGCGCGGGCTCGGTCAACTGGATGCGGATGGCCCGGAACATTCGCGGGGTCTCGCGCAGCACCGCCAGCCGGGGATCCGGCACGGTGAGGAACCGCTGCACCGCGACGCCGAAGTACCCGCGCAGCCGCGGGTCGTCGCGCAGCCCGGCCACCGCACGCCGGTCCCCGCCCAGCACCAGCGCATCCAGCGGCCGGCCGTAGCGGCCAAAGACCGCGGCCGCGGTGTCTGCCGCCGCAGCCAGGGCCTCAGCGGCCTGCTTCTCGCGGCGCCGGGCGAACCGCTGCTGCGACTGCCCCCCGGCCGCGCTGCGCCCGTGCACCAGCCGCGACCCGACCTTGGACGCGGCGAGACGGGGTGGCGCGCCCTCGAACACCCCGGCCGCGTAGCCGCCCAGTCGGACCAGCAGCACGCCCACCGTGCGGTCGGCTGCCGCGTGGGCGGCTATCACCCGGGCCGCCTCGTCCGCATCCGGACTCGTGCCCAGCCCGGGCGCGGGCGGGAACGGGGCATGGCACCGGGCGACCGCGCCGTCCGCCGCGGCGAACACGGCCGCCGCATCCGGCTCCCCGGCGGCTGGCCCCGCCTCTGCCGCGCCCGCAGCAGCGCCCGCGGAGCCGGGCCGAACGCCGACCACGCCGTGCCGGCTGGCGAAGGACGCGATCCAGCCGGGGAAGCGCTCCGGGGCCACGTCGATCCACCGTGGCGCTGAGGCCGCAGGTTCGCTGAGCATATGGTTAAGGGTATTCCCCATTTCGTTAGAGAAAAGTTTAACTAGCAGCCGGCAGGGGCCCGTGACGCTGAACCAGCTTCGCACCTTCCTGGCCGTGGCCGAGACCGGCTCGGTGCGTGCCGCCGCGCAAGACCTCGTGGTGACGCAGGCGGCGGTCTCCGCCTCCCTCGCCGCGCTGCAGAAGTCCCTCGGTGTGGCACTGCTCGAGCCGGACGGACGTGGCCTGCGGCTGACCGCGGCCGGGCAGGCTTACACGGGCTACGTCCGCCGCGTCCTGGGCCTGCTGGACGAGGCCGGGCGGGCTGCCGAGGCAGCCGCCGACCCCGAGCGCGGCGAGCTGCGCATCGGGGCCGTGACCACCGCCGCCGAGCAGGTCCTGCCGGGGCTGCTCAGCGGATTCCGGACCCGGTATCCCGGGCTGGGGATCCGGCTGGAGGCGGGGAACCGGGATCGGGTGCGCGGTCTCCTCGACCGGCATCAGGTGGACCTGGTGCTCGGCGGCCGCCCCGAGCCGGGCTGGGATGTCCAGGTGCTCGCCGTCCGGGCCCATCAGCTCGTGGTGGTGGCCGCGCCCGGCCTGGCCGCCACCGCGGGGCCGCTGGCCGCCCCAGGGGGCACCGACCTGCTGCCGTGGCTGGCCCGGCAAGCGTGGCTGCTGCGCGAGCCGGGGTCGGGCACCCGCGCCGCCACCGACGCGCTGCTGACCGAGCTGGACATCGCCCCGCTCACCCTGATGGTGGGCTCCAACGGCGCGATCCGCGAGTCGGCCAGCGTGGGGCTGGGAGTCACCCTCATCTCCCGCGAGGCGGTCGCGTCCGAACTGGCCGACGGGCGGCTCACCGCGCTGCCGGTCCCGGGCACGCCGCTGCACCGGGACTGGTACCTGGTCGCCCAGCCCGGCCCGCTTCCTTCGGCCGCCGCCCGCCTGGCCACCCACGTCCTCGCCCGCGGCGGTTTCCACCCGCCGGCCCCCCGGCCTTCATGATCGTGGTGGGTTGGGCCCCGCCCGCGGGGCACAACCCACCCAGCTGATTAGATGCCCCGGCAGGGCGGCCAGACCATCAAAGAAAAGGTTGAGGTTAGACGCGAAACTCTCAATAGACAGGCGATGAGTTAGGGGGCATGGTGGGCAGGGAGGACAACCGCCGCCACTCATCGGAGGAATCATGACCGCAGACCGCTGGAACGCGGGCGTGCTCCCCTACGCGCAGATGGGCTACTACGAGCCTGACTACGTGCCCAAGCCGACCGACGTGCTGGCCGCGTTCCGGATCGCCCCGCAGCCGGGGGTACCGCCGGAGGAGGCGGGCGCGGCGGTGGCCGGTGAGTCCTCCACCGCGACGTGGACCGTGGTCTGGACCGACCGGCTCACCGCCCACGAGCACTACCAGGCCAAGTGCTACCGGGTGGACCCGGTGCCGGGCCGCGACGGCGAGTACATCGCGTACATCGCCTACGACATCGACCTGTTCGAGGAAGGCTCGATCGCCAACCTCACCTCGTCGATCATCGGCAACGTGTTCGGCTTCAAGGCGTTGCGGGCCCTGCGGCTGGAGGACATGCGGATCCCGCTGGCCTACGTGAAGACGTTCCAGGGTCCGCCGCACGGCATCGTGATGGAACGCGAGTACCTGAACAAGTACGGCCGCCCCCTGCTCGGCGCGACGACCAAGCCCAAGCTGGGGCTGTCCGCCCGCAACTACGGGCGGGTGGTGTACGAGGCGCTGCGCGGCGGCCTGGACTTCACCAAGGACGACGAGAACATCAACTCCCAGCCGTTCATGCGCTGGCGCGACCGCTACCTGTTCACGATGGAGGCGGTCAACCGGGCCGCGGAGCAGACCGGCGAGATCAAGGGCCACTACCTGAACGTGACCGCGGCGACCATGGAGGACATGTACGAGCGGGCCGAGTTCGCGAAAGAGCTCGGCAGCATCATCGTGATGGCCGACCTGACGGTCGGGTACACGGCGCTGCAGTCCATGTCGAAGTGGGCCCGGCGCAACGGGGTCATCCTGCACCTGCACCGGGCCGGGCACGGCACGTACACCCGGCAGAAGAATCACGGGGTCAGCTTCCGGGTCATCGCCAAGTGGTGCCGGCTGATCGGGGTGGACCACATCCACGCAGGCACGGTGGTAGGCAAACTGGAGGGCGATCCTTCCATGGTCCGCGGCTACTACGACACGTTGCGCCTGGCCACCGTCCCGCTGGACCTGGGCCACGGCATCTACTTCGAGCAGGAGTGGGGCTCGATGCCGGGCACGATGCCGGTCGCGTCGGGCGGGATCCACGCGGGCCAGGTGCACCAGCTGCTCGGCTACCTCGGTGAGGATGTGGTGCTTCAGTTCGGCGGGGGGACCATCGGCCACCCGATGGGCGTCGCGGCCGGCGCCACCGCCAACCGGGTCGCGGTCGAGGCCATGATCAAGGCCCGCAATGAGGGCCGCGACTTCGTCGCCGAGGGCGACGCCATCCTGGCCGAGGCGGCCAAGGGCTGCCAGCCGCTGCAGACGGCCCTGGATACCTGGGGCGACATCACCTTCAACTACGAGTCCACGGACACCCCCGACGTCGTCGCCACCCCCACGGCCTGAGGAGCGCAGCATGCGGATCACCCAGGGCACGTTCTCCTACCTGCCTGACCTCACCGACGAGGAGATCGGGGCGCAGATCCAGTACGCGGTGGACCAGGGCTGGTCGGTCGCGGTGGAGTTCACCGACGACCCGCACCCGCGCAACTTCCTGTGGGACATGTGGGGCCTGCCGATGTTCGACATCGCCGACGCGGCCGCCGGGCTGCACGAGGTGCACGCGTGCCGCGACGCCTATCCCGAGCACTACATCCGGGTCAATGCCTACGACGCGAGCCTGGGCCGGCAGACCACGGCCCTCAGCTTCCTGGTGAACCGGCCCAGCCAGGAACCGGGCTTCCGGCTGGACCGCCAGGAGGGCAGTGACCGGCGGATGCGGTACTCGCTGCAGGCTTACGCGGTGGATCGCCCGGCGGGCGAGCGGTATGGCCGCAACGAAAACCGTAACGGAGCCAGTCACCCCGGGCCCACCGGCGGATGAGCGGGGAGACGGGCCCCCCGGGCGGGTTCGCCATGCCGCGCCCGGCCCCGGTGGCCACGGGGGCGCACGGGACGGACAGCGGGACCAGCCGGCCAGAGCCGCTGGCGCTCGAACCACTGGCATCCGAACCACTGGCATCCGAACCACTGGCATCCGAACCACTGGCACCCGGCGAGACGGTCGAGCTGGGCCAGGAGCAGCAGGCCCAGCGCTTGTCGGCGATGCTGGATGAATTCGACCGGGAGTTCGTCGGGCTGGCTCCGGTCAAGGCCCGGGTCCGGGAGATCGCCGCGCTGCTGCTCATCGACCGGCTCCGGCAGCGGTACGGGCTGACCTCGTCCCGGCCCAGCCTGCACATGTGCTTCACCGGCAGCCCGGGGACCGGCAAGACGACGGTGGCCATGCACATGGCCGGGATGCTCCGCGAACTGGGTTACCTGCGCAAGGGGCAGCTGGTCAGTGTGACCCGGGACGACCTGGTCGGCCAGTATGTCGGGCACACCGCACCCAAGACCAAGGAGGTGCTCAAGCGGGCTATGGGCGGCGTGCTGCTCATCGACGAGGCCTACTACCTGTACCGGCCGGAGAACGAGCGGGACTACGGCCAGGAGGCTATCGAGATCCTGCTCCAGTTCATGGAGGCGCACCGCGAGGACCTGGTGGTCATCCTGGCCGGGTACGCCGACCGGATGGACGTGTTCTTCCGGTCCAACCCGGGGATGGCCTCGCGCATCGCCCACCACATCGACTTCCCGGACTTCAGCCTCGACGAGCTGATGCAGATCGCGGGGCTGATGCTGGACCGCGAGCAGTATGAGCTTTGCGGACCCGCGCAGGCGGCCTTCGCCGAGTACGTGGCGCTGCGGATGAGGCAGCCCCGGTTCGCCAACGCGCGCAGCATCCGCAACGCGATTGACCGGATGCGGCTGCGCCAGGCCCGGAGGCTGGTGGCGGCGGGCGGCACCATCGGCCGGACCTCGCTCATGAAGATCAGCGAGGCCGACGTGCGCGCCAGCCGCGTCTTTACGGCCACCTCTGGTGCGCGGGAGGCGATTGAGACAGGATGAGTGGTGGGGGGGTACCGATGCTGGGCACAACGCGTCCGTTGGCCGCGCATACCTTCGCCGCGTGCACCTACGTACGCCCCGAGGTCATCTGGGCGGCGCTGACCGCCCCGGACCAGACCGCAGCATTCCTCCACGGCCTAGCCGCGCACTCGACCTGGGCCCCCGGCGCTCCCATCGCCTTCCGCTACGGCAACAGCGTCGCGCTGACCGGCCGGGTGCTGCACGCCCGGCGCCACGAACGGCTGTCCTACCTGCTGCAATCCGGGCCAGACGACCCGCCCGTGTATCTGACCTGGCTGCTGCGGCCGACCCCGGGCGGATGCACGATCCGGCTGGAAATCGACGAGCCCGATGGCGCCGGCACAGCTGAGGACGCAGAAGATGTCTGGCTGCCCATCCTGGCCGCGCTGCAGGATCTGGTCAATCCCGGCTGGCCCGCACGTCGCGGGGATCCGGCGCCCGGCTGATGGTCCGGGCGTCAGCTGGGTGACTGGGCGGCGGGCAGGTAGGGGATGGACAGGCGGACGGTCGTCCCGCGGCCTGGCACGCTGGTCAGCTCCAGCCGGCCACCGAGCAGTTCCGCCCGCTCTCGCATCCCGGACAACCCGAAGCCGGTAGGCCCAGCCGGGCCGCCCGCGGCTGCGGCGGACGCGGCCGGGGCGGCGGGGTCGAAACCGCGGCCGTCGTCGGCGACCTCCAGCACGACCCGGTCCTTCTGCCGGTACAGCCGGACCCGGACCGTCTGGGCGCCGGCGTGCTTGGCCGCGTTCTGCAGCGCTTCCTGGGCGGTCCGGTACACCGCGGTCTCCGCGTGCTCGGCCATGCTGAGCGCAGCCGCGTCTACGCGCACGTCCAGCGTGGGGAAGCCATGGCCCAGGCTCTCCAGGCTGGCAGCCAGGCCGAGGTCGTCCAGCACCGGGGGGCGCAGCCCGGCGATCGCCATCCGCGTCTCGTCCAGGGCGGCCCCGGCCAGTTCCTGGGCCCGGGCCACCTGCTCGGCCGCCACCCCGGGTGAGCCTGGGATGGCGTCAGCCGCCGCCGACAGGTGAAAGAACAGGCTGACGATGCGCTGGCTGATGCCGTCGTGGATCTCTCCCGCCATCCGGCGCCGCTCGTGCTCCTGCCATTCGACCATCCGCTCGGCGAACCGCTCCAGCGCCTCCTCCCGCTCGGCCAGCCTGCGGTGCAGCCGGGCGTTCTCGATCGCGCCGGCCACCAGGCCCGCCACGGTGCGGAGCAGTTCCACGTCGGCCGGGGTGAACTCGCGGCGCAGGCGGGTGTGCACGTTGAGCACGCCAACCAGGTGTCCCATGGGGGTGACCACCGGGACCGACAGCATGGACGTGAACTCCTCCCCGCGCAGCGCCGGGATGTAGCGGTACCGGGGGTCGGCGGCCTTGTTGTCCACGATCACCGCGGGCTGGCCGTGGTTGGCTACCCAGCCGGCCACCCCCTCACCCAGCGCCAGCTCGACGGTCCCGACCATGGTGTCGAAGGGCGGTGTCGCCCCGCGGAGCTGGAGTTTGCGGCCCCGCTCGTCGAGCAGGTGCACGAAGCACACATCGGTCTCAGTCGTCTCGGTGACCAGCTGGGCGACGCCCTGCAGGATCCGGTCCAGGTCCAGGCCGGCCGAGATGGTCTCGACCACCCTGGACAGGAGCTGCGCCTCCCGCTCCGCGCTGGCGACCCCGAGCCGGCCCGCCCCATCGCCAGCACCCAGGCCGGGGATCAATGGAAGACCCCCTCGCGCAGCGCGACCGCGACCGCGCCGGCCCGGTCGGACACGCCGAGCTTGCGGTAGATGCCCCGGGAGTGCGTCTTCACGGTCTCCTCGCTGACTACCAGACGCATCGCGATGGCCCGGTTGGAGAGGCCCCCGACCAGCAGCGACAGGACCTCGCTCTCCCGCTGGGTCAGGCCCAGGTGGGCGCCGGGCCAGAACTCGCCGCTGCGCAGCCGCGCGGCTGACAGCGCGACCCGGCCGGCCAGGCTGGGGTCGATCAGCACCTCGCCGTCGAAGATCCGGCGCAGGTAGTCCACCAGCTCGCCGCCCCGGATCCGCTTGAGCAGGAACCCGGCCGCCCCGACCCGCAGTGCCTGGTAGAGGTACTGCTCGTCGTCGTAGACGGTCAGGAAGACGACCTTGCATCCGGGGGTGATGCGGAGGATCTCGGCGCACAGATCCAGGCCACTGGCCCCGCGCAGCCGGATGTCGAGCAGCACCGCGTCCGGTTTCAGCTCCCCGGCCAGCCGGACCGCCTCGCGCGGGTCGCTGGACTCGCCGACGATCTCCACCTGGTCCCGGTAGGGCATCAGCATGGCCTTCAGGCCGTCCAGGACCATCTGGTGATCGTCGACGATCACCACGGTCATGGGGCCGGGCGTCAGCTGGTCCATATCCGGAACGGTACCCATCCGGCGGTCACGTGCGCGCCTCGAGCAAATGCCAGAGCAGCAGCAACTGCGCGATGGCCAGGGATTCGCTGCGCTTTCCGGCGGCGTACTCGCCCAGCCTGTCCGGCAGGGCCGCCTCGGGTTCGAACGACAACTGCTCCCAGATCGCCTTTTCCACGATCTGGCTGTCCTCCCGGGGTGCGTAACCGTGCACATGCAGGGCGTCCACCGGGCGGCCGTCGCTGTCCCTGATCAGCTTCAGGTGCACAGTCCGCCGGTCATCGTCGGTGAGCACATGCGACAGTTCCGGGTGCTGGATGGTGGGCCGGAGCATGATCTCCGCGGACAGCTGGGCCCCTTCGGGTTCCGCCCGCCCGGGCACCGGGGCGAACCGGATGGAGATGTCGGCCTGCTGGCGCTGCGGCCGGATGAACGCGGCCGATTCCGGCTCGCGCCGCTCCAGCTCGGCGAGCACCTCGGCGCGGGCGTATCCGCGTTCGGCGCAGTCCCGCCTGAGTTTCCACTCCCGGCGGATGTCCTCGGGCGGGTCCAGGTAGACGGCGATGTCGAAGCAGGCCCGGGACAGCTTGGTGTGCAGGGGCAGCAGCCCCTCGACGATCACGAATTCGCGGGGCTCGACCAGCACCGGCCGGATCAGCTGTCCGGTCGCGTGGTCGTACACCGGCTTGAGGATGGGACGCCCGAGGGCGAGCAGTTGGAGATGCTGCTCCATGACAGAGATGTAGTTGCACTCCGGGTTGAGCACGGTGAACGGGACCGAGCGCCGTTCCATCCGGTCGTAGCGGTGATAGTCGTCCACGCACAGCGCGGTGGCCCGGTCCGCGCCCAGCGCGGCGGCGATGCCCCGGGTCAGGGTGGTCTTGCCCGCGGCGCTGTCGCCGGCGATGGCGAGCATCACGGGGCGGGACGCCTCCGGTGCCGACTCACTCCGGCGCAGCCGCATGAGCTTGTCGGGCATGACCCTGATCGCCTCCCGCCTGAAACCGGCCGGCCCGGCGGAGCGGGCCGCAGATCCGGCCCGGAACTGGACTTTCCACCCTAGGCGGGGCCGATCCCCTCCACCTCCCCCCAGCCGGGGAGACCAGGGGGGAACTGCTGGCCGTGACTCCCCCGCCCGGGCCATGGAAGGGCGCTACGTCCCGGAGCCGGACCACGGCGCCGCGTGACCTGGCGGGCGGGCTCAGACGTTGAAGCCGAGGGCGCGGAGCTGCTCGCGGCCGTCGTCGGTGATCTTGTCCGGGCCCCACGGGGGCAGCCAGACCCAGTTGATCTTGAAGTCGCTGACCAGCCCGTCGAGGGCCGACCGGGCCTGGTCCTCGATCACGTCGGTGAGCGGGCAGGCCGCGCTGGTCAGCGTCATGTCGATGGTCAGCGTCTTGTCCTCGCCCAGCGTCACCCCGTAGATGAGCCCGAGGTCGACCACGTTCACCCCCAGTTCGGGGTCGACCACGTCGCGGAGGGCCTCGACCAGGTCCTCAGTCTCCTCGGTGATCTGCAGCAGGGGCCCGCTGGCCTCGGTGTCGCCAGTGCCAGTGTCGTCTGTCATTTCTGCTCCTCCAGCGCTTGCGCGGTCGCGTCCTTCCAGGCCATCCAGCCGAGCAGGGCGCACTTGATCCGGGCCGGGTACTTCGCTACTCCGGCGAAGGCCACGCCGTCGCCGAGGATTTCCTCGTCCGGCTCCGCCTGGCCCTTGGACTGCATGAGCCGGAGAAACTCCTCGGCCAGGCTCATCGCCTCGGGCACGGTCTTGCCGATGATCAGCTCGCTCATCACCGAGGCGCTGGCCTGGCTGATCGAGCAGCCCAGCGCGTCGTAGGACACGTCGGCCACGACCGGCTCCCCGGTCGCGTCCTTGACCGTGACCCGTAGCGTCACCTCGTCCCCGCAGAGCGGGTTCACATGGTGCACCTCGGCGTCGTACGGCTCCCGCAGCCCCTTGTGGTGCGGGTGCCGGTAGTGGTCCAGGATGACTTCCTGGTACAGCGACTCCAGGCGCATCAGGCCCCCCCGAAGAACCGCTGCGCCTGCCCGATTCCCCGGACCAGGGCGTCCACCTCAGCGGTCGTGTTGTACAGGTAGAACGAGGCCCGGGTGCTGGCCTGGATGCCATACCGGCGGTGCAGCGGCCACGCGCAGTGGTGCCCGGCGCGGACGGCCACGCCGTGCTCGTCGAGTACCTGGCTCACGTCGTGCGGGTGCACGTCCTCCAGGGTGAACGAGATCGCCGCGCCGCGCGTGGCCGGGTCCGACGGGCCAAGCACCCGCAGGCCCGGCACGCGGCCCAGGGCGTCCAGCGCGTAGCCGATCAGATCGCGCTCGTGCGCCCGGATCGCGTCCAGGCCCACGTCGGTGAGGTAGTCCATGGCCGCGTCCAGCCCGGCCGCCTCGGCAATGGGCATGGTCCCGGCCTCGAACTTGTGCGGCGGGGGCGCGAAGGTGGAGTGGTCCATCCAGACGCTCTCGATCATCTCGCCGCCGCCGAGGAACGGGGGCATCTCCTCGAGCAGCTCCCGGCGGCCCCACAGCACGCCGATGCCGGTCGGGCCGCACATCTTATGGCTGGTGAAGCCGAGGAAGTCGGCCCCGAGCTCCTGCACGTCGACCGGCATGTGCGGGACCGACTGGGCGGCGTCCACCAGCACCAGGGCCCCGGCCGCGTGCGCGGCGTCGGCGATCTCACGGACCGGGTTGATGGTGCCGAGGACGTTGGACTGGTGGGCCAGGGCCACCAGCCTGGTCCGCTCGTTGATGAGCTGGCCGGCCTGGGACAGGTCGAGCTGGCCGTCGTCGGTCACCCCGAACCAGCGCAGCGTGGCTCCGGTGCGCTCGCAGAGCAGCTGCCACGGGACGATGTTGGAGTGGTGCTCCATCTCGGTGATGACGATCTCGTCACCGGGGCGAAGGCGGAACCGCCCGGAGCCCCCGGACTGGCCGGCCGTGGCGTTGCCCAGCGCGTAGGCCACGAGGTTGATGCCCTCGGAGATGTTCTTGGTGAACACCACCTCGGTCTCGTCCCGGGCGCCGATGAAGCCGGCCGCCTTGATCCGGGCGCCCTCGTACGCAGCCGTGGCCTCCTCACCGAGCTGATGGCTGGCCCGGTGGATGTTGGCGTTGTGGCGCTCGTAGAACTCGTCCAGCCGCTCGATGACCTGGCGGGGCTTCTGCGACGTGTTGGCACTGTCCAGGTAGACGAGGGGCTGCCCGTCGCGGACCCGCCGGTCCAGGATCGGGAAATCCTTGCGGATCCGCGCCACGTCCAGGGTCATGCGGCCGCCCCCGCGGCGGCCTTGATCCACTTCTCGTAGCCTTCGGCCTCAAGGGTCTCGGCCAGCTCAGGGCCGCCCTCGTCCACGATCCGGCCACCCACGAACACGTGCACGAAGTCCGGCTTCACATACCGCAGGATCCGCGTGTAGTGGGTGATCAGCAGGACGCCGTGCCCGGGCTGGGCGCCGAACCGGTTGACGCCCTCAGACACCACCCGCAGCGCGTCGATGTCCAGCCCGGAGTCCGTCTCGTCGAGGATCGCGAACTTCGGGTTGAGCAGCTCGAGCTGCAGGATCTCGTGCCGCTTCTTCTCCCCGCCGGAGAAGCCCTCGTTCAGGTTCCGCTCGGCGAACTCCGGCTCGATGGAGAGGGCGGCCATGGCCTCGCGCATCTCCTTGAGGAACAGGCGGAGCTTCGGCGCCTCGCCGCGCACGGCGGTCACGGCGGTGCGCAGGAAGTTGGACACGGTCACGCCGGGCACTTCCACCGGGTACTGCATGGCCAGGAACAGGCCGGCCCGGGCCCGCGCGTCCACGCTCATGGACAGGACGTCCTCCCCGTCGAGGGTGACGCTGCCCTGGGTGACCCGGTATTTGGGATGCCCGGCGATCGCGTAGGCCAGCGTGGACTTGCCGGAGCCGTTCGGGCCCATGATGGCGTGGATCTCGCCGTCTTTCACGGTCAGGTCGACGCCGCGCAGGATCTCGCGGCTCTGATCGGCCGCATCCACCACGCTGACGTGCAGGTCGCGGATTTCCAGAGTGGCCATCGCTATCTCTATCTCCAGCTCATGTTTGGTGGTCAGAAACCGGGTGTGGCCGGGACGGCGACGTACACGTCGCCGCCGTCGACCTTGACCGGGTAGGTCGGGACTGGCTTGGTGGCCGGGGGGCCGGTGGGAGCGCCGGTGCGGAGGTCAAAACAGGAAGCGTGCAGCCAGCATTCGACGGTGTGGTCGTAGACATCACCCTCGGACAGCGGCACTTCCTCGTGGGAGCACACGTCGTGCAAGGCGAACACTTCACCCTCAGCCCGCACGATGGCGACCGGCAGGTCACCGACTTCCACGCCGATGGCGCCCGGCTCCGGGACGTCGGCCAGCGCGCAGACCCGGACGAACGTGCCCGTGCTTCCGGAGGTGTTGGTCTCACTCATGCCGGCGACCCCTGCAGTCCGGGCAGCTTGGCCAGTTCGTTCTCGATCGCGGCGGTGATCCGCTCGCGCAGCTCAGCCACCTCGATCTTGGCGATCAGCTGGCCGAAGAACCCCTGGATGACCAGGCGACGCGCCTCGTCCCGCGGGATGCCCCGGGCCATCAGGTAGAACAGGTGCTCGTCTTCGAGCCGCCCGCTGGTGCTGGCGTGGCCCGCACCGACCACCTCGCCGGTCAGGATCTCCAGGTTCGGCACGGAGTCGGCCCGGGCCCCCTCGGTCAGCAGGAGGTTGCGGTTCCGCTCGTAGGTGTCGGTGGCGATCGCCTCGGGCCGGATCAGCACGTCGCCGATCCATACCGAGTGCGCGCTGTCGCCCTGCAGGGCACCCTTGTAGTCGACCCGGCTGCGGCAGTGCGGCTGGTTGTGGTCCACGAACAGCCGGTGTTCCAGGTGCTGCCCCGGGTCGGCAAAGTAGAGGCCGAGCAGCTCGGCGTCGCCGCCGGGCCCGGCGTAGCTGACCGAGGGGACCAGCCTGACCACCCCGCCGCCGAGGGTGACCACGGTGTGCTGGAACGTCGCGTCCCGGCCCACCCGGGCCTGGTGGTGGCTCAGGTGAACCGCATCAGCGGCCCAGTCCTGGACGCTCACCACCGACAGCGAAGCCCCGTCGCCTACCACGAACTCGACGTTATCCGCGTAGGTGGCCGATCCCGCATGATCGAGCACGACCACGGCCCGCGCGTGCCGTCCCACTTCCACGAGGGTGTGCCCGAACGCGGCGCCCCCGGCATCCTCGCCGCGCACCGTCACCACGGTCGGCTCGTCCACGTCCGTGTCAGCCGGGACGCTGATGACGGTGCCTGCCTCGAACGAGGCGAACGCTTTCGCGCTTACCCGGTCGGCGGGCAGGAAGGTGGACCCGAACCGGGTGTCTCCGCGTGGCGGATACGCAGCGGAGACACCTGGTGCGGTGTCCACCTGGATCCGGACCTTTCCCGGCGCCAGCGGCGCATCGGCGTGCAGTCCGCGCAGGCGGCGGAGCGGCGTGAACCGCCATTCCTCCTCGCGCCCGGTCGGGACCGGGAAATCAGCCAGATCCGCGGAGTGGTGCTCGTGCAGCCGTGAAACCGGGGCGGCGGACTCCACCGCCCCCTGAAGCCCTGCCATCAGCCGACCGCCCCCTCCATCTGGAGCTCGATCAGCCGGTTCAGCTCGAGCGCGTACTCCATGGGCAGCTCGCGGGCGATCGGCTCGATGAAGCCGCGCACGATGGTGGCCGCCGCCTCGTCCTCGGTCATCCCCCGGCTCATCAGGTAGAAGAGCTGGTCCTCGGAGATCTTGGAGACGCTGGCCTCGTGGCCCATCTCCACGTCGTCCTCGCGGACGTCCACGTACGGGTAGGTGTCCGACCGGCTGATCGTGTCCACCAGCAGCGCGTCGCACTTCACCGTGGACCTGGAGTGCCCGGCACCCTCCTGGACCTGGACCAGCCCGCGGTAGGAGGTCCGGCCGCCGCCGCGGGCCACCGACTTGGACACGATGTTGGACGAGGTGTTCGGGGCGCAGTGGACCATCTTGGCCCCCGCGTCCTGGTGCTGGCCCTCGCCGGCGAACGCCACTGACAGGGTCTCGCCCCGGGCGTGCTCGCCCATCAGGTAGACGGCCGGGTACTTCATCGTGACCTTGGACCCGAGGTTCCCGTCGATCCACTCCATGGTCGCCCCGGCGCTGCACACGGCGCGCTTGGTGACCAGGTTGTAGACGTTGGCGGACCAGTTCTGGATCGTGGTGTAGCGGCAGCGCGCCCCGGCCTTGACGACGATCTCGACCACGGCGGAGTGCAGCGAGTCGGACTTGTAGATCGGCGCGGTGCAGCCCTCGACGTAGTGCACGTAGGCACCCTCGTCCACGATGATCAGCGTGCGCTCGAACTGGCCCATGTTCTCGGTGTTGATCCGGAAGTAGGCCTGCAGGGGGATGTCCACGTGCACGTTCTTCGGCACGTAGATGAAGCTGCCGCCGGACCACACGGACGTGTTCAGCGCGGCGAACTTGTTGTCGCCCGGCGGGATGACCGTGGCGAAGTACTCCTGGAACAGTTCCGGGTGCTCGCGCAGCGCCGTGTCGGTGTCCTGGAAGATGACGCCCTTCTCCTCCAGGTCCTCACGGATCTTGTGGTAGACCACCTCGGACTCGTACTGGGCGGCGACGCCGCCGATCAGCCGCTGCTTCTCGGCCTCGGGGATGCCCAGCTTGTCGTAGGTGTTCTTGATGTCGGCGGGCAGGTCGTCCCAGGTCGCGGCCTGCTTCTCGGTGGACCGGACGAAGTACTTGATGTTCTCGAAGTCGATGCCGGACAGGTCAGCGCCCCAGTTCGGCATGGGCTTGCGGTCGAACAGCTTCAGGCCCTTCAGCCGCAGGTCGAGCATCCACTGGGGCTCGTCCTTCAAGCCCGAGATGTTGCGGACGACCTCTTCGGACAGGCCTCGGCGGGCGCCCGTGCCCGCCACGTCCGAGTCAGCCCAGCCGAACTTGTATCGGTCGAGGCCCTCGAGCTCGGGGTGCGCGGTTGCGGTCATACGGAGATGCCTCCGATTGGGTTTGGTTGTGGTGTGGTGCTGGTGTGCGGTTGTGGTGCAGGGCTGGTGTTCGGTTGTGGTGTGGTGCGGGTGTTGAGCGCCGGTGCGGTGACGTGGGTGGTGCAGATGCCATCGCCGTGCGCGATGGTAGCCAGGCGCTGCACAGGAGTGCCGAGCAGCCGGGCGAAGGCCTCCGTCTCGGCCTCGCACAGCTGCGGGAACTCGGCCGCCACGTGCGCCACCGGGCAGTGGTGCTGGCAAAGCTGCTGACCCCGGTCCACGTCCTCACCAGGGGAAGGAGCGCCACTCGCCGAGGCGGCGTAGCCGTCGGCGGACAGCGCCTCGGCCAGGGCCGCGACCCGGTCCCGGGGTACAGCGCCCTGGACCACCGGGCCGTACCGCCGCTCCAGGTCCGCGACCTGGCGGCGGGCGAACTCGGCGACCGCGTCCGGGCCGGCTACCTCGGCCAGGAAGCGCAGCGCGCTGGTGGCCAGATCGTCGTAGGCGTGCTCGAACGCGCTCCGGCCCACATCGGTGATCGCGAACAGCTTGGCCGGGCGGCCACGGCCCCGGCTCGCGGGGCGGCGGGCCGTGCGGGTCTCGATCATCCCGTCGGTGAGCAGGTTGTCCAGGTGCCGCCGGACCGCGGCGGGCGTCAGGTTAAGCCTGGTGCTCAGGCCGGCCGCGGTGACCGGGCCGTTCTCCAGGATGAGCCGGGCGATCTGGGCCCGTGTGCCGCGCTCGGACCCGGGCTGCGCCGCCAGTGCCGGATGGGCCGGTGCGGGATGAGCCGGCGGTGCCTGGACCCGTGCTGGATGGGCCGGTGCCGCCTGGGCCGGTGCCGGATGGGCCGGTGCCGGATGGGCACGTGCTGAGGGATCGGGCGCAGCAGGAACCGCGGCGCCGCCCCGGGCGCCAGCTCCCGCACTGTCCAGTCCCATACATTTCACAACATCATTGTGCCGTAAATGCTTCCGCCCCCGCAATCCGGCCCCCCGGGACGGGAGACGGCCCCCGGAACCCCTGGTGAATAACGCCGGAAAGCCGGGCCGGCCGCCTGGCCAGGGAATCCCGCCCGACCTGGGATGGCAGGCGCGACACCCTGGCGAACACGTCATTCGCGCCGGATATTTCAGGGTTTAGGCGGACGCACCGGATCCCCGGCAGCGGTTTTACTCTTGCATACTCCGGGTATCTGCATGATTGCTAAGAGTAATATGATTGCGCATCCGGAGGGAGATTCATGGGTCGCCCTGACCTGCGCGGCACCGCGGCGGCCGGCCTGGTCGCGGCCGCCCTGGCCTGGCCGGTGCTGGCCACCCCGGCACTCACCGTTCCCGCGCAGGCCAGCGCCTCACCAGTGGATATCACCCCCAATCCTTCCGCTCCGGGCACGTCGACCACCTTCGCGGTCAACTGCAGTTCGCTTACCGCCGCCGGCGAGGCCGCCTCCGCGACCCTGATCGGCACCACCCTGGGGCTCAGCGAGCACATCCCGATGCAGGCCAGCACGCACGCCGGCGAATTCGTGACCACCGTGACCCTGCCGGCGACCATCAAGGCTGGCACTTACCAGCCGGATATCGACTGCTCCAACGGCGTGACGGCCAGTGCCGCGTTCACCGTGACGGCGGCGCCTGCGGTCGCCCCCGCCACCGGTGACGGGACGACTGCGACCGCCGCCAATGAGCGGCTGACCGCGTTCGGGCTGGCCCTGCTCGGCCTCGGTGCGGTGTCCGGCGCCCTGCTCATCACCCGGCGCTTGCGCACCAGGGCCTGAGCCGGCGCCAGCCCGGCGGCCGCGGTGGGCATCCTGCGCAGGCTCTGCGTCGCGCTGATCGCGGCGTCCATGGCCACCGGCCTCGTCCTGGCCTTCGTGGGCAGCCACACCCTGCGCTGGTCGCGGCCTCCGTTGCCGCCACGCTCGGAGGCACTACCGGGCCGGCCCTGCCTACTGGCGACCCGTCCAGGGACCAGGCGCAGCCCCCGGCACCGATCAGCGTCCAGTTGCGGCCGCTGGCGCGGTCGGTACCTCTGTCGCTGGCCATCCCGCGCATCGGGGTCCGGGCAAAGATCATCCCGCTCGGCCTGAGGCCGGACGGCTCTCCCGCGGTGCCGCCGCTGACCACCCCGTTCGTGACCAGCTGGTATGACCCTGGGCCCACCCCGGGGGCCCGCGGTGCAGCGGTGATCTTCGGGCACGTCGACTCGGCCGCGGTCGGTCCGGCCGTCTTCTACGACCTGGGACGGCTGCGGACCGGCGACCGGATCGACGTCACGCTCGCCGACCGGCGCACCGCGGTGTTCCGCGTGTACGGCGCCGGCCTGTACCCGAAGGCAAGCTTCCCATCACAGGGCGTGTACGGGTACACCCGGTGGCCCACGCTGCGGCTGGTCACCTGCGGCGGGGAGTTCGACCGCCGCACCGGGCGCTACCTCGGCAACGTCGTGGTCTTCGCGGAGTACGTGGGCCAGGGCGGCTGACGGGCCGGTCAGCTGAGTCCCAGCCCGCGCCGCCCAGTGGGGTTGAGATCGCTGGCCGCGAACCGGCCGGCCCAGCCGCGCTCGTAGTGCTCTCAGGGAAAATCAGCGGGGCTGGATCCGGTGCGGAAGGCCTCCCGGACGCTGGCCGCGTACTTGCGGTTGCGGGGGCACCAGGGGGCGGCGGGAATGTACATCACGTTGCCCCATCCTCGCTGGTTACGGACGGGGGCCACACTGTGGACCATGTCGCAGTGCCACCAGACCGAGTCACCCGCCCGGACGTCGGGGATACCGCTCAGGGCCCGCATGAGGAGCGGATGCCAGGTCTCGCTGGCCGGGAAGACCTGGTTGACCGTGACGCCGCACATATCGTCCTCGGGGACGTCGGCCAGCAGTGGCCGCAGCATGAGGTTGGCCATGGCCTCGGGAATCGGGACGGTGTGCAGGACTCCCTGGTCGTGATCCATATCCGACAAGGGCGGTCCAGCACTGGAAGGTACGGAAGGCCGAGCACATGGTCCTACCGGGGTACTGCGGCCCGGCGGTGCGGTACGCAGCGCGGTCAGGCGACTGCAATCAGCCATCGTGGCCGCCGCCCACCCCTCGCACCGGGCCTGACCGTCACTCGAGGAAGCCGCGGAGCAGCGCGGCGGTGCCGTCCAGGTGCTCGGCTACGGCTCGCTGAGCCCGCCGGGTGTCCCCGGCCAGGATCCCCTCCACGATCGCGGTGTGCTGGGCCGCAGTGTGCTCGATGTTGCGCTGCAGCACGGGGATCGCGTTCAGCAGGTCGTTAAGGCGGACCCGGGCATCGGCGCAGGCCGAGGCGAGCAGGCTGGATCCGGTGAGCTCGGCGATGGCCAGATGGAACAGGGTGTCCATCCGGCGGTAGTCCTCGGGGCCCGCCCGGTTCACCGCGTCGAGCCGGGTCAGGAGCACGTCCCGGATTCGTTCCCGGGCCCGCCCGTGGTCATCCCGCCCGTGGTCATCCCGCCCGTGGTCATCCCGCCCGTAGGCGTCCCGGCCGCCCTCCCCCAGCTGGGCCAGGATGTGGGCGGCCCCGGTTTCCACCGCCATCCGGAAGGTGAGCGCGTCGTTGATCTTGTCAGCGTCCTCGACCGCGATCCGCCGCAGCTCGACGCGGCTCGGCGAGGGCGGGGTGTAGCGCACGAAGGTGCCGCCGAACCGGCCCCGACGCGATTCCACGTAGCCCGCGTTCCGCAGGTCCCCGATGGCTTCGCGGAGCGTGATCCGGCTGACACCGAGCAGGGATGCGAGCTCCCGCTCAGGCGGGAAGCGCTCGCCGGGGCCCACCACGCCCAGCTTGATCACGGCGAGCAGCCGCTCGACCGTCTCCTCGAACGTGTTCTGCGACCGGACGGGACCGAGCACGGCGGCCAGGTCCACCCTGGCCGCGGGGGCGGGGGCGGATGCGGCCCTGGATGCGGCGCCGCCGCCGACCCGGGAAAGCGGGCTGGCAGGGCCTGGAAATCCGGAGCTGGGTCTTGACATCGGCCGCTCGCTATCCATCAATGGTCTGATATTAAACCATTCGCTCCGGCGGGTGGCAGATCAGCGTCCGCTCCGCTCCCGGCCTCTCAGGTCTAAGGCCCCTTAAGCCCAGGTCACCGGCCCCACCGGGGCCTCTCAGCATTCAGGAGCAGTCATGGCGGTCAACGAGCAGGCGGCACCGCTCAGCGACGACGAGCAGACCCTGCACCAGATGGGCTACGCGCAGGAACTACGGCGGCGGATGTCCGGGTTCTCCAACTTCGCCGTCTCGTTCACGATCATCTCGATCCTGTCCGGCTGCCTCACCCTGTACGGGTTCGGCATGGCCACCGGCGGCCCGGCCGTCATCGTCTGGGGCTGGCTGTTCGTCGGCGTCATGACCCTGTTCGTCGGCCTGGCCATGGCCGAGGTCTGTTCCAGCTTCCCGACCGCGGGTGGCCTCTACTACTGGTCAGCCAAGCTAGCGCCGCGGCACGGGCCCGCCTGGTCCTGGTTCACCGGATGGTTCAACTTCCTCGGCCAGGTCGCGGTGACCGCGGGCATCGACTTCGGCGCGGCGTTCTTCATCAACGCATTCGGCGCGCTGGTGTGGGGCTGGAGCACCGCGCACTCGGTGACGATCCTGATCTACGCCATCGTGCTGCTGATCCACGGCCTGCTGAACCAGTTCGGCATCCGGCTGGTCGCCCTGCTGAACGACGTCAGCGTGTGGTGGCACATCGTCGGCGTGCTGCTCATCGTCGCGGTGCTCGTCTTCGTGCCGTCGCACCACCAGTCAGCCGGTTTCGTGTTCGGGCACTTCGTCAACGACACGGGGCTGCACATCTCCCCGATCTACATCGTGCTGATCGGCCTGCTGCTGGCCCAGTACACGTTCACGGGTTACGACGCCTCCGCGCACATGACCGAGGAGACACACAGCGCCGCCCGCAGCGGCCCGCGGGGCATCGTGATGTCCATCCTGGTCTCGCTGGCCGCGGGCTGGGTGCTGCTGATCGGGATCACCTTCGCCATCCAGCACTACGAAGCAGAGCGCACCGGCCCCACCGGGGTGCCGCCCGCGCAGATCTTTATCGACGCGGCCGGGACGGCCTGGGCCAAGTTCCTGCTGCTCGTGGTGATCGGCGCCCAGCTGTTCTGCGGCATGTCCTCGGTCACCGCCAACTCCCGGATGATCTACGCGTTCTCCCGGGACGGCGCCCTGCCAGGCTCCCGGGTCTGGCACAAGGTGAACAAGCGGACCAGGACGCCCACCAACGCCATCTGGCTGGCCGCGGCCGCCGCCCTTATCCTCGGGCTGCCGTACCTGTGGAACGCCACCGCGTACGCGGCGGTTACCTCCATCGCCGTCATCGGCCTCTACATCGCCTACGTGATACCGACCTTCCTGCGGCTGCGCCAGGGCGACAACTTCCAGCGCGGCCCCTGGCACCTGGGCCGGTGGAGCAAGCCGGTCGGCATCATCGCGGTGACCTGGGTGGTGATCATCACGATCCTGTTCATGCTGCCGCAGGTCGGCCCGATCAGCTGGACCACGTTCAACTACGCGGTGTTCGCCGTCGTCGCAGTGATCGGCTTCGCCGGCATCTACTGGCTGGCCTCCGCGCGGAACTGGTTCACCGGCCCGCGGGTCCAGGGCACGCCGGAGGAACTGGCCGCGATCGAGGAGGAACTGGCCGTCTGACGCTGCGGCGGGCCGGCACCGTCTGCTCGTCACCGCCGGGCCGGGTGCGGCGCACCCGGCCCGGCGGACTGGATCAAAGCGCACCGGGTAGCACCTAGGCAGAGCGACTCTCGGACTGGAGGCCCATGGAGAAGCAGCGCGGGGCGACCCCGCACACCCGGCGCCGCGGGATGCTCACGCTGGAACAGCTCCGCGTGGAGGTGAGCGAGGGCAAGATCGACACGGTCGTGGTCGCCTTCACCGACATGCAGGGGCGCCTGCAGGGCAAGCGGCTCGCCGCGGAGTTCTTCCTCGACGACGTGGTGGGCAGCGTCATCGAAGGCTGTAACTACCTGCTGGCGGTGGACGTGGAGATGAACACCGTTGACGGGTACGCGATGGCATCCTGGCAGACCGGCTACGGCGACTTCGTGATGGCGCCGGACCTGAGCACGCTGCGCCGGGTGCCCTGGCAGGAAGGCACCGCGCTGGTCATCGCGGACCTCACCTGGCACGACGGCTCACCCGTGGTGGCCTCACCCCGGCAGATCCTGAAGGCCCAGACCGACCGGCTCGCCGAGCGCGGCCTGCAGGCCATGTCCGGCACCGAGCTGGAGTTCGTGGTCTACGCCGACTCTTACCAGGCCGCGCAGGCCGCCGGGTACCGCAACCTCACCCCGGCCAACTCCTACAACGTCGACTACTCGATCCTGGGCACGGCCCGGATCGAGCCGCTGCTGCGCAAGCTCCGCAACGGCATGGCCGGGGCAGGCCTCCAGGTGGAGTCGGCCAAGGGCGAGTGCAACCTGGGCCAGCACGAGATCGCGTTCCGCTACGCGGAGGCGGTGACGACCTGCGACAACCACTCCATCTACAAGACCGGGTCCAAGGAAATCGCCGATGCCGACGGCATGAGCATCACGTTCATGGCCAAGCCCAACGCCCGAGAAGGCAACTCCTGCCACATTCACCTCTCGGTCCGCAAGGACGACGGAGCCCCGGTGATGGCCGGGGACGGCCCGCACGGGCTGTCCGCCTTCGGCGAGCACTTCATCGCAGGCCAGCTCGCGCTGCTGTCCGAGCTGGTGCTGTGGCACGCGCCGAACATCAACTCTTACAAGCGCTACGTGCCGGGCAGCTTCGCGCCCACTGCGGTCCGGTGGGGCGTGGACAACCGGACCTGCGCGATGCGGCTGGTCGGGCACGGCGCCGGGCTGCGGGTGGAGAACCGGGTCCCGGGCGGAGACGTGAACCCTTACCTGGCCGTGGCGGCCATGATCGCCGCCGGGCTGCACGGCGTGGACCACGAACTGCCGCTCGAGGCGCCGCTGGAGGGGAACGCCTACACGGCCGAGGGCAGCCGGGTGCCGTCCACGCTGCGCGATGCGCTGGACCTGTGGCTCAAGAGCGAAGTGGCCCGCGAAGCCTTCGGGGACGACGTGGTCGAGCACTACGCCCACGCGGCCCGGGTGGAGATCGCGGCGTTCGACGCCGCGGTGACCGACTGGGAATTGCACCGGGGCTTCGAACGGATGTAGGGCCGCAGCCACAGCGATCCGCACCACAGGGATCCACACCACAGGGATCCGCACCACAGGGATCCGGACCACGGGAATCCGGACCACAAGGATCCGCACCACGGGGATCCGGACCACAGCGACGCCAACCACGGCGGCCCGAACCACGGGCGAAGGAGACTGGAAGCGGGCATGTCCACGTTCACCGTGCTGAACCCGGCCACCGAGGAGCCGGTGGCCACCGTGCCGTCGTGCTCGGCGGAGCAGGCTGATGAGGCCATCGCCCGGGCGGCCGCCGCGCAGGCCGCCTGGCGGGCGGTGACCCCCGGGGACCGGGCCGCCCTGCTGCGCCGCTTCGCCGACGTGGTGGACTCCCACATCGGGGAACTCGCCGAGCTGGAGGTGGCCTGCTCGGGCCACCCGGTCGGCCAGGCCCGCTGGGAGGCGGGCAACGTCCGCGACGTGCTGCGCTACTACTCGGCCGCCCCGGAACGGCTCACCGGCCAGCAGATCCCGGTACCGGGCGGCCTCGACGTCACGTTCAAGGAGCCGGTCGGCATCGTCGGGCTGATCGTGCCGTGGAACTTCCCGATGCCGATCCTGGGCTGGGGGCTGGCACCCGCCCTGGCCGCCGGGAATCCCGTGATCGCCAAGCCGGCGGAGCGCACCCCGCTCACCGCGATCCGGATCGGCGAGCTGGCCCTCGAGGCCGGCCTGCCCGAAGGCGTCTTCCAGGTGCTGCCGGGCAAAGGCTCGGTGGTGGGCCAGCGGCTGGTGGACCACGAACTCGTCCGCAAGATCGTCTTTACCGGATCGACCGAGGTGGGCAGCAAACTGATGGCGGACTGCGCCCGCCAGGTCAAGCGGGTCACCCTGGAGCTGGGCGGCAAGAGCGCCAACATCGTGTTCGCCGACGCCGACCTGGAACGGGCTGCGGCCACCGCGCCGTACGCGGTCTTCGACAACGCCGGGCAGGACTGCTGCGCCCGGTCCCGCATCCTGGTCCAGCGCAGTGTGTTCGACCGGTTCATGGAGCTCCTGGAGCCTGCGGTGAAGAACGTGGTGGTGGGTGATCCCGCGGACTCCGCCACGGAGATGGGCCCGCTGATCACGGCCGAGCACCGGGCCCGGGTCGCCTCCTACGTCCCGCAGGGTGCCCCGGTGGCGTTCCGGGGCAGCGCGCCGGCCGGCCCGGGTTTCTGGTTCCCGCCCACCGTCCTCGCCCCGGTGACCGTGGATGACCCCGCGTTCACCGAGGAGGTGTTCGGGCCGGTCGTGGCCGTGGTCCCGGTCGAGGACGAGGCGGAGGCCATCGCGGTCGCGAACGACACCCCCTACGGGCTGTCCGGGTCTATCTGGACCGAGAACATCGGCCGGGCCCTGCGGGTGGCCCGGGCGGTGGAGACCGGGAACCTGTCGGTGAACTCGCACGCCTCGGTCCGGTACTGGACCCCGTTCGGCGGGTTCAAGCAGTCGGGGCTGGGCCGTGAGCTCGGGCCGGACGCGCTGGACGCCTTCACCGAAGTCAAGAACGTCTTCATCGCCACCGAGTGAGGGGCAGGTATATGCAGCGGCTGCAGGACCGGATCGCGGTGATCACCGGGGCGGGCAGCGGAATCGGGCTGGCCAGCGCGCGCCGGCTCGCCGCCGAGGGAGCCACGGTGGTGGCGGTCGACGTGGACGAGGCGGCGGGCAAGCGCGCCGCCGAGGAGGTCGGCGGCCTGTTCGTGCACGCCGACGTCACCGACCCCGACGCCGTGCGCGAGATGTACCAGCAGGTGGTGGACGCCTACGGGGCGGTGCACGTCGCGTTCAACAACGCGGGCATCTCGCCGCCCGATGACGATTCCATCCTGAGCACCGGCATCGACGCCTGGCGCCGGGTCCAGGAGGTCAACCTGACCTCGGTGTTCCTGTGCTGCAAGTACGTGATCCCGCACATGCAGCGCCAGGTCGCGGCGGGCGGGCCGGGCGGGTCGGTCATCAACACCGCGTCGTTCGTGGCCACGCTGGGCGCGGCCACCTCGCAGATCTCCTACACCGCGTCCAAGGGTGGCGTGCTGGCGATGACCAGGGAACTCGGCGTGCAGTTCGCCCGGGAGGGCATCCGGGTCAACGCGCTATCCCCCGGCCCGGTGAACACGCCGCTGCTGCGCGAGCTCTTCGCCCAGGACCCGGAGCGGGCCGCCCGGCGCCTGGTGCACGTGCCGATGGGCCGGTTCGCCGAGGCCGACGAGATCGCGGCCGCCGTCGCGTTCCTCGCCAGTGACGACGCGTCCTTCATCACCGCCGCCAACTTCCTCGTGGACGGCGGCATCTCCGGTGCGTACGTGACGCCGCTATGAGCCCCGGCGCCATCACCCCGCACGTCGGGATCAGCGCCTACGGGGAGCCCGCCCGCTGGGGGCCCTGGGACCGGGCCGCGGCGCTGGTGCCGATGAGCTACCCGGAAGCGGTGGCCGCCGCCGGGGGCATCCCGGTCCTGCTCCCCCCGCTGCCCCGGGTCGAGGAGGCGATCAGCAGGCTCGACGCGCTCGTGCTGTCAGGGGGCGGGGACATCGACCCGGCCGCCTACGGCGCCGACCCCCACCCGCTCACCGAGCGCGTGTATCCCGGCCGGGACGAGGCCGAGCGGGCCCTGCTGGGCGCGGCCCTGGCCGCCGGGAAACCGGTCCTGGCCATCTGCCGCGGCCTCCAGATCGTCAACGTGTCCCGCGGCGGCACGCTGCGCCAGCACCTGCCCGACGAGGTGGGCCACCACGAGCACGGTTCCGCGGCCGGAACCTACGGCTCGCACCCGGTGCGGATCGCGGCGGACAGCGCGCTCGGTGAGATCCTCGGGCCGCCTGGCGCGGACGGGCAGGTAGGCGCGGACGTGCCCACCTCCCACCATCAGGCCATCGGCCGGCTCGGCTCCGGGCTGGTCGCGACCGCCTGGGCGGACGACGGCACCATCGAGGGGGTGGAGATTGACCCGGCCGGCAACGGGGCGGCCGGGTTCCTGCTCGCGGTGCAGTGGCACCCCGAAGCCGGAGACGATCCGCGGCTTTTCGAGGCGTTGATCACGAAGGCGGGCGCCGGGAGGGCCGGTGCGGCCCAGCCTCTAGACTCGCGTGCGTGAGTACCGGACTCGCAGTCGAGATCACCCGCCTGGTCAAGAGGTACGGCCGGGTCACCGCGGTGAACGGGCTCTCGCTGCGGGCCGAGCGGGCCGCGGTGACCGCCATCCTGGGCCCGAACGGAGCCGGGAAAACCACCACGATCGAGATCTGCGAGGGCTACCGGCGCCCCGATGACGGCGAGGTCCGGGTGCTCGGCCTGGACCCGGCCCGTGACGCGCGGGAGCTGCGCCCGCAGGTGGGCGTCATGCTCCAGTCGGGCGGCATCCCCCCGGCCGCGCGGCCCGCCGAGTACCTCCGGGTGGTGGCCGCGTTCTATGCCCACCCGCTCGACCCGGCCATGCTGCTGGACCGGCTCGGGCTGGGCGCGAGCCTGCGTACGCCGTTCCGGCGGCTGTCCGGCGGCCAGCAGCAGCGGCTGGCCCTCGCCGCCGCGGTGATCGGGCGCCCGGAACTCGTCTTCCTGGACGAGCCCACCGCGGGCCTGGATCCGCAGGCCCGGCTGGCCACCTGGGAACTGATCGCCGGGCTGCGCACGGCGGGCGCGGCGGTCATCCTGACCACGCACAACATGGATGAGGCCCAGCGGCTGGCCGACCAGGTCGCCGTGGTGGACCACGGGCGGCTGGTCGCTGAGGGCTCGCCCGCCGACCTGACCGGCACCGCCGGGCAGCTGCGGTTCCGCGCCGAGCCGGGGCTGGACACCGAGGGGCTGATCTCCGCCTTGCCACCCGGCAGCGCGGCCAAGGAATCCCCGGCTGGCCACTACATCGTGGAAGTGCACGACCAGGTGGACCCGCAGCTCCTGGCCGCGGTGACCGCGTGGTGCGCCGAGCACGGCGTGCTGGCCCGGGACCTGCGCATCGAGAGCCGCACCCTGGAGGACGTGTTCCTCGAGCTGACCGGGCGGGAGCTGCGCTCATGAGGATGGTGCACCAGTGAGTGAGGCACTGCCGGCCCGCACCGCGGACACCGCGGCCAGCTGGCCGGCCCCGGATCCGGGGAGCGCCCCCCGGGCCCGGATGATCGCCGCGCAGGCCGGGCTGGAACTGCGCATCCTGGTCCGCAACGGCGAGCAGCTGCTGCTCACCCTGATCATCCCCGTCGCCCTGCTGGCCGGGTTCAGCCTGGAGCCGCTGATCAAGACGGGTTCCGGTCCCCGGATCGACTTCCTGGTGCCGGGCATCCTGGCGCTCGCGGTCATGTCCACCGCGTTCACCAGCCAGGCCATCGCGACCGGCTTCGAGCGGCGTTATGGCGTACTCAAGCGGCTCGGCTCGACCCCGCTGGGGCGGGACGGCCTGATCGCCGCGAAAACCACGACCGTGCTCGTCGTCGAACTGGGCCAGGTGGTCGTGATCCTGGCGGTGGGCCTGGGCCTCGGCTGGCGGCCGGACGCGCGCCCGGCCGCTGCGGTGTGGGTGGTGGCGCTGCTGCTGGCGGGCACGGCCGCGTTCAGCGGCCTGGCCCTGCTGCTGGCGGGCACCCTCCGGGCCGAGGCCACGCTGGCCGCGGCCAACCTGATCTACCTGGTGCTGCTCGGCGTCGGCGGGGTGATCTTCCCGCTGAGCAAGTTCCCGGCCGGCGTCCAGCCGGTGCTGCGGCTGCTGCCGTCCGGGGCGCTGTCCGACGGCCTGCACTCGGTGCTGCAGCATGCGGGCGGGCTGCCCGTACGCGACCTGGTCGTGCTGCTGGCCTGGGCCGCCGTCACGATCGGCGTGACCGCCCGGGTGTTCCGCTGGGAGTAACGCGGCCGTGACCCAGGCCAGGTCGCAAGCGGCACTCGGGGCCACGCCGCCGGCGCTTCTCGTGCTGACCGGCGTGATCTCGGTGCAGGTCGGCGCGGGCCTGGCGGCCCGGCTGTTCAGCCAGGTACCGCCGGCCGCGGTGACCGGGCTCCGGCTGTGGACCGCAGCCGTGCTGCTCGCGGCGCTGGGTGCCCGCGGGCTGCGCCGGGAGATCACCGGGCTGATCCGCAGGCGCGCCTGGCCGGACGCGGCCGTCGTCGTGGCGTTCGGGCTCACCCTGGCCGTCATGAACTACTCCATCTACCAGGCGTTCGCCCGGATCCCCCTGGGCATCGCGGTCACGGTGGAGTTCCTCGGGCCGCTCGCCGTGGCCGTGGCCGCGTCACGCCGTCTCCTCGACCTGGCCTGGGTGGGACTGGCGGGCGCCGGGGTCGCGCTGCTCAGCCGGGCCGGGGACGCGGCACCCGCGGCCACCGTGCACGACCCGGGGGGCGCTAGCCTGGCTGGGCTCAACCTGGCCGGGCTGGCGTTCGCGCTGGCCGCGGCGGCGTCGTGGGCCATCTACATCCTGCTCAGCGCGGCCACCGGACGGCGCTTTCCCGGGTCATCCGGGCTGACGGTGGCCATGATCGTGGCCGCGCTGGCCGTGACCCCTTCGGGAGTGGCGGCGGGCGGGCGCTCCCTGCTGCGCCCGGGGGTCCTCGCCACCGGGGCCGCCATCGGGTTGCTGTCCTCGATCATCCCGTACTCGCTGGAACTGGAGACCCTGCGCCGGGTCCCGGCCAAGGTGTTCGGGATCTGGATGAGCGTGGAGCCCGCGGTCGCCGCCCTGGTCGGGCTGGTCATGCTCAGCCAGCGCCTCAGCCTGGCCGAATGGGCCGCCATCGGGTGCGTCACGGTGGCCTCCGCCGGCGCCGCGCTGTCGGCCGGATAATCCGGCTCTCTAACGGGGGCGGCCAGCCAGACCCGGCCCCGGCCGGGGCCACCGGGTGCACAGCAGGCACCGCACTCCTACCATGGGTCCGTGCCAGCCGATCTCAGCCCGGGCGTCACCGGGCCCGCCGCCACCGGCTCCGCGCCCGGGCAGACCAGGGCGCGCCGCGGTGTCTGGGCCTGGGTGGCCCCCTTCCTCTTTCCCACGCCCACCTCGATGCGCCGGGTCGCGCTGGCCGGGGTGGTGGCGAACGCCGGGATCATCCTGACCGGCGCCGCGGTCCGGCTGAGCGCGTCCGGCCTCGGCTGCCCCGACTGGCCGGACTGCACCTCCAGCAGCCTGGTCGCGGCGGGAACCCGTGGTGACCCGATCATCCACACCTATATCGAGTTCACCAACCGGATGCTGACCTTCGCGGTCATGGTGGTGGCCGTGCTGGTCGTGCTCACCGCCTGGCGGTTCCGCCCGGGCGGGGCCCGGCGGCCCGGCCTGGTCTGGCTGGCCGCCGCCCAGCCGCTCGGGGTGGTGGCCCAGGCGGTACTGGGCGGGATCGTGGTGCTCACCGACCTCAATCCGGCCGCCGTCTCAATCCACTTCCTGCTGTCCAGCACAATCCTGGCGCTGGCCGTGACGCTCTGGTCCCGCTGCGCCGAGGGAGACGGGCCTGCGACCAGGCTGGTCCGGGCGGACCTGCGGGTGCTGTCGGTAGCCCTGGTGCCGGTGGTAGCGCTGATGCTGGCGGCGGGAACCGTCGTCACCGGCACCGGGCCGCTGGCCGGGTCGACGTTCCTGCCGCACGCCGGGGGCCGGCCCTCGTATGTACCGCGCTACCACCTGCCGCTGGAGGGCGTGACCCAGCTGCACGCGGACATCGGCTGGATGCTGGGCACCCTGGTGGCCGTGCTGGCGGTGTGCCTGCAACTGACCGGCGCGCCCCGGCGGGTGCGCAGGCTGGGGTGGCTGGTGCTCGGGCTGGTCGGGCTCCAGGGAGTCATCGGTTACGCCCAGTACTTCAGCGGCCTCCCGGCCGGGCTGGTCTGGGTGCACGTCAGCGGGTCGGTGCTGATCTGGATCGCTGCGCTGCGGCTGATGTTCGCCACCCGGGACCGGGGCCCGGTAGTGCCGGCCGCCGGATCAGAAGCAGGCGGACCGGAAGCGGCCGGATCGGAGCCCGGCGGATCAGAGGCCGGCGGATCGCTAGGGAGCGTGGGCGGGACCGTGACGGTGCCGGCCAAATCCTGACGCGGCGCTCGGCGCCCAGGGCGGCTGCGGGGGCTCCGGCTGGCGCCGGAAGAACGCGCTGCGGGCCATGGCCATCAGCCGCACCAGGTCCCGGCGCCGCTGCTCGAACTGGTCCGGGTCGATGATCTGGCGCTGGGCCCGCAAGTGGACCAGGGCCAGCTCGGTGGCGGCCAGCTGGTAATCCTCCATGGCCCGGGCCGCGGCCCGGCCTCCGGTGCGGCGCGCCCACAGCCGGGCGGCCCGCCGCTCGCGTAGCGTGCTCAGCATCTTGAGGTCCGCCTCGGTGACCACGCCGATGGCCTCGTACCCGGGCAGGAACCGCCAGATCAGCCGGACGATCCGGCGCCGGTCGGCGACGATCACCCCGGCCAGGATGCCCAGCACGCAGGCCAGGATGGCGTACGCGATGGCCAGCCCGTGCAGCCCGAACGCGGTCAGCCCGTTCCACGTCCCGTGCAGCACCATGGCGGCCAGCAGGCCCAGCGGCACCGCCCAGCGCGCGTGCCGGTGGGTGGCCGCGTAGGCCACCCCCAGGCCGGTCATGGACGTGAAGATGGGATGCGCCAGCGGCGAGAGCACACCGCGGAGCACGAACGTGGCGCCGAGCAGCCTGACCCCGCCTATCTCGGGACGGACCAGGGCGCCGATGTAGTACCCGATGTTCTCCATCATCGCGAAGCCGAGGCCCACCATGGCCGCGTAGATGATGCCGTCGGTGGGGCCGTCCAGTTCCTGGCGCCGCCGCCAGAGCAGGATGATCAGGATGAGCCCCTTGAGGCTCTCCTCCACCACGGGAGCCCCGAAGGTGGCGGACACGTACTCCCCCGTGTTCTGGCCGAGTGCGGGCTGGGTGATGAAGACCAGCCCGGCGGTGTTGATCACCGCCGCGAGCAGGGCCGCGACCCCGGCCCCCCAGGCGAAGGCGAGCACCAGGTTGGCCCGGGGCTCGGGCTCCAGCCGGTCGATCAGCAGCACGCAGCCCACCAGGAAGGGCACCGGGAGCAGGGCGAACGGCACCGCGATGAGGAAGGGCGCGACGCTGTGCCCGGCGGCGTCCACGCTTTGCAGGACGTCCGTGCCGAGTACGACGATCCCGCAGCCGATGGCGGCGATGATCCCCAGGATCAGCCCGATCCGCGGCCTGCCCGGGGGCCGCCCCTCGATCACGGCCCGGGGGTCGAAGCCGGGCATCGGGGTCGCCATGGGTGGGAGCGTACCGGGAACCGCCCCGGTCAGCCGACGCCGTGGGCCCGTGGCCCTGAGCACGGCCGCGGCCCCCCTCCAGGGCACCGCGGGGCCGGTCCGGGAAGTAGGTCAAACTGGGGATAGGGTTTCGTTTGCCTGACCTAGGGGCGGCCAGGCGCCAGCCACGAGAGGAGCCCTGATCCCGCGGTGAGCAGCCCATCTCGCAGCGCAGCCAGCAGCACCAGCGCACCAGACACCCAGGCGGCCAGGGCCGGCGCCGCCACGCTGGAGTGGACTGAGGCCGACCAGCGCGCCGTCGACCTGATCCGCGTCCTGGCCATGGATTCCGTGCAGAAAGCGGGCTCCGGCCATCCGGGCACGGCGATGAGCCTGGCCCCCGTCGCCTACCTGCTCTACCAGCACGTGCTCCGGCACGACCCGGCCGACCCGGACTGGATCGGGCGGGACCGCTTCGTCCTGTCCTGCGGGCACTCCAGCCTGACCCTGTACATCCAGCTCTACCTGTCCGGCTACGGGCTGACCCTGGACGACCTGAAGCGCTACCGGGAGTGGGGCAGCCTGACCCCCGGGCACCCGGAACGCGGCCTGACCCCGGGCGTGGAGACCACCACCGGGCCGCTCGGCCAGGGCCTGGCCAATGCGGTCGGCATGGCCATGGCCGCCCGCCGGGAGCGCGGGCTGCTCGACCCGGACGCACCGGAGGGCGACAGCCCCTTCGACCACCACGTCTACGTGTTCGCCTCGGACGGCGACATCGAGGAAGGCATCAGCCACGAGGCATCCTCGCTGGCCGCAGTCCAGGACCTGGGCAACCTGGTCGTGGTCTACGACGACAACCGGATCTCCATCGAGGACAACACGCAGATCGCGAAGTCCGAGGACGTGGCCGCCCGGTATGAGGCGTACGGCTGGCACGTGCAGCGGCTGGACTGGCGGCGCCCGAACGGCTACCGCGAGGACCCGGCCGGCCTGTACCAGGCGCTGCTGGAGGCCCGGGCCCGTACCGACAAGCCATCCATCATCGTGCTGACGACGATCATCGCCTGGCCGGCCCCGCACGCGCAGAACACCGGCGAGGCCCACGGCGCGGCACTCGGCGAGGACGAGGTCGCGGCCACCAAGCAAGTCCTGGGCTTCGACCCGGCGGTGAACTTCCCTGCCGAGGACGCGCTGGTCGCGCACGCCCGGAAGGTGAGCGAGCGGGGCAAGCGGCTGCACGCCGAGTGGGACGAGGCCTTCGATGCGTGGGCCCGGGCCAACCCGGAGCGCGCCGCGCTGCTGGACCGGCTCCGGGCCCGGCGGCTCCCGGATGGCTGGGCCAGGGCGCTGCCCTACTTCCCGCCGGACCAGAAGGGCATGGCCACCCGCAAGGCGTCCGGCGAGGTGCTCAACGCTCTCGCCCCGGTCCTGCCCGAACTGTGGGGCGGCTCGGCCGACCTGGCCGGCAGCAACAACACCACGATGAAGGGCGAGCCGTCGTTCCTCCCGCCCGAGCGCCAGAGCGAGATGTTCCCCGGCAACGTGTACGGCCGCACCCTGCATTTCGGGATCCGCGAGCACGGCATGGGCGGGATCCTCAACGGCATCGCGCTGGACGGGCTCACCCGGCCCTACGGTGGCACGTTCCTGGTCTTCAGCGACTACATGCGGGGCTCCGTCCGGCTCGCCGCGCTGATGGGGCTGCCCGTGACCTACGTGTGGACCCACGACTCGATCGGGCTCGGCGAGGACGGCCCGACCCATCAGCCGGTCGAGCACCTGGCCGCGCTGCGCGCCATCCCCGGGCTCGACGTGGTCCGGCCCGGCGACGCCAACGAGACCAGCGTGGTCTGGCGGACCGTGCTGGAGCACACCGACCGGCCGGCCGGGCTCGCGCTGAGCCGCCAGAACCTGCCCGTCCTGGACCGTGGCGAGGGGACCGGCCTTACCAGCGCGGATGGGGCGGCCCGTGGCGGGTACATCCTCGCCGAAGGGGCGGGCGGTGAGCCGACAGTGATCGTGATAGCGACCGGCAGCGAGGTGCAGATCGCGCTGGCGGCACGGGACATTCTCCAGGATGAGGGAATCCCGACCCGAGTTGTTTCCATGCCGTGCGTGGAATGGTTCACCGGGCAGGATGCTTCCTATCAGGAGGAGGTACTGCCACCGCATATCCGGGCGCGCGTCAGCGTCGAGGCCGGCGTCGCCCAGCCCTGGCACGTGTTCACCGGCGACTTCGGTGAGTGCGTGAGCCTGGAGCATTTTGGGGCATCCGCCTCGTACATGAAGCTCTACGAGGAGTTCGGGTTCACGGCGGAGCATGTGGCAGCAGCCGCCCGCTCCAGCCTGGCCCGGCTGAGCACCGCAGCGAACGCGAGAAGCGAGGAGTCATGACCTCCCAGCCACACACCCCACAGGCCCATCCGGTGCTCGGCGAGCTGACCGCCGCCGGCGTATCCATCTGGCTCGACGACATCAGCCGGGAACGGCTGAGGACCGGCAACCTCGCCGAGCTGATCCGGGACTGGGCCGTCACCGGCGTGACCTCCAACCCGACGATCTTCGCCAGCGCCGTGGCCCACGGCGACGCCTACGACCAGCAGCTCAAGGATCTGGCTGTCCGCGAGGTGAAGCTGGAGGAAGCGGCGCGGTCTATCGCCACCTACGACATCCGATGGGGCTGCGACGTGTTCCGCCCCGTCTACGACGTCACAGATGGCGTAGACGGCCGGGTCTCGATTGAGGTCGACCCCCGGATCGCCAAGGACACCGCCAAGACGATCGCCGAGGCCCGCGCGCTCTGGTGGCTGGTGGACCGGCCCAACCTGTTCATCAAGATCCCGGCGACCCTCGAGGGCCTGCCCGCGATCACCGCTGCCCTGGCCGAGGGCATCAGCGTCAACGTCACGCTGATCTTCTCCCTCGAGCGGTACGGCCAGGTCATCGACGCGTTCATGGCTGGCCTGGAGCAGGCCCTGGCGGCCGGCCGGGACATCTCCGGGCTCGCCTCGGTGGCGTCCTTCTTCGTCAGCCGGGTGGACACCGAGGTGGACGCCAGGCTCGACAAGATCGGCACTCCTGAGGCGGCCGCGCTGCGGGGCAAGGCGGCGATCGCCAACGCCCGGCTCGCCTACGAACTCTACGAGGAGCGGATCTCCTCCCCCCGGTGGCAGGCGCTGCGGGAGGCCGGGGCCAAGGTGCAGCGCCCGCTCTGGGCCTCCACCAGCACCAAGGATCCCGCCTTCGAGGACACCATGTACGTGGTCGAACTGGTCGCCCCGGACACGGTCAACACGATGCCGGAGGCGACGCTGCGCGCCACCGCGGACCACGCCAGGCTGCGCGGGGACACGATCCACGGCACCTACGAGCAGTCCCGGAAGGTCTTCGCCGACCTGGAGAAGCTCGGTATCTCCTACGACGATGTGGTCCGCGTGCTCGAGGAGGAGGGGGTACAGAAGTTCGCCGCCTCCTGGAACGAGTTCCTGGGCACGATCGAGTCGAACATGGCCGCGGTGGACAAGCCATGACCGCTGGCCGCCTGGCACCAGCAGACGGAGCGCAGTGATGACTGATTCGGCGACCGCAGCCCAGGACGGCACCCAGGTGGCCAGCCCCGGGACAGGCGGGGACCAGAGCGCGGCCCCGGTCATCAGCGAGGCCGAGCAGCAGGCGCTGGCCGACCCGTCCGGGCTGATGCAGGTCATCAGCGGCGCGGCGGCTAATCCGCTGCGCGACCCGCGGGACCGGCGGATCCCGCGGGTCGCCGGCCCCTGCGTGCTGGTCATCTTCGGCGTCACCGGGGACCTGGCCCGCAAGAAGCTCATGCCGGCCATCTACGACCTGGCCAACCGCGGCCTGCTCCCGCCCGGGTTCTCGCTGGTCGGGTTCGCCCGCCGCGACTGGGAGGACGAGGACTTCGCCCAGGTCACCTACCAGGCCGTCAAGGAGCACGCGCGGACCCCGTTCCGGGACACGGTCTGGCGGCAGGTGTCCGAAGGGGTCAGGTTCGTGCCAGGCGAGTTCACCGACGCGGAGGCGTTCGACCGGCTGGCCAACTGCGTGGCCGAGCTGGACCGTGAGCGCGGCACCGGCGGCAACTACGCCTTCTACCTGTCCGTCCCGCCCAAGTTCTTCGAGCTGGTGGTCACGCAGCTGAAGCGATCCGGGCTGTCCACCCCGCCACCGCCGGCCCCGGGACATCCACGGCCCTGGCGCCGAGTCGTTATCGAGAAGCCGTTCGGCCATGACCTGAAGAGTGCCCGCGAGCTCAACGCGACCCTCAGCGCGGTGTTCCCGCCGCACTCGGTGTTCCGCATCGATCATTACCTGGGCAAGGAGACGGTCCAGAACATCCTGGCCCTGCGCTTCGCCAACACGCTGTACGAGCCGATCTGGAACCGCGGCTACGTGGACCACGTGCAGATCACCATGGCCGAGGACATCGGCGTGGGAGGCCGGGCCGGGTACTACGACGGCATCGGCGCGGCCCGGGACGTGATCCAGAACCACCTGATGCAGCTGCTGGCCCTGACCGCGATGGAGGAGCCCGTCTCCTTCGACGCGGACGCGCTGCGGGCGGAGAAGGAGAAGGTGCTGTCCGCGGTCCAGTTGCACGAGGACCTCGCGGCCACCACCGCGCGCGGGCAGTACGCGGCCGGCTGGCAGGGCGGCATCCCGGTCCCGGGCTTCCTGGAAGAAGACGGCATGGCGCCCGACTCGAAGACCGAGACCTACGCCGCCGTCAAACTGCGGATTGATACCAGGCGGTGGGCCGGGGTCCCCTTCTACCTGCGCACCGGGAAGCGGCTGCCGCGCCGGATGTCGGAGATCGCGATGATGTTCCAGCGCGCCCCGCACCTGCCGTTCGCGGCCACCGACACCGAGGAACTCGGGCAGAACGCCCTGGTCATCCGGGTCCAGCCGGATGAGGGGGTCACGGTCAGGTTCGGCTCCAAGGTTCCCGGCTCGGCGATGGAAGTGCGCGATGTGAACATGGACTTTGCGTACGGCGAATCATTCACCGAGAGCAGCCCGGAAGCCTACGAGCGGCTGCTGCTCGACGTGCTGATCGGCGATCCGCCGCTGTTCCCCCGCCATCGTGAGGTGGAGCTGTCCTGGATGGTCCTCGACCCGATCGAGGAATTCTGGGCCACCCACGGCAAGCCGGAACCTTACCCGGCCGGCTCGGCCGGCCCGCCGTCCGCGGACGAGATGATGGCCCGCGACGGACGGGCCTGGAGACGGCTGTGAGCAGCACGGGCTCGGCAGCACGAGATGAGCGCGCGGTTTGAGCAGCACGGGTTTCAGCAGCGCGGTCGGAAAGGACTGCCTCCGATGATGATCGACCTGGCCGAGACGACGACCGACCGGATCCACGAGGCCATCCGGCAGGCCCGGCAGCGGCTCGGCGGCCCGGCCAGCGGGATGGTGCTGACGCTGGTCATCGTGACGGACGAGGCCGCACAGTACGACGCCGTGCGGTCGGCCAGCGAGGCGGCGCGCGAGCACCCGATGCGGGTGCTCGCGGTGATCACCCGGCGGCCCGAGGCCGGATCCCGGCTGGACGCGGAGATCCGGGTCGGCGAGTCGGGGCCGGGCGAGGTGGTGCTGCTCCGCATGTACGGCGCGCTGGGCGAGCACGCCGACTCGGTGGTCACCCCGCTGCTGATGCCGGACACCCCGGTCGTGACCTGGTGGCCCGGGACTCCCCCGGACGTCCCCTTCAGCAACCCGCTCGGCGCGCTGGCGCAGCGCCGGATCACCGACGCGGCCGCCGCGGTTTCGCCGCACGACTGCCTGGCCAGCCTGGCGTCGCACTACAAGCCCGGGGACACCGATCTGAGCTGGACCCGGGCCACGCCCTGGCGTTCGCTGCTCGCGGCCACGCTGGACCAGCCGCACGGCGCCATCCGCGGGGGCCGGGTCGAGGCCGAGCGGGGCAACCCGAGCGCGGACCTGATCGCCTCCTGGCTGTCCGTCCGGCTGGGAGTCCCGTTCGAGAACCGGGTGTCCGGCGGGCCCGGGGTCACCGCGGTCATCTTCGACACCAGTGACGGGGAGATCACGCTGACCCGCCCCGATGGCCGGCTGGCGGTGCTGCGCCGGCCCGGCGAGCCGGAGCGCAGGGTCGCGCTGCACCGGCGGGACACCGCGGAACTGCTGTCCGAGGAACTGCGCCTGCTGGACCCGGACGAGGTGTACGCGGAAACCATCGCCCCGTTCGTGACCCCGGCCCGCCCCGGCGCCGGCCGAGACGAAAAGAAACGGGGGCAGCACCCGCAAGCGGGTCACCGCGGGGCCGGACGCGCCGCGCAAAGAGGCGGAGGCGCCCCGCAAAGACCGCGCGCGATGACCACGCCCGAGGTGCTGGTGCACCACGATGCGGGCCTGCTGGCCAAGGCGGCGGCGGCGCGGCTGGTGACCAGGCTGGTGGACGCCCAGGCGAGCACGGGCTCGGCCGACCTGGTGCTGACCGGCGGCGGCATCGGCACCGCGGTGCTGGCGGAACTGGCGGCCGCCCCGGCCCTCGACGCGGTGGACTGGCGGAGGCTGGACATCTGGTGGGGCGATGAGCGGTTCCTGCCCTCCGGTGATCCCGAGCGCAACGAGACGCAGGCCCGCCAGGCCCTGCTGAGCCACGTGGACGCGGACCCGGCCCGGGTGCACCAGATGCCAGCCAGCGACGGCCCGGACGGTAACGACCCGGAGGCAGCGGCGGCGCGCTACGCGGCCGAACTCCGGCAGGCGGCCCAGCCGCAGGACCACGGCCCGGTCCCCGCATTCGACGTGCTGATGCTCGGGATCGGGCCGGAGGGGCACGTGGCCTCGCTGTTCCCGGGCATGCCGGCGCTGTACGACGAGCGGCCGGTCGTCGCGGTCCGCGGCGCACCCAAGCCGCCGCCGACCAGGATCACCCTGACGCTGCCCGCCATCCAGCGGGCCCGTGAGGTGTGGATCCTCGCGGCCGGCCAGGAGAAGGCCGGAGCGGTCCGGCTGGCCCTCTCCGACGCCGGGCCGGTCCAGGTCCCGGCCGCGGGCGCCCGCGGCCAGCAGCGCACGCTGTTCCTCCTGGACCGCACCGCGGCGAGCCAGCTGCCGCCCCAGCTGAACCGGATCGCCTCGCCCTAGTCCCGGTGGTGGCCGGATCCGTCACCGGGCCCGGAGTCGTGGTCACCGGGCCGTCCGTGCGGTCCCCAGCGGTTACTCCGGGTCGGCCGGGTGGCCAGCCGGAGCAGCATGAACAGGATGACCAGGACGGGGATGAACGCGAAGGGTTCCCGGGCGGTCAGCGCGATACCCAGCCAGATGACCAGGATGGGCAGCATCGGGCTGACCCGGCGCCGCGGCGGCCCGGCCGTCGACCGGCAGCAGCTTCTCCTGGGCCGGCTTGATCCCGGGCTCGGGCCGGGGAACCTCCAGCCTGGCCTGCTGAGGAAGATCACGGGTGAGCGCCCGGAGTCCGCCCCAGGTCTTCGCGGCGAAGGCGGTCGTGGTCCGCTCGTCGAACTCCTCCAGGGTCAAGCGTCCCGCGCTATAAGCTTCGCGCAAGATCTCGACGACGTGCTCCCGGTCGGCGTCCGAGGCGCGGATACCACCGTCATCCGTCATCTCCGGACCTCCCCGAGACCCCTGGCATTCTTTCGCCCCTTTCATCCGGAGGATACCCCGGACCGGTCGCGGCAGACCCCGGCCGGGGTGCCCAGATAGCCGGCGTACGCCCCGCTATGGTTAGATCTCGCCGTGCCCCCGGTTCCCCGACGACTCGCCCAGGACCGAAACCACCTGATCGTGTGCGGGGATGACGCGCTGGCCTACCGGATCGTCGAGGAGCTCACCACCAATTATGGCGAGCGGGTAACCGTGCTGCTGAGTGCGCGGTCCCGTGGCCACGGCCCGCGGATCGCCCGGCTCCAGGGCGTCCGGGTCATCGAGCGCCCGGAACTGGACGGCTCCGCCTTCGCGGACGCGGGAGCCCAGTCGGCCCGGGCGATCGCCCTGATGGGCCGGGACGACCTGACCAATTTCCACGCCGCGCTGCGCGCCCAGGACGTCAGCCCGGGCCTGAGGCTGGTGATGCGGATCTTCAACACGGGGCTGGGCGAGCGGATGCGCAGCTTCTTCCCCGATTGCGCGGTGCTGTCGAGTTCCGCGATGGCCGCCCCCTCGTTCGTGGCCGCCGCGCTGGGCGAGCCAGCCCCCAGTCATGTCCGGCTGGCCGGGCGCACCCTGTACGTGGCGCGTCCCGGCGAGGCCGGCGCCGCGCAACTCGTCTGCGGGCTGGCCACGACCGGGGCGCGCGGCCAGCCTCAGCTGCTCCCCCCGGACCAGGACCTGGCCGACCTGGTGCTCGCGGTGGCCGATGGCACCCCGCGCAACCCGCTGACCCGGCCGCGCCGGCGGCCCCTGCGGGCCGTCGGCGGACCTGCCCCGGCTGCTCTTCGGGTACAAGCTGGGGTTCGTGTTCCTGGTCCTGTTCGGCGTCCTGGTCGCCGGTTTCGTGCTGCTCGCCACCGCAGGCGGCTACTCCCCCGGCAACGCGCTGTACCTGACCTTCCTCGATGCGGCGGGCGCGGCGCTCACCAATCCCCGGCTGAGCGCCCCGGAGAAGGTCGCCCAGTTCATGCTCACCTTTGACGGGATGGCCTTCTTGCCGGTGGTCACCGCGGCCATCGTCGGGGCCCGGCTCACCGGGTCACTGCGCGGCAAGGAGCGCCCGCTGAGCGGCCATGTCATCGTGGCCGGGCTGGGCAACGTCGGCAGCCGCATCGCCGGCCAGCTGCACGACCTGGGCGTGGACGTGGTGTGCGTGGACCGGGATGAGAATGCGGCCGGGATCCGCCTGGCCCGCCAGCTGGGGCTGCGCGTGGTGATCGGTGAAACCACCCGCGAGGAGACCCTGCGCGCCGCGGACATCCGCACCAGCCAGGCCCTCGTCTCGGTGACCAACAGCGACATCGTGAACCTCGAGACGGCCCTGCACGCCCGGGCCCTGGCCGCCGACGTGCGCCTGGTCCTGCGGCTGTCCGACGACGACCTGGCCGAGCGGGTGCAGAAGACGGTCGGCAACGCCATCTCGCGCAGCGTCCCCTACCTCGCGGCCCCGGCCTTCGCCGCCGCCATGCTGGAGCACCAGGTGCTGCGCACCATCCCGGTCGGCCGGCATGTGCTGCTCATCGCGGATGTCCGGGTGGAGGCCGGATCAGAACTGGCGGGCCAGCCGGTGGAGAACGTGAACCGCGGCGGCGCGGTCCGGATCATCGCGGTCAGTCCCGCCGCGGGCAGCGCCGTGGACTGGTCACCGCGCCCTGATTACCTGATCGCCCCGCAGGACCGGATCTACGTTCTGGCCACGCGCACCGGGCTGAGCGGCGTGTTGGCCCGCAGCCAAACCGGTGGCGCGGTCACGCCCGCGTAATCGGAAAACCTGGGCCTCCCCCACAGACGAATCCGGCGTTACGCTCAGGGCAGATCTTCCGTGTGGTTCTGCTGAGCCGCTTGTGAAGACGGAAGAAGGTCCCAGATGGTTCGTTCTATCCGGTTTTTCCGCGCCGTTCCGGGGACGTCGGCCGCGGTCCAGGCGCCGGGCACTTCAGCCTGCCCAGTAGCCGCCGCCGGGATCTTCAGCCAATCCACGCGCCGCTCCGGCCATCCGGGGTTACCTGCCCCCTGGCCGCGCGGCGCACCGCCTCATCAGGAGGATTATCTTGAGCGTCAACGATGACCTGCCTGCAGCTCCCGCAGCCCCGGTGGCCGCGCTAGGGACGGGGATAGCCGACCCCGCACCGCTGGGGCTCGCGGCCTTCGCCCTGACCACGTTCCTGCTCTCCGCGTTCAACGCCGGCTGGATGACCTCGGCGAGTGGCCTGGCCTGGCTGGGGTACGCGTTCGCGTACGGCGGGCTGGGCCAGTTGCTGGCCGGCATGTGGGAATTCCGCAACCGCAATGTGTTCGGCGCCACCGCGTTCGCTAGTTACGGTGGCTTCTGGATCGGTCTCGGCCTCTACTTTGTGCTGGTCGGGAACACCCTGCTCGCCCATCCCTTGCTGGCGCACGAGTTCGGCAAGGACGTCGGCTGGATCCTGCTGGCCTTCGCCATCTTCAACACCTACATGCTGATCTGGAGCACGCAGGTGAACGCGGCGGTGTTCGCGGTGTTCCTCACCCTGGAGCTCACCGAGATCATCCTGTTCATCGGCAACCTCTCGGCGAGCAGCGGCACGGTCAAGTTCGGCGGGTACGTGGGCGTGCTCACCGCGATTTGCGCCTGGTACGCCTCGGCGGCCGGGGTGGCCAACGGGATGGGCGGCCGGCTCAGTCTTCCCGTCGGCCGTCCCCTCCTCGCCCCGCGCGTCTGAGCGGGGTGGCCCGTCCGCACCGCGGGACCGGGCGCCGGACGGGCCGGTAGCACACGAGCGGATCCCGGGGAGCCAGAGCAGGGCCCCCCGGGATCACGCGTTTTCAGGCCCCGGCAGGATTGAGCGCGTGGATCTGCATGAGAAGCGGCAGCTCGACCGGGCCGAGCACATGGCCAAGGTGAACGAGCACGTAGCCAGGGCCAAAGCGCACGCCCGCCCGTGGCGGGCCATCATCGCGACGGTGCTGGCCGTCAGCGCGGGCGCGGTAGCCAGCCAGGCGGACCAGGGTTTCAAGGACTGGACCGGCCACGGCAATTACGTCTACAAGATAGTGGCCGCGGCGTGCATCGCCGGGTTCTTCGTCTTCGGCGCCATGGCCGTGCTCGGGCTGGCCGGAAAAACGAGGGACGTGCTCGCTCCCGCCGTTGGCTCGTCGCACGCCGCCGTGGTCCGATACGCCATACTCCTCATCGGCGGGCTGACCGTGTTGTGCCTCGGAGTGAGCCTGATGAAGGTCCCGATCGGGCAACTTCTCGTCGGCGGGGCGGTCACCACGATCCTGCTCGGCATCGCCGGTCAGCAGTCCCTGTCCAACATATTCGCGGGCCTCATGCTGCTGCTGTCACGGCCCTTCATGGTGGGGGACTATATCCGGCTCAAATCCGGCGCGCTCGGCGGCGTCACCGACGGCCTCGTGGCCGAGATCGGCATTACCTACTTGCGCCTGGACACCGAGGAAGGCACCCTGCATCTCCCTAATTCCCAGGTCCTCGCGGCCGCGGTGGGGCCTCTCACGCCGCCCCGGCCCAGGGAATCAGGGCCAGCGGAATCAGGCCCGGCGCCTGAGACCCCGCTCCTGGCCCTCGAGCCAGCCAAGCCGGATCATGACGACCCTTAGTACGGCAGGCCGCCGTACGGATCGCCATGACGCCCCGGCCCAGTGCTGGTCAATCCAGTGCTGGTCAATCCAGTGCTGATTCATCTGGTGGCGGCTTACCTAGTGGTGATTCGCCTCGTAGCTGGCCACGACGTCGGCCGGGATGCGGCCGCGATCGCTGACCTCAATCCCGCTGTCCTTGGCCCAGGTCCGTATCGCAGCACTGTGCTGCCGGTGGGCCGTGGTCCGCCGCTTGGTCCGGTTGACCCGGGCCGACGCGCGGCGGGCATGCTGTGCGTAACGGCTGACCACATCGTCAAACTTTTGGCTGTGCTTGGCGCACAGGTCGATCTCATACTCCCGGCCGTCCAGGCTGAACCGGCGTGCGTGATGCTGGCCCTCAGGAATCAGTTTCTGGTCGTAGTCACAGGCAAAAGTGACGGAAACCTTCTGTGCCACTTGAGGCCCCCCTTCCTCTGTGGCAAATATATCCCGCCACCGGCGCTCCAACCATAACGACACCCAAAGAAGGGCAGAGCGTCAACCGGGGGGCCGCCATTCGGGGGCCGATGCCCGGCGGCGCGGGCCGCCGCCCCGGGCCGGGACGGCTATCCGTCAATGACGGCCGGGATAGCGTCCCCGTTCCCTGGGGTCACGATTGCCGGGGGGACGCCCATAGGGGAAGGATTCCTCGGGCTCACTGTCGTAGCCCTCCACGGAGTGGTCGTCCGTGTCATCCCACTCGGCACCCTCGCCATAATCCGGCCCGGCCGGATATGCCCCCGAGTCGTCGGCGACCGCTTCGCCGGGATAATCCGCATTGCCCGGCTGGCCGGAATAAGGGTGGAAAGTGGGGTCACCCGGGTACCCGGCCGCCGGGCGGCGGTGGCTCCCGGACTGGACGGTGCGGTAGTCGCCCGTGCCCGGAACCTCCGGGTAGCCAGCGTCGTGGTAGCCGCCGTGATCGTCCTCGTCGTGATACCCGGCCTCGGCGGCGTCTCGGCCGTATCTGTGTCCGCGGGGGTCACTGGGAAAGTCGCCAGGGTCGCGGCGGTGGCTGCCGGACTGGCCGCTGCGATAGTCGCCGGTGGCGGGCAGATCGTGGTAGCCGGCCGCCCCTGCGCCCCGGTAGTCCCCCGGGGCCGGGCGGCCTGCGTATCCGGGGTCAGCGGGATAACCCGCGGCCGGGCCGTACTCCTGGGCCGGGCGGCGGTATGACCCGGTGACCGGCTCGTCCGGGTACCTGGCCGCCGGGACCGGGTAGGCCGGGTCGAGCGGGTCGATGGGGTAACTGCCGGAGTCCCCCGGCCGCGGGCCGTCTGGTCGGGGGGCGTCTGGGCGCTGGCCCGAGGGGGCGCCGGACCCGCCAGGCATCCGCATGGCCATCGTCGCCTGGCCCTCGTCGGAGCCCCGGCCCGCGGGGCCCGCCCCGTTCGCAGGGCGCCCCGGAACGTCACGGCCGGCCTCGCCCGGTGCCTCGCGGCGGGGCGCGCGCTGACCCTGCGGGCCGCGGCGCAATGACTCGATCATCCGGGACAGGTCATCCATGGGCAGCCGGAACGTGCCGGTGCACGTGCCGCCCTGCCAGATGCTGAAAACCGCCACGCCCGTGTCGGCGTACCAGCTCAGCCGCATGCTGCGGGAGTCGCCTCGTACGTCGAAGAACACCTCACCCAGCCGGGGCAACGGGGCTGCGTCCGACGCTGACATGGAGCCCATGGTGGCGCTGAACCGACGGGTTTGTCCAATTAACCCGGCACTACGGCCAGGACCGGGCTGGCCGGCACCGCCTCTATGCTGGGGGTACGCCCGTCGGGATGGCAGGGGCAGCTGGCCCCAACTTCTCTGCCGCGGATTCGCGATCCTGCCTGCGGAACTGCCCCCGCGGATGGCATCATTGATCATCGGTCCGCTGGACAGGACTGGTTTCGTCAGAGCGGGCGGCACGCCGGTTGCCGCTGCTCATCCGGCAGGGTTGCTCCTCTAGCTGCTCCCGTGGCGGTCACGGGCGCCCTGAGGCTGCCCGGCTCCCGGGAACACGCAGGTGATGCAGTGCGTTGCATACCTACGACGGGGCAAAAGCCGCACAGGGCGAACCTATGTCCGACGGAACCAGAGGGTCGGCTGGACGCGGAATACACACTAACGCTTGTTGAGGAGATCTAGTCATGTCTGAGGTACGGCGGCAGGTTACCCTGCCTCCCCGGCCGAACTGGGGCTGGCAAGATGCCGCCGCGTGCCGCGGCACGGATGTCGTGCTCTTTTTTGGTCCCGACGGCGAACGGCAGCCGGAGCGGGAGATCCGGGAGCGGAAGGCCAAGGCGATGTGCGCCAGTTGCCCGGTCCGCACTGAATGCCTGGATTACGCGATCTCGCGGCCGGAGAAGTACGGCACCTGGGGCGGCCTGAACGAGGACGAGCGCGCCTCGGAGCGCCGCCGCCGGATGCGCCGCGCGAACGCGGCCTGATCTGGCTGGCCGAGACCGGCTGACCAGAACTAGCTGGCAGAGACCGGCTGACAGAACTAGCTGGCACAGAGCTATTGTGGCCGGCCGCGGCATATGCCGCGGCCGGCCACAATAGGTAGATGGTCTGCTCGTCCTGCCGCCGCCAGCACCACAAGGACTGCCCGGGAGGCACCTGGTGCGATTGCCAGCATCTCCCGCTTTCCGCGCTGCCGGAGCCGCCCCGCGACCGGCGCTCGCTCAGCTGGGTCCGCCAGGGCTGACCAGGACCGGCTGACCAGGACCGGCTGACCAGGACCGGCTGACCAGGGCTTGCGGGGCAGGACTTTCGTGACCAGAACTTTGCTGACGGGGACGGCGCTGGGCGGAATAGGGCCGCCCGGCCTAAGGTTGGCCCGGAGCGTGGGCACACTCAACGCGCGGGCCGTCCGTCCGCCGGGGCAACGATTTAGTTCGGGTTGCGAAGTTATCTCGACAGGTCGTGCTCTTTCGTGTGATGCTCATTGTGTGAGCGCTGCTGATCCCCTCCTCGTCGCCCGCAGGCATGTCAACCTGCTCCGGGTGCGCAGCGCTGCCTGTTCAACACGGTCGCTGACACCGCCCCCATCGAGGGCGTGTGCCGCGGCCGGTACCTGCGGCCCTGACGGTCAGCCCCCGCGTTCGCAATCGCGGAGCAGCCCGCCCGAACCAGAGGCCAGCAGGATTGCCGGCCCAGCCGACCTGGGCTGCCTGCCGCGTCACACGTCCCTTCCCAGCCAGACCCGCAGCAGCGGGCCCGACCGAGCAGGACAAGAAGGGACGCGCCAGATGCCGTCAGCCCACGGACACCGGGGCCAAGGACAGTGGGCGCTCGGATACCGCGAGCCACTGAACAAGAACGAGGAAAACAAGAAGAACGACGACGGGCTCAACGTCCGCCAGCGGATCATCGACATCTACTCCCGGCAGGGGTTCGACTCCATCGACCCGGCTGATCTCCGGGGCCGGATGCGCTGGTACGGCCTGTACACGCAGCGCCGGCCGGGCATCGACGGCGGCAAGACCGCCACCCTCGAGCCCGAGGAACTCGATGACAGCTACTTCATGATGCGCATCCGCATCGACGGCGGACAGCTGAGCAACGACCAGCTGCGCACGATCGCTGACATCTCCGAGCGGTATGCCCGGGGCACCGCCGACCTCACCGACCGGCAGAACGTGCAGCTGCACTGGATCGGGATCGAGGATGTCCCGGCCATCTGGGAGGCTCTCGAGGCGGTCGGCCTGTCCACCATGGAAGCCTGCGGGGACACCCCCCGGGTGGTGCTGGGCTGCCCACTGGCCGGGATCGACGCGGACGAGGTACTCGACGCGACCCCGCAGATCGAGGAGACCACCGCCCGTTACGTCGGCGACGCGACCTTCTCCAACCTGCCCCGCAAGTACAAGTCGGTGATGAGCGGGTGCACCGCGCAGTGCACCGTGCACGAGATCAACGACGTGGCCTTCGTCGGGGTGGTCGGCCCGGACGGCGAGCCGGGCTACGACCTGTGGGTGGGCGGCGGGCTCTCCACCAACCCGATGATCGCCAAGCGCCTGGGCGCGTTCATCCAGCCCGACCAGGTCGCCGACGTGTGGGCCGGGGTGACCTCGGTGTTCCGTGACTACGGTTACCGCCGGCTGCGGCACCGGGCCCGGCTGAAGTTCCTCATCGCCGACTGGGGCCCCGAGAAGTTCCGTGAGGTGCTGGAGAAGGAATACCTGGGTTACGCGCTCCCGGACGGATCGCCCCCGCCCCCGCCCGCGGACGGCCGGCGTGATCATGTCGGCGTGCACCGGCAGCGGGACGGGCGCTACTACGTGGGATTCGCGCCGCGGGTCGGCCGGATGTCGGGCAGCTCCCTAGGCCGGGTCGCCGACCTGGCCGCCCGGTACGGCAGCGGGCGGGTCCGGACCACGGCCGAGCAGAAGATGGTGATCCTCGACGTGCCCGAGGCCAACGTGGCCGGGCTGACCGCGGAACTCGACCAGGCGGACCTGCCCGCCACGCCGAGCGTCTTCCGGCGTCACACGATGGCCTGCACCGGCATCGAGTTCTGCAAACTGGCGATCGTGGAGACCAAGGCGCGGGCCACGCAGGCCATCGCCGAGCTTGAGCGGCGGCTGCCTGGCTTCACCGAACCGGTCACGATCAACGTGAACGGCTGCCCGAACTCGTGCGCCCGGATCCAGACGGCCGACATCGGACTGAAGGGATCGCTGGTCATCGGGCCGGACGGACGGCAGACTGAAGGATTCCAGATTCACCTGGGCGGCAGCCTCGCCGGAGGCGACGGTGAGAGCTCAGGATTCGGCCGGAAGATCAGGGGGCTGAAGACCACCGCGGACGACCTGCCCGACTACCTGGAGCGGGTCCTGCGGCGCTTCCAGGCGGGCCGGGACACCGGCGAGACCTTCGCCGCGTGGGCCAGCCGGGCCAGCGAGGAGGACTTCGCGTGACATTCCGCTCATCTGGGACAGAACGTGCAATCCCTTTTTACTGCCCCTATTGTGGCGAAGAGGACCTAGAGCCACAGGAACAGGACGGCAGCTGGCGGTGTCGCAGCTGCATTAGGACCTTCCAGCTACGATTTGCTGGAACGGGAGTGATCCTGTGAGCACCAACGTGACCAAACGCACCTATCCAGGCCAGGCAGTCCCTGTAGTCTCCGATCCTGAAGCTCGGGAGGAACCAATCCGCATGGAGAGGCTCGCAGCCCAGGCGGCGGAGGAGCTCGCCGACGCGCCCGCAGAAGAGATCGTCCGCTGGGCGGTGGACACGTTCGGATCCCGCCTGTGCATCACGTCGTCCATGACCGACGCGGTCATCATCCATCTCGCCTCGAAGGTCAAGAGCGGGCTGGACGTGATCTTCCTGGACACCGGGTATCACTTCCCGGAGACCATCGGCACCAGGGACGCGGTGTCCGCGGTCTACCCGGTCAACGTCGTCAACGTGACCCCGTCCCGGACGGTAGCCGAGCAGGACGCCGAACTCGGCCCCCGGCTCTACGGCCGCAACCCCGACCTCTGCTGCTACTTCCGCAAGGTCGTGCCGCTGGAGCGGGCCCTCGACCCGTACGACGCGTGGATCACCGGCGTGCGCCGGGAGGAGACCAACGCCCGCAGCGACACCAAGGCGGTCCAGTGGGACCCCAGGCGGCAGATGGTCAAGGTCAATCCCATTGTGGCCTGGACCCAGGACCAGGTGGACGCCTACATCGCCGAGCAGGGCGTGCTGGTGAACCCGCTGGTCTACGACGGGTATCCGTCCATCGGTTGCGCCACGTGCACGATGAAGGTGGCTCCCGGGGCGGACCCGCGCAGCGGACGGTGGACTGGGACGGGCAAGACCGAATGCGGCATCCACACCTGACCCCGTCTCTGGTCGCGATCGCACACGGAAGCAGGGACCCGCGGGCCGGGGCGACCCTCGCGGAATTGCTCGCGGTGGCCCGGACCCGGGCGGGTGCGCGCGGGCTGGCCGGACTTGAGGCCCGCGGGGCTTTCCTGGGACACGCCCCGCCCGCCCCGCTGCAGGTGCTGACCGCGCTGGCCGGCGATCCTGACGGGCAGCGTGACGTGGTAGTGCTCCCGTTGCTGCTCACCGCGGCCTACCACAGCGGAACGGACATACCCGGGGTGCTGGCCGAGGCCACAGCCGGCCTGCCCGGGCTCAGGATCCGGTACGGCAAGCCGCTGGGCCCGCATCCGGGGCTGGTGCGGGCGCTCGAACGGCGTCTCGCCGAGACCGGCCAGGATGCTCGCGGTGACCGCTCCCGGACAGCGGTGGTGCTCGCCTCCGCCGGGTCGAGCCAGCCGTCGGCCATCGCGGCGATCGCCGCGATGGCGTCCCGCTGGCAGGCCGACCGCGGCTGGCTCGCGGTACGGCCCGCGTACGCGTCCGCTGCCTCGCCGACTCCGGCCGAGGCGGTGGCAGATCTGCTCCGCGGCGGGGCAGGGCGCGTCGTGGTGGCCAGCTACCTGCTCGCCCCCGGACTATTCGCTGACCGGATCCGCGAATCATCCCGGGCCGCGGGGGCGGCAGCCGTCTCAGCGCCGCTGGGGGCCGCGCCGGAAGTAGCAGACGTGCTGCTCGATCGGTACCTGGAGGCCATGGCGGGCGGGCTTGAGCAGCAGGACAGCGGTGAGCGCCGTGGCTCGCGCGTTTCGGCACGGTAAACCGCGCCAACCCGCCGGGTTTGCGGGTGGTGGCCAGCACGTTATCGTCACCTCATGACGTCACTGCAGTCCGCCGCCGGGCCGCATCTCACCCACGATGTGCTCAATCAGGTCCCGCTGCTGGCCGGCTACGACGTCGCGGACGATCCGGCGCTGCTATCGGCGGCCGGCCGGGAAGGCGCCGGCTGGGCCGAGGCTGAACTGCATCAACTGGGCGAGCTGGCCGGGGGCCGGGAGACCCAGGAACACGCCCGGCTGGCCAACGAGCATCCGCCGGTGCTGCGCACCCACGACGCGCGGGGCCACCGTATCGATGAAGTGGAATTCCACCCGTCCTGGCACGTGCTGCTGGGCACCGCGGTGGGGCACGGGCTGCACGCGGCACCCTGGGCGGACCCCGCACCGGGCGCGCACGTCGCCCGGGCGGCCAAGTTCCTCGTGTGGTCGCAGGCCGAGGCGGGCCATGGCTGCCCGGTCTCGATGACCTATGCGGCGCTCCCGCCGCTACGCCAGGCTCCCGACCTGGCCCGCCGGTTCGCGCCGTTGCTCACCGCCCGGGACTACGATCCAGGGCTGCGCGCGCCCGAGGGCAAGGCGGCCCTGCTGGCCGGGATGGCCATGACCGAGAAGCAGGGCGGCTCGGATGTGCGCGCGAACACGACCCGGGCCGAGCCGGCGCCCGGGGATGGGCCGGGGGCGCACCTGCTCACCGGCCACAAGTGGTTCTGCTCCGCGCCGATGAGCGACCTGTTCCTGGTTCTGGCCCAGGCGCCGGACGGGCTGACCTGCTTCCTCCTTCCCCGGGTCCGGCCGGACGGGACCCGCAACGCCGTCCGGCTGCAGCGGCTCAAGGACAAGCTGGGCAACCGGTCGAACGCCTCCGCCGAGGTGGAGTTCGACGCGGCCCTCGCCTGGCAGGTGGGCGAGGCCGGGCGCGGCGTGCCCACCATCATCGAGATGGTCAGCGCGACCCGGCTGGACTGCGTGCTGGGCAGCGCGGCGGGCATGCGCCGGGGCTGTGTCACCGCGGTGCACTACACCACGCACCGCCGCGCCTTCGGCGCGAGCCTGATCTCCCAGCCCCTGATGGCCTCCGTCCTGGCTGACCTCGTGCTGGAATCCGAGGCCGCGACCACGCTGGCGCTGCGGCTGGCGGGGGCGGCTGACCGGGCGGCCCGCGGGGACGAGACAGAGGCCGCCCTGCTGCGCGTCGCGCTGCCCGCCGCCAAGCACTGGGTCTGCAAACGCGCACCGATGCACGCCGCCGAGGTTCTGGAGTGCCTGGGCGGCAACGGCTACGTGGAGGAGTCCGGCCTCGCCCGGCTGTACCGCGAGGCGCCGCTGAACTCGATCTGGGAGGGCTCTGGCAACGTCACCGCCCTGGACCTGATCCGCGGGCTCCAGCGCCAGCAGGGAACGGCTGACGCCCTGGCGGCCGAGCTCTGCCTGGCCGCGGGCGGGGACCCGCGGCTCGACGCGGCCATGACCGGACTCGGCCGGGCCCTGCGGGACCTGGCCACCTGGGCCGGGCCTGAGGCGCAGTTCGCGGCGCGCCGCCTGGCCGGCGCGATCACCGTCACCCTGCAGGCCGCCCTGCTGGTCCGGCACGCTCCCGCCGCGGTCGCGGACGCATTCTGCGCGTCTCGCCTGGCCCCCTTCTCCGAGGTGGGGCTGGCCGGGCCGGGGGTTCCGTTCGGGACTCTGCCTGACGGACTGGCCCTCGCCGACATCCTGGGCCGCGCCATGCCGGTACCCGGGTAAGGTCGGCTGGTGCGCGTTTGGCCAGGAGCTCCCTATCCGCTCGGAGCAACGTGGGATGGCACGGGAACGAACTTCGCGTTGTTCTCCGAGGCTGCCGAGCAGGTTGAACTGTGCCTGAAAGACGGGGACGAGCCGGACGGCCTCTCCGAGACGCGTGTCGCGCTGACCGAGGTCGACGCGTTCGTCTGGCATGGCTACCTGCCTGATGTGGCCCCGGGCCAGCGGTACGGATACCGGGTGCACGGCCCCTATGACCCCGCGCGCGGGCACCGCTGCAACCCAGCCAAGCGGCTGCTCGACCCGTACGGCAAGGCCATCAACGGCGAGGTGGTGTGGAACGAGGCGCTGTTCAGCTACCGCTTCAGCGATCCGGGCGCGCTGAACACGGCGGACAGCGCCCCGTACATGCCGACGAACGTGGTCATCAACCCGTTTTTCGACTGGGGGGACGACCGGGCCCCGCGAATCCCCTACCACGAGACGGTCATCTACGAGGCGCACGTCCGCGGCCTGACCCTCCGTCACCCGGACGTGCCGGCCGAGCAGCGGGGCACCTACGCCGGGATCGGCCACCCGGCGGTCATCGAGCACCTGGCCCGGCTGGGCGTCACCGCGGTCGAGCTGATGCCGGTGCACCAGTTCGTGCCCGAGCACAACCTGGAGGCCCGCGGGCTGACCAACTACTGGGGCTACAACACGATCGGCTTCCTGGCCCCGCACAAGGCATACTCGTCGTCCCAGCAGCGAGGCGGCCAGGTCGGCGAGTTCAAGGCGATGGTCAAGGCGCTGCACGCGGCCGGGATCGAGGTGATCCTCGATGTCGTGTACAACCACACCGCCGAGTCCGACCAACGGGGGCCGACCCTGTGCTTCCGCGGTATCGACAACGCGGCCTACTACCGGCTCCGCGATGACGACCCGCGCTACTACGTGGACTACACGGGCTGCGGCAACAGCCTGAACGTCCGGCACCCGCACGCGCTCCAGCTCATCCTGGACTCGCTGCGGTACTGGATCCTGGAAATGCACGTGGACGGGTTCCGGTTCGACCTGGCGTCCGCGCTGGCCCGGGAACTGCACGACGTGGACCGGCTGTCGGCGTTCTTCGACCTCGTCCAGCAGGACCCGGTGGTGTCCCAGGTCAAGCTCATCGCGGAACCCTGGGACGTGGGTGAGGGCGGCTACCAGGTCGGCAACTTCCCGCCGTTGTGGAGCGAGTGGAACGGCAAGTACCGGGACACCGTCCGGGACTTCTGGCGCGGCCAGCCGTACACGCTGGCCGAGTTCGCCTCCCGGCTGACCGGATCGAGCGACCTGTACGAGACCAGCGGCCGCCGGCCGGTGGCCTCCATCAACTTCGTCACCTGCCACGACGGATTCACCCTGACCGACCTGGTCTCCTACAACCGCAAGCACAACGAGGCAAACGGCGAGGATGGCGCGGACGGCACCAACGACAACCGCTCGTGGAACTGCGGCGCCGAAGGGCCGACCAGCGACCCGGCGGTGCGTGAGCTGAGGACGCGGCAGCGGCTGAACTTCTTCGCCACGCTGCTGTGCTCGCAGGGCGTCCCGATGCTGCTCGCCGGGGATGAGCTTGGCCGGACCCAGCGCGGCAACAACAACGCCTACTGCCAGGACAACGAGACGTCCTGGGTGGACTGGCGCATGGCCGAGGACGAGAGCAGCCTGCTGGAGTTCGCCCGGGGGGTCGCCGAACTACGGCGCAACCACCCGGTGTTCCGCAGGCGCCGCTTCTTCACCGGGCCCGCCGACGGCGCCGCGGGCCGGCCCGGCGACATCGCCTGGTTCACCCCGTCCGGCCGGGAGATGACCGACGCCGACTGGAAGACCGGCTACGCGAAAGCGATGGGGGTCTTCCTGAACGGTGACGCCATCACCGAGCCCGATCCCCGGGGCGAGCGGGTCCGTGATGAAACGTTCTTGTTGCTGTTCAGCGCGGACAGCCAGCCGGCCTGGTTCACCCTCCCCGCGCAGGACTTCGGCCGCAGCTGGGAAGTGGTGCTCGACACCGGCGCAGCCGGCCCGTCTGAGGGGGCCCGGTCCCCCTCGGCCATCTCCGGTAACGGGCTGCCGCACCCGGCGCTGCCCGGATCCGAGGCGGCGGTCGCGGCCCAGCTGGAACCCCGGGAGCATCAGGCCCGGTCGACGGTGATGCTGGCGGGCCGCTCCATGATGGTGTTGCGGCGGATCGACGACCCCGCCAGGGCCCGATGAGCCGCCCGATGCGGCCGGTACCGTGCAGCTGATCTATCCCGCTCCGGCCGGCACCGGCCAGCCGGAGCTCACTGGGCTCTACGCCTGCCCGGATCGCGGCCCGGGCGATGCTGGCGGCGCGGGGGATCCTGGCGGCGCGGGACGGCCGTGGGTCCGCGCCAACATGATCGAGAGCGCTGACGGGGCCGCGACGGTGGACGGCCTCTCCGGCGGCCTGGGCGGCTCCGCGGACCATGAGGTCTTCGGGCTGCTGCGGGCGCTCGCCGATGTGATCCTGGTCGGCGCCGGTACCGCCCGGGCCGAGAGGTATCACCCGGCCCGCGTGGCGCCGCGCTGGGCCGCGCTGCGCGCGGGCCGGCCGGACACCCCGCCGATCGCGGTGCTGAGCGCGCGGCTGGATCTGGACCCTGAGAGCCCGCTGCTGGCCGGCGCCCCGGCGGGGGCCCGCACCATCGTGATTACCTCGGAGTCCGCGCCCGGGGACCAGCGCGCGCAGATCGCCCGGCACGCGGACGTGATCATCGGCGGTGACCACGAGGTGACCGCTGCGGCCGCGGTCAGCGCGCTGGCCGGCCGGGGCTACCGGGAGATCCTGGCTGAGGGCGGCCCGCACCTGCTCGGCCAGCTCACGGCGGCGGGCCTGATCGACGAGCTGTGTGTGACCATCAGCCCGGTCCTGGCCGGCGGCCCGGCCGGGCGGATCATCCAGGGCCCGGGATCCGCGCCGGCCAGCCGGCTGGCCCTGGCGCATGTGCTGGCGGACGACGGCTACCTGCTGTGCCGCTACATCGCCCAGACGGGCGGCTGACCGGCCGCACCGCTACATCGCCCAGACGGGCGGGCGGCTAGAGCCCGAGAATCTCCCCCAGGTCGTACTTCACCGGCTCCTCCAGCTGGGCGTAGGTGCACGACCGCGGTTCCCGGTCCGGGCGCCAGCGGACGAACTGGGTAGTGTGCCGGAACCTGCGGCCTTCCATGTGGTCATAGCGGACCTCGACCACCCGTTCGGGGCGCAGCGGCACGAAGGACAGGTCTTTCCCGGCGTTCCAGCGGCTCGTCTCCGAAGACCGGGGGTTGCGTGCGGCCGGGGCGCCGCCCGCGGCGGCCTGCTCCGCGCCTCCCCAGCGCCACGGATGACCGTCGAACGTGGTGACCAGGGGTTGCAGTTCAGTGAACAGCTCCCGCCGGCGGGCCATCGGGAACGCCCCCACCACACCCACGCTGGCCAGGTCACCAGCGTCGGTGTAAAGCCCGAGCAGCAGCGAGCCGACCGCTTCCGGGCTGCTCTTGTGCGGCCGGTACCCGGCTACCACGCAGTCCGCGGTGCGCTCGTGCTTGATCTTGAACATGACCCGCTTGTCGGGCTGGTAGGTCCCATCCAGCGGCTTGGCGATCAGCCCGTCCAGCCCGGCCCCCTCGAACTGATCGAACCACTGCCCGGCCAGGCCGCGGTCGGTGGTGGCCGGGGTCAGGTGAAGCGGGGAACGCGCCTGGGCCAGGGCCTCCTCCAGGGCGCTGCGGCGTAGCGCGAACGGCTCCGAGCACAAGTCGGTGTCGTCCAGCGCGAGCAGATCGAACGCGATGAAGTGGGCCGGGGTCTGCTCGGCGAGGAGGGCGACCCGGCTGGCCGCGGGGTGGATCCGCTGCAGCAGGGCCTCAAAGTCCAGCCGGCGGCCGGATCTGTCCGGGATGACGATCTCCCCGTCCACCACGCAGCGCGGCGGGAGGCTCGCGGTGAAGGCCTCGACCAGTTCCGGGAAGTACCGGGTCATCGGGCGCTCGTTACGGCTGCCGATCTCCACCTCACCCCCGTCGCGGAAGACGATCGACCGGAACCCGTCCCACTTGGGTTCGAAGCTGAACGGGCCGTCGGGTATCTGCGGTACCGGGCGGGCCAGCATCGGCGCGACCGGCGGATTAACCGGAAGGTGCATGACCCCATCCTGCCTGGCACCCGGTCCGGGCGGACGCCCGGCCAGGCATCCGGCCTTGGCCATAGGCCAGATCAGCCGCCGAGGTCAACACGCTGTCAACTAAGCCGATGAGGCCGCGGGGGCCGGGATAGCTTGTCCTCAGCGAGGATCTGGCGAGCGAGGGAGCCGCATGGCACTGCACCGGCAAGTCGATCAGCAGGATGATGAACTCGAAATCAATCCCGTCTACGTCCGCGAACTGCACTTCTCCGTGCCCCGGCACCGGCTGGCGCAGCATGGGCTGCTGCCCGACACCGCGCTCCAGGCGGTGCGGGACGAGCTCACCCTGGACGGCAACGCCCGGCTCAACCTGGCCACGTTCGTGACCACCTGGATGGAGCCCCAGGCGGTCCAGCTGATGACCGAATGCCTCCCCAAGAACATGATCGACAAAGACGAGTACCCGCAGACCGCCGAACTGGAATCCCGGTGCGTGAACATCCTCGCCACCCTGTGGCACGCGCCGGAGCACGGGGCGGCGACGGGCTGCTCCACGACGGGGTCCAGCGAGGCCTGCATGCTCGGGGGCATGGCGCTGTTGTGGCGCTGGCGGGCCCGACGCCGCGCGGCGGGAGCCGACACCGCCCGGCCCAACCTGGTGATGGGCGCGAACGTCCAGGTCTGCTGGGAGAAGTTTTGCCGTTACTGGGACGTGGAGCCGAGGCTGGTGCCGATGGAGCCGGACCGGCTGCACCTGCGCGGCCCGCAGGCCGCCGCCCAATGCGACGAGAACACGATCGGCGTGGTCGCGATACTCGGCTCCACCATGGACGGAAGCTACGAGCCGGTCACGGAGATCAGTGCCGAACTGGACCGGCTCGCGGCCACCGGCGGCCCCGATGTCCCGATTCACGTCGATGCCGCCTCGGGCGGGTTCGTGGCGCCCTTCATCCAGCCTGATCTGGTCTGGGACTTCCAGATCCCCCGGGTGGCCTCGATCAACTCGTCGGGACACAAGTACGGGCTGGTCTACCCCGGCGTGGGCTGGGTGGTCTGGCGCAGTCCGGACGCGCTGCCCGAAGATCTGGTCTTCCGGGTGAATTACCTGGGTGGGGAAATGCCCACCTTCGCACTGAACTTCTCCCGTTCCGGGGCCAATGTCGCCGCGCAGTACTACAACTTCCTGCGCCTGGGCTTCCAGGGCTACCAGCAGGTCCAGCAGGCCTGCCAGGACGTGGCCATGTACCTGTCCAGCAAGATCGCCGAGATGGAGCCGTTCGAGTTGCTGTCCGACGGCAGCGAGCTGCCCGTCTTCGCGTTCCGGATCCGCGACGAGCTGGCCGGCTTCACGGTATTCGATCTGTCCGAGCGGCTGCGTACCCGGGGCTGGCTGGTCCCGGCCTACACCTTCCCGGCCAACCTGGAGCACGTCGCAGTGCTCCGGGTGGTAGTACGCAACGGGTTCAGCAAGGATCTGGCCGACCTGCTGCTCAGCGACCTGCAGCGGCATGTCCGGATCCTGGCCGCGCACCCGCGCAGCCACGTGCCGCTGGCTCCCGCGGACAAGCGGCAGTCGTTCGCGCACTGATCACCGTGCCCCGGCCACCGTGCCCCGACCACAGCAGCACCGGAGAGCCTGGGCAGGCGAAGGGTTGTGGTGATCGCTTCATCTACCAGGGGCTTCGCCTTGCCCCCAGCCGACACGCCCACCTGATCCGCCCTGGCGCACCTGACCCAAGATCAGGATGACGGGCTTACCCTGGCGGGAACACCACCATGGCGGTCTGCATGACCGGCAGCTTCCTCTCTTCCCCGAGCCGCAGCAGGATGTTGTTGATTGTCCTGGCCCGGGCCGTGATGGGCGGGGCCAGCTCGGGGTCGGGGTGGCCGTGGGCGTCTGTGGGTGGGCGCATGCCAGGCGGTGAGGTGACCCGCTGCCCTTCGATCGCCTCGGCGATGTCGATGAGGGTGAAGACCCGCTTGCCTGTGCGGGCATGCAGGTCGTTCACCGCTGCCAGTACCGTCTTCTCGTTCAGCTCCATCAGCTGAGGGTGGCACAGAAGCAGGCCATGGCGGTCAACGCCGAGCTGGCCCAAGATCAGGATGAAAAAGGCTCAGTGAAGAGGAAAGTCGGTAATTGGCGCTTCCGATTAACGACAGAAAGCAGCAAATATCGCGTCACAGGAAAGTATCCGGCCTTCTGTTCCGGCGTTTGGTGGGCCGGGACAGCGGGCCTGCCTGGCCGGGTCCTGCCTGCACCGAGCCGCAGTAAAAGACCCGGCGGCCCACCCGGGGAGCGGGCCAGCCGGGCCAGAGCCAGGCGGTCAGGCGTTCTTGCGCAGCCGGTCCAGTGCCTCACGCAGGATCGCGGCACCATCCGTATCCGTGCGCCGTTCCTTCACGTAAGCCAGGTGGGTCTTATAAGGCTCGCTGTGCGGCGGCCCGGGCGGGTTGTGCTCGTCCCGCCCGGCGGGATACCCGCAGCGGGGGCAATCCCAGGTCTCGGGCACTGCGGCATCGCACGCGAAGCTAGGCCGGGTCTCGTGCTTATTCGAGCACCAGAAGGAGACCCTGATCCGGGGCGCCGCCTCACCGCGCTCCGCTTCACCCATCGGGCCAGCCCCTACCCGGCTTCCCCTGATCGCGTTGCCACTACTCACAGCTCACCCCTTGCTACGTCCGCTCTTGGCCTACCCGGCGACCCCCGGGGGCCCGCATCACTTATTCAGCAGCAGATTCAGCCCGATGATGCACAGGAACCAGAGGATGCCAGTGAAAATCGTGAGGCGGTCCAGGTTCCGCTCAACTACGGACGATGATCCCAGCGTAGAGGAGACCCCGCCACCGAATAGGTCCGACAGGCCGCCGCCCTTGCCCTTATGCAGCAGCACGAGCACTATCATGAGCAGGCTCGTAATGATGAGGACGACCGAGATTGAGATAACCACTGCCCTGTCTCGTCCCTCCGGGTGCCTGCCGTGACCTGTAAACTCAACCAGCGCTGTCTCGACCAGCGCCGCTGGACCTGTGCCGCGGGTCAGGCGTTGACTGCCAGCTTGCGGTACCGGCATATCGTGGCGAACTCACCGGCATCGAGACTTGCCCCGCCGACCAGCGCACCGTCAATGTCAGGCTGCGTCATTATCGCAGCGATGTTGTCGGCCTTCACCGACCCGCCATACAGGATACGCACACTTGCGGCTGCTTCGTCGCCGTGACCCTCCGAAACGCGGGCCCGGATTGCCCCGCAGACCTCCTGCGCATCCGCGGGTGACGCCACCTCTCCGGTGCCGATGGCCCACACCGGCTCGTACGCCAGTACCATCCCCGCTACCTGCTCCGGTGAGATACCGGCCAGGCCTCCGTCGAGCTGGCCCGTGCAGTGGCCAATCTGCTCCCCCGCCCGCCGGATGTCCAGGTGCTCGCCGACGCACAGAATGGGGGTCAGTTCGTTACGGAGCGCGGCCTTCACCTTGGCGTTGACCAGCACGTCATCCTCACCGTGGTACTGGCGGCGCTCGGAGTGCCCGGCCAGCACGTAACTGCAGCCCAGCTTGGCCAGCATCGGGCCGGACACGTCACCGGTGTAGGCGCCCTTGTCGTGCGGTGACAGATCCTGGGCCCCGTAGCCGATCCTCAGCTTGTCCCCGGCGACCAGGGTCTGCACGCTGCGCAGCGCGGTGAACGGCGGCAGGACCACCACGTCGGCGGCATCGTAGTCGGCGGCGGTGAGCGTGAAGGCGAGCTTCTGGACCAGCGCCAGCCCCTCGAAATGCGTGTTGTTCATCTTCCAGTTGCCCGCGATCAGCGGCTTGCGCGCGGAAGATCCGCCGGTCATGCGTCCGCCTCCAGCGCGCTGAGCCCGGGCAGCGTGCGGCCTTCCAGATACTCCAGGCTCGCCCCGCCGCCGGTGGAGATGTGGGTGAACGCGTCCGCGGGGAAGCCCAGCTGGCGGACGGCGGCCGCGGAGTCGCCGCCGCCGACCACGGTCAGCCCGCTGACCCGGCTGATCGCCTCGGCCACGGCCCGGGTCCCGGCGGCGAAGGCCGGGAACTCGAACACGCCGGCCGGGCCGTTCCAGAACACGGTCTTCGCGTCGGAGAGCTTCTGCGCGAACAGGGCCCGGGTTTCCGGGCCCATGTCCAGGCTCTCCCGGTCGGCCGGGAACTCGCTGACCGGCACCACCCGGTAGTCCGCGTCCGGGGCGAACCGGTCGGCCGCCACCAGGTCCACCGGCAGCACGACCTCCACCCCGCGCCGGGACGCCTCGGCCAGCACCTCCGTGACCTGGGGGATCTGGTCGGCTTCCAGGAGGGACTTGCCTACTTCGTAGCCCTGGGCCGCGAGGAAGGTGTAGGACATCCCGCCGCAGATGATCAGCCGGTCGGCCCGGCCGAGCAGGTTGCCGATGACCGCCAGCTTGTCCGACGGCTTGGCCCCGCCGAGCACCACCACGTAGGGCCGGGGCGGATCGGAGGTGAGCTGGCGGAGCACCGCGATCTCGGCAATGACCAGCTCCCCCGCGGCGTGCGGGAGCAGCGCCGGCGCGTCGTACACACTCGCGTGCTTGCGGTGCAGGGCCCCGAAGCCGTCGCCGACGTAGCGCGTGGCCAGCGCGGCGAGCCGCGCCGCCAGCCCGGTACGCTCGGCATCGATCTTGCTAGTCTCGGCCGGCTCGAACCGGACGTTCTCCAGCAGGCCGACGTCGCCGTCGCCCAGGCCGGCCGCGACCGCGGCGGCAGAGTCCCCCGCCACGTCCTCAGCCAGCGGGACAGGCTGGCCAAGGAGCTCGCTGAGCCGGGCGGCGACCGGCCGCAGGGACGGCCCGCCCGCGGCCCGGGCGGCGTAGCTGTCCCCCTTGGGGCGGCCCAGGTGAGCGCAGATGATCACCCGCGCGCCGCGGCTGATGAGGGCCCTGATGGTGGGCAGGCTGGCCCGGATCCGGCCGTCATCGGTGATCACGTCGCCGTCCCGCGGGACGTTCAGGTCGGCCCGGAGCAGGACAACCTGCCCGGCCACGTCGAGGTCGTCGATCCGCTTCATCAGAGCTGGGCACCCACGAGCGTGGTCAGATCGACCAGGCGGTTGGAGTAGCCCCACTCGTTGTCGTACCAGCCGATGATCTTGACCTGGTCACCGAAGCTCATCGTCAGTGACGAATCGAAGGTGCACGACCACGGGGTGCCCACGATGTCCGAGGACACGATCTTGTCCGCCGTGTAGTGCAGATAACCCTTGAGCGTGCCTTCGGCCGCGGCCTTGAACGCCGCGTTGACCTCGTCCTTGCTGACTTCCCGGGACAGCTGGACGACCAGGTCGGTCACGGACCCGTCCGGCACCGGGACCCGCATGGCCATCCCGTCGAACTTGCCCTTCAGCTCCGGCAGCACCAGCGCCGTGGCCTTTGCCGCGCCGCTGCTGGTCGGGATGATGTTCTGCGCCGCGGCCCGGGCCCGGCGCAGGTCCTTGTGCGGGAAGTCCAGGATCACCTGGTCGTTGGTGTAGGCGTGGATGGTGGTCATCAGGCCCTTGACCACGCCGAAGTTGTCATTGAGCACCTTGGCCATCGGGGCCACGCAGTTGGTGGTGCACGACGCGTTCGAGATGATGTCGTGCTGCGCGGGGTCGTAGGCGCTGTCGTTCACGCCCATCACGATCGTGATGTCCTCATCAGAGGCGGGCGCGGAGATGATGACCTTCTTCGCGCCGGCCTCGAGGTGCTTACGTGCGTCCCCGGCCTTGGTGAACCGCCCGGTGGACTCGATGACCACGTCCACCCCGAGGTCCCGCCAGGGCAGCGCGGCGGGGTCGCGCTCGGCGAGCACGCTGACCTTCGTGTCGCCCACCAGGATCGCGTCGCCGTCCACGCTCACGTCCTGCGCCAGGGTGCCCAGCACGGTGTCGTACTTGAGCAGGTGCGCCAGAGTGGCGGTCTCGGTCAGGTCGTTCGCGGCGACGATCTCGATCTGCTCGGCGCCCCCGTGCCCCGCGGCCGATGCGGCGTGCACGGCCCGCCAGTAGTTCCGCCCGATGCGGCCGAATCCGTTGATGCCCACGCGGATAGTCACGGCTGCGTCTCTCCTCGTCCCTAGCTCTCATACCGGCTGTTGCGCGCTGCTCTCGCACCCAGCGATGCGCGTGCTTTCCCGGCTCTGACCCTATCGGACCGCGGAGCCCGCCCGAGCGTGTCAGCGGGCCGGGCCGGTCATTCTCCCCGGCGCCGGGCGGCCCGGGCGGCGATGACCGGCCCGGCGCCGCCCCGTAAGCGGATTACTGGGTCATCATCTCCGGGGTGAGGCTGGATTCGGTGTCGGGGACACCGAGGTCGCGGGCCCGCTTGTCCGCCATGGCCAGCAGGCGGCGGATCCGCCCGGCGATCGCGTCCTTGGTCAGCGGCGGGCTGGCCAGCTGGCCCAGTTCCTCCAGGCTGGCCTGCCGGTGCTCAATCCGCAGCCGGCCCGCCACGGTCAGGTGCTCGGGTGCCTCGGTGCCCAGGATCTCCAGGGCCCGCTCGACCCGTGCGCCGGCCGCGACCGCGGCCCGGGCGCTGCGCCGCAGGTTGGCGTCGTCGAAGTTGGCCAGCCGGTTGGCGGTGGCCCGGACTTCACGCCGCATCCGGCGTTCCTCCCAGGCCAGCACGCTGTCGTGGGCGCCCAGCCGGGTCAGCAGCGCACTGATCGCGTCGCCGTCCCGGACCACGACCCGGTCCACCCCGCGCACCTCGCGGGCCTTGGCGTGGATCTTCAGCCGCCGGGCCGCGCCCACCAGGGCCAGGGCCGCTTCCGGGCCCGGGCAGGTGATCTCCAGGGACATCGAGCGGCCCGGGCCCGTCAGGGAGCCGTGGGCGAGGAAGGCGCCGCGCCAGGCCGCCTCGCAGTCGCACGTGGTGCCGGACACGACCTGCCGGGGCAGCCCGCGGACGGGCCGGCCGTAGTTGTCCACCAGGCCCGTCTGCCGGGCCAGGCTGTCCCCGTCCTTGCGCACCCGGACCACGTACCGGTTGCCCTTGCGGAGCCCGCTCGGGGCCAGCACGATCAGGTCCGAGGTATGGCCGAATACCTCGGCGATGTCCTTGCGCAGCCGCCGTGCGGCCACGCCGGTGTCCAGCTCGGCCTCCACCACGATGCGCCCGCTGGCCAGGTGCAGTCCCCCGGCGAAGCGCAGCAGCGCGGACACCTCCGCCTTGCGGCAGCATGGCTTGAGCACCGTCACGCGGCTGAGCTCGTCTTTGACCAGGCCGGTCATCGCCATCGGCATCACTCCCCCTCGAAGATCTCTGCGAACGCCCCGGCCAGCTGACGCGGGTCGTGGCGTGGAGTTCCATCGCGCATGGCCAGGTCGGCCAGCACCAGCCGGCCACCCAGCAGGCCCGCCGCCTTCTCCAGTTCGGCGGCCGCGCCCCCCGCGGCTCCCCGGTCGGCGAGCACGATGTCAACTTTCAGTTGCGGTGCGTGGTCGGCCAGCACCTCCAGGTGGGTCTGCGGGGAGAATCCCTCCGTCTCGCCGGGCTGCGCGACCAGGTTCAGCGCCACGATCCGCCGGGCCGGGGTGCTGATCAGGGCCTGGGCTAGCTCAGGAACCATCAGGTGGGGCAGGACGCTGGTGAACCACGACCCGGGCCCGAGCACCACCCAGTCGGCGTCCAGGATCGCGGTGACCGCCTCCGGGCAGGCAGGCGGGTCCTCCGGGATCAGGGACACCGAGCGGACCCGGCCGGTGGTGGACGCGCAGGCGACCTGGCCACGCACCGTGCTCAGCGCGAGGGGGCGCTCCGGGTCGAGCCCCTGCACCTCGGCCACCAGGTCGAGCGGGACGGACGCCATGGGCAGCACCCGGCCGTACGCGCCGAGCAGGCGGCCCACCCAGTCCAGCCCTTGCACGGTATCGCCGAGCAGTTCCCACAGCGCCACGATCAGCACGTTGCCGACCGCGTGCCCGCCGAGCTCGGTCTCATCCCCGGTGAAGCGGTGCTGGACCACCCGGCTCCAGGTGGTGCCCCAGGCATCGTCGCCGCACAGCGCCGCGAGCGCCATCCGCAGGTCGCCGGGCGGCAGGACGCCATACTGGCGGCGCAGCCTGCCACTGGAGCCGCCGTCGTCGGCCACGGTCACGATCGCGCTGAGCTGCCGGGTCACCCGGCGCAGCGCCGACAGGGCGGCGAACAGGCCGTGACCGCCGCCGAGCGCGGCCACCTTGGGGTTCAGCGGCCGCACCGAAGGAGCCATGCCCACGCCGTCCTGGCCCGTGATGGAGGGACTGGAGCTGTGGGCGCCAGGGTCCGCGGGGCCAGCCGTCATTCGCGCCCCAGATCCCGGTGCACGACCTGGATGGCCGGCCCCTTGCCGCTCAGCTGGCTGGCGATCTGCTCGGCGACCGCCACGCTCCGGTGCTTGCCGCCCGTGCAGCCGATGGCCAGCGTGACGAAGCGCTTGCCCTCCCGCTCGTAGCCGGCCAGCACCACCCGCAGCGCGGACAAGTAGGAGTCCAGGAATTCGGCGGCCCCGGGCCGGCTGAGCACGTAGTCACGGACCCGCTCATCCTGCCCGGTCAGCGCGGCCAGGTCGGCCACCCAGCGCGGGTTGGGCAGGAACCGGCAGTCGGCCACGATGTCCGCGTCGACCGGTAGCCCGTACTTGTAGCCGAAGGACACCACGTTCACCCGCAGCTTGGCCGACGCATCGGCGCCGAACGCGTCGTGCATCCGGGCCCGCAGCTCGTGCACGTTCAGCGCCGAGGTGTCGATGACCAGGTCGGCTTCTTCCCGGACGCCGCGGAGCAGCTCCCGCTCCGCGGCGATGCCCTCCACTACCCGGCCGTCCTCCTGAAGCGGATGCGGGCGGCGGACGCTGTCGAACCGGCGGACCAGGGTGTCGTCGGCGGCCTCCAGGAACACGACCCGCGGCCGGACCCCCCGGGCGGCCAGCTCACCGATGGCCGACTGCAGATCGGTGGAGAACGCCCGGCTGCGCACGTCCATTACGGCGGCGATCCGCGGCACCGCGTCCACGGCCCGGCGGGCGAGCTCGATCATGGTCGGCAGCAGGCCAGGCGGAATGTTGTCGGCCACGAACCAGTCGAGGTCCTCCAGCGACTTGGCCGCGGTGCTGCGCCCCGCGCCGGACATCCCGGTGATGATCACGATGTCCGGGCCCGGTACCGCCTCCGCCCGCTCGTCATGCGCGCTCACCGGCGGCCCGGCCCGTTCACCGGCGGTCTCGCCGGGTTAGCTGTGCGCCTCATGGCGCCCCCCCTCTGCGCCCTGGTCATGCTCCCGGCCATCCCCCAGGCCCTGGTCATGCCCGTCCTGCTCCCCGCGGTCAATGTCATTCTGCGCGCTGTTCCTATCCCCCGTTTGGTCTGCGGCCGGCTCGGTGGCTGGCTCGGGCCGCAGCGCGGCGAGCACCGTGCTCGCGACCCGCGGGCCGATGCCGGGAAGCCCGGCGATCTCCGCCTCAGAGGCGCTGGCGAGCCTGCGTACCGAGCCGAAGTGCCGTAGCAGCGTAGCCCGCCGCGCTGGGCCCAGTCCCGGGACCGAGTCAAGCTCGCTGACGGCCAGGGCCTTTGACCGTTTTGCCCGGTGGTAAGTGATCGCGAAGCGGTGCGCCTCGTCCCGGACCCGCTGCAGCAGGTACAGGCCCTCGCTGGTCCGGGGCAGGATCACCGGGGAGTCCTCGCCAGGCAGCCAGACCTCCTCCAGCCGCTTAGCCAGGCCGCACGCGGCGACGTCGTCGATGCCGAGCTCACCGAGCGCGCGCGCCGCGGCGGCCACCTGGGCCGGCCCGCCGTCGATCACGACCAGGTTGGGCGGATAGGCGAACTTGCGCTGCCGCGCGGCCTCGGCGGAGACCTCGGGGTCGCCGAGTGAGTCGAGCTCGCCGGTGGCCTCCCGCTCGTCCAGGTAGCGGCGGAACCGGCGGAGGATCACCTCGTGGATCGCGGCGACGTCGTCGGTCCCGTCCTGGCCCCGGATGCTGAAGCGGCGGTACTCCCCCTTGCGGGCCAGGCCGTCCTCGAACACGACCATGGACGCGACGACGTGCGTGCCCTGCAGGTTGGAGACGTCGTAGCACTCGATGCGCAGGGGCGCCTCGTCCAGCCCGAGCGCCTCCTGGATCTCGTGCAGGGCCCGGCTGCGGGTGGTCAGGTCGCTGGCCCGCCGGGTCTTGTGCAGGGCCAGTGACTCGGCGGCGTTGCGGGCCACGGTCTCCAGCAGCGCCTTCTTGGGCCCGCGCAGGGGCACCCGGAGCCGGACCGGGCCGCCGCGGCGTTCCGCCAGCCATTCCTCGACCGCTGGCGCGTCCGGCGGGAGTTCTGGTACCAGCACCTCCCGCGGAATAGCCGCAGACCGGGTGGCCGGGCGGGCGTTGCCCTTCTGTCCCATGGTCCTGCGCCCCGGCGCCTCCTCGGACCCGTCCGGGATCTGCGTGCCTGGCGCCGGGCCGGCCACCGCGTCGTCGCTGTAGACCTGGCCCAGGAACTGCTCGACCAGCTCGCCCGTGGTCACGTCCTCGACCTTGTCCACCACCCAGCCGCGCTGCCCCCGGACCCGGCCGTCCCGCACGTAGAAGACCTGGACCGCCGCTTCCAGCTGGTCCTGCGTGAGCGCGATGACGTCGGAGTCGGTGCCGTCGCCCAGGACCACGGTCTGCTTCTCCAGGGCCCGCTGGAGCGCCCGGATGTCGTCGCGCAGCCGCGCGGCCCGCTCGAACTCCTCGGCCCGGGCGGCCTCGCGCATCTCGGCTTCCAGCCGGCGGATGAACCGGTCGGTCTGCCCCGCCATGAAGTCGCAGAACTCCTCGGCGAGAAGCCGGTGCTCGGCCTCGCTGACCCGGCCCACGCACGGCGCCGAGCACTTGCCGATATAACCGAGCAGGCAGGGTCGCCCGATCTGCCCGGCCCGCTTGAACACCCCGGCCGAGCAGGTGCGGACCGGGAACACCCGCAGCAGCGCGTCGACCGTTTCGCGAATTGCCCACGCGTGCGAGTAGGGCCCGAAATAACGAACCCCGCGCCGCTTGGCGCCGCGCATGACCATGACCCTCGGAAAGTCCTCACCCATGGTGACGGCCAGGTACGGATAGCTCTTGTCATCGCGGTAGCGGACGTTGAAGCGCGGGTCGAACTCCTTGATCCAGGAGTACTCCAGCTGGAGCGCCTCGACTTCGGTCGCCACCACGGTCCAGTCGACCTTGGCCGCCGTGCGCACCATGGTCTGGGTCCGCGGGTGCAGGCTGGCGAAATCGGCGAAATAGGAATTCAGCCGCTGCCGGAGATTCTTCGCCTTTCCGACGTAGATGACCCGGCCGTGTGCATCCGAGAACCGGTATACGCCCGGCGACTCGGGGATGGACCCCGGCGCTGGCCGGTAGGACTGCGGATCTGCCACCCAGTAACTCTATTCGCGGTCGCCTGTGGCTGAGCGGGCGGCGAGCGCAGCCCCGCGCGCGCCCGCCCGGTCCAGGTCGGGCACCAGGGCGAAATCGACCAGCTTGGCCTGTTCGGCGCGCAGCGTGGTGTGGTCCCGGACCCGGTTCAGGAACCATTCGCTGAACGCGGGGTCGGCTTCCACGACACCGCCCCCCACGAAATAGGTGCCCGGATCGGTGAACATGGCCGCAATGGAGAAGAGCCGGCCCAGTGCCGCCGCCTGCTGCTCAAAGATCTTCCGGGCCAGCGGGTCACCGGCCTCGCCGTAGCCCCGGACCAGCTTGGCTGCCCGGGACAGCGGCTGCACGTCAGCGAGCCCGTGGCCCGGGTAGCGGGTCAGCCAGTACGGCAGGAGGTTCTGCTCGATCCCGGACAGGGAGGCAAAGCTCTCGACGTCGCCGCGCAGCCCGCAGTTGCAGACTGGCACCGGCTGGCCCTCTTCCAGGAGCCCTTCCAGCGGAATCTGGACGTGGCCGAGCTCCCCCGCCATGCCAGCCACGCCGCTGACCACCTGGCCCGCCTCAACCAGGCCACCGCCCAGTCCGGTGCCGACGATGACCGCCACCGACGAGTGGTGCCGCGCGTCCTTCCCGAACCGCGCGTAGTGCGCGTACAGCGCGGCCGCGTTGGCGTCGTTGGTGTACACCACGGGCAGGCCCAGCTGCTCCTCGAGGGCGGCCCGGATGTTGAAGCCGCCCCACCCCGGATGGCCGAAGTTGGTGCCACCCTTGGAGGACAGGATGCCGTCCCCGCTGGCCGGGCCGGGGGTGTCCAGGCCCACTGCGGCCACGGCGGCCCGGTCCACGCCGGTGACCTCCAGCACCTGCTCAAAGGACGCGGCCAGCGACTCGATGGCCCGGTCCGGCCCCTCGCGGACCCGGCTGGGCCGCTCCAGCATGTGCTCGATCAGGAACTGGCCCAACGGGTCCAGCACCGTGGCGTTGTTCATGGTGCCGCCGTTGTCCAGGCCGACGATGAACGACTGGGACGAGTTACTCATCCTGGGCCCTTCTGCCAGTGTCCTGGCGGCAGCGTAGCGCCTGGGAGCCCCGGGCTATAGACACCGGCCCGGTACACCTGCCCACGGTGCGCCGGGCCGCCGTCTCATTCCGCGAACGCCTCGGCTGGCGGGCAGGCGCAGACCAGGTTCCGGTCGCCGTACGCCTGGTCGATACGGCGCACCGGAGGCCAGTACTTGGCCCGCCGGTCACCGGCCATCGGATACGCCGCCTCGGCCCGCTCGTACGGGTGCTTCCAGTCGGCTTCGAGCAGCATGGACGCGGTGTGCGGGGCGTTCCGCAGCGGGTTGTCCTGGCTGTCGTACTCACCCGAAGCGACCATCTCGATCTCACGGCGGATCGCGATCATGGCGTCGCAGAACCGGTCCAGCTCGGCGAGGTCCTCACTCTCGGTGGGCTCGATCATGAGCGTGCCTGCGACCGGGAAGGACATGGTCGGCGCGTGAAAGCCATAGTCGATGAGGCGTTTGGCCACATCCTCCACCGTCACCCCGGTCTCCCGGGTGATGGGCCGGATGTCCAGGATGGCTTCGTGCGCGACGAGCCCGCCCTGCCCGGTGTAGAGCACCGGGTAGTGCGGGGCCAGCCGGGCGGCCACGTAGTTGGCGGCGAGGATGGCCACCTGGGTCGCCCGGCGCAGGCCGTCGGGGCCCATCATCCGGATATAGGCCCATGAGATGGGCAGGATCCCGGCCGACCCGTACGGCGCCGCTGCTACTTGCCCGGGGGGGCGACCCCCCGCTCCGCTTTCCCGGGGGACTACCCCCGGAGCCCCCGGCCCCCGATCGCCGCTTCGCGCCGAGGCCGCTACCGCGGCCGGGGCCGCTTCATCGCCCGACTCCGCCCGCTGCGGCAGGAACGAGGCCAGGTGGGCGCGGGCCGCGACCGGGCCCACGCCGGGGCCGCCGCCGCCGTGCGGGATGCAGAACGTCTTGTGCAGGTTCAGGTGCGACACGTCCGCGCCGAACCACCCTGGCCGGGCCAGGCCGACCAGGGCGTTCAGGTTCGCGCCGTCCACGTACACCTGGCCGCCCGCCGCGTGGACCGCCTCGCAGACCTGCGTCACGGTCTCCTCGAACACCCCGTTGGTGGACGGGTAGGTCAGCATGATCGCGCCGATCTGCCCGCCCCGGGACTCCAGCTTCGCGTGCAGGTCGGCGAGGTCGATCGCCCCGTCGGGGCCGCACTTGACCACCACCACCCGCAGGCCCGCCAGGACCGCGCTGGCCGCGTTGGTCCCGTGCGCTGACTCGGGGATCAGGCAGATGTCCCGGCCGGCGTCGCCGCGGGAGCGGTGGTAGCCCCGGATGGCCAGCAGCCCGGCCAGCTCACCCTGCGATCCCGCGTTCGGCTGCACCGACACCGCGTCGTACCCGGTGATCTCGGCCAGCCAGCGTTCCAGGTCGGTGATCAGCTCGTGGTACCCGGCGGCCTGCCCGGCGGGCCCGAATGGGTGCAGGTCAGCGAACCCTGGCCAGGTCACCGCCTCCATCTCGGCGGCGGCGTTCAGCTTCATCGTGCATGAGCCGAGCGGGATCATGGAGCGGTCCAGCGCGATATCGAAGTCGGCCAGGCGGCGCAGGTAGCGCAGCATGGCCGTCTCACTCCGGTGCTCGTGAAAGACCGGGTGGCGCAGGAACCCAGAACTCCGGACCAGGCCGGCCGGGAGGACCGGGCCGGAGTCGGCGAGCTGGCCCGGCACCGTGACACCCGGCCGCCCGGCGGCCAGCACCGTGGCCACCTCGAGCAGTTCGGCGTCCGTGGTGGTCTCGTCGCAGGCGATGCCGACCGTGTCCGCGTCGGCCAGGAACAACGTGTAGCCGGCCTCACGGGCCCGCGCTACGGCGTCGGCCGCGCCGCCTTCCAGGCGCACCCGGATCGTGTCGAAGAACCCGTCCACGGGTGCATCCAGGCCGCCGGCCCGCAACGTGGCGGCCAGCCGGGCCGTCCGCCGGTGCACGCCGGCCGCGATCCCGGCCAGTCCGGCGGGGCCGTGGTACACCGCATACATGGCCGCCATCACGGCCAGCAGCACTTGCGCGGTGCAGATGTTGCTGGTCGCCTTTTCCCGGCGGATGTGCTGCTCGCGGGCTTGCAGCGCGAGCCGGTAGGCCGGCCTGCCGTCTGCGTCGAGGGAGACGCCGACCAAGCGGCCTGGCAGCTGACGGCGCAGCTCGTCGCGGACCGACATGTAGGCCGCATGCGGGCCGCCATAGCCCATCGGCACGCCGAACCGCTGCGTGCTGCCGATCGCGATATCGGCACCCAGCTCTCCCGGCGGCATCAGCAAGGTCAGGGCCAGAAGGTCGGCGGCGACCGCGGCGAGGGCGCCGCGGCCGTGCACGGCGTCGATGACCGGGCGCAGATCGCGGATCTCCCCGCTGGCCCCGGGGTACTGCAGCAGGACCCCGAACAGCTCCTCGTCGGGCTGCGCCGCGATCACCTCCGGGGTAACCGGGGCGACCACCAGCTCGATGCCGAGCGGCTCGGCCCTGGTGGCCAGCACGGCCAGGGTCTGCGGCAGGCAGTCTGCGTCGGCCAGGAAGATACGGCCCCGCCGGGTCGTCCGCCGGGCCAGCGTCATCGCCTCGGCGGCCGCGGTCGCCTCGTCCAGCAGGGACGCGCCGGCGACAGGCAGCGCGGTCAGGTCCTCGACGAGGGTCTGGAAGGTCAGCAGGGCCTCCAGCCGGCCCTGGGAGATCTCCGGCTGGTAAGGGGTGTAGGCGGTATACCAGGCCGGGTTCTCCAGCACGTTGCGGCGGATCACCGCCGGGGTATGCGTTCCGTAGTAGCCCAGCCCGATCATGGAACGGGCGACGGTGTTCCGGCCCGCCAGGCGGCGCAGCTCAGCCAGCGCCGCGGCCTCGGACAGCGCTGGCGGCAGGCTCAGCGGCCGGGGGTCCCCGATGCCCGGCGGCAGGGCCGCCTGGGTCAGCTCGTCGAGCGAGGCGTGGCCAGTGGCGGCGAGCATCCGCTCCTGCTCGGCGGGGGACGGCCCGATGTGCCGTGACTCAAAGTTCAGTGACTCAGCCGCCTGTGCTTCAACGTCCTGTGCTTCCACGTCCTGTGCTTCCAGTAACAGCCGGTGCTTCAACGTTCTGTGCGTCAAAGGCTTGTGCTTCAAAGGTCATCGGAGCCTCCAGAGGGAGCCGCCAGGCACGTCCAGGCCTGGATGGTCCTCCCCCTCTGTCGCCGCCAGCCTGCCGCAGGACGCCAGGCCCGCGCGTGAACTCCAGAGATGCCTGTCCCGTCCGGTCCTGGGTGCCTGAGAGGTTCCGGGGAGGTTGCCCCTTCGGCGGCCCGCGCTGGCTGCTCGGGATCTCTCCCGGACGGTGTGATCAGCAGTACCGAGCTTACCCGAGCCTGCTCTGGCCGCTGGCTGACTCGCCGGCCGGATCCACCGGCCCCGGGGCCAGGGCCTGGGGGCGAGCCTGCCTGGCGGGGTCAGCCGGTCCGGCGGGCCCGCCGCCGGGCCAGTTCGTCCGCGTGCGTACGGCCGGAAGCGGTCTGCGTCCCGTCCGCGGCTTCGTCAGCCTGCTCGGCGGGCAGTTCGGCCAGGGTCCCGTCGACTTCCTGCCAGATACGGCCCAGGGCGATGCCGAACACGCCCTGCCCGCCTTGCAGCAGGTCCACCACCTCGTCGGAGGAGGTGCACTCGTAGACGCTGACCCCGTCGCTCATCAGGGTCACCTTGGCCAGGTCGTCGGTGCCCCGGCTGTGCAGGTGGACTACGGCCGCGCGGATCTGCTGCAAGGAGATCCCCGTGTCCAGCAGCCGCTTCACGACCTTGAGTACGAGGATGTCCCGGAAACTGTAGAGCCGCGCGGAGCCCGATCCCTGGGCGGCCCGCACGCTGGGCTCGACCAGGCCGGTCCGGGCCCAGTAATCGAGCTGGCGGTAGGTGATGCCCGCGGCCGAGCACGCGGTGGGACCGCGGTAGCCGATTCCCTCCGGCCGGGCGGCGACGTCGTCGCCGAACAGCAGTCCCTGCTCCCCAGCCTGCCGGATCGCCGCACCACGGACTTCCGGTGAATCGCTGTTACCTTTGGTTACCGCCACGCCTGCCTCCACCCGGGAGTTAGCCACCCTGGGTACTCGTCTCGCACGGTAGGCCGCCAGCGCCGGGTGCGTCAACGATCGCCGGCGGCGCGTCGTGCTCTACTAGTCCGGGGGGGCGACCCCCCTGGACCCCCCCGCCATCCGCAGCCTCGGCCAGAACCCCGCCTCCGGCGGGGCCTGGCCTCGCCCGCAGATACGCGGTGGCTTGCGCCCTAACTACAGCTCGGGCCCCCGGCTGAACCCCCACCTTGGGTCCGGTGGCTTGCGCCCCAACTACAGCTCGGGCCCCGGCTGGACCTCCGGCTTGGCCCCGGTGGCTTGTGCCCTAGCTACAGCTCACGCGCCCGCTGACCCCGCCTCGGACCGTACCGAGCCTCCCGTCGGCAGCCCGCTAGGTTGCGCGGCCGAAGTCTTCGGGGGTGATGGTGTCGAGGAACTCGCGGAATTTCTCGACTTCGTCTTCCTGCTCGTCCGGGATGGCCACGCCCGCCTCGTCGAGGACCTCCTCGCTGGCGTAGATGGCCGCGCCGGTGCGCAGGGCGAGGGCGATGGAATCTGACGGCCTGGCGCTGACTTCTTTCCCGTTGGAGAAGATCAGGTCCGCGAAGAAGATGCCGTCCCGCAGCGCCGTGATGTTCACCGTCTGCAACTGGACTTCGAGGGCTTCCAGCACATCCCGGAACAGGTCATGGGTGAGCGGGCGCGCCGGGACCATGCCCTGCTGGGCAAAAGCGATCGCGGTTGCCTCGACCGGCCCGATCCAGATTGGCAGGTAACGGTCCCCCTGCGTCTCCTTCAGCAGGACGATGGGCTGGTTCGTGGGCATCTCGACCCGGACGCCGACGACCTCCATCTTCCTCACGGCGGCTCCGTCCTCATACGCGCCTGACGCGCTGCCTCATGCGTGGGCCCTGCGGTGGGCACTCCCTAGCCAACGTACACCCGTGCCGGCCGAAAGTGCGGTGGCGGCCGGCCCCGGCGGGCCGAGGGCTGGCGGCGGGAATCGCCTCCCGGCCAGGCCCGGTCACGCCCCGGACCCGGCTGCGGCCGGGCCGGCGAATCCGGGCTCGTCGTACCCCGCACCCCCGAGCCTGACCTCGGCCTGGGCGGCATGAGCGCTCCCCGTCGGCCGGGTGGTTCCCGGGGCCCGGGCGGCCCCCGCCGACCCGTTGGACTGAGCCCCGTGGGCCAGCCCATCCGTCTCCAGGCCGGCATCGGCCAGGGCACTGCCCATCAGGGAGCCGTGCAATTGCAGCGACAGGGCCGCGATTTCCTGGGCGATCTGCCCGGCCCGCTCGCGTGACCCGGGGTTGCGCTGCCGCCGCGTGGGCGCCACTACCTGCTCGATCAGTGAGGTCTCGCGTTCCACGGCGGCCCGGACGGCGCGCAGGTGCCGCGCCTGGACGCCGTAGCGGCCGAGGGCCACGATGATCCGGGCGGCGTCCAGGGCCTCCGGCCCGTATTGCCGTCCAGCGGGCCGGACCAGGCCGAAGTCTTCCAGTTCGGTCAGGTAATCCTCGTCGATTCCGGCTGCGTCGAGCAGCTCCCGCCGGCTCAGCGGCCGGCGCCGGTGCGGCGGCCCGTCGCGGTCCTCCTTGGCGTCGTCCTCGGCAGCGGCCAGCCGGTCCTTGATCACCCGCAGCGGGAGGTACTCGTCGCGCTGGGCGGTCAGAATGTAACGCAACCGTTGCACATCGCCGGGACTGAACCGCCGGTACTTGGACGGCGACCGGGCGGGCTGGATCAGACCCTCGGACTCCAGGAATCGGATCTTGGACACGCTGACATCCGGGAACTCGCCGCGAAGCTGGGCCAGCACCTCACCGATGCCGAAAGAAGCCCGGGCCGGCGATGCGCTCATGCCCCTACCTGGGCGCCCCCGCCGCCACGCTCGTACTGGGGCCGCCGCCCAGTGAGGAACACGAGCCGGAACTTGCCGACCTGCACCTCGTCGCCGCCGTTCAGCGGCGCCTCCTCGATCCGCTCCTGGTTGACGTAGGTGCCGTTAAGGCTGCCAACGTCGCGCACGCTGAAACGGTCGCCGTGACGGTAGAACTCGGCGTGCCTGCGCGAGACCGTGACATCGTCGAGGAAGATGTCGCTGTCCCGGTGCAGGCCGGCCGTGGTGATGTCGTGGTCGAGCAGGAACCGGCTGCCCGCGTTCGGGCCGCGCCGGACCACCAGCAGCGCGGTGCCAGGCGGTAGCTGTTCCGTGGCGGTCTGGTCGGTGAACTCGTCGTAGTCGGCTTCGGCTACGTCGCCGCCCAGGGAGATGGTTGACGTGGTTTCGCCGGGGCGATCGGCCCCGCCGCGCGCCAGCATCGTCCCGCAATGCAGGCAAAAACGCGCGTCGTCAGGATTTGCCTGACCGCAGCGTGTGCAGTAGATGCTCGGCATGTCGGGGCCCAGCCTCTCCTCTGCTGGCCATGGGCTCGGGGCGGGGATTACGTCGGACCTGGCCCGTTCCCGGTGCTCGGACGTTGCATGCTCCGTGGACGCGGTCCACGCTACCTGGGCCGCGCCCGGCCGGTCCATGCGCCACGCGCGTCGTCCCGCCGGGGTGAACCGCGCCCACCACCCCCGGCGCCGCCGGAGTCCTGGGGCTGACTCGGCCCCGCCGGATGCGTCCGGGGTGCTTTGGCGACGTCTGCGCCACATTCTGGCCGCACCTCCGACGCACGACTAGTGCACGCTCCGATGAGGTGGATTGTCTCATGGGTGGCGATGCCCTGGCTGGACACTGAGCTGGCCAGCTTAACGCCCCGGCTGACCGCTGGCTCGTTTATTGCCCGATCGTCCCGCTCATCTGCCGGGCCGCAGCGCTACGGCTCGCGGCTGGCTGCCGGGCCGCAGCGCTACGGCTCGCGGCTGGCTGCCGGGCCGCAGCGCTACGGCTCGCGGCTGGCTGCCGGGCCGCAGCGCTACGGCTCGCGGCTAGATCCCGGGCCGCTCCGCGACGGCGGCCCACTCGTCCAGCAGCGCCTGCGCGGTGTCCGCGTCCGCACCCTCGGCCCACAGGTGGGTCACCGCGTTCGCCGGATCGGGCAGCACCAGGACCCAGCCGCCATCCGGCTCGACGATCCTGACCCCGTCGGTGGTGTCCACGGTCCGGTCGCCCGCGGCTTCCACGACCGTGCGCATCACGCTGCCCTTGGCCGCCCACGGCGTGGGCATGGAGCGGCGCAGCAGATGCGCGGCCGGGATCCGGGCGTCGATCTGGCTGAGCGACAACCGGGTCCGGGCGACCAGCCCGAGCAGCCGGGCGAACGCCGCGATGCCGTCCAGGGTCCGGCTGAATTCCGGCACCACGAACCCGCCCCGGCCATCGCCGCCGAAGATTACATCGTCACCCGCGGTGGCCTCGGTCAGGCCGTGCAGCGAGGTCGGGGTCCAGTCCACGTGCACGCCATGGAACCGGCAGACCTGCTCGGCCACCCGGGTGGTGGTCACCGGCAGCGCCACCCGGCCTGATCGCCGCTCCGCCGCGATCAGGTCCAGCGCGACCAGCAGGGTCCGGTCGTCGCTGATCATCGCGCCCTTATCGTCGACCAGCATGATCCGCTCACCGACCTGGTCGAACCGCACGCCGAACGCCGCCCGGGACGAGGCGACCAGCTCCGACAGCCGCTGCATGCCGGCCCGGACCTGGGCCAGGCTCTGCGTCGGGCTGGCCTCGTCCAGCCGGTTGTTCACCGTGAGCGCGTCCACCCCCAGCCGGCCGAGCAGGCTGGGCAGGACCAGCGACACCGTGCCGCCCGCGCAGTCCACCACGACTTTCAGATCCGCCTCGCGCACCCCGGTCAGGTCGACGCTGCGCGCCAGTTCCTGCGTATAGGACTCGACGACCCGGGACGGGTAGGTGAGCTCGCCGATCTCGCCGGGGAAGGCCCGTCGGTACTCCTGCCGGGAGAAAACCCGCTCCAGCTTGCGCGCGGCCGTCTGGGACAGCTCCGCGCCGCGCTCGTCCAGGAACACGATGTCGATGGACTGCGGGTCACCGGACGTGGTGCGCAGGGCGACTCCCCCGCTGCACACGCTGCGGGAAGTCTGGAACCGGGCCACCGGCAGCGGCTGGGCCTCCAGGTCCACCACGTTGATGGCGCTGGCGTTCAGCGCACACTGCACCGCCCGCTTGAGCGCCCGCGCGGCGCGCGATACGTCACGCGAGGTGGTGACCATCGAGCCCTTCTTCAGCGTGGTCGCGTAGGCGCTGGTCAGCCGCACGCAGAGCTCGGGGGTGATCTCCACGTTGACCAGGCCGGACACGCCGCGCGGCCCGAACAGGGTGCGCTGGCCGCGCGATTCCCAGATGACGCTGGTGTTCACCACCGCCCCGGCCTCGATGGTCTTGAACGGGTAGACCTTGACGCCCGCGGAGAGGTAGGCCTCTGGCTCGATCACGCACTCGTCGCCGACCACCGCGCCTTCCTCGATCCGCGCGGAGGGCATGACGTCGGTGTTCTTGCCGATGACGCAGCCGCGCAGGGTGACACCCTGGCCGACGTAGACGTTGTTGTGCACCACGGCGCGGTGCAGGAATGCACCCTCCTTGACCACCACGTTGCTGCCCAGCACGGTGAACTCGCGCAGTTCCGCGCCCGCCTCGACCTTGGCGTAGTCGCCGATGCAGACCGGGCCGGACAGCAGGGCCTCAGGATCCACCTCGGCGCCATCGGCCACCCACACCCCGGGTGACACCTCGAACCCGTCGATCTCGGTGTCCACCCGGCCGGACAGCACGTCGGCCTGGGCCTTGAGATAGCTCTCGTGCGTGCCGACGTCCTCCCAGTAGCCATCCGCGATCCAGCCGAACAGCGCCGCCCCGCGCTTGAGCAGGGCCGGGAACACATCACCGGACCAGTCCACCGACTCCCCGGGCGCCACCTCGGCCAGTACCTCGGGCTCCATCACGTAGATCCCGGTGTTGACCGTGTCCGAGAACACCTGTCCCCAGGTGGGCTTCTCCAGGAACCGCTGGATCCGGCCGTCCTCGCCGACGATGATGATCCCGAACTCCAGCGGATTGGGGACCCGGGTGAGCGCCACGGTGACCAGGGCACCGCTTTCCTTGTGCGCACGGACCATGGCGGTCAGGTCGATATCGGTCAGCGCATCCCCGGAGATCACCAGGAACGGCTCGTCGCGCAATGCGTCCTCGGCGTTCTTCACGCTGCCCGCGGTGCCGAGCGGGGCCTCCTCCGTGGCGTACTGAAGGCTCATCCCCACGTCCTCGCCATCGCCGAAGTAGTTGCGCACCAGCGAGGCCAGGAACTGGACGGTGACTACCGTCTCGTCGAAGCCGTGCCGCTTCAGCAGCCGCAGCACGTGTTCCATGATCGGCTTGTTGCACACGGGCAGGAGGGGCTTGGGCTGATTGGCGGTCATTGGGCGCAGCCGGGTGCCTTCTCCGCCGGCCATCACGACGGCCTTCACCGGTAGCGGGCCTCCTTCACCATCATCCGGGCGAGATTCCCTCGTCCCCGCGTGCATTCCGGCCTGCGGATCGGCCCAGAGGTTCGAGCCCAGTGGCTATAGCAAGCGTTCCTCCATCATGACGGGCAGCTCGCGGCCGGCCAACGCCGCTACCTGCTTAGCCATCCGGTTGTCCCGGTTCGGCCATATCACCGTCACCGGCAGTGAGCCGCCAGGCCTGGATCAGGTACAGCGCGGCCGCGCACCAGTACAGCGCGGTCCCCCAGACCACAAACGCCCAGCCGGTCACCTTGGCCACCTGGGCGGCGTCGCCGGCGTACGCGCCCAGGAGGAGCAGCGGGAACGCGTAAAACAGGCAAAGCGTGGCGGCCTTGCCCACGAAGCTGACCTGCAACGGCTCCCAGCCCCGGGTGCGCAGCCGGAGCAGGGCCACGGCGAGTACCAGTTCCCGGCCGACCAGCACCCCCACCAGCCACCACGGGATCAGGGCGCGGATGGCCAGCCCGATGAGCATGACCCCGATATACAGCCGGTCCGCGGTGGGGTCGAGCACCTGACCGAGCCGGCTCTCCTGGTGCAGGGCCCGGGCCAGTTTCCCGTCCAGCCAGTCCGACGCGGCCGCACCGATCAGCAGGATGACGGCCCAGCCGTCCGCGTGCGGGCCGAGCACCAGCCACAGGAACACCGGAACCCCGAGCAGCCGCGCGATGCTGATTGCGTTCGGCACGGTCCAGATCCGGTCCGGCAGCCGGTCCGGGTCCGGCGGCTGCGGGGTGACGCCCGCGGGAGGAACGTCGCGGCCGGCCCGTTCCCCCTCCGCCGGAGCGTCCGGGGCACTGCTGTTACCGACCACGGCGCGGGCCCCCTTGTTCGTGGTGCACACCCGTGGCCGACCCTACCCGGAACCCTCCGCCTCCCTCGCGGCCAGGCTGGCCGCCTTGGCCGTCAGGTAGTGCTGTTCGCGCAGGTTCGCGCTGCCCGCGGCGGCGGCCCGGAACTCGGCGGCCGCACCGGCCCCGTCCCCGGCCAGTTCGAGCAGGTGGCCGCGGACCGCATGGAACCGGTAATGGCGGCCGAGCCGGCCAGCGACCCCGTCGAGCATGGTCAGGCCAGCTGCCGGGCCTTCCACCATGGCCGCGGCCACCGCCCGGTTGAGCGTCACCATGGGGTTCCCGGTCAGCCGCTCCAGCCGGCTGTACACGGACAGGATCTGCGGCCAGCCCGTCTCGGCGTGGCTGGGTGCCTGGTCATGCACGGCGGCGATCGCAGCCTGCAGCTGGTATTCCCCCGGCTCTGCCTTTCCCGGCTGGCGCTGCCGGAGCGCCGCGGTGATGAGGGTCGTCCCCTCGGTGATGAGCGCCCGGTCCCACCGGCCGCGCTGCTGGTCAGCCAGCGGGATCAGCTCGCCACCAGGGCCGGTGCGGGCGGGCCGCCGCGCGTCGGTGAGCAGCATCAGCGCCAGCAGCCCCGTCACCTCGGGATGGCGGGGCAGGCTGGCGTGCAGCGCACGGGACAGCCGGATCGCCTCGCGGGACAGGTCGCTGCGGGCCAGGTCCGGGCCGCTGCTGCTGGCGTACCCCTCGTTGAACAGCAGGTAGAGGACGTGCAGCACGGACCGGAGCCGGTCCGCCTGCTGGTCTGGCGGCGGCAGCGAGAACGGCTCACCGGAGGCTTTCAGGGTGGCTTTGGCCCGGCTGATCCGCTGGGCCATGGTCGGCTCGGGCAGCAGGAATGCCGCGGCGATCTCCCGGGTGGAGAGGCCGCCCACAGCCCGCAGCGTGAGTGGGATGGCCGACCCCGGGGTGAGCGACGGGTGGCAGCACATGAACATGAGGATCAGCGTGTCGTCCCGGGCGTCGTCCTCCCCCGGCACCGGGCCCGCCGGGGTGGCCAGCGACCACGAGGCGGCCAGCGCCTCCCGGCGGCGCCGGGCGTCCTCGCTGCGGTACTGGTCGGTCATCCGCCGCGCGGCCACCCGGATCAGCCACCCGAGCGGGTTGTCCGGCGTCCCGTCCGCGGGCCAGTGGGTGGCCGCGGCCACCAGCGCTTCCTGAACGGCATCCTCGGCGGCGGCGAAGTCCCCGGAGCGGCGGGCCACGGCCCCCAGCGCCTGCGGCGCCAGTTCCCGCAGCAGCGGCTCACATTTCCGGGTCGGGGGCACTGAGCACCTGGCGGACCTCGATGGGCTGCCGGATCGGCATCCCGCCTGGTCCCGGTGCGGCGGAGGCCTGGGCCGCGATCTCGATGGCCCGCCCGGCCGTCTCCACATCGACCAGCCGGTACCCGGCCAGCAGTTCCTTGGACTCCGGGAACGGCCCGTCGGTGATCACGGGCACCCCCGTCCCGTCAGACACGACCCGCCGGGCCTGCTCGGGACCAGCCAGTCCCTGGGCGTCCACCAGTTCCCCCCGCTCGACGAGCGCACGGTTGAGCACCTGCTGGAACTCGATGTGGGCCCGGATATCCGCGGGTGACCACTCCGTCATCGGCGGGCAGTCCGACTCCACCGGCCCGTAGTTCTGCAGCAACATGAATCGCATCAGTTCATCCTCCCTGGTCCGGCGGCGCCACGATAGCGCCTCAGCCAGGTAACGGAGCAGGCGCGGGTTTCTCGACATCGTCCCGGCCGCCCGCCGCAGTTACCCAGCGCAGCCGTGAGTGATCCAGCCAAGAGGGGGTAGTGGAGGCCCAACTGCACATGCCCGATACAGAGGAGCAGATGATGCTCACACTGACCGACAGTGCCGTGACGGCGATCCGCAACCTCACCGCACAGCCTGAACTGCCGGACGACACCGGCCTGCGCATCATGTCGCAGGACCAGGGCGGCCCGGCGTTCCAGGTGACCCTGGCCGAAAACCCGGTAGACGGCGACCAGGTCATAGAGACCGAGGGCGCCCGCGTCTTCCTGGAGCCAGGCGCTGCAGTAGCCCTGGACGACAAGTCACTCGACGCTCAGGTCGATGACGAGGGGACAGTCGCCTTCACTCTCGCGGAGCAGGCCGTCTGAGCAGCGCGCGGGGGGGCGCACCCGGCCTCGCCGCGCCAGATAAGCAGCGCACGATAAGCGACGCACGATAAGCAGCGCACGATAAGCAGCCCGCGGTCCCGGCGCTCGCCGGGTCCGCGGGCTGTTCTGGTTTCCGGGCTGGCTGGCTTTAGCGGCGGGGTGGCCTGGGAATGGACTCCCCTGCCGGCGTCCGCTGGGCGCCCAGGGGAAGCGGCGGGGGCTTTGACCGTCACCAGGGGACTCGAGACTCTGTTCGTCGTGGCGCTGGTGGCGGCGCTGGCGCCGCTCGTGGTGGCGGTACTGCCCGGGCCACGCATCCCGCAGGTGGTCATCTTCCTGCTCGGCGGGGTGCTCATCGGCCCGCACGGCCTCGGCCTGGCTAACACGGCCAGCATCACGCTGCTGTCCAACATCGGCCTGGGCTTCCTGTTCCTGCTGGCCGGGTACGACGTCGTGCCGGTCGGGCTGGCCCTCACCACGACCGCGCTCGGCACCCTGCTGCCGATCCTGCAGGACAACCACATGCTGGGCGGGAAGTTCGGGGCCTGCATACTGGCCGCCGGGGCGGCGGGAGAACTGCTGCCCACGATCGCGATCTCGGTGTTCCTCACCCAGCATGATCATTTCGCCGCGCTGGCTTCGGCCGCCCTGGTCGGGGTGCTGGCCCTCGGGCTGAGCTTCGTGCCCCGCGTGACCAGGAACCGGCGGCTGCGGGGCATCATCACCGAGAGCCAGGACTCCACCGGCCAGAGCACCCTGCGCTGGACCACGGTGCTGCTGTTCTTGCTGCTCACGATCGCCAGCCGGTTCGGCCTAGACGTGGTGCTCGGTGCGCTGATGGCCGGCATCGTGCTGCGCGGCTGGACCCGGCAGATGAACATGGACACCACCGGGCTCGAGAACAAGTTCGATGCGGTTGGCTACGGCATTTTCATCCCCATCTTTTCGTCGCCTCGGGAATGACTCTTGATCTGAAAGCCATCGCCCACGATCCGTTGCGGATGGTTCTGTTCTTCCTGCTGCGGCTGGTGGTCCGGGGCCTGCCGTCATTGCTCATCTACCGGCGGATCCTGTCCTTGCGCCATCGGGTCCAGATGACGTTCATCACCGCCACGACCATGCCCCTGCTTATCGCGCTGGCCGAGATCGGCAAACGCGACGGCGTCATGCTGCCAGCCACCTCCGCCGCCCTGGTCGGCGCGGGGTGCTGTCAGTGCTGATCTACCCGCCCATCGCCCTGGCCCTCGGCCGGGGCCGCCCGCCCGCCGGAGCGGGACCGGCGGCGACGGGTGGAGCCAGCCGGGAGGGCCCGGTCAGCCAGGACGGAGGGGAACTGCGGCCGGCGGGCTCCCGCGTGCCTCAGGGCGCCTGCCAGAGGGTCGCGATGCCCTGCCCGACCCCGATGCACATGGCGGCGGCGCCCCGGGACCCGCCCCGGCGCCGTAGCTCATGCAGCAGCGTGGTGGTGATCCGGGCGCCGGAGCAGCCCAGCGGGTGGCCGATGGCGATCGCGCCACCGTTTACGTTGACCCGTTCCGGGTCGAGCTTGAGCTCGTCCGCCACGGCCACCGCCTGGGCCGCGAACGCCTCGTTGAGCTCGACCAGGTCCAGGCTGCGCAGGTCCCAGCCGGCCCGGCCGAGGACCTTGCCCATGGCGGGCACCGGCCCGATGCCCATGTAGTCCGGGTGAACCCCGGCGGCCGCGGTGCCCTCGTACCGGGCCAGCGGCGTCACGCCGCCCCGGCCGGCCAGAACCCGCTCCGAGACGAGGAGCACGCCCGCCGCGCCGTCATTCAGCGGTGAGGAGTTGCCCCCGGTCACCGTGCCGCCCTTACGGAATGCGGGCCGCTTGGCCGCGAGCTCCTCCAGGGTCAGCCGGGGCCGGATGCCTTCGTCCTGCCCGACCGGGCCGGCCGCCGTCGGCACCGGCACGATCTCGCCGTCGAACCGCCCGGCCTCCCGGGCCGCACCGGCCCGCTGGTGGCTGCGCAGCGCGAACTCGTCCTGCCGCTCCCGGCTCACCCCGTAGCGCTCGGCCACGTTCTCCGCCGTCTCGCCGAGGGTGATCGGCGGGTAGAGCTCCTGCATTCGCGGGCTGACCAGCCGCCAGCCGAGCCGGGTGTCGGCCACCCCGGCTTCGCGGGGAAACGGGTCGCTGGCCCGGGGCAGCACGAACGGGGCCCGCGTCATCGATTCGGCCCCGCCGGCCAGCATGACGTCGGCCTCCCCGGCCGCGATGGCCCGCGCGGCGCTGGCGATGGCCTCCAGGCCGGATCCGCAGAGCCGGTTGACGGTCGCACCGGGTACCTCGACCGGGAGGCCGGCCAGCAGCACCCCCATCCGGGCCACGTTCCGGTTGTCCTCGCCGGCCTGGTTGGCCGCGCCCCAGTACACGTCGTCGATCCGGGCCGGGTCGAGCCACTCGTTGCGGGCCAGGAGGGCCTTGATCACTTCAGCGGTCAGGTGGTCGGGCCGGATCGAGGCCAGCGAGCCCTTGATCTTGCCTACCGGGGTCCGGCACGCGTCTACCGCGAACACTGCCGTCATATCTGCCACCCTGCCCTCTGCCTGCCGCTTCGCTGGAGTCTCTCCCGAGGCTACCGGCGCCGCGCACACCTATCCGTATCGCGCACTCCGCCGCCGGCTGGTTACGGCGAAACCGGCCGCCGTCCTGGGTCAGGCCGGGATCTGCTCGTCGAGCCAGTCGAAGATCCGCTCGCCGCGTATCCCGGAGGCCAGGGGCTCGCAATGTGAGTCAGCTCCCTCGGCCTGGGGCAGCGCGAGCAGCGACCGCGTTGACGGCGACACCTTCAGCGTCCACTGCATGTCCCCGTTGAACTTCTCCTGCTCGCCCGCATCCAGCAGCTTCACCATCATGTGCGGCAGATGCCCGAGCACCGTGGTCGAGACGTCAACCACGCCCGGATCAGCCACCCCGGCCCCGATGCGGTGCTCGAAAGCCAGAGCCCGGGGCACCCAGTAGCCGGCCTGGCTGACCCCGAGCAGCGCCAGCTTCGCCCCGGCCACGTCCGCGCGGGCGGAGAGGAAATCGACGACCGGCGTGATGACCTTCTCCCAGTCCGGGCGGAACGGCAGGCCCTGCCGCACGAGCGAGGCGTTCTGGCCGGGGCCATCGAACGTCATCGCGTTCCAGCCCCTCGCGAGCGCGCACGCCATCCCTTCGGTCCAGGCGCCGACCACAGAGCCGTCGCTGCCGTTGTTGAAGATCAGCGTCCGCCGGGGCTCACCAGCCGCGCCGGACCGGAAGAAGTACCCCGGCAGGGTCGTGTTCTCATACGGGATCTCGATCCGCTCGGCAACCGGCCCGCCGAAGTCCCCCAGATCTACGAACTGGTCCCAGGCCGCGCGGTGCTTCTCCCAGAGGGCCGCGAACAGCCCCGGATCCCCGGTCCCGTCCGCCGAATATGTGGCCACCGAGTAGTACAGCGACGCGCGAAGATACTGGCTGGCGGCGGAGGACCTGCGACCTCCCCCGGCGTTGGCGGCCGCCTGCTTCGCGAGACGGTCCGCCGTGGCCGTCCACTCATCGACCCACGACTGCGCCTGGCCGTCGTGGATGCGATCGACCGTCGTCAGTACCTCGCCGACGTCCGCCGCCTGCCGGTACACCGAGCCGAGTGCGATCTCGGTCAGGAAGTTGAAGTCATCGTCCTTGAAGAACGGCCGCATGCAGACCCCCGATTCCCCCGCCAGCCAGCACCAGGCTCGTTGATCCCTCACTGTCGCATAGACGTGGTAGCGGGCTCCGCCTGGCACCCGCTGCGCACAGTGACCACCCAGGTCAGCGCCGGATCTCGACCAGCAGGACCCAGCTGTCGATCAGCCCGGCCGCGGTGGCGACGGTCATGGCGGCGGCGAGCCAGTACAAGCCGCCTGCGCTGGTGGTGATCGTGCCCACGGCCCCCACGGCGCCCAGCGCGGCGGTCAGGGCCGCGGGGCTGAAGTGCGTGAGGCGCCAGCTGAGCGGGTCTTCCCGTTCCTGTTTCCACCGCGGGATGTTCCTGACCACCAGCACGACGACTCCGGCGGCGAGGATCGCCTCGCCGACGCCGAGGCCCGTGGCCGACAGGCCCGGAAGCTGGATCAGCAGGCTCCCGGCCAGTGCGTAGGCGAAGAACGCCAGCGTCTCGATGGCCCGGCCAGGCAGCGTCTTGAGCTTGAGGATCGAATCGAGGTTGAACGAGATGGCCACGAAGGCCAGGCCCAGCAGGGCACCCGCCGGGGCCGCGAACGAGGTGCCGAAATCGTGCCACTGGCCCGGGTCGTAAGCCGCCGCCACCGGAATCCTCCCGTCGTTGAACGTCAACACCCTGGCAGGGCTGGCGCCACCCCGTCCCCGGAACGGAGGCGACGCCAGGCTCAGCGGACCGACGCCAGATTCAGCAGGCGGCCAGCTTCAGCGGGGAAAGGGCAGGGCGGAGGTCACGTGCTCAGCGGACCGGCGCGCCCCGGCTGGCCGCGCGGGCCGCGGGCGCCCAGGGCGCCTGCACGCTCAGCCGGATGGCCGGGCTGTTCCCGGCCAGGGCCAGCGCGGCCTGGTACCCGGCAGGCGCCGGCAGCGAGATGAGCGAGGTGCCGTGCACCGGGGTGGCGGGCACCAGCTGGTCCGGGCCACCGGGCCCGGCCAGGCCGTTCGGGGCGCCGGGCCGGCCGAGGACCGGGAACTCGCCGACTTCGTGGCCGATGCCTTCCCCGGTGCACTTGAGCACCGCCTCGGACCGCACCCACCACCGGATGACCAGGTCGTGCCGGCCTGCCTCGCTGAGCGACCGGCCCCATTCCGCGTCCGCCGCGTTCATGTCCGCCGACATCGAGCAGACACACCCGGTCGGCTGCTGCTCCACGTCCACGCCGACCTGCTGGCTGGCCACGGCGATCAGCACCGCGTCCCCACTGTGCGCGAGGGAGAAATGCACCCCGAAACGCAGCGGCAGCGCCGGGCGGCCGGTCTGCTTGCCACACCGCGGGCACGCCTCACGATGGAAGACCAGGCTCGACGGGGGGAAGTCCAGGTAGCCGGACAGCACCCGGCGCAGCATGACGTGGGCCGCGGTGTACCGGCGCCGGTCAGCGCGGAACGCGAACGCGGCCGCCCGCTTGTGCTCCTCCAGGCTGAGCTCGGCCAGCTCGGCGCGGCCCACGCTGACTGAGGTGATATCGAGCCACCACACGTCCGCACTTCCGGCGGACGGAACCGTGAGCATCAGCCGCTCCCGCCACCAAGCTCACGGCGGGCTGCCGGATGAAGTTTCTCCATGGTGATGCCTGCCGCCTCGAATCCGAATACCCCGTGCGGGCCAGGGTTCCTGGCGTGAACCATACCGCGCCCGGCCCCGACCACGTGATCTTCCCGAATTGCGCATTAGTGCTATTTCTCCGGCCGGGCCAAGGGAACCGACAGGGACAGCGCGAACTGGCCCTCCCGGTCGGTCCACCACGACCGCATCGCGAATCCCGCGGCGGCCAGCTCAGCTGCCACGCCATCCCGCCGGAACTTGGCCGACACCTCGGTCCGCAGCTGCTCGCCCGCCTCGAACGCCAGGGTCAGCCCGATGCCGGGCACCTGCACCACCTGGTCCTCCGCGGAGCGCAGCCGCATCTCGATCCATTCGGCCTGCGGATCCCACACCGCCATGTGGTCGAAGGCGTCCGGGTCGAAGTCCGCGCCCAGCTCCGCGTTCAGCACGGACAGCACGTTCTTGTTGAACGCGGCGGTCACCCCGGCGGCGTCGTCGTAGGCGTCGAGCAGCACCGCCGGGTCCTTGACCAGGTCGGTGCCCAGCAGCAGCGCGTCGCCGTCGCGCAGGCCCGCACGCAGCCGGGCCAGGAACGCGGCCCGCTCGGGGGGCAGCAGGTTGCCGATGGTGCTGCCGAGGAAGGCCACCAGGCGGGGCCCGTCCGGCTCGGGCAGGCCCAGCCGGGCCTCGAAATCCGAGACCACCGCGTCCACGGTCAGGCCCGGATAGCTGGCCAGGACCCGGTGCGCGGCGCCGACCAGCGCGCTCTCACTGACGTCCACCGGGACGTAGCTGCGCAGTGTTCCCGCCTCGCGCAGCGCGTCGAGCAGCAGCCGGGTCTTCTCCGAGGAGCCGGAGCCCAGCTCCACCAGGGCGCTGGCCCCGGTCGCCGCCGCGATCGCGGGGGCCACGGCGGCCAGGATCGACCGCTCGGCCCGGGTCGGGTAGTACTCCGGCAGCAGGGTGATCTTCTCGAACAGCTCACTGCCCCGCTCGTCATAGAACCACTTGGGCGGGAGGGTTTTCGGCACCGAGGTGAGGCCGGCCCGGGCGTCCGCGCGCAGCGCGTCGGCCAGGAAGCCGTCCGGCAGGAGCCTCTCGACGTGCAGCTGATTCATGATCGGAGTCCCTTCCCTGGTCTGTCCTGGGCCAGTTCTGTTATCGGCTGGGCATCCACTACGCCGGGCCGCGCGGTCAGCACCGTGCGGTCCGCCGCGGTGCTCCACCCGGGCTCGTCGTCAAAAGGCTCGGAGGCCACCACGACCTGGCCTGACCGGCAGCGGTAGCAGAGCGTGTCACCCGCGGCGGTGGCGGCGATCGTCCTCCCGTCGGTGAGCAGGAAGTTGAACCGGCCGGTGATCCCGGCGGCGTCGAGGTCGCCGACCGTCCCGGCCAGCGCGCTGGCCAGGCTCTCCCCGCCCCGCAGGCGCCTGAGCACGAGCGCCCAGGCCAGCGCCGAATCGGTGCGCGCCTCGAGGGCGAGAAGGTCCGCAGCGGGCATGGTGGCGGCCAGCCCGGCCGTGGAGCCGGGCCAGCCGTCGAGCCGGCCGTTGTGGCTGAACAGCCACGGCCCCGCGGCGTACGGCGCGGCGGCGGCCTCACCCTGGGCCGTACCGTCCGTCGCCGAGCGGACCGCGGCCAGCAGCGCCCGGGTCCTGGTCACCCGGGCCAGGTCGGCGAAGGACTCGTCGCCCCATATCGGCACCGCGCGCCGGTAGCGGGCCGGGACCGGGTCGGCGTCGGCACCAGGGTCCTCGCCGGCATAGGGGGCAGTGTCGGCGTACCAGCCCACCCCGAACCCGTCGGCGTTGACCGTGCCGTGTTCCTGCCGGCGCGGGGCCCAGGACTGGCGGAGCAGCCCGTACGGTGGGTCGGTGAGCACCGACTTCAAGGTGGCTGGCGGTCCCAGGTAAGCCAGATGACGGCACATCCGGTGGCGTCACTCCCCGTCCCGGGCGGTCCGGAAGCCCGCGAAGATCTGCCGCCGGATCGGGTAGTCCCAGTTCCGGAACGTGCCCCGGCAGGCCACCGGCCCCACCGCGAAGGAGCCGCCCCGCATCACCTTGTACTCCGGCCCGAAGAAGACCTCGGAGTACTCGCGGTACGGCCACGCGCGGAAACCCGGGTAGGGCAGGAAGTCGCTGCTCGTCCACTCCCACACGTCGCCGATGAGCTGCCGCGCGCCGCACGGTGCGGCGCCCCCGGGATAACTGCCCACCGGGGCGGGCTGGAGGTGGCGCTGGCCCAGGTTGGCCCGGTCCGCGGACGGGTCCTCATCACCCCAGGGGAACCGCCGGGATCGCCCGGTCGCCGGGTCGAACCGGGCCGCCTTCTCCCACTCCGCCTCGGTCGGCAGCCGCCGTCCGGCCCAGCGCGCGTAGGCATCCGCCTCGAACCAGCACACGTGCATCACCGGCTCGGCGGCCGGCACCGGCTCGGTCACGCCGAACCGCTCGCGGACCCAGCCGATCCCCTCGCGGCGCCAGTACAGCGGCGCGGTCAGGGCAGCCCGCTGCCGGTAATCCCAGCCCCCCGGGGTCCACCAGCGCGGGTCGTCGTACCCGCCATCGGCGATGAACTCCTGGTAAGCGGCATTGCTGACGGGCGCGGTATCCAGGTAGAAGGACGGCACGACGACCTCGTGCACGGGCCGCTCGTTGTCCAGGGACCACGGCTCGGTCGAGGTACCCATGGTGAACGCCCCGCCGGCCACCAGCACCTCGCGCGGCAGGCGCAGGGCGTCTGGCGGCAGCGGCCCGGGCGGCGGCGCGGTGAGCGCGGCCCTGCCCCGGCGCAGCTGGTGAGTGACCAGCATGGTCTCGTCGTGCTGCTGCTCGTGCTGGGCCACCATGCCGTAGGCGAAGCCGTCGGTAGCCAGCGGGGCGCCGGAGAACCTGGCCGACTCCAGCAGGTCCATGACCCGGCCGCGGACCTCATGGGCGTACGCGCGGGCCTCGGCGGGCAGCAGCAGCGGCAGCGTGGGCCGCGCGGCCCGCGGGTGCTCGAACGCGTCGTAGAGCGGGTCGATCTCGGGGTGCATCGGCTCCAGGCCGCCCACGTTGCGCAGCAGCCAGAGCTCTTCCTGGTTGGCGATGTGCGCCAGGTCCCAGACCAGCGGGGACATCAGCGGGGAGTGCTGGCGGACCAGGTCGGCGTCGTCCACGGACTCGGTGAGCAGCCGGGTGCGTTCCCGGGCCGTGAGCAGGTTCCCGGCGATTACCTCCCGCAACTCCTCCACCCCGCCGCCGGCCAGCGGGCGCGGCAGCGGGGTGGCGGGCGTTGATGTCATGGGGAGTCCTCCAGACAGGCGTCGGGGTCGCGGCGGATATTTGGCAGGCGGTCATACGGGTAGCGGGCCGCGGCGCGGGCCTCGTCGAGCCGGTCGTCCGCGGGGCACCGGCCGCGCAGCACGTAACGGTCGGCGAACGCGCCGACCGCGTCGCGGATCGCGGCGGGGGCCCCGAGCCGGCCGAGAGCCGAGTCGGCGGCGGCGAAGCATTCCCGGCTGGCCGCAGCCAGCTGCGGGTCGTCCTGGCCGAGGCGCGCCGCGCGCAGCAGCAGGTCGCCGGGGCGGCAGTCCTTCTGCAACGGCTCCACCGCGGCCATCGCGGCCTGCGCGGCGACCGGGTCGTCGAGCAGGGCGGACACCACGGCGGTCGGCACGATCCAGCCGTCGCCCGGCTGGGCGTCGATCACCCGCAGCTCCAGGTGCCCGCGCGGCCGGACCGGCGGGAACAGCGTGGACATGTGATAGTCCAGGTCACCAGCGGTGGGCGGCGGCCCGACGGCGCCACGCACCCAGTCGCGGAACGTGAGGCCGGAAGGCGCGGTCCAGCGCCGGGATCCAGGATCACGCAGCACCATGACCTGGGCATCGAGCACGTAGCTCACCCACGCGGTCCGTGGATCGGTGTCCTCCGGCCAGCCCGGCCCCCGGTCCGCTGACCCCGGTTCTGCTTCCTCCGGGGCCCGGGTGCGGCTGGGATCGAGCCGGGACCACACCGCCTGCCGGGTTGACTTCCATCCGGACATCCGCCCGTCCTGGAACGGGGAATTAGCGAACGAGGCCACCAGCACCGGGCCCAGCCCGTGCAGGAGATGCCAGCGCCACCGGAAGCCCGACGGACCGCCCCGCTCATGCCCGGCGTCCACGCACACCTGGACGGAGGCGGTGCTGCACATCATGACGCGGCCCCAGGGGCCGCTGCGGTCGAAAAATTCTTCCATCGCCGCGTAGCGCGGAAGGTCCAGAACGCGGCGCGGGGGTCTGAGGGGATCGAGGCCGTGGCCGGCGAGGCTGAGGCCCGCCGGGGCGATGGCCTGGCGGACGGCCGTAAGGTCGCTGCGGGCCGCCGCCACGCAGCCGCCCAGGCCGGAGGCGGGCGCGGAACTCAGCTCGACCTGGCCGCCGGGCTCGGTGGTGAGCCGGCCCCGGCCAGGGAGCGCCCCGGGCTCGTCCAGGCGGGCGAGGGCGGCGGCCACTCGCCGCTGGTCCACAGGGAGAGCGGGATTACGGCCGTCACAGACCAGCCATTCCAGCTCTACCCCGACCCGTCCGGGCGGGCCGGTCTTGAAGGCGATCCCGTGCGCCTGCGCCTCCGCGTCGTCTTCCGTAAGCGGTGGCCCAGACGAGCAGGCAGCATTACCACGCTCAGAAGTCATCGATTACCCCGTCCGTGTCGGTTGCGCCAGCACGTAGTAGGAAACCCCGCCTCCCTCGCCGCAATTCCACCCTGTCATACCCGGAGACCCCGGACCGATGCGGCCCCGGGGGTGAGGCGGGATGACCGCGCACGAGGTGGACGTCGTGGTCCTGGGCCTGGGCCCGGGGGCGAGGACGCCGCGGAGGGGCTGGCCACGGCCGGCCTGCGTCGCCGGCGTGGAGGCCCGGCTGGCCGGCGGCGAGTGTCCTTACCGGGGCTGTGTCCCGTCCAAGATGATGATCCGTGCGGCGGGCCTGCTGGCCGGGGGTGGGACCATCGGCGCGGAACTTTTCCAGGTTTTTGCCCGATTTGGGGCCCGGGTTACCCTCGTCGAGAGCTCCGGCCGGCTGCGAGGTGCTCGCCGCGCCGACCCTGGCCGTGCACGCCCGGGTGCCGGTCCGGCGGCTGCGCGAGATGATCTACGCCTACCCCACGTTCCACCGGACTCTCGAGACGGCCCGGCAGGAGTTGGCCCCTTAACAGGCCCACGCCAGCATGGAGCCGGTGAGCGGCCTGGCCCGCGCCGGCTGCGCGGGCCTGCTGCGCCCGCGGCCGGCAGCCCGGCGGCATCCTCCCGCCGGGCTGCCGGCCTGACTGGTCAGCCGTCTATTCTCCGCATACGCCTGACCGCGCTCAGCCGCCCGGCCCGCTCAGCCACCGACGACACACGGGACGTCCCACGGGTCATAGCTCTGGCACACGGCCGCCGGGTTCCGGAAGATCCCGACCGACGGGAGGACCACGCCCTGGGAGTTGAACAGCGTGAGGTTGGCGTTCGGGGTGCCGATGCCCGTCCCGGGCTCCCACGGCACGCCCGGGATCCAGTCCGGGGCCCAGTAGAACAGCCCCGCGCCCAGCCCGTCCGGCACCTGGGCCAGGATCGACAGCTCGTCCGTCACGAAGGACAGCTGGCCGCCAGGGCTGGCCGGATATCCGGGCGAGAGCTGGCTGGGTTCCCACACGAAGTTGCCGGTGCTGTCGCCGATCGGGCTGTTGCCGTTGGCCAGCGTCCACGGGTACTGGGTCTCGGCGATGACGATCTTCTTGTGGAACTGGGTGGCCAGCGCGTCCACGTTCTGCCGCATGGCCGAGATCGCGCCGTGGAAGAACGGGTAATAAGACAGGCCGATCACGTCGAACGGGACGCCCTGGGCCACCAGGTTGCCGAAGAAGGCCTGGCTGAGGCGGTTGCTGCCGCCCTGGTCGTAATGCATCATGACCAGCAGCTGGTGACCGGGCGGATTCGCGGCCCGGGCCCCGGCCACGCCCGCCTTGAGCAGCGTGGCCAGGTTGTCGTAGTCCGCGGCCACCGAGGGGTCGTTCACCTCGCCGACCGGCCACGGATGCCGTTGCGGATCTCGTTCCCGATCGAGACCATGTCCACCGGCGTGCCCTGCTTCGCGAAGGCGCCGATCACCTGCTGGGTGTAGGACTGCACGGTCGCGGTGAGCTGGGCCAGGTCCTGCCCCTGCCACGCAGCCGGGATGTCCTGGTGCTGCGGGTCGGCCCAGAAGTCGGAGTACATGATGTCCAGGTAGATCCTCATCCCGGCCGCCCGTACCTGACGGGCCAGGGCCAGGTCGGTGACCAGATCGCTGTAGCCCGCGGGCGGGTTCACCCACAGCCGCATCCGGACGTAGTTGGCCCCGTTCTCCTTCATGATCGTGACCGGGCTCTGCTGCTGGCCGTGATAGGTGAACTGCGCCCCGGCCGCGAGTTCCTGCGGGGTGAAGGACAGGTCAGTGCCGAAGTCCATCCCCCCGGCCGCGGGGTCGGGTCCATAGGTCCGGAACTCCCCCACGCACACGTCAGCGCCGGTATCGCTGTACACGGTGAGCTGGGCGTACCGCGCCTGGGTACCGCGGGGCAGCGGCACGTACATCGGGTTCCCGGGGTCCAGCGCCACGTTGCGGGCGGCGGGCACGGCCTGCCAGTCACCCGCCTGGGTGGCGATCTTGATGGTGGCGCTGGCCGACGGGCTGCTGGCGTCGAGTGTGATGCCCAGGTCGCTGAGGGTGCGAACCTGGCCCAGGTTGACCACCAGGTTCCCGGTCCACGCCCCGGTGCACCAGTCGGTGCCGGCGTTGCCATCGATCGCGTTCGAGGCCGGGTTCCCCGACTCCGTGGAGTCGGCGCTGGCCTGCCCGGACAGCGCCCAGTTGACGGTGGGGGCGCTTTCGGGCCTGGATTTGCGGCCTGCGGTGACGCCGCCGAGCCGGAGAGACCGGCCAGCAGCGGCAGGACCAGGAGGGCCGGAGCCGCGGTGAGCGCCCGGTGCCCGTTCAGCCCGGGGCGTCTTAACCCGCCCCGCAGCCAGATGGCCAGGCGGGAGACGGCCCGGCGGGACGCATCGTCCATGATGATCTCCGTTCTGCGCAGGGTGGCAGGGCTGCGTGCCCGGCCCCGCCAGGATGAGTCCGCAGGCCGGCGGCCTGCCGTGGGCAGCAGGCCGGCGGCCTGCCGTGGGCGCGACCAGACGCGATCGCACAGAGTTCTCCGCAAACCAACAGCTGAACTCATCCGAACAGTAGATCCGGGGATGTGACGCGGCTATGGGCCCCGCGACGGTGGCCGGCCACCGGTCGCCACCAACCGGCAGTCAGCAACCGGCAGCCGGCCGCGAAGCGGTAGCTTGGTGCGCGGATAGGAGGCGTGCCGATGAGTGGCGGGATTCAGCACCTGGTCGAGGCCGGGCCGCTGATCCTGGCTGCGCCGATCGCGGCGGCGGCCGGCGCGCTCACCTTCCTGTCGCCCTGCGTCCTGCCGCTGGTCCCCGGCTACCTGTCCTACGTGACCGGCATGTCCGGGACCGACGCACAGCGGGCCGGGGAGGTCACTGAAGAACGGGTGGCGGTCACCTCCGACGGGACCAGCGTGCCCGTGGACGCCGCGGCCAGCGGGACTCCGGCCAGCGGGACTCCGGCCAGCGGGACTCCGGCCAGCGGGACTCCGGCCAGCGGGACTCCGGCCAGCGCGGGCGCGGCCAGCTCCCCCGGGGCGCCAGCCGCTCGCGCTGCCGCGCCACGGCCCAGCGGGCTCGCGGGAGCCACCCGGGGCCGGACCCTGCTCGGTACCACGCTTTTCGTCCTGGGTTTCTCGCTCGTGTTCGCCACCGAGGGCCTGGCCTTCGGCGGCCTGGGGCTGGTGCTGGTTCGCCACCAGGAAGGCGTGACCCAGATCCTGGGCGCCGTCACGATCGTGCTGGGCCTGATGTTCGCCGGGGTATTCGACCGCTTTCCCATCACCGGCCGGATCGCCCGGCCCTCGATGCGCCCCCGGGCCGGGCTGATCGGCGCCCCGCTGCTCGGAGTGCTTTTCGCGGTGAGCTGGACCCCGTGCGTCGGACCCACGTTGTCCGCCGTGCTGACGCTGGCGCTTACCTCAGGCACGGCGGTGCGGGGCGCCGTGCTCGCCTTCATCTACGGCCTCGGCCTGGGCATCCCGTTCATCATCGTGGCCCTCGCCTTCCAGCGGGGCATGACCGCATTCCAGTTCGCCCGGCGGCACGCCGTGCTGATCGCCCGGGTCGGCGGCGGCCTGCTCGTCCTGGTGGGCCTCCTCGAGGTAACCGGCGCCTGGACCGCCGCCATCGACTGGCTCAGGACCCACTGGCTAGCCAGCTACCAGAGCCCCCTCTAGATTCCGGGCCAGAGACCGCTCTGTTCCCTTCCTTGTGTGGCCTGTGTGGCTGGTGTTACCTGTGTGTCGGCGAGGCGGGCATCCCGCCAACGTGATCAACCGATTGGTGCTGCTGCAACAGCACCAATCGGTTGATCACGAACTCGCGGCCACGCCCGCCGCGGCTGGGGTTAGCTGCATGTCCCCGGGGCGGGGCTCCGCCTGCGATCAGGGTGGCCTACAGTCAGGTCTGTGACGGCCTGGCGGGTGCGTGCCTCCGTGCTCCCGGACGGGGACCTGGCGGACGCGGGGATCACCGAACTGGGCCAGTGGACCTGGCAGCCCCCGGCCGGAGCGGAGGACCTCCCCGGGCGGTTCATGCTTCCCGGCCTGGTCGATGCCCACTGTCACCTCAGTGTCGGGCAGGCCGACAGCGGCGCGCCGGTCGCCCTGGGGCCGGAGGCCGCGGCGGCCAACCTGAGGAACGCGCACAGCGCTGGGATAACCGCCATCCGGGACACGGGCAGCCCGGGCAGCCTCACGTTGCGGTTGCTCGCGACAGATGAAGGAGCAGGGCTGCAAGCGTGCGGGCGGTTCCTTGCTCCTGAGGGCCGGTACTATCCCGGCCTGCACGTGCCCGTACCGCCAGAGCAACTGGTGTCTGCGGCCCTGGCTGAGGTACGTGACGGCGCAGCCTGGATTAAGGTCATCGCCGACTTCCCGTTCCTCGGTCCCGGTGAGGAGTCCCCGGCGCCGCTGCCCACCTATCCGCTCGATGACATCCGGCGCCTGGTCGGGGCGGTCCATGGGGCGGGCGCCCGCGTCGCGGCCCATTCCACGACCGGGTACGTGACGGAACTCATCGCCGCCGGGATCGATTCGGTCGAGCATGGCACGGCCCTGGACGAGGCCGGACTCGAATCTCTGGCCGTCCGCGGCGGGGCGTGGACCCCGACGTTGTGTGCCACGATCGGCCCTCGCGACAATGACGGCACGCCAGCGCGTCAGAGAGCACGCCTCGAGCTCCGGGAGCGCCTGAGTTACCTGCTGACCAAGGCCGCAGAATGCGGTCTGACGATCATGACCGGAACCGACGTGGTCGGGAGCATCCCCCGCGAGGTCGCGCTGCTGGCCGAGCTTGGGCTGCCGCCCCATGCGGCGCTCGCGGCCGCCAGCACCTCGGCGCGCCGGTTCCTGGGCTTCACCAGCCTGCATGAAGGCGGGCCCGCCGACCTGGTCACCTACGGCAGCGACCCGCGGGACGATCCGGCGGTGCTCAGCCAGCCGGCCGCGATATTCGTGGCCGGCACCCGCATCAGATAACCGCGGCCGCCAGCATCTTTGACCGCGCACGGTGACGGCGTCACGCCAGCCGAGGGCAAATGTCCCGGCAGGTGAGAGCCACCGCCCCGCCAGCGGACGGCAACCGCCCCGCCAGCCCTTGCGGGCCGGCGGGGCGGTTGCCTGCTGGTAGTTCAGCTGGGCAGGAAGATCACCCGATCACCGATGCACGGTCAGCTGGGACGGCTGGCCGGCCTGCTGCTGCGGCGCTGGTCCGGAGCTGATCCGGCGAGCCCGGGCGGCCAGGGATCCGGTCCGGGCCAGCAGCATCGCCACGGACAGGAAGATCAGGCCGTCGGTGAGAGCCCCCACCGTGATCTGATTGGTGATCATCCACTGCCCGAGCTGGGCCCCGAACACGTGGGTGGAGCCGTAGGCGAAATAGATCCGGGCGCCCACCACGGCGATCCAGGTCAGCGCGTACGGGAAGCCAGCCCAGGTCATGGTCGTGCCCGTCTGCCCATCGCGGAAGACACGCATCAGCGCCGCGACGAGCACGCCCAGGGCCAGCCCCGCCGCCGTCGCAGCCACTTCCAGCAGCAGGCCCCTACCGGATGTGGCGACGCCCTTGAAGAAGAAGGGAACGATGACGGCCGCGGCGATGAACGGGCGGAGCAGCCGCAGCCGTGTGACCTTGCGGCGGCCCAGATCGGAGGTCAGCACCGTGAAAAGGATCACGAGGTTGGGGATCAGGACGTTGGCGTCCACGGTAACTCCTCAGGGGTTCTTCGGTGTGTTGCGCTTACCCTGGACACGCTAGGAACGGGGACCCTGACTGCGCGCCGGCCTGCGGCTTGAGACCGGGTCCAGGCTGGGTGCAGGCTCAGGATGGAGCCGGTCGGGGCCCAGGATGGAGCCGCGTGGACGCCGGGTGGAGACGGGTGGACGCCGGGTGGAGACGGCCCATCCACCCGGGGTCAACCCTGTGGCCGGCGCCCGTTGACGGACCGCCCGATACGTTTGAGACGTGCTTCGCGCCTTCACCATGAACCGCGGTCCGGCCGCCGGCACCGGCGTTACGGACGTGCCGCTGGCGCTGGATGCCGTCCGCATCCTGGTCCTAGTGGTCGTGCTCATCACCGTTCCCCTGGCCCAGCCGCATCCGGGCCAGGGAGCCGTCGGCACAGCCATCGCCGTCACCCTCGGCGTCTCCGCGGTCAGCTGGGTCGTCTGGCTGTTCGGCCGGAGCCGGCCGCGGGTGTCGATCGTGGCCCTGGCCGTGATGGGAGCCGCCGGCGGCGCGCTCGCCGGATTGTCCCCGCTGAGCACGGCGATCGCCGTCGGCTGCGTGGTTACCTCCAGCGCGGGGGCCGTACTGAATCCGGAAGCCTCTCTGGCCATCACCGCGGAGACGGTGGCCGCCTTCCTGGCCGCCGCGCTGGCGACCGGGGCGCCGACCGGAACACTGCTGGGCTACCCCCTCACGTTCATCGGCCTGTGGGCGTTCGGCCTGAGCCGCCACGCCTACCTGCTCCGGGCCCAGCAGGCCGAGCGGATGCTCGCGGAGGCCCGCCGGGCCCGGGACGCCGAGACCCAGGCCGCCGCGCTCGCCGAGCGGGCCAGGATTGCCCGCGACATTCACGACGTGCTCGCCCACTCACTCGCCGCGGTGTCGGTGAACCTTCAGGCCGCAGAGGGATTGCTGGGCACCCTGCCCGCCGGACCTCCCGAGCTGGCCAAGGCGATCGAATGCATCGGCCGGGCCGGTGTCTTTACCCGCGAGGGCCTGGCGGATGCACGGCGCGCCATCCTGGCCTTGCGCGATGACGCGGCTCCCCTGCCCGATCAGCTCGCTAGCCTGGCCCGGGAGTACCAGGCTGATGGTGACCTGACCGTGGACTTCACCGTGACCGGCCCGCCGCGGACGGTCGCCGCTGAGGCGGCCCTGGCCGCCTACCGGACCGCGCAGGAGGCGCTGACGAACGCGCGCAAGCACGCACCGGGCCAGCCGGCCCGGCTCAGCCTTGAGTTCTCGGCGGGCGACATCGCGGTGCGGGTGGCTAACCCGCTCCCGGTACAGGCCGCCGGCTCGCTCGCCGCCTCCGGTGCCCAGTACGGGCTGACTGGCCTGCGGGAACGCGCGGCCCTGGCCGGGGGCACCTTGACGGCCGGACCGGCCAAGGGGGAATGGCAGGTCACCTTGCGGATTCCGGCGTGAATGCCGAGAACCCGGCCGAGCCGGTTACGGTGATCGTCGCGGATGACCAGTCCGCGGTGCGCGAGGGCCTGGTTCTGCTGCTCGGCACGCTGCCCGGCATCGTGGTGGCAGGCCAGGCGGCCGACGGGAATGCCGCGGTCGAACTGGTCGCCTCGGTAGACCCTCAGGTCGTGCTCATGGACCTGAACATGCCGGGCGCCGACGGGGTCAGCGCCACCCGCCGCATCACCGCTGACCACCCGGGCACGCGCGTCGTGGTGCTCACCACGTACGCCGATGATGAATCGATCATCGGTGCCCTGCAGGCGGGGGCGCTCGGATATCTGACCAAGGACGCGACCAGGGCGGAGATCGGGCGTGCGGTGCTGGCGGCCGCGGCCGGCCAGGCTGTGCTGGACCCCGGTGTCCAGCAGCGGCTGCTGTCGGCTGCGGCCCGCTCGGCAGGGCAGCCCGGCTCGACGGGCGCGGTCCAGGCCTCCGCGCCGGGTGACAGTGATCTCACCCCGCGCGAAGCCGAGGTGCTCCGGCTCATCGCGGCCGGCGCGTCCAACCGGGAGATCGCCCGGGCCTTGTTCGTCAGCGAGGCCACGGTCAAGACTCACGTCAACCGGATCTTCGCCAAGACAGGCTCGCGGGATCGGGCTGCGGCCATGCGCTACGCCTACACCCACGGTTACGCCGAACCTGCGTCACCTTCGTGACTGGCATCGTCAATGGCGGCCCGGAGGGCGGAGGTAGTTGCAGCCAGGGCCGTCGCGGCCCCGGCGAGTACGAGAGCGACCAGGCACGCGAAGGCGAGCACCGAGGCCAGGTTGATCGCAGGCGCAGTGGCGAGCAGCCAGGCCGCCAGGCCGAGCACGGCGACCAGGACGGAGAGCGTCACCAGCAGGGCCAGGACCTTGCCGCCCAGGGAGAATGAGGGCCGGCAGCTTCCGTCAGCCCAGTGCAGCGTGCGGGGGGCACCGCACCGCCGGCAGCGGTCCAGGTTGGCCGGGTACGTGGCCTTCAGCTGGAACTGCGCGTCAATGGGCATGAGGCTCAGCTTCTTTCGGCACGTCAGCGCCGAGGCGGAGGCGGAAGCCAGCACCCTGCGCCGTCACCATCCATGATGCGACGGGCGCGCCGCGATGGCTAGCCTCGCGGCCGGGGCGGCAGCGGCGGGCGCTGCTTGGACGGACGGGTGGAGACGTCCGGCGCGGTAGCGACCGGACGGGCTTCGAGAGCCTCCATGGCCAGCCGCACGGCGGTCTCCAGCTGGACATCCCGGCCCTCGGCCCAGTCCTCGGGGGAGATAAGCACCTCGACGTCGGGGTCCACGCCATGGTTCTCGACGCCCCAGCCGAAGCCCTCCAGCCAGATGGCGTACCGCGGCACCGTCATCGCGGTCCCGTCCACCAGGACGAACGGCGTGTCGATCCCGATGACCCCGCCCCAGGTGCGGGCGCCCACCACGGGGCCGAGGCCGAGGATGCGCATGGCGGCCGTCACGATGTCGCCGTCCGACCCGGCGTTCTCGTCGGCCAGCGCCACCACCGGCCCGCGGGGTGCGTCCCGGGGGTAAGGGTGCGGGGTCATCCAGCGGGGGATGTCCCAGCCCGCGATGCGGCGGGCCAGCTTCTCGATCACCAGCTCGGACACGTGGCCGCCCCGGTTGGAACGGACATCGACGATCAGCGTGGCCTGGGCCATCTCCACCCGGAGGTCCCGGTGGAAGTGGGCCCAGCCCTCTCCCATCATGTCCGGGATGTGCAGGTACCCGGCCCGCCCGCCGCTCAGCTCGCGGGCCCGGTGCCGCTTCTCGGCCACCCAGTCCTGGTAGCGCAGCCGGCGGTCGCTGCTGAGCGGGGTCACCGCGAACCGCCGGGGCGGCTCGCCATCACCCGCCACGGTGAGCTCCACCGGCCGGCCCGCGGTGCCGACCAGCAGCGGCCCCGGGCCGACGGCCGGGTCTACCGGCCGCCCGTCTACGGCTACCAGCACGTCGCCAGGCCGGACCGTCACGCCCGGCGCGGCCAGCGGAGCCCGCGCCCGCGGGTCGGAGGACTCGCCGGGCAGTACCCGGTCGATCCGCCAGCGGCCGTCCGGCGCCGGGGACAGGTCCGCGCCGAGCAGGCCCACCTGGCCCTTGCCGCTTCCCGGGGTGGCCCGGGGCCGGATGTAGGCGTGTGAGGTACCCAGCTCGCCAACGACCTCCCAGAGCAGGTCGGCGAATTCCGCGGCGGTACCGATCCGGTCCAGCACCGGCTGGTAGGAGTCCAGGACACCAGGCCAGTCCACGCCGGCCATGTCCGGGACCCAGAAGTCGTGCTGCATGAACCGGCCGACCTCAGTGAACGCGTGCGCCCAAAGGGCAACTGGATCGGCCATGAACCGGGCCCGGGACAGGTCGACCTGGACGCTGTCGCCCCCCTCCGGATCTGCCTTGCGCTGTGAGGGCACCACCCGCAGCTCTCCGCCGTCGCGGACCACCAGCCACTCACCGTCGCCGCTGGACTCGAACCAGTCCAGCCCGGAGATCAGCTCCGTGGTCTTCCGGCGGCCCAGATCGAAGCGTTCCAGCACGGACCGCGGCCGCTTGGCGTCCGGCACCGCGGCGCCCTCGCCGAGCACTCCGATGACGGGTTCCCTGAGCCAGGCGAATCCGCCGGCCACCGCGTGCAGCGATGCGTAGCGCGACTCGGCCACCGGCAGGCTGACCACCCGGGTGGCCAGGCCGTCCACGTCCACCTCCACCGGTGGTGGCCCGTCGTCTTCGCCCCCGGCCCCGTCATCATGCTCGCCGTGGTGATCTGCCGGCGCGCTGTCGGCCGCCTCACCGCCGCTGGCCTCGCCCGTGGCACCGTTCTTGCCGGTACCGTTCTTGTCGGGGCCGTTCCCTACCGGCCGCCCCTGGGGCAGCGGCGCGAACGGGGATGGCGTGTCCGCCGCCAGCGGCACCAGGTACGGGCGCGAGCCGAACGGGAACGAGAGGTCGAAGAAATGCGCGTCGTACACGGGGTCGAAGATGCGCGCCGACAGGAAGGCCAGGTACTTGCCGTCGGCGGTGAAGACCGGCTCGGAGTCCACGAACCGGCCGTCGGTCACGTCCACTATCTCGTCGTCGGCGCTCTCGTTGTCGGCCAGCCGGGCCAGCCGGATCCGGCTGAGCGGCTCAGGGCCTGGGTGAGCCCAGGCCAGCCAGGCCGAGTCCGGGGAGTAGGCCAGCCCGGACATGGCCCCATCCGGGGACTGGGCCAGCTCGCGCACCGCGCCGGAGTCGATGTCCACCACCAGCAGGCGCCCGTCCCGGGAGGCCACGGCGACCGTGGACCCGTCGGGGGCGGCGGCCAGCTCATTGACCAGGCCCAGCTCCCCGGCGGCGAGCCGCCGCGGCCCGGCGGCCGGCTCGACCTCCACCGCGCCCTCTTCCGTGGCCACCTCGATGGCGGGCCCCGCGGCCGGCTCAGCGCCCTCGGCCGCGGCGACCACGAGGCCGTCCACGCCACCGGCGTCGCTGACCCACACGACCTGGCCGTCCCGGCCCAGCACCCGGGGCATCCGGGCGCGCACCTCCGGGTCGACGGCCAGGGCCCGGGCCGGCCCGTCGCGGTGGGTAAGCCAATGCACTGTGCCCCGGACCTCGATCACGCTGGCCAGGCCGGTGTAGTCGCAGGACAAGTCGCCCAGGTGGTCCGCGGCCGATATCAGGCGGGGGGCCAGCGCGCTGGACGCCGACCCCAGGCTGACGCTGAGCAGCCGGGGGGTGCTGTCCGGGGCGAGGTCATCCAGTAGCCACAGCTCGCCGCGGCACTGGTAGATCACCCGGGTTCCGTCGGTAGTGGCCTGCCGGGCGTACCCGCCGTCATGGTCGGTGTGCCGGAGCAGGTCGGATCCGTCCAGCCGGCAGGAGTACACGTTCCCCGTGCCCTCGTGATCGGACAGGAACGCCAGCCGGTCACCGACCAGCATGGGGCTGGCGAACTGCCCGGCGACCTCGGCCAGGATGCGCTGGAAAGGGGCACCGTCCGCCGCGGTCCACAACCGGCCGGCGGTGCCGCCCCGGTACCGCTTCCAGTAGGCCGGGTCACGTCCCCAGGTGCCGTTCAGCAGGGCCCGGCTGGTTTCCTCCAGGGCCAGGTCGGCGACCGGGCCGAGTGGGAGCCGCCGCGGCGCTCCGCCATCCACCGGGACCTCGTAGGCCCACCCTTGCCGCTCGAAGGCCTGGCCGCTCGCGCTGAGCGCGAGCACCTCACCACCTGGGGTCCAGCCGCACACCTTGGCGAGCTGATCGCTCCAGTAGGTGAGCCGCCGGGCCCGCTCGCCATCCACCCCGGCCAGGTAGACCTCGGCCGGACCATCCCGCCAGCTGGTCCAGGCCACCCAGCTCCCATCACGGGAAAACCGCGGATTGGCCGCCTCAGCCCGGTCGGCCGACAGCCGCGACGCCCGGCCGCCATCGAGCGGCGCCAGCCACACATCGTCCTCGGCTACGAAGGTGAGTAGGTCACCGTGAAGATGGGGAAAGCGGAGGTACCCGGCTGACGTCATCGCATCATCGTAGGACCGGCGCACTCCCGCCCCGACGCCCGGTCGGGGGGTTTCCTGCGCGCCGGACCGCCTCCGGGACGGCGCGGCCGGCCGCGTCCGGAACCGACCGCCGGACCGCCTGCAGATCAGGCGCCAGCCCCTCTCCCGGAACCGCTGCAGAACCGCTACAGGACCGCGGCGCACCCGGCCTGACCGGCACCCCAATCTCTTTGTTGACTAAGTCATCTAGTAATTAGCAGCGCCTATTAAGCAGCCGGAGCCCGGCCGATCCCGGGCTTACCGGAATGACTTGTCGATAGCAGGCCCGGATGCCACAATCCAGGGCGTGGCGATTACATCAGGAGGGGACATTCCCGAAGAGAAGCCAGCACAAGATCGCGCCACGGGCATAACCGGGCCGCCCCACGGCAGCCGGGCCGGGACGAACCCGGTCCGGTCCGCCATCTCCTCCCCAGGCAAACCTCCTGGTCAGCACCAGGGCGTCCCTCCTGGTCAGCGCCAGGGCGTCCCTCCTGGTCAGCGAGAGGACGTCCCTCCTGGTCATCCCCAGGCCGCCCTTCCTGCTCAACCCGGGACCGCCGGACAGCAGATCACGAGGCCCGGTCCCCCAGCCGCGACATCAGCGTGCCACGCCGGAAAAGAAATCCCCGAATTCGGGGGCCGGCCGGACCTGCCTGATTACACAATCCTGAAACAAACTCTGACGGACGCCGGCCCCGGCGCCGATAGGGAGATGGCTTATTTCTACAGCCATCTCTTCACGGCCAACCCGGAACTGCGCGCCATGTTCCCGCTGGCCATGGATGAGCAGCGCCGGGCGCTCAGCGCGGCGCTGGCCCGGTGTGTCTGGAGCATGGACAACCCGCAGTCGCTGCACGAGTACCTGGCCCAACTGGGGCGCGACCACCGGAAGTACGGCGTCCAGGAAAAGCACTACCACGTCTTCGGCCAGACGCTGGCTACCACGCTGCGGCTGCTCAACGGGCCGTCCTGGAGCCAGGAAACCGCGGCCGCGTGGGACACGGCCATCGGCCACATCTGCTCGCTGATGGCCGCGGCCGCCCAGGAGGCGGCGGCCGAGCCGCCCTGGTGGGTCGCGGAGGTGATCCGGCACGAACGGCGCTGCCGCGATCTGGCCGTGCTGACCGTCCGGCCCAGCCAGCCATTCGCCTACCAGCCCGGCCAGTACCTGAGCGTGCAGGTCCTGCGGTGGCCACGGGTCTGGCGGAAGTACTCCATCGCCAACGCCCCCCGGGCCGACGGCACGCTGGACCTGCACATCCGCGCCATCCCGGGCGGGCAGGTCAGCACGGCCCTGGTACACGACACGGGGGTGGGTGACGCCGTGCTGCTCGGGCCGGCCCGGGGCAGCATGATCGTCGATCACAGCTCGGCCCGCGACATCCTGTGCATCGCCGGCGGCACCGGGTTCGCGCCCATGAAGGCGATCATCGAAGGGCTGGGTGCCCAGCCGGGCGGTCGGGCCGTCCGGCGGATCCGGCTGTTCGTCGGGGCTCGGCGCCGGCCGGACCTGTACGACCTGCCTGACCTGGCCCGGCTGGAGGCGGCGTGCGCGCAACTGGAGGTGGTCACCGCACTGTCCGATGACCCGGAGGGCGAAGGCACGCTCGGCCCCGTGCACGCGGTGGTCCGTCGTCAGGCCAGCTGGCAGGATTGTGACGTCTTCGTCAGCGGCCCTCCCGGCATGGTCCGGGCCACCTTGCGGGTGCTGGCCCACCGGGCGTCAGGCGAGCACCTGTACTGCGACCCGCCCGACGATACGGAGATCGCATCGCGGGTCTAGCGGGGCAGACTTCGCTGACTCAGTCCCCGCCAACTTAGACCTTCCGCCATTTCGGCACCCAGGCTCCGTCCTGGACCTCGTAGTCAGCGAACAGGGCGGGCGCCTCGGCCCGCATGATCTCGGCGATCTTCCCGAACACGAGCCGGATCTCCTCCTCGGCCCCGGGATCGGTCCGGGCCTCGATGGTGTGCCGCAGCGTGCGGATGTTCGCCGTCCAGACGATGCCGGTAGCCACCCCGTCCGGCGCGAACCGCCGCATGAACGAGGTCTTCTCCTTCTTCTCGTGAAACGGCACACCCTCCTCGTCCAGCCCGAAGTGCTGCGCCATCCAGCCTTGGAACTCCTCCATCTGGCCGAGCAGTGCCGTGGCCCGCTTCATCAGCTCCGGGTCCTCCCGGGCCCAGTCCGGGATCCAGAACGGGATCTCGTCCAGCCGGACGAAGCGCAGCGACTCCTGCGACACCGCCGTCCCGGGACGATGCCGCACAAGTTCATGAGAAAAAACCCGGCTTACGTTGTGCAGCACGAACGTGAAGCTGGCGTGCTCCAGCACCGACCCATGCTGCTGCTTGAGGATGTTCTGCAGGTAGGCCTCGTGGTCGTTGCGGACCCGGCGGACGTTCGGGTTCAGGCCGGGCTCCCAGGCGCGGTAGCACATCTTGCCCGCGAACTCGGCCAGGTTCTGCGCGTCGCTGGCTCTGCCGCCGTCAGGCAGATCGCCCCGGTCGAGCCGCTCCAGCCACTGCTCACCACCCACCTCACGCAGATACGCGGCCAGCTGGTCGTAGTCGATGGCGGGCTGCGCGACGAGGAACACCTCGGGCTCGACACTTCTCATGGCTCCGCACCCTAGCGGGGCCTGCCGACACCGGGGCCGCGCCCCCCACCACGATGGGTAAAGATGAGGACGGCGATGTAGAGGACGCGGCGGCGGCTCCGACTGACCGATGAGGGCGCGCCAGCGGGTGCGCGGACCGGAAGGATGTCCACGATGAAGTACCTGATGCTGATCTACGGGAACCAGGAGAAGTGGGATTCGATCCTCGGCGAGCAGTGGCCCGAGGAAATCGCCAAGCAGGACGCGTTCAACCGCAAGTACTCCGGCACGGGCGAGCTGATCGGCGCCTACGGCCTGGCCGACGCGGTGAACGCCCGGCTGGTCCGGCGGCAGGAGGGCGCGCCGGCGGTCACCGACGGGCCCTACCTGGAGACCAAGGAGTACATCGCCAGCTTCTACCTGGTGGACTGCGAGAACGCTGAGCGGGCCGAGCAGATCGCGGCCGACATGCCCTGGGCCGACCAGGAGCCGGTCGAGGTCTGGCCGATCCTGCACGAGTCGCCCACCAACCCGTGACCGCGCTCAGCCCGGAGCCCTGATGCCGGAGCCCAGAATGAGTGCAGACCGTGACCCCGGGGACCTGCTGCGCGAACTGGCGCCGCAGGTCCTCGCGGCGCTGCTGCGCCGGTTCGGGCACTTCGACCTCTGCGAGGACGCGACCCAGGAGGCCCTGCTGGCCGCCGCGCTGCAGTGGCCCCGGGAGGGGACCCCGGACAACCCGCGGGGCTGGCTGATCACCGTGGCGGCCCGGCGGCTGATGGACGCCGCGCGCAGCGAGCAGTCCCGGCGCCGGCGCGAGGACCAGGTCGCGGTGGCGACCCCGCAGTCCGAGCTGCTCAGCCCGGCCGCCGACGCCGCTCCAGGTCAGGACCGGGACGACTCGCTGACGCTGCTGTTCGGCTGCTGTCACCCGGCCCTGTCCGCGCCCAGCCAGATCGCGCTGACCCTGCGCGCCGTCGGCGGGCTGACCACCGCGCAGATCGCCGCCGCGTTCCTGGTCCCCGAGGCGACCATGGCCCAGCGGATCAGCCGGGCCAAACAGGCCATCAAGGCCAGCGATGTACCGCTCTCGGTGCGCCCAACCACCGGGCAGGCCGGCGAGGCGGAGCGCGGCGACCGGCTCCGCGCGGTGCTGCACGTGCTCTACCTGATCTTCAACGAGGGGTACACGGCAACCCAGGGTGATCAGCTGACCCGCCCGGACCTGTCCGGCGAGGCGATCCGGCTGGCCCGGTGGCTGCGCCGGCTCCTGCCCGATGATCCCGAGGTGACCGGGCTGCTCGCGCTGATGCTGCTGACCGAGGCCCGGCGCCCCGCGCGCAGCGGCCCGGGCGGGGAGCTGATCCCCCTGGCCGACCAGGATCGCGGCCGCTGGGATCAGGCCCTCATCACCGAAGGAGTGGCGCTGGTCACGGGGGCGCTGACCGCCTCGGGGAAGGCCGCGTCCGGGAAGGCCGCGTCCGGGGAGGCCGCTTCCGGGGAGGCCGCTGCAGGGGAGGCCGCTGCAGGGAAGGCCGCTGCAGGGAAGGCGGTCGGGCCTTACCAGCTGCAGGCCGCCATCGCCGCGGTCCACGACGAGGCGAAGGACGTGGACGCGACCGACTGGCCGCAGATCCTCGCCCTGTACGACCTGCTGGTCCGGGTCGCGCCGAATCCGGTGAGCAGCCTGAGCCGGGTGGTCGCGGTCGCCCGGGTGCGCGGCCCGGCCGCCGGACTCGACGCGCTGGCCGAACTGGAGTCCGACCGCCGGGTGGCTGGCTACCACCGGCTGCTGGCCACCCGCGCGCACCTGCTCGGCCTGGCCGGCCAGCCCGGCCCGGCCGCAACGGCCTACCGGGAGGCGGCACGCCGGGCTACCAGCGTGCCCGAGCGCCGGTATCTCGGCCGGATGGCCGCGGAACAGGCCGCGCAGGCCGCAGGCTAGCCAGGAACACCAGCAGCCGAACCACGGGCCTCCGCACCACCGCCCTCCGCACCACGAGCCGCCGAACCACGGGCCGCCGAACCACGGGTCTGGCACAGCCGCAGCAGGTTGCCGATGACCTGATGGCCCGCGCGACCCGACGCCGACAGGATCGACTCGGGGTGGAACTGCACCCCCCACCGGGCCGCCTGCTCATCCTCGATGGCCATGACCACGCCGTCCGGGGTGACGGCGGTGACCTCGAAGCCGCCCTTGACCTGCCCGGGGACCGCGTGCAGGGAGTGGTAGCGGCCCGCGGTGAACTCGTCCGGGAGCCCGGCGAGCAGTCCCGGGCCATCCGGGCCGGTCCGCCGGACCTGGCCCGGTTTGCCGTGCGCGGGCTCGGCCAGCAGGCCCAGCTCTCCCCCGGCGTGCTCCACCATGGCCTGCAGCCCGAGGCACACACCGAACGCGGGGAGTCCCCGCGCATCAAGCTCGCTGAGCAGGGCGTCGCAGCCGAAATCGCATGGCTGCCCCGGGCCCGGTGACAGCACCACCAGGTCGGGCCGGTAGTCATCGAGCGCGGACGGCGGGAAACCGGCCCGCAACGTGACCACCTCAGCGCCTTCCTGACGGAAATAACTGGCCAGTGTGTGCACGAACGAGTCCTGGTGATCCACCAGCAGGACCCGCAGGCCCTGGCCGGGGCCGGCCGGGGCCGGGTCAGCCCGCGGGCCCGGGCCGGGCCCGGCCGGGGCCAGGTCAGCCCGCTGGCGCGCCGGGAGGCCAGGCTCCGCCGGATCCCCGGCCCGCACGGCCGCCTGGGCCTGGGCGAGCGTCTCCAGCAGCGCCCGCGACTTCAGCTCGGTCTCCCGCTCCTCCGCCTCCGGGTCGCACTCGAACAGCAGGGTCGCGCCCGCCCGGACCGCCGCCACGCCGTCCCGGATGTGGGCCGTGCGCAGGGTGAGGCCGGTGTTCATGCTGCCGTCGAAGCCGATCACCCCGACCGCACCGCCGTACCAGCAGCGCGGGGCGTCTTCGTGGTCCTCGATGAACTGCATGGCCCAGGTCTTGGGCGCCCCGGTCACGGTGACCGCCCACATGTGCGACAAGAACGCGTCCAGGGCGTCCAGGCCCGGCCGCAGCCGCCCCTCGATGTGGTCCACGGTGTGGATCAGGCGGCTGTACATCTCGATCTGGCGGCGGCCGATCACGGTGACGCTGCCCGGCAGGCACACCCGCGATTTGTCGTTGCGGTCCACGTCGGTGCACATGGTCAGCTCGGACTCTTCCTTGGCCGAGTTGAGCAGCGTGCGGATGTTCTCGGCGTCGCCCAGGGGGTCAGCGCCACGCCGGATCGTGCCGGAGATCGGGCACGTCTCCACCCGGTCCCCGCTGACCCGCACATACATCTCCGGCGAGGCGCCGACCAGGCTCTCCCCTTCCCCCAGGTTGAAGAAGAACTCGTACGGGGCGGGATTTACCTGCCGGAGGGTCTCGTAAAAGGCGGCCGGGGAGTCACACTCGCCACGGAACACGTGGCTGGGCACCACCTCGAACAGATCGCCGCGCGCAAAACGCTCTTTGGCCTGCCCCACGACCTGCGCGAAGGCGCCCGGCTGCGGCTTGGCCGCGAAATTCTTTTCCGCAACGAAACCCGGCGCCGGGCTGGCTACCCGGACCGGCGACGGAGCCGTCTGGCGGGGCAGCCCCTCGGTGCTGATCCCCCCGGCCGAGAACTCATAGCGGTACACCATCGCCGATTCGCGCTTGCGGTCCAGCGCGTACAACTCGTCCGGGAGGTGCAGGACCAGGTCCCGCTGGTCCGCGGGCCGGTCCCGGCGGAACCGGACCGGCTCGAACTGGAAGGCCAGGTCGTACCCGAAAGCCCCGTACAGGCCCAGGTGCGGATCGTCGCCCGCGAACGTGGCGATCACCTCGCGCAGCGCGGTGAACACGGTCGGGCGGCGGCTCCGGTCCTCCTCGGCGACCAGCCCGGAGGGTTCGGGGATGGTTACCTCGATCTCCCGCGCCCCTGGTCCTGGTCCCGGGGCGGCGGGCTGGCCTGAGGGAGGCGTTAGAGATCGTCCGGCCCGGAGCAGCGCGTCACCCAGCACCGGGAGGAGGACTTCGCCGCGGGCGTTCAGGGCCCGGACCGCGATCCGGCGGCCGCGGGCCACAATCTCCGCGCACGGGTCCACGTAGGCCAGGTGCCAGCGGCTGTACCGGCCCGGGTACTCCATGCCTGAACTCAGCACTCCACCGCGCCGCTGATCGACGCTCCTGGTCAGGCCGGCGAGGATGTCCGGGTCGAACGGCTCGGCGGTGCGGGTGACGTGGATGCCACCCGCGGTCATGAATGTCGTCCGCTCGGTTGGCTGCGGATCCACCTGGGCTGCCTGCTTTCTCATGGGTCTTCGGCCGGCACCAGGCGAACGCACGAAGCGACCGCCGTTACCGGACGGTCGCTTCTGGCTATCTGAACGCGTGAACCAGCAACCGCCTAACGGCGGCGCCACCACTGGCGGGGTGCGTTGCTGGATCGCATGGTCGTGACTCTAGCGGGCCGGCCGGCCACACGCCAGCACTCACCCGGCCGCGTCCGGCGGGGACTGGTCAGGCGGGGCCGCGGGGCGGGCGTTGCTGGGCGCCGCGCTCGCGGTGTGTGGCCCGGCGCTGGACTTGCTGGAGCTGGGCGTCCCGGCCGTATGCGTCCCGGCGCTGGCCGGGCTGGCGCTAGCCGGACTGGCGCTAGCCGGACTGGCGCTAGCCGGGCTGGCGCTGTGCGTCCCGCCGCTGGGCGTGCTGGCGGCGGGCGTGCTCACGGGGGGCACCGCGGTCGCGGCGGCCGCCCGGCCCGGGGCGATGGCCCGGCCTTCTGGCTGGTGTTCCGGGACGGAGAGGCCGAGCAGCCGGTACACCTCCGCGCCGTCCACCGTCTCCTTCTCCACCAGCAGGTCCGCCAGCCGGTCCAGATCCCGCTGGTGGGTGCGGATGAGCGTGACCGCGGTCTGCTCCGCTTCCCGGACCAGCCGCGAGACCTCGCTGTCGATGACGGCCTGGGTGGCTTCGGAGAACGGCCGGCTGGAGAGCCCGTTGCCGCCGCCTCCGCCGAGGAAGACCGATCCCCCCTCGGGGTAGCCCACCGGCCCGAGCTTGCTGGACAGCCCGAACTCCCGGACCATCTTGATCGCGAGTTCGGTGGCCGACGCCAGGTCGTTAGAGGCCCCGGTCGAGCCCTGGCCCAGGACAACCAGTTCGGCGGCGCGCCCGCCCAGCCGGACGGCCAGCGACTCGGTCAGGTAGTCCTCCCCGTACAGGTGGTGCTCGACCAGCGGCAGCTGCTCGGTGACGCCCAGCGCCTGTCCGGAAGGCAGGATGGTTACCTTGGCCACCGGATCCGCGTGCGGGGACAGCGCCGCGACCATGGCGTGCCCGGACTCGTGGATGGCCACCGCCCGCTTCTCCTCGGGCAGCAGCAGGTTGGAGTCGCCCCGGCTGCCCAGGATGATCCGGTCGCGGGCGTCGTTGAAGTCGGCCATCGTGATGGAGTCCCGGCCGGCCCGGACCGCGTTGATGGCCGCCTCGTTGACCAGGTTGGCCAGGTCGGCGCCGGAGAAGCCGGGGGTGCCCCGGGCCACCACGTCCAGGTTGACGTCGGGGTTCAGGTGCTTGCCCCGGCAGTGCACGGCCAGGATGGCCGCGCGCTCGGCGAGGTTGGGCAGCGGGATGGTGATCTGCCGGTCGAACCGGCCCGGCCGCAGCAGCGCCGGGTCCAGGACCTCGGGGCGGTTGGTGGCGCCGAGCACCACGATGCCCTGGGCCTCGTCGAAGCCGTCCATCTCCGACAGCAGCTGGTTGAGCGTCTGCTCCCGCTCGTCGTTGGAGACCACGGCACCGGAGCCCGCCCGGCGCTGGCCGATCGCATCGATCTCGTCGATGAAGATGATGCAGGGGGCCCGCTTGCGGGCTTCGGCGAACAGGTCGCGGACGCGCGCCGCGCCCACCCCGACGAACAGCTCCACGAAGCTGGACCCGGTCACCGAGATGAACGGCACCTCGGCCTCGCCGGCCACCGCCCGGGCCATCAGCGTCTTGCCTGTTCCGGGCGGGCCGACCATCAGCACGCCGCGGGGGGTGACCGCGCCCAGGCGGCGGTACCGCTCCGGGTGCTTCAGGAAGTCGACGACCTCGCTGATCTCGCGTTTCGCGGACTCATAGCCCGCCACGTCGGAGAACTTGGTCTGCGGGCGCTCAGCGTCGAAGACCTTGGCCCGGGCCCGGCCCACGCCCATGATCCCGCCCAGCGGGCCGGTCGCCGCTCCGGCCCGGGACATCCGACGGACCAGCCAGAACACGACGGCAAACGGGAGCAGCAGAATGATCCAGTAGAGCAGCTCCGTGCCCAGCCCGCTGCTCGGCGCGGCCGCGTTGATCTCCACGTTCGCTTTCTGCAGCGTGGTCTCCAGCGGCGTGCCGGCGAACGGCAGCGGGATGACCGTGGTGTAGTTCTTGCCGTTCTTCAGCGTGCCGGTGGCCGGGGCGGTGGACCCGGTGCTGTTGTCCAGCGTGAACGTCTTGACCTCGTGCGCCTGGACGTCGCTGATGAACGTGGAGTAGCTCAGGTTGACCGTGGTGATCCCGCCGAAGCGGGGGAGGAACAGGAAGAGCACCAGGGCCGCGATCAGGGCCAGCGGCCAGAGCCAGTGCCGCCAGCCGGGCGGAGGCGGCGGCGCCGTGGGCGTTGGCTTGGCCCCGGGGGGTGCCGGCTTCGACTGCTTGCTCACTGAGTCATTCTTACGCGGCCGGGTCCGCTATGCGTAATCAGTCCCCCTCTAGCGCCGCGGCACCCAGCCGGGCCAGCGCGCGGTCGCGTCCACCTGCGGTCTCGGCGGCCACGATCGCCGAGCGGCTGAGCATGGCGATGCCCGCCACCGCGAGCGCGCCGCCGGCCAGCTGCACGCCGAGCTGCCAGGCGGAGGAGGCGAGTTTCTCGTCGAACACCGTGGCCGCGATGACCACGGCGACGATCGGGGACAGGGTGTCCAGGACCGGCAGGCTGAGGGACAGCGCCCCCGAGCTGTAGGCGCTCTGCCCGAGCAGGGCGCCGAGGATCCCGCACAGCAGCAGCGCCCACGGTTCCCAGGTGAGCAGGACCCCCACGCCGCGGACTGCCACCACATCCACGGTGGCCTTGGTCAGCGCGGCCAGCACCCCGTAGACCGATCCCGCGGCCAGGGCCAGCCAGATAACCCGGGCCTTTCCGGTGACCCGCAGCCCGGCCACGGCCGTCACCGCGCTGAGTGCCCCGGCCGCCACGAAGACCGGGGCCCAGGCGGTCAGGCTCGGGGCCTTGATCCCGCCGGTGGGCGGGGCTACCGCCAGGAAGATCACGATTCCGCCCGCCACGGTGGCCGCGCCGATCCCGTCCCCCAGGGTGAGCCGGCGTCCCTGCACGCGGGCGATCAGCGGGAGCGCGAACAGTACGTCCAGCGAGGTCAGGGGCTGGACCAGGGCCAGCGGCCCGAACGCCAGGGCGAGGGCCAGGATGAGGAACGACAGCGCGTCCAGGCCGATCCCGGCCAGCCAGCGGGGCCGCCGCGCCAGGTCCAGCAGGAGCCGGGGGTGCATGGCCTCGTCTGCTCCGGTCGCCCGGGCCACGGTCTGCTGGACAAGGGCGGCCACGGCGAAGCAGAACGCCGCCAGCAAGGCGGCGACCACCGCGATCACCGTTGTCACCAGACGTCCCCCATTCAACGGGCCTGCCCGACTTAAGACGAAGCCGGGCGGCGCGGCTCATCTCCGCGCGGCCGTATTTCCCCGTGCGGGCGCGCTGGGCCCTGAGCGCCCCGCTACGCTCAGAAGTCCACCCAGGTGCCGGCCCCGGCCCGGGCCGCATTCCGGTAGACCCCCTGGGCTGCCGCCAGGTCCTCGGCCGCCAGCCCCAGCGACTCGAATACGGTGATCTCCCGGTCGCCGGCCCGGCCAAGTGCCGTCCCGGACAGCAATTCCCCGATTTCTGCCCGGATATGCACAGGTGGGAAGGCTTGCTCCGCGATGGCCAGCCGCACGTCACCCGATTCTGCCAGCGCCGATTCCCGGCTGTCAGCGAACACGGCGGCGGTGGCCATGGTGGCCGAGTCGAGCTCCCTCTGGTGCGGCAGGCACGCACCCACCGCGTTAATGTGCGTGCCCTCCGCCAGCCAGGCCCGCTCCAGCACGGGGGTGGGCGACGAGGTGGCGGTCACCACGAGGCCGGCGCCGGTCACGGCCTCGGCCGCCGAGCCGCAGGCCGTCACTTCCACCCCGGTCGCGGCGGTGAGCACTTCCGCGGCCTGGACCGCCCGGCCCGGGGTACGCCCGGCGATCCGGATCCCGGCCAGCGGCCGACCCCGGGCCGCGTAGTCCTGGGCCAGGGCGATCGCGTGCGCGCGGGCCTGCACCCCGGTGCCGATGATGGCCAGCTGGCTGACGTCCGCCCGGGCCAGCAGCCGGGTGGCCACCACGGAGGCCGCCGCGGTGCGGATCTCAGTCAGGGCGGATGCATTGATCGCCGCCTGCGGCTCCCCGGTGTCCGGGCTGGACAGCAGCACGACACCCTGGTGAGCATCCTTGCCGAGAGCCGGGTTGCCGGGAAAGATGCAGATGGCCTTGAGGCTGTACGCCGCGTTCGGATCGGATCGGATCGAAGGCATCAGCGCCATCAGCCCCGGCGCGGGCGCCCCGTCCGGCGCTGGCGGCTGGATCACGGTCCGCAGCGGCTGGTAAACCTCGCCGCGGGCCAGGGCGGCGAGCGCGCCGGCGACGAGGTCGGCGCACTCGCCGTAGGGCAGCAGCTCGCGAACGTCACGAGCGCTCAGGACCAGGAGCTTCAGGTCAGGCACGCCTGCAGACTAGTGGCCGGGCCGGAACCAGCGCCCGCTACCATCGTCCGGGACTTCTCCCGGGCCCTCTCCCGGGCCGCCGGTCCGGTGCGTTCCCCCAAGCGGGACCGCAGGCAGGCCGACCAGGCTATCCATCAGGGCCGCGTCCTCCCGCATCTCCGCCTCGGTCGGCGACAGCGAGATGATCACGGTGAGGGCGAACGCGAGCAGGCTGATCCCGACGATCAGGGGGACCAGGAAGGCCGGCGCGCTCACCCCGCCCGACATCGCGGCCAGCATCCCCGGGCTCGCAGTGGAGTAGACGTGCATGGCCGCGATGCCGGTGTAGTGCATCCCGCTCACCGCCACGCCCATGATCAGCGACGCCGCGAGAGTCGACCACACAGCGGCCAGCCGGAGCGCGGCCCACAGCGCGGCGGTCCCGGCCACCACCGCGATGACCACCGACGCCGCGACCAGGGTGTTGTTGTACCGGACCGTGTCCGGCATCTTCATCGCGGCCATCCCGATGTAATGCATGCTGGCCACGCCGAACCCGATGATCACCCCGCCGAGCAGCAGCGTCCGCCAGCCTGAGCTGCCGAAGCCGACGATGAGCAGCCCGATACCCACCACGACCACCGCGATCAGCATGGACGCCACCGTGACCGGCACGCTGTAGGTGATGGTCTGGCCGGGAATGGTGAACCCCAGCATGGCCACGAAATGCATCACCCAGATACCGGTGGTCGCGATCGACAGCGTGGCCAGCAGCAGCCACCGGACGCGCGGTGCGCCATGCGAGGCCCGGGCCCGGGTAGTGCAGCGCAGTCCGAGGAAGCAGCCCAGGCTGGACATCACGAAGCCGAGCACCGGCGTTACCGGGCCATAGGTGAAGTTGTTGACGTGCACCACTGTGTCTGGCCCCTCCCCGGCACCAGAACCAATTAAGAACACATACGGCGATTCACCCTGCCATAGCTGAGCACTCCTAGTGATGTCATGCTCCCTTTTAGTTATACTAACTGAACGTGATTTGCATCACACTTAGTGTTAGATTACTTAGTAGTTTCCGCCTGAATGGGTCTGACGCCGAGCGGGGTTGCGAAGCTGGCGGGGCAGACGGGCCAGACGGGGCAGACGGGCCAGACGGGGCTGGCGGGCCAGACGGGGCAGACGGGCCCGGCGGAGCAGACGGGGCAGACGGGGGCCAGACGGGCCGGGCGGCTAGAGGCGGTACACGCGGCGGGCGTTGCCCGCGCCGACCATCTCCGCGACCCGCAGCGCGTCGGCCTGGCTCCAGTCGCCGTCGGCCACCCATTCGCCGAGCACCCGCGCGGTGGCCCGGCGCCACAGCAACGCGCCCAGGTAGTGCAGCTCCGCCGGTCCCCAGGCGTCGGAGGAGAACAGCAGCTTGCCGAACGGGGCCAGCTCCAGCGACTCGGCGACCACGGCCGCGGCCCGGGCGCCCGTGTAGTTGATGGCCAGCCCGACATCCAGGTAGACGTGCGGGTACGCCTGGGCCAGGTACCCGGCCCCGCGGTGGTACGGGTAGCAGTGCAGCAGCATGACCGGTACCCCGGCGGGCTCGGTGCGCTGCAGGAAACCGCGCAGCAGCAGCGGGTCGCACCGGCGCAGGTCGGCGTCCGGATCCCCGAACCCGGTGTGGAGCTGGAGCGGCAGTCCCAGGTCCAGGCCGGCCCACAGCAGGTGACGCAGCAGCACCGGGTCCTCGACCCGGACCTGGCCGGTCGCCTCGATCTGCCGCAGCCAGCGGCCCGCCGCCGCGGTCACGTCGCTGGCGGCAGGCGGCTCCGGGTCGAAGTCGAGGCCGAAGCGGTAGCCGACGATGCTCTTCAGGCCGGCCGCCGCGGCGGCCTGCCGGGCCAGGACCTCCGCGAAACGGTCCGCGAAGCCGGCCGCGCTGCCGTCGCCCGCCAGCACGGCCTGGTCGGCCACGGACTCCAGGCGGACGACCTCGGCGGCCGGGACGCCGGCCGCGGCCGCCATCCCGGCCACGTCGAGCAGGCCCGGCCGCACGTAGCCGGTGTCGAGCAGGAAGTACCCGGTCCCGCTGGCCCGCAGCAGCCGCCGGGTGACCTCGGCCGGGCCAAGGTCGGTCCGCCGGGCCAGGTAGTCATCGGGCGATGCGAACGGCTCGAGGTCCAGGACCGGCGCGCACCAGCGGCGGACCGCCACCCCCAGCTGGGAGTCGAACTGGGTCAGCCCGGCCGGCAACGGCCGGTCTGACTCGGTGAGCAACGCCTCGAACTCGCCCGCGCCCGTCTCGGCCTCGAGGGCCGGATGCACGTGGTGGTCCACCAGGGCGAGCGTGCCGATCCCGGACTCCAGCGGGCCCGGGCCGGCCGGGTCAAGGTCAGTCACCCGCGCTCAGATCTTCGTAAAGTGCTGGAAGCACTCCCAGGCCACGTCGGCGTCGGCGAACGCGGCGGCCTCGGAGCGCTTCACGGCCAGGTACGCGGTGCGGCGCAGCGGCCCCAGCGCCTCCATCAGCAGGTCGTCCGCGGCCAGCGCGTTCAGCGCCGCGTCCAGGGACCCGGGCAGCCGGCGCGCGCCCGCAGCCTGCCGCTCGGCATCGCTCAGCGTGGCCGGGTCCACGTTCACGGCCTCGCCGGGGTCGAGCTTGCGCCGGATGCCGTCCAGGCCCGCGTGGATCACGGCCCCGAGGGCCAGATAGGGGTTGGCGCTCGAATCCGAGGGCTTGAGCTCGAGGTTCACCGAGCCGCCCGGGTCGCCGAGCATCGGCGAGCAGATGCGCACCGCGGCCTCGCGGTTGTCCATGCCCCAGATCGTGTACGCGCTGGCCCACATCTGCGGGGCCAGGCGGCGGTAGGAGTTGACGCTGGCACAGGTCAGCGCCACCAGGGCGGGCAGGTGCGCGAGCAGGCCGCCGATGAAGTGATAGCCGGTGGCCGACAGCAGGTAGCGGTCGTCCGGGTCGTAGAAGATCGGGCGCTCCCCCGGCTGGCCGTCCGGCCCGAGGTCGGTCAGCGACACGTGCAGGTGGGTGCCGTTGCCGGCCTGGTCGGGCACGGGCTTGGGGGCCAGGCTGGCCCACAGCCCACGGCGGAACGCGACCCCGCGAACGGTCTCCCGGTACAGCACGTGGTTATCGGCCGCGCGGAGCGCGGGAGCGTGCCGGATCGTCATCTCCTGCTGGCCGTGGCCGAGTTCCGGGTAGTAGTTCTCCACCTCCAGGCCCTGCTCCTGCAGGGCACCCAGCAGGTCGATGGCGAAGTCGTGGGCCAGCGCGAACCCGGTCGAGGAGTAGCAGAGGCTGTCGTCCATCGGGACCAGCACGTCCGGGCCGCCGCCGGGCGGGGTTTCCCGGCGGCCCAGGGTGAACTCGGGCTCGAAGGACGCGTGGACCGCGTAGCCCTCGGTGGCCAGCTCCGCGATGGCCCGCTTGAGGAAGGTGCGCGCGCAGGCGTCCCAGGGCTCTCCGCCGGGCTGGACCAGGTCGGCAAGCATCACCCCCGCGCCCGGTGCGTACGGAAGAGCCACGTAGGTGGACGGGTCGGGCATGATGCGGACCTCACCCACCGGCCCCATGCCGTCCACCGGCTGCAGGGAATCCAGCATGGACATGGCCATCATCGCGACCGTGTGCCCGATCCCGGTTCGCATCCGGGCGGGCAGCATGGCCGCCGACGCGGCCTTGCCCCGGACGATCCCGCCGTGATCGGCGTACAGGAACCGGACGAGGGAAACCTGGTCGGAGTGGGCGCGCTCGACGACCGCGGTGATCGCGTCATCGTCCACCGCGCCTGCCGGCTCTGCTGGCCCGTAGTCGCTCATGGGACAGAGGTAGCATGCGCGGCCATCTTCGTACAGCTCAATGCGCGAGGTCGGACCGTCTGCGGCTCGTTGACACTGAGATACGACATCCCCTAGATTCGCAATGTTCGATCATAGAACTGCTGTTCGTAAAGCGCACACTCACCCACCGGGCGGATCCTGCCCTGCTGGACACTCCCGTCATCGGCGATCAAGGAGTTCCTGTGACATTTCTCGATGAGGCGACGTGGCGGGGCAAGGCCTTCAGCGGCGGCTGGACGACGGTCTCCGGTGGCGAGGCCTCAGTCACCGAGCCGGCCACGGGGGCGGAACTCGGCCGGGTCGGCATCGCGTCGCCCGCCGACATCGCCGCCGCCGCCACGGCCGCGGCCGCCGCCCAGCCGGCCTGGGCCGCACTCCCGCACCCGGAGCGTTCCGCCATCCTGCGGCGAGCGGGTGACATCTGGAAGGCGCACGCCGAGGAGATCGAGGGCTGGAGCATCCGCGAGGGCGGCAAGATCGGGCCTGCGGCGCAGTTCGAGACGCACGTGGCCACCGAGGAGATCTACGAGGCGGCCACCTTGCCCTCACGTCCCTACGGTGAGCTGCTGCCCACCGAGTCACCGCACCTCAGCTGGGCCGAGCGGGTCCCGGCCGGGGTGGTCGGGGTCATCTCCCCGTTCAACTTCCCGCAGATCCTGGCCATCCGCTCGGTGGCCCCGGCGCTCGCGCTCGGCAACGCGGTGGTGCTGAAGCCGGATCCGCGCACCGCGGTGTGCGGCGGTGTGGTGCTGGCCCGGGTCTTCGAGGAGGCCGGGCTGCCCGAGGGCGTGCTGCACGTGCTGCCGGGCGGCCCGGACGCCGGGGAGACGCTGATCACCGACCCGCAGGTGCGGGTGATCTCGTTCACCGGGTCCACCTCGGTGGGCCGCCACGTCGGAGCACTGGCCGGCCAGCATCTCAAGCGGGTGCACCTGGAACTGGGCGGCAACTCCGCCCTGATCGTGCTGGATGACGCCGACCTGGACGCGGCCGCGGCGGCCGGCGCGTGGGGCTCGTTCCTGCACCAGGGCCAGATCTGCATGACCACCGGCCGTCACCTGGTCCAGGACGCAATCTATGACGATTACGTCGCGGCGCTGGCGGGCAAGGCCAGCCACCTGCCGGTGGGCGATCCGGCCACCGGCCAGGTCGCGCTGGGCCCCCTCATCGACGAGCGGCAGCGGGATAAGGTTCACGGCCTGGTGACCGCCAGCGTGGACGCGGGCGCCCGGCTGGCCGCGGGCGGCACCTACGAGGGCCTGTTCTACCAGCCCACCGTGCTGGCCGAGGTCGCACCCGCCATGCCCGCCTACGCCAGCGAGGTGTTCGGCCCGGTGGCCCCGGTCATCCGCTTCTCGACCGCCGACGAGGCGGCCAAACTCGCCGCGGACACCGAGTACGGGCTGTCCCTGGGCATCCTCACCAAGGACGTGCTGCGCGGCCTGGACCTGGCCCGGAAGATCCCCACCGGCATCGTGCACATCAACGACCAGACCGTGGACGACGCGCCGAACACGCCGTTCGGCGGCACCGGGGCCTCCGGCACCGGCGCCCGGTTCGGCGGCACCGCCAACCTCGACGCGTTCACCGATACCCGCTGGGTCACGATGCGCAGCGAGATCGCGCCCTACCCGTTCTAGATGCCGTCCGCACCCGCGCGCACGCGCACCCAGATCGGGATCGTCGGGGCGGGACCGGCCGGCCTGCTGCTCTCCCATCTGCTCGCGCTGCGCGGCATCGACTCGGTGCTGGTCGAAGACCGGAGCCGGGCCTACTGTGAGGCCCGCCAGCGGGCCGGCGTGCTGGAGGACGGCAGCGTCACCCTGCTCCGCGAGGCCGGGCTGGCCGGGCGCCTGGACCGCGAGGGCCTGGAGCACGGGGGAATCTACCTGCAGTTCGCCGGCCAGCGGCACCACATCGACTTCCGCGACCTGACCGGGCGGACCGTCACCGTATACGCGCAGACCGAGGTGGTGAAAGACCTCATCGAGGCCCGGATGGGGGCCGGCGGCCAGGTGGAGTTCGACGTGACCGGCACCGAGGTCGACGACCTGGACACCAGCCGCCCGGTACTCCGGTACACCAGTGCGGACGGGACGCGGCACGAGCTCATGTGCGACGCGATCGCCGGCTGTGACGGTTTTCACGGGATCTGCCGGCCGGCGGTCCCGGCGGGGCTGCTGACCGTCTGGGAACGCGAGTACCCGTACGCCTGGCTGGGCATCCTCGCCGACGTCCCGCCCTCCACCGATGAGCTGATCTACGCCCACCACCCCGGCGGATTCGCGCTGCACAGCCTGCGCAGTCCGCTGGTCAGCCGGCTCTACCTGCAGGTCGCCCCGGATGAGGAGATCAGCGCGTGGCCGGATGACCGGATCTGGGCCGAGCTCCAGCGGCGCTTCGCGATGCCTGGCTGGGAGCTGAAGGAAGGCCCGATCCTGGACAAGGGCATCACCCCGATGCGCAGCTTCGTCAGCGCCCCGATGCGGCACGGGCGGCTGTTCCTGGCCGGGGACGCCGCGCATATCGTGCCGCCCACCGGCGCCAAGGGACTCAACCTGGCCCTGGGGGACGTCGCAGTGCTGGCCGGCGCCCTGGAGGAACTGCTGCGCGGCGACCCGCGCCGGGCCGACGCCTACAGCAGCGACTGCCTGGACCGGGTCTGGCGGCGCACGCACTTCTCCTGGTGGATGACCACGATGCTGCACGCCACGCCCGGCGCGGACCCGATGGACGCCGAGCTCCAGCTGGCCCAGCTCCGCTACGTCACCACCTCACGGGCGGCTGCGGCCTCGCTGGCCGAGAACTACACCGGCTATCCCCCGCAGCACTGACCCGGGGTACTCCTGGGCCGCAGCTCTACGGGATCGGCGCCGGTCCCGGTCAGCCGGTGCCGGTGCCCTTGCGGGCCCAGAGCGTGTCGTGCCAGCCATGCTTATAGACCGGCACGAAGTTAGCCTTGAAGTAGGCCCTCAGCTGCGGGTACCAGGCCACCCGGCGGAGCTGGTTGTAGGACAGCCAGACGAACTGGGCCCGGGTGAACTCGTCCCACCACATGGCCTGCACGGCCGGCACCTGGCCTGCCCCGGTGGCCGGCTTGAGTCCGTTGGAGAAACCGAGATCGCTGCCGAGCCCGTCCAGCATGTGCGGGCAGTTCGCCTGGTCGGGGCTGAACCGGTTGGCCATCAGCAGGTAGGACGTCTGGTCGGTGGCGACGCACGCGCCCTTGGGGATGATCTGCTCGATCTGCGCGGCTACCGGGGCCAGGCGCAGCTGGAGATGGGACTCGGAGCTGGCCTGGTCCAGGGCCAGCACCACGACCGCCAGGCTGGCCAGCGCCGTGGCGGGTATCCACAGGCGCCGCCCGTCTGTGGCAGGCAGCCAGCTGGTGCCCTGGCTGAGCGCCTCCAGCAGCCGGGCCAGGGGCAGCGCGATGGACATGGCGAAGAACGGCGCCAGGAACGCGGCGAAATGGTAGTGGAACTGGTCCGGCCACATGAACATGACGGTGACCACCGCGGTGGTGGCCAGCGCGAACCAGTCCAGCGGGGGCGGCGCCTGGCGCAGCATCCGCCACGCCACGACGATCATCGCGAGCACGACGACGACGAGCACCGCCGTGGCCGTCAGGATGACCGTGCGCGGGTGGGCGGGAAGAGGGAGGTTAATGATCCCGAGCATGTGACTCAGCCGGGCAGGCAGCGGGACCCGGGTCGACCCGGCTCGCGGGGCGACCTGGGCCACGTACAGGCTCTGGTAGAACCGCTTAGGCGCCAGCGCCGCAAACGGGAGGGTGGGGACCAGGAAGCCGACCGCCAGCCCGCCCACGTACACGGCCAGCCGCCTGATCTGCGGCAGGAGCATGACCAGGACCACCAGGACGGGGAAGATCGCCCAGACTTCGATGCAGCCCGCGAAACCGAACGCGACGCCGCTCCAGAACAGGCGCTTCCTGCTGCTGGTCAGGCGATTGCCATCGAACAGGGCCAGGGCCCCGAGCAGGCAGAACAGCACCAGCCAGGGCTCGACCAGCACGGTGCGGGCGGTGGACACGCTGTCCGGGTAGACCGCGACGATCCCGCACCCCACGACCACGGCGAGCAGGCCCCGGTGGCGGAGCAGCAGCCCCACCAGGATCACGCCCGCCGAGCTGGCCAGGGTGGTCAGGATCCGGGCGGTCGCCATCGCGTGGGCCGTCCCGATGGCCTCGGACAGCAGCGCCGACGGCACCATCAGCAGGGTGATCCCGGGCGGCTGCACCAGGAGGAACGAGCGGTACGGCAGGTAGCCGTGGATCAGGTTGACCGCGCTGCCGAAGTAGGGGCCATCGTCATACTCGGTCACCCCCAGCAGGTAGCCGGGACGAGACAGCAGCAGCAACCGGAGCGCCAGGGCCAGCAGGGTGCAGGCGCCGATCGCCACGCTGATCGGGGTGAGCCAGCGTTTCCGGCCCTGGTCCTGGCCGGCCGCCGCGTCACTATGCGATTCTCCGGGCGGCCCGCCCGCGGACGGCCTCGCCATCGTTCCGCTCACTGCTGGTTTGCTCCCTCAGCCCTACGTGCCTGAACCCCACAGCAACCTGCCCGCAGCGCCGCCCCGTTGACCACCCTGCGAAAGTGATGAATCGCACTGGAATTGTGAAACGCGCTGAGCAGTGTTCTGGACAGGGGCCAGGATCATTGTTCCCCGGCGGGCTCAGCGTGCGCGAAGCGGCCGTTCGCGACCGCCACCAGATGTTACCGGATCAACATCCCGGTCCATAGCGGATGCAAACACTCCATACGGCCCGCATCCCGCCAATCTGAGCACTCGCGACAACCTTCGCACCGCGGCCCACCATGGCCAGGCCCTCCGGGCTGCGCCGTGGGCCACGGCAAATTTACTGGTCAGCCTGGGCTTCGTGGGTTATTTCCGGCCCGCCCGGCGTGTCCGGGCGACCGGTGGCGAGGCCGGCCCGGGGACCTTCCCGGGCCACCCGGTGAAGTTTGGGTAACATCCAGCCCCGCCGGCCTGCTGCCCTCCAGGCTGGCCACCTGGCCAGGAAGGCGCGGCCCGGGCCGACTGGCCCGGCCTCGTCGCCACCATCGCGGTGCTCATCCTGTTTGCGCTGATCGAGCGGCGCGTGGTGGGCGGGGTGACGGCGGGCTCGATCCGGTAGTGGGTGCCCTCTTCTCCGCGGCCAGGTAAGGAAGGATCAGCAGGCAGCCCCATACGCCCGCCAGCGCCCACCCGCCCAGCACATCGGTCATCCAGTGCGCGGCGAGGTACATCCGGGACAGCCCGACGACGAGGGCGATCAGGAGCGCGCCGGTCATGAGCAGCGTGCGCGCCCGGAAGGATCGGCCGGCCATCACCATCAGGGCGAGCATGCCCCAGGCGGCGAGGGCCTGGGCCGAATGCTGGGAGGGATAGGACCAGCCGTGGACCGTGGTCAGCCGGTCCACAGCCGGCGGCCGGGGCCGCGCGACCAGGGTCTTCGTCAGCAGCGCCCAGCCCCACGCGCCTGCGAGGGCCAGCGCGGGGAGCACCGCGGGCAGCCACTGCCGGCGCCACCGCCACAGTGCCAGGCCGGCGCCGATCACGACGGGCCAGAGAACCAAGCCCGAGCCAAGCCAGGTGAGCGTCTTGGCCAGGCCCGTGAGCCACGGCGCGCGGTGGCCGACAAAGAACGCCAGGACCTGCGGATCGAACCGGGCACTGTTGATGTGGTGCAGCACGCTGTTCGTCAGTGAGCCGAAGGCCCAACCGCAGGCGCCGAGGGTGAGTACCGCCACGGTCAGCGAGAACCCGGTGGGGACACCCGGCTGGAAGCGCACGGCGAGCCAGGCGAGCTGCCTCGGGAAGCGCCGCTCCAGCCAGCGGGCCAGGCGGCTGCGGGAGACCCGGCCGACCTGCCGCCCCGCCCAGCTGTCCGGTTCACGTGCCGACCGCAGCAGGTGCCCGAGGACGAGCGCGAGCACCACGACCGCGAACAGGGCGATGCCAACCTGGGTCGCGTAGTGGGCGACCCGCTTCCAGCTGGCCCCGGCCAGGTAGCCGAGCAGGACCATCCCGGTGCCCCAGATCGCGCCGCCGGCCACGTTGAACGGCAGGAAGACGCGGTAGGGCATCCGCGCCATGCCCGCCAGCCCCGGGACCAGGACCCGCAGCGCGGCAGTGAAGCGCCCGAAGAACACGGCCGGGCCGCCTCGTCTGGCCAGGTACTCCTGGCCACGGTCAATACGCCCGGGCTTCACGACGCGGCGCAGCGGCCTGGACTCCAGCAGCCGCCGGCCATATTCGCGGCCCACCAGGTAACCGACCGAGTCGCCGACGATGGCCCCGGAGATCCCCGCGACCAGGACCGCCCACAGGCTCACCCGGCCGTAGGAGGCGAGCACCCCGCCCAGGATGAGCGCGGTCTCGCCCGGGAAGACGAAGCCCAGGAACGCCGAGGACTCGAGGGCCGGGACGGCGAAGACGATCAGCAGGGCCAGCCATCCGCTGAGGCTGAGTATGTGCTCGATCAAGCCGCTCATCGTGTAACCAGGGTAGGCGCACCGGCGGTCCGGTCCGTGATCGTCCGGCCGGTTACCGGACGTCCAGTCCGGCTCGGCTGGCTGTTACCGGACGTCCAGTCCGGCTCGGCTGGCCGTTACCGGACGTCCAGTCCGGTAATTGCCCGTCCGATGATCATGCGCTGGATCTCGGACGTGCCCTCGAAGATCGTGAAGATCTTTGCGTCCCGGTGCCAGCGTTCCACCGGGAAGTCACGGGTGTAGCCGTTACCGCCCAGGATCTGGATGGCCTGCTCAGTCACCCGGACCGCCGTCTCCCCCGCAACCAGCTTGGACATCGACCCCTCGGCCCCGTCCAGGGCCAGGCGCTGCCGGGCCATCCAGGCCGCCCGCCAGGTCAGCAGCCGGGCCGCGTCCACCCCGGCCTGCATGTCGGCCAGCATGAAGCCAACCGCCTGGTTCTGCCCGATCGGGCGGCCGAACGCGACCCGCTGGGTGGCATAGTCCCGGGCGAATTCCACCGCGGCCCGGGCGACGCCCACCGCCATGGCCGCGACGCTCGGCCTCGAGGCCTCGAAGGTCTTCATCGCGGCCTGCTCGCCGCTGCGCCCCCCGGACCGGACCCGGTCCACCCTCGCGTCCAGCCGGTCCTTGCCGCCGACCAGGCACCGGCCGGGCACCCGTACGCCGTCCAGCACCACCTCGGCCGTGTGCGAGGCCCGGACCCCGTGCTTGCGGAACTTCTGGCCCTGGCTGAGTCCTGAGGTGCCCGGCGGGATCACGAAACTGGCCTGGCCCCGGGCCCCGAGCGAGGGGTCCACCGAGGCCACCACCACGTGGACGTCGGCGATCCCGCCGTTGGTAGCCCACGACTTGGTCCCGTTGAGGATCCATTCGTCGCTCGCCTCGTGGTATTCGGCGCGGGTGCGGATCGCACCGACATCACTGCCCGCCTCCGGCTCCGAGGCGCAGAACGCACCCAGCTTCACCGAGCCGGGGCCGCCGAACATCTCCGGGAGCCACTCCCCGATCTGCTCGGGAGTGCCGTTGCTGGCCACCGCGACCGCGGCCAGGGTGCTGCCGACCAGGGACAGCCCGATGCCCGCGTCGCCCCAGAAGAGCTCCTCGAAGGCGATGGGGATGCCCAGCCCGCTCGCCTCAAGCCACTGCGCGGAGAAGAAGTCGAGCGAATAGAGGCCAATCTTGGCCGCCTCTTCCAGGATGGGCCAGGGCGTCTCTTCCCGCTCATCCCATTCGGCCCCGGCCGGCCTGATCACATCGGCGGCGAAGCCGTGCACCCAGTCACGCATGTCGCGCAGGTCGGGACCGGGCTCGAGGGAGAATCCGCCCGGGGCGTCAGGTCCAGTGGTCATCATGCTCCTCGGGGATCCTGCGCGAGCCGTATGTTACCGAAGAGTAGCACGACTAAGTTACCAGTGAGTAGATAGCGGCGGGGCTCCTTTTTAGTCGGCGTCGTAGCGGTCCAGGAACTCGTACACGTCGGACTCGTCCACCCCTGGGAAGCTCCCGGTCGGCAGGGCCGACAGGATGTGCGAGTGAGCCCGCGCCGACGGCCAGGCCATCCCGTCCCAGCGCGAGGCCAGCCCGGCCGGCGGCCGCTGGCAGCAGTCCCCGTCCGGGCAGCGTGACACCGTCCGCTTGGTGGTGTCCCGGCCGCGGAACCACCGCGAGTTCTCATAGCCCGTGCCCAGGGTGATGGCGAAACCGCGCTCGGCGCCCGGGTCCACATGGGCCATGCACCAGAAGGTCCCGGCCGGGGTGTCCGAGTACTGGTAGTACGGCGAGTACCAGTCGGCCGACCCGAACACCTGGCGCCCGGACCACTTGCGGCACATCCGCTGCCCCTCGATTGCCCCGGTGGAGTCGGCGGGCAGGACCAGCCCGTCGTTCTCGTACGCCTTGTAGATGATCCCGCTTTCGTCGTTCTTGACGAAGTGGCAGGTCAGGTCGAGATGGTGGGTAGCGAGGTTGGTGAACCGGTGCGCGGCCATCTCATACGACACGGAGAACACGTCTCTGAGGTCCTCGACGGACAGGTCCCTCGCCTCCTTGGCCTCGCGCAGGAACCGTGAGGCCGAGCGTTCGGGGACGAGCACGGCCGCCGCATAGTAGTTCGCCTCCACCCGCTGGCGCAGGAAGTCGGCGAAGTCACGCGGCGCCGCATGGCCGAGCACGAAGTGGCCGAGGGTCTGCAGCAGGATCGTCCGGGGCGTGTGCATGCCCATGGATTCCTGCTTCAGGTAAATCCGGCGGTGGCGCAGGTCAGTGACGGACCGGACGGAGCGCGGGAGGTCCTGGGCGTACCTGACCGAGAAGCCGCGATGGCCGACGATCGCCAGCAGCGCGCCCTGGGACAGGGCACCGCCCCGGTAACTGACGGACTCCAGCGCCTCCGCCGCCTCGTGCTCGATCTGGGCGAAGTAGTTGCCCCGCTCCCGCATCGCGTCGCGCAGCCCCGCGTTGGCCACCCGGGCCTCCTCCGGGGTCGCGGTCGGCCGGTTGTGCTGCCGCCGGAGCTCCCCGTACAGCGCGACGAGGTGCTCGAGTACGTCGTTAGGGACCCGGGCGCCGATCTTCAGGTGCGGCAGCCCCAGGTCGGTGTAGAGCGGGTCACGCTGCGCCTCTTCCACCGCGATCTCCAGCTGGGCCCGGCGGCTCGGCGGCTGATGGCGCAGCAGTTCCTCGGCCGGCACGGCCAGGGCGGCAGCCAGCGACTCGATCAGGGACAGCTTGGGCTCGCGGCGGCCGTTCTCCAGCTGGGACAGGGCCGACGGTGCCCGGCCCACCCGGGTGCCCAGCTCGGCCAGCGTGTAACCGTGGGCCCGGCGGAGATGCCGGAGCCGCTGCCCGAACGTTGTCAGGTCTAGACCACTTGATGGAAAGCCTGACAGTTCTTTCTCCAAAAACTCTGTCACATCTTCACTCTAGAGGAAATTTGAGTGTTCTTCAGGACGTTCGCCCCTAGTTTTACCGGGGCACACCCCGCAGGCTCGGGATTAACCACCCAGGGGACGGCAGAACGTCAGGAGGACCAATGAACGAGAGTCGCCTCGAGGGCACAGCGAACGGCAGCAGTAACGGCCACCATGAGAAGAGCCCGGTCAGCGGGCCGCAGCAGCAGACCGCGGGCCTGGCCCAGCAGTGGGCCACCGATCCGCGCTGGCGCGGCACCCAGCGGACTTACTCGGCGGACGACGTGATCCGGCTGCGCGGATCCGTCCAGGAGGAGCGCACCCTGGCCCGGCTCGGAGCCCAGCGGCTGTGGGCCTTGCTGCATGAGGAGGACTACATCGCGGCCCTCGGCGCGGTCACCGGGAATCAGGCGGTCCAGCAGGTCAGGGCCGGCCTGCAGGCCATTTACCTGTCCGGCTGGCAGGTCGCCGCGGACGCGAACCTGGCCGCCGAGACCTACCCGGACCAGAGCCTGTACCCGGTCAACTCCGTCCCCCAGGCGGTCCGCCGGATCAATAACGCCCTGCTGCGCGCGGACCAGATCACCTGGGCGGAATCGGGCGGCAGCGACAGCCAGTATTGGCTCGCGCCGATCGTGGCCGACGCGGAAGCGGGCTTCGGCGGCGTGCTGAACGCCTTCGAGCTGATGAAGTCGATGATCGCGGCGGGTGCCGCGGGCGTGCACTGGGAGGACCAGCTGGCCTCTGAGAAGAAGTGCGGCCACCTCGGCGGCAAGGTGCTCATCCCGACCTCGCAGCACATCCGGACGCTGAACGCTGCCCGGCTGGCGGCTGACGTCGCCGGCGTGAGCAGCCTGGTCATCGCGCGCACCGACGCGCACGCCGCCACCCTGATCACCAGTGACGTGGACGAGCGGGACCGGCCGTTCATCACCGGCGACCGGACCGCCGAGGGCTTCTACCGGGTCCGCAACGGGATGGCCGCGTGCGTGGCCCGCGGCCTGGCCTACGCCCCGTACTCGGACCTGCTGTGGATGGAGACGTCCACCCCGGATCTGGACGAGGCCCGGGAGTTCGCCGAGGCGATCAAGGCCAGGTACCCGGACCAGATGCTGGCCTACAACTGCTCGCCGTCGTTCAACTGGCACCGGCACCTCGATGACGGCACGATCGAGAAGTTCCAGCGCGAGCTGGGCCAGATGGGTTACAAGTTCCAGTTCATCACGCTGGCTGGCTTCCACGCCCTGAACTACTCGATGTTCGATCTCGCCCAGGGTTACGCGGCCGAGGGCATGCCCGCCTACGTCCGGGTGCAGGACGCGGAGTTCGCCGCGGAAGCACGCGGGTACACGGCCACCCGGCACCAGCGGGAGGTCGGCACCGGGTACTTCGACCTGGTCACGTCGGCCATCAGCCCGCAGTCGTCCACCACCGCGCTGACCGGGTCGACCGAGAGTGAGCAGTTCACCGCGACGCACTGACCCAATGGCACCGCAGTCCGTGCGGGCCAGGCAGTGCTGCCTGGCCCGCCACTGGCCTGGAGCCGCTATGAGAGCAGGCGCGTCTGGGCGGGGCGGCCCGGTACATCGTCCTCACTGTCAGCGCTCTCGGCGTCATCACCACCGCGGCTACGCCACCGGGACGGGACGAACACCGGACAAATCATCAGCGTGCCCAGCACGACCAGCACGCCGCTGACCAGCATGGTGTGAAATCCTGCCCCGTACCCCTCGCCGCGCAGCGGGATGATCCGGGTCGCGAGCTGGGCGTCCAGCCCGAGCAGCCCGGTCCAGGCCAGCAACAGCAGCCCGGGCAGCGCCGTGGCCAGCGGTGAGACGGGCGCCACCATGAGGATGCCCAGGAACAGCCCGACGAGGACGAGGATCCCCAGGGCACTGAGGCCGCTGATGCTGGTCAGGCTGACGTTCTGGGCCGCCAGCTGGGTCATGTGCGCCACGCCCCAGCCGCCGCCGGCGAAGATCGCCGCGGCCAAGGCGACCGCGAACACGACACCAATCCAATGCCTGAGCACGTGATCACCACCTCCCGGCCACCGCTAAATGCTCATCCCGGCGCAAAAAACTCTACTTGAGCAGCCCTTGACCAGCGGGGTGTTCGCGCTGGTCGGTGCCCGCACCTCGGGTGGCAGCGCTGGTCAAGCTGATCTGCCGATCTAAGCGAGTGACGTCTCGCCGGCCAGGGGGGTCTCGCCGGCCAGTGGCGTCTCGGCGTCCAGGGAAGTCTCGCCAGGCAGGGGGTCGGTGAGCGAGGACTCATCGGCCAGCGCATCAACCGCGCCAGCCAGGTCGGCCAGCGCCGGAAGCGCATCGACCAGGGTGACGCGGCTGTCGGGCGGGAGTTTCCGGAGCGCCAGGCTGAGCAGCCGTTCGTTCAGGTTCTTCCAGCGCAGCACCGCTGCCTCGCCAGCGGGCGTGAGATCCAGGCTGGCGGTACGCCGGTCGCCCTCACCACCAGTCCGGGTCACCAGTCCCGCCTGGCGCAGGGAGTTCGACAACGTGGCCACCGAGCTGGGCGCGAGCCGGAGCAGCCGGGCCAGCTGTCCTGGCCGCGACCCGGGGTTCTCCGCCATGCAGGACAGCATCTCCAGCTGGGCCACGGATAGCCCGGACCCTGGGTCAGCCGCGCGCGCGGCGCGCCGCATGGCCCGGCGGAGCCGGGAGACCGCGTCGGCGAGGTCTGCTGAATGCACCTGAGTTCCCAGTAGCGAAGACATGAAAGCGAGCATACCGACAGGCAAACTAGAGATATAGGTTCCCGCTCAGTCACCAAGGTAGCCCGCCCGCCAGAACCACGCATTCTGCCCAGCGCGGACTATCGGCGTTCCGGCCACCCACCCCCCGGGCCGCGAATAGTGTGCGGTGATCTGCGGGACATGCCGGCCCGGTACTGGCCAGGAGGGCCTGCGGCAGACAGACTCGTCCCCGGGGGAAGTCCGAGCTACGCCCTCGCGCGGCATCACGCTCGCCGGCCTCGCTGGCGGGTGCAGAAGGGACGCCGATGCAGGAACTGCGCATCGTCGCGGTCAGCGAGGACGGCAGTTATGCCGTGCTCGCGGTACCGGGACGCGGCGGGCGCTTTTCGCTGCCGATCGACGACCGGCTGCGGATCGTCGCGCGTGGGCAGTTCTCCCGGCTCGCTCAGTACGAGATCGAAGTGGAGAGTCCCTTGCGACCCAAGGAGATCCAGGACCGGATCCGTGCCGGAGAGACCGCGGAGGAGATCGCTGACGCCGCGGGCGTGCCCATCGAGCGGGTTCGCCGCTTCGAGGGCCCGGTGCTGGCTGAACGGGCGTACCGGGCACAGGAGGCGCAGGGCGCGTCCATCCGGCAGCCCGGGGACTCCGGTCCCGGGCCCCGCCTCGGCGACATCGTCGCCGAGCGCCTCGCTGAGCTCGGCGTGCCCGCTGAGGAAGCCCAGTGGGACTCGCGCAAGCGGGGCGACAACAGCTGGCAGGTCCAGCTGATGTTCACGATCGGCGGCCGGCCGCTCATGGCGGAGTGGGTATTCGACCCACGTCGCCGGCACGTCACCCCGGCTGACGACGACGCCGCCCGGCTCTCGCTGCCCGAGGCGGACCTCGCCGCACTGGCACCCGTCTCCCGGGGCCCGGCCAGGGCTACGGTCACCCCCATTGGCAGCCGGCTCGCGGCCGCGCCGCCGCCTGCTCCTGCTTCCGCGCCCGTGGAGCGGCGGCCCGAACCCGAGCCCGCGGTGCGCCACGCCCGGACTGCGGAAGCCCACCCGGCCCGGCCTGCGGAGACGCGCCAGGCCCAGGCCGTGGAGGCACCGGCGCCGCGGGCTGCCGAGGCACGCTCACCACGCGTCGCCGAGGCCCACTCGCCGCGCGCGGCGGAAGCCCGCCCGGCCCGCGGCGAGCAGGCCCGCCCGGCGGCCGAGGTCGCGGAGACAGCACCCGAGGCCGAGAGCCAGGAACCGGCGGTGCCCCAGCGCGGCCGGGCCCGCAAGGCCGCCGGAGGCCGGTCCCGCCGTTCGTCCGTGCCGTCCTGGGATGAAATCATGTTCGGCACGTCGCGCCAGCCCGAGTAACGGGCTGGCCTGGACTCATCCAGGCCTGCCTGGCCGTTCCGGGCTACTATCCGGCCTTGAACCCGGGCGGTTAACCGCACGGGGTCGGCTAATTTACCGGTTATCCCACCGTGATTCGCGCAGTCCGCCGGCCGGGCGAATCGAGCGCCGCAGCGGTACACCGCAGGGGGCGATTATTCATCGTCTGGTAATCCGAGGGTAATCATTTGCGGCAGGCGATCACGGACCGCGACATCCGCCTGCGACCCCGGCCGATTCGGCCGTTGTTCACCATCCGCACATAGGAGTCCGCCGGGCCGCTCCCGGAACGCCGCTGCTGGCGGCCGGCCACGAGCCTTTGCGCGGGGAATCCCGGGCCGCGAATCAGATCTCCCTCCCGGACCTGACCTCCCATCCCCGGGATAGCGGTGGACTGGTTCCCCGGGGATGGGGTTACGCGCCCGACGGGCGTTATCGCCGCCTATATGCCGGCCGCTGCTGTGCGTGGCCTTGACGCGACACCCCGGCTATCCGGGTGACGCCTGGCCCGTGCGAGGGCCAGGACCGCGTACCATCGGCCAACGTGAGCCGTGCACCGCGAAGACGTGGGTACCGCGAGGCGGGACGCCGGGCGTGGCGGCCTGTCCGGGATGGTGCCGCCGCCTCGGCCGCGCTTGCCCTGGTCAGCGGGTGCGGCCTGGTCGGCGGCGCGACGACCATCTCGGCGGATGTCCCGAACCAGATGACCGTGACCAGCCAGGTGTTCAACGCGCACCTGTTCCCGTCCGCCTTCACCTGTCATGGCCCCGGGCACAGTCCGTCGCTGCACTGGTCCGGTGCGCCGCAGGGCACCAAATCACTCGCCCTTCTCGTTGATGATGCCTCGGCCCCGATCCGGCCCTATATCTACTGGATCGTGTTTGATATCGGCTCGCAGACAACGGGCATCCAGGCCGGTCAGGTTCCGCGGGGCGCGCGGCAGGCCGATAACAGCAAAGGAACGGACCGCTATAACGCGCCCTGCCCCGTGAATGGGCGGCACACGTACCGGTTTACTGTCTACGCCCTTAGTAGGAAACTCTCACTGCCGAACGGCGTGGCCATGAAAACCGCCTGGAACGACATCGCACAAGCGGCGATCGCCCGCGGAAGGCTACAGGCAACCGCCAATCCGTAATCACCCGATGACAATAGGTAAACGGGTTTGGCAAAAAAATCCCTAAACGCATGACACCGCCCAAACGGTCCGCCAGACTGACTGACCAGTAGCTCAGCCTTGGATAGATTCGAGGCGCTAGCGATACAGGGGAAGGCCCGCGTGATGGCCGCGTTGGCCTCGCTGGCGCCGCCCATACGGTCATTGCTTGTTGGGTGGTGCGATGGTTCTGCTCGTGATCGGCCTCGTCGCCGTTATCATCGTGGTCCTGGCCGGGATTTTCCTGACCAGACGTCGCCACGATGATGATGACGAGCCAGGCGGGCGGCAAAACGTCCGGGACCGGCTTAGCAGCCGGGGCCGCGATAGCCGTTTGCGGACCGACCCGCGGATGGCCCGCAAGCCCGCTCCGCGCGGGCCCGCGCCGTCCCGGCGGCCCGCAGGTGAGCCGCGGGGTTACGGCGGCCCGGACCGGGGTTATGAGCCGGCCGGTTTCGACGAGTCGCGAGGCTACGAGCCCTCACCCCGTGGTTATGGCGAGCGTGCCCCCCGCGGCCGTGACGACCAGCGCACCGAGCGCATCCCGGCGGCCCGCCGCGGCGGGCAGTACCAGGACGCGCCCGAGCCCGCCACGCCGGTCGGCGCCCGGGCATCACGCGGCGCCGCAGCACCGCGGCGCGGCGCGGCAGGAACGGACCCCGGGCCCGGGGATGCCCTCTACGACACCGGCCCCTCGGCTGCGGATTTCACGGCCACGCATATCAGCGTCGACCCGGACCTGGCGGACTCTGACGTGTTCCCCCGGGTGCGCGCGGAGATCCCGGAGGCCGAGTCCAAGCCGCCGCCGAAGAACCAGTCCAAGGGACGCGGGCGGCCGTCGCGTGGGCGGCACGACGACGATGACGATGACTGGCCGAGCACTGAGTGGGACAAGCTCTCCGACGAGCAGTACTGGGCGGAACTATCCGCCGATAAGCCGCTCGCGACCACGGCCCGCAGTGCCCAGCCCAGCGCTCCCGCCCCGGCGGCCACGGCCACGAAACCACCCCGGGCCACCACCCCGGCACCGGCGTCCGGGCGCGCCGCATCCCGGCCCCAGCCGGCGCCGGATGCCGGGACGGACGTCCCAGGCCGCCGCCAGCCTGCCGACCGTCCCGACCGCGCCGGGCGGACGGGCAGCCGTCAGGGCACGCCCCGGCGGACGGACACCGTGGATACCGACCCTGGGCGCCCCGGCCCCGGCGAGCGGCCTGCCGCCGCCGCTACGGAGCAGCGGCCCGCCCGCCGCCGGGCCGCCGCTGAGCCGGCCCCGGCTCCCCCGGCACCGTACCTGCCCGCGGCCCCCGAGGCTGCCGCGATTCGGGCCGACGACGACCCGCTGACCAGCCCACACTTCGCGCGGGGCGCGGGCGGGGCGGGCGACAGCCGCTCCTACCGGAACCCTAGCCGCAACCCTGGCCCGCGCCCGGACCGTTCAGGCGGCCAGGCCTATCCGAGCGCCCCGAACGGCTACCCCAGCGCGGCCGAGGCGTACCCGGCCCCATCGGGCGGTTACCCAGCCTCCTCCGGCGGCTACCCGGCCTCCTCCGGCGGCTACCCGGCGACCTCGGGCGGCTACCCGGCCACCGGGCGGGACACCACTGGTCCACTCACCAACCCGGGCGGCCCAGCCCGCAGCAGCGGGCCCGCCCGCGCCCGGGACAGCTACGCCTGCCAGGCCCGGGACAGCCTGGTTGGGACCGATAGCGGCGATCGCCGGTACACCGACCCATCCGGCCCGTCCGGCGGCTACGAGTCCTACCCGGGGACACACGACGCGGGCCAGGGTTATCCGTCGTCCAGCGGCAGGCACGGCTATCCGGCCGCCCAGGCTGAGCGCACCGACCCGGGCGCGTCCCGCCCGGACCTGGGTGCGCCACGGACCGATCCGGGTGCGCCACGGACCGACCCGGGCGCGCGGACCAGCCCCGGCCGGCGGCGGGCTGGCTCTGCCCGCCAGGCCCCGGCCCGCCAGGCCCCGGCCCGCCAGGCTCCCGCCCGCCAGGCCCCAGCCAGCCCGCCGCCGAGCCAGGCCGCCGACCCGGGGTATCCGGCCAGCCCGGCGGCCCCGGCCCCGGGCTGGGGCAGTGACCGGAGCGCCGCCGCCGAGGCTCCCTCAGCGCAGGCGGGCCTCGGTAACCCGTACGGGAGCTACGTGGACACGACCCCGCCGGCCGCGACGCCCAGCCCGGCTCCCGCGGCGCCCGCATCCACGCCTCCGCCCGCATCCCCGTATCCGCCTGGCCAGCCGTCGGCCGGCGGCACCAGCGGCAGTTACCCCGGCTACACGACCGGCCCGACAGCCGCCTACTCCGACCCGTACGGTCCCGGTCATGGCCCCGCTCAGGGGAGCGGGTCCGGCTACCCGGCCCATGGCCAGCGGCCAGCCACTGACAGCCGGGCTGACCAGGGCACGACGTGGTACTCGGCCCCGCCTGCGGCGTCGCCGGCACCGGACCCCGCCTACCCATACCAGAACTCCGCCTACCCGGCCTCGGCCGACTACCCGAGCCAGGGCGGGTACTCCGGCACCCCGCATTCCAGGGATGACACCCGCTACCGGGGCGGGCAGACTGAGGACCCATACCGCCCTGACGGGTATAGCGGCTATCACTCTCGTCAGGGTTGACAAACCCACCCCGTGCGCCGCGACAATGTGCCGACCGACGCAAGGCAGGGGAGATGCTGGACGGAACCCGGGATCACGCACGCAGTTACCATTTGCACCGGTTGGCTACCGCCCTGGATACCAAGGGGCTGCATGCGTCGGTGAAAACCACGTATCCTGCCGCGTTGCACATCTTCATCCCGGGCGCGACCATGCTCGCGGAGAGCATCGACTGCACTCCCGGCACTGACGGTAAAGGCCGCCTCCGCTGGTACTACCGCTGGTCCTGGGGGGAACTGCTGCATGACGCGGAGGATCCTTCCGCCGCCGCCGCGAAGATCGCCGAGGTGCTGTCCTCACGGTGAGCACCGATCGCGGTTCACCGGGGCGCTCACTGTGGGCTGCGGTACTCCAGTTCGATCGCGTGCCGGAAGGTGATCCCGCCGCCGGGCGCCACGGGTAGCCAGGGCTTGACCTTTCTCACCTCATCGGCGAAATCGCGGTGCAGGGCCACGATGTCCATGCCACGGCGCTGGTAGAAGCCAATCGCGCGGACGTTGTCATTCCCGGTGGTCAGCCAGAGGCGCTGCCCGTCCTGGCGGGCCCGCTGCCGCGCGGCGGCCAGCAGGGCCGTGCCGATCCCCCGGCCCTCGGCCAGGCTGTTCAGGGTCACTATCTCCAGGCCCCGCCCGTCCGAGCGGTAGGTCGCCGCGCCGAGCCGCGCGCCGCCCGGCTCCTCCTGCGCCACCAGGCCGGGCAGCACCACCACGTCGTGCGCCCCGGTCAGGCTGACGACCGGCAGACCCCAGGCCGCGGTCACCACCTCCGACAACCAGTCCCGGTCCTCGCCAGTGAGGTCGCGGACCAGCGGCCCGGCCGGGCGCGGCCACAGGCCGGTGACGGCCACCCCGGCGGTGGCGAGCATCCGGCGCAGCAACGGCAGGGACAGGCCCACCACCGTGCCCCAGTCACCGTCGATGCTGTCGACGAACGGGGCGCCCAGGCCGTCGATGCTGAACGCGCCGGCCATCCGGCCCGGCTCGCCCGTGGCCACGTAGTCCGCGATCTCCTGCTCCCCTGGCGTCCCGAAGCGCACCAGGGCGCTGGCGGCCGCGACGGTACGCTGGCCCGACCGCGTGTCGATCAGGCAGTGCCCGGTGTGCAGCGTGCCATGCCGCCCGGACATCCGCCGCCATAGCGCCGCGGCCGCCTGCGGTGAGGCGGGCTTGCCCAGCGCGGCGCCGTCCAGGTCGAGCAGGGAATCGCAGCCCAGCACGAGCGCATCCCGATGCCGCCCGGCCACGGCTGACGCCTTCCGCTCCGCCAGCGCACACACCGCCCTGGCCGTGCCGAGGGCGGCGTCGAAGCTCTCGTCCACGCCGCTCACGTTGACGATCGGGGCAAACCCGGCGTCGCGGAGCAGCCGTCTCCGGGCCGCCGAGCCGGAGGCCAGCACCAGGCTGGGAGTTCCCGTCGTCATGAGGCCAGGATTGCGCAAAGACCCCATCAATGTCCTGGCCATGACCGCCCGCCTGACCCTACGGTGCTTACCGTGGGTAAGCCTCTAACTACAGCTTTAGTGGTACCGGTGACCGGCACGTCCGCAGCCGCGGCCCCGCCCCGGCCGGCCCTCCCGCCCAGTACAGGCCAGCCCACCAGGGGCCAGCCCGCCACGCGCGGGGCCGGCCCGCCTGTATCGGCGCCTGGCCAGCCGGCCGTCGTGGGCCCCGTTCTGCGTGGCGCTGGTCACCCTCACGGTCACCCTGTGGAAGATCCAGGTGCCCTCGCTCTGGCGGGACGAGGCCGCGACCCAGTCCGCTACCCAGCGTTCCTTCCCCGACCTGGTCGCCATGCTCGGCCACGTGGACGTGGTACACGGCACCTACTACGTGCTGATGTGGCTCGTGGTGCGGCTGGCCGGCCACGGCGAGTTGGCCTTGCGGCTGCCCTCGGCGCTGGCCATGGCCGCGGCGGCCGCCCTGATCACCGCAACGGGCCAGCGCCTGGTGTCGGGCCGGGCCGGGCTGGCCGCCGGGCTCACGTTCGCCGCGCTGCCCGCCGTGAGCTGGTTCGCCCAGGACGCGCGGCCATTCGCGCTGGAGACCGCGGCGGGCGCCGCGGCCAGCTACTTCCTGGTCCGGCTGGATGGCGGCAGCGGGCCCGGGCGGTGGGCGCCCCGCTATGCGGCCAGCCTGGTGGTTCTGGGCCTCACGAACCTGTTCGGCCTGCTGCTCATCCCGGCGCACGCCGTGACCATGGCCGCCTGGCGGGGCCGGTATTCGCGGCCGGCCCTGGCCCGCCAGTGGTTGCGGGCGGCCATCGTCGCCTGCGTGGCGCTCGTTCCGCTGATGGCGGCAGCCTGGGGACAGCGGGGCCAGGTGGGATGGCTGCGTCCGCCGGGGGGCGCCGCCGTCCTGGCCACCGGGCGCCTGGTCGGCTCGACCGGGCTGCTCCTGGCCGCGGCGGTGCTGACCGGGATGGGGCTGGCCTACGCAGCCCTGGGCCACCGCCTCGGAACCGACTGGCCAGTGCGGCTGCCCGCCTTGTGCCTCCCCTGGCTGGTCGTGCCGCCGCTGATGCTGTTCGCGGCGTCCCAGATCCAGCCGGCTTACACGTTCCGCTACATCGTGTTCTGCATGCCCGCGGCGGCCCTGCTGATCGGCACCGGCCTGGCCGCGGCGGGGCGGGTGGCCGGGCCCGCCGGGCTGGCCCTGATCGTCCTGCTCGCCCTGCCGGCCCAGCTGGGTGAGCGGGGGCCGTCCGGCCACGCCGACAACATCCGCCGCCTGGACCAGATCGTCGCCCGGTACGAACGGCCCGGTGATGCCGTGCTCTACCCGCAGAGTGGGTCGCAGACGTTCGCGGCCGCCTACCCCTACGGCCTGAACCGGCTGCGCGACGTCATGCTGGGCGAGTCACCCGCCCGGTCGGGCACGATTGCCGGCACTGTCGCGCAGGCCCCGCTCGTGCAGGCCAGGCTGGCCAGCGTCACCCGGGTCTGGGTCGTCCAGAGCAACGTGACGTCGCCCGGACGGCCCGCTGAGCTGAGGGGACTGCCGTTCCGGCTGGTCCGCACGTGGCAGGTGACCGTTTCCTGGCTGTGCCTGTACACCTCCAGGCCTGAGCTCGGTACACCGGCCAGGCGTGATCTCAGTCCGGGGCCCGCTCCCGCCCCCGGGACCCGGGGGCCGGCCCGCCGGGGGATGATTCCGCCAGCCGGGCGTGCAGCCGCTCCCTGACCTCCTCCGGCGTGTAGGCCCGGCGCCGCCGCTCGCCCCGGGCGATCACCACCCCGGTGGCGGCCACGCCCGCCAGGCCCGCCAATCCCGCTACTTTCCACCAGCGCACCTGCCTAGGCTACGACCGTGGCGACCATTGCGCGCATCACCCTGGACAAAGCGCTGGAGCAGACCAGGACCGGCGACATATGGCTGTTCCGCGGCCACACTCTGGCCGACCGGGCCATCCGGGTGGGCACGAACAGCCCGGTCAATCACGTCGGCATGTCCGTCGTGATCGAAGACCTGCCGCCCCTGATGTGGCACGCCGAGCTGGGCCGCTCGCTGGAAGACCTCTGGTCGGGGAACCGGCACCGTGGTGTCCAGCTGCATGACCTGCGGGCCGCGGTCCTGGTCTGGACGTGCCGCTACGGCCAGCATGCGTGGCTGCGCCAGCTGGAGCATCCTTCGCTGCCCGGGATGGAGGATGCGCTGCTGCGCACCATCGCCCGGCTGGACGGCACCCCGTTCCCCAGCACCGCCCGCCTGGCCAGCCGGTGGCTGCTCGGCCGGCTGCCCACCCCGCACCGCCCGGGGCATGGCCTCGCCGGTGGCCCCGGTGGCGGCCCGGCCAATGAACCCGCTGACGCTCTCCTGGGTCCCGATCGGGTCCTGGAGACCGCGTACTGCGCGGAGGTGGTGGCGGCCACCTACCAGTCCATGGGCCTGCTCTCCGGCGAGCGCCAGCCCCAGTGGTATGACCCAGGCCGGTTCTGGAGCGGCGACGAGCTGGAACTGCTGGGCGGGGCGCGGCTGGGCGGCGAGATCGCCGTCCAGGTCGCGCCCGGGGAACATGGGCGTAAGTCTCAGTCACCCCGGACGACATGAGAGTTTCACCGATGCCCTAAGCCGGCCGGCAGGGCGCGCGACAGCGCGTCAGGCCGGAGGGGGTGGGCTGCGCAGGACGCTGATCGAGCGGGGGCCCACCGTCAGCTTGTCCCCGGCCCGGCCGGCCACGTCGGGGCCGGCCAGCGTGCCCGGGTCCGGGGATCCGGGCCCGAACGTGTCCACCTCAACGTGCCACCCGGCCCCGGGCCGGGTTTCCGCGAGCACGAAGTCGAGCGGTTGCCACCAGGCGTTCACCAGCACCAGGAAGTCGTGGTCGGCCAGCAGCGTCCCGTCCGCGGCCCGGTCCGGCGCATCCGAGCCGTCCAGGTAGAGGGCGATGGCCAGGGAACTGTCGTCAGACCACTCGGCGGGGCTCATCGCGCTGCCCGCCGGGGTGAACCAGCGCAGGTCGGACGCTTCCGTGCCGGCCAGGAAGCGCCGCCGCCGGAACACCGGGTGCGCCTTGCGCAGCGCGATGACCCGCCGGGTGAAGTCGAGCAGGTCGCGGTCAGCCCGGGCCCAGTCGAACCAGGTGAGCTCGTTGTCCTGGCAGTAGGCGTTGTTGTTCCCGCGCTGGGTCCGGCCCATCTCGTCGCCGCCGAGCAGCATCGGGACGCCGAAGGACAGCAGCAGGGTGGTGAGCATAGCCCGGGACTGCCGGGCCCGCAGGGCCTGGATGCCCGCGTCCGCGGTCGGGCCCTCCGCGCCGCAGTTCCAGGAGCGGTTGTCCGTGGTCCCGTCGCGGTTGGATTCCCCGTTGGCCTCGTTGTGCTTGTCGTTATAGGAAACCAGGTCGCGCAGGGTGAAGCCGTCATGCACGGTGATCAGGTTCACCGACGCCGTGGGCCGGCGGCGCGCGCCCGCGTACAGGTCAGCGGACCCGCAGAACCGGGTCGCGAACTCCTGCAGGCCGATGGGGTGACTGCGCCAGAAGTCCCGCATGCTGTCCCGGTACCGGCCGTTCCACTCCCGCCACAGCGGCGGGAACCGGCCCAGGTCGTAACTGTCCGCCTGGCCGACATCCCACGGCTCAGCGATCAGCTTGATCTGCGACACCACCGGATCCTGGGCGACCAGGTCAAAGAACGCCGACACCTGGGCAAATCCGCCATCCTGCCGGCCGAGCGTGGGGGCCAGGTCGAAGCGGAACCCGTCCACGTGCATGTGGGTGACCCAGTACCGCAGCGAATCCATGATCAGCCTGAGGGTGACCGGGTCCCCGGCGTTGAGCGAGTTCCCGGTGCCGGTGGTGTCGTAGTAGAGCCGCGGATCCTCCTCGTCCAGGCGGTAGTAGGCCTGGTTGTCCAGGCCGCGGAAGCACAGGGTGGGGCCGAGCTGGCCGCCCTCCGCGGTGTGGTTGAACACCACGTCGAGGAGCACCTCCAGCCCCGCCCGGTGCAGCGCGTTCACCAGCGCCTTGAACTCGGCCACCTGCCCGCCCGGCCGGCCGCCCCGGACCGCCGCCGAATAGGCCTGGTGCGGGGCAAAGTAGCCGATCGTGTTGTAGCCCCAGTAGTTGGTCAGGCCTCGCTGCACCAGGAACGACTCGGGCACGCTCTCGTGCACCGGGAGCAGCTCGAGGGTGGTCACGCCCAGGTCAAGCAGGTGGCCGATGACCGCCTCGTGAGCCAGCCCCGCGTAGCTGCCGCGCAGCGGCGGGGGCACGTCCGGGTGCCGCATGGTGAGGCCTTTGACGTGCGCCTCGTAGATGATCATGTCCTGGTAGCCGTGGGCCGGCCGGTCGTCGTCGGTCCAGTCGAACTCCTCGCTGATGACCAGGCTGCGGGGCACCTTGGCCGCGGAATCCACGGCCGAGGGCGCGTCGCTGTCCGGGGCCGCGAAGCCCAGGATCTCCGGCTCGGGCGTGACCGTCCCGGCCAGCGCCTTCGCGTACGGGTCGAGGAGCAGTTTCGCCGGGTTGCAGCGCAGCCCGCGGGCCGGATCGTAGGGGCCGGTGACCCGGTAGCCGTACCGCTGGCCCACCTCGATACCTGGCATGAAGCCATGCCAGACTCCCGCATCAAAATCACGCAACGAAACCCGGTCCTCGGCGCCCGTTTCGTCGAACAGGCAGAGGTCGACCCGGCCGGCGACGCCGGAGGCCACGGCGAAGTTGGTTCCGTCCGGGCGGACGGTCGCGCCCAGCGGGAACGGGGTGCCGGGCCGCGGCACCCCGTCCTCAAAGCGCCCGAAACCGGCCACCCGCTCCCGCTCAGCGCCCACGTTGTCCCCTTCCGCTCGGCCCAGTTCGCCCGGCCGTCACGGAGTACACCATCACCTGGCCCGAGTGAGGATAACAACGGCTCCGGCCACCCCCGATGGGTGGCCGGAGCCGTGTGTGTCGCGGCCAGATTGGTCGCGTGGCCCGGCGTCGCCGTTAGCTGCCGGACCCCCCGCTACCGCCGTATCGCGCGGTGCGGCGGTAGCGAGGCGGGCAGCGCCGCTACCAGTAGTGGCGGCGCGGGCCCACCGCGTGCCCCAGCGAGCCGAGCAGCAGCAGGATGAGCCCGACCACCAGGACGATGATGCCCAGGGTCCACAAGATCGCGACCTTGAGCAGGAAACCGAGCAGGAGCAGAATGATGCCGACAACAATCATGAGAGTTCTCCTCAGAGGAGTTATCCGATTAGCTAACCGGTACGCGGCACAGTCCCTGCCCACGCGCCAGAGGTCCGCGAGGTATACCGTCACCTCGCAGCAATTAGCGGGCGCGGGCCCGGCGCTGCCGTCAAGCCGCCGGGACCGCGTCGCGCGGCGTGGCCAAGGGTGCCGTTAGAAGTAATGTCGGCGCCCGCCCACGGCGTGGCCGATCGAGCCGAGCAGCAGCAGGATGAGGCCGATGACTAGGACGATGATCCCGATGGTCCACAGGATCGCGATCTTGGCTATGAAGCCGATGATGAGCAGGATAATTCCGAGAATGATCATGAGAGATCTCCTAAAAGGTGTTATCCGATGAGCTGAGCGCTCTGAGTTTCGGCCGACCGCGGCCAGGAGGAGCGACTCCGACGCAATAACGGAGCCGGTCAGTGACGAGCGGTGGCGTTCCGGACAACCGCGGGAGTCTCGGCGGTTCCGTGACGGCAACGCTATTATGCCGCATAGAGGGCCGGTTGCAAATCTTCATTGGTGGCCTGCCGCGTTTCGCACTACATCCGCAGAGACGGCCGTGAGTTTGCGGCGTTGTGACCTGGCTTGCGCACGTAGCTGCTCGTAGGCCTGGTGCGCGGACAGGCCCTGCTGGCCGATCAGCACGCCTTTCGCCTGCTCGATAATGGCCCGCGAATTCAGCGCCGTCTGCAGCTGGGCGGCCAGCTCGGACTGCTCCTGGCCCTGCATCATGCTGGCGATCATCAGCGCGGCCAGGTCAGTGAAGGCCAGCAGGGCCAGCTCACCCTCGGGAGACCAGGGGTGCCGGTCCTCCGACAGCACGGCCACCACCCCTACCGCGTCCTGGTTGTACGGCAGCGGGCTGGCCAGCACCGCACGCACGCCCCGCTGCACGGCCGCGGCGCTGAACAGGGGCCAGCGCGGCTCCTGCGTCAGGTCCTCTGCCCCGATGAGCTGCTTGTCCTCGAAGGCCGAGACGCACGGTCCCTCGTGGTGCTGGATCTGGAGTTCCTCCAGGTGCGCCAGCCGGTCGTCGGACACCGCCACGTTGTGCAGGTGGTGATCGGCGTCCGCGAGCATGAGCCCGGCCCCGTTGACGTCGAAGATGGCGTGGGTGGAGCGGACGATCTCGTGCATCGCATCCTCCACCTTCATCTCGCCGAACCGCAGCCGGCCCAGCTCGGCCAGGGCCGAGCGGACGTCCTCCGTGTTCACTGCCATGGACGTGTCCTCCCGCCGCCTAGACCTCGGCCGGCCAGGAACCCCAGCGCAGGTCGGGCTCCGGCAGTTCCGGGGGCTCGGCGAAGGCGGGCGGATTGTCGAAGTCGAGGGCGTCGAGCGGCGAGACTGCCGCAGCGTCCCGTGCGGTCAGCGGGGGCAGGTTCCACTTCTGCTGGATCAGCTTGAGCACCGAGGTGTGGTCGAAGATCTGCGAAGTCACGTAGCCGGGCCGGGCGTACGGCGAGACCAGGACCGCGGGGACGCGGAACCCGTAGCGGTCGTAGCGCTTTGGCCCGGCGTCCAGCTTCTGGGCCTTCTTCACGTACCCCGGCGCCAGGACCCGGAGCACCGTGTGTTGCCAGGTCCCGTGGCTGAGCACGCTGCGGCAGTGCACGTCGTCCGGCTCCACCGCGGGAGGCGGCGGGACGTGGTCGTAGTAGCCGCCGTGCTCGTCGTAGAGCCAGATCAGCAGCGTGTTGGCCCATCCCTTGCCGTGCATGACCCGCTTGATGACTTCCGAGGCAAAGCTCTCGCCTTGCTTGATGTCGTGCGGATTCTCCTCGGAGTAGGCCTTGAAGTCGGGGTCCACGATGCTGAACGCGGGCAGCGTGCCCTGGTCGGCGTCGGTGAAGAACTGCGCAGTGCCACGTCCGTGCACCATGTACCGGGCGAGGCCGAACGGGTAGATGTCCGCGGTGAACTGCATGTCCTTGCCCAGTTGGGCGAGCGAGGACGGGTTCAGCGCGCGAAGGGAGCGGAGGCGGCGCTGGAGCATCCGGCGCCGGTGCCGAAGCGCCGACCGGAGCCCGGTCTTGCCCCCGGCCACCGGGTGGTAGTTCACCCACGAGATGCCGTGCTTGCTGAGCAGGTCGAAGATTGTCCCGTGCTCGGGATAGTCGGCCATGTTCAGCGGCAGGTCGTCGATGAGCCCGTTAGCGGTCCCGGAGATCAGGAACCGCCGGTTCGGGAAGGTGGGTCCCAGGCAGGAGGAGAACCAGTGGTCCGCCAGCGGGAAGGTCCGGGCCAGCCCGTAGTAGAAGGGCAGGTCCTGCTCGGTCCAGTACCCCATGGCCTGGGTGGCGTCCTTGTCCGGCATCAGCTGCTGGGTCGCGCGGACGAACCCGTCCAGCTTGCCCTCATCCCACTGCAGGTGGGTGGCGTGCCAGCTCTGCGACGGCGTCTCCGGGAGCTGGACCGTGCTGTGAAGGTGATGCGCCGGGACCGACTCACCCTCGATCCCGGTATTGGACACTTCCGGCTCGCCGTCCGGGCCGAGCGGGAAGCCCTCGCCCCGGCCCTGCAGCATGCCCAGGTAGTTGTCGTAGGAGTGGTTCTCCATCATGAGCACGACGATGTGCTTGATCTGCGGCAGCAGGTCGGTGCCAGCGGGCTGGTCCGGGGCCGGGAGCTGCCCGGGCCTGTAGCCGGAAATGCGGCGGGAGACCCGCTTCAGCTCACGCTGCTCGAGCCGGTTCCACACGTTCGCCACCTTCTGGTCGATGACCGCGTTGCCTGCGGTGCTGCTGGCTTGGCGCGCGCTCGGCGCGGCAGCCTGCCCCTCACTACCCAGGCGACCGCGCCCCATTCACTGCGCACCTAGCTGTATCCCAAGACATGGCAAAGTCGCGGTCTTTCTTCAGGAGGATGCGCAGGCAGGAGGCCCGTCAGCGGGCGGCAGAGGACGGAAACTGGGGCCGCGGAATCAGTGACGCGCTGGCCGGGCAGATCTACCAGGGCACCCTGACCAGCAGCCGGCCCGGCTGCACCACGACCACCAGCTCGCGGGTGGTGCCCATGACCTCGCCGTCAAGTTCCCACAGCTGCGGCCGGTCGAGCTGGACCTGGAGCTCGCGGAACACGCTGCGCGCGATCCGGTCGGTCCGGGTGCGCCGCAGGAACACGTCCACCGTGAGGGCCAGCCAGCCCGACCACCCCCGGGCGGTCAGCACCATTAGATCCAGCAGGCCGTCGTCGGGCTCCGCGCTTGGCAGCAGGGCCACGCCGCCCTGCAGCGCGCCTACGTTGCCAACGATGATGCCGCTGGCCCGGCGGCGCAGCACGCGCCCGCCGTCGGCGCGCAGCGTGGCCCGCGCCGGGCGGACCCGCAGATGACGCAGCGCGGAGAGCGAATAGGCCGCCCATCCCAGCCGCTTCTTGAGCGGCTCGCTGGTGGTGTCCAGCAGCATCGCGTCGAAGCCGATCCCGGCCATGGCCACGAACGGGTGCCCGTTGGCGTTACCCACGTCCAGCCGCCGGTCGCGGCCGGTCAGCCCGACCTCCAGCGCCTCGTCCAGGGCCAGCGGCAGGCCGAGGTTGCGGGCCAGCAGGTTGCCGGTCCCGGCCGGCAGCACGGCCAGCGGGACACCGCTGCCCGCGACCCCCTCCGCGCAGGCCGTGACGGTCCCGTCACCGCCGCTGGCCAGGACGACGTCGACCTGCTCCTGCACCGCGGCCTCGGCCAGCCCCCGGCCGGTTTCCTCCGGGGTCGTCTCCAGCCACAGCGGCTCACTCCAGCCGTGCGCGGCCATGGCCTCGCAGACCTCAGCCTTGAACTTCTCCCCATCGGAATGCTTAGTGGGATTGACCACCACTGCCGCACGCATGTCCTAGATCGCCTCAGGCCGCATGCCGCGAACAGTACTAGTCCGGGGGGGCGACCCCCCTGGACCCCCCGCCATCCGCAGCCTCGGACGGAACCCGCCTCCGGCGAGCCCGCCCTCGGACCGCGGATAAGCGCTGGCTGAGCACCGCCCACAGGACCCCCGGCGCCGCGCCGCGCCCACGCCCACGCCCACGCCCACGCCCAACTTTCCATGATCAGGTGCAATTTCTGGCCCATAGCGCCCCTTTTTGACCGTGATCATGGAGAGGGGCGGCGGGGACCCGGGCGCCGGGGAGCCGGACTAGTATGGCGCGGGTGGTGACAGCGCCGACATCGGCCACGGCCGGCCTCCGCCGGCAGGGAAGCCTGGGCGTGCTGGCCTGGCCGTCGCTCGATGCCCTGGGCGTGGACGCGTTCGTGACGACGCGCCACGGCGGCGTCTCGGCCGGCCCCTACGCCACCCTCAACCTCGGGCTGCACGTCGGCGATACGCCCGCCGACGTAGTAGTGAACCGGCGCCGGGTGGCGGCCGCGCTCGGAGCGGACCTGGATGACTTCGTGTTCTGCCAGCAGGCGCATGGCCGGCGGGTGGCGGTGGTGTCCGGGGCCGATCAGGGACGCGGCACGCTCGCCGTAGGCGACGCCATCGCGTCCACCGACGCCCTGGTAACCACAGACCCGGGCACGGTCCTGGTCATCCTCGTCGCGGACTGCGTGCCGATCATCCTGATCGACCCGCAGGCCCAGGTGCTGGCCTGCGTGCACGCGGGCTGGCGAGGCACGGTGGCCGGGGTGACCGGGGCCGCGCTGCACGCCATGCAGGGGCTGGGCGCGCAGCCGGAACGTATGCGGGTAGCGATCGGCCCCGCCGTCGCGGCGGATCGCTATCAGGTGGGCCCAGAGGTCGCGGCGGCGGCGGAGCGGTTTTTCGGCGGGAATACCGGCGGGATCATGCGGCCGGACGGATCGGGACGGTGGCTGATGGACCTGCCCGCCGCTAACCGGCGCGTGATCCGCGAGTCCGGCGTGCCGGACAGCCAGATTTACGACAGCGGCGTAAGCACGGCCACCCGGGCGGCCGGCGGCCCGGGCATGACGGGCCCGGGTCCGGAGTTGTTCTTCAGCGACCGGGCCGCCCGTCCGTGCGGCCGGTTCGCCGCCGTCGCCCGTCTCGGGCCTAAGGAGGACACGTGACCACCCCGCCGTTCCGGTACGAGGGGTATCAGATCGACCCGGCCCGTGGGCGTCTGACCTGCCGGTATTCCGTGGGCGACTACCGGTTCAGCGAGCAGGTCACGGTGCCCGGCGCCACACCGGAGCGGTGGGACCGTGCGGACGTCGGCGAGGCCGCGCGGCTGGTGTTCCTGCTGGCGGGGGTGTCCTACTACAAGACCGCCGCGCCGCCGGTCATCGATCTGGGCCAGACCGCGGTCACCGACACCGAGCGGGCCTTCCTGCGCGCGTTCTACCTCGATGGACTGGCCGAGTTCGGCTACCGCAACGGCCTGGACCTGTCCGGACTGCAGATCGAGGGACCATCCCGGGCCGTCCCGGCCGGCCCCGCGCATACCCAGTTCCCGTACCCACGGGCCGGGCGCCCCCTGGTGCCGTTCGGCGGCGGCATCGACTCGATCGTCACCATTGAGATGATCCGCGAACGGGCCGAGCCCGCGCTGTTCATCGTGAGCCGTCCCGGTGACCGGTTCGAGGCGATCGAGCGGCCCGCCGCGGTCACCGGGCTGCCGGTCATCCGCGCCGAGCGTGAGATCGACCCGCAACTGCTGCGCTCCCGCGACCTGGGGTTCCGCAACGGCCACGTCCCGGTGACCGGGATCATCTCGGCTATCGCCGTGCTGGCCGCGGTCCTCGATGACCGGGACGCCGTGGTCATGTCGAACGAATGGTCCGCGTCGATCCCGACCCTGGAAGTTAACGGGTCGCCGGTGAATCACCAGTACTCCAAGAGCGGGGCGTTCGAGAGTGCCTTCCGCGAGGTGCTGGCCGAGGCGTTCGGCCCGGACTTCGCCTATTTCTCCGCGCTGCGCCCGTTCAGCGAGCTGTGGGTGGCCCGGCGGTTCGCCGCGCTGACTCAGTACCACGACACGTTCCGCAGCTGTAACCGTGCCTTTCACATCGACAAATCACTCCGGCTCGACCATTGGTGCGGCCGCTGTGACAAGTGCTGCTTCATCGACCTGATCCTGGCGCCGTTCGTGCCTGCCGCGGACCTGCAGCGGATCTTCGGCGGGCACGAGCCGCTGGACGCGGACGTCACCGACGCAGATCCGCACAGCACGGGCGCCGGCGCCGGACTGGCCGACAAGTTCCGTTCCCTGCTCGGCACCTCCCCCACCAGCAAGCCGTTCGAGTGCGTGGGCGAGGTCGGCGAGTGCCGGGCCGCGGCGCTGCTCGCCGCGCAGCGGCCCGACCGGGCCGGCACCAAGCTGCTCCAGGTGCTGGCCGCGGAACTGGACGGCCTGCCCCAGCTGTCCACCCCGGCCGAACTGCTCCGTCCGCTCGGCCGCCACTTCATCCCCGATGCGTATGCGCCCGACGATCTCCTGGTCTGACCTGCGCGCCGCGCCTGCCCACCAAGACCGCGGCGGGCTGGCAGGCGGACAGGTCGGCCTGTGGGGCCTCGGCGTGGAGGGCCGGGCCAACCTGGCCGCGCTCACCTCCCTGGGCCGCCAGCCTGTGCTGGTCGACGACCACCCGCCGGCCGGGGGAGCGGACGGTCACCCGGTACTCGCCACCTCCGCCGATGGCCTGGCCGCCCTGGCCAGCTGCGACGTGGTGATCAAGTCTCCCGGTATCAGCCGGTACCGGGACGACCTGCGGCAGCTGGAAGCGCGCGGCATCCCGGTGGTGGGCGGCCTGGGCCTGTGGCTTCAGGAGGCGCCCCGGGACCGGGTGCTGTGCATCACCGGCACCAAGGGCAAGAGCAGCACCACGGCCATCGTGGGCCACCTGCTCAGCCAATGGGGCTACCGGTGCATGGTGGGCGGGAACATCGGGCAGCCACCGTGGGATCCCGCGCAGGCCGGACTGGCCTACGACTACTGGGTGATCGAGACTTCCAGCTACCAGGCCACCGACCTGGGCTGCTCGCCGCCGGTGGTCGCGGTGACCTCGCTGCATCCCGACCATCTGCCCTGGCATCACGGGGTGGAGAACTACTACCGGGACAAGCTGTCCGCGTGCTCCCAGCCGGGGGCGGACCTGACCGTGGCCAACGGTGACAGCGCCTTGCTCCGGGACCGGGTGGCGCTGCTCGGCCCCCGGGTGGAGTGGGTGCACGCCGACGACGACCCGGACGCGGACTGGATGGCCCCGCTCGGCCTGCTGGGCGCGCACAGCCGGCGCAACGCCCTGATCGCCCGGGCCTGCCTGCGTGCCCTGGGTGTGCCGCAGGCCGGTGACGACGCGGCGTTGCGCGAGGCCGCCGCCGGGTTCGCGCCGCTCAGCAGCCGGCTGCAGGCCATCGGGACCGTGGCCGGCGTCACGTTCGTGGACGACAGCCTGTCCACCAACGTGCTGCCCACGCTGGCCGCGCTGGACGCGTTCCCGGGACGCCGGGTGGCCCTGATCGCGGGCGGCCAGGACCGCGGGATCGACTACGCGCCGCTGGCCGCCGGGCTCGCCGACCGCCCGGCGCCCACGCTGGTGCTGACCGTGCCCGACAGCGGCCCGCGGATCGCGGCCGCGGTCGAGGCCGCCCACCCGGGCAAGGCCGAGGTGATATCTTGCCCGGACCTGGATACGGCCGTGCAGCGGGGCTTCGCCTGGGCCCGCCCGGATGGCGTGCTGCTGCTCTCCCCGGCCGCGCCGAGCTTCGGCCAGTTCCGCGACTACCGGGACCGGGGCGACGCGTTCGCCCGGGCCATGCGCACCTGCTCCCCCGGATAACCCCTGTGCGCGAACTGACGCCGGCCCTGCTCCGCGACCTGACCGCGGTGGTGGGCTCCCGGCACGTACTGACTGGCGGCGCCGCAGCGGGCTACGCGGTGGACTGGACCGGCCGCTTCCGGGGCGACGCGCCCGCCGTGCTGCGGCCCCGGGACACTGAGCAGGTCGCGGCGCTCCTGCGGCTGTGCTCCGGCGCGGGGATCCCCGTGGTTCCCCAGGGCGGCAACACCGGCCTGGCCGGCGGGAGCGTCCCCGTGCACGGAGAGGTCGTGCTCAGCCTGTCCCGGCTGGACCGGCTCGGCCCCGCCGACCTGGAGGCAGCCCAGGTCACCGCCGGGGCCGGGGTAACGCTCAGCCACGCCGCGGCGGCCGCCCCCGGCCTGGACCTCGGTGTCCTCATCGCCAGCCGAGACAGCGCCACCGTGGGCGGCGCGGTAGCCACCAACGCAGGCGGGCTGCGGGTGCTGCGCTACGGGCCGATGCGCGCCCAGGTGCGCGGCATCGAGGCCGTGCTGGCCGACGGCACCGTCCTGTCCCACCTGTCCGGCCTGGTCAAGGACAACACCGGATACGACTACCCCTCGCTGCTAGCCGGCTCGGAAGGCACCCTGGCCGTCATCACCGCGGCCCGGCTGCGGCTGGTCCCCCGCGCCCGCAGGCCGGTCACCGTGCTCTGCGGGCTGCCCAGCCTAGGCGAGCTGCACGCACTGGCCCGGCTGGCCGCCGACCGGGTCCCCGGCCTGCTCTCGGCCGAGTTCTTCACCCCCGCAGGGCTGGATGTGCTGGCCCTCCACGCTGGCCTGGCGCCGCCGCTGGCCGACCCGCCCCAGGCGTATCTCCTGCTGGAGGCGGACGGCCCCGGCGCCCTGGACGATCTAGCCTCCGTGGCGGGTGAGTATCCCGTGGCCGTGGCGCAGGCGGCGGCGGACCGGGCCCGGCTGTGGGCCTGCCGGGAACGCCAGCCGGAGGCGGCGGGCTTCCTCGGCGTCCCCCTCAAGCTGGACGTCTCCGTGCCCGCGAGGCACTGGGCCGAGCTGGCGGCCCGGGTGGCGGGCGTCGTGGCCACGGTGGACCCGGACGCCACGGTCGTCACCTTCGGTCACGTCGTGGACGGGAACGTGCACGTCAACATCGTCCCGTCCAGGGACGCGGACGGCCGCCACGAGGACGCGGTGTTCTCGTTCGTGGCGTCGCTCGGCGGCTCCATCTCGGCCGAGCACGGCATCGGCACGCTGAAAGCCCGCTGGCTCCCGCTGGTGCGCTCCGCAGCCGAGCGGGATCTGTCCGCCCGGATCCGCCGTGCGTTCGACCCGGCCGGCATCCTGAACCCGCACGTGCTCCCGGGCTGAACTGGATGCCCGCACCACTGTCCGGGCCCGCTGACCTGCGCAGACCCATCCCCACCGGGACTGAGCCCGATTGCGCGTGGCGGGCCGGCCGGGGTGGCAGGGCGTTTTGGCCCCCGAGCCCGGGGTAGCCATGGGCCGGTTCAGCCGCCCGGCTGGGCGCGCATTACCGACTGAGAGGAACCACTCCGGTGTATATCGGTATAGGCACCATCGTGGTGATCGTGATCATCGTGCTTATCGTCTTGCTGCTTCGGCGCGGCTGAGTCTTGCGGCCCGGTCCCGGCTCCCCGGGACCGGGCAAGCCGCCCGCGGGGAGCAAGCCGCCCGCGGGGAGCAAGCCGCCTGCGAAGAGCCGGTAAGGTAGCCGGCACTCATGCTTGCCGATGACGCCCCCGCCCATGACACCCCGGCCACCCGCTCCGCCGTGACCGCCCGGCTCCGCGCGGCGGGCTGTGTCTACGCCGAGGACGAGGCAGACCTGCTGATCTCGGCCGCCCGGAGCGGAACCGAACTGGCCGCCCTGGTGGACCGACGGGCCGAGGGCGAGCCGCTCGAGCACGTGCTGGGCTGGGCGGAGTTCTGCGGCCTGCGGATCGCCGTGGGCCCCGCCGTCTTCATCCCGCGTCGCCGGACAGAATTCCTGGCTGGCCAGGCCATCACGCTGGCCCGGCCGGGAGCAGTGATCGTCGACCTGTGCTGCGGTTCCGGTGCCCTGGCCGCCGCGCTGGCCGCGGCCGTGCCCGAAGCCGGGGTGCACGCCACCGACATCGACCCGGCCGCGGTGCGCTGTGCCCGGCGCAACCTGGCCGCCGCGGGCGGGCGGGCGTACCAGGGCGATCTATTCGGGCCGCTGCCGCCCGGGCTGCGCGGCCGGGTGGACCTCCTGCTGGCCAATGTGCCCTACGTGCCCACCATCGAGGTCGCGCTGCTGCCGCCGGAAGCCCGCGACCATGAGGCACGGGTAGCCCTGGATGGCGGCGCGGACGGCCTGGAGGTCCTGCGGAGGGTGGCTGGCGAGGCGCCGGGATGGCTGGCGCCTGGCGGGCATCTGCTGTCCGAGATCAGCGAGCGCCAGGTGGCCGCGGCCACGGCGGCGGTCACGGCCGCCGGGCTGACCGTGTCGGTGGCACGCTCTGAGGAGTACGGCGCCACGGTGCTGGTCGCCGCCCGCCCCACCGGCCAGGATGCAGCGACAGGATGACCGGCATGGACCTGGACGCCCACCCCCGGGACACCCTCCCCCGGCAACTCGCCCGTACCCGCCGCTTCAGCCTCGGCCATCCGACCGGGGCCACGGTGTCACCGGACGGCCGGACAGTCTTCTTCCTGCGCAGCCGGTCCGGGGACGACCCGGTCAGCTGCCTGTGGGCGGTCGACCGGGTGATCGGGGCCGAGCGGCTGCTCGCCGACCCGGTGAGCCTGCTGGGCGGGGCAGCCGAGCAGCTGACCGAAGCCGAGCGAACCCGCCGGGAGCGCGCCCGGGAGATGTCCGCCGGCATCGTCGGGTTCGCCGTGGACCAGGGCTGCGGGGTGCTGGCCTTCACGCTGTCCGGGCAGCTGTGGGTGACCCGGCCGGCCGATGGGTCGGTCCGCCGGCTCCCCGCCCAGGAGCCCGCCATGGATCCCCGCCCGGATCCCCTCGGCCGCAGTATCGGGTACCTGAGCTGCGGCGCGGTGCGGATGATTGACCCCGATGGGCAGGCCGACCGGATGATCGCTGCCCCCGATGGGCCCGCGGTGAGTTTCGGCCGCCCAGAGCATGTGGCGGCGGAGTCGATGGGGCGCTACCGCGGCTACTGGTGGAGCCCGGACGGCCGGAACCTGCTGATCGCCCGCGTCGACGAGGCAGCGGTCCGGCCGTGGTACCAGGCGGACCCGGCGGAGCCAGGCCGGCCGCCCACCGCGTTCCGTTACCCTCCCGCGGGTTCGGCGAACGCCGCGGTGAGCCTTTGGATCGCTGACGTGGCCGGCCCGCCGGGCGCTCCGCTCACGCTGGTGGACTGGGACACCGCGGGGTTTGAGTACCTGGCCGCGGCGGGCTGGGACGAGTCCGGGCCCTTTGCTGCCGTGCAGCGCCGCGATCAGCGGCACGTCCAGGTGCTCGGCATCGGGCCGGCCACCGGCGCGACCAGGGTGCTGGCTGAGCAGCGGGACGACGCCTGGGTCCAGCTCGTGCCCGGGCTGCCCGCGCGCACCTCCTCAGGCGTCCTGCTCACCCACGCCGACACCGGCGATACCCGGCGGCTGGTAGCTGACGGCCAGCCGGTCACCCCGCCCGGCCTCCAGCTCGGTGAGGTGCTTGCGGTCGACGGCGAGACCGTGCTGTTCACCGCGTCCGATGAGCCGACCCAGACGCACGTGTGGACCTACCATCCGGAGGCCGGGTTGCGCCGGGTGAGCGCGGAACCGGGCGTGCACGGAGGGACCGCGCGGGGCGGCACCGTCGTCCTGATCTCGCGGACGCCGGGCCATCCTGGTCCCCGGGCCACGATCCTGCCTCACGCCGTGGGCGTCAGCGCGGAGGACCCGGCCAGCCGCGACCCCGGCCCGGCGCAGCGGGACCCCGTGGTCATCGCCTCGGCCGCGGAGGCACCCGTCATGCAGCCGCGGGCTGAGCTCCTCTCGCTCGGGCCCCGGAAGCTGCGCGCCGCGCTGTTCCTGCCCTCCTGGTATCGCGCCGGCGACGATCCGCTGCCGGTGCTGATGGACCCCTACGGGGGTCCTGCGCTCCGCAAGGTGACCGCCGCGCCCGGGTGGACCAGCTACGTCTCGCAGTGGTTCGCGGAGCAGGGTTTCGCGGTGCTCGCCGTGGACGGCCGCGGCACCCCGGGCCGCGGGCCCGCCTGGGAACGCGAGATCTACCTTGATATCGCCGGCCCGGTGCTGGCCGACCAGGTGGACGGGCTGCGGCAGGCCGCGCGCCGGTGCCCCGCCCTGGACCTGAGCCGGGTCGGGATCCGCGGCTGGTCCTTCGGCGGGTTCCTGGCCGTACTCGCGGTACTGCGCCGGCCCGACGTATTTCACGCCGCGGTGGCCGGCGCCCCCGTCACCGACCAGCGGCTGTACGACACGCACTGGCGCGAACGTCACCTGGGCCACCCGGACGAGCACCCGGAGGCCTACGACCGGTGCTCGCCCGTGCTCGAGGCGACCTCGCTGCGACGGCCGTTGCTGCTGATCCACGGCCTCGCCGACGATAACGTGATCCCCGCGCATACCCTGCGCCTGTCCGCGGCCCTGCTCGCGGCAGGACGGCCGCACGAGGTGCTGCCGCTGCCCCGGACTACCCATATGCCCGTCAGCGAGGCGGCCACCGCGAATCTGCTGCTGCACGAGCTGGGGTTCCTGCGCCGGGCCCTGGGGCTGCCGCAGCCGGTGGCGCGCTGAAGCGGGCCCGCGCCCTGGCGCCGCACTGGTGGACCTAGGTACACCCTCATTCTGGGGGCCCAGGCACACTGCCGCCGGGCCGCCGGAACGGCACACTGGCAGAGGAGCATCCGGCCAGCCGAGGGAGACCCGTGATGAGCAGCGGAACGCCACGCCTGTCCCGCCCTGGATCCCCGTCTTTCCGGCGCTGGCTCAGGGCCGGCTTTACCGCCACCGGGCGCGGCCTCGGGTTCTGCGTCCTGGCGGCGGCCGGAGCCGGGCTGCTGCTGGCTCTGGCCGCGCCGCTGTTTCTGCTGCTCTTCACCGCCGGGCGGTCTGGGCAGAGCTCCGCGAGTGTGGCCGCCGTGCCGCGGAGCGCCTCAGCCGGGGGCGGGGTCATCAACAGCCAGAGCGGCCCGGGGCCAGGCCCGGGACCGTCATCGGGCCAGCATCTGATCCTCGCCGCGGTGATCGTGCTGCTCCTGATGGTGGTGTGGTTCTTGCTGCTCCCCCGCCTCGTGCTGGCCATCAGGCTGCTGGCCCGGGCCACCCGGGAGCTGGTGGCCGACTGGTGCGGGATCCGCATCGCGGAGCCGTCCCTGCCCTCGCGTGCCGCCGGTGGCGGGGGCTATTTCCAGCGGCTCCGCTCGCTGATCAGCGACCTCGCAGCCGCACGTGAGCTGCTGTGGCTGGTCATCAACACCTGCGGCGGGTGGGTAGTGGCCGTCATGCCTGCCGCTCTGATCGCCGTGGGCCTGGCCGGGGTTCTGCGGGCTCTCACCCGCCCGTTGGACGTGCCCTCGTTCGTGGGGCACTCGCCGTTGGTGCTCATCGCGGCGAGCGGCGGGCTGATCGCCTTCGGGCTGGCCGTCGCCCCCGGGATGCTGGCTGCCTATGGGATGCTGGCCCGCTCGATGCTCGCCCCGGCCGGCTCGGCGGAGCTGGTCCAGCGGGTCCGGCACCTGGCCGAGACCCGTTCGGAGGCCATTGACACGGGCGCGGCGGAGATGCGCCGGATCGAGCGGGACCTGCACGACGGCGCGCAGGCCCGCCTGGTGGCCATGGGCATGACCCTGGACGCCGCTGGGCAGCTGATCGACTCCAATCCAGCCGCCGCGCGGGCCCTGCTCCTGGAAGCCCGCGATACGTCGGCCAAGGCCCTGGCCGAACTGAGGGACCTGGTCCGGGGCATCCACCCGCCGGTGCTGGCCGACCGCGGCCTCGGCGACGCCGTCCGGGCGCTGGCCCTCGATTCCCCTCTCCGCGCCCGCCTGGCCAGCGACCTGCCCGGCCGCCTGCCCGCCCCCGTCGAGTCAGCGGCGTACTTCGCGGTCAGCGAACTGCTGGCCAACGTGTCCAAGCACGCCGGAGCGGCCCAGGCGTGGATCGACATCCGATATGCGGACGGCATGCTCCGGGTCGGCGTCAGTGACGATGGCCGGGGCGGCGCCGACCCGGCCCGGGGCACCGGGCTGCGTGGTATCGAACGCCGTGTCGCGGCGTTCGACGGCGTGCTCGCGGTGCACAGCCCGGCTGGCGGCCCTACCGCAGTGACCATGGAGATCCCGTGCGCATTGTCATCGCTGAAGATCTCTTCCTGCTGAGGGACGGTCTGTGCCGGATGCTCGAGGCGCATGGCTTCGAGATCAGTGCAGCCGTTGACAACGGGGCTGACCTGCTGGCCGCCGTGACTTCTACCCGGCCGGATCTGGCCGTGGTGGATGTCCGGCTGCCGCCGAGCTTCACCGACGAGGGCCTGCGGGCCGCGCTGGCGGCCCGGCGCGCCGTGCCTGGCCTGCCGGTTCTGGTGCTGTCCCAGTACGTCGAGCAGCTGTACGCGCGTGAGCTGCTGGCCGGCGGCAGCGGTGGGCTCGGCTACCTGCTCAAGGACCGCGTGTTTGACAGCGCGAAGTTCGTGGACGCGGTACGCCGGGTGGCCGGGGGCGGGACCGTGATGGACCCGGAGGTCATTGACCGCTTGCTGTTCCGCAACTCCGGCGACAACGCCATCGGTGCACTCAGCCCCCGGGAACGCGAAGTGCTCGGCCTGATGGCCGAAGGCCGCACCAACGCCGCGATCGCACAGCGGCTGGTGATCACCGAGCGGGCCGTGGCCAAGCACACGGCGTCGATCTTCCTCCGGCTGCGCCTGCAGCCGTCCGACGACGACAACCGGCGCGTCCTGGCCGTGCTCGCCTATCTGTCCGCCGACCAGCCGGCGGCCCAGCAGTAGCTGGCCGCGCGGGAGCGGCTGCCGGACCCAGCTGAGTGTCAGACCTGGCTGGGAGGATGGCCTGCATGAAGCCTGGATCATTCACCATCACCCCGAGCGGGCCGTTCTCGCTCGCCGAGGCGGCCGAGTTCGGGTTCGGCCAGCGGGCCGGCGGCAGCTGGGACGGGGTCATGCGGCTGGCCTTCTGCCTTGACGGCTATGAGAACCAGGTGGGGGTGGAGGTCCGGCAGGACGGGGCGGGCCAGCCAGACGAGACGGGCCAGCCAGACGAGACGGGCCAGGCAGACGAGACGGGCCAGCCAGACGGGGCGGGCCGGGCAGACGAGACGGGCACGCCCGACAAGGCGGGTGCCGTGCGGTGTGTGGTCCACGGGCCCGCGGACGCCGACCTGGGCCGGGTACGCGACCAGGTCGCACGGGTGCTGTCCCTCGACCACGACGGCCGGGAGTTCAGCCGGGTCGGGGAGCGCGACCCCGTCATCGGGCGCCTTCAGGCCGCGGCTCCCGGGCTGCGGCCCCCCTTGTTCTACTCCCCGTACGAGGCCGCGGCCTGGTGCGTGCTGAGCGCCCGGCGGCCGGCCCGGCAGATGATGGCGGCACGGGACCGGCTGAGCCGTGCCCATGGGCAGGTCTTCGACCTGGCCGGTGAGCAGGTGGCTGCGCTGCCCACCCCCACCCAGCTGCTGGCTATCGACTCGTTCCCGGGGATCCCCGCCGACCGGATGCCACGGCTGCATGGGGTGGCGAGGGCGGCCCTCGACGGCCGGCTGGACGCCGCGCGGCTGCTGGATCAGGGACCGGAGCGGGCCATGGCCGGCCTTCAGGCCCTCGACGGCATCGGCCCGTTCTACAGCTCGCTGATCGTGGTCCGCGGCACCGGGTTCACCGACGTGCTGCCGGTCAACGAGCCCCGTGCGCTGGACCTGGCCGGGCGGGTCTACCAGCTGGGCGCGCCACCGTCAGAAGCGGAGTTCCGGAGGCTGGCCCAGCCATGGGAACCGCTGCGCACCTGGGCCGTAGTGCTCATCCGGGCCGCGGCGCCGCGGCTGCTGGGCGACGCCGGCACCTGGCAGGCGGGGGCACCAGCCGGCGTTCGCTAACCTGAGGAGCGGTCCCGGCGGATCCGCCGATGAACCCGGTGGCGCGGAGGGAGACCCCGTTGGCGATCGCGGCCCTGGTCTTGTGGGTACTGACCGCCGCTGCAGGCCTGGTCCTGTTCATCACGGGCAGCGCGGCCAGGCGCGCCGTGGGCGAGCAGGCCGGGGGCGAGCAGGCCACTACCCAGCAGGCCGGGGGCGAGCAGGCCACTACCCAGCAGGCCGGGGGCGAGCAGGCCACTACCCAGCAGGCTGTCCCCGCCCCGGCGTCCGTGGTGACGGTGCCCCCAGCGCAGACTCAGGCGACGCGGCCCGTGGCACCACCCCGGGCACCAGGAACCGGTCGCGCCGAGCCCCCGCCCATCCCCCGGGTTAAGGTCCACGCCAAGCCCGGCGAGCATCCGCTGCTCGAATTCAGCCATCCTGCTCTCGGCCTTATCGGGATGGGCTTGTGGTTCGTGTACGTGGGCACCCGCCACGCGCCGCTGGCCTGGGCCTCGTTCGGCATCCTGGTCGCCGCCATCGCCGCCGGCCTGAGCTGGCTCGCTCGTAACTGGCTGGCCACCCGGCACGGCGGCCGCCCGGCCCGGGCCGGCTTCCCGCCCAGGCTGATCCTCCTGCACGGGCTGACCGCCACCGCGACGTTCGCGTTGGCCGTGCTCACCGCCCTGGCCGCCACCCACATCTGAGCCCGTCCAGGGTCAGTTGTGGGCTGCGGGGTCCGGGCGTTGTTTCTCACAACACACCCGCCCCGTGGACCTCTGTGGTCCCTGGAGCCGCCCATCCTCCCAGCCTGGCTACCGTCGAACGTGTGCGCAAACCGCCGTCTGGCCACGGGGCTACAGACCCCGGGCGAGAACGTGTGCCGAAACAGCCGCCCGGACGACGCTTTCCGCACACATTTGCTCGCGTCTCGGCCAGGCGCCGGCTGGCCGCACCGAAGGTGTGCTGAAACCGCTACGGGGACAGCGTTTTCAGCACACCTTCGGCCGTGAAGATCGTTATGGGGAAGGAGAGTGCGTTGGGTTATAGGCGGAGGCCGTCCGTTGGCGGGCCGAACAGGGCTAGCGCCAGGGCCACCGCCGCTACCCCGGTGACCGCGAGGGCGATTACCAGCAGGCGGCCCCGGTGGGCGCCCGGCCGGCCCGGCCGTCCCGCCACCTGGCCTACTTCCCAGACCAGGGCGCTGAGGGCCAGGACCACGAACCCGGCGGACAGGTCATGCTTCAGGATGACCCCGCCGATCGCGGCGAACGAGAGCGCGGTACGAGTCCAGGCCAGGCGGGTCCGGGCCCGGGCCAGCCCGGGATCATCGGCCTCGCCCCGCCCGGCGCGGCTCATCACACTCCTGCGCCGGAAATCATCGCCAGCACGGCTGCGGCCACCGCGACCAGCGCGACCACGATGGCCAGCAACCATGGGAGCCGGGAATGACGCGGTGGGTCGCCCCGGCGCAGCGCCCGCTGGTTGGCGTCCCACTCGAGGTAGCTGACCACGGCCACGACGGCGCCGAGCAGGATCAGCGGGATCCCGATGGCATGCCGGCCCCAGCGGATCCCATGGAACGGCGGCAGCAGCTGGACTATGGCCAGTCCCGCCGCCACCAGGGCCAGGGAGGTGCGGATCCAGGCCAGGAAGGTCCGCTCGTTGGCAAAGGTGAACCGGGCATCGGGCTCGGCGCCCGGCGCGCCGGCCGCCGGTGGTACTGACGACCCGGGCGCGGCGGGGTCCGCGGGGCCGCTGGCGTCCGGGTTCGCGGGGCCGCTGGCGTCCGGGTTCGCGGGGCCGCTGGCGGCGGGGTTCGCGGGGCCGCTGGCGTCCGTCGGCGTCTCCTTTCCGGCCGGGGTGCGGGGCACGTTTCCCATATCATCCTCTGCGTCCGTGGCCAGTACATGGCCGGATGCCTGACTCTGGTGTCATGGACAACGGTGCGCTAACTCGCGGGCGGGACCCAGAAGTTGGAAAATAGCTGAATGGTAGCTCGTAGGGTTCTCCAGCAGACTCTGCTGGTGTGCGCGCTCGCCGCGGGCCTCGCCGCCTGCTCGAGTGGCAGCAATAGCTCCAGCTCAGGGGCCAGCTCAAGTCCGAGCTCGGCACCGTCTTCGTCCGCACCGGTCTCCTCGGCCAGTCCCGTCGCCAGTTCCGGCGCCGCGTCCACGATCGCCAAGAACTGGGCCGCGTTCTTCAACGCGAAGACCCCCGTGGCCAAGCGGGTCAGCCTGCTCCAGGACGGGCAGACGTTCCAGTCCATCATCAAGTCCCAGGCCGGCGGCGGCCTGGCCGCTTCGGCCACGGCCAAGGTCACCAAGGTGACCGTGGTTTCCTCGACGCAGGCCAAGGTGACCTACTCGATCCTGCTCGGCGGGCAGACCGCGCTGGCCAACCGGACGGGCGTCGCCGTCTACCAGGACGGCACCTGGAAGGTCGGGCTGGCCAGCTTCTGCGGGCTGCTGGCCCTGGAAAACGGCGGCAAGACGTCAGGGCTCCCGGCCGCGTGCAAGTCCGCGGGCTGATCAGATGGTCCGCTCGGTAGGCGCGCCCGCCGAGCGGGCCCCGGCGCCACGCTATGGAAGCCGCGGGCTCGCCCTGGGCGTACTGACCCTGGTGCTGTTCCTGACCTTCCTCGACAACACGATCGTCAGTGTGGCGCTCGGCAGCGTGCAGGCCGAACTGCACGCGGGGGTCAGCGCCCTGCAGTGGGTGGTCAGCGCGTACGCGCTGACGTTCGCCGGCGCCATGCTGGCCTTCGGCATGGTCGGCGACGAGTTCGGGCGCAAGCGGGTCATGCTGATCGGGGTGGGCATCTTCTGCGCCGGATCGGTCCTGGCCGCGCTGGCCCCGAACATCGGCCTGGTCATCGCCGGGCGGGCCGTCATGGGGTTCGGCGCGGCGGCCAGCGAGCCCGGCACCCTGTCCATGCTGCGGCACCTGTATACCGAGGAGCGCAGCCGGACCAGGGCGGTGGCGATCTGGGCGGCGGTGTCCGGGCTGGCCCTCGCGCTCGGCCCGGTCATCGGCGGGGCCCTGGTCGGCCTCTGGAGCTGGCGCGGGATCTTCTGGTTCAACGTGGCGTTCGGGCTGGTTGCCCTGGTGGCCGGCCTGATCGTGCTCCCGGAGAACGCCGACCCGGACGCGCACCGGGTGGATATCCCCGGGACGGTGCTGGGCGCCGCGGCCCTGACCGCACTGATCTTCGGGGTGATCCAGGGGGAGAACGCCGGCTTCACCTCCGCCAGCGTGCTTACCTTGCTGGGCGTGAGCGCACTGGCCGCGGTGGCGTTCTTCTGGTGGGAAAGCCGGACCGCTCATCCCCTGCTGGACCTGCGGTTCCTGCGGGTGCCCCAGTTCCTCACGGCCAACGTGGTGGCGTTCTGCACGTACTTCGCGACGTTCGCCGTCTTCTTCTTCACCGCCCTCTACCTCGAAGAGGTAGTCGGCGATACCGGCTACCAGATCGCGCTGCTCTTCCTCCCGATGACCGCGTTGATGATCGTCGCGTCCCTGCTCGCCGGGCGGTGGACCGACCCGGCCGCGCCGCGCTGGTCGATCTTCATCGGATGCCTGATGTTCGGGGCCGGGCTGCTGCTCACCACGGTCACCCTGAACCCGCATCCCGCGTACCTGCCGCTGGCTGCGGCGCTGGCGCTGACCGGCCTGGGTATCGGCGCCACCGTGGTCCCGATCACCTCGGAGGCCCTGTCCGCGGTCCCGCCCGCCCGGTCCGGCATGGCCGCCTCGGCCACCAACACCAGCCGGGAGATCGGCGCCGTGATCGGCGTGGCGGTCCTCGGCGCGTTGGTCAACGCGCAACTGCGGTCCAGCCTGACCGGAAGGCTGAAGCACCTGGGCATCCCGGCTAACTTCCAGTCGATCGTCATCCACGCGGTCGAGACCGGCGGTGTTCCCTCCAGCGGGAACACCAATGGCGCGGGGGGCGCAGCCGGGGCAGGGCAGGGCACCCTAGTCCAGGAGGTCATTCACGCGGCGTACAGTGCGTTCTACGCAGGACTGCATGCCGCACTCCTGCTCTCGGCCGTCCTGGTGCTCGCCGCCGGGCTCTTCTCGTTCGTGCTCCTGGGCCGCCGGGCCCGCCGGGCCTGAACGGTCGGCCCGGGCTGGAGCCCAGGACAGATAGGCGGGTGGCGACCGTGGTTACTGCGGCTCCCACGGCCCACAGCGGCCCGCTGGGCCTCGCCACCCTGCTGAGCTGGATCTTCACCGCGGGCATCGGGGCATACATGCTCCGGTCCCTGGTCAGCCACGGCGCCCTGAGACGGCAGCGCTCGGTCCGGGGCGGCCTGTCCCCCCGGGTCCTCTACGGGCACTTCAGCCTGGCCCTCTCCGGCCTGGTGGTGTGGGCCGCCTTCCTGGCCACCGGCTGGGGCCCGCTGACCTGGGTGGCGGTAGCCCTGCTTACTCCTGCGATCGGGCTGGGCATCTGCACCGTGACGTTGTGGACCCCGTATCCCCGCCCAGCCGGTGAGCCGGCCCAGGCCGCGGGGCCCGGCCACCCCCCGGACGGCAGTCGCGCGGGCCTGTTCCCCCCGCCCGCCCACGACGCCGCAGCAGGCCGGCTCACCGACGCGACCCTGGCCCGCGCACTCACCGACGAGGTGCTGGCCGCCCGGCTCATCGACGAGGTGATCGCCAGCCTGCCCGAGGGCACGCCGCAGCGGCCGCGCAAGCCCCGGGTGTACCCGGCGGCAGTCATCCCGTTCGGGCACGGGCTCGCAGCGCTGGCCACGTTCACCCTGGCCGTGATCACCGCCGTGGGTACCCGCTGACTCCCCCCAGGCCGGCCGGGGACATGCCAGGCGCAGCTACCCATCCCGGCGGCGTTCGCGCGGTGGCGTGCCGGGGAAGCAGTTCCTCATGAACCTGTCCGAAATCCGCGAACTCGTCCACGTCGGGCGGCCCGACGCGCCCTACGGCGCACGGGCGCTGGCCCGCTGCTACAGCGTCGGCGACCTGCGCCGCCTGGCCCGACGGCGGCTGCCCGCCGCAGCGCTCGGTTATCTCGAAGGCGGCGGCGAGGACGAGTGGACGATGCACCGCAACCGCGAGGCGTTCGGGCAGGTAGAACTGGTCCCCCGGGTACTGCGTGCGGTGAGCCAGCCGGCCACGGCCACGACGGTCCTGGGCACGCCCATGCCGCTGCCGTTCGCGCTGTCCCCCATCGGCGCGCCGCGGATGTTTCACCACGAAGGCGAGCTCGCGGTGGCCCGTGCGGCCCGGCGTGCCGGGCTGCCCTACGGAATCTCGACCCTCGCGACGCAGCCGCTCGAGGCGATCGCCGCCGAAGCCCAGGGCAGCCCGCTATGGTTCCAGCTCTATCTCTGGGGCGACCGGTCCGCGGCCAGGAAGCTGCTCGCGCAGGCCCGGGCGGCCGGCTACCGGGCCCTGCTGCTCACCGTCAACACCTCGGTTCGGTCGAACCGGGAACGCGAATTGCGGAACGGCATCGTGCTGCCGAACCCGGAGCTGACGCTGCGCACGGTCGTCAACGGCGCCCGCCACCTGGCCTGGAGCTGGCACTTCCTGTCGTCACCGGCCCTGGACTTCCCCAACCTGTCCACCAGCGGGCTCACCTCGCGGCAGCGGCTCGCGGAGATGTTCGACGGCACCGTGGGCTGGCCGGACCTGGACTGGATCCGCCAGGAATGGGATGGGCCCATCGCCCTGAAGGGGGTGCTGAGCCAGGATGACGCCCGCCGGGCCGCCGACGAGGGAGTGGACGCCGTCATCGTCTCCAACCACGGCGGCCGGCAGCAGGACCATGTGCCCGCGGCCCTGGAGGTCCTCCCGGGCATCGCCGACGCCGTCGGGGGCCGGGTCGAGGTCCTCTTCGACTCGGGGATCCGGCGGGGCAGCGACATCGCCACCGCCCTGGCGCTCGGCGCCCGGGCCGTCCTGGTCGGCCGGGCTCACCTCTACGGCCTCGCGGCGGCCGGGGAAGCCGGTGTCCGGCACGCTATCGACATCCTCGCGGGCCAACTCCGCACCACCATGGCCCTGTGCGGCGCCGCCACGCTCGCGGACCTCGACCGCTCCCTGGTCCGGGCCGCCCGCCCGGCCCGGCTCCCGGAGCCGCCCGCCTAGCCGGTTCCCGCTCCGGCGGTTCCTCGCGTGCCACCCTGCCCTGGCCGTACCGGGCGGGTCGCCCGCGCCCGGCCCGGCCGCGCCAGCGCCTGCCGCGCCGGTCACGATTTACCTTTCCCTAACGGCTTTATCGATACAGTCTTTATCGATAAAGTGAGGGAGTGAACGGTACAGATCGAGGACGGGCGCGGGTGACGCTGGCGGAGGTGGCCTCCCGGTGCGGGGTGAGCCGGATGACGGTGTCCAACGCCTACAACCGGCCCGACCAGCTGTCGGCGGAGCTACGCCAGCGAGTCCTGTCGACGGCGGAAGAACTGGGCTACGGCGGCCCCAGTGCGGCCGGGCGGGCCCTGAAGAGGGGGCGCAGTGATGTGCTCGGAGTCCTGCTCACCGAGGCGCTGCCCTACGCGTTCGGGGATCCGGGCACGGTCTCGTTCCTGCACGGGGTGACCGCCGGGACGGCCGCGGCCGGTCTCGCGCTCCAGCTCATCCCCGCCCCCGCCGGAACCGCGGAGCGGCTGGTCCGGGACGCTGCGGTTGACGGGCTTATTGCCCATACCCCGGCGGACGGCGACCCGGCCCTGGCCGCCGCCCTGCGGCGCAGGCTGCCCACCGTGATCAACGGCGGCCCCAGCACGGCGGGCGTGGACTGCGTGACCATCGACAATGAATCCGCCGCCGCGAGCGTCGCCCGCCACCTCATCGAACTCGGCCATCGCCGCCTGGGCGTGGTGACCTGGCGCCTGCATCCTGACGGGTACCGCGGGCAGGTCGGCCGGGCCCGGCTGGCCGGCGCCCGGTATGAGGTGTTCCGGCGCCGGGCGCAGGGCTATGTGCAGGCCGCGGCCGAGGCGGGACTGCCTCCCGCGGCGGTACGCGTGTGGGAGCAGCCCGGCCACAGCGTCGCCGACGGCTACGCCGCGGGCCGCGCCCTGCTCACCCTGCCTGACGCTGAGCGCCCCACCGCGGTCCTGTCGAGCACCGACGTGCTGGCGCTGGGCGTACTGCAAGCGGCCCGCGACCTTGAGCTGAGTGTTCCCCGCGACCTGTCAGTGGCCGGGTTCGACGACATCGACGAATCCAGCCGGGCACTCCCCCCGCTGACCACCGTCCACCAGGACCTCTACCAGCAGGGCCTGGACTGTGCCCGGCGGCTGATCACTCCCGGCGCCGCGATCACCTTGCTGCATCCGACCCGCCTGATCATCCGGGCCAGTACTGCCCGGTCCCCGGAGCCGCCGTGATCATCACGCTGGGGCTGCTGTCCGGCCTCCTGACCACCGGTGCCTGGCTCCCCCAGCTGCTGCGCACCTGGCGTAGCGGGCGCGCCGACGACATCTCCTACACCTACCTGGCGATCTTCGCGGCCGGGGTCCTGGGCTGGCTGGCCTACGGGCTGCTCGCTGCGCAGCCCGCCGTGCTCGCCGCCAACATCGTCACGTTCACCCTCATCGCCGCGCTGGCGCTGCTCAAGACCCGCCCGCGGCGTCCCCCGGACAGATCACGCCGCTGAGCCCGGCCCGGGGACCGGGTCTACGGGCACCGGCACCCGGGCTCTGGCAGCGGGGCAGTTCCCGATAAGTTCCCCGGGTTCCAGTTTCCTGGAAAAAGCGCTCCTACCGGCCTATAACCGGCTCAGCATCGCCACTCCTGGGTAGGCTTCGTGACACGGCCAGGGTGAATGGCTCGCCAATTAATTTACTGGCCATCTCTTGCTTTGAAGGCTTACTTAAAGGGCAGGGACTTCGGGAGGCGACATGCACCTCGGATCGGTGCTTCTTATCGTCTGGCTGGTCGTGGGCGGCTTCGCCGCCGGGCAGCGCGGCGATTATCACGCGGTCGCCGGCAACTGCACCAGGGCCAGTACGGCCGCGGTGACAATCCTGGCCGGCCCGCTCAACTACCTGGGCGTGAATCCCCACCTTCACTGCACCGCGCCGCAGCCCAGCAGTTGAAAAACGACCACCGGCTATAGTGTTGCCTTCCTATAGTTCCCTCCAGCCTCTCCTTCGGGTAGGCGCGAGGCCGCCCGAAGGCTGAACTCATCAGCAATCCGGCCCCGGTGTGATACGCGCCGCCGAACTTCGCCCGATCAGCCTGTTCGGCGGCCTGACGGACAGCCAGCTGGCGGAACTGGCCGACGGCAGCGCCGAGGTGCGGTTTGAGCCCGGCACCGAGCTGTTCCTCGAGGACGGCCGCACGGACTTCTGGTGGGTCCTCGTCGACGGGGCCATTGACCTCGTGCGCACATCGGGTCTGCGGACACGGCGGCCGATAACGAGTTCCCCCGCGCGCAGTTCGATCTCGGCCAGGCGACGATGGCGATGACGCCGACCGCACGCTGGCCCCCATCAAGACCCCAAGCGCCGCCGTTCGACGAGGTCGTCCACCGCGACCACTGGGCCGCCCCGTAGTCGGCTCCTTCGCCGTGTCTTCCGGCGCAGTACGTGCCCACGCCCATGAATACCTGCCCGGGCTACTGGACCTGACCCGCCGCGTCCTCACCGAGCAGCAGCCTGCGGGCCTGCTCGTGAGAGATGGCCTCAGGCCGGCCTGCCTCTGACCACTCCCGGTATTCCTCCAGGGCTGCATCGGCCTCAGCATCCTCCGGGTCAGGCCCGGCTGGGTGCGTGATCATGCTGGCCACGCTACCGCGGCTGGCCGTCAATCCCCGGCGATACGCGCGTGGAGGGTGCGCGCCAATTTTGTAGTCAAGATTATTTTCTCGATGCTCCTGGTCAGGGGGTGCGCCTCTGATTGCAGCTGGTCTCGACCACGCCGGAGCCGGCGAAGCGCTGACGATGCCGCCGCACACCCCTGTTCACGTGTCGGCTTTGACGTACTGCACAACGATGACAACCTGCCCGTCCGGGCTCTCCGTGACCGTGTACCAGATGGTCAAGCCGTCCGACGGAAGGTGGAGACGGTAGGCCCCTGCGAGCGGGTCTGCCTCGGGAAATGGGTCGGCAAGCGTCGGGACTGGTTCTTCGAGCAGGTGAAAAATTGCCTTTTGGGCGGCATTTCGAAGTGGCCACGGCAGTCCTTCAAGCTCGTCCCAGGTTCTATCTGGGAACCGGAGGACCCGGTCACTCACTAATGCCCCACGCCTCTGACAGCTCTTCGCGGGTGAGGACACGGCCTTCCCCGGCATCTGACCGGATCCGCTTTAGCGCCTCACGATCCCCAGCCTCACGCCGCAGGCGCCGGTTCTCAGCCCGGAGCGCGTCCAGCTCTGCCCGAGGAACCAGGACCATGTCTTCGGCGTGTGTAGGCATGTGAACTCCTCACCACCACGAGAGCAATACGTTTCCGAGTCTACTCATCGTGCATCGCCTGACCCATCAGCAGATCTTCCGGCGGGTCAGCGGGGGGCGTGGGCGCCGGTCATCACGGCCGCGAGGTCCTCCGGGTACAGGAAGGACGCGGGCGGCGGCGGCCCCCAGGCGAACAGGCCGCGCGCGCCTTCGAGGTCTTCCGGGGTCCACAACTGGTCGTCCACGATGCAGTCCATATCTGCGTAGTACTCGGAGAAATTGCCCGCGGGGTCCTTGAGGTACCAGAAGAAGTTGGACCCGGCGTAGTGCCGCCCGAGCCCCCAGACGTGCCGTTCCGGCCGTCCCTCGAGCATCGCGAACGCGCCCCGGCCGACCTCGTCGACGTCGTCCACCTGCCACGACGTGTGATGCAGGAAGCTGACCGGCGCGGCCAGCACGAGGACGTTGTGGTGGTCGGTGGAGCAGCGCATGAACGCACCCACCCCGGCGATCCGGTCGCTGATCTTGAAACCGAGACCGTCGGTGAAGAACGACGTCGAGCGGCCGTAGTCGGTGCTGCCCAGTACGGCGTGGCCGAGCTTGCGCGGGTGCACCGGGCCTGGCCGGGAGAAACCCGGGGCCCGGATACCCGGGCGGTCGGTGCGGCCAGGCCCGTTGTAGGGCGCCGCGACGGCTGACGGCTGCTGGATCCGCGGCGCGACGTCCAGGAAGACCCGGGTGCCGGTGACCGGCTCGGCGGTCTCCAGGCTCGTCCCGGCGACGGCCGCGGGGACGCCGAGGCGCTCCAGGCTGGCGGCGGCGCGCGCCAGGTCGTCCTGGTCGTCCACGCCGACCCGCATCTCGACCAGCCGCCGGCTGGGCGCGGGCACGATCCGCAGCTGGCGGCCGGCGTCGGTGGTGCTGAACCAGCCGCCGCGATCCGGGACGAGGCCGAAATCGGTGTAGTAGGCGGCGGTCTCCTCAACGTTCGGCACGCCGATCGTGACCGACATCAGTCCGTGCAGGCTCATCAGGCCCTCCTCATCGTCCAGTCAGCCAGCCCAGGTCAGCCAGCCCAGGTCAGCTGGCCCGGTCATCCAGCCCCTTCCGCGGGTAGCTGCTCGATCCCGCCGCACCAGACCCGGCGCAGCGACCGGGTGGCCCGGATGTCGCGGAGGGGGTCCCCGTCGACGAGCACCAGGTCGGCCCGGCGCCCCGGCCCGACCACGCCCCGGTCCGCCAGGCCGAAGAAGCGCGCCGGCAGCACTGTCGCGGCCCGCAACGCGTCGAGGCTGGTCAGCCCGGCGTCCACGAGCAGCTCCAGCTCGTGGTGCAGGCTGTCGCCGTGGCTAACCGCCGCGGGGCTGCCCCCGTCGGCGTTGGCGTCCGTGCCGGCCAGGATGGGCACCCCGGCCTGGTAGGCGGCGGCCACACTGGCCCGCGCGGACGCGTAGCTGGCCTCCGGCAGGCCCAGCCGGCTGACCAGGGTCTCCATCATGGTCAGGGTGGGAATGAGGATCCGGCCGCCGGTAGCCATCCGGGCCACGTCGGCCTCGTCCAGGGCCTGGTCCAGCGGCACGTGGGTGAGCATATCGACGCCGGCCTGCTGTGCCTTGGCCACCGCGGCGTAGGACGACGCGTGGGCCACGGCCTGTTTCCCGTGCTCATGTGCGGCGGCCACGAGCGCGTCTACGGTGGCCTGGTCGTGGTCGGCGCCCGGGCTGCCTATGACGATCTTGATGTAGTCCGAGCCCTCGGCGATCCGGTCGGCCACGAACTGCCGGGCCTGGTCCGCACTCTTGATCTGCGCCCGCTCGTCGGTGACGAGCATCCTGGCGTGCATACTGCCGGGCGCCAGGGCCGGCGTGCCCGCGCTGCGCAACTGGGTGAGCCCGGGCACGCCCCGCAGCGAGTCCACCAGGGCTGGCGAGGGATTAGCCATGTCGAGCACGGTGGTCACGCCGAAGCTGGCCAGCCGCCCCAGCGTGCCCCGGTCGCGCACGTGCACGTGGGCGTCGATCAGCCCGGGCAGCAGCACGCCGCCGTCCCCGTCGATGACCGTGGCCCCCGCAGGATCGGCCCCGATCCGGTCGCCCTCGATGACCACCGTCGCAGGCGGCCCCAGCTGCTGCCCGTCGAATACGCGCACATCGGTCAGGGCGATCTTCCCGGCCGCGGCCGGCCGGGCCGCACCCGGTGCCGTGCTGCTCATACCGTCTCCTCCGTTCGGTTCCGGCCGGGACCGCCAGGATCGCTGGTGATGCCGTGGCCAGTGACGAGGCCGAGGTCGATCTGCGCGGCATCGCGGGCCCGCCAGGCGATGTGCTGGTCCGGCCGGACCAGCAGGAACTCCTGGCCCCACGGGTAGCCCGGCGGGACCCCGAGCACCTTCAGCGGTATACCCCGGTGGCGAGCCCGGTCCTGCAGGGCCGCCACCGCAGGGTCGCCGGGGCCGGCGGGCCCGAGCAGGGTAAACCCGGCACCCAGCCGGTCATACAGCGAGGCCCCGTCGGCCAGCCACATGTGCGGCAGCCGCGCGCCCGGCGCGGCGTCCGGGATGTAGGTGCTCACGTCGCGGGCAGCCCCGCTGGGGGCGGCCCCGCTGGGCGCGGCGGCGGGCTGGATGACCGGCGATCCGGCGTAGGAGTACCCCAGTACCAGCCCGAGGCTGTGAAACTCCGACCGTTTCGCGGCCTGGATGGCCCGCTCGTCAGGTGGCAGGTCCCGGGCCAGGCTGCGCAGGTTGGCCGCCGCACTCGCCACGGTCTCCTCGATGACGGCGCGGCGCTCCGGCTCGTAGCTGGCCAGCAGCCCGGCCGGCGCCCAGCCCTGCTCGACGGCGGCGATCTTCCACGCCACGTTGACCGCGTCACCCACCGAGGTGTTGAACCCGTGGCCACCCCAGGGCGGGTTCACGTGGGCGCTCTCCCCGGCCAGGAACACCCGGCCGCCGGTGAACCGGTCCGCGACCAGCATCCGGGCCGTCCACGGGTCGGAGGCCAGCAGCTCGAGCTGCACGGGACCGCCGGCCAGGCCGGTGATCAGTTCCGCGGCGTGCGCTTCGCCGTAGCCGGCGTCGATCCCGGGCAGGATGGCCCACCACGTCCCGCGCAGGTCCAGGCGGCCGAGCAGTCCCGGAACAGCCGCGCCGAGCACCCAGTACTGCACGGCCGGACCGAGGTGCGTGTCCAGCGACGGGGCCCGGAACACCACGTTGAAGTTGGGCCGCGGGTCGGCGTGCCCGACGTACCGGGCGCCGATGTGCTCCCGGACCACCCCCGCCGCGCCGTCGCAGCCGATCAGGTAGCGGGCCGTAATCTGATAACTGGAGTCGTGGCCGTCGCGCACGGCGACCGTCACGGTGTCGTCGCGCTGGGACAGGCCGGTGACGGCGTGCCCGAGCCGCAGGTCAACCCCGGGCTGGCCGCGGACATGCGCCCGCAGCAGGTCCTCCACGACGGGCTGGGGGACCTGCTGGCCGGCCTCGGCGAACCGCCCGTCCCGCTCCGTGGTCAGCCCGAACGCGCCCGGAAAGTCCGTGATGCGGCGCCCGGACAGCGATTCGCAGAACGTGACCCGCTGCGACCAGGCGACGGGCAGTGGTGCGGCGGCGCGCAGTTGGTCCGCGAGGCCCCAGCGGCGCAGGTGCTCCATGGTCCGCACGCTGGTGGTCTTGGCCCGCGGCCGGCGGTGCGAGACGTGTGCCCGCGGTTCGACGACCACACAGGCCACGTCGCGGCTGGCCAGTTCCGCGGCGGCGGCGAGCCCCGCCGGGCCACCCCCGGCCACCAGGACCGGCGTGTCCTGGGCGCGCGTCCCGTCCGACATCACCACGACATGCATGGTCGGTCACAACCGGCCCGGTTGTACATCGGTGGTTTCATTGGTTGGAATGAGGGAGGAGACCGTGGCCGACGGCAGCCGGGGGCGCGGGGGGCGGCCAGCCCAGGGCGAGCCCGTCCTGGACCGGGCCTTCCGGATGCTCGGGTCCTTCGGCCCCGCGCACCGCTCGCTGTCCCTGACATCACTGAGTGCCCGGGCCGGCCTGCCCAAGCCCAGCGCCCTGCGCATCGCCCGCAAACTCGTCGAGTGGGGAGCCCTGGAACGCACCGTGGACGGCCGCTACGTGATCGGGGTGCGGCTGCTGGAAGTGGCGTCGCTCGCGCCGCGCGGGCACGGGCTGCGGGCCACCGCCCTGCCGTACCTGGAGGACCTGCACCAAGCCACCGGCCAGCACGTGCTGCTGGCAGTGCGGGACGGGCTGGAGGCCATCCTGGTCGAGCGGCTGTCCGCGCACGGCGCGGGCCAGGTGCTGTACCGGGTCGGGGGCCGGATGCCGCTGCATTCCACTGGCGTGGGGCTGGTCCTGCTGGCCCACGCGCCCGGGCCGGTCCAGGACGAGATCCTGGCCGGTGACCTGACCCTGGAGCCCGAGCACATCCAGCTGCCCGCCCGCGATCTGCGGGCCCAGCTGGCGGCGGTCCGCCGGGACGGCGTGGCCATGGCCTCCCGGCGCCATCCGGAGGCGATGACCTCGGTCGCCTGCCCGATCACCGACCACCGGCACCAGGCCGTGGCGGCGCTGTCCGTGGTCACCCGGTCCGAGCGGCTGGAACCGTCCGCCATCCGCCCGGCGGTGGTCGCGGTGGCCCGCGCCATCTCCCGGGCGGTCTCCGCGGCGCCGGGTCCGCAGCCGTAGCGGCAGCCCATGAACACGAGGCGGCCGCGATGCGTGTTACTGGGCAGGATGAGGGCCGCCGCCGCGGCCGGGCCACGCTGGGAGCCAGGATGCTGGGAGCAGGCAGTACACCGCCACTGGTGACGCTGGGGGTCGCGCTGCTGTGGATTCCCGGCTTATTCTGCCTGATCGCCATGGTGGTCTTGCTCATCGTGGGCTCGCGTCTGTGGCGCGGCGGCCAGGTGGCCCGCCAGGCACCCCCGGCCCGCTGCGCGGACGTCCACGCCGGGAGCCGGCCCGTCCACCTGTCCGGGACCAGCAGCCCCGGCCCGCGCGGCCTGCTCACCGCACCGGTATCCGGCATCGAGTGCGTCTGGCACCGCGACCGCGTGTACCGCCTGTACCAGGGCAGCCGGTGGCAGGACGGAGCGGGCGGGTGGGAGCAGGTGCCGACCCGGGCCGAGGAACGGGTGTGGGAAGGGGGCTCGGGCCCGTTCGCGCTGCGTGATGAATCCGGCAGCGTGCTGCTCGATCCGGTGGTAGTCGACCGCAGGACCACCACCCGGGGCTATCCGAAGGAAGAGGGCGTCGATGACTGCCGCGAGGAGGGCCCGGAGCCGGGGAACTACACCTTCGGGCCGGTCGGCGTGCTCACCTCGTCGGGCCTGCTGCCCGCCGGGCTCCTCGGCGGCTTCGCCGGGCCCGACGCTCGCACCTTCGGCTACCGGGTCACTGAGGAGGTCATCCGGCCCGGCGTCCCGTTCCACGTGTTCGGGGTGGCCGCGCAGCGCGACGGCCGGCCGGTCATGGCGCCGGTGGGCGATATCCCGGCCATATCCGCGGACGGCATGGGCATGGTCCTGCGCCGGGGAGGCAGGTCCGCCACCGCGATGGCGCTCGGCTTCGGCCTGGCCGGCGCCGCCTGCCTGGCGGCATCGGCGCTATTGCTGATCTTCCGCACGCACCTGCCCGGCTGACCCGAGGTTGCGGGACCATGGTCTTCCGCAACGAAAACCACGGGGTCCCTCAGTCGAGCCGAGCCACGTGGAGATCTTCGCTGAGTCCCATAAGGGCAGCCGGGGCGGACCGGCGGACCACCTCACCGGCCCGCCGTCCCGGGCGGGCAGCGCACCCGGCCGGTCTGGTCAGTCCGGCCACAGGTAATGGGCGACGGCGTCCTCGTCCCACTCCAGCCCGTTGCCCGGGACATCGGGCACCAGCAGGGTCCCGTCCCGGACCCCGAAGGGGCGCGCCAGGACGGGGTCGGCCCAGTCCTGCCACTCCAGCCACTGCCGGGTCGGGGTGACCTGCATCAGGTGCCCGCTGACTTCCGGGTACAGGTGGGAGGACATCGGCAGCCCGGCCACGTCCGCGATGGCGGCAGCCTGCAGCCAGCCGGTGACCCCGCCGATCCGCATCAGGTCCGGCATGACCAGATCGCAGGCCTGGGCCGCGATGGCCCCGTGCATGGCCCGCGGGCCGTAGAAGTTCTCCCCCAGCATGACGGGGGTGGCGATGTCGCGGGCGATCCGGGCGTGCCCGTCCAGGTCGTCATAGCGCAGCGGCTCCTCGATCCAGGTCAGCCCCTCCCCGTCGAGCGCACGGCAGCGCTCCAGCGCGTCGCCCAGGGCCAGGCCCTGGTTGTAGTCGGCGACCAGGGTGACCTCATCACCGACCGCGGCCCGGACCCGGCGGACCGCCTCGAGGTCGTCGGCGGCCCGGTCCCGGCCCACCCGGACCTTCAGCGCGGTGAACCCGCCCTCGGCCAGCAGTTCCAGCGCCTCGTCAGCGACCGCCCCGGGCGGGATGAGACCCAGGCCGTTGCTGTTGTAGGCGGGGACCGGCTCCAGGGTGCCGCCCAGGAGCCGGGCCAGCGGCAGCCCGGCCGCCCGGGCCAGCACGTCCCACAGCGCGATGTCCAGGCCGGCCACCGCGGCCAGGGCCAGACCCTGGTACCCGGCCAGCGCGAACCACCCCCGGGCCCGGGTGAACGCCTGGCCAGGCGCGGCCGGCTGGCCCCGCAGCCCCTCACCCAGCTCATGCAGGATGGTGCGCAGTCCCGCGGCCGCGCTGGCCAGGTACGGCGCCAGGTACCCGTGGCCGGTAATGCCCTGCTCCGTGGTGATGTCGATGAGCAGCAACGGCCACCGGGCGAAGTGCCCCACCTTGGTGGCCAGCGGCCGGCGGAACGGCACGACCACCGCCCGGACGACCACGTCCCGCACGACAAACCCCGTGTCCGGCTCGCTCATCTGCCCCCCTCGCCAGCCCGGCCCCGGCCAGGGCCTCGTCCTTTCATCCTGCCAACCAGACCCGGGCCTGCCCAGCCACCCCGGTAACGCTGCCTTGACACATTCCTGTATCGGAATACGATTTCTGGCTAGAACACTGGCAGGCAAGGAGGCTTAAGTGGCCCGGCTTATGTACATGACGATCACATCGCTCGACGGCTACGTGGCCGACGAGGACGGCAAGTACGACTGGGCCAGGCCCGACGATGAGGTGTTTGCCTTCGTCAACGAGTTCGAGCGGCCGGTCGGCACGTACCTCTACGGGCGGCGGCTGTACGAGGAAATGACCGGCTGGGAGACCCTGCCCCAGGATGGGCAGTCGCCCCTGATGCTCGACTTCGCCCAGATCTGGCGGGGAGCCGACAAGGTCGTGTTCTCCCGCTCGCTGGAGGCGGTCAGTACCACCAGGACCCGGATCGAGCGGGACTTCGACCCGGGGGCGGTTCGGCAGATGAAAGCCCGCGCGGACCGGGACATCACGGTCGGCGGCCCGGTCCTGGCCGCCGACGCGCTTCGGGCGGGCCTGGTCGATGAGTGCCACCTGATCGTCTGCCCCGTCGTGGTAGGCGGCGGCAAGAAGGCCCTCCCCCAGGGACTGCGCCAGCCACTCGAACTGCTGGCCGAGCGGCGATTCGGCAACGGAGCGGTATACCTGCGTTACGCGATCCTTCCCTGACCGCGGGGCGCCCGGCCACGGGGCGCTGATCACGGATTCCTCTGCTGCCAGCAGATTGCCTTGGCCGGGGCGCCCTGGGCGAACCATTGTTGATGGTGAGCCCGGATCCGGGGCCCAGACCGAGAGCAGGGAGATCATGAAGCTTGCCGTTGCTGCACCCCCGACCACCGCGGGCCTGGATGAACAGCTCATCAGCCGGCTGATGTTCCAGCGCATCGTCCTGCTCGGCACCGAGGTGGACGACGCGGTGGCCAACCGGCTCTGCGCCCAACTGCTGCTGCTGTCCGCGGAGGATCCGCGCGCCGACATCAGCCTGTACATCAACTCCCCCGGCGGCTCGGTCAGCGCGGGCCTCGCGATCTACGACACGATGCGGCTGATCCCCAACGACGTCAGCACGCTGGCGCTGGGGCTGGCCGGAAGCATGGCCCAGTTCCTGCTGTGCGCCGGGACCGCGGGCAAGCGGTTCAGCCTGCCGCACGCCCAGGTGCTCATGCACCAGGGCTCGGCCGGTTTCGGCGGAACCGCCGCCGACATAGAGATTTACGCCGAGCAACTAGGACGTACCGGGGCCACGATGATGAGGCTGATCTCGGAGCACACCGGCCAGCCGCTGGAGCGGGTCGAGCACGACAGCTCGCGGGACCGCTGGTTCAGCGCCGAGGAAGCCCGGGACTACGGGATCGTCGATCACATCGTGGAACGACTCGATGATGTGCGCCCCGCCCTCGCGGGCCGGAAGGCAGGCCTGTGACCATGAGCCAGTACACGATTCCCACGGTGGTGGAGCGGACCGCGGCCGGCGAGCGGGCGTTCGACATCTACTCCCGGCTGCTGTCGGAACGCATCGTGTTCCTCGGCACCGAGATCGACGACGGGGTGGCCAACGTGATCATGGCCCAGCTGCTTCATCTCGAGGCGGCCAGCCCGGACCTCGAGATCAGCCTCTACATCAATTCTCCCGGCGGCTCTTACAGCGCCCTGACCGCGATCTACGACACCATGCAGTACATCCGCCCGGACGTGGCCACCATCTGCATGGGGCAGGCGTCCTCGGCGGCGGCGGTGCTGCTCGCCGCGGGGGCGGCGGGGCGCCGCGCCGTGCTACAGCACGCGAAGGTGCTGCTGCACCAGCCGTCGAGCCAGGCTCAGGGCGCGCTCCCCGATCTCGCGGTCCAGGCCAAGGAGGTAGCCAGGACCCGGCGGGAGGTCGAGGAGATCCTTCAGCCGGCACACCGGCCACCCGGTGGACAAGATCAGGAGCGACACCGACCGGAACAAGACCTTCAGCGCCCGTGAGGCCGTCGCGTACGGTCTCGCCGATGAGGTCATCACGACCCGCCAGGCCGACCGGGCGGCCTAGCGGGTCACGCCGCCAGCAGGCACCGGGCCTCGCCCGGGGTGTGCGTCGGCGACGGTGCCGGGCCACCGCCGGGCACACCCAGCCGGCCCGGATCCAGCCGAGCAGGGTCCAGCCGAGCCGGGTCCCGGCGGGCCGGGTCCAGGCGGATGACGGTACCCAGGCGGCCCTGGCCGGCGGCCAGATCATGGGCGACCCCGGCGAGCAGCTCGGACAGGTCGATCCGCAGCGCATCACAGATAGCGGCCAGCACTTCTGACGAGGCTTCCTTGCGCCCGCGCTCTACCTCGGACAGGTAGGGCACCGACACCCGGGACACCCGGGACACGTCGGACAGGGTCCGGCCCTGCTCCCGCCGGGTGCGGCGCAGCCGCTCGCCGAGCATCGTCCGCAGCAGGGGCCTGGACCGCCGCTGGCGTTCTCCGCGGCTGGTGATGACCGGACCACCCATCGCCGTCGCCTCCGTGATGCGTCATGACCCGCCGGGCGGGTCCGGGCCAGCTCACCGTACCTGCGGGCGCGCCGGCCCCGGAAGCGTTTTCGCGCCCGGCGTACAGCCGCCCATGACCAGGGGACGCGGCGGTCAGGAGAGTTCGGTCTCGCGCTGGAGCTCGTCACGGCGCTGCAACTGGGCGGCGCGGTCCGGATCGGGCGCCAGTTCCCCGACCGAAGTCCCGGCGACGGCCGACTTCCTGGCGCCCGGCGGGAGCCGGGTCGCGGCCACTGCCACCGAGCCGTCCAGTTCGGTCTGCCACAGCCAGCCCTCGGCCTGGGTAACCCCGGGCCCCAGCACGGCCGAGGAGCCCTTCGCGAACAGGCCGGCCGCCCCGGCCAGCCAGGCCACGCTGCCGACCACCCGCACCAGGTCAGGGAGGCCATGCAGAGAGGAGCCCGCGTAGATCACGCCTGCGGTCAGGATCGTGGCGGCGGCGGCGGCCCACCAGAATCGCCTGATCATCTCGACCGCTCCCCGCCGGCCTGCCGCCAGGTAGTCGGAGAGGGACAAGATGTCCCGGGCGGCCTTCTCGCCGGTGAGCAGCTCGCGCCAGATCCGGCCCTGGACCCGGATCGCGGCCCGCGCCCCAGCCCAGTCCCCGACCTGCCGGTCCCCCGCGACCCAGCGCTGCCAGTCGTGCAGGCTGCGGCTCACCGCGTACGCCGTGTGGTCGGGCAGGAGCGTCTTCAGGTCAGCCAGCCAGTCCTTGACCGTAATCAGCCGGCCCGCTTCGAATACGAAGCGGAATTGGTCCGCCCGTTCCTCCTCCGTCATAGCGCCGGCCGGCCGCAGGGCCGTCTCCGCGATGGCCCGGCCGAGCCCATAGGCCTTGCCGAGCACGAAGTCCGCGACGGTCAGGGCTTCGAGAAGGCGGCAGTGCAGGGTGAATATCGCATCGAGGGTGACGTCCCGGCGGCGGCCAGGATCGGTCAGTGCGCCCAGCACATCCGACATCGCCTCCATGAGCACGGGCGGTGGGTCAGCCAGCAATTGCTGCAGCTGAGACTGGATCTGCTCTCCCAGCCAGGTCGACTGGCTGGCGCCCGGGAATTCGGAACGTCCCGGCAGGTGATTGCCCCGCGGCGGGTCGGTCACCGGGCCCCGGTGCACCGGGGAATGGAATAGCTGGGCCACCTGCCAGCCCAGGGCCACGGCGCGGGAGATCCCGCGGTGGGCGAAGGGCAGCACCTGGCCATTCGTGCTGGGCGGGGTGCCGCCGTGCACCGCGATTTCACTCATCGCCGCCCAGCTCCCGCCCATTCGCAGGCCCTGCTACCGGCTGGCCGGTAGCCCTGATTGCTGGGCAGGCTAGCAGCGCCGCCACCGCCGCATCCGCCGAAGCAACTCCCATCGAGGGCGTCCCCGGCCTGAGCTCCTGCGTCACACCGGCCCCGCAGTCCCGGTCCGGGTCGACCAGATCGGCAAGCGCTGTCAAGAGGGTGGAAAGTGGGCGCCGGGCCGCGTGATCCTCAGCATTTCACCCTGAGAGGACCCGGGTTTCCGCGTAAGCTGACGGCTTTTCCGGTGAGGGCCTCAGAAAGCAGGCGCTTTCTTTGAAGATCCTTGGGAACGCTTTGAATCGATCCGTGCATCTCTTAGGTATGCGACTTTCCGGCCCGCTGCGCGAGCCAGCGATCACGATCGCGGGGACTGCCCCGCTCAGCGGACAAGGGGGGCCCGCGCGTTGACGACCGGAGACCTTAGGTCTGCTGACCGGGAATATTCGCACGTCAGGAGGGGAACATGGCCGCCGCAGCTGGGCCGGGCCGCCCGGCCGGTGACCGTGCACCTGGCGGTCCTGGCCGCCTATCTGGCGGCCGGTATCGCGGTGAACTGGACCCGGGCTACCTATCTGGTTGACCATGTGGTGCCGACCGGCCGAGACAGCGGATTGTTCGTCTGGGACTACTGGTGGATGGCACGTTTGGTGCTGCACCCCAGTAATCCGTGGTTCACCCACTACCTGGCCGCGCCGGTGGGGGCTCCACTGGGATTTCACGTGCTGATGCCCCTGCCCGGGGTGCTGATGGCCCCGGTCACGCTCGTGTACGGCCCCAGTTTCAGCTACAACCTGCTCGCGGTCGCCGCGCCCGGGCTGATGTCCTACGCGATGTACCGGGCGGCGCGGCTGTGGGTGCCCTCACAGACGGGCGCGATCGCGGCGGGCGCGTTCTTCGGCCTGTCCACGATGATGACGTGGAACGCGTGGTATGAGATCCAGCTCGCGCTGGGCGGGATCTTCCTGCCCCTGTCGCTGGAGGCGGCGGTGCGGCTGACCCGGCGGCCGGGCTGGCGGCAGGCGACGATCCTGGGCGTGGTCCTCGGGGCCGCGCTGCTGGTCGATCAGGAATCGACCATCCTGGCCTGGAGCCTGGCGGCCGCGGTCCTGCTGCTCTGGCTGGTCCGCCGCCCGGCCCGAGGCGGGGTGGCCGCCTGGGCCAAGTTGCGCATGGTCGCCCTGGCCGGGGTGGTGACGGCGCTGGTCGCCAGCCCGCAGATCATCGTCATGGGTCAGCAGGCGCTCGCCGGCCAGGCGACAGTGTCGCAGGGGGCCCTGGCGGACGACTACCAGAATTCCGGCGCCGCGCTGGAGCGGATATTCGCACCCTCGCCACGAGCCGGCTTCTTCGGGCTGAAGGGCCTGGCCTCGATCTACTACCACGCCGCCCCCACCAGCTTCACGTTCACGGCGTACGGGGTAGTCCTGACCGCCCTCGGCCTGCTGGGCCTGATCGTCGGCTGGCGGCGGCGCAACGTCCGGCTGCTGGCCCTGCTGTGGCTGGCCGGCACCTGGCTCGCGCTGGGAACGGGCATCCTCATCGACCGCCACCGGTACGTACCGCTCGCCCAGGTGTGGCATGGCGTACGGGTGTCGGACATCATGCCGTACACCTGGATGGTGCGGATCTCGTTGCTCTCCTCGTTCCGCGAGGCGGACAGGATCACCGAGATCGGGCTGGTGGCCGCCGCCCTGCTGGCCGGCGTCAGCGTGAACTGGCTGCGCTATCACGCCCGGCCGGCCCTGGTCGTGGTGGCCGCGCTGGGCGTGCTCGAAGCCGGCAGTGTCGGCGTCCAGCCCTTCCAGGCCACCATCCCCACGGCCCTGCCCGCACTCGACCGCCCGATCGCGGCTGACCATTCCAGGTCGATCGTGGTGGATGTCCCGATGGGGGTGCGCAGCGCCGTCCCGCTGCCCGATGAGGGGGCAGCCTTCAATTCCGAAGCCGAGATGCAGGCCCCTGCCGACGGCCATCCGCGCGCCATCGCCTACATATCCCGGCTGCCCGAGTCCACCCTGGCCGCGGTGAAACGGCACCCGTTCTACGGTGACCTCCTCAAAGCCCAGCGAGAACCGCACACCTTCTACCTGAGCGTGCTCACCGGGCCGGGCGCCCCGGCGCGGCTCAGCGCGGCCCGGCGCGACGCCCGCCGCATCAATGTGGGCTGGGCCATCGTCTGGTCTCCCGCGCCGGTGGCCCTGCACTACCTCCAGGCGGTCGGCTTCCGGTTTGACTACCGGGGCGACGGCGCGTCTGTCTACCGCCTCCCGCCGCACGCGTGAGCAGTCGCCGTGCGCGAGAGTTCCCGCCGCACGCCTCATCCGCCCGGGGCCACCCTGGCCCTGACCGGGGGCCGGCACCTGTCGCGCCGGCCCCTCGGCCTCACTAACGGCGCACCCGGCCAGGTGCCCGGCCCCAGGGTCAGCCGGTGCCGTCGGTCTTCCGGGAGCCGTTCAACGGCGCGGCCTGCGGGCTGGCCGGCTGGGTTCCCGCGACGGGGACGGGGGCGGGCAGCGCGCCCGGGACCGGCGGGGCACCGGTTACGGCCGGGACTGGCGTGGCGGCGGCCTCGTCAGCGTCCGTGGCGGCCAGGGAGGGGCTGCCGGCCGGGCGGGCGCGGTCGAAGAAGCGCAGCAATTCCACCGGGAACGGCATGACGAGCGTGCTGTTCTTCTCAGCCGCGACCTCGACCACGGTCTGCAGCAGCCGCAACTGCAAGGCGGCCGGGTCCGCCGCCATGACCGTGGCGGCCTGGGCCAGCTTCTTGGACGCCTGGTACTCCCCGTCAGCGGCGATGATCCGCGCGCGACGCTCGCGCTCGGCTTCGGCCTGCCGCGACATGGAGCGCTTCATGGACTCGGGGAGGGAGATGTCCTTGACCTCGACCCGTTCCACGCGGACGCCCCACGGTCCCTCAGTGGGGGCGTCGATGACGTCCTTGAGTTCGGCGTTGACCTGCTCCCGTTCGGACAGCAACTGGTCCATGTTGCTCCGCCCGGTGACCGACCGGAGCGAGGTCTGGGCGACCTGCGAGACGGCGAAATGGTAGTTCTGCACGTTGATGATGGCCTTGAGCGGGTCGATGACCCGGTAGTAGACCACCGCGTCCACTTTCAGTGTGACGTTGTCCCGGGTAATGGTCTCCTGCGCGGGCACGTTGACCACAGTTATCTGCATATTGACTTTGGTGAGCCGGCTGGTGAACGGGTTTATCCAGGTCAGGCCGGGCTTGCGGACGCCGGGCAGGGCCTGCCCGAAGCGGAACACGACACCTTGCTCGTACTGGCGGATGATCCTGAAGCCGAACATTTCGGCCATCCCATCCCTGGCGCCGAAAGCGCCGGGCTTAATGGGCCCGTGGACGGCGCCGGCGTGACTGCCAGCGTTCGGAATGCCCGCGGCCCTGCCTTCATCATAGGCACCCCGGACCGCGGTCGGGCCTTCGGTGGAGGAGCAGGGACTGGCGGTCAGGCCACCCGGCGCCAGCCCAGCGCGGATGCCTTCCAGCGGGCGATGGCCCGGTGCTCGCTGACGACCTTGACTTCCCGCAGGTGCAGGCCGGGGTCGTGCATGAGCTGCTCGGCCTCGATCATCCCGTCGCCGGGGGACGACTGGGGGATCTCGCGCTTGGCTCCGGACTGCTCGACGAGGACCAGGTGGGCCGGGCGAACGCCCCCGGCCGCATCGATGTACGTACTCACATAGTTAATGACACCGCGCCGTTCCCCGGTGTTCCCCTGCCCGTTATGGCGTGCGGCACACCTGGGCGCACCACCACCCACCCGAGGTGGGCCTGGGCCTACGGGCCCGACCCGGCCGCTACCCGGTCTGGTGCTCCAGCGCCCGGCGGGTGAGGACGCGGGCCAGGTGCTGGCGGTAGGCCCGGCCGGCGTGGATGTCATCGGCCGGGTCGGTGCCCTCCGCGGCCAGCCCCGCCGCGTCCGCGACGCTGGCCCCCTCGGCCAGGGCCTGCTCCGCCGCCCGGGCCCGGACCGGTACCGGGCCCATGTTGGCCAGGGCGATCCGGTGGCCGGCCGCCGCGACCCCCACGATGGCCCAGTCGTTGGCCCGCCGGACGAACTTCTGGTACCCCCAGTCCGGGCCGGGGCGGCGCGGCACCCGGACCGCGGTGAGCAGTTCGTCGGGTTCCAGGCTGGTCTCGAAGAAACCGGCGAAGAAGTCGTCCGCACTGACCGTGCGGGTGCCGCCGGATCCGGAGATCTCCATAGCGCCACCGAGCGCAACCAGGGCCATCGGCAGGTCGGCCGCCGGGTCGGCGTGGGCCAGGGAGCCACCGATCGTGCCCCGGTGCCGGATCTGGGGATCACCCACCTGGGCCGCGGCGTAGGCCAGAAGCGGGGTCTGTGACCGGACCAGCTCGGACGCGGCGACGTCGGCGTGGCAGGTCGTCGCGCCGATCACCAGGTCGTCGCCGTCGGCCCGGATCCCGGCCAGCTCACCGACCCGGCCGATGTCGATCACGATGGACGGGACAGCCAGCCGCAGCTTCATCATCGGCAGCAGCGAGTGGCCCCCGGCCATCAGCTTCGCGTCCTCCCCGTGGCGGGCCAGCAGGTCCAGGGCGTGCGCGGCAGACTCGGCGGCCTCGTACTCGAACGGCGCGGGGATCATGCGCTCATCGATTCGGCCGCGGCCAGCACGGCCCGGACGATGTTGTGATAGCCGGTGCAGCGGCAGAAGTTGCCCTCCAGGCCCTCCCGCACCTCGGCCTCGGTCGGGTCCGGGTTCTCGGCCAGCAGGCCGGTGGCGGCCATGACCATGCCCGGCGTGCAGAAACCGCACTGCAGCCCGTGCTCCTGGCGGAACGCCTGCTGCACCGGATGCATCTCGCCCGCGTCGGCCAGGCCTTCCGCCGTGGTGATCTCCTGGCCGGCCGCCTGCACGGCCAGCATCGTGCAGGACTTCACCGAGCGGCCGTTGACCAGCACGGTGCAGGCGCCGCAGGACGTGGTGTCACAGCCGACGTTGGCCGCGCGGAGCCCGCAGCACTGGCGCAGATAATGCACCAGCAGCAGGCGCGGCTCCACCTCGTCGGATCGCGGCACCCCGTTGACCGTGAGCTTGATCTGCATCTATGCGTCCTTCCGGGCGGAGGCTTCCTGGAGGGCCTGCCAGACCCGTTGCGGGGAGGCGGGCATGTCTACGTGCCGCACGCCCAAGTGCGCGACCGCGTCGATGATCGCGTTCTGCACGGCGGGCGTGGCGCCGATCGTCCCGGCCTCTCCGATGCCCTTGGCCCCGAGTGGGTTGTAGCTGGTCGGCGTGGCCATGTCGGCCAGCTCGAAACTAGGCACCTCGGTGGCGGATAGGAAGGGATAGTCGGCGAAGCTGGCGGTCAGCGGGTTGCCGTCGGCGTCGTAGATGACCTCCTCCAGGAACGCCTGCGCGGCGCCCTGGGCGATGCCACCGTGCCGCTGGCCTTCGGCCAGCAGCGGGTTGATCACCGTGCCCGCGTCATCGACGGTGATCACCCGGCGCAGCACCGCCTTGCCGGTCTCGGTGTCCACCTCGACCACGGCCACGTGCGCGCCGAACGGGAAGGTCGCGCCGGGCGCGATGAACACGGTGCGCACCACCAGCCGCTCCGCCGCGGCGAGGGTGGCCAGCGGCACCGCCGCCTCCGGGTCGCCCGCCACCTCGAACGCGCTGCGTTCCGGCTCGAAAACCAGGTCGGCGGGGCTGGCCTCGAGCACCGCGGCCGCCCTCTCACGGGCCACGTCGAGCAGCTCACGCGAGGCCTGCTGCACGGCCGCCCCGCCCTGCTGCAGGCTGCGTGAGCCGCCGGTGCCCCCTCCCTGGGGGATGAGGTCGGTGTCACCCCACTTCACCGTGATCCGGTCGACCGGGATACCCAGCTCCTCGCTGGCCAGCATGGCCCACACGGTGGCGTGACCCTGCCCGTGCGGGGAGGTTCCGGTCAGGATCGTGGCACTGCCGTCAGGATGCACCTCCACGCTGGCGTTCTCGCGGGGTGCACCGGCTTCGGCCCCGGCGCCGGTGATCTCCACGTAGCTGGCCAGGCCGATGCCGAGCTGCCTCACGTCACCCGCTGCGCGGCGCCTGGCCTGCTCCTCCCGGAGGCCCGAGTAGCCCGCCGCGTCGAGCGCCGCGTCCAGCGCGGCCACGTAATCACCACTGTCGTAGACCGCCCCGAACGCGGTCCGGTGCGGCTCGGTGAACCTGGGCAGCAGGTTCTTCCGCCGCACCTCGGCGGGATCCCGGCCAATCTCGCCGGCGAACAGGTCCATGGCCCGCTCGATGGCCGCCGTCGCCTCGGGCCGCCCCGCGCCGCGGTAGGCCCCGACCGGGGTGGTGTTCGTGACCACCGACCGCGCCACTGCCTCGGCCCGGCTGATCGCGTACGGGCCGGGGGCCATCAGGATGGTGAGCATGGGCAGGAACGCGCCGAACCGGGGGTAGGCGCCGGAATCCTGGAGGATCTCCAGCCGGTACGCGGTCACCGTGCCGTCCCGGCCGCCGCCGATAGTGATCACCTGACGCTGGGCCCGGCCGTGGGTCATCCCGATCAGGTTCTCGTTCCGGGTCTCGGCCCAGCGGGCGGGCCGGCCCAGCTGCCGGGCCACCCAGCAGACCACCGCGTGTTCCGGGTCGGCACCGAACTTGGCGCCGAACGCGCCGCCCACGTCGGGAGTGATGATCCGCACGCTGGACGGGTTGACCGCCAGCATCGCGGCCAGGGCGTCGCGGGTGCCCTGAGCGCCCTGGTTCGGGATCCAGGCCGTGAGCCGGCCGTCCTCACCCCAGGCGGCCGCGGCCGCCCGGGTCTCCATCGGCGCAGGCGCCACCCGCTGGTTGACGATGGCCCGGCTGACCACGACCTCACAGCCGTCGAACAGGTCGGGCTTGAGCGCGGCGGCATCGCCGAAGGTGGCCGTCACGTTCGTGCCGGTCTCAGGAAACAGCAGTCCGCGCGAGCCATCCGCGGCGTCGGCCGGATCCACCACGGCGGGCAGCGGATCGTAGTCCGCGTCCACCAGCTCGGCTGCGTCCTCACCTTGATACGGATCCTCGGTGACCACGACCGCGACCGGCTCGCCGACGTAGCGCACGACGTCCCGGGCCAGCAGCGGCTGGGCCATCCGCCCGTCGACCCGGTCAGGCATGGGCGGCGCGAGCGGGGGGAGGTCGGCGAGGTCGTCCCCGGTGAACGCGGCGATCACGCCGGGCACCTCCAGGGCCGCGCTGACGTCGACCGACCTGATCCGGGCGTGCGCGATCGGGGACCGGACGAAGAACACATGACAGGCGCCCGCCAGTCGGCCGTCGACCACATCGTCGGTGTAGACCGCGCCGGTGGTCAGGAAGCCGGGATCCTCCGTCCGCACGACGCGGGTACCCAGAATGCTCACCACTGACCAGCTCCCCTCCGGCGCTCCACGTCCACAGCGATGATCGTGCCTGGCCAGCCCGCAGCGGTCAAACGGATCTGTTGACTGGCCGCTGCCTGACGGGAGGGCTGCCCGGACGGGAAGCCCGGTAGCCACTCCCGGCCTCACCAGCCTGACCCGGCGGGATCTGGTCCCGCGGCCGCGCCGGGCGGACACTGCTCGTGGGAGCTGAGGTGCAGTGCCTGAAGGCCGTGCAGGTAGGCCGCGCACGATGGCCGTGCCGGAAAGACATGCAGGAAAGCCGCGCAGCAAGCTGCGCAGGAAGATGGTGCCGCCGTGGTCCGAACGCAGTCATTGCCGGATCAGGCCCAGGGTTCTCCGCCACGGGTATCGGGCGGACTGCCGATGGTGGGTCACATCGCGGAGTTCATGCGGGTGCCGCTCGACGTCATCGAGCGCGGTTACTCCGAGCACGGGCCGGTGTTCACGTTCAGCCTGGCCGGGCGGCAGGTCGTCACGATGCTGGGACCCGAGTATCACCGCTTCTTCTTCGCGGAAACCGACGGGCCGTTGTCGATCCGGAAGGCGTACCCGTACTTCGTCCGCATGTTCGACCAGGAGTTCTACTTTTTCGGCGGCCCGGAGGAGTACCAGCGGCAGCGCGCACTGGTCCTGCCCCGCTTCCAGGGCCGGCAGCTCGACAGCTACGTCGGGGTGATGGCCGCCGAGACCCAGCAACTGATGGACCGCCTCGGTGACAGCGGCGAGTTTGACCTCGTCCATGAGCTCGGCCCGCTGGTCATGCACATCGCCGCCCGCGCGTTCCTGGGCCCGGACATCAGCGAGCGGATCACTGGCTTCTTCGCAGAGTTCCGCCGCTTCTCGGCCGGCATGGACCCGGTACTCCCCGGCTGGCTGCCGCTACCGCACCTGCTGCGCAGTAAGCGGTCCCGCGACCGGCTCCGCATCCGGCTGCAGCAGCTCATCGACGAGCGCCGCCGCGAGCCCGCCGACCCGCCGGACTTCCTGCAGACCATCTGCGACGCCACCTACGCCGACGGCGGGCCGGTACCCGACCTGGTGCGCATCAACCTGATCCTGATGATCATCTGGGCCGGGCACGAGACGACTACCGGGCACGTGAGCTGGGCCCTGATCGACCTGCTGCGTCATCCGCGGGAACTGGACCGGGTCCGCGCCGAGCAGCAGGAGGCCCTCGGCGGTGCCCCGCCCGGGAGCATCAGGGACGTTAATGAGCTGCGCCTTCTGGACCGGGCCGTGCACGAAACCGAGCGCCTGCATCCGGTCGCGTTCATCCTGGCCCGGACCGCCGAGGAGTCCTTCGATGTGGACGGGTACCGGGTCAGCGAGGGATCGATGATCCTGCTGTCCCCCGCCGTCGCGCACCGGCTGCCCGGGCGCTACCCCGAACCGGACCAGTACCGCCCGGATCGTTTTCTCGAGGATCCACGGGGGATCCGCGATCTCATTGGCTTCGGCGGCGGGGTCCACCGCTGCCTCGGCGTGCATTTCGCCTATCTTGAAATGAAGGTGATCATCACCCTGCTGCTCCAGCGCTACCGGCTCGAGCTGATCGACCCGGACCCCCAGCCCATCCCGGGCCAGAAGACGAAATGGCCGCAGAGCCCCTGCCGGGTGCGCTATCAGGCGCTGGCCCCGCCGGCGTCCCGGGCCGCCTGCTCCAGCCGGCTGCGGTAGCCCTCCCACCAGGACTGGCCGCCAGGCGCCATATTGTCGTTTCCCGGCTGGCGCCCGACCTCACCGTCGATCAGTTCCCGGACTATATCGGCGTGCCCCGCGTGCCGGTGCGTCTCGGCGATCATGTGCGCCATGATCCGGTGCAGGGTCACCTCGTTCCGGTCCGCGGGCCACCAGGGCACGTGGCCGACCGCATCGAGGGGCAGCGCGTCGATCGTGGTGTCCGAATGCCGCCACGCCCGGTGGTAGAGGGCAGTGATCTGGTCACGCGACTCGCCCGGGGCCGCCCACATGTCCGCGTTCGGTTCGGCGCCCTGCGCCAGCCAGGGCAGCGGTTCACCGGACGGGCGGCCGAAGGTCTCGCCGAAGTACCCCAGTTCCATGCTGGCCACGTGCTTGACCAGCCCCAGGAGGTTGGTGCCGGTGGGGGTGAGCGGGCGCCGGATGTCGTACTCGGACAGCCCCTCGAGCTTCCACAGCAGGGCCTCACGACCAGCCTGCAGGTATCGGAGGAGTTCTGTTTTCGGGTCCGGTCCGGTCATCCTGGCAGTCTGCCATCCGACGAGGGCCGCTCACGGAGCAGGCCGGTGGGCGCCGTGCCGACAGGCACCATAACGCGGCCCGCGGCCGCAGCGGGAGGGCCTCCCGAGGCTGCGCTGGCCCCTGGCAGGGATGCTAAGGGGGGCGGGAGCGGCGGCCGGTGATCCGACAATCCGCGCGGGTACCGGGCATGCTGCTCATAGCGACAGCTGGAGGTGCCAGACCATGACCGGCGACACGATGCGCGATCTGCTCACGCCTCTCATCGGGAAGTCGGGGTCAATGTCCATGCTGGTCAGCAACATCGGGCCGGTCGCCTTCCCGACCGCCGAGAACAGGAAGCTGACCGGCGTGGAACTCCGCGCGGATGGCCTGATCCGCCTGGAGCGCGAGACCGGATGGACGGTGATCGACCCTGGTGAGGTGGTGGCCGTGGTGTGGCGCGGCGACCAGGCCAACGATTCACCCGGTCAATTCCTGTGACCCGCTGCCCCGGTAGTCCGGCACGGCGCTCGTGACACGCTCGCTGAACTGCGGTTTCAGGGTGAAGCAGGGGAACCGGGCGAGACTGATGATGTGAAGACCGCACAGCTCGTGAACTGCGCGCATCTGCACAGCGCGTTCGGTCCGGGGTGCCCGTACTGCTGGCGGCCTGCTGTCCGCAGCGTCCGGGACGAGTGGACACGGCGGGGCGGCCGGGTCCCGGCCGCCGATGCGCCGGCCCGGCCCGGTGAGGGCCGCTAGATCCGTACCGCAGTACGGCCGTTAAGTTGCCGGATATGAACGACGGCCCGGCGGCGACGGGGGACATGCGGTGAAGGCCGGGATCGTGTACAACACGGGCTCCCAGGGCGTGCACCCCCGCACCGTGATCGCGGTAGCCCGGCACGCGGAGAGCTGCGGCTTCGAGTCGTTTTACGTCCCCGAGCACATCGCGCTGTATCCGGGGGCCAGGGCCGGGTCGTTCGAGTTTCCGCCCACCCTGCCCATCGCCGCCCCGCTGGAGCTGCTGAGCTTCGTGGCGGCGGCGACCGAGCGGATCCTGCTTGGCACCGCTGTCTTGCTGCTGCCCTACTGTCACCCGGTCCTGCTGGCCAAGCAGCTGGCCACCATCGACGTGCTGTCGGAGGGCCGGATGCGGCTGCTGACCGTCGGCCTGGGCAGCCTGCCGGGTGAAGCCGAAGCCGTGGGCGTCAACTTCGCGGCCCGCGGCCGCCGGGCCGATGAGGCCATCGACGTGCTGCGCCTGCTGTGGACGGGCGGCGAGAATGGGGTCAGCTTCGACGGGGAGTTCTTCTCCTTCAGGAACCTGTGCAGTTACCCCAAGCCCCGCGAGCCGGGGATCCTCCCCATCCACGTCGGAGGGGCGAGCCGGGCGGCCGCGCGCCGCGCCGGGCAGCGCGGCGACGGCTATTTCCCCGGGGGTCAGCTCACCGCCGGGGAACGGGCCAGCCAGCTGGACGTGATGCGGAGCGCCGCCGCGCAGGCGGGCCGGGATCCGGCGGTGCTGGAATACACCCGGTGGGTGCCGGCCAGCATTTCCGCTGCCGACGCAGGCGCCCACGCAGGCCTGGGCGCCACCCGGCTGGTGGCTGCCCTGAGCGCGCCCGATCTGGACGGGCAGCGCGCGGAGATGTCAGCGCTGGCCGGCCAGGCTCGGCCTCGGTTAGCACGACCACTCCCCCGCCGTGAGTGCATGAGCCGGAGCGTCTAGGCGCAGCGGGCTGCCCAGCCCTACCGGAAAGGGCCGGCCCCGTCGCTGGACCCGCCCCGGCCGCGGTGATCTCAGAGTTCAGCAGGCCTGGCGGCGGCCGTAAGCGGGAATCATGCGGCCAGTGCGGCGTAGCGACCCTGGCTGGCCAGGAGGCTGGTGTGGGTGCCGGATTCCACGATGTGACCGTGGTCCAGGACAGCGATCTGGTCCGCGTTGCGGACCGTCGAGAGCCGGTGGGCGATGGTGATGGTGGTGCGGCCCGCGGCGAGATTGTCGAAGGCCTGCTGGACGGCGCGCTCGGTCTCGGTGTCCAGGGCGCTGGTGGCCTCGTCGAGCACGAGCACCCGAGGGTCGCGGAGCAGGGTCCTGGCGATGGCCAGGCGCTGCTTCTCACCACCGGAGAAGCGGTGCCCGCGGGAACCGACCATCGTGTCGTAGCCGTCGGGCAGGCCGGCGATCAGGTCGTGAATCTGCGCGGCCCGCGCCGCGTCCTCGATCTCGGCGTCGGTGGCGTCCGGCCGGGCATAACGCAGGTTCTCGCGGACCGTGGTGTGCAGCAGGTAGGTCTCCTGGCTGACCACGCCCACGACGGCGGCGAGGTCGGTCAGCTTCATGTCCCGGATGTCGATGCCGTCGATGGTCACCACGCCGCTGCCCGGGTCGTAGAGCCGGGCGACCAGGGAGGCCAGCGTGGTCTTGCCGGATCCGGTCTCGCCGACCAGGGCCAGCGTCGTGCCGGCCGGGACGTCCAGGTTGATGCTGGTCAGGGCCGGCCGGTCGGCGCCGGGGTAGGTGAAGCTGAGGTCGGTGAGCCGGACGTGCCCGGTCATGACCTCCGGGACAATCTCCACGGGGTGCGCTGGGTCGTCCACCTCGACGGGCAGATCCAGGTACTCGAAGATCCGCGCGAACAGGGCCAGCGAGCTGACCACGGACACGCCGGTGTTGAGCAGGCCGGCCAGCGGCCGGAAGAGGCTGTTCTGCAAGGTGGTGAAGGCAACCAGGGTGCCGATGGTCATCGCGCCCGCGGTGACCGGCAGGCCGGCGGCCAGGTAGATGACGGCCGGCACGGCCGCGAAGATGATGCTCATCGACGCCATCCGCCAGCGCCCGGCCAGCTGCGAACGCAGCTCCAGGTCGATAAGGCGGGCCGAGGAGGCGGTGAACCGCTGGACCAGGGACGGTCCGGTGCCCATCGTCTTGGCGAGCTGGACACCGTTGATCGACAGTCCTTCCTCGATGGTGACGTTGAGGTTGGCCAGCTCACGCTGCTGCTCGGTCGTGATGGCCCGGCGCATCCGGGCGACCTTGCGGCTCAGGTAGATCGACGGCGGCATCACGACCAGCGAGATGAGGGAAAGCTTCCAGGACAGCGCGACCATGGCCACCGCCGTGGCGACCGCGGTGGTGAGGTTGGCAGCGACGGACGTGGCGGTCGAGGTGACCACGGATTCCATGCCGCCCACGTCGTTGGTGATGCGGGACTGGACCTCGCCGGTGCGGGTCCGGGTGAAAAAGGCGACCGACTGCCGCTGCAGGTGGCCGAAGACGCTGGTGCGCAGGCCGTGCATGACCTGCTGCCCGACCCTGGTGCTGATCCAGGTCTGGATCACGCCAAAGGCGGCGGTGACGGCGGCGATGCCGATCATGCCGGCGACCAGCAGGATCAGCAGCCGCAGGTTCCGGTCCGGGAGGGCGGTGTCGATGACCGCGCGGAGCAGGAACGGTGAGGCCACGCCCACGATAGAGGAGGCCACGATGATGGCGGTGACAATGGTCAGCGGCCAGGTGTAGGGCTTGAAGAGCTGCCCGATGCGGCGCAGCGACACCTCGCGGGCCTGCGCCTTCTCTGCGGCTGTGACCGTTCTCAGGCCGTGGCCCCGGCTGGAGCCGCTGCCGCGGGGGTTCTCGGGACTCGTGGTCGGTGGATTTGTGCTCTGGGTATTCAGGGGAGGGGACGCCAAGTGCTTGCTCGATTCTGTCGGGGGAGGCCTGCGCCGGGCGGAGCCTCGGGGGGGCCAGGACATTACTGAGGTTACCTCAATATGAGGGTACAACGATAGTCGCTGGTAAGCTATTCCCGTGATCCAGGGCCCTGGTCAATCCGGCACCGATCAGACGGGCACCGACGAGACGCTGGCCGACGCCTTCCGGTCCGTCTCGCGCCAGCTCCGCGAGACATCCCAGGAGACCCTGGCCCCCTGGGACATCAACCCGTCCCAGTTCCGGGCCCTGCGCGTGCTCAACCACCACGGGGCGATACGCCTGTCGGATCTCTCGGGGCGCCTGCATATCGCGCCGCGCTCAGCCACCGAGGTCGTCGACGCCCTCGAGTCCCGCGGCCTGGTCGAACGGCGGCCCGACCCCGGCGACCGGCGGGCCACGCTCGCCGAGCTGACCGCACACGGCACCGACGTGCTCCGTGCCATCCGCGCGGCCCGCGGAACCGAGGCCGACCGGGTCTTCGACCGGCTCACCCCGGCCGACCGCGACCACCTGGCCCGCATTCTCCGCCAGCTGCAGAGCTGATCCGCCAGCCGGCGCCCGCCGGGTGCCTGCAGACCAGGCGGCCGGCACCCGCCCGGCGGCGGACCAGGCGGCCGGCACCCGCCCGGCGGCGGACCAGGCGGCCGGCACCCGCCCGGCGGCCGCGGACCAGGGCCCAGTGCCCGGGGCCGGGACGCGTGGTCAGGAGAGGGTCTGGCCCGTCCGGAGCATCTCGAGCGCCTGGTGCACGCGCCGGTCCCGGGTCTCCTCGCGTTTCGCTTCCGCGACCCAGCGGCAGTACTCCTTCCGATGCGTGAAGGCCAGCCGCTCGAAGGCCACCCCAGCGTCGGGGCTGGCCGCCAGGGCCACGGCCAGTGCCTCGGGCACCTCGACCTCCCGGGGCGCCGTATCGAGCTCGACGGTCACCTCTACGTCGTCGCCGGCCTGCACGCCCGCGCCGTCGCGTACCTCGCGGTTCAGGCCCAGGAGGAATTCGCCCTTCATGCGGGTCACGCTGGTCCGCCAGGTGTAGCCGTTGACGGTCGCTACCACCGGGAATCGCTTGGCACCTTCACCGACCTCCGCGACCTGGACGTCGTCGAGGATGACGGCCGCCGCCGGGCCGCGGGGCTGGAGCTGGGCCTGGAACCGGATCACTCCCATGGGCTCATCCTGGCCGGCTGGCCCGGCCGCGGCCAGCAGCCCGGATGATCCTCGTCGCGTGCCGTCCCACGTCAGCCGGCACTGGCCGCGTACCGCCAGAAGTCCCGCATCCAGTCCGGCGCGACCGGGCTGTCCGCGGCCACCTGGGTGAGCAGGATGGCCACCGTTCCGGTGGACGGGGTGATGTGCGCCGAGGTGCCGGTGCCGCCCACCCAGCCGTAGCGTCCCGGGACGTTCCATGGATCGATGGCCGCGATGTTGACGGAGCCGCCGAAGCCCCAGCCCTGGCCCTCCAGGAAGAGCGCGCCGATCTCGCGCTGGGCCGGGGTGGTGTGGTCGGTGGTCATCAGCCGGACCGAATCGGCGGACAGCAGCCGGCGGCCGCTGGCGCTGACCCCGCCGGCCAGCAGCATCCGGCCGAACGCGAGCCAGTCGTCCGCAGTGCTGGCCAGCCCGCCGTTGCCCAGCGGGAACGGCGGGGGGAGCTCCACTGCCCGTCCGGCCCGTCGGCTAGTTCCAGGCCACCCCCGGGGCTGGTCCGGTAGTAGCTGGTGAACCGTTGGCGCTGCCCAGCCGGCACGTCGAAGCCGGAATCGGCCATGCCCAGCGGCTCGAACACCCGTTCAGCCATGAAGTCCGGCAGCGATTGACCGGACACCCTGGCCACCAGCACGCCCTGCAAGGTGGAGCAGGTGTCATACAGCCAGCCCTCACCCGGCTGGTAGACCAGCGGGATCCTAGCCAGCTCAGCCATCCACTCATCCGGGGGAAGGAAGCTCCGCGGCTCGCGCCCGTCTTTCTGCACGGAGAACAGCCGTTGCACGGCAGGCAGGGTGAAGTCGGAGGCAAAGCCGTACCCGGCAGTGGAGCTGAGCAGGTCGGACACGGTGATGGGCCGGACCGCCGGAACCACGTCATCGACCGCGCTGGCGGGCGTGCGGACGGCGGCCGGTTCCGCCAGTTCGGGCAGCCACTCACGGACCAGGTCGTCGAGCGCGATCCGGCCGTCGTCAACCAGCATCATGACCGAGGCGGCGGTGATGGGCTTGGTGATCGACGCGATGCGGAAAATGGAGTCCCGGGCCGTCGGCACACCGCCCAGGCTGGCCGAGCCGACGACCGCTACCTCGGTCCGGTCCGGGCCTGCCACCAGGCCGACCGCTCCCGGCAGCGCCCCGGTGCTGACGTATTTCCCCAGCAGGCCGTGCAGGTCTGTCATGACTCCACCTTCCCTCTCGCGGCGGCGCGTGCTCGTACGGTAGACCGCGGGGGCGGCCCAGATTCACCGGCGCCGGGATGCACCAAGCGCCAGGGAATAAGGAAAGGCCGGGTGCTGGCATTGAGGACATTCGGCCCTAGGAAACTCAGGCGGCCGCCGTCATCGTGGATCTGTGGCCGCCTACCCCGCAGCGGAGGAATACGAGCGCCCAGGAAGCAGCTCAGCCTCGACCGCCCACTGGCACGCGCCTCGCCTGAACGCCGCCCGCCCGGTGCTGGACGTGCCCATCGAGACCAAGCTCCACGCGCCTGCCGCGCGACCGGATTGGGTCGACCGCCCGGAACTGGTCCGGCGATTGGCGGCTACGACCGCCCGAATGGTCCTCGTGGAGGCTCCGGCGGGCTTCGGGAAAACCACCCTCGTCGCGCAGTGGCGGTCCGCCCCGATCGAGCGCCGGAGATTCGCGTGGCTATCGCTTGACGAGGGCGACGACGATCCCGCGAGGCTCTGGTGGCACGTCGTGTGCTCGCTGCAGCGGGCCTGCCCGGATCTGGCTGGCCAGGACATGCTGGACGAACTGCGCGCCCAGGTCCCTGACATCACCGCGACCGTGCTTCCCATGCTCAGCAACGCACTGGCGGCGTTGCCGGACCCGGTCGTCCTCGTGCTCGATGACTATCACGTGATCTCGGAGCCTGATTGCCACGAGCAGACCGCTTCCCTGCTGTCCCATCTGCCGTCATCGGCACTGATGGTGCTGATCACGCGGTCCGATCCGCCGTTGCCGCTGGCCCTGATGCGGGCGCGCGGAACTCTGGCCGAGATCCGGATGCGGGAATTGCGGTTTAGCCCGCCGGAGGCGGCAGCGCTGGTGCGGGCCGCCTCGGACATTGAGCTCAGCCCGCCCGATGCTGCGGACCTGGTGGCCCGGGCCGATGGATGGGCCGCGGGGATATACCTGGCTGCGCTCTCCATGCAGTCTCACCCGTCGCCCGCCGACTTCGTGCGCAACTTCACCGGCGGCAACCGGTTCGTCGTGGACTTCCTGGCCGACGAGGTGCTCGGCAGGCAGCCGGCCGAGGTCCGGCGGTTCCTGACCCGGACCGCCATACTGACCCGGTTCTGCGCCCCCTTGTGCGACGCCGTTACCGGGTCGTCTGACGCGGCAAAGATCATCGAAGTCCTGGAACGCGAGAACCTCTTCGTAGTCCCCCTCGATGACAGCCGGCGGTGGTACCGCTACCACCATCTGTTCGCGCAGGTCCTTCACGCCGAGCTGGCCAGGACCGAGCCGGAGGTCATCCCTGACCTCCATGAGCGTGCCTGCACCTGGCACCGGGCGTGGGGGGCCGTCGGCGACGGCGTGAGCCACGCACTGGCCGCCGGGAATCCTGCGGAAGCCGTGGACCTGATCGCGCGGCACTGGCATGGCTATGTGAACGCCGGACGGGTGCGGACGGTGCAGGGATGGCTGGACTCACTCACCGATGACCAGATCGCCGCCTACCCCCTCGCGGCGCACTGCGGGGCCTGGGCGGCGGCGCTGTCCGGAGATCCGGATCAGGTGCACCGCTGGCTCCTGGTCATCGAGGCTGGCCATCATGAGGGCCCACTGCCAGATGGCTTGCAATCGCTGGACTCTTCTGCTGCCCTGTTGCGTGGTGTCTACGGGTTCGACGGCCTGCGGGTCATGCGCGAGTCCGCCCGCCAGGCGGCCGGCCTGGAAGATGATCCAGGGTCGGTCTGGTACACGCTGGCCCGGGCGACCCTCGGTTTCAGCCTGTACCTCAGCGGCGAATTCTCGGAGGCGGCGACCGTCCTGGAAGAGGCAGTCGCCAGCCCCGCTTGCCGCACGCTCATAGGCGTCCTCGCCTTTTCCGTACTGTCCCTGGTCATGCTGGACACTGGCCAGCCAGCCCGGGCGCAGGAACTGGCCGGCACCGCGACCGGCCTCGCCAGTCATGGTGAGCTGCGTGACATGCCGCAGTGCTCGCTGGCCTACGCGGCCGCGGGCGCCGTGCATGCCGCTGGCGGCCTGCTCGAGGAGGGCCGGGCTGAACTTCAGCATGCGATCCGCTGCCGCCGTGCCGTGCCTAAGATCAGCCCCTGGGCCACCCTGGAAGCGACGCTGCTGCTGGCGCGCGTAGAACTCGATCTGGGTGACGTCGCCGCTGCGGCGGACCTCATCAGGGAGGCGAACGACGTCCTCACCCTGTTCCCGGATGGGACGAGATTTCAGCAGGTCCGGCTGGCCCGGCTGCGGAGGCGGCTGGCTGCGCTGCAGACCGCGAATCGCACCGACACCCTCACCGAGCGCGAACTGGCCGTCCTGCAGTTGCTCCCGGGCCCGATGTCCCTCCGCGAGATCGCCGAGAAGCTCTATGTGTCGGTGAATACCGTCAAGACGCACGCACAGGCGATTTACCGCAAGCTCGGCGTGTCAACCAGAGACGACGCCGTCAGCCGCGGCCGGGACGCCGGGATCCTCTGACCTGGCGGCCGGCCAGCGGATCTCAGGCCTGCAGCGCGGCGCACGCCAGGTCGCGGAATTCGTCGTCGGCGATGCGTTCCGCGTCTTCGGGCCGCAGCCGGATGGTCCCCTTGCCGGTCCGCAGTCCAGGGTGACGGGAGGTGAAACCGGCGTCGCCGCCCTGCTGCCAGCCGTACAGCGACACGCCATGCTTCCACGCGCCGACGTGCAGGCGGCGGCCGCCGGCCTTGTAGGTGGGGATCTGGTAGGAGAGGACCACGGTGGCATCAGGCTGCGCCTCCAGGATCAGCCGGTGCAGCCGGTCGAACAGGGGGCGGTGTTCAGGGGGGATCGCGTCGATGTACTCCTGCACGGCCCGGCCGGCCTGCGCTTGGCGGTCATCCTGCGCGGGCGTGCGGTGGTTAGCGGGGTCAGGCATGGCATCGTCCCGTCAGCCGGCGTTCCCTGTACCTGAAGTGACGCTTGACCGGACCGGAACTCATCGCCCGGGCCGGTCTTCGCCCGCGACCAGGAGCGCTTCTGCGCCCGGCTGCCTTCACCACGCTGACGGTTTCCGGCGGGCCGTCGCCGGGACCCCTGACCGCGTCACGGGCCCCGGCGACGGGATAAGCGATGGATTAGTAGCTGTTCTTCCACGTGGCCTTGAAGGCGTTACCGCCGGTCAGGCCGGATACCGTGGCGATGTCGTAACTACCGGTCGCATCGATCGTCGTCATGTCGTAGTTGGTGCCTGAGTAGCCGGAAATGGTGCTGGTTCGGCCGGCCGCCGTCTCGGAGGCGGCGCTGAACGGCACGACGGCGAACTGTGCCTCCGGCACGATCCCGATCGAATACGCCGGACGCTCGGCGATCCACTCCGCGCTGGTATCCAGGCAGGTGGTCGTGGCGCAGGTCGCGTGCTTGGTGAAGCTGTTGGCGCCGTGCGTCGAGTCGGTCAGGGCCAGGGTGTAGGCCGAGCCGCTACGGGACACCGAGGCCGTGATCTTGTCGCCTGCCGCCACGGTCGTTCCCACCGCGATGGTGCCAGCCGGGTACATCTCGTACCAGCTGTAGTACACGGCCCGGCCCTCGAAGCACTGGCTGACCGTGCCGTCCTGCTCCACGGTCGAACTGGAAAAACCGTCCAGGCCAACCCAGTCCGAGGTGATCCGGTCCTCGGCCGTGCAGGTCACGGAGGGTACGGTCCAGGCCCCGCTGACCCTGGTGAAGGCGCCGTGAGTGCTGGACACGTCGGCGTAGCCCGCCCAGTTGTAGCTCTCAGTCGCGCTCGAGTTCGCGGCGCCCGCCGTGGTGCTCGGCCGCCCGTGCACGAACCATGCGGTCCCGTGGTTGCGGTTCAGGTCCTTGACCAGCGCCTTCCGGGCCTCAGACCGGAACTTGGCCGTGAGCTGCGCGTGCACTGAGGCTGGGCGCGCCGCAGGGGCGGCGGTCGCCCCCGGCGTGACGGCGGAAACCGCCAGGGCGCCGCTGAGGGCAGCGGCTGATCCTACGAGAAACAGGCTGCGCAATGAGCGCATAAGGCCCCCTAGTGAGAAGTTTTTTGTGCGTACAACCTACGCCCGGAAGCCCTCTCGGTAAGGACCTTTTTATCTGCCGATCGCGCTTTTTACTAACCGCCTGCCACGGTCCAGGAAGATTATTCATCGAGACAGCATAAATTGGCCTTTAGAAGAAGGAAACAGCGTCCATTAATGACTAAAAAGAGCCACGTAGCAGGAATTAGCCGCCGGAATCTGGTCCAAGATTTCAAGTCACGCAGGAAGGACGAGGAGGAGGACACCTGCTGCCACAGTTAAGTTTCTTAACCGTGGCGTGGGACGATTCCGGCCCGGCAGGCCGGCCGAGTCCCGGAGTCTTAAACTTACCAATATGTGTTAAAAGTACCTTCGGCGGGTAAGCCTGACGTGGCCTGAACCGGCCATCGGCGAAAGGCTGGAGAGGCTCGCGCTGCCTCAGACTCGGCAGGGCATGACCGCTGGCCCGGGGGTGTGAATGAGCTGTAGTGATCTGTACCTGATGAACAGGAGTGAATCGGCTACCCTGCCGGACGACCTGACCGAGCGTCAGGTCAGGGTGCTCCGGCTCCTGCGCGGGTCGCTGACGCTCTCCGAGATTGCCACCGAGCTCAGCCTGTCGCCGAACACGGTAAAGACCCATACCCAGGCCATCTACCGGAAGCTTGGCGTTTGCACCCGGGAGGATGCGGTCATTCGCGGGGTTGACCGGGGCATTCTGAGTCCCCCGATACGCAGCCGCTGACTCCCGCCCCCGGCCGCCCAGTCCGCGGGGTCACGCACCGCAGCCTCAGATACCGGGGCCTCAGATATCACGCAAGTGACGATGGCCCAGCATGCTGGCCCGCCGTAACGGCTAGGTTCGGGCTGTTGTGACCCGGTCGTCTGCCCGGGACTGCGCGCGCTTCTGGTCCAGCGGACCCCGGCGGAGCAGGACGCCGCCGATGACCGCGCCGGTCGCGAAGATGCCGGCGGTCCACCAGAACGCGGTGTCGTAGCCGTGGGCCAGCGCCAGCCCGGCCAGGGCCGGGCGGCCGATGATCCGGGCTGCGGCGAGATGCGCGGCGAGGTAGGAGGTGACGGCGGCGGCAAAGATGGTGTTCAGCAGCGAGGCCCCGACCGAGGCGCCGAGCATCTGGCCGACGTTGACGGTCGCGGAGGCGACGCCCGCGTCCTGCGGGGCCACACCGAAGGTGCCGGTATTGATCGCCGATGCGATCACCATGCCCAGGCCGATTCCGGCCAGGATGAGCGGGCCGAGTACGCCGGCGCCGTACCCGGTGTGCGCGCCCAGCTGGGCCAGCCACGCCGCGCCCCCCGCGGCGGCCAGCACCCCGGACGCGACCAGCGGCTTCGGCCCGAATCTGGGCATCAGCACGATCGTGGACAGATTGGCCATGACAATGAGGCCGGCGCTCATCGGCAGGAACGCCACACCGGTAACCAGCGGCGAGTACCCGAGCGTCTGCTGCAGGTAGTAGGTCAGGAACAAGAAGATCCCGAACAGCCCGGCCGTGCCGAGGAGCATCGAGGCGTAGGCGCCGCCCCGGTTGCGGTCGAGCACCACCCGGGGCGGCAGCAGCGGGTGGGCCGCCCGGCCCTGCCAGGCCGCGAACGCCACACCAAGCACCACTGCGGCGGCCAGAAACCCCCAGGTGGACGGCGCGTGCCAGCTGTGCGTGGCCGCGTTGGAGAAGCTGTTACACCAGGCAGAACACGGCGCTGGACACCAGCACCGTTCCCGGGACATCCAGGCTGGGCTTCCCCCGGGCCGACTGCCCTTTCAGCAGCATCGCCCCGCCGGTGAACGCCACCGCGGCGAAGAGCAGGTTCACATAGAGCGTCCACCGCCAGGACAGGTACTGGGTCAGCGCGCCACCCAGCAGCAGGCCCACCGCGCCGCCGGCCCCGGCGATCGCCCCGTAAATGCCGAACGCCCGGCCACGGTCCCTGGGCCCGGTGAACGTGGTGGTCAGCAGCGACAATGCCGACGGCACCAGCAGCGCCGCGAACGCGCCCTGGCAGGCCCGGGCCGTCACGAGCATGGCAAAGTTGACCGAGGCGCCGCCGATGGCCGACACTACGGCGAACCCGGCCAGGCCGGTCAGGAACGTGACCTTGCGGCCCACCAGGTCGGCCAGCTTGCCGCCAGGCAGCAGCAGGCTGCCGAACGCCAGGGTGTAGGCGGTGACCACCCACTGCCGGTTGACGGTGCTGAAACCCAGCGCCCGCTGCGCGGACGGCAGCGCGATGTTCATCACGGTCAGATCCAGCACCACCATGAGCTGGGCCAGGCCGATCACGCCCAGGATGAGCCACTCTCGCCGGTCCCAGGCGCTGTCGGTGGACGTGGTATCAGGCACGAGATCCACCACACCTTTCTCTGGTTGTTCCTGCCTGGTGGCTGCGGGCAGATCTCACTGGCCCGGCAGTTCAGAAGCCGACCTGCTGGCGGATGAGGACGACGTGGATGCGGCCGGGCAGCTCCTGGTGGATCCCCAGGACCTTCCCCACCTGACTGTGCTGCCCGTAAGCGGCCTGCGCCCGGACGTCCTCCAGCGGCAGGCTGTGCTGGTAGATCCGCTCATGCGCCGCGGCCAGCGTGGGCACGAGCTCCTGCGCCCCGATCACGAAGATCACATTGGCCGCGCCCCAGGCGTAGGAGGCCAGCTGGCTGCCGGACGCCGAGGCGATCACCAGGGTTCCGTCCCGGGTGACCGCGTGCACGCTGCCCAGCGCGTAGTCGGGCTGGCCGCCGATCGCCTTCATCTGCTGCCCCTGGGTCGCGAAGTCGAGCGCGAACATCTTGTTCCGCGCCGACTCCCACCGGCCCTCGCCATCGTTGATCGCATCCGCGAGCCCGGTCTCGGCCAGCGTCACCGAGGTGTTGGTCATCACCGACGAGCCGTCGGGGATACGGGCCAGCACCGCCTGGCGCGCGGCATCGAGGTCACCGACGACCTCGACACTGAACCCGTCGTGCTCCTCCAGCGCGACCACCGTGGCCTGCAGCGCGTGCTCATCCGGCAGCGTGGTGAAGCGGTCAGGAGTCGTCGTCGTGCTCACTGCTGGTCCTCCTTGATATGAGCTCGCGCCCCGGGAACCCGGGGATCCCGCTAGCTGGCGGGTTGATCGCGTGGCCCCGAAGTTACGGGCCATCAAGGTGAACGGCTGCCACCTGATTCTGGTGATTTACCGCTGAGGCGACGGACCGGCCCGCTTCAGGGACGGCCCTCCAGAGGCGCCGCGGCGGCACGGGCACCAGCATCTTCACGGCTGCCCGCCGGGGATCGGTTCTGCGCGCCCTGGGTGCGTGAATCACCAAGATCCGGTGACGCCTCCTCACCTGCCTGGCGGCCAGCCTGGCCGTGAGCCGCCTCCCGCCAGGAATTCCAGCAGCGGGCTGGCCCGCCCGGGCCCCGCCCGGGAGTGCGGTGCCGAATCGACGCCAACCGAAGGGACATCCCCCGTGAGCACCGAGCAGCGAGAGAACCTCGACGCAATCCTGCGGCAGTCAGCCTTCCCCGCCGGAATGGGCGTCAGCGAGCAACGGCGGTTGCTCGCGGAGCTGACATCGGCGCAGCCGCTGCCCGCCGACGTGACCGTGACCTCAGCCGAACTGGGCGGCGTTCCCACCGCCGAGGTCACCATCGAGGGCGTAGAACCCCGCCACGTGGTCTTGTACTTCCACGGCGGCGTGTACGTACTCGGGGACGCCTTCCAGGCCGCTGGCCTGGCTTCAGAAGTTGGCCGACGCACGGGCGCCAAGGTCATCTCCGTCGGCTACCGGCTCGGCCCCGAGCACCCGTATCCGGCGGCGGTCAACGACGCTCTGGCCGCCTACCAGGCTCTCCTGGACAACGGCACGGCCCCGTCAGGCATCACCTTCGCCGGCGAGTCCGCCGGCGGCGGGCTCGCCATCGCCACCCTGGTCAACGCCCGCGATCACGGGCTGCCCCTGCCCGCCGCGGCCTTCGTCATGTCACCGTATGCCGACCTCACCCTGGCCGGGACGACCATGGAGACCAGACGCGACGCCGACCCGCTGCTGAGCCGGGAAAACCTCCAGGCCCGGATCCCCGACTACACCGCGGGACACGACCCCGCCGACGGCCTCATCAGCCCCATCTTCGCCGGCCTGTCCGGCCTGCCGCCCCTGATCATCCAGGCCGGAACCCACGAGGTACTCCTCGACGACGCCATCCGCCTCGCCCGCCAGGCCGCCACCGCCGATGTCGACGTCACCCTCGACATCACCCCCGGCGTGCCCACGTCTTCCAGGCCTACTACGCGATCCTCGACGAAGCGGCCGCGGCACTGGACAGAGCCGGGCAGCTCCTGTCCGCCCAGCTCGCCAGCGCAGAACGCGTCACCGCCTAGCGAAAGGGCAGATCGATGCCGTGCCCGCACCCCGCGCGCGGTAACCGGCTCTGAACGACACGGGGGCTTGGTGGCATCAGATGCCCCGGAAGATCGGTGGGCGCTTCTCGGCGAAGGCCTCGAGCCCCTCGAGATAGTCGCGGCTGTCGTAAGCCTCCCGGCGCAGCCCCTGGACGCGCTCATACACCTCCGCCGCAATGGGCTGGTAGTCGGTGAGGACACGGAGCTGTTCCTTGATGACTGCGATGGCCATGGGCGATTTCGACGCCATCGTGGCCGCCAGGTCAAAGGTGAAGTCCTCGAGGTGGGCCGACTCCACCAGGTGGTTCACCAGCAGCCATCGCCTCGCTCTCAGGGCGTCGAGGGACACGGCGGTGAAGAACATCTCCTTGATGAGATTGATGGGCAGCCGCCCGAGGAAGTGCAGCAGCCCTGCTGTGTTGTACGGCAGTCCCAGGTTCGCCGGGGTGATGGCGAACGTCGCTGTCTCGTCGGCGACGACCAGGTCACAGCTGAGCACCAGGTCGAATGCGCCGCCCCACACCGAGCCGTGCACCATGGCGATGACCGGAGCCGGGAAGGTGCGGATGGCGCGGATCAGCTGCTCGAGCGGGTCGTTGTAGCCCAGCGGGTCGCGCCCGCCGCGGGGAAGCTCGTCAATGTCATGCCCTGCGGACCAGACGCGCAGCCCCTCCGCCGCGCGAAGCACAACGACACGCACGGCTCCCGCTCGCAGGCTCTCGAGCGCCGCGACGATGCCGTTGGACGTCTGGGCGCTGAGGGCGTTGCGCGCGCGCTTGTCGTCAAGGGAGATGACGCCGACTTGACCGCGGATATCTGTCCGGACGGCGCCGCGCGCGAAGCCAGCCGCCCCAGCCGCCTCGCCATTCCCCCGGGCCTCCTCAGGCCGCTCGCCCAGCGGACTGCCGCTCTGGCCGGCCAGGACCACGTAAGTTCGCGCCACCGCGTCGCGGCCCGCCCCGAGGATGGTGCTCACCAGCCGCTGCGCCTCGATCCGCTGGCCGGCGGCGAGGGCGTCGACGACATGGCGCCAGAGCACCTCCTCCAGGACGCCGAATTCTCCCTGGATCTCGGCAATGTCGAACCCCGCCGCGAAACGGTCCGCCGCCACCCGGCGGGACGACGCGATGATCGGCTCGGTGCCGCCCTCACGCACGCACTGAACGACAACCCCGAACAGATCCCGGACGTAACGGCGGCGGTCCGCGGCGCTGGCTGTCCGGCGGTGTGCCTGATCGCGTCGCTCGAGCGCGGCCACCGCTTCGCCGACCATCCGGTCCTCGGCGCTGGCCAGGACGGCTGACATCTCCACGGCAGGCACCGGCTCACCGCTCACCACGGACTCCGGGCACTGTTGGCTGCCTGCAGGGCCCGGACATAGCCCGCGCGCTGGTAGGCCGCCTGGTCAGTGTCCGGGGGCAGGGCGAGTTTCCCGCGCAGTTCGCCGACCGATGCGTATCCCTTGCGCGCCATCCAGTCCAGCAGTCCGGCGAGCAGGATGGCCGCATGCTGCGTGCCGTGCCGGATCAGCGCCGAGGCGGTCATGACGACATCGGCGCCGGCCAGGAGGTACTTGACCACATCGGAAGCTTCATCGACACCGGTGGTCGCCGCCAGGGAGGCGCGGATCCCCGGGCGCAGGATGGAGATCCAGGTGCGCGGCAGCCGGGCCTCGGCCGGGCGGGAGAGCTCCAAGACGGGTCTTACCGCGAGTGTCTCGGGGTCGATGTCGGGCTGAAGGAACCGGTTGAAGAGCACCAGGCCGTCTGCGCCGGCCTGGTCCAGCCGCATCACCATCTCACCGGTCGAGCTGAAGTGCGGGCTCAGCTTGACCGCCACCGGCACGGTCACCGCGGCCTTGACCCGGCACAGGATGTCGATGTGCCGCTGCTCGACGTCCAAGCCGGAAATGCGCGGGTCGCCTGGTATGTAGTAGATGTTCAGCTCGATCGCCGCGGCACCAGCATCCTGCATCGCGCGCGCGTAGCTGGTCCAGCCCCCCATCGTGACACCGTTAAGGCTGCCGATCACCGGGACGTCTACCGCGGCCGCGGCGCGTTCCAGCAGGCTCAGGTAGTGACGGGGGGCAGCATCCTGCGCCGCGCCGTCCCCCATCACCCCGGCCGGGAAATAGGAGAGCGACTCGGCGAAGTGCTCGGTGCCGGCTTCGGCTAGCCTCGCGTTCTCCTCCATCTCCTGGCGTACCTGCTCCTCGAACAGCGAGTAGAGCACGACAGCGCCGACGCCGGAGTCGGCCAGCCGCCGGACGCCGTCGACGGTGTTCGAGAGCGGCGAGGCGGAGGCGACCAGCGGGTTGCGCAGCGCCAAGCCCAGGTAGCTAGTCGCAAGGTCCATCAGTCATCCTTCCGCGCGTCGGCCGGGAACCGCTGCGCTCCGCGGGTAGCCATCTCCTCGTAGGTGCTCCAGCGCTGATCAACCGCCTCCTGCGCCAGCACCCCCAGGCGCTCGGCTTCGGCCGGATTGGTATTGCTGAGCGCGCGGTAGCGCAGTTGACGGCGCTCGCGGACCGGCCCGGCACGAGAACTCCCGGGCCACAGGTCCGGCAGCGCCGTGATATCCCGCAGCCGAGGCACCACGGGGTCTGAGGGTTGGTCCATGCGTCCGCGCTCCCTGGTCCGCCACCTGCCGAGTGGGGCATGGCGCCGGGGTCCGGAGCGACACGATCACCACGTAGAGGAAGTGCACTTGCGCTCTCCCCCGAGACGCTACCCTGCGGCCGGGTCAAAGGAAATGCAGGGCAACGGCCAGCTGGGGCCGGCGACGAAATACCGCCGCCCGGCCACCGGCAAGGAGGCGGCGGTAGCCTCGACCGAAACTAGAGAATTTAGTCTGCCTGCACAATTACCTGGCACGCAAGCATCAATAGTCTCAATGGTCACGCCACTCTCACAAGTTTCAGGGCTGGCGGCTGATTTCTTGCAGGGCGGCGAGGACTCCGGCACCTACGCAGCACTCAAACATAAACCTTTTGCTTAACTGTCTGCCCGAAACTCTCAATTGACATCAAGAAGGCGGCCTGGCATCGTCGGATCCCAGGCAGGAGGGTGCGGGTAGCGACTGAGACAGAGGCCCGCACCACCGGACCGGACGAACGAAAACTTTGTGCCCAACCAGTCGCCGCGCGGCTCCACGAGGCCCTGCGCTCCTCATGCAGGCAGTACGCCTTAGGAGTCAGCCTTGAAGGAAATCCTCGACGCGATCCTCAGTTCCGACAGCCAGGCCGCGGACTTCGCCGCGCTGCCATTGCCGGAGGCCTACCGGGCAGTCACCCTGCACCGGGACGAGGAGCACATGTTCGACGGCATCGACGCGGGCGACCGGGATCCCCGCGAGTCCCTGCACGTGGAAGAGGTGCCAGTCCCCGAACTCGGCTTGGGTGAAGCCCTGATAGCCGTCATGGCCAGCGCGGTCAACTACAACACCGTGTGGAGTTCCATCTTCTCGCCCATCTCCACCTTCTCCTTCCTGCGCCGCTACGGCAGGCTCTCCGAACTCACCGCGCGGCACGACCTGCCGTACCAGGTGGTCGGCTCGGACCTCGCGGGCGTGGTGCTGCGGACCGGCCCCGGCGTGAACATCTGGAAGCCTGGCGAGGAGGTCGTCGCACACTGCCTGTCTGTCGAGCTGGAGAGTTCCGACGGCCATAACGACACCATGCTCGACCCGGAGCAGCGCATCTGGGGCTTCGAGACGAACTTCGGCGGCCTCGCCGAGCTGGCCATCGTCAAGACCAACCAGCTGATGCCCAAGCCCCGGCACCTCACCTGGGAGGAGGCCGCGACGCCTGGCCTGGTGAACTCCACCGCCTTCCGCCAGCTGGTCTCGCGCAACGGAGCTGGCCTGAAGCAGGGCGACAACGTGCTCATCTGGGGGGCCAGCGGCGGTCTCGGCGCCTACGCCACCCAGTACGCGGAGGCCGGCGGCGCCATCCCGATCTGCGTCGTCTCCAGCGAGGCGAAGGCCGAGCTGTGCCGGTCGATGGGCGCAGAGCTGGTCATCGACCGGAAGGCCGAGGGCTACCAGTTCTGGAAGGACGAGCACACCCAGGATCCGAAGGAATGGAAGCGGCTGGGCGCCAGGATCCGCGAGCTGACCGGCGGTGAGGATGTGGACATCGTCTTCGAGCACCCTGGCCGGGAGACCTTCGGGGCGTCGGTGTTCGTGACGCGCAAGGGCGGCACCATCGTGACGTGCGCCTCTACCTCGGGGTACATGCACGAATATGACAACCGCTACCTGTGGATGAGCCTGAAGCGCATCATCGGCTCGCACTTCGCCAACTACCGCGAGGCGTGGCAGGCCAACCGCCTGATCTCCAAGGGCATGATCCACCCGACCATGTCCGTGGTCTACCCGCTTGAGCAGACCGGCCAGGCCGCACTGGACGTGCACCGGAACCTGCACCATGGCAAGGTCGGCGTGCTCTGCCTGGCGCCCGAGGAGGGCCTTGGCGTGCGCAACGGGGAGCTGCGCGCCAAGCACCTGACGGAGATCAACCGGTTCCGGAACGTGTGAGAACGGGCGGCCATGACCGAATCGAGCCAGCAGCAGCCGCGGCGACCTCCCAGGGACCGTCCCTGGCTGATGCGGACTTATGCTGGGCACTCCTCAGCCACGGAGTCCAACGCGCTCTACCGCCGCAACCTCGCCAAGGGCCAGACTGGCCTTTCGGTGGCGTTCGACCTGCCCACCCAGACCGGGTACGACGCCGATCACATCCTCGCCCGCGGCGAGGTCGGCCGGGTCGGCGTCCCGGTCGGGCACCTGGGCGACATGCGCACCCTCTTCCACGGAATCCCGCTGGAGCAGACCAACACCTCAATGACGATCAACGCCACCGCGATGTGGCTGATGGCGCTCTACCAGATCGTCGCCGAGGAGCAGGGCGCCGACATCACCAAGCTCGCCGGCACCGTCCAGAACGACATCGTCAAGGAGTACCTGGCCAGGGGAACGTACGTCTTCCCGCCCGGGCCGTCGATGCGCCTCACCACCGATGTGATCGCGTACACGGTCACCCGCCTGCCCAGGTGGAACCCGATCAATATCTGCAGCTACCACCTCCAGGAGGCCGGGGCCACCCCGGTGCAGGAGATCGCGTTCGCGATGGGCACCGCGATCTCCGTCCTGGACGCCGTCCGTGCCTCTGGGCAGGTTCCGCCGGAGCGGATGGGCGAGGTCGTCGCACGAATCTCCTTCTTCGTCAACGCGGGTGTCCGGTTCGTCGAGGAGATGTGCAAGATGCGGGCCTTCGCCCGGCTCTGGGAGCAGGTCACGAGGGAGCGGTACGGCATTGCTGACCCTAAGAGCCGCCGCTTCCGCTATGGCGTGCAGGTGAACTCGCTGGGCCTGACCGAGGCGCAGCCGGAGAACAACGTCCAGCGCATCCTCCTGGAGATGCTGGCCGTCACTCTCTCCAGAGACGCCAGGGCTCGCGCTGTGCAGCTTCCGGCCTGGAACGAGGCGCTGGGCCTGCCCCGGCCCTGGGACCAGCAGTGGAGCCTGCGCATCCAGCAGGTGCTTGCCTTCGAGTCAGACCTGCTGGAGTACGGCGACCTGTTCGACGGCTCTGCGGTAGTGGAGGCAAAATCTGCCGAGCTGGCGAGGGGCGCCGAGGCGGAGATCGCCAAGGTGCTGGGCATGGGCGGGGTGATACCGGCCGTGGAATCCGGGTACCTCAAGGCCCAGCTCGTCGCCTCGCACGCGGACAGGCACGCCAGGATCGAGTCTGGCGAGGACAAGGTCGTGGGCGTCAACTGCTTCGAGACCACCGAGCCAAGTCCGCTCACCGCCGACCTGGACGCCGCGATCCAGCAGGTCGACCCGGCTGCGGAGCGGGAGATACGGGCCAGCCTGGTGCAGTGGCGCGAGCAGCGCGACGAGACCGCGGCGCTTGCCGCACTGGACCGGCTCAGAGCTGACGCGGCTCAGGACGGGGTCAACCTGATGGCGGCCAGCCTGGCCTGCGCCCGGGCGGGCGTGACCACCGGCGAATGGTCCTTCGCCCTACGGGATGTCTTCGGCGAGTACCGGGCACCCACGGGTGTCGGCGGCGTCCCGGTGGCGACGGCCGCCGCGCCGGGCGGGGAGCTGGTGGCCGTCCGCGCGGCGGTAGCCGCCACCGCCGGGGAACTCGGCGTGGGCAGACTGCGACTGCTGATAGGCAAGCCTGGCATGGACGGGCACTCCAATGGCGCCGAGCAGATCGCGCTGCGGGCCCGCGACGCCGGGTTCGAGGTGATCTACCAGGGCATCCGGCTCACCCCGGAGCAGATCGTGGCCGCCGCGGTCGCCGAGGACGTGCACTGCGTCGGGCTGTCCATCCTCTCCGGTTCGCACGGCGAGCTAGTGCCCGAGGTACTGCGCCGGCTGCGCCGGGCCGGGGCCGGGGACCTGCCGGTGGTGGTGGGCGGGATCATTCCGGCAGCCGACGCCGAATCCCTGCGCGCCGAGGGGGTGGCCGCTGTCTTCACCCCCAGGGACTTCGGCATTACTACCATCATCGGCCGCATCGTCGACGAGATCCGGCTCGCCAACCAGCTCCAGCCCTGGCAGAGCCGGCCGGGCCGCCTGGCCGGGACGGCCTGACAGTGCCGCGATGGATGGGCCGCAGCATGGGACACACTTGGCTGGGTTCCGGCCGCCGGCGCATCCTGTGCCTTACCGGCCGCCCGGAACCGACCCTGCCGACAAGCACCGCAACCCGCGAAGGATGGCGCGACCCGACATGACCACCGCCCCAGTTCTCCCGACGAAACGTCCACGCCCGCGCCGGTCCTGCCTGGCTGTCCCCGGCAGCAGCGCGCGCTTCCTGGAGAAGGCTCAGAGCCTGCCCGCGGACCAGGTGTTCCTCGACCTCGAGGACGCCTGTGCGCCGCTGGTCAAGGAGAGCGCCCGGCACACCATCGTCGACGCGCTGAACAACGGCGACTGGGGCAGCAAGACCCGCGTCGTCAGGGTGAATGACTGGACCACTCACTGGACCTACCGAGATGTGATCACAGTGGTCGAGGGGGCTGGCCCTAACCTGGACTGCATCATGCTGCCGAAGGTGCAGGACGACCAGCAGGTCAAGGCGCTGGACCTGCTGCTCACCCAGATCGAGAAGACGATGGGCTTGGAGGTCGGCCGGATCGGCATCGAAGCCCAGATCGAGAACGCCCTGGGCCTGGTGAACGTCGACGCGATCGCGGCCTCCTCACCGCGGATCGAAACCATCATCTTTGGCCCCGCCGACTTCATGGCCTCGATCAACATGAAGTCGCTGGTAGTCGGTGAGCAGCCACCCGGCTACCCGGCGGACGCCTACCACTACATCCTGATGCGCATCCTGATGGCGGCCCGCAGCCACGACCTGCAGGCAATCGATGGCCCCTACCTGCAGATCCGCAACCACGAAGGCTACCGCGAGGTGGCCCGGCGGGCCGCCGCCCTGGGCTTCGACGGCAAGTGGGTGCTGCACCCGGACCAGATCGCCGCCGCCAACGAGATCTTCTCGCCCTCGCAGGAGGACTACGACCACTCGGAGCTGATCCTGGACGCCTACGACTGGTGCACCTCGGAGGCCGGCGGGGCAAAGGGGTCGGCCATGCTCGGTGACGAGATGATCGACGAAGCCTCCAGGAAGATGGCCCTGGTAATCGCAGGCAAGGGTCGTGCAGCGGGCATGCAGCGCACCTCGAAGTTCGAGCCCCCGGAGGCATGAGATGCAGTTCGGACGAACCTACGAGGAGTTCGAGGTCGGGGCGATCTACAAGCACTGGCCCGGGAAGACGGTCACCGAATACGACGACCACCTGTTCTGTCTCCTCACCATGAACCACCACCCGCTCCACCTGGACGCGAACTACGCGGAGCAGGCCACCGACTTCGGCAAGAACGTGGTGGTGGGCAACTACATCTACTCCCTGCTGCTGGGCATGTCGGTGCCGGACGTCTCCGGCAAGGCCATCGCCAACCTGGAGGTGGAGTCGCTGAAGCACGTGGCGCCGACCTTTCACGGCGACACCATTTACGGCGAGACCACCGTGCTTGGCAAATGGCCATCAAAATCGAAGAACGACCGGGGCATCGTCCATGTCGAGACCCGCGGCCACAAGCAGGACGGCACCCTGGTGTGCGTCTTCCGCCGAAAGGTCATGGTGCCGGCTGAGACCTACATGAAGGAACGCGGCGGCGACCAGCCGGGCCGTCCTGAGCCGTCCTCATGACCCCCCGCCCCTTCAGCCCCGCCCTCACCCACACAGCTCTCTTCCCACCTGGAGATACGGAGCCGCGCCATGGGACGCCTGGCACAGACTGACGGCCTGACCGAGATCCAGCGGGATATCCTCGCCACAGTGCGGGACTTTGTCGACCAAGAAATCATTCCGGTCGCCACCGAGCTTGAGCACAAGGACGAATACCCCACCCAGATCGTCAACGGGATGAAGCAACTCGGCCTTTTCGGGCTGACCATCCCTGAGGAGTACGGAGGTCTCGGGGAGTCGCTGCTCACTTACGCGCTGGTGGTGGAGGAGATCGCCCGGGGCTGGATGTCGGTGTCAGGCATCGTCAATACCCATTTCATCGTCGCGCACATGATCGTCCAGCATGGCACCCAGGAACAGAAGGACTACTTCCTGCCCCGCATGTCGGCTGGCGAGGTACGCGGCGCCTTCTCCATGTCGGAGCCGGGGATGGGCTCGGACGTCTCGGCGATACGCACCAAGGCGGTGCGGGTGAAGGGGGAAGGGGAGACGGGCGGGGGCGAATACGTTATCAACGGCCAGAAGATGTGGCTGACCAATGGCGCCACCTCAACCCTGGTGGCGGTGCTTTGCCGGACCGACGACGGCCACGACGCGCCGCACCGGAACATGACCGCTTTCCTGATCGAAAAGGAGCCGGGCTTCGGCGCCAACCCGAAGGTGCCCGGCCTGACCGTGCCGGGGAAGATCGAGAAGATGGGCTACAAGGGCGTCGATACCACCGAGCTGATCCTGCAGGACGTCCGGATCCCGGCTGACCGGGTGCTGGGCGGCACCACGGGCCGAGGGTTCTACCAGATGATGGACGGCGTCGAGGTCGGCCGGGTCAATGTCGCCGCCCGTGGCTGCGGAATCGCCCTCCGTGCCTTCGAGCTGGGCATAGCCTACGCGCAGCGGCGGCACGCTTTCGGCAAGCCGATCGCCCAGCACCAGGCAATCCAGTTCAAACTGGCCGAGATGGCCACCAAGGTCGAGGCGGCCCACCAGATGATGGTGATGGCAGCCCGCAAGAAGGATTCCGGTCACCGGAACGACCTCGAGGCCGGCATGGCCAAGTACCTCGCCTCCGAGTACGGCAAGGAGGTCGTGGAGGACTCCTTCCGCATCCACGGCGGCTACGGCTACTCCAAGGAGTACGAGATCGAGCGCCTGTACCGGGAGGCCCCGATGCTGCTCATCGGTGAGGGTACTGCGGAGATCCAGAAGATGATCGTGGCACGCCGGCTGCTGGAGGAGTACCGGGTCGCCGGCTAGTCCCGGCCGCAGGCCACGCCGCTACGCGGGCGGCAGCCAGGACCCAACGCCAAGAGGACGAACGTCCCGCTCTTTAGACCGGGCGACTCTGCACGAGCTTCTGGTTGCCTGGTCTGATGGCACTGATAGCTGGCTTGACCGGTTCCTGGCTAACTGAGTATGCCCAGCTCTGGAGCAGAAGTAAGGATGTGATCACCGTGGCGGCCGCAAGGAATACACGCGCAACCACTAACACCACGGGCCCGGCGAGTGAGTCAGCGGAACCCGAGGCCAGCAACACGATCGGCATGCTGGATCTCGTCCTGCCCGAGGCTACCCTCGGCACGCTGCGCCGGTTCTGGCCGGATTCCAGCCTGGTGCGGTACGCGACCCAGCTGGCCAGCCGCCCGGCGACGGTGGCCCGGCGCACCGCCAAGCTGACGGCGGACCTCGCGGGCATCGCGAAGGGCAGTTCGGAGATCGCTCCGGGCCGCCGCGACCGTCGCTTCGCAGACCCCGCGTGGAGTGAGAACCCGCTGCTCAAGCGGGCCGTCCAGACTTACCTGGCCCTCGGCGGGACGGCCGAGGAACTGCTCGCTGACGCCCAGCTGGACTGGCGGGACAATACGCGCCTGAAGTTCATGCTGACCAATCTCATCGCCGCATCCGCACCCAGTAACAACCCGCTGCTCAGCCCGGCTGCATGGAAGGCGTTCATCGACACCGGCGGGCTGAGCGCCGTCCGGGGGGTCCGGGCCCTGGTCTCAGATATGTCCTCTGCTCCGCACATCCCGACGATGGTGGCGCCCGACGCGTTCGAGGTCGGCCGGGATCTCGCCGTGACGCCCGGGTCCGTGGTGGCCCGCACCGACGTCTACGAGCTGATCCAGTACAAGCCGTTGACCCCCACGGTGTACCAGATCCCGCTGCTCATAGTCCCGCCGATGATCAACAAGTATTACGTTATCGACCTCGCGCCTGGCCGCAGCATGCTCGAGTTCTTCGTGGGACAGGGATATCAGGTCTTCGTGCTCTCCTGGGCCAACCCGGACAAGAGCGCCAGGAACTGGGACCTGGACACCTACGGTGAAGCGGTCGTGGACTCGATCGGTACGGTGCGCGCAATCACCAAGGCGCCCAAGGTCAACGTCATGGGCCTGTGCGCCGGCGGCATCCTCTCTTCGATGGTCAGCGCGCACCTGAGCGCGACCGGACAGCTCGGTCAGGTCGCCAGCCTGGGCCTGGCCGTTACGCTCCTGGACATGACGGAGGCAGGCACGACCGTCTCGCTGATGGACGAGAGCACGGCCGCAGGGTCTATTCTTGCCTCCCGCACCCGCGGCTACGTGGACGGGCGCTCGCTCGCCGAGGTGTTCGCCTGGCTCCGGCCCGATGACCTGATCTGGAACTACTGGGTCAACAACTACCTGCAGGGCAAGACCCCCCCGCCGTTCGACATCCTGTACTGGAATGCGGACACCACCAGGATGCCCGCGGGACTGCACCGCAACTTCATCGAGATTGCCATGGATAACGCGCTGATCAAGCCGGATGCCGTCAGCATGCTCGGCTCCCCCGTCGATCTTTCCAAGATCGACGCGGACACCTACGTCGTGGCCGGCATCGACGACCATATTGCACCATGGCCATCGGCCTACCGCGCCACCCAGCTGCTCGGCGGCAACTCCCGGTTCGTGCTCTCTAACAGCGGGCACATCGCCGCGATGGTCAACCCGCCATCCAACCCGAAGGCGTCTATCCGGCTCGCGGCCAGCAACCCGCCCGACCATCGGGAATGGCTGGCTCAAGCGGAGACGGTCCAGGGCAGCTGGTGGCCGGATTACACCAAGTGGCTGGCGGAGCGGAGCGGCGACATGAAGCAGGCCCCGCGCACCCTGGGCAGCGCACGATTCCGGCCGCTGTGTCCCGCACCCGGTACCTACATCCTCCAGAGGTAAAACTCCCGCCGGCACTACCCCTCGCGGAACTGGACGCCGAACCCGCCGCGGGGGTAGTGCCATTTCAGGGCCCCTGGGGCGGCGACAGCCAGGCAGGTTCCGCATTCGAGACAGGCGGCGTACTCGACGGAGATGGTCCCGTCGGGTTCCTCGGTGTAGACGTGGGCGGGGCAGCAGGCGACGAGCGCCTTGCCGGTTCCGGTGGCCTTGGCGATCTCCTGGTTGACCTCGATGTGACTTTCCTGCTCGTCGAGGACGAACCGGTTCTTCGTCAGCCGCTCGGGGACGGACAGTGGTTTCATAGCGCGCGTGCTCCTGAAATGCCGTCGCGGACCAGTTGCCTCATCTTCACCGGCGACCGGGTCAGCGTCTGGCGGGCCACGCTGAGCAGGTGCCGCCGGGGCTGGGTATCGAGGTTGAACGCGCCATAGAGCACGTCGGCGAAAAGCTCGCCATACTGCTTGTACATGCGCTCGGCTTCCAGGAAGGCGGGTGCCCTGGCATAGGTCTTCATGTCCTGGCCGGCGTACGAGGCAAAGAACCTCTGCCGGTATCCGGCCAGCCCGGCCTTGGACGTGTCGTTTCGCTCCAGGGCAGAGATGATGCCCTCGGCGGCGGCGACCGCGGAGGCGACGGCCAGGTCCATGCCGCGCACGGTCAGCCCGGTATTGAGGGTGAGCCCGGCGGCGTCACCGACGACGAGCATGCCGTCCATGGTGATCTCGCCGATCATCTTCAGGCCGCCCTCGGCGACCAGATGGCAGCCGTACTCGGCCAGTTCCCCGCCCTCGAGGTACGGGGCAATGAAACGGTGCTCCAGGAAGTGGTCGAAAATGTCGGTGACGACCTTCCCCTTGGCGGTGAGATCGTCCAGCCGCACGACCACGCCAACGGATATGGAGTCGATGTTGGTGTAGAGGAAGCCGCCGCCCCCGACGCCCTCGGTGCAGTCACCGACGGCGGCGATGGCCGCGCCCTCATCGCCGGTCAGGTTGAACCGGGCCTCGATCGTCTCCCTGGGCAGCGACACCACGGATTTCACGCCGACAGCCAGGTGGTTCAGCGGCTCGTTGCGGCGCAGCCCGGCCTCCTTGGCGATGAAGGAATTCACCCCGTCGGCCGCGACGACGACCCGGGCACGCAACTCGTCCTCACCGGCCTGGACGCCCACGACCTGCTGGCCAGCGGGACCGTCCTCGGTGAGCACCCGGTCCACGCGGACCCCGGGCATGATGAGGGCGCCGGCCTCCTCGCACTTCCCGGCCAGCCACGCATCCAGCTTGGCGCGCAGTACCGTGACCGCGTTGACCGGGTCCGCCAGGCGCATGTCCTGGTAGTCGATGCCGACGCAGCTCCCGGCATTAATGAAATTGATGTAGTTGCGCGTGATCCGGCGCTCGACCGGGGCCTCCTCGAGGAACTCGGGGAAGACCTCCTGGATGCCGCGCGAGTACAGCACGCCCCCGGAGAGGTTCTTGGCGCCGGGTGCCTCGCCCCGCTCGATGAGCAGGACCGAGCGCCCTTGCCGGGCGAGCTGGTAGGCGGTGACGCAGCCGGCGACGCCGGCACCGATCACAATGACCTCGAAGTCAGGCTCAGCAGATTCTGGCATCTGGCACCGTCATTTCAGCGCGGCGGTGATCGCCGGCACGAGCTGGTACAGGTCACCCACGAGGCCGTAGTCGGTTCCCTTGAAGACCGCGGCGTTGGGATCGGAGTTGATCGCCACGATCGTCTCGGCTCCCTGCACGCCGACCATGTGCTGCAGCTGGCCCGAGATTCCGACCGCCACGTAGAGCTGCGGGGAGATGTGAGCGCCGGAACTTCCGATGTAGCGGTCCTTCCCCATCCAGTTCAGGCCCTCGGCCACCGGGCGGGAACAGGCGATCTCGGAGCCGGTGGCCCGGGCCAGCGCCTCGATCATGGCGAGGTCCTCCTTGGCTTTGAGGCCGCGGCCGACGCCGATCACCCGGGGGGCGGCGTTGAGGTCAACCTCATCGAAGCCGAACGTCCTGGTCTCAATCACCTTCATGGCCAGCGGTGTGGCGGCCGCCTCCTCGACGGGCACGCTGCCGCCCTCCGCGGGCGGTGCGCTGCCGCCGTCCAGCAGCAGGGCTACCGGGCCGGAGACCGCGACGGTCTCGTCGGCGATGTCGCCGAAAACCGCGTTGACCACGATGACACCGTCGCCGTCGGCCGAGACCGAACGGGCGCCGGTCAGCACGGCCGCCCGCAGCCGGGCCGCGGCCGCGCCCAGGAGCACCCGATCGGCTGGGTTACGCCCGCCGAGGACCACGCGCGGTGGCTCGGCCGCGACGATGTCAGCGACAGCGGCGGCGTAGGCCTCAGCGGGAACGTCGCCCGTCGCGCCGCACCAGACCACCTTGTCCACACCGCCCGCCGCCACCGTCTCGGCCACCGGCCGGGATCCGGCCACGACCGCCCCGACCTGCCCGCCCAGGGAACGCGCGACGGTGATCAGGTTGCCGATGGCCGGCTGCTCTCCGACGACGATCCAGGCGCTCACACTCATTGTCGAGTCCTTTCTCAGGTCTGGTGGGGGGCCGTCACAGCGCTCCGGCGCCGCGCAGTGCGGCGACGAGCTCCGCAGCGGCGGCCGCTGGGTCGGACGTGTCGATGAGCTGGCCCGCGCGGGCCTTGCGGTCCGGGCGCGACCGGCCCGTGACCGTCACGACCGCGCTTCTCGCCGGCACGTTCACGGCCGTGAGCTCCAGATGCTCCACCGGCTTCTTGCCCGCCGCGAGGAGATCTTTCATGCCCGGTACCCGCGGCACCGCGGCGTCCGCGGACGCGGCCAGCACCGCGGGACCGGAAATCTCGAGCACCTGCGTGCCACCCGGGATCGCGCGCTCCACGCGGAGCGCGCCGGCCTGGCCCTCAGCCGCGGTGACCTCAGCGACGGCCGGCCAGCCAAGCTCACCGGCCAGCACGGTCGGCACCATCTTGGCCGCCACGTCCACCGACGAATCGCCGGTGACCACCAGATCCACGTCGCCGATATGCCGCACCACCGCCGCGAGCACCGCAGCCAGCTCGGAACGCCCGGCGTCCTGCAGCGACTCATCCTCGACGATCACCACCCGGTCGAGGCCACGGGACAAGGCGGCCTTGGACGCGATGGCCACACCTACCCCCTTTGCCCCCACCGTCACGCCAATCAGCTCAGCACCTGCAGCTTCGGACAGCCGACGGGCCAGTTCTATGGCCACCGGATCGTAGGCACTGATGCCGGGCTTCGCCCGGCTCCAGTCCAGCGTGCCGTCAGCACGTACCGTGGCCTCCTCCGGGTCACACGTCCACTTGTAGAGGACCACAATCTTCATAACGCTCCTCTTGGTAGCGGCCACCGCGGCGGGCGGACGCGGCGACTGCTCGAAAACACTCGCGTCAGCTCACGCGCCGGCCTACAGGCCCATTTTCTTGACTACCGCGCTGCCGTCCACGACCACCTCGCCACGCTGATTCGAGATCGTGGTGGTGAGCTTTATGATCCTCTTGTCATCGCGCTTCTCAGTGACCGTCGCCACCGCCGTGACGGTGTCGCCGATCTTGACCGGGGCGGTGAACCTGAGTTCCTGGCCCATGTAGATGGAGTTCGGGCCAGGAAGCTGTGTACCCAGCACCGCTGAGATCAGCCCGGACACCAGCATTCCGTGCGCGACCCGCTCCTTGAACAGCGACTGCCTCGCATATTCGGCGTCGATGTGAATCGGGTTGAAGTCACCGATGAGGCCGGCGTAAAGCACGACGTCCGCCTCGGTAATAGTTTTGGCAAATGACGCCGAATCACCCACCTTGATGTCCGCATAGGCTAGCTCAGGCACAGTTTCTCGCTTCCTCACTCGCCAGCATGAAAGATCGGCATTCCCGGCCGCTTACCCTCACCGCAGACAGCTTCTGGCTATAACCATGCGCTGCACCTCGGACGTGCCCTCGTAAATCTCAGTTATCTTGGCGTCACGCCAGTTCCGCTCCACCGGATAGCTTTCTGTGTAACCGTACCCGCCATGGATCTGGATTGCCTTGCCAGCCACCCGGGTGGCGGTCTCCGAGGCGAACAGCTTTGCCATCGCCCCTTCGGTGGAATAGGGACGGCCGTTGTCCATGTTCGACGCGGCCCGGTAGGTGAGGAGCCGGGCGGCGTCGATCTCGGTGGCCATATCGGCTATCATCCACTGAATAGCCTGCAGGGTGGCTATCGGCTTGCCGAACTGGACACGCTCCTTGGCGTACGCTACCGACGCGTCGAGGGCCGCCTGGGCTATGCCCAGTGCCTGCGCGGCGATGCCGATCCGCCCGCCATCGAGCGTCTGCATGGCTACCCCGAAACCCTTGCCTTCGTCGCCCAGGAGCGCATCCCTGGGAACGTGGCAGTTACTGAAGTAGAGGGGTGGCGTGCTGGAGCCGCGAATTCCCAGCTTGTGCTCGGCCTCTCCGACGGAGAACCCCGGGGTGTCCTTCTCGACGATGAAGGCGCTCATCCCCCGCGTCCCCTGGGCTGGATCCGTCTTCGCGAAGACGATGTAGACGTCGGCGTACGGGGCGTTGGAGATGAAGATCTTCGATCCGTTGAGAACGTACTCATCCCCGCTCAGGATCGCCGTGCACGTGCCGGCGCCCGCGTCCGTTCCCGCGGCCGGCTCGGTCAGCGCAAAGGCGCCGAGGCGGCTGCCGGAGGCCATGTCGTACAGATACTTGTCTTTCTGAGCCTGAGTCCCGAACTTGAAGATGGGCCAGGTGGCAAGCGTCGTGTGCGCCGTCATGATGACCCCGGTCGTGGCGCACGCCCTCGACACTTCCTCAAGAGCTATCACGTAGCTCACGTAGTCCGCTCCGGCGCCACCCACCTCCTCCGGGTAGGGCATTCCCATAAGGCTCAGGCCTGCCATCTTAGGGATGACTTCCTCGGGGAAGCGGTGGTCACGGTCGATCTCGGCCGCGACCGGCGCGAGTTCGGCATCGGCGAACTCCCTGACCGTGCTGCGGACCAGCTCCTGCTCGTCACTCAGCTCGAAATCCATGTACGGGCACCTCTCTCATATCGCCCATCCCAGCCTGCCCTGATATTTGATTTCGGGAACAGCCAGGCCGTTGGCAGGAGCGACCGGGACAGAAAGCGTTTCCTTGCGGTTCTCCCGCCTAGGCAAAGTCGTGTATCAGGCAGGTATGGCCGCCGACATCAATAGCGCATACCAGAGCTCCGCGATACATATGGTGAATATAGGCTGATCAGCGCTGGGCCATGTAGGGTCAAAGGTCCTGCATTCGGGGGGCCGTGTTACCGGCGTGGCGCATGAACTGCGTGAACGGCGTGCTCCTACCGATGCAGCCAGACCGTTGTGGAAACTGCAGGCATCACGCGGTGATTGCGGGACGTTCGTCCCTTGCCACGCTGCGTTCTCCAGCCCAGCATCGAAAGCAAGGCACCAGGACAGCGCGGGCAATTAGGACACCCGTCCGAACCGGGAGGCGCCTGGGCTGCGGGCCGGTTACATCCTGGGCAGATCCCGGGCAGTCGGCGACGGCCTGGGCAGTCGGCGACGGCCTGGGCAGGTAAGCCTGGGCAGGTAAGGGGAACACCATGACTGAACTAAACGATGTTGTCGTGCTGTCAGGCACCCGGACCGCCATCGGCCGGTATGGCGGCGGTCTCGCGGGCGTACCGCCATGCGATCTGGCGGCGACGGTGGTCCGCGAGGCCGTGCGCCGGTCCGGCGTCGATCCGGAGGATTTCGGCCACGCAGTCTTCGGCAACGTGATTCACACCGAGTCCAGGGACATGTACCTGAGCCGGGTCGCCGCCGTCAACGGCGGCCTGCCCGTCACCGTGCCGGCGTTCACCGTGAACCGGCTCTGCGGCAGCGGGCTGCAGGCTATCGTCTCGGCGGCGCAGGCCATCACCCTGGGTGATGCCGAGGCCGCGGTGGCCGGCGGGGCCGAGTCCATGAGCCGTGCCCCGTACTGGCTGCCTGGCATGCGCTGGGGCCAGCGGATGGGTGACGGCAAGGCCATCGATGTGGTGGTTGGCGCCCTGGGCGACCCGTGGGATGGCTGCCACATGGGCGTGACGGCCGAGAACGTGGCCGGGGAGTACGGGATCTCGCGCGAGGATCAGGATGCGCTGGCGGTCGAAAGCCACCGGCGGGCCGCGGCCGCGACTGCGGCGCACTACTTCGACGAGCAGATAACCCCGATCCCGGTAACCGTGAAGAAGAGCACGGTTGACATGGTGACTGACGAGCACATCCGGACGGACGCCAGCCTGGAAGCGATGGCCCGGCTGCGCCCGGCGTTCACCAAGGACGGCACGGTCACCGCCGGAAACGCCTCAGGAATGAACGACGCCGCGGCCGCCGTCGTGCTCACCAGCAGCACGTACGCCAGCAGCCATGGCCTGCAGCCGATGGGCCGCCTGGTCGCCTACAGCCACGCCGGCGTCGAGCCCAGGATTATGGGCATCGGCCCGGTGCCAGCCGTCAGGAAGATCCTGGATCAGACCGGCCTGAAAATCGATGACATCGACGTGTTCGAGGTGAACGAGGCATTCGCCGCCCAGGCTCTCGCCGTCGTCCGCGAGCTCGGCCTGCCGCTGGACCGGACCAACCCCAACGGCAGCGGCATCTCGCTGGGCCACCCGGTTGCCGCGACCGGCGCCATCCTTACCATCAAGGCGCTGTATGAGCTGAGGCGGGTGTCCGGCAGGTACGCGCTCGTCACCATGTGCATCGGCGGCGGCCAGGGCATCGCCGCGATCTTCGAGCGGCTGTGATCATCTGCCGGTAGCTGAGCCGCGCGGGGTACCAGTCGAGCAGAAAGCCGATTGTGGCGGGCTCGTCCGGTGCGCGCGCGGCCTCAGCGGCCCGCAGCATCCCGCCAGGTCCGGTGCCTTCATCTGAAGGGGCGGCCTGGTGAGCACGCCGGCCATCTGGCGCTGATTCCCCTGACATGTGCCACGATGGTGGCCAAGCTGACCACCGCCCTGGGGGGGCCTGGGCAGCTGCGACAGTCAAAGTGACGTGGCGGGCCGACGCTACATTGGGCACGAAGCCTGCCCTGGGCAACCCGGCAGCGTTCTGGTGGGGTGCCATGCTGGAGGTGTACGTGCGTGATCACTGACCGTCCCAAGCCGGCGGCAGCCGGCGGCAGCCGGCGGGCGGCCGGGCTGCGCACTGCGGTCAAAGGCTGGCGACGCCGTGCTGCGGCCGGGGAGCAGACGCGGACCCTAACCCTGCCTGGCCGGGTCCTGCACGTCGCGGTGCGCGACGGGAATTCCCGATGGCCGCCGCTTGTGCTGTGCAATGGCATCGGCGCCCGCCTTGAGCTGCTGCAGCCGTTCGTCGACGCACTCGACCGGCAGCGGACGGTGATCCGGTTTGACCTGCCAGGCATCGGCGGGTCAGCTCCGCCGATCGTCCCCTATCACCTGTGGACCTCGGCGCCGTTGCTGACCGACCTTCTCGACCAGCTCGGCTACCAGCAGGCCGATGTGCTGGGCATCTCCTGGGGAGGCGGGCTCGCCCAGCAGTTCGCGCTGCGCTACCCGAGGCGGGTGCGCCGCCTGGTGCTGGTGGCCACGGGCACCGGGGCCCTGATGATCCCCGGCCACCCCCGCGTCCTGCGGCACATGATCACCCCGCGGCGCTACCGCGATCCGGGATACGCCGCCAGCGTCGCCGGTGAGATCTATGGCGGCAGCCTGCGCGCCGACCCCTCGCACGCCAGCGACCTGCTGGGCCAGGACGCACTCCCGGGGCCAGGCAAGGGCTACTACTACCAGTTGCTGGCCGCGGCGGGCTGGACGAGCCTCCCACTGCTGCCATTGCTGAGCCCACCCACCCTCATACTCGCCGGTGACGACGATCCCCTTACCCCCCTGGCCAACGCGCGGATAATGCACCGGCTGATCCCGCGCAGCGAACTGCACATCTACCACGGCGGCCACCTCGACCTCATCACGCATCCCAAACCCATGGCCACCGTGGTGGAGGCCTTCCTCGACAGCCATACCGAGGCCCCCGACAGCGGGCCCGACAGCACCGCCGACGGCGCGGCCGACGGCGCGGCCGCCAGACACGGCAAATGGAGAAAGGCCCGGCCCGAGACAGGGCACGACCGAGGCTGAAAACCAGCGTTTGTGATTTTGGCGTTGGGGTTCGGGCGTGAGCCCGGCCCGAGGCGGCCTCGACCAGGTCGGCCGCTGGCCACCCTGCTCAGGGCTCGGGCGGCGGGCGAGCCGACCTGTAGGCCGGGTCTGGTGCGAGGGAGTCGCTGACCTTGGCTCATACGGGCAGCATGCAGGCTGACCTGCGGCCATGATCGACCAGAGACCTTGGTGTAATCACACCGACACCAGGTTCCAATCTGGCACGTGAGCCGCACGAACCTTTGTCCTCGCGCTGCGCGCTGCGGGCGCTGCACGCTGCCCCCGCTGCGGCTCCGGCGTGGACGGCACCTGTCCGGGCAGGTCCCGGCGGTGGCGTGTTCAGGGCGGGAGCGGGATCGATTCCGGCGGGCTGTCGTACTCGCCGGCGGCATACCGGAGCCGCTGATTCAGATCCCCCAGCGCCTGACGCAGGTCACGCTGATCGTAGCCAGGAGCCAGCAAGCCCTGCTCCGCGAATCCTTTCGCGATTTTGCCCGCGGTCTGCTCGTCGAAGCTGCCAGCCCAGATTTCACCTTCAAGGATCGCCAGGATCCCGATCAGCACCGCGGCGTCGCGGTGCTGCACCGGGTTTGGCACCGAAGCAGCCGGATCGGTCGTCATGACCCAACGATGCCACGCCCCCGTCTCCGGCCACTGGAAGCCCGGGGCACACCCCGCGCCGGCGTGCTCCGCTCACCGCACGTTGACCCGCCCCAGCACCGGCATTGACTGGCACCTGTCCGGGCAGCCACCTGGCCCGGCACTGCATCCCGACGCCGCCAGGACACCCCGGACGAGAAACACCATTACCCCGTGGCGACAATCAGCACGGAGATTGACCTCTGAATGCGTTACCGTGCCCAGGCGAGAATCCTGGGCTTCTGCTCCGCAATGGAATCCTCGCGGCCATCTTTATTCTTGGATGACGTGCGCAGGTAGCCAATGATCTTCATTGCCATGACCCCTTCGGTCGGTTAGGAGCCGCAGCCCCAGCGCCATCTCAGGTCGTCCTGCTGACCCGGGCTGGGGCTCGCCTGCGAGCTACGCGCCAGCCCAGACGTGCTTACGTCTTCTTGACCCAGGTCGGCCCGCAGGTGCACACTCGGGGGGCCGGAAGGGGGCGCTGGCCGGCAGCGTATTTGAGATGGGGGTTGTGCGCCGGGCAGGAAGTGAAGGCCAGGCTGCTGGGGCTGGTCATGGCCTGATAACGCGGAAAAATCGAAGCCAGCCGGCCAATCCAGTCGCACCAAATGGGGGGACATATATGAGAATCCAGATCGCCGCTGTCGGGGTAGCCGGGATGCTCGCGCTCGGGCTGGCCTCGGCGCCAGCGGCCTCGGCAGCGCCCGCGAGAACCGGGCCGGCCGTGGGGGAGACCGTGCTCAAGCACGGCACCTGGCACAAGTACGAGGCCGTGTACTGGTCACGCCCGGGACGGATCGCGCTCATCGAGCCGGATGGCCGCGAGGTCAGCGGCCTGCAATGGTTCTCGTGGACCCGCACGGGGGGCATCGCCAACGGCGTCCTGAGGCAAGCCGGCGGCTGCTGTGGCGCGGCCGCCGTCGTGAGCGTTAGCCGCCCGCGCAACGGGCACTTCACCCGGATGTCCATCACCACGCAGCAGACCCAGAAGTTCTGGTGGCCAGCTGTGGTCAAGCGGAGCACCCTCAGGGAGTGGCGGGCGTCGTAACTGAGTTGTCTGTCTCAGGGTCGTGAGGGAAGCGCCGTTCGAGTTCTGAGTCGAGTTCTCCGGCCACCATCAGCAGCGGCGGGAGCGGCTGCCTGGGAGCCGTGAGCGCAGTCTCTCCTCGAGGCGTGGCATATTCCAGGTCGCCCTGACGTGCGGCTGCTACGGCGAGTGTCAAGCGTGCCTCGGCCATGCGCAGGGGAGCGATTTCGGACCCACCGGAGAACTCGACTCGGCCCTAGTCCCGCTGAAAGAACTTCCGTGGCACGCGCGGCTGCGAGGTCATCCAGCAGCAGAGGCGGCGGGCGAGCCGGCCTGTAGGCCGGGTTCTGTGCACCCGCGCGGACGCGGGCCGACGGCCATCCATCTGGGACTGCCATTGCTGACAGCCTCGTGCGGTCTACCCGCGAGCATCGGGCGGGCCGCCCTCAATCGCTCGCGCAGTCCCCCGGCACCAGCCGGGGTCCCTTTTGACCTTGCTCCGGGTGGGGTTTACCGAGCCGCCGCAGTCACCTGCGGCGCTGGTGGTCTCTTACACCACCGTTTCACCCTTACCTCAAGGCCCGGACCGAAGCCCTGCCTCGAGGCGGTCTGCTTTCTGTGGCACTTTCCCGCGGGTCACCCCGGGTCGGCGTTACCGACCACCTTGCCCTGCGGAGCCCGGACCTTCCTCACCGGGACCAGAGGCCCCGGCGCGGCCGCCCGGCCGGCTCGCCCGCCGTGATCCACAGCATAGGCGCTCATCCGCCACCTCCGGCGGCTGACCCGCCACGCCCGGCGGCTGATCCGCCAGACCTACCCGCGCGGCTGCAGATGCCCGGTGTCGTTGAACGACCGGACCACGACCGGCCCGTCGGCGTACCAGTCGACCTCGCACAGGCAGGCCACGTCGAGATGCATCCGGCGCAGCGCCACGGGCGGCGCCAGCAGTGCGTGCCGCAACACGGTCTTCATCGGGGTGACGTGGCTCACCACCACCACCCGGCCGGGCTCGCTGCGATCCAGCAACCGGTCGAGCGCGGCCAGGACCCGGCGGCCGGCCGTGGCGAAGCTCTCACCGCCCGGCGGCGCGACCGAGGTGTCGTTCATCCAGGCGGTCACCTCGGCGGGCCAGCGCTCCAGGGCCTCGGCGTAGCTCAGACCCTCCCACTCCCCGAAATCCGCCTCGATCCAGCCCTCGTCCACCTGCACCGGGGCCCCGGTGGCGGCGGCCACCGCCTCCGCGGTCAGCCGGGCCCGCTGCAGCGGGGAGGTCACGATGAGCTCGACGCCCCCGCGCGCCGCGAGGCGCTGGGCCGCGGCCTTGGCCTGCAGCTTGCCGGTCTCAGTGAGCGGGATATCCCCGCGCCCGGCGAACCGGCGCTCGGCCGACAGGTGGGTCTCGCCGTGGCGCAGCAGCACCGTGGTGGTGGGCTGGCTGTGCGCCGCGGTCCAGCCAGGGCCTGGCCGCGGCGCGGGGCGCGGGCCCTGGTCTTCAGGGGACGAACGCTCAGCGGACGAACCCTCAGGAGACCAACCCCCAGCGGCCGGGATCCCCGGGCCGGATCCGGCACCGTGGGCCGCCTCGTCCATGGCCAGATTGGCCAGCCGGTCGGCGTGGGCGTTCTGGGCCCGGGGCACCCACTCGTAGCTGACCCGGCCCAGGCGGCGGGCGGCCTCGCTGGCCCGGGACGCGAGGGGCCGCATCGCCGGGTGCTTGATCTGCCAGCGCCCGGACATCTGCTCCACCACGAGCTTGGAGTCCATCCGGACCTGGACGTCGGCACCGGGGGCCAGGTCGGCGGCGGTTTCCAGCCCCGCGATGAGCCCGCGGTACTCCGCCACGTTGTTGGTGGTGGCGCCGAGGCTCTCGTAGCGCTCGGCGAGCACCTCCCCGGAATGGGCGTCGCGGACCACAGCGCCATATCCGGCCGGTCCCGGGTTGCCGCGCGAGCCGCCGTCGGCCTCAACGATCAGCGAGCCTGCCACCGGTTTGCCTGCCGCTGGTTTGCCTGCCATGGGGCTGCCCGTCACAACCCGGATTCGGGGGTCCGGACCAGGATCCGCCGGCACTCCTCGCAGCGCAGCACCTCGTCCGGGGCCGCCGCGCGGATCCGGTTCAGGTCCACGGTGTTCAGCGAGAGGTGGCAGCCCTGGCAGCGGCCGCCCTGCAGGGCCGCGGCACCCACCCCGTGCTGTTCCCGCAACTTCTCATAGAGCGCCATCAGGTCGGCGGGCTCCCCCGCGGCGACCTCCGCCCGCTCACCGCGGGCCTTGCCGGCCTCCTCGGCGATCTCGGCCAGGGCCGCGTCCCGCCGGGCCACGACATCCCCGAGCTGTCCGGCCAGCCCGGACCGCTCGGCGGCCAGGGCGTCCCGCCGGCTCTGCGCGCCCTCCCGCCGCTCCATCACGTCGAGCACGATCTCTTCGAGGTCAGATTGCCTGCGCACCAGCGAGGCGATCTCGGACTGGAGATTCTCCAGCTCGCGGGCGGAGGACACCTGGCCGCCGTCAAGCCGCTTGCGGTCCCGGTCCACCCGGGCCCGGACCTGCTCCACATCCGCCTCGGCCTTGCCCTGCTCCCGGCCGAGATCCTTCTCCTCGGCTTCCAGGGCGACGATCTCGTCGTGCAGCTCGCGATCCCGGCCCTCGATCCGATCGGCTTCCTCGATCTCGGGCAGCGTACGGCGCCGGTGATCCAGACGGCTCAGCTCGGCGTCGAAATCGGCCAACTCAAGCAGCCGCAGCTGCGCCTCGGGAGATGCTTTCACGGGTCCCCACGTTAGCCTGCCGCTGACCCCAGCGGAAACGGTCCGCCGCCGCAGCATCCGCCGCGGAAGCGATCATGAGGGGAGCGCGACTTTCATGATCATCGGCGAGGTGGGGTGCCGCGACCCGCTGACGGGCTCGGCCGACACCGCGAACTCGTCCCCCGCCCGCAGGCCGGACACAACGACCGGGGCCGTCATTCCGGCGCGGGGCGCGGGCAGCATGCCCGCCGCCCGGGGTCCTGAGCTGCCCATCAGCCAGAGCTCGTAGCGCTTGGAGGACGGCAGCGACGGCAGCCGGGCCGCGGTGAACACGAGCGCGTGCGCCCGGTGCGACATGACGATGGTGCCGCTCCCCCGGGTGGTGCTGGCCGCCACCGTCATCATGGCCGCGTCCGGCGCGTTCAGCACCGCGGTGATGGCCCGGCTGCGGGCCTGGTCCTGGTTGAGCTGCTGCTGCATGTGAAACGCGAGGCCGCCGACGACGAGGGCGACGGCCAGCACCCCGCAGGCGATGGCGATCCCCCAGCGGCGGGCTGGCCGTCCGGCGGAGCCCGCCCGGCCCGGCCGCGCCGCGGGCGGGTTCTGCCGGGTGTGGGCGGCAGCGGCCATCACCCGATCGCGCATCCCCTCCGGGGGCTGGGTAGCCAGCGTGTCCGACAGCCGGGCCGTGGCCTCCTGCAGTCCGCGGGCTTCCTGAGCGCACGCGGGACAGCCACCCAGGTGCCGCTCGAAGCGCGCCCGGTCGGATGCGCCCAGGGCGTCGAGGGCATAGGCCCCCGCCAGGGTGTGCGGATCGGTACGGCGGAACCGGAACCTGCGCACCTAGTCCACCCCCAGGCAGTCGCGGAGCCGGATCAGGCCATCGCGCATCCGCGTCTTCACCGTCCCGACCGGGACCTTCAGCAGCGCGGCCACCTGGCGGTAGGTCAAGCCCCGGTAATAGGCGAGCGTGATCGACTCCTGCTGCAGGCCGGTGAGCGAGCCGAGGCAACGGCGGACCCGCTCGGCGTCCAGCCGCGCGGCCACGGTCTCCGCCACCACGTCGTAGGAGACCTCCAGCCTGGCCGCGCGCTGTTCACGGTCCGCCGCGGCCTGCTCGGACCGCACCCGGTCCACGGCCCGGCGGTGGGCCAGGGTCATCACCCAGGCCTTCGCGCTGCCGCGGGCGGCGTCGAAGCGGGCCGCGTTGCGCCACACCTCCAGCAGGACTTCCTGGGCGACCTCCTCGGCCTGGGCCGGATCCCGCAGCACGCTCCGCGCAATGCCGAACACGTGCCCCGCCAGCTGCGCGTACACCACGCCATACGCGGCCTCATCGCCCCGGGCCACCAGGCCGAGCAGCAGCCCCAGGTCACCACCGGCCAGCTGGCCCGCCGGAGCCGCGAAGCCCGGCTCCCCCGGCCGGGGCTGCCCCGATCCGGGGCCGCCGGCACCCTGCTCACCGCGCGCGGGCCAAGACTGGCCGTCGGTCATCCGCATGTCCTTAATTCGTTACCGCATGGTATGTGGCTTGCCGTCGGAGGCTATCTGCGGCAATCCGCCTCGGCGTCGGCTACGAATAGACCCTGTGAGAGATCATTCTGACTCGCCCGCGCCCTGGCGCGGAGCAGTTGTCGGCCTGCTGATGGCCTGGGTCGCGCTCGGGGTTGGCCAGCTGATCGCCGGGATCGGCAGGCCTCAGGGGTCGCCCGTCGCGGCTGTGGGCAGCGCGGCCATCGACCGTACCCCGCCGGCCGTGAAGAACTTTGCCATCTCGGCGTTCGGCTCTCACGACAAGACGGCCCTGGTCCTCGGCATCCTGGTCGTGCTGGCGGTGTTGTCCGCGGCCATCGGCATCGCCGCGATGCACCGGCTCCGCAACGGCTACATCGGGCTCGCCCTCTTCGCCGTCATCGGCCTCGCCGCCGCGCTGACCCGCCCCGACGCGGAACTGTGGGACGTGCTGCCCACCCTGATCGGCGCCCTGGCCGGGGCGTACACGCTGTCGCGGCTGGTCCCCGTGGCCGGCGGCCCCTCACCGCGGCGGGCCGCCCCCGGCCGGACGGCCCCGGCCCTGCCGCCGCGCCCGGAACGGCCCCGCAGCGCCCCGCAGGGTGATGTCCCCCCGCCTGACTTCATCGTGCCCGCCGATCCGGCCCTGGGCGATCAGCCCGAGCCCGAGGCCGCCGCCCAGCCCGGGCCTTCCGCGGAGCGTCCCCCCGTCCCACGCTTCCGCAGCGGGCCACCCTCGGACGAACCGCGCAGGCCCCCCTGGCAGCCTGGCCGCCGCAGCTTCCTCACCGCGGGCGCGGTGGCGCTGGTGGCGGGCGGCGTCGGCGCGCTGGCCGGCCGGGGCCTCGCCGAGCGCTCCAACGTGTCGACCGCGCTGTCCCACATCCGGCTCCCGCGGGCCGCGCACCCGGTGCCGCCGCTGCCACCCGGCACGGATCTAGACATCAAGGGCCTGAGTTCCTTCGTCACCCCGAACTCGGACTTCTACCGGGTTGACACCGCACTCATCCTCCCCCAGGTGGCCCCACAGACCTGGCAGCTGCGCATCCACGGGATGGTCGAGCGTGAGATCACCCTCAGCTATCACGACCTGCTGAAGCGCCCGCTGACCGAGGACTGGATCACGCTGTGCTGTGTCTCCAACCCGGTCGCCGGCCCCTACATCGGGAACGCCAAGTGGCTCGGCGCCAGCCTGGCCAGCCTGCTGCGGGCCGCGCGGCCCCGGGCGGGCGCGGACCAGCTGCTGTGCACCTCGACCGACGGGTTCACCTCGGGCACCCCGCTGGCCACGGTCCTGGATGGCCGGGACGCGCTGCTGGCCGTGGCCATGAACGGCGCCCCGCTGCCGGTGGCCCACGGCTTCCCGGTGCGGATGGTGACCCCCGGCCTGTACGGCTACGTGTCCGCCACCAAATGGGTCACCGACATCAAGGTCACCACGTTCCGCGGTAACTACGCCTACTGGGCGCAGCGCGGCTGGTCACAGCAGGCCCCGATCAAGACCGAGTCCCGCATCGACGTGCCGGGCGGCGGCTCGGTGCCCGCGGGCCAGCGGCAGGTGGCCGGGGTGGCCTGGGCCCAGCACAAGGGCATCGACGCAGTGCACGTGCGGGTGGACCGCGGGCCGTGGCATCAGGCCCGGCTGGCCGCGGTGCCCGGGATCGACACCTGGCGCCAGTGGGCCTGGGACTGGAACGCCACGCGCGGCAACCACCTCATCGAGGCGCGGGCCACCGACGCGACCGGCTATACGCAGACGGCCCTGCAGGAACCACCCGAGCCCAACGGCGCGAGCGGCTATCCCAGCGTCACGGTGTCCGTCAGCTGACCCAGCTTTTCCGCAACGAAAACCACCCGGCCGGCTCCCTCACAGCGTCTGAGCAGCCGCCTGCGGGCGGCTGCCTGAAGCACCCGGTCGGCTGGGCGGCTACCTAGAGCAGCTGGTCGCGGATCTGGCTGGACAGGTAGGCACTCAGCCAGCGGGCCAGTTCGTCGAGCACGAGCCTGCGGGCTGCGCCGCCGGGGAGCGCCTGGCCGGGCTGGGCCCCGTCGAGTCGCAGCCAGGTCACGTGGGCGCCCAGCCGGATCGTGGCCCTGGCTCCCGACCCGGGCAGCGCGAGCCGCCCGCCGAGGCCGGCCGGCGCGTCCCAGTCCGCCGGCGGGCACAGCACCAGAACCGGGCAGCTGATGTCCAGGCCGCGCCGGACGCGGCGGCGGGCCACCGCCAGCAGCGACGGGCTGCGGCGGCTCGGCACGGTGAGCCGGCGGCCCACCGTCTGGGCCAGCCACGAGCCGCCCCGCAGGGCCGGGCTGACCAGGACCAGCGCGTCGGCGGGCTGGCTGGCCCGCCGGGCGTGGCACCATAGCGCCGCGATGATCGCCCCGCTGGCGTGCGCGCACAGCACCACGGTCTCGATGCCGTCTGCCTCCCGCACGTGCCGCACGGCGGCGTCCAGGCAGGTCAGGTATTCCCCGAGTTCCTCCGCGTGATTCTCCGCGGCGGGACGGACGGGATCGTCCAGCACGGCGCAGGTCGGCGACGTAGAAGTGGAATCCGCGCTCGGTGTACCAGGTGGCCAGGTCGGCTGGCACGAACACGTCGTTCATGCAGTGCAGGTAGATCACGGCCCGCTTGGTCGGGCGGGCGCTGCGCCGGCAGAGCACCGCCCCGTCCAGCCCGTGCGTTCCCGACGGCTCCTCCAGCAGCAACGGAAGCGCCACCGCCTCGTAACCCTCCACCGCACCGTGAACGTCCATGATGAGACCCATCGCGCGTTCCCCCGTCCCCCTGGCCGCCCGGTCTCCCGCTCCGGCCGGAACCGCCCCGCATACGAAACGTCACCATGCAGTTTGGCATCGTGATCCCTGAATCACCCGGGGAAACACGCGGCCGTGTCACATCGCTGGCTGCGCGTTTGCCGTCACACGGGAGAATTCGGCCGCCGGGCGCCCGGCCGGCCGGGGTACCCAGGCGCCGGAGCCCCTCGTAGCCTCAGACCATGGCGACTGGTGAGCAGGAGCAGATCGAGACCGAGCGGAAGTACGACGTGGACCCCGGCTTCGTCCTGCCGGACCTGGCCGGGGCCGGCGGCTCCGTCAGCATGACCCCGCCAGACGTCCAGCGGCTGGAAGCCACCTACTTCGACACCGACGACCTGCGGCTGATCGCCGCGCACATCACGCTGCGCCGCCGGACCGGTGGCGACGACGCGGGCTGGCACATCAAGCTGCCGGTCGGCGGGGACACCCGGCGCGAGGTGCATTTCCCGCTGGGGCCGCCGGGCCGGGAGGTCCCCGGCGAGATCGCCGCCGAAGTCGCCCGCTGGTCGGACGGGGCGCCGCTGCGCCCGGTCGCACGGCTGGAGACCCGCCGGACCGTCCGGCGCCTGGTCGGCGAGTCGGGCGAGGTGCTCGCCGAGGTCGCCGACGACCAGGTCACCGGGTCACGGCCGGACCCGGCAGACCCGGAGTCCTGGCGGCTGCAGGACACCTGGCGGGAAGTGGAGGTCGAGCTGAAATCCGGGTCCCCCGACCTGCTGGACGAGGCGGCGGCCGCGCTGGCCGCGGCGGGCGCCACGCCCTCGCGGTCGGCCTCGAAACTGGCCCGGGTCCTGTACGGCGAACCGTCATGACCGGGGCGGGGCCAACGACCCGGGCGCTGCCCCAGCTGCGCGGCACCAGGTTCGTCACCGATGGCGGCAGGGAAACCGACCTGATCTTCCATCATGGGGTCGACCTGCCGGATTTCGCCGCCTTCCCCCTGCTCGATACCGTCAGCGGACGCGGCTTGCTCACGCGCTACTACGACGGCTACGCCGCCATCGCGCAGCAGGCCAGCGCCGGACTGATGCTCGAGGCCCCGACCTGGCGGGCCAACCCCTACTGGGGCACCCGGCTCGGTTACGGCGCCGCGGACCTGGCCCGGGTGAACACCGCGGCCATTACCCTGCTCGCCGGGCTGCGCGAGCGTTACACCGCCACCCTGGGCATCGGCACCATCCTGGTCAGCGGCATGGTCGGGCCGCGCGACGACGGCTCTGGCGCCGGGCGCCCCGACGCGGATGAGGCGGCGGGCTACCACGCTCCGCAGCTCGAGGCGTTCGCCGCCGCCGGCGCCGACCTGGCCACCGCCCTCACCCTCAGTGACGTCCCCGAGGCCATCGGCATCGTCCAGGCCGCCCGCGCCGCCGGGCTGCCTATCGCCATCTCCTTCACGGTCGAAACCGACGGCCGCCTGCCCAGCGGGCCCACCATCGCCGACGCCATCACCAGCGTCGATGACACTGCCGCGCCGGATTACTACCTGATCAATTGCGCTCATCCCACCCACATCCGCGCCGGACTGAATCAGCCGGGAACGCTGGACCAGCCCGGAACACTGGACCAGCCCGGAACAGGGGGCCAGCGCAGGCCCTGGATCGACCGGATCGCTGGGATCCGCTCCAACGCCTCAGCCAAGAGTCACGCTGAACTCGACGACGCCGAGGACCTCGATGAAGGTGACATCGGCGCGCTCGTCGCAGCCCAGGCCGACCTGACCGCCGCCCTGCCCGCCCTGACCATCCTGGGCGGCTGCTGCGGAACCGACCAGCGCCACGTCGCGGCCCTCTGGGGCACGGCCGGCTAGCGCATCACGCCGGCCAGGCGCGGCCAGAGAATCACACCGCCGGCCAGGCGCGGCCAGAGAATCACACCGCCGGCCAGGCGCGGCTAGAGAATCACCTCGCCGACCGGGCGGCGGGCCGTGGCGGCCGCGACATGGGCCCGGCCGAACTCCATCAGCAGCTGCGGCGCGCCCGGCAGGCCGAGCCGGGACCGGACCAGCGCCCGCAACGGCGGCGATTCCATGGGCTGGCTGTTCAGCGTGGCGAACACCCACGAGGCTGCGGCGTGCACGAGCACCCGGTTCAGTGCCTGCCCGGCCCGCAGCCAGTCGGCCGGGGTATCTCCCGCGGTGACCAGGATGGCCGTCGCCGCAGGCGGCGGCCCGTCGGCTTCGAGCTGGCCCTCGCCGCGGCCCTGATCGAAGTCCCGCCACGCTAGTGAGCCGCCCCAGCGGTGCGGCCGTTCCGTCTCACCCTCGGGCAGGGCGGTGTAGGAGCTGGCCGGCACGCCATCCCGGGCGTCGCTGCCCCGCTTCCGGGTCCAGTGCCGCAGTTCGCCGCGGATCAGGGGATTGCGCTGCTGCCACAGCGCCGCGGCGGTGACCAGGTCCCGCAGCCGGCTCCGGGACCGCTCGTCGAGCAAGACCAGGGTGGCTCCTTCGGCGATCGCGTCGTGCTGCAGCCGGACCAGCAGTCCCGGCGGGATCGGCTCGGGGGTGAACGGGCCCCGGTGCGTGTGCCGGTGCGGCACCGCGGCCAGCATTTTCGCATCCTCCGCCGTGGGCGGGACCTCCTGGCCTAGCCGGACCCGGGCGAGCAGGCCGGGGTGACCAGGGTCAGGCAGCAATTCCACGGCTGCCCGGTATCCCAGGTGCCGCAGGCCCAGGCGCAGGCCGAACACGGCCGCGCCGCAGCTGATGAGCATTTCCCGGCCTCCCGGGTCGATGGCCCGCAGCCGGCGGTCCCGGTCGGCGTACAGGTCGAGGCCGTTGTGCCGGACCCGGAACTGCCAGGGCTGGGTGTTGTGCACCGAGGGGGCCCGGCCCGCCGTCTCCACCAGGAAGGCCACCTGGGCGGGAGTCAAGGTCACCCGGGCCGGAGTCAAGGTCACCTGGCCGGGAGTCAGGGCCACACCTGCGGCGTGGTCTTTGCTGCTGTCGAGCGGGATCTCCTGCATGTCATCCCCATATGCCTGCCTATTTGCCAGCCTCCGGGTCGCCAGGAACGGGGTGCAGAGCCATCTGTCCCCACTGCGGAGGACCAAAGGCCCGCGGCCCCGCGGGGCCTGGGAACCCGTCATTCAGAGCGACCGCAGACGAAGCGGAGACCTCAGCCACAGGCCGTTAGGGAAATCTAAAGGGTGTTAACTTCGTGTAAGGAGCAGTGGATGAACAGCAGGGATCCGCGCACGGTGTCGGCCGTGGTGCGCCGGGACCGGGCCCGCAAACGGCTCCGGGCCCTGACCGCCGGGGGCGGGGCCCTGGGGCTGGCCGTCGCGGGCGGGCTCGCGTTCACCCTGCCCGCCGGCACGCACGCCACCGCGAGTTCAGCGGGCACGCCCGCCAAGACGAGCACGGGGTCGTCATCGCAGGCGACGTCGGGGGGCTCATCCGGGACAAGCTCCTCGTCCGGCGGGAACTCCTCGTCGGGCACGAGCTCGTCGTCCGGCACTGGTTCGTCGACCGGGACGGGCTCGTCGTCCGGCCAGGGCTCCTCGTCCGCCAGTGCGCCGTCGTCCAGTTCCGGATCGGGCAGCGTCACCTCCGGCGGTTCGTGATGTCGCGTCCCGCGTCGCCGGGTGCGGCCCGCCCGGGCCAGGCGTCTTCCGGCCAGGTGGCCCCCGGCACGGGGGAGCCTGCGGCCGCGGACTGGCAGGCCCTGGGCACCCAGGTCTGGCTGCTGGTCACCGACCCGGGGCAGCTGGCTGAGGGGCGCCGTCTCCTCGAAGCCGACCTGGACGCGGTGGACCGGGCCTGCAGCCGGTTCCGGCCCGACTCCGAGCTGATGCGGCTCGGCGTGGCCAGCACGGGGCCGGCCAGCACGGGGCCGGCCAGCACGGGCCGGCCAGCACGGAACTGGCCAGCACGGGGCCGGCCAGCACCGTGGAGGTCAGCCCGCTGCTCGCGGAGGCGATCGCCGTGGCCCTGCGCGCGGCCCGCATGACAGATGGGGACGTGGACCCGACCGTGGCTGACGCGATGTCCGACCTCGGCTACGACCGTGACTTCTCGCTGCTGCCCGCCGTGGGCCCGCCGGTCCGGCTCACCGTCCGGGCGGTGCCTGGCTGGCGCCAGGTCGGGCTCGACGAGCAGGCGCGGCTGCTCACCCTGCCCCGCGGCGTGCACCTGGACCTCGGCGCCACAGCCAAGGCCTGGGCTGCGGACCGGGCCGCCTCCCGGCTGGCCGGGGCACTGGGCTGCGGCGTGCTGGTGGGGCTGGGCGGTGACATCTCGGTTGCGGGGCCACCACCCCTGGGTGGCTGGCGGATCCGGGTGCAGGACATCACCGGCCGCCCCGAAGACCCGCCGGAGGGCCCGGCCGCAGTGGTGGCCATTCAGGCAGGCGGGCTGGCCACCTCCAGCACCACGGCCCGGCGCTGGCGGCGCGGCGGTGATGTGCTGCACCACATCCTGGACCCGCGCACCGGCCTGCCCGCCCCGGTGCACTGGCGCACCGTGTCCGTGGCCGCCGCATCATGCGTAGACGCCAACACGGCGAGCACCGCCGCGATCATCCGCGGTCCCCAGGCTCTGGATTGGCTCTCAAACCTCGGCTTGCCCGCCCGCCTGGTCGATGCGGCAGGTACTGTCCGGACGGTCGGCGGATGGCCCGCCGAGAGCCACTGACCCTTGACGCGAGGCCCTTCATGAACCACCGCCAGGCACCATGAGCCACCGCCGGGCAGACATGCGCGCCGCGGTGTTCAGGCGGCAGCGGAGCCAGGGCCACCTGCGGGCGGTGACCGCCACCGTAGGCGCCGTAGGCGTGGTCACGGCGGGCGTGGTGGCCGCGATCCTGCCCGGCTCGACCCATGCCTCGGCGAGCCCGCGCACCACGGGCACGGCGGCCCCGTCCGCGCCCGCGTCCGCCAGTAGCAGCCCGGCCACCGGTAGCGTATCCGGGACCTCGCCGGCCAGGCGCCACCACCACCACCGCCGCCACCGCCGGCACGCCAGCGCGCCTGCCTCCGTGCCCACGCCGGCTGCCACCAGCGCCCCGGCTGCCCCCGTGCCCGCTCCGGCCGCAACCACCGCGCCGCCCCAGGGTGTATCCGGCGGCTCCTGACCCCGGCCCCAGCCGGACCGGATCGGGCTCGGCCTGCCCGGCCCATACGCGCCGTCGGGCCCGCGCCATGTAGAGCCAACGGGCCCTCACCTCCGCCCGCCCGGCCGGGGCATGTCGGCGGAGGCCGGCTCAGAGGAAATACAGAGGCGCGCCAGAGGACGGGCTACACCCGATCAGGGATGCTTCTCCACAGAACGTGCAGACCACCCTGGGCGGGAGGGCATCCCGCTACGTAGTGACGGCCGTCGCCGGAAGGGCCACGATGAACGGAATCACCCAGAGCACCGCGCTCTGGTATGCCAGCCGGGCCACCGGAGTGGTGAGCCTGCTGCTGCTCACCGCGGTGGTCCTGCTGGGCGTGCTGGTCAACCGCCAGGGACGGCTGCCCGGCTTGCCCCGGTTCGTGGTCACCGGGCTGCACCGCAACCTTTCGCTGCTCGGCGTGGCCTTCGTGGCCATCCACGTCCTCACGGCCGTTCTCGATCCTTACGTGACCATCCGGCTCGTCGCGATCGTGGTCCCGTTCACATCGGCGTACAAGCCCCTGTGGCTCGGCCTGGGCGCGATCTCGCTCGACGTGGTGCTGGCTCTGATCCTGACCAGCCTGGCCCGGGCCCGGATGAGCCGCCGCCTCTGGCGCTCGCTGCACTGGCTCAGCTACGCGGCCTGGGTCTCCGCCCTGGTGCACAGCCTGACCAGCAGCACCGACCTGCACAGCGGCGTCCTGCTCTACCTGGCCATCGCCTGCTCGCTGGCCGTGGTCGCCGCGGTGATCTGGCGGGCGGCCCACGCCGGCCGGGAAATCCCGCGCGAGGAACGTGCGGCCGCCACCCTGGCCATGATGTCCCCGGCCAGCGCCCCCCCGCCCCGTGGCACACCGCGCGACGGCGCGCGCCGGCCTGACCCCGAGAACGTCCGCTGACCGACTCACGAAAGCCGATACGCGATGACCTATGGCACCACCGTGCCGCACGCCGCCCCGTTTCCCGGCCCGCAGCACGGGGGCCACATGACCCGCAGCGGGCCGGGCCGCCCCGGAACCCAGCCACCCGACGGCTTGCCCAGGCTGCTGCCCGCGCGCGGCGCCGTGCCGGTCGACCTGCACACTCACCTGTCGCGCTACGCGGCCCCGCCCTACTTCGGGCACCCGGGGAAGCTCATCCCGGTGCTGCAGGCGGCCGGGCTCACCGGACGCGGCGGCGCCGCCTTCCCGGTACACCGCAAGCTCCAGGCCGTCGCCGAGGCCAGGACCCAGCCGGTGGTCATCGGCAATGGCGCCGAGGGTGAGCCCGCCAGCGACAAGGACAAGTCGCTGCTGTGGATCTCACCGCACCTCGTCCTGGACGGCCTCCAGCTGGCCGCCGAGGCGGTCGGCTCCCAGGCCGTCGCGCTGTACGTGCACCGGAACACCCGGCTCCAGGAGCGGCTGCGGGCTGTGGTCGCGGAACGCGCTGCCTCTCGCATCGACATGACCCCGGTGGAGGTCATCGACGCGCCGCCGCGCTTCCTGGCCGGCGAGGAATCCGCGCTGGCCAGCCGGATCAGCGGGCAGCCCGCCATGCCGCGGTTCAAGCCGCCGCGCGTGTTCGAGCGGGGCGTGGTGGGCCGGCCGACGCTGGTCCACAACGTGGAGACGCTGGCCCACATCGCCCTGATCGCCCGGTACGGGCCGGCCTGGTTCCGGGCCGCGGGCACGCCGGAGGAGCCCGGCAGCATGCTGTGCACGCTGCACCAGGCGGACGGCCGCCGGGACGTGGTAGAGACCGAGCTTGGCACGCCGCTGCGTTACCTGCTCCGGCTCGACGGCACCCAGGCCGTGCTCAGCGGCGGCTATCACGGCGCCTGGGTGCCCGCCGCGGAGGCAGCCCGCATGACGCTCAGCAACGAGCATCTGCACGCCGCCGGGGCGTTCGTGGGCGCCGGGGTCCTGGTGGGCCTGCCGGCCGACCGCTGCGGGATCGCGGAGACCGCGCGGGTCGCCCGCTACCTGGCGCTGGAATCGGCCGGGCAGTGCGGGCCATGCTTCAACGGCCTGCCCCGCATCGCCGCTGCCCTGGACGAGGTGGCCAGCCCCCGGCCCGACCCGCGCGCGGTCACGGACATGATCCGCTGGGCGGGGCTGGTGGAGGGCCGGGGGGCCTGCCACCACCCGGACGGGACCACCCGGTTCGTCCGCAGTGCCCTGCACGTCTTCCGGGATGAGATCGCCAACCACGCGGAAGGACGTTGCGTGGACCCGGCCCGGGAGCCGTTCCTGCCCCTGCCCGCGGACCGCGCGCTCGCCGCCGCGGACTGGAACTGAAGCCGGCCCAGACCGGCGAAGCCCTGAATCGAGGAAGCGCGGATGAAAGAGGAATTGCGGGTTAACCCGACGGCCTGCTCCGGCCATGGCCTGTGCGCGGAACTGCTGCCGGAGCTGGTCACGCTGGACGAATGGGGCTACCCGATCGTGGCCCGAGGCGCGGTGCCACGCTCCCTGGACCGCCACGTCCGGCGGGCCGTGACCGACTGCCCTACGCTGGCCCTCAAGCTGCTACCCGTGTCCTGAGAGGTAACTCAGAGGAAACGTAGAATGACCCCCTAGCTGCTGAACGCATACTGGACGGATGATGAGCGACACGCAGGCAGCCCCGCCCGGCACCGCCGCAGCCCAGCCGGGCCCTTCCGGCCGGCCGGGCGCCACCGGCCGGGCGGCCCCGATCAGGCGGCTGGACGGCAGCCCGATCCGGGTGCTGGTCGTCGACGACGAGCCAAGCCTGGCTGAGCTGCTGGCCAGCGTGCTGCGCTATGAAGGCTGGGAGATCATGACGGCCGGGGACGGCGCGTCGGCGGTCCGGGCCGCCCGCGAGTTCCGGCCCGATGCCGTGGTCCTGGACATCATGCTGCCGGACTTCGATGGCCTGGAGGTGCTCCGCCGGGTACGGCAGGAATCCCCGCACGTGTGCGTGCTGTTCCTTACGGCCAAGGACGCCGTCGATGACCGGGTGGCCGGGATCACCGCGGGCGGCGATGACTACGTCACCAAGCCGTTCAGCCTGGAGGAAGTGCTGGCCCGGTTGCGCGGGCTGCTCCGCCGGGCGGGCCTGGCCCGCTCCCGCAGCGAGATCCAGCTGGTGGTCGGCGACCTGACCATGGACGAGGACGCCCGCGAGGTGCGCCGGGGCGACGAGGTCATCGACCTGACCGCGACCGAGTTTGAGCTGCTGCGATTCCTGATGCGCAATCCGCGCCGGGTTTTGTCCAAAGCCCAGATTCTGGACCGGGTCTGGAATTATGACTTCGGCGGCCAGGCTCACGTGGTCGAGCTGTACATCAGCTACCTGCGCAAGAAGATCGACGCGAATCGCGACCCGCTGATCCATACCGTCCGCGGCGTCGGGTACGTGCTCAAGCCCGCGAGTTAAGGATCCGCTGATGAGCAAGGCCGGCGACGAGGCCGGTGACGACCCGGGCCATGGCCCGTCCCAGGACGCGGAAGACGATCCCAGACGGCGCGCGAGTTCTCTCCAGCGCTGGCTCGGCCGCCGGACCCTGCGCGGCCGGCTGATCGCCGGGCTGCTCGCCCTGCTCGCCCTGGCCTGCGCCGCCATCGGCCTGGTTACCTACGTCGGACTGCGGCACGGCCTGATGAGCCAGCTCGACCAGCAGCTTGGTGCGGCCAGCACCCGGTACAGCAACTGCCTCGAAGCCGCGCCGGACAGCGACCACCGCGATGGCGGGAACGGACAGGGCCAGGGCACCCAGCCAGCCGGCGATAGCGACCACGACAACGACAATGTGCCGGGTGCCCCGCAGGGATGCGGGGATCAGCAGGGCGGCCAGACGTTCAGCGCTGCTCTCGACGGCAACAAAGTGTTCTATCCGACGGTGGCCAACGGCCGCTGCGACCTGACCCAGGCTGACTTGACCGCCCTCAAGACTCTCAGGGGGACCACCCAGCCGAAGACCGTCTCGTTCTCCTCGCTCGGTCCCTACCAGCTGATGGCCTCACATGCCAGGGACGGGACCATAGTGATCACCGGACTGCCCCTCGGCCCGGCGCAGAACATCCTCCAGGACGTGGAGCTCACGGAGGCCGTCGTCTTTGGCGCCACCTTGCTCCTGACCGGCCTGCTCGGCACCGGGTTCGTCCGGCTGTCGCTACGTCCGCTGCGCCGGGTTGCCGCCACCGCTACCCGGGTCACTGAGCTGCCCCTGGCCAGTGGCGAGGTAACGCTGGCCGAGCGGGTACCGGACGCTAATCCCCGGACGGAAGTCGGCCAGGTCGGCATGGCGTTCAACCGGATGCTCGGCCACGTCGAGTCCGCGCTGGGACGCCGCGCCGCCAGCGAGGCCCGGCTGCGCCGCTTCGCGGCCGACGCCAGCCACGAGCTGCGCACCCCACTGGCCGCCATCCGCGGCTACGCCGAGCTCGCGCTGCGCCACCCCGGCCCGGTGCCGGCCGACATCGAGCATGCCCTCCAGCGGGTCGAGTCCGAATCCGAGCGGATGAGCGTGCTGGTCGACGAGCTGCTACTGCTCGCCCAGCTCGACGCGGGCCGTCCGCTCGCCCAGCAGCCGGTGGACCTGACCCGGCTGGCCATCGACGCGACGAGTGATGCCCGGGTCGCCGCCAGCGGCCACCGCTGGCTCCTCGAACTGCCGGACGAGCCGGTCCTGGTCCGCGGCGACGAGCACCGGCTGCACCAGGTGCTGGCCAACCTGATGAGCAACGCGGCTAAGCACACGCCCAAGGACACTGTGGTCACGCTGGCACTGACGGCCGGCGAGAGGCCGGGCACGGTCGAGCTGAGCGTGACCGACGACGGGCCGGGTATCCCGCCCGAGCTCCAGCCGACATTGTTCGAGCGCTTCGTCCGCGGCGACTCCTCCCGGGCCCGCGGGACAGGCGGCGCCGCCAGCACCGGCCTGGGCCTGGCCATCGTGGACGCGGTGACCACCGCGCACGGCGGCCAGGTGCGGCTGGAGACTAAGCCCGGACGGACCCAGTTCGTTATCACGCTCCCCCTGATGGAGAGTTAAGGCCAGGCCCGGCGCATCAGGTCGGCCCGGCCTGCATGGTCAGCCCGGGGCGCAAGGTCAGCCCAACGCGTTAGACATCCCGCCGGGGTCAGCCCCGGCACGTTAAGTCAGCGGCAGGCAGTGCGGGTCATAGCCGCGGCAGAGACCAGCTGCAGTGCTGGTCCAGCCGGGGCCGCCACGGTGGGAGCATGACTTCCCCGCAACGCCCGTGCGACCCCCGGGGTACGGCTGGCCCCGGGCGCCGCCAGATGCGCCGAGACTGTCGCAGGCCTAGATGTCGATTTATCGACAGGGTCTGCTCTCGCCAACACCTGGCTGGAGTGCTGGGCCTGCCAGGACCGGGCCGGCCGGAAGGAGGTCCATCCGGACGAGGTCCCTCCGGCCGGGGCTCCTCTGCTGACCAGCGGCGCCGCAGGCTACCGCTGGTCAGCGGCCACCGTCGGCGCGGAAAGCGCGGCCCCGTTCCAGCTGGCCAGCGGCGAGCCGGTCATGGCTATCGGCGGGTTCAACGGCACCGACCCGACGCCTACCCTGGCCCAGTTCAAGAAGCTGGTGCCCGCGCACGAGGTGCACTACTTCATCGGCGCGAACGGCCACACGTTCGGCGGCGGTTCGGGCGACGCGGCCCAGATCACCTCCTGGGTGCAATCGCACTCACTAAGCAGACCGTCGGCGGCGAGACCGTGTACAACCTCGCCCGCCCGGCCAGTTCCGGGGATCAGCGGGCAGCACGGGCGTAAGCGGCGGGCGTAATGCCGTAGCAGCGGCGGAACCACCGGGTCAGGTGGGCCTGGTCGGCGAAGCCCGCGTCGGCGGCGGCCTGCCCGGGCGGCGTCCCCCGGGCCAGCTCCCGCCGGGCGGCGCGGAGCCGCAACTGCCGCTGATACTCTCCCGGGGCCAGCCCGGCCACGGACCGGAAGGCCCGGTACGCGGCGTACCGGCTGCACCCGGCGGCGGCGGCGAGGTCGGCGCCGGAAATCGGCCCGGCGTACTCGGCGTCGAGCAGGTCCCGGACCCGCCGGGCGATGCGCATGGTTTCGGCCGCGCTGACCAGGGCCAGAGCGGCCGGCCGTCCCGCCGCCACCCGGGCCGCCCGGCCCAGTGCGGCGGTCAGCCGCTCGCCGCGCTCCAGCGGAGTGGCAGGCCCGGTCAGGGCGCGGTGCAGCCGTCCGAGCGCCATGGCGAGCGCGGGATCCGCCACGACCGGCGTGGCGAACAGCGGCCGCCCGGCCGGCCGGCCACCAATGTCAGCCAGGACGTCGGTGACCAGGCTGGGACCGATGTGGATCATCCGGTAGCTGAACCCCTGGCCGGTGGCGGCGTGGCCGTCGTGCGGGTCGTCGGGATTGAAGGCCATGACCATCCCGGCCGCGCTGGTATGCGCGGCTCCCCGGCAGATGAAGGACTGCGCGCCGGATTCGGTGACGCCGAAGGAGTAGGTGTCGTGACTGTGCCGGTGATAGACGTGCTCCCGGAAGTGAGCGTGCATGGCTTCCAGCGGCTCATCCGCCGACCGCCAGTACCTGGACCAGTCCCCGTCCACCGCGGTGCGGCTACCTGGCGGGCCGTTCATGGCCGCGCTTCCGTCGCGACGCCAGCAATGACCGTGGTCACGAGCTTGCGGACGGCTCCAGGCCCGGGCAGCGTGCCATCCCGGCCGACGAAGAGCAGGTGCGCGGCCCCGATCAAGGTGGGTGCGAGCGTGTCAGCATCGGCATCCGCGGCGATCCGGCCGAGGTCGCGCTCGATGGTGAGGTAGGAGGCGATCATGGCCGTGGCTTCCGCCAGCAGCGGGATACCCGCCGGCCTCGCCTGGCGCAGCCGGGCGCGCAGCTCATCGCGGGAGATCACGAGGCTGACGATGCCCAGGGCGACAGACCCGAAAAGGTCGGTCAGCGCGTCGGTGAGGTTACCCGCCACGCTGCCGGTCCCAGCGGCGGCGCGCAGGTCGGCGGCCTGGCTGTCCAGCCGGGCGATGCGGTCCACCACAAGCTCAGCCAGGAAGGCGTCGAAGTCGGCGAAGTGCCGGTGCAGGACACCCTTGGCGCAACCTGCCTCCGTGGTGACCGCCCGGCTGGTCAGCGCGTTCGGCCCGTCCCGGCGCAGGACGCGCTCCGCAGCGTCGAACAGCTGGTCACGCGCATCGCGGATGGCCACCCCAGTCGGCACCGCACCTCACTTCCCCAGCCGAGCCCCTCCGGTCTGGTTGCCGAGTGGGCACGCGCCCACTAAGGTGGGCACGTGCCCACTATACCGCCGGAGCGAGCGCCTCTTCCCGAGCAGGAGCCACGTGAGCCTCATCAGGCCCGGCACGTCGCGGAGTCGTTTGGCTTGGACGCCGAACGCTACGACCGAGCCCGGCCCCGCTATCCCGTGGCCATGGTGGAGGCGATTGTCGCCGCCAGTCCCGGCCCGGGCGTCGTGGATGTCGGCTGCGGGACCGGCATAGCGGCCCGGCAGTTCCAGGCGGCCGGGTGCCGGGTGCTCGGGGTCGAACCCGACGCGCGGATGGCCGGCCTGGCCCGGCGGTTCGGGGTCGAAGCCGAGGTGGCGAAGTTCGAAGACTGGGACAGCGACGGCCGGGCGTTCGACGCGGTCATCGCCGGGCAGGCCTGGCACTGGGTGGATCCGGTCGCGGGAGCGGCCAAGGCGGCCCAGGTGCTGCGGCCGGGCGGGCGGCTCGCGGTGTTCTGGAATTCGTTCCGGCCCCCGGCGGACGTGGATGAAGCCTTCTCCGTAGTGAACCGCCGCGTGCTGCCCGACTCGCCGCTGAGCCGCGGGACGATGCCCGGCCCGGATGCGTACTCGGCGCTGTGTACCAAGGCAGCCGACGGGATGCGGCAGGTGGGCGCGTTCAGCGACTCCCTGGAGTGGCGATTCGACTGGGACCTGCCCTACACCCGCGACGCGTGGCTGGACGTGGTTCCTACCTTCGGCGGCTTCAGCCAGATCCGGCCGGCCAAGCAGGAAGAGTTGCTGGCCGGCATCGGCGCCGCCATCGACGCGGTAGGAGGCAGTTTCACGATGGGTTACACCGCCGTGGTAGCCACCGCAGCCCGCACCTGACCGCCGGCCCCACGGGCGATCCCCCGGGTCCCCGCGGGCCATCCCCCGGGTCCCCCACGGGTCGGAAATCGACCGTGCTCGTGGAGTGGCGCTCAGGCGTTCACGATGGATGGGGCGCTCAGGCGTTCAAGACGGTGCGGCGCGGGGCGGCGAGAGTGGGGAGATGCGTTTCGATACCAAGATTGCCATCGCGGTCCGCGGGGACCTGGCGGCCTGGCAGCAGCTGAACGTGACGGCCTTCCTGGCCAGCGGGGTGGCCGCCGGCTGCGACGAGACTACCGGGAAGCCCTACGAAGACGGGTCAGGGCACCGCTACCTCGAGATGTTCCGCCAGCCGGTGCTGGTCTACGCGGCGGACGGGCCCGCCCTGAGCGCGGTCCGCGAGCGGGCGGCCGCCCGGGAGATGCCCATGGCCATCTACACCGACGACATGTTCGCCACGGGGCACGACGAGGCCAACCGGGCCGTGGTCCGGGCGGTGCCCGCCGATGGCCTGCGCCTGGCCGGGATCGCCGTGTACGGGCCACGCAACGCGGTGGACAAGGTGGTCAAGAACCTGGCGCTGCACCCCTGATCGCTGGCGGGCGGCCCGCCAGTCCGAGCAGGTCATCCAGCACGGCACCGAACGAGCGCGCGGCGAGGGTCAGATGACCCTCGCTGGGGGCCAGGTGGGCCCGGGCTCCGGGGATGTGCCCGGCGAGCCAGGCGCCGTGGCTGAAAGGGACCATCCGGTCCTGCTCTCCCTGCCAGACAGCGACGGGGACGGTGCCAGCCTGCTCCAGCGGGAAGCCCCAGTCGCTGACGAACGCGATGTCGTCGTCCCGCCAGCCGGCGATACCGGCCCGTAGCGCGGCCCGGAACGACTCGGCCATGTACTCCGCGAACTCCGCGGTGACCACGGCCCGGTCCGCGGCGGAGATCAGGCCGCCCAGCTCCTGCGCCACCTGCTGCCCGGTGACCTGGCCGAGCCCGGCCGCGGCCTCATCCAGGAATTCGGTGAGCGCGGCCTCCCCCAGCCCGGCCGCGGTGAACTCGGCGACGTTCTCCGGGCCCATCCCTGCCATCCAGTCCAGGCCCCCGGCCTGGAGGGGCGCCACGCCGGCCAGCGAGGCGGCGGCCAGGCACCGGCCGGGCAGCAGCGCCGCGCACGCCAGTGCGTGGGGGCCGCCGCCGGACCAGCCGACGGCCACGAACTGCCCGACGCCGAGCCCATCCAGCACCGCCGCGACGTCCGCCGCCGCGTCCGCGATGCGGCGGCCGGGCCGCGCGGTCGAGTCGCCGTAGCCGGGGCGGGCGTACATCACAGTGCGCAGACCGCGCGCCGTGGCTGCCGCGGCCATGTCCGGGGACACCACGAGCCCGCCGGGGGTCCCGTTGTGGAAGAGCAGCACCAGGCCATCGTCGGGGCCGGTGCTCAGCACCTCGAGCCGCCGGCCGTCCGCGGTAGCCAGGACCCGGGTGATGCGCGGCGGTTCGCTGACCATGCTGGTCACCTTAACGCGGCGTCAGGGCAGGCGACTCAGGTCCACCGTCTGCACCTGGGCCGACTTGGTGTTGGTGACCAGCAGCGTGCTGCTCTGCGAGACGACCCCGAACTGCCGGGGCTGCAGGCCCGACCGGAGGTAGCCGAGCAGGGCCGGCTTGCCGGCCAGGGCCTTGGCCGGGTCGACCACGGCCAGGTTGGCCACCGCCCCAGACCCCCCGTCACGGTTGGAGTCGGCGACCACGATCCGGTTCGGGTGGCTGATAACCGCCAGCCCGAGCGGTGACTGGCCCACCGCGACCCGGGCGATCAGGGCATGCGCCGGATCGCTGAGCAGCTTGGCCGCCGAGAAGCCCAGCAGCGCGTTGGAACCGACCGCGGTGACCCACAGGTCCTGCCCGTCCGGGGAGAACGCCACGCGGTTGGTCTGGCAGCCGGCCGGGATCGTCTTCATCACCACCGCGGAGCCCGGATGCTTCTCCGCCTGCGGCACGTCGATGACGCTCAGCACGCCGGCCCCGGGGGTGGCGGGGTGGTCCTGGCCGCTGGCCACGTAGGCGTGCTTCCCGTCCGGGGCCATCGCGATCCCGATGGGCTGGGGACCCACCGGGATAAGCCCGACCAGCGCCGAGGGCCCGAAGCCGGACTGGAGTGCGCGCTTCAGGTTGAACACGCCGACGTGGGCGCTGTACTGGTAGGTGACGAATGCATACTGCCCGTCGGGGCTGACCACGACGTCTTCCGCGTGCTTCTGGCCCGGGCTGGTCAGTGATCCGACCGGGGCGGACCCGGCGACCTGCTCCAGGGAGCTGACCCGGAAGACGGTGAACCCGGTTCCCCCGGTGACCAGCAGGTAGCGTCTGTCCGGGGTAAGGGTCTCGCCCTGAGCGTGCTTGAGCGGGCTGCTCCACATCACCGACGGAACCGGCCTGGACGTGTTCATCACGGTGAGGCCGGTGCCCGCGCCGGACACGAACGCGAACCCAGGGACGGTGGCGACATCGAACGGGTTCCCGCCGGTCTGGACCAGATGGCTCCCGCGGTGCTTCAGCTGCGTCCCTTTCGCAATCTGGGTGGTGCATCCGGGCGGCTTCAGCGTCTCAGCCTGGGCCGACCCGGTGGCCTTGGCCCCGGTCGAGAAGGAGTTCCGGGCGAAGTACCCCACCACAGCCAGGACTACGACGACGGCCAGCGCCACGATGACCCAGACCCCGCGCCGCCGCCGCGGCGGTTCGGGCCGGCCCGGCGCTGGCCGGCGGCTGAAGGCTGGCGGCCGGCCGGGCGGCCCGGGGGTATAGCCACCCGGGGCGACCGGGGGAACCTCCCGGGTGGCGTCGGGTGGCAGCGGAGGCGGTGCCGCGGGAGGCCCGGCCGCAGGAGACCCGGGTCTGTACCAGCCAGCCTCGGGGAACCCGGACGACGCAGGCTCGGGTTCGGGGGCGGAGCGGGCGGGCCCGGACAACTCGGTGGCCGGACCGGACTCACCGCGGCCGGGTCCGGACAACTCGGTGGCCGGGCCATATGGCTCGGGCCCGGGGTCGGCGAAGGCCGGGCCCGGATCCCCGGCCGCCGGGCCAGAATCCGCGGCGGCACCAGCCGGGATGGGACCGGGCCGGGCCGTCCAGGGCTGGCCGGTCCCGGGCTGGCCGGTCCCGGGCTGGCCGGTCCCGGGCTGGCCTGTCCCGGAGCCGCGATCGGACGGCGCTGCGGGACCCGCGGCCCCCGGCTGCGCCGGGTCGGCTGGTACCACGGGCACGACCTGGGTGCTCTCCCGGAGCGGGACATCCAGGAAGTCGGCGGCGGGCGGCTCCGGCACCAGTCCTGGCCCGGATTCGAGCCCGCAGGCCCGGCGCAGCGCGGCGGCGAACTCCGGGCAGGTGCCGTACCGCTCCGCGGGGATCTTGGCCAGCGCCTTCGCCATCACCTCGTCCACGGCCGCGGGCAGGTCAGGGCGGCGGCTGGTCAGCGCGGGCGGCGGCGCGGAGATCTGGGCCCACATGACTGCGACCGACTCGTCCCTGACGAACGGCGGGTGGCCGGTGAGCATGGTGAACGCGGAGCAGGCCAGCGCGTATTCGTCCGCGCGCCCGTTCACGGCCCGGGCCTCGATCTGCTCGGGCGCGACGTAATCCAGCGTCCCGAGGAACTGGCCGGTTGAGGTCAGCGCGCTGACCGACAGGGCCCGCTTGCTCAGGCCGAAGTCGGACAGGTACGCGTGGCCGGGGTAGTCTCCCCCGCCCGCCATATCGAGCAGCATGTTGCCCGGCTTGACGTCCCGGTGCACCAGCCCATGCGAATGAGCCGCCTCCAGGCCGGCGGCGACCTGGGTGATGATGTGGCACGCCCGGGGGGCCGACATCGCCCCCTCGGTGTCCACGAGCTCCTGCACGTTCGGCCCGTGCACGAAGCGCATCGCGATGAACAGCACCCCGTTGGCCTCGCCCGCCTCGAAGATCGGGATGATGTTGGGGTGGTCCACGGCGGCCGCCGTACGCGATTCGCGGATGAACCGCTGCCGGAACGCCTCGTCCCGGGCCAGCTCGGGCGACAGCACCTTGATCGCGACCGGGCGCTCCAGCCGGATGTCGTAGGCCCGGTAAACCACGGCCATGCCGCCCCGGCCGATCTGCTCATCGAGCCGGTACCCGGCCAGACGGGACCCGACGCCGAAGCCCCCGAACTCCGGGGTTTCGTCAGACACCGCGGCCCCCCTGCCCACGTGCGCGGAAGTCAGTACTCAGAAGTTTCACCGGACCCACTGGTTACCTGGGGTACTTTACTGTCCCTTGGTCCATAGTTCCCGCTCCTCCCCCCGGCCGAACGGCCACCGGGGCTTCGATAGGCATTCGTTGCCTGACGGCCACGGCCTGCTGAACCGGGCCGGAGGATCCTGGAGCCGGGCCGGCCTGCTGCTCGACTATCCCAGAACCACCGCGATCCTCGGGGCGCGGGCGCTGGGAGAGCGCGGGACGGGCGCATCGTGGCGGACCTGATGAAGGCGGCTGTGACCACCTGCGACAGCGTGATCCTGGCCCGCAGGCTTGACCTGGGTGAGGAATGCGCCGGCTATTCAATGAGGGAGTGGCCCGGGCAATCGTTATCTAAAAGTGATACCTATCCAGGCAACGCCTTCAGCGGTATCTCGTCATGAAAACCTGGCCATTCCCTTTCCCATCCATCGGCAGTACCGTTTCCGGTGAATTGGCTGCACGTCCCGGACCGTAACGGGACGGGGGAAACCGTGGAGGTGCTCATGAAACGGACTAGCTGGCGAGCGCGCTGGGCTGCGATAGCGGCGGCGACCTTAGCGGCCGCGGTAGTGTGCGGCCCGGGGGCCGCGGCCAGGGCCGCCGCGGCCCCCGGGCCCGAAATAAAGATGGTCGCGGCGCAGAACAACATCACCGTGCCCAGGTTCGGGCGCCGGGTGTACCTGGATCCCGGCATCTGGGTGGCGTCACTCGGATCCGCGTTCCAGCTCGACCTGCAGCGGCCGGACTACTCGACACCGATGCGCATCACGCAGGTCGTCGACCTGCCCGGCGGGGGCACCCAGCAGATCCCCTGGCCCGCCAGTGTCCTGGGGAAGGCCCCGACCGCCCTGAAGGACTTCGTTCGCATGACGGTCACGAACTCCGCCGGCAAGGTGGTGGCCTCGAGCCGCATGAACTTCTGCCCGGACAGTTACGACCCGGAACGGGCCAGCCCCAGCAGCCCCGCCACCTCGCCTTACCCGCAAGAATGCGTCGGCGATCCGTTCCCGAAGTCACTGGTGTGGGGCATAGCGCGGGGCTGGGCCGTCGACCCGGCCGAGCAGACCTTCCGGCCCATGAAGCTCGCTCTCGGGCGGTACACGGTGACCGAGACCATCATGCCCAGCTACGCGCGGCTGCTGAACGTCTCCGCCGCCGACACATCGGCGAGCGTCAAGCTGAAGGTGGTGAAGGGATCGTCGTGCTGCGCCGAGCCCGCCCGCGCGGCGAATCGCCCCCAGACCCGGCCGCTCCGCTCCAATCCGGCCGTCCCGGATCTGACCAGTCCGCCGGCCAGCGCGCTGCCGGATCTGGTGCCGCTCCCGTCCTGGGGCATCAGGACGGCCCATGTCCGGAAGACCAAGACGCAGCGAGCGTCCGACCAGCTCAACTTCGGCGCCACCGTGTGGGTCGGCAAAGCCCCCCTGGATGTCGAGGGCTTCCGTTCCCACGGATCGCCGGTCATGAAGGCATACCAGTACTTCTGGCAGGACGGCCACGTCATCGGCCGGCTGCGCGCCGGGACCATGGGATTCGACTCGAAAAAGGGTCACAATCACTGGCACTTCGAGCAATTCGCCCAGTACCGGCTGCTCAATTCGGATAAGTCGCTGGCCGTACGGAGCCACAAGGTGGGCTTCTGCATCGCCCCGACCGATCCGGTCGACTTGGCCGAGCCGACCGCGGTGTGGCAGCCGTCCTTCCTCGGGTTCGGCGGCCAGTGCGGTTCGCCAACCGCCCTGTGGGTGCAGGAAATGATGCCGGTCGGGTGGGGCGACACCTATTTCCAGTCAGTCGCGGGGCAGTCATTCGACCTCACCGGGCTGCCGAACGGCACCTACTACATCGAGGTAGTCGCCAACCCGCAGCGGGTCCTGCACGAGACGGACACCAGTAACGACGTCTCGCTCCGGAAGGTCATCCTGGGCGGCCAGCCCGGTCACCGGACGGTACGGGTGCCCGCCTATGACGGTATCGACCCGGAGGGCTAGGGGCGAGCCAGGCAGGACGTCGCGCCTTCCGGTGCGGCCCGGGCCACCGCCACCGCTGGTTTCGGTAGCCCGGGCCGCAGCAGGGTCACGATGACCGACCCAGCGCGGAGCGGACGGTTATGGTGCGGGAATGGCCAGCTCGGCGGTGAGGGCAGGCCAGACGTCCGGGTCGTGCCCGGGCACCAGCCGGTAGCCGCGCGCGGCGGCGATCCGCTTGAGCTTGCGGATCTGGGCCACGCTCTGCTCCGGGGACGCCCCGATCCGCCCGCCGACGGCGACCTCGCGCTCGATGTTCTCGGTCAGGTCGGCCGCGTCGAAGGCGAACACGAAGCCCCCGCCGCCGGCCGTGGGGTCCATGTTGACCACGAAGCTCTGGTGGCCGGGGGTGTGCCCGGAGGTCAGGACGGCGGTCACGCCGGGCGCTATCTCGACGTCTCCTTCGGCCGTCCGCCAGTCGATTCGCGGATCGTCGAAGTCCACCCGGAAGATACCGTTCTCCTCCGGCCCGGGCGGGCTGGACATCCCGTAGTGGAGCTCGGCCCGCTGGATATGCACCGGCACCCGCCCCGCGAAGTGCTTCAGCCCGCCGACATGGTCATAGTGCAGGTGACTGACGGCCACGGCCTGAATGTCGGCCAGGTCCACGCCTGCCGCGCCCAGCGTCTCGGCCAGCGGCTCGCCGGGCCCGGGCAGCAGCGGGACTTCCAGCGGGTCGCGGTGAAACCGGGCGCGCAGCGCCAGGTCGGTGATCAGGGCGGTGTTGTACCCGGTGTCCAGGAGGAGCCAGCCGCCGTCGCAGAGCAGCAGCACCCCCGGCACCGGCTCGCGCAGGATCTGGTCATGGGGTGCGCCCTCCACGGACACGGACTTGGCCACGTCTCCCCAGCCGAGCGTGAGCAGGACGATGCGGCGGACGCCGGCGCTCATGCTTTCCTCCCTCACCCCGATCGGGCCTGCCCCCACCGTACGGGCCGACCGGGCGCCGGGAATGGATCGGCCCCGGCAGCGCCAGGGTTGCCGGGGCCGTTCCGATCAGGCGGTCAGTTGCTTCTCAGCCAGGTAACCGTTAGGAATGGTAAAGCTCTAGCATTTAAATCGTCATCCAGTGGCCAAGCCGTGGCGGTCCGCCGAGCTGGGACGCAGGTCGGTCAGATCCACGACACGGTCACAGCGCTGCGCGACTTCCGGGTCGTGGGTGGCCAGGACCAGCGATTTCCCGGCCTCGGCCAGATCCAGCATCCGGCTGAGGACCAGCTCCCGTGAGGCACTGTCCTGCTCAGCGGTGGGCTCGTCCGCGATCAGCACGGCCGGCTCTGTGGCCAGGGCCCGGGCCACCGCCACCCGCTGCTGCTGCCCGCCGGACAGCTCGTCCGCCAGCTGCCCGGCGTGCTCGGCCAGCCCCAGCGAGGCCAGCGCCTCCTGGGCCGCTGCGGCGGCCCGGCCAGGCGGCAGGCCGGCGGCGAAGAGCGCGATCTCGATGTTCTCCGCCGCGGTGAGCAGCGACACCAGGCCGTGCCCCTGGAGCACGGTCGCCACACCCGGCGGCACCTGCCCTGGGACGACCGGGACCTGGTCCACCAGCACCTGACCGGCAGTCGGCTCGGCCAGGCCAGCCAGCAGGGCGAGCAGGCTGGTCTTGCCGGAACCAGACGGCCCGACCACGGCCACCCGCTCACCGGGACCGACCGTGAGGTCAAAGTCATCGAGGATCACCCGGCCGCCGATCGTGTAGCGGAGGCCCCGGGCCTCCAGCACGCTCACCGGCCCGCACCCGGTGCGGGCGGCCCGGCCGGGTCGGGGTGGCCGCCGGCGTCCTCCGGGCCAGGAGGATCAACCTGGTGCAGGAACACACCGCGCTCATGTCGTTCCGCCCGGGCCAGCGACCCGGGCGGGAACAGGTCGGTAAGCTCCGCCGGCAACTGCAGGGTTCCGTCCCGGCCCACCACCACGTACTCCTGCCCGGCCCGGCCCTCGGCGCCGACCCGCCCGTCACGGATCGTGATGGTGCGGCCGAGCGCGGCCGCCACGGCAGGGTCGTGGGTCACCGCGACCACCGTGGTGCCCAGGCCCGCGTTCGCGTCCCGGATCAGCTCGATCACCGCGGCGGCCGACACCGGATCGAGCTGCGTCGTTGGCTCGTCGGCGAGCAGCAGGCCGGGCTCGTTCGCCAGCGCGACCGCAAGGGCCAGCCGCTGCTGCTCCCCCCCGGACAGCCGGCCCGCCCGGCGATGCGCTGCATCGGCCAGGCCCACCCGGTCCAGCAGTTCCGTGGCCCGTCTCCGCCGGGCCGCCACGCTCCGCCGGGCCGGCGCCTGCGCGAACAGCAGGTTGCCCAGAGCACTCTGGTAAGGCAGCACGTTCCGGGACGGGTTCTGCAGCAGCAGGCCCACCTCGGTCAGCCGGAAGCGGGCCAGCGCGCCGGTGCCGAGATCGGTCAGCCGCCGCCCGTTGATCTCCACCCGGCCCGCGGTAGGCCGGAGCAGGCCGGCCAGATGCCAGAGCAGGGTGGTCTTGCCGGCCCCGGACGGGCCGAGCAGCGCGACCATCTCCCTGGGCTGGACGGTCAGGTCAACCCCGCGCAGCGCGGCCACCTCCGAGCCGGGCGTTCCGTAGACGTGCACCAGGTTGTCACAGCGGACCGCGAGCGGCGCGCCTGCGGGCGGCGGGGCGGTTCCGGTTACAGGCCCGGTCATGGCTCAGCCTCCCGCAGCAGGTCGGGCCGCACGGAACGGACCAGCAGCATGCTGGCCGCGACCGCCGCGAGCACCAGCACGGCCAGCGCCGCCGCGACCAGCACAGCGAGGCCGCCGGCGGCCGGCAGGTAGCTGAGCGGCGGAGCCTGGGGCTGGGTGATGAACTCGGGGACGCTGCGCACCGCGAGCGCCGTGGCGGCGAATCCGGCGGCCAGCCCGATGACGACACCGAAGCCGAGCACGATGGCCTGCTCGGCGAGCAGGGACGCGCGGATCGAACGGCGCGGGACCCGGCTGGCCAGCAGGGCCGCGTACTCGTGCCGCCGCCGGCGGCCGGACGCGTAAAGGCCGGTGATCGCCGCCCCCGCCGCCAGCGCGGCGGCCGCGGCCGCATCGGCCAGGAACAGCACGGTGGCCAGGGCGGGTCCCTGGCGGATCAGCTGCGCACGCAGGGTGGCCGCGCTGACCAGGCCGGTGATCCGGACCCCGGCGGCGCGCAGCGCGGGATCTACCCGCGCCAATGCCCCCGGGGCCAGCCACACCTGCTGGCTGGAGTAGGCGGGCGTGCCGCCCGCGGCGCGCTCCGCGTAGGTGCGGTCGACAACGATCCCGTTAGCGGGCGCGCCCGGGATGGCCGCCGCCTGGCCGGCCGGGGTGATGTACAGCGGACTGCCGTCCAGGCCGTCGACCTGGAGGACGCTGGCCGTCCCAGGGCTCAGGCCGCTGGCCACCAGGGCCGGCAACGGGTATGGCCGGTCAACCAGGACCGCAATGGGATTCACCCCGGGCTGGGTCTTGAAGGACCAGACCAGTCCCGCGGGACTGGAGCGGAAACGGTTTCCGCCCCCGGCGCCGCCGGACCGCCATCGCCCGGGAGCGGTCAGCCCGGTGCCCGCTGGCCTCCACCGGCCGTGGCCGGACCGGACGTCGACGGCGGACACGGTGACCGACCCGGTCACCGGCTGGGGGGTGATCACCGCCCCCGAGGGTGCGGGGGCGGAAACGGTCAGGTTGGCCAGCAGGCACGGGCAGCCGGTGAGCTGGGCGGTCGCGGTCCGGGAGCCGCTGACGGGCCCGAGGTACACCGGTGTCTGCCCGACTGCGCCTACCCCCTGCTCGTACACGTCGAGGACCAGGGTGCCGCCCGCCGGCCGGACCCGGGTGCCGGTGAACCGGATCCGGACCTGACCTCCGCGCAGCACGACCGGCGCCGGGGCAGGCGGGTCCAGCGCGGCGGTGAGCGAGCGGAGCGGGCGGCCTCCCGCCCAGTCCGGCCGCCAGGCCGCGATCCGCGCGAAGCGCTGCGGGTTGACGGCCAGCAGGACCTGCCCGGCGCTGCTGCCGGAAAAGTTCGCGTACTCGTCCACCGCCATGGCCTGCCGGCCGCCCGGGTCGATCCGATCCACGATCGCGGCCAGGCCATGATGAGCGGGCGGGGTGACCGAGAGCACCGTGGCCGCACCGGCTCGCGCGTCCGCCACGGCCCTGATGTTGGCCACGGTCACCGTCCAGATCCCGGCGGCGAATCCGGCCAGGGCGAACGCAGTGGCGAGCACGATCGTGGTGCGCATCCCGCCGGGCCTGCGGGCGACGTGGCGCAGGGCGAGAAACGGCCCGATCCGGCCGCGGCGGGCGGTGGACCGGAATCCGGCCCGGCAGGCCACGATCAGCAGCCGGGAGGCGACCACCGCGACCGCGACGCCGAGCAGCCCGGGCAATAGCAGGCCGAGCACACCGCGCCGGGCCGAGCCGATCTGGCCGCTGACCCGCAGCTCGATGAGGCCGGCCACGGCGGCTGTGATGAGAACAGCATCCAGTACCCAGCCCCGCTGGGCCGCCTGGCGCCCGGCCCGCTGCCACTGGTCGACCACCGACCGGCTCAGGGTCCGCCGCGCCGTGGCCGCCACCGCGGCCAGGCCGCCCACGGTCGCCACGGCGGCGGCCAGCCAGGACGTCGCGGGCAGCCCGACCGGCGTGCCCGGGCGCAGCAGGATGTGCCCCAGGCCTACGGTGATCGCCCCGCCGGCCAGCACGCCCGCAGGCAGCGCCACGGCGAGCAGGATCACCGGCTCGCCCAGGCTGAACGTGAGGCTCCGCCACCGGCCGCGGCCGCGCATCTTGGCCAGCGCCACTTCGGGACCGCGGGCCTCGGCCGCGTCCGCGACGATCAGGAACAGCAGCAGCCAGGCGAGCAGCAGCAGCTGCGCGGTGATCAGGACCACGGGCACCTCGATCGCCCGCCAGCTGGCCCGGACGAGGCCGAGAGTGGCCGGCAGGGACGTGGTCGTGGCCACCCCCTGCGTGGTCAGCGTGGGGTCGAGAATCAGGCCGGTGACCCCGGCCTGCACCCGGGCCACGTCGGGCCCGGTGAGGTGCGCGGGAATCAGCGAGAAGTCGGCGTAGTCGGTGCCCTGGACCGCGCCGGGAACGACCCCCATCGTGGCCAGCGGGGTGAACATCGCGTCGTACGGGTGGCCGGACGCGTTGGGGCCATACGAGGTCTCGTATGGGAAGTAGCGGCTGCCCGCCTCGAACCAGTACCGGGCCCCCGCGTTGGACAGGGTGATCTGGTACTGACCGGTGATGACCAGATGCCCCCAGGTCGGCACGGGAATGCGCTGGCCGGTGTGCCAGTGCATCAGGTAAGCCGTGGACGCGCTCACTGCTACCTGGCGGGCGGCGTGCGGGCAGTGGCCGGACGTGAAGTGCAGATGACCGCACACGCCGGAACGATAGACCAGGGGAATCGTCTGGCTGTTCGCCTGCACTGTGGTCTCCGCGGCCGTGACGGGCGGCGCGAAGAGCCTGGTCAGCGTGGCCTGACCGCCGAGGTAGTGGGCGAGCCCGGCCCCGGCCTCATCGACCAGGCCCCCTACCGCATCGACCGGGCCTGACTGGGTGATCTCCAGGCCCCGGCCGGGCGCCGGGGCTGTGCCCACGGTGTCCTGGACCACGGAGGACTGGGCCGCCGCGTAGTAGGCGGGCCCGATGGTGACCGCCGCCACCGCCACCACCGCGACCAGGAGGATGTTGAGTGAGATCCCGGCGCGGTGCAGCAAACCCCGCAATGCGGCGAGCAGGCCCGTCATGATGAGCGATCTTAGGGAAAGCGCCCGGGACACTTTCGCACGGCCCGGCCCGCCAGCGTACGCCGAGAAGTCTGCCCAGGTCAGGTAGCCTTCGGCCCCGCCTGCCAGCACCAGGACGGCAGCGGGACCCCATCCGCGCCCTCCAGGGCCGCCGTATCCTCGTCGGCCACCATCGAGTCCGCGAGCCGGGCCAGCAGCGACCGGAGAGTCGCGCCGGCCGCCCGGTTCAGCAGGGCCCGGTCGAGAACCTCGCCCAGGCCACCCAGCGGCGGGCGGTACGCCCCGGTCAGGGCCAGCGTGGCGGCGTCCTCGCCACTGGGGGTCAGCACCAGATTGGCATCCAGGACCGGGAACAGCCGCCCGGCTGCCCCGCTCGCCTCCCAGCGCAGCGGGACCACCACCAGGTCATCCCGGGGCACCGGCTCCAGCAACTGCACCCGGACCAGCTTGGATGCGCCGAGCACCGAACCGAACGGTCCCACCCGGATCAGCCCGGCCAGACCCTCAGCGTAGGCCTGCTCCGAGGGGCCGCTCAGCCATCCGGCGTTGCACAACACTGCCAGTCTGGACTGCGCGCGGGCAAAGGTCAGGGTCAGCCTGACCTCATGGCTCGCGAACATGTCCCTAAGTGAGCCATCGGAAAGACCCGGAAACGAGGGACTAAGGTCACATGACCGGCAGGGCTAACGGCACCGGCTGGTCCCAGACGGCGGGCCAGGGTGGGGCGGGCTGCCCTACGCCGGTGTCACAGGACCTGGCGCCGGCGCAAGTAGCTGAAGGCGACCGAGCCGAGCGGAACCGGCAGCCAGAACGTGAGCAGCCGGAACAGGAGCACCGCGCTGACCGCCGTGGCCGCCGCCATCCCGGTGGCCGTGAGGCCGGCCGCCAGGGCGGCCTCGACCGCGCCCAAGCCGCCGGGCGTAGGCACCACTGATCCCAGCGCACTCCCGGTCAGGTACACCACGGCAGCGCTGGTGAGGGCGAGGGACCCGCCGAACGCGCGGACGCAGGTGTCCAGGCACAGGATGTAGCAGAGGGTGAGCATGAGTGCTCCACCGATTCCCTCCGCCAGTTTCCGCGGCTGCTGGAGCACCTCGAGCAGCCGGGGCAGAACCTGCCCCAGCGCGGGCGCCAGCCGGGCCCGGAGCAGCCGGCGCCCCCGCGGGACCGCCGCCACCCCGAGCGCCGCCACGACCAGCCCGGCTATCACGAAATAGGACCAGGTCGGGGGGCGCAGTGAGTGGCTTCGCGCGCCGGTGATGGCCACGAAGACGACCAGCAGCGTTATGTGCAGGACGAACGCCACCACCTGGACCACGCCGACGCTGGCCGCCGCCACGGCCGGGGGCACCTTCTTGCGCTGCAGGTAGCGGACGTTGAGCGCGGCGCCGCCCACCGCCGCCGGCGTCACCAGGGTGACGAACGACCCGGCCAGCTGGGCCAGCATGGTCTGGATGAAGTTCAGCCGGCCCGGCACGAATCCGGACAGCGACAACGCCGCGGCCACGTAGGTCAGCGCAGACAGGCCCAGGGCCACCAGGATCCAGAGTGGGTTGGCCTGGCGGAGCAGGGTCTCGAAGTTGACCCGCCCGAGCTGAACGATCAGCAGGTAACCCGCGAGAATGGTGGCCACCAGCGTGACGAGGGTGCGGAGCGGGAGGCGCTCCAGCTGGACCGGCGGGACCTCGCTCGCGTCATCGGGGGCGGTGGCCAGGAACTGCTTGCGGAGCGCGGGCAGCACCCCCTTGTCCCGGCGCAGCGCGGACCGCGTGGACCTGGCCAGCACCACCGGCTGCAGAAGCGGGACCAGCGCCACCATCTCAGCCGACCCGAGGTTGCGCATGGCCAGCTCCGCAGTCCGGTCCGGCCCGACCAGCGCGGCGAGCTCGGCGATCAGCTGGGACAGGTCCAGCCGCAGCTGCAGATCGCTGGCGGCGACGTCCCCGCTACCCGGGTCGAGCAGGATGACCTGGCCAGCACCGTCGATGAGAATCCGCTCCGCGGTCAGTGAGCGGTGCGCGACCCGGTGCGCATGCAGCCGGTCCACCGCGGCCCACACCGCTTCCAGCTGGGCCTCGGTCAGCGTCTCGGCGAGATCAGCCAGGGAGTTCCCGTGCGGCTCATCGGTGGCCAGCACCAGGGCTTCCGGGCCCACCCGGAGCAGGGCGCGCAGCCGGGGGGTGAGCACTCCGGCGTCCTCCACGGCGTAGGTGAGCAGCGCCGTGCGCTCCGCCGCCCGGTCGGTGGTCAGCGGTGCTCGCCGGGAGACCTGCCCACGCAGCCGGACCAGCCGGTACACCCGGTAGAGTGCGCCCGCCGCCTGCTGGTCCCGGTCGAAGACCCGGACGTCGAGCCGCTCGCCAGCGCGGGTGACTGCCGTGTACCGCCGCGACGCCGCGCCGGGCCCGTCCGCCCGCCTCAGCTCGCTCACCGCCGCGCCAACCGAGGCGAGCGCGGCCGCGATCGCCTCCCCGCTGGGCCGCTGCGACATGGAACCCGCGGCGTAGCGCACCGCCAGCCCGATCGCCCGGCCCAGCAGGAGCGTGATGAGCACCGAGAGCACGGTGGTGTGCAGGGTGGCCAGGTTGGCCACCGCGTACACCCCGAGGGTCAGCCACAGCGCGTTGCGCCAGCGGGGCCGTCCGCTCAGGTCGATGATCGTGGTGTAGGCCACCAGCCCGGCCAGGTACCCATCCAGCAGCGCGAAGTGGCGCGCGCCCGGCGAGGACATGGCGATGGCCCGGTAGAGCTGGTCGCCGACGCCGCTGCGGATCACGACGCCCGCGAGGCCCACCACGGCGGTTGTCGCCACGCCGGTGGCCAGCGCCTCGCCCAGCCGCCGGGCCTGGCCGCGGACGATCTGGCGGATGGCCAGGGCCACCGGCAGCAGGATGAGGACCAGGATGGCCAGGACCCGCAGCGTGGACAGTATCTCGCCCGGAAGCCGGCGGCTGGCCCCGACCACGTCGGTCTCCACGCCGGCCGTCGTGGCCCTGGCCAGCAGGCCCGCCGCCACCAGCACAGCGATGCCGAGGCACGCGGCAGCACAGCGCAGCAGGTCACCCGGGCGGCGGATCCGGCGCGCCAGATCATCCTCGACCACGACGGAGGAGGAGGAGGCAGCCGGCGCGGGGCCAGCCGGCGCGGGCCCAGCCGGCGCGCCGTCAGCCGGCCCGCTGTCTGGAAGCCCGCCGTCAGCCCGCCCGGCATCCGCGGGCGTAACACCCGTGGGCGGCGGGGCCACGGCAGGTCCCGGGCTGGCCTGGTCGCCAGGAGCCGCCTGACCTAGGGCGGACTCGTCCTGGTCGGTCGGACCCGGAGGCCGCGGCGTCCGCTTGGGTGTCGTCACCTCACGATCGTTTCACCCGGACCGGGGGGCCGCGACGGCGCGGGACCGGTCAGCGCCGCTTGCGGCCAGGGCTGAGGCCGACCAGGCGGCGCCAGGCGATGGCGGTGAACACCAGGGCGAGCAGCACCATCAGCCCCATGTCCATGAGCCAGATGGCTGGTTTGTGATCCCAGACAGGGTCGGGCAGCCCGCTGGCCGGGGGTGAGATCACGTTCAGCTTGACGGTGGAGGCGGTAGACGCGAACCCCCACCGGGACGGCGTGAGCCAGGACAGCTGGTTCAGCCCGACCTTGCCGTTGAGTGGCAGCACCCCGCCGGACAAGATGACCTGCACGATGGCCAGCAAGACCAGCAGCGGCATGGCCTTCTCGGACGTGCTGACGATCGAGGAGACCAGCAGCCCCAGCGCCATCGAGGCCACCGACAGCAGGATGATGGCCAGGGCGATTTCCACCAGCGGCAGCGACTTGATCAGCGAGCCGTGGGCGGGCATCTGGCGGCCAGCCAGGCCCAGCACCACCAGCACCAGGGCCTGCAGCCCGCTGATGACCCCGAGGACGATGAGCTTGGAGCACAGGTACGTGCCGGACGACAGCCCGGCGGCTCGTTCTCGAGCGTAGATCGGACGTTCCTTGACGAGCTCGCGAACCGAGTTGGCCGCGCCGATGAAGCAGGCCCCGATGATCAGGACCAGAAGGACGGTCGAGGCGCCGGCGTTCGTTCCCGGCTTACCCGCCAGGCCCTCCGGGGCCGGGACCGCCCGCAGCAGAGCGCCGATCACCAGCGGCATGACGCCCAGCAGGATCAGGTAACTGCGGTCCGAGGCGATGACGGACAGGTAGCGCCGGCAGAGCGTGGAGATCTGCGCCAGGGCACTGCGTGGTGCGGGCGGCCGGCCGGGTGACTCACGTGCCCCCTCAGGCACTTGCTGGGCCAGGCCACCTGCCACGTGCTCGGCGTAGTACGGCGACCTCTTGAAGTCCCCGGCCCAGTCCCGGTCCGGTTCGGCTTCAAAGGCCTGGAACACCTCGGCCCAGCCGGGCTTGCCGAAGTACCGCAGACCCTCGGCGGGCGGGCCGTAGAAGGCCACCCGGCCACCCGGAACCAGCACGAGCAGCCGGTCACAGACGTCCAGGTTAATCACGCTGTGCGTGACGATGATCACGGTCCGGCCGTCCTTGGCCAGCCCGCTCATCAGCTCCATCACGGACTTGTCCAGCCCGGGGTCCAGGCCGGACGTGGGCTCGTCCAGGAACAGCAGGGACGGCTTGGTGAGCAGTTCGAGCGCCACGTTGACCCGCTTCTGCTGACCCCCCGACATGGCCGCGGTCCGGGTGTTGCAGTGCGCGGTGAGCGAGAGCTCGTCGATCACCTCGTCCACCCGGCGGTCCCGTTCTGACCGTGAGGTGTCGCCTGGAAACCGCAGCTCAGCGGCATAACGGAGGGCTCGTTTCGGCTTGAGCTGCTCGTGCAGGATGTTGTCCTGCGGCACCAGCCCGATCCGGTGCCGCAACTCCGCGTAGTGGGTGTAGAGGTCGCGGTTGTCGTACAAGACGGTGCCCTCGGTTGCGGGGCGGGTGCCGGTCAGCGCGCCAAGCAGGGTTGACTTGCCGGCACCGCTCGGGCCGATGACTCCGACCAGGGATCGCTCCGGGATCGGGAAGCTGACGTGGTCGAGCAGGATCTTGCCGCTGGACAGGCGGACGGTGAGGTCCTGGGCCACGAACGAGACGTCGCCCTCGTCGATGAACTCGCGGAGTTCGTCACCGAACAGCCGGAACGTGGCGCGGCCGATGCCGATCAGGTCCTGGTCGGTGACCGTGGTGGCGCTGGCGATCCGGCGGCCGTTCACGAACGTGCCGTTGTGGCTGCCCAGGTTGACGATCTCGTAGCGGCCGTCACCCAGGTTCCGTAGTTCAGCGTGGGCCCGGGAGACGCTGAGGTCAGGCACCACCAGGTCGCTGGCGGGATCACGGCCGATGCGAAGCAGCCGGGCGGGGGCGCGCCTCACCGAGGTGGGGCGGCGGTCAACGCTGCTCATCCCGGTGTTTATCGCGGTGCTCCCGTTGCTCCCCCGGTTCACCGAGCACATCATGACCGGCCCGTCATCGGGATGGCCTAGCCGCAGGATGCAATTCTCGCCGATCTCGATCTTGCTGATGCGACGAGTTCCTAGGAAGGTCCCGTTGGTGCTCCCGGCATCCTCGAGGATCCAGGCGTCTCGGTTGACCCGGAGCACGGCGTGCCGCCAGGAGACGCGGGAGTCGTTGATCACGATGTCGGATTGAGGATCACGGCCGACGCGGTACTGCGAGCCAGCGCGCAGCGTCTGGTCGGTTCCCTGGGTCTTCACCACAAGCACCGGGGCATCCGGCGGCGAGACGAGGCGCTCGTTCATTTGCCTAGTCTATGGTGATTCAACGCGCGGTAATATAGCCCTTCCCGGCAACCAGCCCGCAAGGTTTTTTAGTATATTTTGCCCGTTTCGGCAGAGCTGCTTGTGTCCGAAATGTCCGATACTGAAGCTTTCAGCACATATGCTCCGGTGACAATGCGCACATGCCCGGGCGCCAGGCAGGCGGGGTGCGCACCCCAGGGCGAGCACGGTTGGTGCCCGGCCAAGTTGGCGCCCAGGCCGAGAGGCAAGCGCAGGCCGAGAGGAAGCGCAGGCCATCACCACGGGCCGGCTCCTGGTCTGGCTCCCTGGATCACGCTGCGCGACCCCGCCCGCACCACGAGGCCCTCACCCCGGAGAGGCACTACCTGCTGGCCGCCTCGGGCAGCAGGGCGGGAGCGGATGGCCGGGCAGGTCCTGCCCGCGGATGGCCGGGCAGGTCCTGCCCGCAGGTGGCCGGGGGCAGGTCCTGCCGCACGAGCTCGCGGCTGGAGCCCGGCCGCCGGGCCACCGGATCACGAATTCGGCCTCGCACCTATAGGGGGCCGCAAATGTATCCCAGTTGGGGTAATTCAATTCCCAGAAACCTGGATGGCCCGCTGGCGAACAGGGAAGATACCGCCCAGGGCGGATCCCTGTGAGCCCGGCGCGGCGCTGTCGGCCCCTGCGCCCCAGCCGGTCATGTCATAACATTTGCGCATCCTTGTCCGGCACCCGGCCGGGACACGAGCACCTGGCGGCTTCCGTGAGCGAATACCCGACGCAGCGCCTGCCGATCCAGCAGGGAAACGACGGCGGGTCATACGGTGGTCCCTTCGAGGACGGCCGTTCCCGCGCCCCCCGGCGGCGCCGCCGCCGCTGGCCTATCATCCTGCTCGTGATCATCGTGGCGCTGGCCGTCCTGTTCGTGATCGTGGACCGGGTGGCCGTCCGCTACGCGGACAACCAGTTCGCCACCCAGATCCAGAAGCAGGGCTTCAGCTCCAAGCCGGACGTGTCGATCCAGGGTTTCCCGTTCCTCACCCAGGTGGCCGCCCGGAACTTCAAGGACGTTCACATCACCGCTACCGGCGAGAAGGTCGGCCCGGTGACGATCGACGACGTCAACGCGACCATCAAGAACATCAAGCTCACCTCCGGCTTCAACAGCGGCACGGTATCCAGCATCGACGGCACCGGCCTGATCACGTTCGGCAGCCTGGCCAAGGCCGGATCCAGCGCGGCCGGGGTGGGCGACCTGAAGATCGCCCGGAAGAGCGACAACGAGGCGAAGATCACCGCCAATGTGGCCGGCATCTTCTCAGACAGCGGCGTGGCGCGGGTAACCCAGTCGGGCAACAAGATCCACGTCAAGCTCATCTCGGCCGGTGGGCTCCCGACATCGCTGCTGGGCAGCCTCGGCAGCTTCTCGATCCCGCTGCCCAACATGCCGATGGGCATGACGTTGCAGAGCATCACGCTCACGCCACGGGGTGCTCTGGTCCACATCACCGGGCACAACATCCCCTTCGGAAACTGATCCTGCCCGCCCCGGGCGCGGGCCTCAGCCAGGCCTCCCCGGGGCCCAAGCCGGGCCCGCGGGAGCCTCAGCCGGGATTCCGGGAGCCTCAGCCGGGTCCCTGGCGGGCCTCAGCTAGCTTTCAGCCGGGCCCCGCTGGCTAGCGCACACTCCAACGCCGGCTTACCATCGCGGTCGTGGCCATGATGTTCGGCGTCGTCAAGCGCCTGCTGCTGGGACGCCCGGTACGCAGTGACCGACTCGGCCATACCCTGCTGCCCAAGCGGATCGCGCTGCCCGTGTTCGCCAGCGACGCGCTCTCCTCCGTCGCCTATGCGACCGAGGAGATCCTGATTGTCCTGTCGGTCGGGGGCATCGCGTTCTTCCACTACACCCCCTACATCGCGCTCGCGGTGGGCCTGCTCATGCTGGTCGTGGTCGCGTCCTACCGGCAGAACGTGCACGCCTACCCATCTGGCGGCGGGGACTACGAGGTCGCGACCACCAACCTCGGCGCCCCGGTGGGCCTGGTCGTGGCCAGCGCCCTGATGGTCGACTACACGCTGACCGTGGCGGTGTCGGTGTCCGCCGGGGTGGCCAACCTGGCCTCGGCCTTCCCGGTCCTGGACTCCAAGGTGACGCTCATCGCGGTGGTCCTGGTGGCGACTATCGCGCTGATCAACTTGCGTGGGGTGCGGGAGTCGGGCACCGCGTTCGCGATCCCCACCTACTGCTTCATCGGCGTGGTCGCGCTGCTGATCATCTGGGGTGTCTTCCGGCTTGGGCTCGGCCATCACCTGGAGTCGGACAGCGCGAACTACCGGATCAAGACATCCCGCGAGTTCACCGGGGTCGCCCTGCTCTTCCTGCTGCTGCGTGCGTTCTCCTCGGGCTGTACCGCCCTCACGGGGGTCGAGGCGATCAGCAACGGCGTCCCCGCGTTCCGCAAGCCCAAGAGCAAGAACGCCGCCACCACGCTGGCCCTGCTCGGCGCGATCGCGGTGGCGATGTTCGCCGGGGTCACGGCGCTGGCCCTGGCCAGTCACGTGCACTACGCCCCCGCGCAGGACCTGATCGGGATGCCCGCCGGCACCAGCCAGCGCACGGTCATCGCCCAGGTGGGCCGGGCTGTGTTCGGCGACTCCTCGCCGCTGTTCTACGTGCTGCAGTTCGTCACCGCGCTGATCCTGGTGCTCGCCGCGAATACCGCGTTCAACGGCTTCCCGGTGCTGGCCTCGATCCTGTCCCGGGACGGGAACATGCCCCGCCAGCTGCACAACCGCGGGGACCGGCTGGCCTACAGCAACGGCATCCTGCTGCTGGCCGGGTTCGCGATCCTGCTGATCGTGGTGTTCCAGGCCTCCCCCACCCGGCTGATCCAGCTCTACATCATCGGCGTGTTCGTGTCGTTCGTGTGCAGCCAGACCGGGATGATCCGGCACTGGAACCGGCTGCTGCGCGACCAGCACGACAAGAGCGCCCGCCGGCACATGATCCGCTCCCGGACGATCAACACGGTCGGCGCCTGCGTCACCGCCGTCGTCCTGGTCATCGTCCTGATCAGCAAGTTCGCCAGCGGGGCCTGGATCGTCGTGGTGGCCATGCCGATCATCTGGCTGACCATGCGCGGCATCCATAAGCACTACGACAAGGTCGCGGTCGAGCTCACCCCGCCGCAGGAGCTCGAGGAGCTCACCCTCACCCTGCCGGCCCGCAACCGCTCCATCGTCCTGGTCTCCAAGCTGCACCTGCCGACCCTGCGGGCCCTGGCCTACGCCCGGGCCACCCAGCCGAGCCACCTCGAGGCGGTCACAGTCGACGTGGACGAGTCGGAGACCCTCCGGCTCAAGGAGGAGTGGGAGCGGGCCAACATCCCGGTACCGCTGACCGTGGTCGCCTCGCCCTACCGGGAGATCACCCGGCCGGTGATGGGATACGTCAAGCGGCTGCGCCGGGAAAGCCCCCGCGACATCGTCACCGTGTACATCCCGGAGTACGTGCTGGGGCACTGGTGGGAGCAGTTGTTGCATAATCACAGCGCGCTGCGGCTGAAGTCCCGGCTGCTGCTGCTGCCTGGGGTGGTCGTGGCCAGCGTGCCCTACCAGCTGCGGTCCGCGGCGCACCGCTACCCGTCTGGGGTCCAACTGCCGACGTCGGTCGCGGAGCCGCTGCCCGCGGGCGGAGCCGACGCCATGCCGCCGCTACAGAAGCTGACCGCCGACCCGGACGCGCTGCACGCGGCCGACCTCCAGGCCGAGTGCCGCGATGAGGGAGCTACCCCGATCGCCGCCACCGCGGCCCATGACTACGTGGACGTGGCGGGCACGCTGCGCACCGTCACCCTCCGCCCGCGGGGCACCAGCCTGACGATGGAGGCGGACCTGTGGGACGGGACCGGCAGCGTCACCCTGGTCTGGCTGGGCCGGCGGGACATCCCGGGGATCCGGCCCGGGCGGCGGATCACGGTGCACGGGCGGGTAGCCCAGGTCAAGGACGAGCGGACCATCTACAACCCCAGCTACCAACTCCAGCCAGGCCCTGATTAGCTCGCCGGCGAGGGGAGGCGCGGCGAAGCCGTGTTCTCGCCGAGCCGGCGACCAACCCGGCAACCGCAGCAGACGACGTGCGTACGGGAGCGGGCAAGTTGGGGGTCCGGGGGCTCGGGCCCCCGGGCTAGCAGAGAGGCGGGCCGTTGGGGGTTCCGGGGGCTCGGGCCCCCGGGCTAAACCGGTAGCCCATGCCGGGTTCGGTGAGCAGGTAGCGGGGGCGGGACGGGTCGGGCTCCAGCTTGCGCCGCAAGTGAGCGACGTGGACCCGGAGGTAGTTCGCCTCGGTCTGGTACTGCGGCCCCCACACCTCGCGGAGTAGCTGCTTCTGGGTGACGAGACGGTTTTCGTTGCGGACCAGGATTTCCAGCAGCGACCATTCGGTCGGGGTCAGCCGGACATCGCCGTCGCCACGGACGACGCGTTTGGCCGCCAGGTCCACGGTGAAGTCCGGGGTGGTCAGCACCGGCTCGTCGGGGGCGGGCGTCGCCCGCCGGACCGCCGCGCGGAGCCGGGCGAGCAGTTCGTTCATCCCGAACGGCTTGGTCACGTAGTCATCCGCGCCGGCGTCCAGGGCGGCCACCTTCTGGACCTCCTGCCCCCACGCGGACAAGACGATGATCGGCGTGGACGTCCAGCCGCGCACGCCCCTGATCACCTCGGTGCCGTCCATGTCAGGCAGGCCAAGGTCGAGGATCAGCACGTCCGGGCGGTCCCGGGCCATCGCGGCCAGTCCGGACGCTCCGTCCGCTGCGGTGCTGACCTCGTACTTGCGGGCGGTGAGGTTGATCCGGAGGGCGCGCAGGATCGGTTCCTCGTCGTCGATGACGAGGACTCTGGTCATAGCCGGGCGGTCACTGCTCGGCGGGCGCGGCCGACGCCGCGGGGGCGGCCGCACCCGGCAGGACCACCTGGACCGTCAGCCCCCCGCCCGGCGTGTCGGTCGCGTGGATCGTGCCGCCCATCGCCTCCAGGAAACCCTTGGCCACGGCGAGCCCCAGCCCGACGCCGTTGCCCGCGGTGCGGTCGCCGAGCCGCTCGAACGGCTCGAACATGCGCAGCTTGAACTCATCCGCGACGCCCGGGCCGTGGTCGCACACTTCCAGCAGCACGCTGGGGCCGGCCGGGCAGGCGCGCAGCTCGGGCGGCCGTCCCGCCGGGGAATGGGCCAGCGCGTTGGAGAACAGGTTGGCTAGCACCCGTTCCAGCAGCACCGGATCGGTGCGCACCAGCGGCAGGTCATCCGGCACCGCGATCCGCACGCTGCTGGCCGGCTCCAGCCCAAGTAGGGCGGCCGGCGCGACCTCCTCGACGGAGGTAGGCCGCAGGAAGGGCTGCAGCGACCCGGTGGCCAGACGGCTCATGTCCAGCAGGTTGCCGATCAGGGCGTCCAGCCGGTCCGCCCCGTCCTCGATGGTCGCGAGCAGCGCCGCCTCGTCGGCCGGGGTCCACTGCACATCGGTCTGCCGCAGCGTGCTGACGCTGGCCTTGATCGAGGCGAGCGGGGTACGCAGGTCATGGCTGACCGCGGCGAGCAGCGCGGTGCGCATCCGGTTCCCCTCGGCCAGCGCCTCGGCCTGGGCCGCCTGGGTGCGCAGCCGGTCCCGGTCCAGCGCCGCGCTGGCCTGGGCCGCGAACCCGTCCAGCAGCCGCGGCGTGATCGCCCGGGTCTGCCCCGTGATGAACAAGGCGACCGTGTCGCTGACCGGGACCCGGACGGGCACCGCCGCCGGCGGGGCGGACCCGCTGACCGCGACACTCACCCACTGGTCCCGGACCCGCTCGGCCAGCTCGGCCCGGCCACCCCAGGCGCTGGTCAGGTGATCCAGCACCGCGGTGGGCGTGTCCGCCCCGCCGAGCACGGTCTGGGCCAGCCCGAGCAGGGACGCGGCCTCGTCGGCGCTGCGGGCCGCGAGCACCTGCCTACGGGCGGCCAGGTGGACCACGCTGCTGACCGTCACCGCCACGGTCACGAACAGCAGCAACGCCAGCATGTTGCGGGGCTCGGCGATGGTCAGGGTGTGCAGGGGCTTGGTGAAATACCAGTTCAGCAGCAGGCTCGCGGTGATCGCGGCGAGCACGGCCGGCCAGAAGCCGCCGACGATCGCCACCGCGACCACCGCGACCAGGTAGAGCAGCAGGTCGTTAGCGAGGTCCAGGTGCGGGCGCAGCGCCACCAGCGCCACGGTGAGCAGCGGCAGGCCCGCCACCAGGAGGACGATCCCGGCGAGCTGCCGCCTGCCCCGCAGGCCAGCCCGGACGGTACCGGCCGCCAGCCCGGTCAGCCCGGCCCGGCCCGGCTCGCCTCCCGAAGGCAGCAGCTCGCCATGGACACGCACGATCCCTAGTCTGAACGACGATGCGAGCCAGCGCACCATCAGGCCGGTCCCGGCCCCGGCCAGGACGCACGCGGCCATGACCACCGCGGCGCGCACGGCCACCGGGCCGGTCATCCTCAGCTGCGCGTACGGCGGGTGGGAGAAGCCCGCCACGGTCAGCCAGCCGATCACCCCGAGGACCGGCGCGACCAGCGGCTCGGACACCACGGAGATGGACAGGACCACGGCCGCGGCGATGATGAGGACCCCGGTGGCGGGGAGACGTCCGCCCAGCCCGGCGGCGAGCGCGCCGGTTGCCAGCAGCGCGGTGAAGCCGGCGGGCAAGGCGAAGTGCGCCGCCAGTCCACGAGGCGAACGGTTGCGGTCCATTGGAATCAGCTTCGCCCCCGCGAGGCCCCGCAGAGCTGATCTTCACGTGGCCTTAACGTCCCCGCACAAGACCTTAACGTCCCCCTAACGCCCGTCCGCGCCGTCGACCCTCCCCGCTCCGGGTCCCAGCGCGCTCCCCACGCCCGGGTCCCGCCGCGCCGGTCCCAGCCCGCCGGGTCCCCCCCGCCGGGTCCCCAGCCCGCCGGGTCCCCAGCCCGCCGCGCCCGGTCCCAGCCCTCGCGGCTCAAGGGGCCAGGAGCAGGGGGGATCAATCGTGATCAACCGATTGGTGACGCAGCAACAGCACCAATCAGTTGATCACGAGGCAGTCGGGTGAGCTGGCGGTGCGGATGGTGCTGGCGTGAGTGCCGTGGCCAGTGTGTCTGAGGCTGAGGTGGCTGATGGGGCCGATGATATCGATGGAGGTGATGGTGCGGGGACGGGGGGTGGGCGGCGCACCAAGGCGGCCGCGGTGGCGGCCAGCACGGCGGCCCCGGCCATAATCAGCCACAGATGCCGGAACGCGGTCACCGCATCAGCCGCCGTGGCGGGGATCCCGATGATGGTGACCAGCACGGCCACGCCGAGCGCCGAGGCGACCTGGCGAGCCATGTTCACCAGGGCCGACCCGGTGCCGAACCGCGCAGCCGGCAGCGCGGTGGTACTCGCGCTCATCAGCGTGGGCAGTGTGAGCCCGACCCCCATCCCAGTCAGCAGCATGCTGGGCAGCATGCCCACGGCATAGTTCGGGACGACGCTGACTGAGAAGACCCGCCAGAGCAGCCCGGCCGCGAACAGCAGGTTCCCGGCCGCCGCGACCGGCGCGGAGCCGATCCGCCGGGCCAGCGGTCCCGCCCCGACCGCGAGGGCCGGGACCATGGCCGGGCCGGGGGCGATGGCCAGGCCGGTGCGCAGCGCCGAGTAATGCCAGACCATCTGGCACCAGAGCACGTTGGACAGCAGCATGGCCGCGAACCCGATGCTGAACACGAAGACCGCCGCGCTGGCCGACCGGAACGCCGGGATGCGCAGCAGGTGCAGTTCGACCAGCGGCCGCTCGTGGTGAGAGCAGCGCCACAGGAACCAGGTGATCGCCACCGCCGCCCCGCCCAGCAGGGCGATGACCCCGCCGGTGGACCAGCCCCAGGTCGGGCCCTCCACCAGGCCGCCAGTCAGGCCGCCGATCCCGGCGGTGAGCAGCACCACGCCGAGGAGGTCGGGAAGCCGCTCGCTGTCCCGGGCCGGCGGGTGCGGCAGCACCCGCGTCCCGGCCACCAGGGTGGCCGCCCCGATCGGCAGGTTGACCAGGAACACCCACCGCCAGTCCAACTGGACCAGAAGCCCGCCTGCGACCGGGCCCAGGGCGGCCGAGACGCCGCCGACCGCGGCCCAGGCCCGGACCCGCCCAGGCCGCTTGTCCGGCGGGGTGGCCGCCAGCAGCAGCGCCAGCGACGTCGGGATCAGCGCGGCCGCACCCGCGGCCTGCACGACCCGTGCCGCGACCAGGACGGCGAGATCCGGCGCGGCGGCGCAGGCTGCTGACGCGAGCGTGAAGATCGCTATCCCGGCCAGGAACACCCGGCGCTGCCCGGTCCGGTCCCCCAGCCGGCCCGCCGGCACCAGCAGGGCGGCGAACACGATGGCGTAGGCATTGAGCACCCAGGACAGCCCGGCCAGCGAGGCACCGCCGAAATCCCGCCCGATGCTGGGCAAGGCCACGTTCACGATGAACAGGTCCAGGTTGGACATGAAGATCGCGGCGACCACCACCGTGAACACGGCCCCGGGCCCCGCGCCGGGGCGCGACGCCTCCTGGCCGCCGCTCCCCTGATGCTGCCCACGGTTTGGGATTCCAACTGTCATGACAGAAGGGTAGCGGGAGCAGGTTTGATATGGCAACCTAGGAGTATGTCTAGCACCGTACCGGTTCCCGAAACGCCTGGTCCGGAGCATCTGGCCCAGCCAGATCTCCCGGGCCGGCCCTGTTCCATCGCCCGGGCCCTCGACCTGGTCGGCGAAAAGTGGGCGCTGCTGGCGATCAGGGAGATCTCTTTCGGCAACCGCCGCTTCAACGAGATCGCGCGGAACACCGGGGCGCCCCGCGACCGGCTCGCGGCCCGGCTGCACAGCCTGGTCGAGGCCGGCATCCTGGAGCGCCGGGAGTACCAGAGCGCGCCGCCGCGCTCGGAGTACCGGCTGACACCCGCGGGCCGGGATCTCACCCCGGTGCTCCGGTCCCTGGTGGCGTGGGGCGACCGCTGGGTATCGGACGAGCCACCGGCCACGCTGATGCACGGCGACCACGAACTCGAGCAGGTGGTAGTCTGCCGCCACTGCGGCGCCGAGGCCCCCCACCACCAGGTCTCTGTCCAGGTGAACACCCCGGGCTGGGACGTACATGGACCCGTCCCGGCCAGCGACTTATCCGCGACCGCCGCCGCCTGGGACGCGGAGTACGCGGCCGGGCACTACGCGGGCGACCCGCCAGTGGGGTTCATCCGAGACGTCATCGCCGCTGCCGCCCAGCGGGGGCTGCAGCACGGGCTCTATGTCGGCTGCGGCAACGGGCGGAATATGATCCCCCTGCTCGACGCCGGCCTCGACCTCACCGGGCTCGACATTTCCCGGCAGGCCATCGCGCACCTGCGGGTCCAGCGCCCGGACCGGGCCGGGCAGCTGATCATCGGCGATCTGGGCGCGCTGCCCCCGGCTGCCCGGTATGACCTGGTCGTCGGCATCCAGGTCTTCCAGCACGGCACCCGGGCGCAGGCGCACCGGCACCTGGCCGCTGCGGCCGCCCGGGTCAGGCCGGGCGGCCTGCTCTGCGTGCGGGTCAACGCGGCTGGAACCGATATCGAGCACGCGCACCGCCGCTTCGAAGAGCATAGCGACGGCAGCTTCTCGGTCCGCTACCGCGGAGGGCCCAAGGCCGGGCTGGACATCCATTTCTTCGCTGCCGCCGAATTGGCCGCAGTCGTGGGCGGCGCCTTCGATCCCGTGCTGCCGCCCCGCCCGCACATCACCTGGCGTACACCACCCGGGCGGGGCCAGTGGTCGCAGTGGGAGGCCCTCTGGCTGCGCCGCTGACGCTCTAGAGCACGCCCGGACCGCTGGGCTGGCAAAGACGGTCGCCAGAGCGTGCGGAACAACTGAGGCGTGCGGAACTACTCAGGGACCTCAGGTTCGCTGGGACCTGCAGGACCGCTTAGGACTGCAGGAGTACGGGGCACTGCTCGTGGACCCACTGGCCATCCGGGCGCCGGCGGGCGTCCTGCGTGGCGGTGATGATCTGCCCACATCGCTCGCAGACCGAGCCGGGCGCGTGCGCCTCGTTGCTCTCCGCGTCGATGAAGTTGACCTCTTGGTCCTCGCGCTCGCGCTCGAAGAGGTCCCTCTCTTCCTCAGCCACGTCGGGCTCGGGGGGGGCCTCCTCCTCTTCGAACCGCTTACGCTCCTCGTCGCCGTAATCGGGCCCAAAGTCTGGCCGGACAGTCATAGTTGCCCCCTGCCTGTGAGCGGACGTGACCGCGCTCCGGAGTGATCAACCCGACTCTATACGCCCGTGCGGCCGACGCCCTTCTTACGACATTTCCCGTGGGACGTGCGCCACGCGGGGTGATTTGCCCGATTGAGGTGAACGTGGCACGGGAAATGTGGCGAGGGCCGGGCCAGGGCGACTACACGGGGCGGCCTGGCGGCGCGGCAGCGCCGGCAGGGCCCGGCGGGCCGTAGGCCTGGGCCCGGAGCCGGGCAAACTCCCCGGCCAGGGCGGCGGGAGTCCAGTGCGCGTTGAGGCCGCTGGGATTAGGAAGTACCCACAGCCGGGTCGCGCCGATGGCGGCCTCCTGAGGGCCCACGACCGCGCCCGGGTGACCGAACGCCGTCCGGTACACGGTCACGCCGAGCACAGCCAGCCACTGAGGGCGCAGCCGGGTCATCTTCTCCTGCAGATGCAGGGCGCCCGCGCGCAGCTCGGCCGGGGCTAGCTCGGCGGCCCGGGCCGTGGCGCGGGGGGCCACGTTGGTGATGCCCAGGCCCAGGGCCAGCAATTGGTCCTGCTCGTCCGGCCGGAACTGGCGAGGGGTGAACCCGGACCGCTGCAAGGCCGGCCAGAAGCGATTGCCCGGCCGGGCAAAGTGATGGCCGGTCGCAGCCGAGTACAAGCCGGGGTTAATGCCCGCGAACACGACCCGCAAGCCGGGGGCGAGAACATCGGGGATCGTGGCGTCGCGGGCGGCCTCGAGCTCGGCCGGCGTAGGGCGCGGCCGGGAGGAACCGGCCGTCGCAGAGGGAGCCTGAGCCACGTGACGACCCTACTGGGCGCTCCCCGCCCCAGGGGGTTTCACCCAGGGCAGGGCACCAGAGGGCTCCGCGCCTGCGGGCTCCGCGCCTGCGGGCTCCGCGCCTGCGGGCTCCGCGCCTGCGGGCTCCGCGCCTGCGGGCTCCGCGCCTGCGGGCTCCGCACCTGCGGGCTCCGCACCTGCGGACGTGAACCCTGGCCCGGCCGGTAAACGCAGATTCAGGTCAATGGCCCGGTTCATAGCATTAAAGATACTTTAATCGGCCTAATCCTTGGCCAGATTCTTATGGGTGACGGTGACATAAGTAAGTAGCCCGTGTTTACTAGTTGCTTTAAATGGCTACTGATAAAGATCGAGAATACTTTGGGGGAAGTTGACCTACAGCCAGCCTCATTTTATAGGCGCCGGCCTGCCTCCGAAGACAGTGAATACGCGCACAGGGGGTGACCGCGATATTCGCGATAAGGCTGACCCAGCCAGCCTGGCCCATGGCTTAGCAACTCTCACCCTGCCCGGGCACAAAGCCTTCCGGGTGCCCGGAGTCAGATATTCAAAGCGCCCCGCGTGCGTGATGGTCGCCTCAGGCGACGCCGACGCCCTGAACCTGCGTCACATCCGCCGCCGCCGCGGCCACCTTTCCTCGTGGTCGCCATGTGCCCAGGGGCGGAAGATGAGCGCGCCGTGACGCGCCCTAACCGAAGGCGCCCTTTGTCGTCGAAGAGAACTTTCACCCAGACGCCGGCCAAGACCGCGCTGGTGCTGACCGGCTCCGCCATCGCCCTGGCCAGCTATCTCGGGGCCTCATCCAGCGACGCCGGTCACGCTGGCCGCGGAGCACAGCACGCCCGCCTGGCCGCCGCGCTCACCGCCAGCGGCCACGCCCAGGTTCAGGCCGCCACCATTAACGCCGGGACCAGCGGCCTCGGGACCGGCCTGGAATTCACCGGCACCGCCCGCACAGGAATCACCGGAAGCGTCGGTGGCGCCGGAAGTACCGACAGCGCCGGCAGCACCAATGGGCCGGGGCCAATCGCCCTCACCGCGTACGGGGTGTCCCGCAAACACCCACAGCCCCCGCTCCGCTACGCGAACCACCATCAAGAGCATCATCCGCGGCGCCACGCGAACCACCAAGAGAGGCACCACGCGGGAAAGCATCCGGCCCGCAGGCACCCGGCCCGCAAACACCAGGGCCGGCTGCACGGCAACCCGTGGCAGATCGCCGGCTCGCTGATGCCCGCCTACCACTGGACCAGCTGGCAATTCCACTACCTGAACCTGCTGTGGATGCGCGAGAGCGGGTGGAACCGTTTTGCCTACAATCACAGCTCGGGGGCGTACGGCATTCCGCAGGCCGTGCCCGGGGACAAGATGGCGGCCGCCGGGCCCGACTGGCGGACCAGTGCGCGCACCCAGATCATCTGGGGCATGGGGTACATCCAGTCGCGTTATGGAAATCCGCAGAACGCGTGGCAGCACGAGCTGAGGTATGGCTGGTATTAACCCCGGTGCTTAGAATACTGTCCTCAGAACCGGGACATCAAGGACAGCGCCATCCCGACCGGCCGGCGCTCCACCAGGGCCGCGAACGACAGTTCGCTGCGGCAGAACCCGGCAAAGGCATACCAGCCTTTCGGCGACGCGAGGCCGGTGTGGAAGGCCCCCGGGTGCCGGGTGAACGCGGTCAGCAGACGGCGCCCGGCATCCATCTCGGGCACCAGCACCTGCCCGATTGCGGCCGGGTAGGCGTCCAGCGCCCGGCCCAGCCACCCGGGATCCGGGGCCGCCGCCGCTTCCGCGGCGGCGGCCCCGGCCAGCGTCCCGGAGCGGAGCGCGAAGCTGATCCCTTCCCGGGTCCAGGGCTCGAGCAGGCCCGCCGCGTCGCCCGCGACCAGCACGCGCCCCCGGCGCAGCGGCGAGTCGTCGGTCCGGCAGTGGGTGAGGTGGCCCGAATCCCGGGCCGCGGGGTACCCGGCCAGGCCCAGCCGGCTGGTGAAGTCCCGCAGGTAACGCCGGGTCTGCTCGCCCTGGCCCCGGGCGGCGATAACCCCGACGGTGAGCACGTCCCCCTTCGGGAACACCCAGCCGTACGAGCCGGGCATCGGACCCCAGTCCAGCATCACCCGCCCCCGCCACTGCGCCGCGACCGGCGGCGGCACCGGGATCTCCAGTTCCAGCCCCAGATCGACTTGGCAGAACTGGACCCCGGCGTACCGGGAGGTGACTCCCGACGAGCCATCAGCGCCGATCAGCACCCGGGCCCGGATACTCGTCCCGTCCGCCAGCCGGGCCCAGGCCAGCCCGCCGTCGTCGCCGATCCCCCGCACCGTGGCCCGCTGCCGTATCGTGACGCCGGCGGCGGCAGCGGCTTTGCGCAGGGCGTCGTCGAAGTCCTCGCGGGACACCATGGACAGCAGCGGCGCCTCGGCCCGGCGGGTGAACTCACGCCGCCCGTTCAGGGCGGCGGTGATGGCGTGGATGCGGTCCCGGGCGGGCACCTGCATGTGCCGGGCCGCCACCGTGAGCGAGGTCCCGATCAGGCCGCCGCCGCAGGTCTTGTACCGGGGATGCTCGGCCCGCTCGATCACGACCGTCCGCGCCCCGGCGGCCGCCGCGGCCAGGGCGGCGGTCAGGCCGGCCGGTCCCGCTCCCACCACCGCGACGTCCCATTCCGCCAGTTCCGCCACCCTGGCAGGGTAACGGAGGGACGCGCGGCACCGTCGTCGCGCGGCCGGTCGGGGGGGCAGGCGCGATGGGGGCAGAATTTCGTTGCGGCTGCTTTTCAGGGGTACCAGGATGGGCCGGATGACGACATGGACCGCACCTGAAGTCCCGCGCACCGATCCGCCCCAGGTCGCCGGCGAGCGGGAGTCGCTGGACAGCTGGCTGGACTACCACCGCAGCACGCTGCTGACGAAATGCCAGGGCCTGACCGGCGAGCAACTCGCGCGCCGGGCGGTTCCGCCGTCCACGCTGTCCCTGCTCGGGCTGGTCCGGCACCTGAGCGACGTGGAGCGCGCCTGGTTCCGGCGGCGGTTCGGGGGCGAGACCGGGCTGGTCTACCTGTACTCCACCGATGAGTACCCGGACGGGGAGTTCGACCTGGCCGCCGCGGACGGCGCCGAGGCCGATTTCGCGGCGTTCACCCGGGAATGCGAGCTGGCCCGGGCGGCAGCCGCCGGCCGGTCCCTGGACGAGACCTTCGTGCACAACCGCGACGGCAGCACCTATGACCTGCGCTGGGTCTACGTGCACATGATCGAGGAGTACGCCCGGCACAACGGGCACGCCGACCTGCTCCGCGAGCGGATCGACGGGGTCACCGACGAGTGAGGTCCTGGCCAGCCGATACTGGGCTGGCCGATACTGGGCTGGCCGATACTGGGCTGGCCGATACTGGGCTGGCCGATACTGGGCTGGCCGATACTGGGTACCCGGCGCTGGCCACGGCCTGCAGCGGCGGGACGTGACGGCTCCCGCCGGATGAGGGATCCCAGTACTGGTGGGTCTGGCTCATCAGCGGCGAGGAGATCATGAAGTCCGCAGTCGCGCGGTTACACGCGACCGGGATGTTGCACACGACCGCCACCCGGAGCAGCGCCTTGACGTCAGGGTCATGCGGGTGCGGCTCCAGCGGGTCCCAGAAGAAAACGAGCAGGTCGATCTCGCCTTCGGCGATGCGCGCGCCGATCTGCTGATCGCCGCCGAACGGCCCGCTGCGGAAGCAGGTGACCGGCAGGCCCAGCTCGTCCTGGAGCAGGCGCCCCGTGGTCGCGGTCGCGAAGAGCTGATGGTCGCCCAGCAGGGGCAGGTTGTACTCGGCCCACTCCAGCATGTCCTGCTTCTTGTTGTCGTGGGCAATCAGGGCGATCCGCCGCCCGCTACGCGCGGGCAGGTCAGTAGGCACAGAAGGTTCCTCTCGAAGTCTGGTGTGCGTCATGAGCTGGCTCGTGGCCGCTTCATCGCAACCGGCCGGCCGCCGGGGCAGCATTGCCCTCAGGCGCTTCGCGGCCCCGTGGCGCACATCATGGTGGCGCCCTCATCGCCGAGCGGGCCGCTCCGGCTCGGCAGGTGTAACCCCGGCCGGACCGGATGTCATCCCGCGGGCGGCCCCGATGTCCTCCCGGGCGGCCTGTTACCGGGTCTCGTGAGCCGCTGGAGCGCCCACGTACGTGTCGAGCCAGCTGCTCAGCGGCCGGGTGGTGCGCAGGAAACCGGCCACCCGGTCCCGGGCCGCGGCGGTTTCCAGCCAGGCCTCGACCGGCCATTGCTGCCAGGCGACGATCCCCTTGTAGCGCAGCAGCCCGATCCGCTGGTGATCGGCCGGGTAGCCCCGCGGCGCGGTCTTCAGCGTGCCGCGGGCTGAGACCCCGATGCCCTGCCGCTCGATCCCGGCGATCACCTGCTCCAGCTCGGGGCCGGCCTGCTCGCTGAGGACCGCCTGGCGGTAGCGGCCGAGCTGGATGGGCGACATCGTGTACATGCCGTCCCCGGCGGCCAGCCCCGCCGCGGACAGCTGGACATAGCCGGTGCCGATCAGGGCGCCGATGTGCGTCTTGTACGGGGACTTATCCGGGCTGAACCGGACGTCCCGGTAAGGACGGAAGATCTTCCCCTCACCGAACTCTGCGGCCAGATCCTCGACCAGTTCGGTCATCGGGCGTAGCACCTTGTCCTCATAGACCGCCTTGTGCTCGGTCCAGTAGGCCTTGGAGTTGTCGGCCGTGAGGCCCTCGTAGAACTCCAGGGCTTCTTCCGGCCACCCCTCGAACCGCATCCCCCGGTCCCCCCCGTCCGCGCTCCGACCTGCCCGCCCAATCCCACGTATCCCTAACGCCAGGCGGGCGCCGGCCCTCACGATAGCCCCGTGTGCGCCTGGGCCGCGGCACCATGACAGTTGTCATGGGCGCAAGGTGACAGCTAACCGTGGGAGGCACGCCGGACCACTGCCACGATGGGCGCATGACGCTAACGAACATGGCAGACGAACGGGGGCGCCGGCCGGCCGGGGGAAGCCAGCCGGCCGCGATCGCCCTGCGCGGGGTACGCAAGAACTTTGGCCAGGTCCAGGCGGTCAAGGGCATCGACCTGGATATCTCGTCGGGGGAAATTGTCGCGTTTCTCGGGCCCAACGGCGCCGGGAAAACCTCGACCATCGACATCATCCTGGGGCTGTCCCACCCGACCGCGGGCACGGCGGAAGTTTTCGGCCTGGGGCCGCGGCAGGCCATCACGCGCGGGCTCGTGTCCGCCGTGTTGCAGACCGGCGGCCTGCTCAAGGACTTCACCGTGCGGGAGACCGCGGAGTACACCGCCAGCTTGTTCGTCCGGCCGAGGCCGGTCGACGAGGCGCTGAACCGGGCCGGCATCACTGGCATCGCCGATCGCCGGGTGGGCAAGTGCTCCGGCGGCGAGCAGCAGCGGCTGCGCTTCGCCATGGCCCTGCTGCCCGACCCGGAACTGCTGATCCTGGACGAGCCGACCACCGGCATGGACGTCGAGGGGCGCCGCGGTTTCTGGGGAGCGATCCGGCAGGACACGGCCCGGGGCCGGACCGTGCTCTTCGCCACGCACTACCTGGAAGAGGCCGACGCCTACGCCGACCGGATCATCCTGCTGCGGCACGGCCAGATCGTCGCGGATGGCACCTCGTCCGAGGTCAAGGCGATGGCGGCCGGGCGGACGGTCCGGGCCACGTTGGCCGACGCTGACCCGGTCGCGCTGAGCGCGATCCCCGGCGCGGACAACGTCGAGGTGCGCGGCGACACCGTGCTGATCCACTCGACCGACAGCGACGCGGTGGCCAGGTACCTGCTGACCGAGACCCAGGCCCGGGACCTGGAGATCAACACCCGGGGCCTGGAGGACGCGTTCATCGCCCTGACCAGCGACGACAGCAACACTTCCGCAGGAGGATCCCGATGACCACCCACTCAGTTCCGGCGCCCGCCGCCCTGACCAGGGAAGCGCCGAGCCTGGGCGGCTTCAACCTGACCGTGCTCAGGCTGGAGATCCGGCGCCTGCTGCGCAACCGGCGCACGGTTATCTTCGCGCTGATCTTTCCGGTCGTGTTCTTCCTGGCTTTCGGGCTGAACAAGGCCTACGCCAACCAGTCCGCCGGCCCCGGCAGCCATGGCAACGTGTCCGCGTTCATCATGATCAGCATGGCCCTGTACGGGGCCGTCCTGGCCACCACCAGCGGCGGGGCGATGGTCTCGATCGAGCGGGCCGCGGGCTGGAGCCGCCAGCTCCGGCTGACCCCTCTGTCCCCCGTGGCGTACATCGTGATCAAGATGCTCACCGCGATGGTCCTCGGGCTGGCGTCGGTCGTCGTGGTCTTCGCCGTGGGCGGCCTGACCGGCAAGCCCTCGATGCCGATGTACCTGTGGATCGTCAGCGCGGCCTGCGTGTGGATCGGCTCGCTGGTCTTCGCGGCCTTCGGCCTGTTCATGGGCTATCTGCTGCCGACGGAGAACGTCATGCAGTTCCTGGGCCTCGGGCTGGCCCTGCTGTCCTTCGCTGGCGGCCTGTTCATCCCGCTGAGCCAGTTCCCGCACGCGGTGGGGGTCGTGGCCGAGTTCACCCCGCTCTACGGCCTCAACCAGCTCGTGCACGCGCCACTGCTCGGCGCCGGCGTCCAGCTGTCCTGGGTGGCCAACGCCGTGATCTGGCTGGCCATCTTCGCCGGGGGCGCCGCCTGGCGGTTCCGCAAGGACACCGCCCGGGTCTGAGCCCAGGTGCCTGGGGCCCCGGATCCGGGGGCGGCCCCAGCCGCGTGGAACCGCCCGCGGGCCGCCGCAGTTCGTTCTGCACCGGCCCGCGGGCGGGCTTGGTCACCAGCCCCTGGCCCGCTTGATGCCGGGCCCCGGGCCCGGCCGCGGGCTAGCTCACGAGGCAGCTGCTGCTGGAGCCGGACTTCGGGAAGGCCCGGGCCAGGGCCAGCGCGATCTGCCGGGCGCGGACCGCGTAGCCGGCCGAGGTGAAGTGGATGCCGTCGGAGATGTACCACTTGGCCTTGGCCAGGGCCGCCCAGTTGAAGACCCGCATGTTCGGGTACTTGGCACAGGCCTTGAGCAGAGTGTTGTCCCAGGTCACCATGTTGGCTTCGGCGTAGGGGCCACTGGCCAGCAGGGACCGGAGGTTGACCCACATGACGGGCTCCCCGTGCGCGGCCTTCATCATCCGCTCGATCCGGGTCATCAGGCCCACGTTGGAGCCCACGGCCACATCCGCGGTGTCGTTGGTGCCGAGCGCGATGACCCAGCAGCCGCGGAAGCCCCTCCCGTAGATCGCCTGCGCGGCGTCGTAGCCGTTGACCTGGCCCGGGAGGACCTCGACCACGGAGCGGGCTCCGGAGATGTCCCACTGGACGCTGCCCACCCCCACGTCGTGGTACTGCGCGGCGATCCGCTTGGCCGGGTTAGGCAGGTACTCCGGTGAGACCAGGCCGTCGGAGGTGGAGTCGCCGATGTGCGTCACCGCCTGGCAGGAGGTGCGGAGTGAGGCCGCCGGGACCGATGCGCTGCCGGCCGGATCCGCCTGGGCGCTCCCGGAGTTCTTCGCGGAATCCCCCGCGCCCGAGCCGCCTGTCGCGGTCCGTCCTGTGCTGGTCTGGCCTGCGCTGGTCTGGCCTGTGCTGGTCTGGCCTGCGCTGGACCCGCTCGTGCTGGACCCGCTCGTGCCCGAGCTGCCCGGGCCCGTGTCGCCGGGCGGCGGCAGGACCGAGCCCGCGGCCAGGGTGCCGGTGGCCGCGTTGCTCGCCACCGGCGGGCGCACCGCACCGCTCAGTCCCGCGCAGGCCAGGGCGATCACCATGGCCCCGCCGGTGACCGCGGCCCAGCCGCCGACCCCGGCCCGCTGAGCCTGCCAGGCCGTCCGCGACCGCATCCGCTTCCAGGCCCGGTCGAGCGCACCCCGGCGGATTGGCTCCTCAACGAAACGCCACGACAGCGCGGCGATCCCGACGCTCGCTGCCACCTGCCACGCGGCCCGGGGCAGATTCTCGGCGGAATTGGCCGGGGAAGTCAGGATAATCACCGGGAAATGCCACAGATAGATGCCGTAAGAACGGACCCCAATCCAGCGCAGCGGCTTCCAGCCCAGGATGACGCCGACCAGGCTGCCGGGGCATGCGACCGCGGCCACCACCCCGGCCGTGGCCAGCGAGAGCAGCACCAGCCCGCCCTGGTAGGTGAACGACGAGTACTGCCCCACCCGCCAGATCATCACGCCGATCACGGCCAGCCCGGCGAGTCCGGCCCCGTCCAGCGCAACCCGGCTCCACAGCGCGGTCCGGGCCGTGCGGCGACTGGGCCAGACCATGGCCAGTGCCGCCCCGGCCAGCAGGCCGCAGGCGCGGGTGTCGGAGCCCTCGTAGACCCTGGTCGGGTCGTAACCGGGGTGATAGAGCATGAGCATCGCCGCGGCTGACACGGCGGCCAGGACCAGGGTCGGCAGCACCAGCCAGCGCACCGCGCCGGGCCGCCGGCCGCGCAGGAAGTAGACGCCGAGCAGCAGCAGCCAGGGCCAGACCAGGTAGAACTGCTCCTCCACAGCCAGCGACCAGAGGTGGTCGAACGGCCCGGGCGGCGCGAATCTCGCGAAGTAGGAGTTGTGCGTGTAGATGTAGAACCAGTTGCTCGAGTAGGTCGCGGCCGCGGCCACGGCTCCCCGCAGGCTGGCCAGCCGGGAGGGGCTCACCACCGTGACCCACGCGGTCACCACGGCCAGCATCACGAACAGGGCCGGGAGCAGCCGCCGGGCCCGCCGGAGCCAGAAGTCGCCCAGGTTCAGCCCGCCCGACCGGGCCCACTGGCCAAGCAGCAGATCGGTGATGAGGTAACCGCTGAGCGTGAAGAAGACCCCCACGCCCAGCAGGCCCCCGGGCGCCCAGCCGAGTTGCTCGTGATAGGCGATGACAGCGAGCACCGCCAGCGCGCGCAGCCCATCGAGTCCGGGCATGTAGCGCTGGCCGGAGCGGACTGGTTCCGGCATGCTTTTCCCCCCGTGCCGCGAACCGCCCTGTCCGGCTCCCCCCGTCCGGCAGGGTCGTGCTTGCGCGCGGCAGAAAAGGCACTACCCAGTGCTTGACATTGATTACACGCAGTAGTCACAAGAGTTTTGGGCATCACCCGCTACGGGCGATGAGTAATGTCCGGGCATTGGCACACATGACCGTGGAACGGCGGCGGTAAAGGACACCCCGATGGGGGGCCGTCCGCGCGGGCCGGGTGAGCGTGACGGTTGATCACGAACCGTCCGGTGGCCGGCCCCTACAGCGCCCGGTCGAAACGGACGAGATCCTGGCCAGGGCCGTTGTAGCCGGTGAGGGGGCCGGTGACCGAGAACCCCATCGCGCGGTGAAAGGCGATGGAGCCCGTGTTGACGGGGGCGGTGACCGCCGAGACCGTCGTCCGGCCCTCGGCCCGGGCCAGGACGAAGAACTCGGGGCGCCCCCACCAGTCGTCGACAACCGCCGCGATGGCCGGGTAGTCACTGGCGCGTGCGGTCCGCGGGTGGTATTTCACTCACCGGGCTTGCGGTTGCGGTTGTTCTCGGCCCGCTTCAGGGTCACGAGGACCGCCACGATGAAGACGAACAGGGCAGCCGCGATCAGATAGTCAGCCACGTCGCCCCCTGGTCCGCATGCTCGCGATTCTAGCAATCAGCACAAATCGGCCGGGCGGCCGGAGGGCGCGGCCCACATCCCGGTCACATCCAGCAGTGGGGTCACGCACGGCGGTCCCGCGGCGACGCTGACCCGCGGCTCGCCCGCCCGGCCCACGCTGATGATCATGGCAGAGCGGGTGCCGTAGCGCTCGGTATGCACGCAGGCAGCGGACAGTTCGGCCGGGCGCGCCCGCAGGCCGGGCCTGGCCGGCTCGGGACCAGTGGCGGGCTGATGATCCCGGAGCACCGCGGCGAGCCCGGCCTCGACCCGCCCTGCCGCGCTCAGCCCTCCCCCGTCCGGCCCGGCCCCGTCCAGTCCCGCCCCGTCCAGTCCTGCCCCGTCCAGCGCGGCCACCAGCCCGGCCACCCGCTGCTGCTTGGCCGACGGCTGCCGCAACGGCGCGTTCTCCAGCACGTAGCGGCCCGGCGGGAGTTCCTCTGCCCGTGCCCGGTGCCCGTCGCTCAGATCGACCGAGAACAGCGCGTGCCGGTCGCCGACCAGCATCCAGCAGGGGTTATAGGCGGCCGGGTCGAGCCTCGCGCACACCTCGGTCACGGCGGTCTTCGCGTCGGGGTAGACGGCGAAGTCGAGCGGCAACTCGCCCCGCGACCGTTTAGCCGGATCCCGCGCCCCGTTCGGCTGATTGGTCAGGCCGGCCACCACACCATGCTCGTTGACCGCGAGCCAGGTCCCGCCGGCCACCTGGTCCCGGCCACCCAGGATCCGCGGCTGCCCGGCGCGGAGCACGGTGATCGGGTCGGCCGGCCGCTGATACATTTCGTCCCGGTTCGCCGCGATCAGCAGCGGGACGTCGGGCACGATCCCGGACAGGGCGATGAGCAAGCACACACGTGTGACGTTACCGGCCAGGAAATCTCCCCCCACCGACATGGGCAACCCGGCCAACCGCCACCGGGTAGAGGGCGTCATACCAGTCATACGGCTCACGGAGCCGACTGGGCAGAAAGAACCTAGTGATGACCCCACGCTCAACCATGCTCCGGCGAGCATTCGCCGGGGTGGTCCTCCTGCGGATGCTCGCCGGAGCGGCGCTCACCTGCGTCACGGTGCTGGCCGCCGGGTGCGCGGCCAGCGGAAGCCCGGCCGCCGCGCCCACTAGGACGATCACTGTCAGGGCGACCCCGGCCGCGTCGGCCAGCGCTGCCGGGGGCACGTCGGCCACTCCAACCACGGCCTCGGCCAGCCCGACCGTGGCCGGCGCGGCGCCGGCCTGCCCGACGCGCTCGCTCGGCCTGAAGCTCGGACTGGCCCAGGGTGCCGCGGGCAGCACGTACCAGGTCATCGACTTCACGAACATCGCTAACGCCACCTGCACGCTGTACGGGTATCCCGGCGTGTCGCTGGCGGGCGGGAAACCGGTGGCCCAGATCGGCCTCGCCGCCGCCGAGAGCCACACCACCGCGCGGAAACTGGTCACGCTCGCCCCCGGCGCCGTGGCCAACGCGGTACTCCAGATCGCGCAGGCGGTCAATTTCCCCGCCGCCAAGTGCGGCCTGGTCACCGCGCACTACCTGCAGATCTACCCGCCGAACCAGACCACGCCGGTATACCTGCACTACACCTCGCAGACCTGTGCCAAGAAGGTCCAGGTCCTGACCGTCAGCGTGGTCCAGCCCGGATCCGGGGGCCACTAACACCCCGGGAACTCCCCCCAGGCCGCGCCGCATCGGCCACAGCCGGGAACATCCCGGTCACGGCACTGTTCCGGGCCGGCCACTGGTGGGCCATACTGCAGAGATGGGCGACCGCAATGTGCTCGGTGGGGAACTGGAGCCGTGTGGCACCGACCCAGTCACGGGGTTCTACCGGGATGGGTGCTGCAATACGGGGCCGGAGGACCAGGGCAGCCACACGATCTGCGCGGTCGTGACCGCCGAGTTCCTGGAGCATCAGCGCCGGATCGGCAATGACCTGAGCACCCCCGTGCCCCAGTACCGCTTTCCGGGGCTCGTGCCCGGGGATCGTTGGTGCGTGACCGCCGCGAACTGGGTGCGGGCTCATCAGGACGGGGTGGCGGCGCCGGTGGTGCTCGCCTCGACCCATGAGCGGGCCCTGGACGTCGTCCCGCTGGAGGCACTCCAGCAGCATTCCGTTGACGTCCCCGCTAACCCGGGCGCGCTCGAGGAGTGAGACCCGCTCACCGGCTGTTCCAGGCCGATGAGTTCCGGCCCGCGCCGTGGTCTGAAGGGACATGGCGGTCTCTGGGGACATGGGCATCACCGGACGCGAGCACGGGACGCCCGGCTCGGCCGGACCGCCCGGCCCGGCAACGTGGTGGGCTGAGCAGGGCACGGGCGAGCCCCTGGTCCTGCTGCACGGAGGGCTGACCGACGCCAGGTTCTTCTCCGCGAACGTGCCCGCGCTGGCCGAGCGGTTCCACGTGTACACCCCGGACGCCCGGGGGCACGGGCACACTCCCGACGTGCCCGGGCCGATCACCCCCGAACTGCTCCTGGCCGACACGGTGGCCTTCCTGACCACCGTGGTGGGCGGCCCGGCCCACCTGGCCGGGCACAGCCTGGGCGGGGCTACGGCGCTGCACGTCGCGCTGCGCTATCCGGGCCTGGTCCGGCGGCTGATCCTGATCAGCGCGAGCATCCGGCCGCCCGGACCGCCGGCGTCGGGCTCCCCCTGGCCACCCCTGGCTGATCTGGTCAGGTTTCTCGGGCCCGCCTACGGGGAGGTCTCGCCCGACGGGCAAGCACATTTTCCCGTCGTGGCCAGCAAGATCGTGACGATGATCGCCGGGGGGCCTGCGCTGGTCCAGGCGGAACTCGGTGGCATCAGCAGCCGTACGCTGCTGATGGCCGGCGACGAGGATGCGGTTTCCCTGGACGACACCTTGGAGCTGTACAACGGCATCCCGGACGCTGAGCTCGCCATCGTGCCCGGAACCTCACACTTTCTGCTGCGGGAGAAGCCTGCCCTGTGCAACGCGATCATGCTGGATTTCCTGACCGGCGCGGCCGTTCCCGCCGTCCCCCCGGTGCGGCGCGCCGGGGCCGGGCGGGGCAAGCTACGTTGATGCCTGCGGCCATGACTGCTCCCGCGCGCTGACCCACGAACCACCGGCTCGCTAACGACCGCCCGACCGCTTATTAAGCACCGGCTCGCTGACCACTGGAGGACTGAGAGATGCCGACCACTCCCCTTCGCCAGCGCCCGGCCTGGAAGGCACTGGAACAGCACTACTCCGAGATCAGCGGGCGGCACCTGCGCGAGCTGTTCGCGGCCGACCCCGGGCGCGGTGAGCGCCTGTCTGCCGAAGCTGCCGGGCTCTACCTGGACTACTCCAAGAACCGGATCACCGATGACACCCTGGGCCTGCTCCTCCAGCTGGCCGAGGAGTCCGGGGTGGCGGAACGCCGGGACGCGATGATGCGTGGTGAACCGATCAACGTGTCGGAGCACCGGGCTGTCCTGCACGTCGCGCTGCGGATGCCCAAGGGCAGCTCGCTGGTGGTCGACGGGGTGGACGTGGTGGCCGAGGTGCACGAGGTGCTGGACCGGATGGCAGCCTTCGCGGACCGCATCCGCTCCGGGGAGTGGAAGGGCTACACCGGCCAGGCCATCCGGAACATCGTCAACGTCGGGATCGGCGGCTCGGATCTCGGGCCGGTCATGGTGTACGAGGCGCTGCGCTACTACTCCCGGCGGGACCTGACCTTCCGGTTCGTGTCCAACGTGGACTCCACCGACTTTGTCGAGGCGACCCGGGACCTGGCCGCTGACGAGACGCTGTTCATCATCTCGTCCAAGACTTTTGGCACCCTGGAGACGCTGACCAACGCCCATTCCGCCCGGGACTGGGTGGTGGATGAGCTCGGCAGCGAGGACGCGGTGGCCAGGCACTTCGTGGCGGTCTCCACCAACGCCGAGCGGGTGGCGGAGTTCGGCATCGATACCGACAACATGTTCGGGTTCTGGGACTGGGTCGGCGGCCGGTACTCGATGGATTCCGCGATCGGCCTGTCCACCATGGTGGCGATCGGGCCCGAGAACTTCGCCGAGATGCTGGCCGGCTTCCACGAGATGGATGAGCACTTCGCCGCCGCCCCGTTCAGCGAGAACCTCCCGGTCCTGATGGCCCTGCTCGCCGTGTGGTACGGCGACTTCTTCGACGCGCAGACCTACGGCGTGATGCCCTACGAGCAGTACCTGAAGCGGTTCCCCGCCTACCTACAGCAGCTGACCATGGAGTCGAACGGCAAGCGGGTCACCCTGGATGGCGCCGAGGTTGACTACCAGACCGGCGCGGTCTTCTGGGGGGAGCCCGGGACCAACGGGCAGCACAGCTTCTACCAGCTGATTCACCAGGGCACCAAGCTGATCCCGCTGGACCTGCTCGGTTTCGGCAAGACCCTCAACCCGCTGCGCGATCACCACGACATCCTGATCTCGAACGTCTTCGCGCAGTCGCAGGCCCTGGCCTTCGGCAAGACCGAGGAGGAGGTCCTCGCCGAGGGCACCGCACCGGAGATCGCGCCGCACCGGGTCATGCCCGGGAACCGCCCAACCAACGTGCTGCTGGCCGAGAAGCTCACCCCCCGTCTGCTCGGCACGCTCGTCGCGCTCTACGAGCACAGCGTGTTCACCCAGGGCACCATCTGGAACATCGACTCCTTCGACCAGTGGGGTGTGGAGCTGGGCAAGGTGCTGGCCGTCCAGATCCTGCCCGAGCTGGAGAACGCCGAGGAGCCCGCCCTGGAGCATGATTCGTCCACCAACACCCTGATCCAGCGCTACCGGCGCCTGAAGAGCCAGTAAGAGCCTGGAGAGCCAGTAAGAGCGGAGAACAGACATGACAACCGACAAGCCGATGCAGCTGGGCATGATCGGGCTGGGCCGGATGGGCGCGAACCTGTCCCGGCGGCTGATGCGCGACGGCCACCGGGTCGTCGTCTACGACCACACCCCGGACCACGTCAAGCAGCTCGAGGGCGAGGGCGCGACCGGCGCGCTCACCCTGGAGGAGTTCGTCGCCCAGCTGGAAAAGCCCCGGGCGGCCTGGCTGATGCTGCCCGCCGCGGTCACCGGGCCGGTCCTCGAGCAGCTTGCCGTGCTACTCGAGCCGGGTGACATCGTGATCGATGGCGGGAACACCTACTACCGGGACGACATTGACCGAGCCAAGGAGCTCATGCCGAGGCAGCTGCACTATGTAGACGTCGGCACGTCCGGGGGGATCTTCGGCCTGGAGCGGGGATTCTGCCTGATGATCGGGGGCGAGGACGGCCCGGTGGAGCACCTGGACCCGATCTTCAAGAGCATCGCCCCGGGCGCCGAGACGGCCGAGCCCACCCCCGGCCGGTCCCGGAGCGATACCGGGACCGCCCAGGACGGGTACCTGCACTGCGGGCCGAGCGGCTCCGGTCACTTCGTCAAGATGGTCCACAACGGCATCGAGTACGGCATGATGGCCGCGATCGCCGAGGGGCTGTCCATCATCAAGCACGCCAACGTGGGCCAGGACGAGGTGCAGTCCGACGACGCGGAGACCACGCCGCTGCGCGACCCCCAGTACTACCAGTACGACATCGACGTCGCCGAGGTCGCCGAGGTGTGGCGGCGCGGGTCGGTGATCAGTTCCTGGCTGATGGACCTGACCGCGGACGCACTGGCCCGGTCTCCCCAGCTGGACAACTTCGGCGGGCACGTCTCGGACTCCGGCGAAGGACGCTGGACCGTGATCGCGGCGGTCGATGAGGGAGTACCCGCGCCGGTCATCACGGCCGCGCTCATCGAGCGGTTCGAGTCGCGCGGCCTCGGCGAGTTCGGTGACAAGGTGCTGTCCGCGCTGCGCAGCGAGTTCGGCGGTCACGCGGAAAAGGAATCCGACAACTCCGGGCGGATCCTGCCAGCTGACCCCACAGGTACCTGATTACGGAAGCGGCGCCCGGGTCGGAACCGGAACCCGGGCCAGGTCGCGGGCCAGCACGACCTCGCCGCCGAAGGCGCTGGCCGCCTCCCCGGCCAGCCACTGCCCGCCGCCGGGGTCATAGCGCTGGGAGAAGTGCGTGAGCACGAGCAGCCGGACGCCAGCCTCCGCGGCGATGCGGCCGGCCTGGCTCGCGGTCAGGTGCCCGTAGTCCCGGGCCAGCGCGGCCTCGGTGTCCGCGAACGTGGACTCGCAGACCAGCATGTCCGCCTGGTGGGCCAGCGCGAACGCCGCATCGCACAGCCGGGTGTCCATGATGAACGCGAAGCGCTGGCCGCGTCTCGGCTCGCTCACTTCCTCCAGCGTGACCGGGCGTCCGCCGGTGACCAGGCTTCCTTCACGCTGCAGGCGGCCGATCTCGGGCCCGGCGATGCCCAGCCCGGCCAGCCGCTGCGGCAGCATCCGCCGCCCGTCCGGTTCCTCGAGCCGGTAGCCGAAGGTCGGCACGCTGTGCGACAGCGGGCGTGCCTCCAGCCGGAACGCCGGCGTGCTGGCCACCGGGCCCGCCTGGCCGACCGGGCACTCGCGGAGGTTGAGCACGTCACGGAACAGCGCCGCGTGCCGGAGCCGGTCGAACACGGCCTGGCTCTGTTTCGGGTAGTAGGCCTCGACCACGTGCGGCACCCGGTCCAGAGCCATCCGCTGCAGCACCCCCGGCAGGCCGAGGCAGTGGTCACCGTGGAAATGGGTGATGCAGATCCGGGTGATGTGGCTGGCCGTCACCCCGGCGAACAGCATCTGCCGCTGGGTTCCCTCCCCTGGGTCGAACAGCAGCCCCTCGGTGTCCCAGCGCAGCAGGTAGCCGTTGTGGTTACGGCTGCGGGTCGGGGCCTGGCTAGCCGTGCCGAGGACCACCAGCTCACGGTTGGGCACGGCACCCGACCCTAACGGGTACGGGGCCCCGGCCGCCGGTCAGCCCGTCCCGGGCGGGCTGCGGGTGACGCCCGTCAGCCCGAGGGTGTAGAGGGCGAGCAGGGTGGCGGCCGCGGCCCTGACCGCCCAGCCGAAGACCACGACCCCGGCCGCGGCCCCGCTGGCCGGGACATCGCACTGACCCGCCGCACCGCTGTTCAGGTTGATGAGGGGAAAAGCGAGCCCGATCGCGTAACCGATCCGGGCCGGATCGGAGCACCTCGCGGCGGCGGGGGCGGTGACGGGCCGCGTCGCGGCGGCCGGGGCGCGGGCGCCGGGCGAGGCCGAGGGGGCCGGCGCCGGCGGGCTGGCCGAGGGGCTGGCCGGCGGGCTGGCCGTGGGGCTGGCCGTGGGGCTGGCCGAGGGGCTGGCTGACGCGGCCGGCGAAGCGGATGCGGCCGAGCCGGCCGACCCGGCCGGGGCACTGGCCGGCGCGGACGCAGCGGACGATGCAGACGGGCTGGCCGGTCCGGATGCGCCGGCCGCGGGGATGGCCGTTGGCCCCGCGGCGCCCCCCGGCACTATGTACCGCTCCGGCCCGAGCCAGAACACGGCCACGAGCGCGGTGACGGTGAACAGCCCGGCCAGCCACAGGAACGCGAAGAAGCAGTGGTAGCCGTAGCCGGTAAGCCATTTCGCGCAGTACTGCCCGAGCCTGCGCACGGGGCTGAGCGAGCCGCGGTCGCGCACGTCGTCCCGCTGGGCGACCAGGATCCGGCGGGCCAGGTCGTCGTAGCCGGCGCCGCCGTACGCGGCGGCCAGCGCCTCATACGGCTGGGCCCGGTACTGGCTCGTGCATCCGCGGAGCCACCAGAGCCACTGCGCAACGTTATCGCCGGGCGGGCCGGCGGGCCGCCCGGCCCGCCGCAAGCGCGCCCGGCCGTGCGGCGGCCGCGGGCCGAGACGGTCCAGGTCGCCCAGCCCGGGCAGGCCGGTGTAGCTGAGCCCGTCCAGTTCCAGCAGGCCGTCGACGAGAAAGCCATGATGGGTGTCACCGAACTGGAGGGTTCCCGCCCTGGTGCGAGTCAGGTTAAGCGCAACCAGGCGGGCATCATCGGTATCTGAGGGACTGACAAATCGTCCCGCGCAGCAGAGCTCCCGGCCCACGCTGGCGTCGGTAAGGCAGACCGCGCCGGATGGGCCGGTACCCACCGCCACGAAACCCTGGTCCAGGAACACGCCCCCATTGACCTGGGCGAAGTCGGCGACGAGGGCCGGCCCGGTGGCGTTGGCCAGGGTGGATCCGCTCAGGGACAGCTGGCCGTTGATGGTGGCCGCAGCCAGGCAGATCGCGCCGGACGGGCCGGACCCGATCGCGGTAAGCCCGTTGCGGGCCTCCTCGCACCCGGCCGCGTCATCCTTGACCGTCAGGTAGTCGGCCATCAGGGCCGGGCCGGTGTCGTTGCTCAGGAACGCGTTGCGCAAGGCCAGGCGCCCGCCAACCACCGTGTTGCTCAGGCAGACCGCGCCGCCGGATCCGTCCCCGCCGGCCGGCTCGCAGTCGCAGCCCCGCAGGATGGTCGTGATCGCGGTCAGCCCGGCCGGGCTGTGCTGCTCGATCTCGTCGCGGATCTGCTGGCCGGGCTGGCGGCCGGGGGCGTGTCCCCGGCGGACATGCGCACCCTCCAGGGATAGCCGGCCGGTGACGGTGGCGCCGCGGATCAGAAGGGTCCCGTGGCGGCCCGCCCCGGCTGCCTCGAACCGACGGCCCGACGCGACATCCGCGGCCAGCACCAGGTCGCTGTGCACGATGACCCCGTCGGCCAGCAGGGCCGGGCCGGTGTGGTTGGTCAGCCGGGCCCCGTTCAGGTGCAGGTCCCCGCCGATCCGGGCCTCGGGCAGGCGGAGAGCGCCGGTCTCACCTTCCCCCTCCGCGCTGAAGTCCTGGTCGAGCCGGGCCCCGTCCCCGATCGTGATGAGGTCGGCCAGCAAGGCCGGCCCGGATTCGTTGACCAGGGTCGTCCCGCGCAGCGACAACTGGCCGCTGACGGACGCCCCGGCCAGGCAGATGGCCCCCAGCGGACCTGACCCGGTCGCGGTCAGCCCCTCGTGCCGGCTCTCGCAGGCTCCGGCGTGGCCCTTGACGGTCAGGTTCTCGGCCATCAGCGCGGACATCGTGACCGCGGCCAGCCGGGCGTGACGCAGCACCAGGTTGCCCGCGATCGTGCTGCCGGACAGGCAGACCGCGCCCACCGACCGGCGCCGGTGGGGTGGCGGTCCGCCTTCTGCGGGACCGCAGGTGACCCTGGCGTGTTCCAGGGACAGCTGGCCGGAGATGGTCCCGCCGCGCAGCAGCGCGGTGCCCTGCCAGCCGCCGCCGGACGCCTGGAAGTCCCGGCCTGATCTGGCGTCCCTGGCCAGATGCAGGTCGCCGCGAACGGTGATGCCGTCTGCGAGCAGCGCCGGGCCGCTGCCGTTGGCCAGCCGTGCGCCGCGGAACATGAGGTTGCCGCTGACCGCGGCCCCGGACAGATCGACGGCCGCCTCGCCGTCGGTGTGCCCGGCCGCGTCGAGGCCGTCCAGGAACGCGCCGACACACGTGCCGCCCTCGCCCACGGACAGTCCAGGGGCGGTGAGAGCCGGCCCGGAGCGGTTGGCCAGGCGGGTGCCGTCCAGCCGGAGTTCGCTGGCCACCTGGGTGCCGGCCAGCTGGATCAGGCCGTCCGGACGGCGGCCGTCGAGTTCGCAGCCGCGGATGCTCAGCGTATCGACCCGGGCCCGGTTGGCCGTGACGGCAGGCAGCACGCAGGTGTCCAGGAAAAGCCAGGGCAGTTTGGCGTCACACAGGCTCAGGGGCTGGTCGAAGCGGCATCCGGTAAACCGCAGCCCGATAGCGGTCGTAACGCCGTCGAGGTTCAGCTCACCGCGAATCCAGGCGCCGCAGATCACCACACCCCGGGGGTCAATTACCTGCGGCGGATCGGGTTTATCGGCACCGGTGAGGATATTGCGGATGCTGTCCGCATCGAGCGACCGGCCGCGGCCCAGACTCCGGACCTGATCCAGGCCAGGCGGGGAGAGTTCGCGGCAATAGTCAAGCCTCGCACCATTCCCGGCATAGTGGATTAAAGGGTTGTTCCGTCCGGCAGCACGGACGAGAGAACGCCGGCCCAGGAGGCTTAACATGAATGACACGTTACCGTGGACGGCCGATCTCCCGTTGGCAGTAAAGAACACTGGCCGACTCCTTATTACACAATAAGTAAGGCCAGCCTCGTATTAATTCCGGCATTACCGGACCAACCGTCTGCGGCTCCGGGGCCCGTGTCACGCTAGGTGGCATGACCATCTCGATCCCCGACCTCGAGCAGCGCGCCGCGCTCGGCTGGCGGGCGCCGGAAGAAGAGCAACTGGGCGACTGGCTGCTCCGGGCCGCGGAGGGGTTCACCGGGCGGACCAACAGCGCCCTGGCGACCGGCCATCCCGGCTGCCCGCTGGACCAGGCCGCCCGGGCGGTGCAGGACTGGTATGAGGCCCGGGGCCTGCCCGCCATGATCGCCATCCCTCATCCGGCGGGCCGGCCCCAGGCCGTTCCCCTGGACCGCTTCCTGGCCGGACTGGGTTGGGGCGTGCGGGTCCGTACGGCGACGGTGATGACCGCGCGGACGGAGCAGGTGGCCCGGGTGGCCGGACCAGGGCTGGAGGGAGGAGGGCCGGCCGGGCTGGCAGCCGGGAGCCCGGCGGGGCTCGCGGGGGGGAACTCCGCGGCTGTGCCCATGGCGGTGCCGATGGACGTGGAGATGGACCCGGAACCCAGCGGGCAGTGGCTGGCCCTGTATCACTACGGGGGGCAGCCGAGCCTGCCGCCGATCGCCCGGCAGGTGCTCACCTCCGCGCCCTGGCAGGCGTTCGCCTCGGTCCGGTACCGCGGCGAGACGATCGCCATCGGCCGGGTGGCCGTGGCCGCGGGCTGGGCCGGGCTGACGGCCATCGAGGTCGCCCCTGGATACCGGCGCTGCGGGCTCGCTACCGTCGTCACCGCCGCCCTCGCCGCCCAGGCCGCCGCGCAGGGCGCCGGTCACATCTATCTTCAGGTCGAAGACGACAACAGGCCGGCCCGCACGCTGTACCGACGCCTGGGTTTTACCGCGCACCATGACTACCATTACCGCATCGCCCCGGAGCGCCAGAGTCTCGATCCGGCCACCAGCCCCCGGGTCCCGCATCTCCGCCGCGGCCAGCGGGCCGTTTATCCCCCCTGTGCTGGGCAGACACAGACGAGCACTGTCACTGATCCAAGAGGAGGAGACATCATGGCCGTCACAGCCTTCCAGGACTATCCGCTGGCGGACCGCGACCGGGAATGGGACGGGGCAGCCGCGGAGAAGCGGATCCGGGCGTGGGCCGGCGCCGAGGATAAGCCGAACGTCAGGTACCGGGACGCGCACGTCTGGTACGACAGTGACAACAAGGAGAATTTCACCGCCTACAAGCTCCTGATTGCCGACGTCATCGACGGCAAGGTCTACGCCGTGCCGCGGGGCATCATGGCCGCGGGAAACGTGATGCAGGGCTCACGGGGCGGCGTTGACCTGCCTAAACAAGACATAGACCGGGTCAAGAGTCATCTAGCCAAGTACTACCAGAAGATGGGTGAGGACGCGCCATGGGACCGCGGGTAGCACGTTTACCCCGGCTCATCGGGGCAGGGTTACCACTAACCAGCCGGAGCTGGCCGGGTCGCGGCCAGCTCAGGAAGTGAGGTGGAACCATGAACGGCGCCATCATCGCCATCTGGCCCATCGCTCTGCTGATCATGGCGGCCATCGTGGGTGTCCCGCTGTGGATGACCCTCCGGCACCGGCACGCCACCCCGGACCACCGTGAGGCCCGGGCCTATTACCGCGGCAAGCAGGCCGCTCCTAGTGCGACCACGACCAGCGACTTCGTGTCCACGGAGCCCGTCGCGGCCGTGGACGGGCTCACCATCGTGCGCAAGACCGGGACCGCAGACGACGACGTGATCGTGCCCGTCCAGCGGCACTGGTAGGTCACGCTCCCGGCGGCTGGCCCCTAGCGTCCGGGCTCCGGGACCGGGAGCACGCCCGTGGCGTGCCGCCGCGCAAGTTCGCGGTAGGTCCTGGGATTGGTTGCGACCCACTGCCCGGCTCCGCCGGTGACCGGCCCGGCGACCCGGGCGGGTACGCCGACCGCGAGCATGCCCGCGGGAACCTCCATCCCGGGGGGTACCGTCGCCCCGGCCGCGACCAGGGCCCGCGGCCCGATGACGGCACCATCGAGCACGGTGGCCCCGTTGCCGATCAGTGCCTCAGCGTGCACCACGCAGCCGTGCACCACGCAGACATGCCCGATCGTGGCCCCCTCACCCACCTCGGTGACCGGATCGCTCCCGCCATGCAGCACCGAGCCATCCTGAATGTTCGCGCCGCGGCGCACCAGGATGGGCCCGAAGTCGGCCCGGAGCACCGCCCCGTACCAGATCGACGCCTCCGCCTCGACGCGGACGTCGCCCACCAGGGTGGCGGTGGGGGCGATCCAGGCTTCCGCGCTCACCGTCGGCGCGACACCCTCGAAAGAGAACAATGGCACCCGCCCATGATGCACGGCGGCGCCTTCCCGCCGGTGATCGCCCTGGCTGACCCGGCCCCGCCTGTGCCCCAACGGGGCGATGCCGGAAACAGAGCGTCACCGCGGGTGCCGGATATTGGCGGCTATATCACCCGCCCTATGACACGCCGTGCGCGATTCCGGGCCGTCATTCCGGGTTCTCGCGCTCACGGCGAGTTACATTAGGAAATGTGTTCGCCTACGAGGTTTCCTCCTGGCCGGTGGAGCTTGTCCGATTCGGCGCCGCGCGACGGAGCATGCTCACGGCTGCAACCCGCCCACGGTGGTCGCATGACATCTCGGGATGACGCCTGCAAGCCCAGGGCGGCCCCAACCTCCAGTGCCGTGCCCAATCGGGCGGAGCCCGACCATGCGGGCAGTGTGCTGTGCCGCCTCCTCATTGGCCACCCTGATGTCGTTGACATCGAGATTCTCGGCCAGACCGAGATCCTGGAAGGAATAACGTCCTATTCACTCGGCGTGCTGTTGCCAGGTGGCCGGGAACTCTATATCGACGTGGAGGACGCACCGGTGGCCCCGCCGGCTTCCCGGCGCTCGTAAGCGGGAGCCGGGCCGGCCGGGAACGGCTGCGGAGTGGCGCGCTCGATAGCGGGCCAGCCCACGTCCTCGTCATGCTCAGCCCGCTCGGCCCGGCCGCCGCCGCGCAGCCCGAACAGGCGTTTGGAAAAAAGCAGGTATGCGACGATGGCCAAGTTGATGACCAGGGTGAGGACCTTCAGCACAGTCACGCTCTTGGTCAGCTCGTAGATCTCGTACGGGACGAATACCAGGGTCGCCACGAACGTCAGGTATTCCGCCCAGCGGCGGCCCAGCCACAGGCCGATAGCCTCGACGCCCTCCAGGACCGCATACGCCGCGATGGCCACGCCGACCATGTACAGGTTCGTGATGCTGACCGCGAACAGCCGGTTCAGGTCGTGCACGACGCCCTGGCGGCTGCTGACCACGGGACCACCCAGACCGCCCTGCAGGTCGCGGAGGATGCGGCTGAAATCCGCGTTCAGCGCGGCCTTGTTACCGGCGAACAAGAACACGGCCGCGGCGAGCGCGGACAGGACCAGGAAATGCAGGATCCGGTCGATGGCGATCAGCCGCAGGACGTAGCGGTCACGCAGCGGCCGGCCGCGCAGCGGGAGAGTGATCTCCTCCCGGGACGGCGGATAGCGCTGAGCCGGGTGGGCCGGCGGGGTAAGCACCACCCAGGAGTCGCAGCGCAGGCACCGGTACCAGCGCAGGCCCCCGGTTTCCCGGGCAAAGAGCTGATCGCCAGCCCGCAGCTCAGCCGCGTCCGTGCCGAGGAGTTCGTGGCCGTGCAGCCCGCACCCGATGAGCTCGTAGCGGAGCTTGGGGCGGTAGCGCCGCGGCCGCTCCGTGCCCGGCGCCGCCGTCGGGGCCGACGCGGGGATCCCGGTATCCATCGGTGCGTGCTCCCCCCGCGGCCCAGTAGGAACGGTCACTCAGGAACGAATGGCCCCCGCTGGCAACCGTACCCCCGTCAGGCGCTCGGCTTCGGCCCAGAGCCGGGCGGCGACCGCTGTGTCGCGGGCCCGGCGGGGCGGGCGGACGAACGTGGTCGGCCCGACCAGCCCCATCCAGTCGCGCGGGCCGTAATACCCGCCGGGCACGGCGGACGGGCTGGTGGCGGCGTACAGGAGGGGCTCGGTGCCGGGCCCGACCTCTTGTGACGGGAGGAAATGCAGGCTGTTGAACATCGTCCGCTTCGGCTGGTCACGGCCCAGACTGGCCCCGGCGGTCTGCAGGTTCGTGCGGGTGAACCCCGGGTGCGCCGCGTTGCTCATCAGGTTCCAGTCGCGCTCGACCGCGATCGCGGCCAGGCGCAGGCTCAGCATCAGGTCCGCCAGCTTGGACTGGGCGTAGCCGAAGTTCGCGCTGTAGCGGCGTTCCCACTCCAGGTCGTCAAAGTGGATCCGGCCGAAGTTCGCGACGCCGCTGCTCATCGTGACCACCCGCGGTGCCGGAGCGGCGAGCACCACGGGCAGCAGCCGGAGGGTCAGCGCGAACGGGCCTAGGAAGTTGCTGCCGAACTGCAACTCGAAGCCGTCGGCGGTGGTCATCCGGGTCGGCGGGGCCATCACCCCGGCGTTGTTGACGAGCAGGTTGACTGGGGTGCCGTCGTCGAGGAGGCCGTCGCTGAACTCCCGAACCGACGCCAGGTCAGCCAGGTTGACGCGGCGTACCTCTAGTGAGGCGCCCGGGTGGCGGGCCAGGATCCCGGCCCGGGCCTGGTCGCCCTTGGCCACCGTGCGGACGGCCATGATGACGTGGGCGCCCGCCTCGGCGAGCCGCCGGGCCGCCTCCTGGCCGGTGCCGCTGTTGGCGCCGGTAACGATGACGCGCCTGCCGGTCTGATCCGGGACCGTGTACATGGTGATCTTTCCTTCCGGGTCTTGAAAGACCATCGGTCTGTTATTCAGTGAACTTAGCAGACCGATGGTCTGTACACAAGGGACCGTCGGTCTGTAAAATGGTAGCCATGACCACGTTCCAGCGGGCCCGCAGCGAGGAGCAGCGGGAGGTGCGCCGCCGGGCGATCCTGGACACCGCGGCGGCGATGCTGGCCGAGATGCCGGTCGCGGAGGTCACGCTCAACGAGCTCAGCCGGCGGGTCGGCCTGGCCAAGTCGAACGTGCTCCGTTACTTCGAATCCCGCGAGGCCGTGCTGCTGGAACTGCTGGACTCGGGATGGCAAGAATGGCTGACCGCTCTCGAGTCGGACCTGGGCGGGGCGATCGACGCCACCGCTCCCCCGGCCGGGCGCGGGGATCAGCTGGCCGTTGCGCTGGCCACGTCGCTGGCCGCCCGGCCGGTGCTGTGCGACCTGCTCAGCGCGCAGGCCGCGGTGCTCGAGCGGAACGTCTCAACCCAGGTCGCCGCGGCCTACAAGCGGGCGGCCCTGGCCGACGTCAGCCGGCTGGGCCGGCTCCTCCACCGCTATCTCGATGAGCTCGGCAGCCGCGACACGGAGCGGCTCGCCGCCGGTACGGTACTGGTGGCCGGGGCATTGTGGGCGCACGCTCAGCCGTCGGCCGCCGTGCTGGCGGCCTACGAGGCTGATCCCGCCCTGGCCGTGTTGCGGACCGACTTCACCGCGACCCTGCGTGAAGTACTCGAGGTGCTGATCGCCGGCCTGCTGGCCCGATCCTCCCGGCCGTAAACCGGTTGCCCTTCCGGCTCTGGGTCTGCTGGACTCACCGGAAATCAGCAAGCCTCAGGAGGGTGACGTGCGAGCAGCGTCCATGTCCAGCCAGAAGAGACCTATGGCCCGCACGAAGGACATGACGCTTGTTGAGCACGCTGAACCTGGGGATCGTGGCGCACGTAGACGCCGGTAAGACCAGCCTGACCGAGCGGCTGCTGTTCGCCGCGGGGGTCATCAACGACATCGGCCGCGTCGACGACGGGAACACCCAGGCCGACACGATGGCGCTGGAACGCCGGCGCGGGATCACCATCAAGTCCGCGGTCGTATCGTTCGCCGTCGGCGGCCTCACGGTGAACCTGATCGACACGCCCGGCCACCCGGATTTCATCGCGGAGGTCGAGCGGACCCTGGCCGTGCTGGACGGCGCCGTACTGGTGATCTCCGCGGTCGAGGGCGTGCAGGCGCAGACCCGCGTGCTGATGCGGGCCCTGCGGCGGCTGGCCCTCCCCACGCTCATTTTCGTGAACAAGATCGACCGGGGCGGCGCGCGGGACGAGCGCGTGCTGGCGGAGATCCGCGAGAAGCTGACCCCCGAGATCGTCCCGATGGGATCGGTCCGGCACCTCGGCACCCGTCGCGCCGTGTTCAGTCCCTACGGCGCGCACGACGCGGCCTTCACCACCCGGCTGGCTGATGTGCTCGCCGACCACGACGACGGATTTCTGGCCGCATACCTGGAGGACGAGACGGCCGTCTCCCACGACCAGCAGCGGTCCAGCCTGGCCGCCGCGGTCCGTCGCGGGTGCGTGCACCCGGTGTTCTACGGCTCGGCCAGCACCGGCGCAGGCGTCGGTGCGCTGACCGGCGCCCTCCGGGAATTCCTGCCTGCCGCCCCGGGTAACGCCGACGGCCCGGTCTCGGGAGTGATCTTCAAAGTCGAGCGGGGCCCGGCCGGGGAGAAGATCGCCTACGCCCGGATGTTCTCCGGCACGGTGCGGGCCCGGGACCAGCTGCGGTTCGGCGGTGACCGGGAGGGGCGGGTCACCGCGATCAGGGTTTTCGGGCGAGGCCCGGCCGTCCCCCGGGTCGGTGTCACCGGCGGGCAGATCGCCAAGCTGTGGGGTCTGTCCGCCATCCGCATCGGCGACACTCTCGGCGCAGGCCAGATGGCCGCACCGGCCCGGCACTTCGCCCCGCCCAGCCTGGAAACCGTGGTCGTGCCGGCCCGTCCCTCCGAGCGGGAGGCACTCCGGGCCGCCCTGGGCCAGCTTGCCGAGCAAGACCCGCTGATCAACGTGCGCCAGGACGACGCCCGCCGGGAGATACTCGTCTCCCTGTACGGCGAGGTGCAGAAGGAAGTAATCCAGGCCACACTGGCTGCGGACTTCGGCATCGACGCCAGTTTCCGTGAGACGACGACGATCTGCATCGAGCGCCCGGCCGGCTCGGGCGCGGCCGCGGAGTTCCTGGGCGAGCAGGCCAATCCCTTCCGGGCCACGGTCGGACTGCGGATCGTCCCTGCGCCAGCGGGCTCGGGCGTGCGCTTCCGGCTGGGCATCGAGCGCGGGGCGCTCCCCGTGGCCTTCCAGAAGGCCGTCGAGGAGACCGTCCACCAGACGCTGCGGGAGGGACTTCGCGGATGGCAGGTCACCGACGCCGTGGTTACCCTCACGCACTCGGGGTTCACTCCCCCGCCGCCGTCCGGCTGGAGCAAGTGGTCAAGCTCAGCCGGGGATTTCCGGAACCTGACCCCACTCGTGCTGATGAGCGCGCTGCGCCAGGCCGGCACCCGGGTCTACGAGCCGGTGCACCGCTTTCACCTCGAGGCACCGGCGGACACGGTCTGGTCGGTGCGGCCGGCCCTGGCCCGGCTGGGAGCCGTCCCGGACCCGCCAGCCACCCAGGGGTCGCTGCTCACCGTGTCCGGCGACATCCCCGCCGCGCAGGTGCACGAGCTGACCCAGCAGCTGCCGGCCCTGACGCACGGCGCGGGGGTCCTGGAGGCCAGCTTCGGCCACTACCGGCTGGCCCGCGACCCGCTGGCCCGCGACCCGCTCAGTCGAAGCGACGGGCGCTCGGGTAACGCTGGCCACCGTCCACCACGACGTTCGAGCCCGTCACCCACGAAGCCCGGGGGGACAGCAGGAACGTGATCACGTCCGCGACCTCGGGCAGGCTGCCCAGCCGGCCGAACGGGAACTGGGTGGCGAGGAACGTCGCGAAGTCCCCGGGATTGTGCTGCTGGAAGGAGTCCCAGGATCCGCCGGGGAACATGATGGAGCCGGGGCTGACCGCGTTCACCCGGATGCGGTCGGGGGCGAGCTCCTGGGCAGCCGTGGCGGCCAGCTGGATCTCGGCCGCCTTGGCCGCGGCGTAGGCCGTCCGCGGCGCGGGACGCAGCCCGGTGATCGAGGAGACGATCACCACCGCACCCCCGCCCGCCTGGCGCAGGTGCGGCAGGCCGGCCCGGATCAGTTCCGCCGCATGCCCGGCGTTCAGCGCGAAGGTCGCGGTGAACTCGCCCGGTCCGGCGCTGGTCAGGTTGCCGGTGCCGACGGTGCCGCCCGCGTTGGCGACGAGCAGGTCCAGACCGCCCAGCGCGGACGCGATCTCCCCGACCGCCCGGTTCAGCGCGTCCACGTCCATCACGTCCGCCGCGGCCGTAGCCACGGCGCTCCCGTGGGCCGCCAGCTGCCCAGCCGCGGCGGCCAGGCCTCCGGCATCCCGGGCGACCAAGCCGACCGCGACCCCCTCGGCGGCCAGCGCATCGGCGGCCGCGAAGCCGATCCCCCGGCTCCCGCCGGTGATCAGCGCACGTTTGCCGCGCAGTTCCAGATCCATGCTGGCTCCCATCCCGGGCGTCGTGATCGGGCCCCGGCCCAGGGTGTCACGACCGGGACTCGCGCATGGCCGCCAGGTGAAGCCCGCGGCCCGGCTGACGGGCCGGTCCCAGGTCACGGGGCAGGAGCGACGCCGCAGCTCCGATCCGCCCTGGTCGCTCAGCGTGTCGGGACAGAGCGCGGGTACCCCGGGGGGATGGGCACCCGGAGCCGGGCCAGATTGGCCGCGGTCGGAGGCAGGAAGGCCCACTCATTCATATCCCACTGAGCGTGACCGACTCCGTTCACCATCCGGATCGGCAGATGGGTTCGGGCGTTGACCCACAGCAGGGTAGGCAGCGGGGCCCAGAGGTCTGGGCCCCGGCCGGTCTCGCTCAGTTCGATGGCAGGCTGCCCTTCCAGCCGGGTGCGGCCTACGACCTGCCAGTACCCCTTGGCGATGCCCCGTGCTAGGTCTGCCGCACTGAGCCCGCCGCCCGCAGTGATGTCGCTCGTGGAGGCCCACACCTTCTGGGTGACCTGGGACCAGGTTCCCGGCGCTGTCTGCCGACTGCCCCAGGCGCAGCCAGTCTGCCCTGTCCCGGCGTAGCAGACCATGGTGACCTGGCCCCGCACCGTCTGCACCCCGGCCCGTGGAGTGGTGTAGCCGACCGCGTTGTCCTCGATCACGGTCAGGGCCGGCCCCTGGGGCGTGCGTTCGGCGAGCACAGTGCGGTCGACCTGCTGCTGTCCCAGGCCGGGCCTGGCCGGCCAGGACCACGTCCGAGACAGGCTCGTGGCGATGCCCCTGGTGACGCCGCCGGTTTGCATGGTGTACTCGATGTCGTCGCGGACCCCCCGAAACGCGGTCAGCATGGCCTGGCCCACGGAGGCCGCCGAGGGAAGCCCCGCCTGGCCGGGCGCGAGACGGGGCAGCTCTGTCCGAACGGGCACGCTGACGGTCCGCGGCGATGCGGTGCCCGCCAGGAGGGTGATCACCAGTCCGGCAGCCACGGCTGCGGCGGCCAGGGCCAGGGCCAGCCGAGGCCGGCGCCACCGGGGCGACCCTCCTGGTGGCCGCAGCCAGGAGAACCGACGGGGGCGGGCTGGCCCGGAGACATGGCGCACCGCGGCCAGAACGGCGCCGGCGCTCGGCGCGTGGCGTTCGAGCGTGGCCAGGGCCTGCCGCAGGTCATCCTCGGTCCGCATCGGTCCCCCATTCCCGTCGCGCGTCATGACTTCTCCTTGATCACGTGCGGGGCCGGGCTCGGCGGGCTGGTCATCTCGACGCGCAGCATGGCGAGCGCCCGTGAGGCGTAGCCGCGGACTGTGCCGGTGGCACAGCCGAGCGCGTCTGCGATCTCAGGGTCGGAGAGCCCCTCGTAGTAGCGGAGCACCAGCACGGCCCGCTGCCGGGCGGGCAGCCGGGCCAATTCAGCCAGGAGAGCCGAACGCTCGGCGTGCGCGGCGGCGGGATCCGGCGCGAGCCGGCCGTCCACCTCGGTGCCGGCCCCTGACGGCACCAGGCGCCACGACCGGCGCCGCCAGGACAGGTACTCGTTGACGACCATCTTGCGGACGTAGGCTTCCGGCCGGTCCAGGCCCGCGATGGATTCCCAGCGCCGGCTGGCCCGGAGCAGGACCTCCTGCACCACGTCCTCCGCGAGGCCGCGGTCGCCGGTGAGCACAGCGGCGAATCGCAGTACCGCCGGCAGCCGGGCCGCCGCGAATTCCTCGAACGTCAATGCCGCCTCCGCCATCGGTCCCCATGTATTACACGCGGGCCGGGCCTGTTCTGCTGTGCGGCGATCCCACTCATTCCCTTCCCCGTCGCCGTCGGCAGACCTCTAGTCAGCAGATCTCTCATCCCCAGTCAAGCGCTTGACGTCCGGGGACCGGCGCGATTACCGTCTCTGATACCGCGGCCGGTGGCGGCGCGACCGGGGCATCGGCCTCAGCCCGGCCTCCGGGGGAGATCCCGCCTGAGTGGGGAGAAGCCATTCCATGCCCGACACCGAAGGCGTCATTCCCGGGACAGACGGCGCCCCGGGGATGTCCCGGATCGAGTGGGTCCGTAGCGGCTGCCGGCTGCTCGGCTCCATCGCGGCCGAGTTCACCCGGACCCGCCCGTTCGACGGCCTGACCATCGGGACCGGGATCCACCTGGAACCCAAGACCGTGGCCCTGCTGCTGACCCTGACCGCGGGCGGCGCGCGGGTCGTGTCCACCGGCAACCTGTCCAGCACCCAGGCGGAGGCGGTCGAGTACCTGCGCGCCCGCGGGGTGGAGGTGATCGGTGCGGCCACTACCGATGAGGCCGAGCATGACGAGGACCTGCGCCAGGTGCTCGCCGCGCGGCCGCAACTGCTCCTGGACAACGGCGGGGACCTGTTCGTGCGCTACCTGGCGGAGCCGTATCCCGGGTTGCTGGGCGGCACCGAGGAGACGACCTCGGGGCGGATGCGGCTGCGCCCGCTGGCCGGCGCGCTGGGCGTCCCGGTCCTCGTTATCAACGACAGCCCGATCAAGCAGTTCGCGGAGAACCGGCACGCAGTCGGGCAGAGCGTGCTCGAGTCGTATCTGCGGATCACCAACCAGATGACCAACGGCCGGCGGATCGCCGTGTTCGGCTACGGCGCGTGCGGGAAGGGCGTGGCGGCCAACTTCCGGAACGCCTGCGCATCGGTCGCGGTCGTCGAGATCGACCCGGTGACGAGGCTGGAGGCCAGCCTCGACGGCTTCGCTGTCCCCGGGCGTGAGGAGGCACTGCGCGGCGCGGACGTGGTGATCACCGTGACCGGGGCCGAGTCCGTGATCACCGGGGATGACCTGGGCTTCCTGAAGGATGATGTGGTCCTGATGAACGCGGGCCACTTTCCGCGGGAGATCGCCGTGGACGGGCCGGCCCGTGCTCCCGGGGTGGTGCAGCGCTACCAGGCGGCTGACGGGATTGAGACGTTCCGGCTCGAGGACGGCCGGCGTATCCACCTGCTGACCCGGGGCCACATGGCCAACCTGGCGGGCCCGCGCCCGCTGGGTAATTCCATCGAGTCGATGGATCTCGGATTCGCCCTGCAGGCGCGCTGCCTGGAGGCCGTCGCGGGCGGGTCGCTCGGCGGCGGGCACGCCGTGGTCCCGGTCCCTCGGTCCATCGACGAGCAGGTGGCCACGTCGTTCCTGGACCGCTACGGCCGATCCGGAGTTCCCCCGCCCGGGTCAGGCGCGCGGGCCCCGGGAGTGAACGGGGCCGGTGGATTCGCGGACCACGAGGGCGCTGGGCAGCACCTTGCTGGCCGGAGCGCGCCCGGTCCGGATGTACCTGCCTAGCAAGGCCGCCGCTTCCGTGCCCAGCCGCGTCGCGAACAGGTTCACGCTGCTCAGCGCCGGCCGGGTCAGCTCGGAGTAGGGCAGGTCGTTGAAGCCCGCCAGGGACACCTCACCCGGGATGTCCAGGCCCAGCGCCCGGGCGGCCCGCAGCACCCCGTAGGCGTGCAGGTCATCCCCGCACACCACGGCGGTCACGCCCGCCGCGGACCAGGCCGGCCAGATGCGCCGGAACCCCTCGAATGCGTCGTCGATCGTCATGCCCTCCAGGACCAGGTCGTCCACGGCCAGGCCCGAGCCGTGCTCCAGCAGCCCGGCCTGCAACTCCTCCCGGCGGTACTGGAGCGAGACCTTCTTCCGGCTGACCCCGACGTACGCGACCCGGTGGTGGCCCAGTGAGCCCAGGTACCCGGAAAGCTCGCGGACCGCGCTGTGCAGGTCGAGGTTGACGCTGGGCAGTGCCCCGGCGGTCCCCCCGGCGTCGAGGATCACCGTCGGGGAGGTGGGCACGAAGGTCTGCAGGAACTCCGCACCCGGGCTGGCCAGGATCAGCCCCGCGAGGTTGCCGGCCATGGCCCGCTGCACGGTGGCGAGGCTGTAGTCCTCTCCGCCCTCGGGCATCAGGACCGTCAGCGAGAAGGCGCTGTCCAGATGCCGGGTCAGGCCCTCCAGCACCATCGAGAAGAACGGATTCGTGGGGTCCGGGCTGACGAACCCGACCGATTCGAGCTGCCCGCGGGCCAGGGCACTGGCCGTGGAATTCACCCGGTAGCCGAGGTCCGCGGCGGCCGCGAAGATGAGGCTGCGCAACTGCGGGCTGACCCGCCCGGTGTCCTTGCCGGTGAAGACCAGTGACACGGTCGACGCGGAGCAGCCGGCCCGCTCGGCGACATCCCGGGCGGTGGCGCGGCGGCTGGCCGGGTGAATGGTCACATTTTGAGATTCTGGCACGCGGGGCGCCGGGCTGGGGAATGCCCAGCCGGGTGATCCCGGCCGGGCGTCCCGCCCCGCGGCCGTCGGGCCGGGTGCTACGAGGTGCCCGGCTTAGCGAGCTGGCCGAGGCGCCCGGCGACCAGAGGGTGCCGGGAGCGCTGCCGGTAGGCCATCAGCATGGTGATGCCCAGCACGATCAGCGCGGCCTCGATGACCAGCGACACGGTGCCGACCCAGTAGCCCCAGTTACCGACGTCACCGTGATCACCTGGCACGCCTATGGACCGGGACGCGACGTAGCCGATGAACGGCCCGGCGCCGAGCAGCACGCTGGCCGCCCACCCCAGCCAGGCCGACCACGGAATCAGCAGCAGCACCGCAGTGAGCACCCCGCCCACCTCGATGAGCCGGTAGCCCCACCCGACCCAGTCCGGGATGGCCAGGCTGCTGATCCCGCCCTGATCGGCCACGTGCACGGCCGCGATGCCCAGGGCCAGCAGTGCGCCCACCACCCGCACGCCCATCTCGGGCGCGGCGCCGGCCCGCACCGCGAGCCGGTCCGAGCCCGTCCAGTCCACCACCTGCTGCTGCGCCATTCGCCGTCCCCCTGCATGGTCGGTCCCCGGTGTTTGCCCCTCCGGTTCGGTACCACGGCGAGGACGCCGCTCCGGTTCACCGCCACCCGGCGCGGCGGCCTGGTAATTCTGCGAGCATCGGGGCATGGGCTCGTGGTGGCATCGCGACGTTATCGCGGCAGGAAAACTGCCGCTTGGCTTGTGTTTTCTGGCCTTCGTGGTGACCTTTGTGTCCACGCGCACAATCACCCGGCTTATCCGCGATGGCCGTGGGCCCTTCCGTAATCAGGTAACGGCGTCCGGGACACATATCCATCATGCTGTACCGGGCCTGATCCTCCTGATCATCGGCGCGCTCACTGCGGTCGGCGGGCCGTCCTCGCTGGGCTGGCTGTGCTTCGCCGGGGTATGCGTGGGGATTGGCATGTCTCTGGTCCTGGACGAGTTCGCGCTGATCCTGCACCTGCAGGATGTCTACTGGAACGGCGAGGGCCAGCTCTCGGTCGAGGCGGTGACCCTGACCGCGGCCTGCCTCGGCCTGATGCTCGTGGGGTTCAGCCCTTTCGGCGTTCAGGGGGCCGGCGAGATCGAACGGTCAGTCCGGCTGAGCGCGTCGGCCCTTCTCGCGATTGACGGGATCTTCTGCGTCATGTGCGCGGTCAAAGGCAAATACCGGTGCGCGCTGTTCGGGTTGTTCCTGCCGCCGGTCGCGTGGACCGGTGCGGTGCGACTGGCGCGGCCTAAGTCGATCTGGGCCCGCCACCGCTATCACGGTGAGCGGATGGAGCGGGCCACCGCCCGGGCCGGCGAATTCGACCGCCGGTGGACACCGGTCCAGACCGACTGGGAGGACTTCATCGGCGGCCGGCCTTCACGCGCCAGCCCGGCCACCCGGCGGCCTGAAGCGAGCGGGCGGCGCCAGCCCTAGCCGCCGGACTTAGCCGCCGCCCTGGCGGCCCGGTGTCCCGGCGGCCTCGGGCCGGGTCAGCGGTTGGAGGAACTCGATCGTCGCCTGCTGGCAGCATCGGGTGGGCTCAGCCCTGTCCGCGGACCGGAGGCGCCCCGCGCGCCACCCCGAAGGATAACCCAGCCAGCCGACGGCGGCAGCAGCGGGCGCGGCGCCTGGGCTCAGGAAATGCTGCGCACGGCCTCGTCTATGGGGCTGTCCCCGCTGACCAGTTCGAGGGTCAGGTGCCGGCTCCCCGGATTGTCCAGCAGCGCCACGATGACCCCGGCGACGTCCGCGCGGGGGACGCTGCCGCGGGGAACCGGCGGGGCCGCGAGCCGGACCCGGTCAGCGGGCGGGGCGTCGGTGAGCCCGCCGGGACGCAGGATGGTCCAGTCCAGGTCCCGGGCGCGCAGATCGTCCTCGGCGGCCGTCTTCGCGGTGATGTAGGCGGCCCAGACCTCATCACCGTCCCGGCCCGGCGGCTGGCCGGCTCCCATCGAGGACACCTGCACGAACCTGCGTACCCCGGCCCGTTCGGCGGCGTCGGCCATCAGCACGGAGGCCCCCCGGTCGACGGAGTCCTTGCGGGGCACGCCACTGCCCGGGCCCGCTCCCGCCGCGAACACCACCGCGTCAGCCCCAGACAGCAGGGCCGCGACGCCGTCGGCCGAGACCGCCTCCAGGTCACATACGACGGCTTCCGCACCGGCCGCCCGCACATCGGCCGCGTGGGCCGGGTTCCTGATCAGTCCCACGGCCTGGTCCCCGCGGCCGGTGAGGAGGCTTTCCAGCAGGAGTGCAATCTTCCCGTGCCCGCCTGCGATCACTACACGCATGCCCCCACCCTAGCGAGGGGGTTTGTCAGCCCCAATGCTCTACGGTGCGGGACATGGCCAAGGCTGGACGCGTACTCGCAGCGTTAAGGCGCGACGGCTGGATTGAGATGAGGGAGACAGCGAGAGCGGACCGTCTGCTGTCACTGGGTCCCCAGGTCGCGGCGCCGTGTGATGCACTGCGTGGCATGGATTGGAGCTGGGCGGGGCCGCCGCTGGATGTCCGGCCGCTGTTCCCGCTGGAGCGGGGCGCCTTCGTGGCCGTGCTGGAGGATCTGACGGCCGCGGACTGGCAGCGGCCCACGGTGTGTCCCGGCTGGCGGGTGCACGACGTGGCCGCGCACGTGATCCACGACCACCTCAGGAAGCTGTCGGGCAGCCGCGACAGGCAGGCGGCGCCCGGTCCCGGGCCGGGCGAGGACCTGCCCCGATTCCTGCACCGGGTGAACCAGGAGTTCGTGGAGGTCGCGGCGCGCTGGAGTCCGCGGGTTCTGACTGACCTGCTCAGGCACCTCGGTCCCCAGCTTGACCAGTTCTGGGCCTCGCTGGATATGGGCCGGCTCGGTGAGGCAGTCTCGTGGGCGGCTCCCGGCGTACCCGCCCCCGCCTGGCTCGACGTCGCCCGCGAATACACCGAGTACTGGGTGCACCAGCAGCAGGTCCGCGACGCCGTAGACCGCCCCGGCGCCAGCAGCGAGCGCCTGATGACCCCGGTCATCGACACCTTCGTGCGCGCCGTGCCCTATGCGCTGCGCCACCTGGCTCCGGCTCCGGGGAGCCGCGTACTGCTACAGGTCACCGGGCCGGGCGGCGGCAGCTGGACGATCCAGCGGCAGGAGGCCACCTGGGCGGTAGACCGGGCCCCGTCCGCGCAGGGCGGCGCCGCACTCATCCGGCTCTCCTCCGACACCCTGTGGCGGGTGGCCACCCGCGGCATCACCGTGGAAACGGCGCGGGAGCGCGCCGTCATCGCAGGTGATCAGACCCTCGGATCGGCTGTCCTCACTTTGGTAGCCATCATCCGCTGACCCGGAGGCGTGGCCAGCACCGACGCTTCACGCGCGACGTGCGTCCCGGCGGGTGTTTTGTCCGATTCAGGCGAGCGTCGTTGCGCGTGAAAGGTGGTCTGGATGGGCCAGCGTGACTCGGAGGCGCGGGGCGGGGCTAGGTCGGGGGGCGGGGGTCGCGGGGCAGGCCGAGGACGCGCTCGGCGATGATGTTCCGCTGGATCTCCTCGGTACCGCCGGCGATCCGGTAGCCAGGCGCCCCGAGCACGTGCTCAGACCAGCCGAAAAAGCCCGGTTCCCCGGTGTCTGCGACGAGCCGCGGCCCGAGCAGCTCGGTCACCACGGCCGAGACCCGGATCAGGTTCGCCGACCACATGAGCTTCAGCACCGATCCCTCCGCGCCCGACCTGGCCATCTTCTCCGCGTACCGGCGCTGGACCTCGGAGCGCACATACAGGTCGGCCAGCAGTTGGCGTACCAGCGGGTCGCCGGCCCGGCCCAGCTCGCGGGCGGTCGCGGCGACCTGGGCGAAGGATCCGCCGGGCTGCTCCGCACCCGCGCCGGAGGCGGCCCGCTCGAACCCCAGCGTGGTCAGCGCCACCTGCCAGCCCTGGCCGACCTCGCCGAGCCGCGCCGCGTCCGGGACCACGACGTCGGTGAAGAAGACCTCGTTGAAGCCCGACCCGCCGCTCATCTGCCGGATCGGGCGGATCTCGACGCCCGGCGCGTCCAGGGGCACCAGGAACGCGGTCAGCCCGTGGTGCCGCGCCGACGCCGGGTCGGTCCGGGCGATGAGCTCGCCCAGCGCGGCGTGCCGGGCCCCGGACGTCCACACCTTCTGGCCGTTGAGCACCCAGCCGGCGCTCTGGCCGCCGCCGTGGCGATCGGCGCGCAGCGACAGCGAGGCGAGGTCGCTGCCCGCGCCTGGCTCGGAGAACAGCTGGCAGACGAACAACTCGGCGGCCAGCAGCCGGGGAATCAGCTCACGCTGCTGGGCCGGCGTCCCGAACGCCGCGATAGTGGGCGCGACCAGTTCCAGGGTGACGGAGAACAGCTCGTTCTTCCGCGGCACTGCGACCTGCGCCTCTTCCCGGCCGAACGCCTCCTCGTAAGCGGGAGCCAATCCCGCCCCGCCGAACTCCGGCGGCCAGGTGATAGCCCCGTAGCCGGCCGCCAGCTTGGCCCGCTGCCAGGCGGCCGCCGCGGCCAGCTGCTCTTTTTCCTGCTCGAAGGTGAGGTTGTCGAACACAGCCACCGAGCCCAGCCCGGTCACGTCCGCGCCGTCCCGGGGCCGCGCGCGGGATCGCAGCCATTCCCGCGCCCGGGCCTGCCACTGCGCCAGGTCACTCACTGGGTCACCCACCGGGTCACTCACTGGGTCACCCACCGGGTCGCTCATCGGCTCAGCACCGCGCAGGCACTGATGCCCGGCGCGCCGTACACGTGCGTGAACCCGGTCCGGGCCCCGTCCACCTGGCGGTCGCCGGCCTGGCCGCGCAGCTGGAGCACGGTCTCATGGACCTGGCGCAGCCCGGACGCGCCGATCGGCTCGCCGCTGGCGATGCACCCGCCGTCGGTATTGACCGGCATCCGGCCGCCGATCTCGGTCGCGCCGGTAGCCATCAGCTCTTCCTGCGCGCCGTGCTCGCACAGCCCGCACTCGGCCAGGTGCATCAGCTCCGCCCCCGACTCGGTGTCCTGGACCTGCACCACATCGAACTCGCCGGGGCCGAGGCCGGCTTCCGCGTACGCGGCCTGCGCCGCCTCCTGGGACGGGGAGGGCCCGCGGGTCACCGGCATACTGGGGCTGAACACCTCGAAGGAACCAAACCGGCGGGACCGCATGGACAGGGCCCGGACGTAGACCGGCGGCGCCGGGAACCGGGCGGCCAGCTCGGGACGGCACACCACCAGGGCCACCGCGCCCGCGGACGGCGAGCAGAACATGTACTGGGTCAGCGGGTCGGCCACCAGCGCTGAGGCCAGGATGTCGTCCTCCGACAGCGGCTTGCGCCGCCAGGCGGCGGGGTTGCGCTCGCCGTTGCGGAACGCCTTCGCGGCCACCCTGGCCAGCGACGCGCCCGTGATGGCGTGCTCGTGCATGTAGCGCTGGATCTTGATCCCGAAGTACTGCGTGGTCACCATCAGGCCCAGGTCGCCGTACCAGGCGCCGAGGCCCCAGTCCTCCGGCCGCGGGTCGAAGGCGCCGCGCGGGTGCTTGTCGAACCCGACGACCAGCCCGATGTCGTGCTGGCCGGCGGCGATGGCCGCGCGGGCGGCGGCCAGTGACGCGCCGCCGGTGGCGCAGCCGTTGATCACGTTGGTGAACGGGAGGCCGGTCAGGCCGAGCCGGCTGACCATCGTGTCGGGCCGGCCCGCGGAGTCCGAGCCGCCCACCGCGAACTGGATGTCCGCCCAGCTGATCCCGGCGTCGGCCAGGGCCGCGCGCGCCGCCGCCACGCCCATCTGCAGCCCGGAGCGGTCCTCGTTCCGGCCGAACGGGTGGATGCCGATGCCCACGATGGCCAGGCTGCCGGTGCTCATGATGCTGTGCTCACGATGCCGCGCTCCCGTCTTCCGGCCCGGCCTCGGGGCCGTCCTCGCGGACCTGGGGGCGTCCGGCGGCCTGGCCGCTGTCTCCCGGTCCGGGGGCAAACGCGTACCCGGCCACCGTGGTCCCGTCGCGGCGCAGGAACGGCTCGAGGACCAGCCGCATGGGCATGCCGATCCGGTAGCCGTCCGGCGCGCCCGCCCCGGTGAGCCGCCCCTGCACCGCGATCCCGCCGGGCAGGGCCACGTAGCCGACTGCGAACGGCCGGAACTCTGCTTCTCCCCCGGCGTACGGCGGCGACTTCGGCGCGAACCGCTGGACGGTCCAGGACCACAGGGTGCCCTCGGCCGGCAGCAGCGTGACCGTCACATCCTCGCCGCAGCAGCGCGGGCAGGACTGCTGCTGCGGGAAGGCCAGGGTGCCGCACGCCCGGCAGTCCGACCCGATCAGCCGCGGCGTCCCGTCCGCGATGGTGAACAAATTCGCCGCAACGGGCGGCAGGTCCCACGCGGCGGGCCGCCGCGCCGCCGTGGCGGCCGCCGCATCCTCGGGCCCGGGCACTTAGCGCCCCCGGAACACGGGAGCACGCTTTTCCAGGAAGGCCGCTACGCCCTCCTTTACGTCCTCGCTGTCGTTGATGATGTTGACCGCGTTCTCGGCGTCACCGAGCGACTGCTCGAAGGTCAGCTCCAGCGAGCGGCGCAGCATCCGCTTGGCCATCCGGACCGCGAGCGGCGCCCGCGCAGCCAGCTCGTCGGCGAGCTGCATGGTCCGGTCCCGGAGCTGCTCGTCGGGGACCACCTCGCTGACCAGGCCGTGCTGCTGCGCGGTGGACGCGTCGTACAGCTCGCTCAGCAGCGTCATCCGGGTGGCGGCCGCGATCCCCATGACCCGGGGGAACAGCCAGGCGCCACCCTCGTCGGGGAGCAGCCCGGCCCGGCCGCTGGTGTCACCCAGCCTGGCGCTCCAGGCCGCGATCCGCAGGTCACACAGCAGGGCCAGGGTGAGGCCGCCGGCCACGGCCGGCCCGTTGATCATCGCGATCAGCGGCTTGTCCATCCGGTACAGGGACTGGGCGAGCAGGTGCATCCGCTCCCGCATCACGACCCCGTGGCCGAGCTGGCGGCGGCCCGCCTCCTCCACCTCGACCTGGCTGGCCACGTCGCCACCGGCGCAGAAGGCGCGCCCCGCGCCGGTCAGGACCAGGACCCGGGCGTCCTCATCCCGGGCGTACCGCAGCAGCGCGTCGTTCAGCTCCTCACACATCCGCGAGGTGTAGGCGTTCAGCGCGGCGGGCCGGTCTAGCGTGACCTGCATGACCTGGGGGCCCGCCCCCTCGGGCGGCCCGTACCGGATCTCCTGGTAGTCCATGCCCGTCCCCTGCCCGTCCGCAGCTCGCCACCTACAGTTCGCCCGATTACAGTTCGCCCGACTACGGCTCGCCCGCCTGGTCCTGGGCTGCGGCGGACGGCGCGACCATCGCACCCCCGTCCACCACGAGCGTGTGGCCGGTGATCCAGGACGCCGCGTCGCTGGCCAGGAAGACCGCGGCGCCGGCGATGTCGGCGGTCTCGCCCAGGCGGCGCAGCGGGATGCGGCGGGCCTGCTCTGCTTCCCGCCCTTCCCACAGGCCGCGGGCCATATCCGTCTTGACCAGCCCCGGCGCGATCGCGTTCACCCGGACGCCCGGGGCCATCTCATAAGCCAGCTGGCGGGTCAGCTGGATCACGGCGGCCTTGGTCACGTTGTAGAACCCGATCATCGGCTCCACCATGAACCCGCCGATGGACGCCACGTTGATGATCACTCCGCCGTGCTCGCGCATCGACGCCTGCCAGGCCTGCTGCGCCCAGGTCAGCACGCCCAGCTGGTTGACCTGGAACGTCTTCTCCGCCCGGGCGACATCCAGCCCGGCCAGATCGCCGAAGTAGGGGTTGGTCGCCGCGTTGGCGACCAGGATGTCCACCGACCCGAGTCGGCGGACGGTCTCGGCTACGCAAGCCTGTGCGTCCGCGGGCCTGCCCGCATGCGCGGCCCGCCAGATGACCTGGCCGGGCAGGCCGCGTCCGGCGGCCTCCTTAGCCACCTGCTCCAGCGCGGCGGCCTTGCGGGAAGAGATCATCACCTGGGCGCCGGCGGCCGCGAACGCCTCGGCGATGGCCCGGCCGATGCCCCGGGACGCCCCGGTGACCAGCGCGTTGCGCCCCGCCAGCGGTCCGCCCCCGGCAGGCCCGCTCCCGGCCGACACGGTCACGGCTGGACCCCGTCGCGGTAGCGCGCCAGCTCGCGGCGGGCGACGGTGCGCAGGTGCACCTCGTCCGGGCCGTCGGCGATCCGCAGCGCCCGCACGCTGGTGTACATCCGGGCCAGCGGGAAGTCGTTGCTGACCCCCGCGCCGCCGTGGGCCTGCAGGGCCCGGTCGATCACCCGGTGCGCCACGTCGAGGGCGGCCACCTTGATCTCAGCCACCTCGGTCCGCGCGGCCTTGTTCCCGCAGGTGTCCATCAGCCAGGCCGCCCTGAGCACCAGCAGCCGGGCCTGGTCGATCTCGATCCGGCTCCGGGCGATCCACTCGCGGATCACGCCCTGGTCGGCCAGCGGACCGCCGAACGCGACCCGGGAGGTCACCCGGCGGCACATCAGCTCTAGGGCCCGCTCGGCCATCCCGATCGCGCGCATCGCGTGATGCACGCGGCCGGGACCGAGCCGCGCCTGGGCCATGGCGAAGCCGCCGCCCTCAGCCCCCAGCAGGTTCGCGGCTGGCACCCGGACGTCGGTGAACTGCACCTCGCCGTGGCCGAGCCGGTCGGTGTACCCGAAGACCGGCAGGTTGCGCAGCACGGTGATGCCGCGGGTGTCGGTGGGCACCAGGACCATGCTCTGGCGGCGGTGGGCGGCTTCCTCCGGGTTGGTGGCACCCATGAAGATCATCAGCTTGCAGTCCTTGTTGAGGATCCCCGAGGTCCACCACTTCCGGCCGTTGAGCACCAGCGAGTCCCCGTCGCGGGTGATGGTAGAGGCGATGTTGGTGGCGTCCGAGCTGGACACCGCGGGCTCAGTCATCGCGAAGCAGGACCGGATCGTGCCGTCCAGCAACGGCACCAGCCATTCACGCTGCTGCGCCGCGGTGCCGAACAGCACCAGCAGTTCCATGTTGCCGGTATCGGGGGCGGAGCAGTTGACCGCCTCGGGAGCGAGGGCCGAGCGGCCCATGATCTCAGCCAGCGGCGCGTAGTCGGTGTTGTTCAGCCCCGCACCCCAGGTGGCGTCGGGCAGGAACAGGTTCCACAGACCGCGGGCCCGGGCCTCGGCCTTCAGCTCCTCCATGACCGGCGGCTGGCTGTGCGGGTCTCCCGACGCGGCGAGCTGGCTCTCGTACAGATCCTCGGCGGGGTACACGTGGCTGTCCATGAAGGCGAGGAGTTCGCGCTGGAGCTGCGCCGACCGCGGCGAGAACTCGAAATCCATCAGACTCCTCACGGGGTCATCAGCCCGGCTGCTGCGGGTTCTCGCAGCGCCCGCGGGAACGGCTCCCATCTAAGCCGAACTTGATTCCGACGTCAAGTTCGACTATTGTCAGGTCGCATGGCGCGATCCCGGACCGCGGACCCATCACCGGCGAGCGGCTCCCCCAAACCACCCGAGCAGCTGAGCGAGCGCGGCCGCCGGACCCGCGAGGCGCTCATCGCCGCCGCGCGCCGGGTCTTCGAGCGGGACGGGTTCATCGACGCCCGGATCACCGACATCGCCGAAGAGGCAGGCGCGGCGCACGGCACGTTCTACACCTACTTCGACTCCAAGGAAGCCGCGCTGCGGGCGGTCATCCTGCAGCTGGAGTCCGAGCTCCTCGGCGCGGGTGCCGCCCAGTACCGGGGCCGCCGCGATGACCAGGACCCGGTGGCCGCGCTGCGCGGGGCGAACCGCCGGTATCTGGAGACCTACCGGGCGAACAGCAGGCTGATGGTGATCTGGGAGAACGCCGCGGCGATCGTCCCGGACATGGCCGACCTGCTGCACGAGGCCAAGACGGCGTTCGTCACCCGGGCCGAGAAATCCATCCGCGGCCTGCAGGAAGCCGGGCTGGCCGACCCCTCTCTCGACCCGCGCTACGCCGCGCACGCGCTCACCGGCATGGTCAGCCGGTTCGCCTACACCTGGTGCACGCAAGGCGAGGACTTCGAGCTGGACAAGGCCACCGACGAGCTGACCGCCCTGTGGGCCCGGGCGATCGGGCTGCAGGGAAGGACGGACGCATGAGCGGAATCTGCGATGGGCGGGCCGTGATCATCACCGGGGCCGGCCGCGGCCTGGGCCGGGCGCACGCGCTGGCCTTCGCCCGCGAAGGGGCCCGGCTGGTCATCAACGACACCGGCGTCGAGCGGGACGGCACCCGCGGGGACCATGGGCCCGCCGATGGGGTGGTAGCGGAGGTCCGCGAGCTGGGCGGCGAGGCGGTGGCCAATTACGAGGACGCCGCGGACTGGGATGGCGCGGCCAGGCTCATCCGGGCCGCCCTGGATAGTTACGGCCAGCTCGACGTGCTGGTGAACAACGCCGGCATCCTGCGGGACCGGATGCTGGTGAACATGACCGAGGACGACTGGGACGGCGTGATCCGCACCCACCTGCGCGGGGTATTCGCCCCCACCCGGCACGCCGCCGCGTACTGGCGCGAACAGGCCAAGGCCGGGCAGGCCAGAGACGCGCGGGTCATCTGCACCTCGTCCCCGTCCGGTCTGTACGGGAACCCGGGCCAGGTGAACTACGGCGCGGCCAAGGCCGGCATCGCCGCCTTCGCGCTGATCGCCGCGACCGAACTCGGCCGGTACGGGGTGACGGTCAACGCGATCGCGCCGGGGGCGCGGACCCGGATGACCGAGGGCCTGGCCGTGCTGGATGGAGCGGTGCCGGACGGGGCGGCCGGGCAGCCCGATGACCTGGCCCCGGAGCGCGTCTCGCCGCTGGTGGTGTGGCTGGGCAGCGAGCAGTCCCGGGAGATCACCGGCCGGGTGTTCAACGTGTGGGGCAGCGAGCTCAACGTGGCCGAGGGCTGGCACTCGGGCCCGGGCGTCCGGCAGCCCGGCACCTGGGATCCGGCCGACCTGGGCGCCGTCGTGCCGGGCCTGGTGGCCAAGGCGGCCCCGAACTGCGACATGTGGGGCCAGCCCATCGTGGCTGGCTGACCGGGGCGCTGATGCCGGCATCCGGGCCCGCGCCAGCCAGCACGGGGCCAGCCAGCACGGGGCCAGCCACCACGGGGCCAGCCAGCACGGGGCCGGCGACCACGGCGGCCGAGCGGGACGACCTGCGCGCGATGGTCCGGGCGTTCCTGCGGGACCGCTCGCCCCTGGAGGAAGTACGCCGGGTGCCGGGCACCGGGGCGGGCTACGACCCGGGAATGTGGGCCGGCCTGAGCGGCCAGCTGGGCGTGACCGGCCTGCTGGTACCGCCCGAGTACGGCGGCGCGGGCTGCGGGCTCGCCGAGGCGGGCGTGGTCCTGCAGGAACTGGGCCGCGGCCTGGCCAGCGTCCCCTACCTGTCTTCCGCGGTCCTGACCGTCACCGCCCTGCTGGCCAGCGGAGACGAGGAGGCCCAGGCTGAGCTGCTGCCGGGGCTGGCCACGGGGGAACTCACCGGGGCCGTGGCGGTGAGCGGGCCCGGTGGCCGCGCAGACGGCAGCCCCGACTCGCTCGGCGTGACCGCGTCGCACTCCCCCGGCGGCGTGACCCTGGACGGCGAGGCGCTCTACGTGGTAGACGGCCAGATGGCCGGCGTCCTGCTGGTCGCCGCGCGGGACGAGGGGCGCGCGGGCCTGTACCGGGTGGCGGCTGATGCGCCAGGAGTGAGCCGCGCGGTGATGCCGGTCCTGGACGCCACGCGTAATCTGACTCGGCTGGGCTTCAGCGGGGTCCCGGCCCATCCCCTGGGCCCAGCTGGGTCCGGGTCGGCAACGCTGGCCCGTGTCCTGGACACCGCCGTCGTGGCGCTGGCCGCCGAGGCGGTCGGCGGCGCCGAGCAGGCCCTGGACCTCGCGGTCAGTCACGCGAAGCAGCGGGTCCAGTTCGGCCGGCCGATCGGGTCGTTCCAGGCCATCAAGCACAAGTGCGCGGACATGCTGGTGACGCTGGAGGGCGCCCGGGTCGCCCTCGACGGGGCGCTGCTGGCCCCGGCTGATTCCGGGGTCGCGGCGCTGGTGGCCGGGCTACAGTGCTCGGCGGCGTACACGCACATCACCGCCGAGGCGATCCAGGTCCTGGGCGGGATCGGCTTCACCTGGGAGCACCCGGCCCACCTGTACTTCCGCCGGGCCCGGACCTCCGCAGTCCTGTTCGGCACCGAAGCCCAGCACCGCGCCGCCCTGGCTGACCGCCTGGGGCTTTAGGCGTGCAGAAGCCTCAGGCCCCAGACGGCCCGGCAGCCTGGGGCTCTACGCGTAGGGCAGCAGGCAGATCCCGGCGTGGCCGCTCACCCCGCCGCAGGTGGCACTGCCGTCCAGGTTGTCGCTGGCGATCCACAGCCCGGCGCTGGTGACCAGCATGTCGTCGGCGCCCTCGCCCCGGGCCCGGCTGTAATAACCCGCGGAATTCGCGGAGTTGACGAACAGCGCCCCGTTGGCCGGGTTGAGGCCTTCCATGCCGGGCGCGTTATACCCACCGGGACCGAGGGTGTCGCACGCGTTGGGATTACTGGCGAAGCGCTCGTGGCCGCCGAAGTACGCGCCCTGGCTATCAGCCGCCGTCGTGTACAGCGAGTCGCAGCCGGTCTGGTTGATCCACTTCGGGCTCACCGACGCCTGCGTGGCCGGGAAGGCCATGGCCACGTCACACGGGCTGCCCGCCGGGCGCGGCCCGTGCGAGCTGACGCCTGGCTCGTGAAACCCGGTGGCGGCCACGTAAATCGTGGAGTCGTCCGGTGACCAGGCTCCCCCGTGAGCCCAGAACGTCTGGGGAGTGCAGGCAATGGCCAGCGTGGGCGAGGTCCAGCCGGTCACGGTGGCCTTCGAGCCGCCGACGTTCAGCATGAACATCTGGTGGCGCGCGAGCCCGCCTACGGAGCTGACCGCGCCCTCGACCAGGTCGAGCGTGCCGCCGTGGCTGAGCTGCTGGTTATAGACCTGGCTGCCGGCGATAGACAGGTTCAGGAACCCGTCGCTCAGGCCGGTCGCCGGGCTCAGGCTGATCATGCGCGGGATGCTGGCCCCGTTGATGGACGTGAAGGTCCCCCCCACCAGCAGGTGGCCCCCGACTGCGGCCAGGGTGTCGACGGCGCCGCTGGCGCTGTGCGCGAAACCGGTCACCACGTTGCCCGTACTGGTGCTGATCTCGGCGATGTTTTTCACGGTGGTGCCGTTGACCTTGGTGAAGTTCCCGCCGATGTAGGCGTTGGCGCAATTGCCGCCGCTGAACGCGATGGAGTTGATCGCGGCCGCGCCCGACTCGTTGGTGTTCGTGCTCCCCACCACCACGGGGGCCCAGGATGTGACCGTGTAGGGGCTGCTCGCGCTGAAGCTGACCAGGTCAGTGCGGGAGAAGCTGGTGCTGCCCTTCTGGATGGAACTGAAGCTGCCCACCGCGTACATGGTGCCGCCGCACTGGACGAGCTGGCGGATCTGCTGCGTGGGACTGGACGTGGCGGGCAGGTGAGGCGGGCCGCTGACGGGCGTCGCGGACACGACTCCCGCGGGCGGCGGCTGGCCTCCGGTTCCGGCCTCAGCGGCCGGGACGCTCAACGCCAGCAAGCCTGCTGCGGCGGGTACGGCGAGGATGTATTTGCGCACAAGGCCCCCCCTTGTCTGCTGGGCGAGTATTCGCCCTATTTCGCAGCGTAATCGCTTCTTGCCCCTTTAGTCCCGTTCCACGTGGTGACCTTGTGGCTGGTTCAGCCCGCTGAGGGGGCGTAGTTGACATGCACAACCCCGTTGCTGTAGGCCTCGGACCCGGCCAGGCTGAACTTCGTGGCCGGACCGCTATCGGCGAGCAGGCGCTCTCCTGCGCCGCGTGCGACCGGGTAGACGAACAGGTGCAGCTCGTCGACCAGGCCGTCGGCGAGCATGGCCCGGACCAGGGTGCCGCTGCCGCTGACGTAGATGTCGCCATCCACCTTGTCCTTGAGGCCGCGGATGCTGTCCGCGGTGTACGGGCCGAGGATGGTGGAGTTGTTCCACTCCACGGCCGGCGCTGATCCGGCCACGACGTACTTGGGTGACTCGTTGAAGAACGGGGCGCCCGGGTCCTCCTCGGCGGTCCGGGGCGACCACGCCGGCGCGAACATCTCGAAGGTCCGGCGGCCCAGCAAGATCGCCCGGCAGCTCCCCGTGATGGCGCCGATGGCCTCGCCCATCTTGGGGTCAAAGCCGAACTCGAACGTCCAGGACGGGTTCTCATACACCCCATCCACGGCGATGAACTCATGCACCTTGATCGCGCCCACTGTCATCAACTCCATCGTCTCGGGGCCAGGCTGGCCCGGCACACGTATGACCGGGCCCGGGCGGCAAACTCATCGGCGCAGCGCTGGCACGCCTGATGAGTCCGGCAGGTGGCGTCCCAGGGGCATATCCGCGACGCTCATACCGTCACTCGAGCGGCGCGAACCGGGCGGTGAAGTGCCGCAGATGCCGGGGCTGGGACACGATGCGCAAACCCGGCAGGCTGGCGGCCCGGCTGGCCACCCGGATGAGAACCTCGATGACGTAGTCGATGTGGCTTTGCGTGTAGGTGCGGCGGGGAATGGCCAGCCGGACCAGGTCCATGGCGGCCGGGGTCTCGGTGCCGTCCGGATGCAGGCCGAACATCACGGTTCCGATCTCGCAGGCCCGCACCCCTCCTTCCTCATACAGCGCGCAGGCCAGAGCCTGTCCGGGGTACTGCAGCGGGTCGAGATGCGCCAGCAGGGCGCGCGCGTCGATGAAAACCGCGTGGCCGCCGAAGGGGACGACGACCGGGATCCCTGCCGATTCGAGCGCCTCACCGAGATAGGCGATGGAGCGCACCCGGTAACGCAGGTAGTCGTGGTCGGTGCTTTCGCGCAGCCCCTGGGCGATCGCCTCCAGGTCCCGCCCGGCCAGCCCGCCGTAGGTGGGGAAGCCTTCGGTGAGAATCTCCAGGCTGCGGCACTGCTCGGCGAGGTTGTCGTCGTTGAGGGCCAGCCAGCCGCCGATGTTGGCGAGCGGGTCCTTCTTCGCCGACATCGTCATGCCGTCCGCGAGGGCAGCCATCTCCTGGACAATGGCGGTGACCGGGACGTCGGCGTAGCCAGGCTCCCGGGTCTTGATGAACCAGGCGTTCTCCGCGAACCGGCAGGCATCCAGGAACAGCGGCTTGCCGAAGCGGTCGCAGACGCGCGCGGACGGCCCGGAGGTTGGCCAGGCTGACCGGCTGGCCGCCGCCGGAGTTGTTCGTCACGGTCACCATCACCAGCGGGACCTCGGCAGCGCGCGCTTCCAGGAGCTGCTCCAGCGCGGCGGGATCCATGTTGCCCTTGAACGGGTGGCGCACGCCCGGCTGGAGCCCTTCGGGGATGGGCAGGTCGATGGCCTGCGCCCCGGTGAACTCGATGTTGGCCCGGGTGGTGTCGAAATGGGTGTTGTTGGGGATGACCTGGCCCGCCCCGCCCGTCACGGTAAACAGGATCTTCTCGGCGGCCCGGCCCTGATGGGTCGGCAGGACGTGCCGGAACGGGAACAGGCTGGTCACCGCGTCACGGAACCGGTAGAACGAGGGCGCTCCGGCGTAGGCTTCGTTGCCCCGCTGGATGCCGGCCCACTGCTCGGCCGACATCGCCCCGGTCCCCGAGTCGGTGAGCAGGTCGATCAGCACCTGCTCGGCCCGGACTTCGAACAGGTTGTACCCGGCGGCCGCCAGCGCGGCCGCCCGTTCCGCCCGCGTGGTCAGCCGCATCGGCTCGACCGAGTGAATGCGGAACGGCTCAATGATCGTGCGGAACGGCTGGTCGCTCATCGCCCTGACCCCCTTCTTCGAGCCGAGCCTGCCCGGCCTGGCTTGCCACGACTCTAGGAGCCCTGGTCGTCTGGGGAGGCATGACGAAACTGCGGCGGTCACGATCCGCGGGGCGGTCCGGCGTCATTGCGCAGCAGCGGTGCGGCAGGGGTGGGGCACGATCGCGATGGCGATGGGGTTGCGCCAGCTCTTGATGCGGGGGCCGGCGGTGTTGGTGGCGGTGTGAATCGGGGTGACGTTAGCCGAGCGGAAATTGGTGACGTAGGCGGTCTTCCCGTCCGGCGTGATCCCGATGGCATGGGGCCCGGTCCCGGTCTTGATGGGGGGGCCGGCGGTGTTGGTGGCGGTGTGGATCGGCGTGACCGTGCCCGAGTCACTGTTGGCGGCGTAAGCGGTCTTCCCGTCCGGCGTGATCGCGATGGCGATGGGGTAGGCCCCGCTCTTGATGGGGGGGCCGGCGGTGTTGCTGGCGGTGTGGATCGGGGTGACCGTGCCCGAGAGGCTATTGGCGACGTAGGCGGTCTTGCCGTCCGGGGTGATCGCAATGGCGATAGCGCCGGATCCGGTCCTGATGGACGGGCCGGCCGTGTCGGTGGCGGTGTGGATGGGGGTGACCGTGCCCGAGTCATAGTTAGCGACGTAGGCGGTTTTGCCGTCTGGCGTGATCGCGATGGCGAACGGCTGCGATCCGGTCGGGATAGCGGGGCCCGCGGTGTCGGTGGCGGTGCGGATCGGGATAACCGTGCCCGCACCAAAATTGGCAACGTAGGCCGTTTTCCCGTCTGGCGTGATCGCGATGGCTTCGGGGGCGTACCCGGTCGGGATGGGGCGGCCTGCCGTATTGGTGGCGGTGTTGATGGGGGTGACCGTGCCCGAGTCGAGATTGGTGACATAGGCAGTTTTCCCGTTCGGGGTGATCGCGATGGCCTCGGGGCCGTACCCGGTCGGGATGGAGGGGCCTGCGGTATTGGTGGCGGTGTGGATCGGGGTGACCGTGCGCGTGTTGGTGTCAACGATGTAGACGGTCTTCCCGTTCGGAGTGATCGCGATGGCTGTGGCGAAGTGCCCGGTGAAGATAGGGGTACCTGCGGTGGCGCCACGGATCGGGATGACTGTGCGCGAGCCGAGATTGGCGACGTAGGCGGTCACTGGCCCAGCCGTGGCCCCCGTCGTTGCCTCCTGGGACGAGCCGCTCGCCGCATGAGCGGCACCGCCGCCCAGGCTTAGTGACATGAGCGTAATCCCGGCCACCGCCGGGCCCAGAACGCGCGCAAAACGTGCGTGCATCATAAATTCTCCTTTTGTGAGTTCCCTGGCACCGAAAAGAGCAGGCGTGAGCGCGGTCAGTAGAAAATAACTGCACTGAGAATCCCCCGGCACGCGGTTAGCGTCCCCCAGCCCACCTTATCTGCGAGCCGTCCGTTAATCATTTGCGATGTTGGGCTTCGAATCCACTCATAGGCGGATCTGGAGGCTCACTGGCAACGCCACTCAGCCAAGGTTAATCAAGTGGCGGCGGGTGATGTCGTCATGATCGCTCGCCGGTCATGACGTGTCCTGGGGGCGGGTGGCCATGACGTGGGGGTCGAAGTCAGGGCGGAACTGGCCGGCTGTCTGGAATCCAGACAACACGGCCTCCAGGGCCCCGGACCGGTGGATTCGGCGAGGATCCGCGGACGTATGTACGCCTTGGCCTCTTCGGCCGCCTCGTGGACGACCTGCTTCATGAGGTCGTCCTGGCCGGCGAAGCAAGCTGCCCAGGCGGGCTGTTACCGTTCAGCCATCATGTGCGCCATAGAACGCCGGCGCGTTCCGGCAGCCCCGTGAGATGACTGTGACCCCGCAGCCGGCCACCCACCCGGCCGGTAGCGCCGAACCGATCAGTGCTGCACCGCCCATCGATGGCTCGAAGGGTGAATCCGCGCTGGTGGTCGAGATGAGATTCAGCTGGACCCGGGCCGGCGCGATCCTCCGCAAGGAGCTGCGGTCCGGCCAGCGGCGCCCCAATCGGCAGGCATCCCGAGAAACACCTTGCAGAAACTGAGGAGACTAGGAATGTCCGCAACGCTGACGGTGACGCATAAAGCAATCGGGGCGGAGGTCCGCCGCGGGACGTACGACATCGTGCTCGACGGGGACCGTGCCGGGTCGGTCGAAATGAACGACACGTTCGAGACGCCAGTAGAACCTGGACGGCACACCCTGCAAGTCCGGAACGGCCGAAACTCCAGCCGGACTCTGACCTTCGACGCCGCCGACGGCGGACTCGTCGCCTTCCGGTGCACCGGAAAGAGGTTTCTGCCGATCTTTCTCGCGTCCTTCGTCGTTCCCAGCCTGGCCCTCTCGCTCCATCGCGAGTAGGCGCGGCTCCCAGCCGCAGCGCCAGCGGACAGCCAGCTTCGAGCCGCGCCTATTGGATGGCCGGTCTGGCGGTCTGCCGCTACCGTGGCCAGATGCTGGCCCCGCCTGACGGCCTCCCCGAGTCGACGCTGGTGGCGGCGCTGGGCCGTTCGTGGGGCATGGCCGTCGCATCGACGCGTTACCGGGCCGTCGGCTGGGGCAGCCACCACTGGGAGGTGGCCGACGCGGCCGGCTCACGCTGGTTCGTCACCGTCGATGAACTGGAGAACAAGCGGCTGTCGGCCAGTGAGCCACTGGCCGCGGGGTTCGCGCGGCTGCGCGCGGCACTGACTGCCGCGGTGGATCTGCGGGCCTGCGGCCGCACGTTCGTGGTGGCGCCGGTGCTCACCCGGCACGGCGAGCCGCTGACGCGGGTCAACGACAAATTCGGCGTCGCGGTGTACCCGTTCGCGGACGGGCAGAGTTTCGACTGGGAGGAGTTCTCGTCCCCCGTGCACCGGCTCAGCGTGCTGGATCTTCTGGTCAACACGCACACCGCCCCGCCGGCGGCTAGCCGGCACGCGCTGGCAGACGACTTCGCGGTGCCGTGCCGGGACGAACTGGAAGCGGCCTGTGCCCTGGACGGTGACATCGCCGACTGCGGGCCCTACGCCCGCCCCCTGTCGCTGCTGGCCAGGCAGCACGCGGGACCGCTGCAGCGGCTGCTGGGCCGGTACGACGCCCTCGTCCTGGAGGCCCGTGCCCTGGGTGCCCAGACGGTCCTGACCCACGGCGAGCCTCATCCGGGCAACACGATGCTGACGGCCGATGGCTGGATGCTGATCGACTGGGATACCGCGCTCGTCGCCCCGCCCGAGCGGGACCTGTGGGACCTGGATCCTGGGGACGGGAGCATCCTGGAGGCCTACGCCAGCGCGACGGGCGTGACCCCGCAGCCGCTGTTGCTGGACCTCTACCGTCTCCGCTGGGACCTGGCGGACATCGCCGTGGACGTGAGCCGGTTCCGGCGCCCCCATACCGGAAACATCGACGATGACCAGTCCTGGGAACTCCTCAGCTCCCTGATCAAGCGCGTCAGCGGCTAAGCGGGGCCGGCGGCGACACGGTCGCGGATGATGAAGCGCTGGATCTTGCCCATCGAGTTGCGGGGCAGGTCGTCCCAGACCTGGACCTGCCGCGGGCACTTGTAGCCGGCCAGCCGGGCCCGGCAGAACGCGATGACCTCGTCGGGGTCGGGGGCCGTGCCGGGTTCGGGCACCACCACCGCGACCACGACCTCGCCCCAGCGCGGGTCCGGCCTGCCGATCACGGTGACGTCACGGACCTGCGGGTGGCTGATCAGCACCCGCTCGACCTCGGCGGCGTAGACGTTCTCGCCGCCGCTGATGATGAGGCCGTTCTTCCGGTCGATGATCCGCAGCCGGCCGTCCTTCTCCAGTACCCCGATGTCGTCCGAGCGCAGGAAGTCCCCGGCCCACGCGGCCGCCGTCGCATCGGGCCGGTTCAGGTAGCCGGAGAAATGAGCCAGGGTCTTCACGGCCACCTCGCCCTGCTCCCCCGGCGGGACCGGGTTCCCGTCCGGGTCCAGGATCGCGATCTCGCAGCCCAGCGTGGAGTAGCCGACGGTGGCGTCCGCGAGCGTCTCCGGGCGCTTGACTTCGTCGGTGGCGAATCCGGCTTCGGTCCAGCCGTAGGTCTCGGTGATCCGGGCGTTCGGGAACATGGCGAACGCGTCCGCGAGCGCCTCGGGTGACACCGAGGCGGCCGCCGTCATCATGGCCCGCATACTCGTCAGCGGGGGCCGGCCACGGCGCTGCCACTCCTCGATCATCATCGAGGTCATCGACGGGACCAGGAACGCGGTCGTGGCTGTCCCGGCGAACTCGTCGCAGGCCCCGGCGGCGTCGAACGACGGCATGATCCGGATCCGGCCGCCGATCATCAGCGTGCCGAAAGCGAAGCTGCAGTAGGACATGTGGAACAGCGGGCCGGGCACCAGCATGACCGAGTCCCAGTTCAGGCCGAGCTGCCAGCCCCAGCGCATCGCGTTGATCAGCCAGGTCTCGTTGGTCATCGCCGCACCTTTGGGCGCCCCGGTGGTGCCCGAGGTGTAGAAGACGGCCGCCATCCGGTCGCCCTTGGCCGGATCGGGGATGGCCGGGTCGCGCAGGCTGCCCGGGGTGGGCAGCGGGGCGGGGTCGATGATCGTGACGTCGTGGTCCGCGGCGGCCGCCACTCCCTCCGCCATGGGCAGCAGGTCCCCGCCGGAGAAGATGCGGGCCGCCCCCGAGTCGTTGACGATGTGCAGGATCTCCGGGTGCGCGAGCCGCGTGTTGACCGGCACGATCGCGCAGCCCGCCAGCTGCCCGGCCAGGTAGATGAGCAGTGCGTCGGTCCCGTTGCCCAGCAGCGTGGCGGCCACCGGCCCGTGCGGCCCCGGCTCGACCTCGCGCAGCGCGTCGGCCAGGGCCGAGACCCGCAGCCACATCTCCCGGTAGGTGTAGCTTTCGGGCGCGGCGCCGAGCACCTCGATGGCCTGGCGGTCCGGGAAGGACCGGACGTTCATCGCGATGAAATCGGCGAGGGTGAGCTTCATGGCTGCCTCCGGCCCGCGTCGCCCGGCGTGCGCGGGCCGGGCGCGCCCGTCCGCCAGAACCACGCACGGCGCGGCCGCACCCGCGCGACCGGGATGGCTAGGCCGCATGCGCGCCGCACCCATGTCCGGGCCGCATGCGACTGATTGATTCTGACGTCGGATTCAACTACTGTCAATGATCAGCGGAAGGGGCAGCGGATGCGGGACGTGGCCATCACCGGGATCGGCGTCATCTCCTGCATCGGCCAGTCCGCCGACGAGTACTTCGCCCGGCTCGACGCCGGCGAGCACGGGGTGATCGCCGCACCCTGGGCCGAGCCGGAGGCCGGCCGGCACGCCTGGATCGCCCCGGTGCCACGCTTCGACCCGGCCGCCTGGCTGGATGAGCGGGTGATCGCGGGCTCGGACACCTTCACGCAGCACGCGCTGGCCGCCAGCATCCAGGCGGTCCGCGACGCGGGCGGGAACTTCGACCCGCTGCGTACCGGCGTGGTGCTGGGGGTGACGATGGCCGGCGCGCGGGCCCTGCTCGATGCCCAGCGGCTGCTGGATACCGAGGGTCCCGACGCGGTACCCCGCAAGCTGAACATCCAGGTCTGGCCGAACATGGCGGCCGGGCAGATCGCCATCCACTACGGGCTGCACGGCCCGCTGCTCACGGTCTCCTCAGCCTGCGCCTCCTCGCTGGACGCGATCGGCACCGGGGCCCGGATGATCGAGAGCGGGCAGGCGGAGGTGATCATCGCGGGCGGCACCGAGTGCGGCCTGGCCCCCGCGCTCGCCTACAGCCAGCGCAGCTACGGGATGTCCAGCCCGCCGGATCGGGCGGACCGGGCCAGCCTCCCCTTTGACGTGCACCGCTGCGGGGTAGTGGAGGGTGCCGGGGCGGCCGTGGTGGTGCTGGAGAACGCCGAGCGAGCCGCCCGGCGCGGCGCGCACACTTACGGCCTGGTCACCGGGTACGCGTCGCTGTCCGAGGGCTTCCATCCCTCGTCGCCGGAGCCGTCTGGCCGGTGGGAGGCTGAGGCCATGCGCCGCGCGCAGCGTGACGCGGGACTGCCGGGCCCGGAAGCCGTGGACGCCGTGATCGCGCACGCCACCGCGACATCCGCGGGGGACCTGACCGAGGCCCGGGCGATCAACGACGTGTTCGGCGAGCACGCCGCCGAACTCCTGGTCACCTCGATCAAGGGCCACGTGGGGCACACCGGCTCGGCCAGCGGCGTGATGGGGCTCCTGGCCGGGCTGCACGGGATGCAGGCGGGCACGCTCGTGCAGGTCGCGGGCACCACCGAGGTGGAGCCCGAGGCCCGGTTCCGGGTCATCACCCACGCACCCGCGAAGGCCGACATCAACGTGTTGCAGGTCAACGGGTTCGGCTTCGGCGGCCAGGACGCCTGCCTGATCGTCACCCGGTCCTGACCGCCTGCTGGTCCCAGCGAGCACCGTCACCAGCCGGCTCTCAGCGGGCGCGGGCGAGCAGTGGGATGAGCACCTGGGCGTTGGGGCTACCCCAGCCGGTGACTGGATCCCAGCCGGGCGCGGCCTGGTAGCCGGTGACCGTCGTGGGCGGGAAGTGCACGGTGTTGTTTCCCGTCGTGATGTCGTGGAAGGCCTGGTGGTAGCGGGCGCTGCGGGCGATCTGGTAGATGGCCGGGTTGACCAGGCCCAGGTGACGCCCCGCGCACTGGTCGGCCAGCGCGATCAGCGCGGCCCAGATCGGGGCGCTGGCGCTCGTCCCGCCGTGGCTCTGGACCATGTCCTGGGTTCCGTCGCTGGAGACGACGGCCACGCCCGTGCGGTCGCTGGCATCGGCGGACACATCGGGAACCCCTCGGGTAGCGCCGATGCCGGGCACGCCGGCCTGGTAGGAGGGCCGGGCGAACCGGTCGCTGAATCCGCCGCCGGAGGCCTGGAAGGACCCTCCCGCGTTTCCGGGGTTTCCGGACGCCAGGCCCCACGCCGTTTCGCTGATCCAGGCGCCGGCGTGACTGGCGGTCAGGGCGGTGCCACCGGCGGACAGGACGAACGGGTCGGAGGCCAGCAGGAGGACCCCCTTGGCCGGGTTAACGGGCGGGGTGCCGGTCAGGGCCGAGTACAGATCGCACTGATAGGCCGCCGCGCCTATGTCGCCCGAGGCGGTGACAACCGTCAGCCCACGGTTGACGGCCGCCTGGAGCGCCGTGTTCAGCTGGCTGGCCTGCGCGCGGCTTACGCAATGCTCGCCGCCGATCTGTCCCGCGGCGCTGATCGACATGACGCCGCCCAGCGCCGGGCCCAGCCGGAGCTCGGCGAGGGCGGCGGCCACCGCGTGCGGGGTGTTATCCAGCGATGTTGACGGCAGCAGGAGGATGACCAGATTGGCGTCCGGGGCGAGCGCGTGCACCACCTCCGCATCCAGCACTTCCTCGCCGAAGGCCAGCCAGGGAGAGCTGGACCCGGCGAGGGTGCTCACCACCCGCATCCGCGCGGCCGGAAGGTGGAACAGGCCGTCGAAAGCCGCCATATCCTGGCGCAGGTCAGTGACCAAGGGCGGGTTCAGCTGCGATTCGGCGAGCTCTGGCAGCACCACGGTCTCGCCCCGGCCGTTGATCCCGCGGTCCAGGAGCGGGTTGACGCCATAGGCCACCTGAAGCTGCTGCGGCGTATAACAGGTCACGCCGGAGCCGCAGACTCCCGTTGAGCTGGGCGACGGGCTGGCGGACGACGGCCGGGCCGTTCCGCTGGCCGTGGCACCGCCGGCCGCGGCCTCCTGAACTGGCCCGCAGGCGGTGGCGAGCAGCGCGGCTACTGACATCGCCACGGCCAGCATCCGCAGCCGACGGTCACGTTTGATCATGGTGCGCCCCTTTACCAGCCGGAGTTATTCACGCCGGGCCGCTGGCCCGCTGCCGCCCGCGGCGCGGGCCAGCGGCCACGCCGCCCGCAACGGCCGGCCGCCGCCGGCACCCACGCAGGCGGTGGGCTGCACCCGGGGCGGCTGTCCGCCCTGTCTATTGCGGCCGGGCGGCAAACGGTTCGCCCCGCCGGGGGATCTCTTCGCCACGCCCCGGTGCCGCGGCCAGCACAGGCGCATCCCAGTCGATCCGGTACCGCTGCTCCCGGCCCATGACCTTCTCGAAGTTCATCAGCTTGAAGAAGATCGGCATCAGCGCATGCATCACCGTGCGCCCGACCGGTCCGGGCGTCTTAGCGCTGTTCGTCCGGGCGCCCCGCTTCGTGATCCTTTCCACCCGCTCCCGCCGCAACTGCTCGTAGGCACCGAACGCCGACGTGGCATCGGGCAGGTCCCGCAGGCAGCGTGCCAGCTGGATCGCGCTCTCGATCGCCAGCGACGCGCCCTGGCCGGTGCTGTTGGACGGGGCGTGGACGGCGTCGCCGACCAGCACCATACGGCCGCGGTACCAGTGCGGGACGGGCGGCATGATGTGGATCGCCCCGGTGATGTCGAGGTTTTCCGCAGTAGTGCGGTTCGCCAGCAGCTCGCCGGGGAGATCGCCCGCGTACGTGTCGCGCAGCGTCCGCAGCCACTGCCCGGCCGGGGTCGCCCGGGCCTCGGCCAGCGACAGGTACTGCTTCGACGGCAGGTTCGCACCCCAGGTCACACGGCCGTCCGCCATCTTCCAGAACAGGTAGTACGCACGCTTGCCGAAGGCGAACGTCATGACGCCAGGTTCGGGGTCGAGGCCGGGACTGGCGTCGGCATAGCCCTGGAAACCGAGCATTCCGGTGTAGCCGGCCGCGGGAGCGTCCGGGTCGATCAGGGTTCTGACGGTGGAGCGGACGCCGTCGGCGCCGATCAGGACGTCGGCGGTCGCGGCGGTGCCATCGTCGAACTTCGCCGTGACCGAGTCCGGGGCTTCGGCCACGGCGACCAGGCGCTTGCCGTACTCGAAGCGGACGCCTGACTCGACCGCCCGGTCGTGCAAGACCCGGTGCAGATCGCCGCGGCCGATGATCTGGAGTGGCTCCACGCCCGCCAGGCTGGGCAGCCGGCGGGTGTTCCCGCCGACCGCCATGATCGTCCCGGAGACCGGGGTCGAGAGGGCCCGGACGGCAGCGTCGGCGCCGATGATACGGAGCGCGGCCAGGCCGTTGGGGGCCAGGGCCAGGCCGCCGCCGATTCCCCCGGCCAGGGTGGGGTAGGCCTCGTAGACCGTGGCCTGGATGCCGGCCTTGAGCAGGGCGGTCGCGGCGACGGGACCGGCGATCCCGCCGCCGATGACCAGTGCGGTGCGGACCTTGGGCGTGGCTGTAGACATGGGTTCTCTCCTGCATGTGGTGGTTCGTCGGTTGTTCTGCGCCGAGATCACGCACGGGGAACCCAGCTATCCTTTGGTTGCCACCTCGTGGCCGGGTTCGTCTCGTGCGGGCATCGGTTCGCGGGTGCTGGACGGGATGGCTGCGAGCAGCCGCCCCGGGTCCCGGCGGCGGTGTTGGCGCACCGCCTCGGGACCATCTAGCGCTATCTAGTCGTCTGCCACCCCCCTCTGCGCGAGTTCGGCCAGCTCCGGGGGCATCTCGCCGCTCTCATGGAGGGCCCGCCACATCGCGAGATCGGGGAAGCTTCCCGAGGTCAGCTCCTCCAGGAAAGCGCGGACCCAGGCCGCCTCCGCCTCGAGCATGGCCACGGCGAACTGATCCTCGACCAGGAACAGTCGGGGAATCTCCGTGAGGTGCCCGGTGAGCGCAGCACGACGTGCAGCGATCGACTCCTCCAGCAGGCCGAGCCGGGTCCGCAGGAGGGCCATCACCTCGTCCGGCGAGAGGATCATCTGCACAGAGAGCCCGGCGGCGAACCTCGGGTGCTCGGGCTCCGGTGTGGACAGCAGTTCCCGGGTCCAGTCGAGCATCTCCCGCCGGCCGGCCTCGGTGATCCGGTACACCGTCCGCTCCGGGCGCGCACCCTGCCGGCTGGTGCCGACCACTTCCAGGAAGCCGTGCTTGGCCAGGTTCTGCACGACGGTGTAGAGGGACCCCCACTTGACGTCCATGTCCTGGTCTTTGCCGCGGGCGCGGATCAGGGACGCGATCTGGTAGCGGTGCATCGGCTGCTGGACGACGGTGGCCAGCACCGCCAGGGCCATCAGGTTGTCAACCTTGCGCTTCGCAGCCACCGGGATCGTCCCCTCCTATTACTCGCCTGCAAATATATGTCAGCGAGTATTCGCTGGCAACCCCGGAGCCGCGTCAGTCAGGCGGCCACTTGAAGCCGAACGCCCCGTCACGCCGGGCGTCCTCGGCGACCGCGCGCAGCTCCTGGTCGCTGAGGCCGGCCTGGGCCAGCACCTCGGCTGTGGCGTCCGGCGCGCCGCCGTCGCGGCCCCGCTCCCCCGGCGTGCGCGAGAAACGCGGCACCGGCGGGGGTGGCCCACTCGCGCCGAGCACCTCGCCGGGCGTGAGCACCGGGGTGACGCAGGCGTCGATCCCGGCGAACGCAGTAGTCCACTCATCCCGGCTCGCAGTGGCGAACCGGTCCCCGATGAGCTGGGCCAGGGCCGGCCAGGTGGCCGGCTCGAACCGGTCAGCCGGGTACGGCGCGGGCAGCCCGAGCCCGTCCCACAGGGCCGCGAAGAATCCGTCCTCGACCGCGCCCACCGCCACGTACTGCCCGTCGGCGCAGCGGTAGCAGCGGTAGAACGGTGCCGCGCCGGTAGTGAAGCCGAGCCCGCGTTCGGGCAGCAGCGGGGTTCGCCAGGCGTTCAGCCACATCTCCATCATGGACAGCACACCGTCGGTCATCGCGGCGGTGATCTGCTGCCCGCGCCCGGAACGGTCCCGCTCGACCAGTGCCGCGCAAATGCCGAACGCGGCCAGCAGGCCCCCGCCGGCCAGGTCGGCCACCACATTGAGCGGCGGCGCCGGCGGCCCGCCCGCCGGTCCCATCGCGCCGAGCAGCCCGGTGACGGCCAGGTAGTTGATGTCGTGCCCGGCCACCCCGGCCGCCGGGCCGGCCGGGTCGTAGCCGGTCACCGAGCAGTAGACCAGCCGCGGGTTGACCTGGCTCAGCTCCGCGTAGCCGGCGCCGAGCCGGTCGGCCACCCCGGGGCGGAATCCCTCGATCAGGACATCGGCGGTGGCGACCAGCCGGCGCAGGGCCTGGCGGCTGGCCGGGTGCTTGAGGTTCAGGTGCACGAACCGCTTGCCCCGGGCGAAGTCCGCGGGAACCTGCCCGGCGCGCCCGCCAGTGACCGCGATGACCTCGGCGCCGAGGTCGGCCAGCAGCATGCTCCCGTAAGGCCCGGGCGCGAGGCGGCTCAGGTCGATGACCCTGATCCCGGCCAGCGGCCCGCCCGCCGCCGGCCCGCCCGCCGCGGCCCGTCGCCCGCCGCCCGCCTCGCCGGCAGCCGCCGCGGAATCTGTCACCGGTCCCCCTCGCGTGCGTGCCCGGCTAGGCCTGCGAGGCAGCGGACGGGTGGCTGAGCGCCGCCCGGACCTGCCGCTCGGCCTCGGCGTTCAGGACCGCGTGCAGGTCCAGCTGCTCGGCGTCGTTCAGGTTCTGCTTGATCCCGGCGATGACGTGCGGCGGTACCTCCGCGAGGCGGCCGGCCAGGTCGGTCACCTGGCCCAGCAGCGCACCGTCCGGCACGACCTCGCCGACCAGGCCCATGCTGAGGGCCGCGGCCGCGCTGAGTTTTTCGTTGCGGAAATAGAGGTCGCGGGCGCGGCCCGCACCGACGAGGCGGGTCAGCAACCAGGTGCCGCCGAAGTCCCCGGTCAGCCCCGCGCTGAGGAACGCGGTGCGGAACACCGCGGACTCGGCCGCGATCCGCAGGTCGCAGGCGCAGGCCCAGGACAGCCCGGCGCCTGCGCAGGGGCCGTTAACCGCCGCGATGGTCGGCTTGGGCATCTCGTGCAGCAGCTCGGTGGTCCGGTGCAGCCGGCGCAGCTGCGCGATGCTGGCCCCGGGGGTGCGTGGTTCCGCGAACTCCCCCATCGCGCCGAGGTCACCGCCCGCGCAGAAGCCCCGGCCCGCACCGGTCAGCACCAGCACCCGGATGGCCTCGTCCGCGCTCACCTGTTCCAGCAGGGCCAGGACCGCGGCGATCAGCTCCTCGGTCATCGCGTTCAGCCGGTCCGGCCGGTTGAGCGTGATCGTGGCCACCGGCCCGGATACCTCGAAGCGCACCGTGTCGCTCATCCGGTCTCCTCCCGCCGCGCAGGCGCAGGCCTGCGCGGCCTATAGTCCGCCATCGAGCACCCGCCGCGCGGCCTGGGCCCGCATCCAGGGCTGACGCCGGAGCAGGTCCATGTCCGCCCCGGACGCCCCCATGTCCCCGGACTGGTGCCGGGTGTAGACGCCCTCGGCCATGCAGGCCACCTTCCAGTGCGCCAGGGCCACATAAAAACTCAGGTCGCCGTCTGGCCGGCCGCTGCGCTCGGAGTACCGGGCCGCGACTTCGCGGCGGCTGGGGAAGCCAGGCGTATCGGTGGGCGCCGGCGGGAGCAGGCCGGCCTCGTGGGGCTCGGTCCAGTAGGCGAGGGCCAGGCCGAGGTCGGCCAGCGGATCCCCCACCGTGGCCAGCTCCCAGTCGAGCACCGCCCGGATCTTCGGGGCGGGATCCGGCCCGGCCGGGTTCAGGATGACGTTATCGAGCCGGTAGTCCCCGTGGATCAGGGACACCGCGGGCTGGTCCGGGACGCGGGCGGCGAGCTCGGTGTGCAGCTCCTCCAGGAGCGGCAGGTCCCGGATGCGGATCTGGTGCCACTGCCGGTACCAGCGGCGGAGCTGGCGCCCGGCGTAGGAGCCGCCGCGGGCCATCCCGGCCAGGCCGGTCGCATCCAGGTCCACGGCGTGAATCTGGGCCAGCACGTCGAACAGCCCGTACGCGATCGCGCTCAGTTCATCCCCGGCCAGCCCGGCCGTATCGGCCGGGGTCCGCAGGACCTGGCCGGGGACGAAGGACATGACGAAGAACGGCGCACCGTTCCACCGGGGATCAGCGGTCCGGCCGAGCACCGCCGGGACCGGGACGCCGGTCCCGGCCAGCGCGGCCACGATCCCGCCTTCCCGGTCCATGTCGTGCGCGGTGGCCAGTACATGGCCGAGCGGGGGGCGGCGGAGCACCCACTGCCCCCCGGCCGTGTCGCTGACCAGGAAGGTCAGGTTGGAGTAGCCGCCTGCGAGCCGCTCGAACCGCAGCGGGGGCGCGGCGCCCAGGGTCGCGGTGAACCAGTCCGTGAGCGGACCGGCCGCGACGCCAGGCACCGGGTCACCTGTCACCGGGTCACCGGCCACCGGACCACCGCCGGGTGGTCACCCGGGTTCCGCAAAGCGCTGGCGGACCTCGAATTTGCGGATCTTCCCGGACGGCGTCATCGGGAACGAGTCCACGAAGAACCACTGCCTCGGGGTCTTGAACCGGGCCAGGTGTTCCCGGCAGAAGGCGGCCAGCTCGTCCGGATCGGGCGGTGCGTCCGGCCGCGCGGGCCGGATCACCGCCGCGACCTGCTCACCCCAGTGCGGGTCCGGCACCCCGATGACGGCGACCTCGGCCACCCCGGGGTGATCGGCCAGCAGTTGCTCGATCTCGAGCGGGTGGATGTTCTCGCCGCCCCGGATGATGATGTCCTTCAGGCGGCCCGCGATGCGCAGGTAGCCGCGGCCGTCCATGGTCCCGGCGTCTCCGGTGTGCAGCCAGCCCCCGCCGTCGATCGTGGCCGCGGTGGCGTCCGGCATGTCCCAGTAACCAACCATGTTCTGGTAGCCGCGGGCGCAGATCTCACCCTCCTCCCCCACGGCGGCCGGCTCGCCGGTGGCCAGGTCGGCGATCTTCACCTCGACGTGCGGCATGGGCTGGCCGAGGGTCTCCGCCTGGTCCTGCGGGCTGTCCGCCGGCTGCGTCTGGGTGAGCACGCCGTGCAGCTCGGCCTGGCCGAACAGGATCGTGAACCCGCAGCCGAGGGTCTGGGTGGTGCGGCGGACCAGCGTGTCGGGCACCTTGGCCCCGCCCGACATCACCGTGCGCAGCGATGACACGTCCCGCTGCTGACGGTCGTAGTTCTCGAGCATGGCCAGCAGGATGGTCGGCACGGTCAGCACCATGCTGCCGCGCTCCGTCTCGATCAGCTCCAGCACCAGGCCCGGGTCGAACTGCGGCACCACCACGTGCGCGGCGCGGCGGGCCAGGCAGCCGATCCCGGCCAGGACGCCGCCGCCGGTGTGGAACAGCGGGATCGGGTTGATCCAGGTGTCTCCGTCCTGGAAGCCCGCCCGCTCCGCCGACAGCCCGGCCGCGTTGACCAGCCCGAGATGGTGCAGCATGGCCCCCTTGGCGAAGCCGGTCGTGCCCGAGGTGTAGATGATCAGCGCCGGGTCGGACGGCGTGAGCCGCGGCAGCGGCGCCCGGCCCGGGCCGCTGGCCGCGAACTCGTCCCAGTCCGCGAAGCAGACCGTCTCGCGCAGCGCGGGGAGTTCCGGCCGGAGCTGGTGCACCACGTCCACCATGGACACGCCGCGGTGGCTGGTGCCATGGACCAGCCCCGCGACCCCGGACTGCCCCAGCGCGTACCTCAGCTCGGCTGGCCGGTACTGCGGGTTGATCGTGACCAGGATGACGCCGGCCAGGGCCGCGCCGAGCTGGAGCATGACCCACTCCGGGCGGTTCGCCTCCCAGACGGCGACCCGCTCCCCGGGCTCGAACCGGGCCAGCAGGGCGCCGGCCACGTCCTCGGCGATGGCCAGCAGCTCGGCGTAGCTCCACCGGCGCCGGTCCGCCGCCTCGGCCTGCCCGTCTACCAGGGCGACCCGGTCAGGCACCTGCCCGGCCACCCGCCGGAGCAGGTCACCCACGGTGACCTCGTCGAGGGGCAGGCGAGCGTCGGCAGGCCAGTAGGACGTGGTCAGCACGGACTTCCTCCACCCGCTCGGTGGCCACGATTCAACACGAACTTGATATTGACGTCAAGGTCATGTTATGTCCGTGGCGGGCCGTCCGGCGCGGTCTTGGGAACCGCCGCGGGCCGGCGTAATGTCCGGTACAGACCCTGCAGGGGAAGAGGAGCCTGCGATGCCTGCTCAGAATCGCTTCCTGGACGGCCCGTTCGCCCCGGTGGCCGAGGAGGTCACCGCCGTCGACCTGCCGGTCACCGGCCAGGTGCCGGACGCCCTGAATGGGCGGTACCTGCGGAACGGGCCGAACCCCATGGGCCTGGAGGATCCGAACTACCACTGGTTCATCGGCGACGGAATGGTGCACGGGGTCCGGCTGCGTGACGGCCGGGCGGAGTGGTACCGCAACCGCTGGGTCCGTTCCCAGGCGGTCGCCAAGGCCCGCGGCGAGACCTGGCCGGCGGGCCCGGTGCACGAGGGGATGGATTTCGCCGCCAACACGCACGTCATCGCCAACGCCGGCCGCGTCCTGGCCACGGTGGAGTCCGGGCCGCTGCCCTACCAGCTCTCCGGTGAACTGGACACCGTGGGGCCGTGCGACTTCGGCGGGACGCTGCCCGGCGGGTTCGCCGCACACACCAAGGCCGATCCTGGCACCAGGGAGCTGCACGCGATCGCGTACTACTGGGCCTGGGATCACGTCCAGCACCTGGTGGTCAGCCCGGGTGGCCAGGTGACGGCGGCGGTGAACATCCCGCTGGCCGACGGCCCGATGATGCACGACTTCGCGCTGACCGCCAGCTACCTGGTGCTCTTTGATCTGCCGGTCACGTTCAGCATGGACGCGGTGTCGGCCGGGAAGAAGCTGCCCTACACCTGGAATCCTGCCCACCCGGCCCGCGTTGGCCTGCTGCCCCGCGGCGGCAGCGCGGCCGACATCCGGTGGTTCGACGTGGACCCATGCTGGATCTTCCACACCCTCAACGCCTACGACGACGAATCGGGCCGGGTAGTCGTGGACCTGTGCCGCTACCAGGGTGCCTACGACGTCTCCGTGCTGGACGGGAAGGGGCCGCTGACCCTCGACCGATGGATCATCGACCCGGCCGCCGGGAAGGTCACCCAGCAGCGCCTCGACGACCGGCCCCAGGAGTTCCCCCGGGTCAGCGACCAGGTCATTAGCCGGCCCCACCGGTACGGCTACAGCGCCGTCATCGGGGAGGTGAACCGGGCCGTCGTCAGCACCGGCGGCGACTTCGCGGACCAGGCTTTCTCCAACGCCCTGCTCAAGCACGACCTGGTTCACGGCAGCACCGAGGCGCACGAGTTCGGCCGCGACGCCACGGCGGGCGAGGCCGTCTTCGCGCCCGCTGTTCCCGGGGCCGACGAGGACGAGGGCTACGTCATGGCGTTCGTGCATAATCCGGACCGCGGCGCGGCCGACCTGGTCATTCTCGCGGCCCAGGACTTCACCGGCGAGCCCGTCGCGCGCGTCCACCTGCCCGCCCGGATCCCGCTGGGATTCCACGGCAGCTGGATCCCCGACCTCTAGACGCCCGGGCGGTGGGGGGCGAGGCTGGGAAGAACGCCGGTCTACCTTCATCGCTGCGGGAGGTCACTGATGACGGCAACCCTGCCATCCACCGAGGTCGCGGCCGGGGTGACCGCCTGGCTGTCGGAATTCGGGGACGCGCTGGCCGCGGGCGATCCGGCGGCGGCGGCCAGCCTGTTCACCGGGGACTGTTACTGGCGGGATCTCATCGCGTTCACCTGGAACATCAAGACGCTCGAAGGGCGCGCGGCGATCGCCGGGATGCTGGAGCAGACGCTGCCCTGGGCCCGGCCGGGCAACTGGAAGATCACTGACGGTGAGGAGCCGGCCGAGGCGGGTGGGGTGGTCGAGTCGTGGATCGGCTTCGAAACTGCGGCCGGCCGCGGCTGGGGGCACCTGCGCCTGCGTGACGGCCGGTGCTGGACCCTGCTGACCACGCTGTATGAGCTGAAGGGCCACGAGGAACGCCAGGGGCCGAGCCGCCCGAAGGGCGTCCGGCATGGCGCGGACCCGGCCCGGACCACCTGGCTGGAGGACCGCGAGCAGGAGGCGGCCGGGCTGGGATTCGCCGAGCAGCCGTATGTGCTGATCGTCGGGGGCGGCCAGGCCGGCATCGGCCTTGGCGCCCGGCTCCGCCAGCTCGGCGTGCCCACGATCATCATCGACAGGCACGTCCGCCCCGGTGACCAGTGGCGCGGCCGGTACAAGTCACTGTGCCTGCATGACCCGGTCTGGTACGACCACATGCCGTACCTCAAGTTCCCCGATAACTGGCCGGTTTTCTCACCCAAGGACAAGATCGCCGACTGGCTCGAGTCCTACGCGACGATCATGGAGCTCAACTACTGGCCGCATACCGAGGCGACCAGCGCGGCCTACGATGAGCAGGCCGGAGAGTGGACGGTGCACGTGGCCCGGGATGGCCTCCCGCTCGTGCTCCGCCCGGCCCAGCTCGTCCTGGCCACCGGGATGTCGGGCCGGCCCAACGTCCCGGCCTTCCCCGGCATGGACACCTTCCGCGGCGAGCAGCATCATTCCTCAGCCCACCCGGGCCCGGACGGCTACCGGGGCCGGCGATGCGTGGTCATCGGCTCGAACAACTCAGCGTTCGACATCTGCGGCGCGCTGTGGGAGAACGGCGCGGACGTCACCATGGTGCAGCGCTCGTCCACGAACATCGTGCGCTCCGGCACACTGATGGACATCGGGCTGAGCGCGCTGTACTCCGAGGAAGCCGTCGCGTCCGGGATGACGACCGATAAGGCGGACATGGTATTCGCGTCGATCCCGTACCGGATCATGCACGTGTTCCAGACCCCGCTGTATGACCAGATGCGCGAGCAGGACCAGGAGTTCTACGACCGGCTGGAGGCGGCCGGCTTCGACCATGACTGGGGCGACGATGGCTCTGGCCTGTTCATGAAGTACCTGCGCCGGGGCTCCGGGTACTACATCGACGTGGGCTCGGCCGACCTCGTCGCGAACGGGGACGTGGCGCTCGCCCGGGGCCAGGTTGATCATCTGACCGAGGACGCCGTCGTGCTGGAAGACGGCACCATCCTGCCGGCCGACCTGGTCGTGTACGCCACCGGATACGAGTCGATGAACGGCTGGGCCGCGGAGCTGATCTCCCAGGATGTGGCCGACAAGGTGGGCAAGTGCTGGGGGCTGGGCTCGGACACCACCAAGGATCCCGGCCCGTGGGAGGGCGAGCAGCGCAACATGTGGAAGCCCACCCAGCAAGAGGCGCTCTGGTTCCACGGCGGCAACCTGCATCAGTCCCGGCACTATTCGCTGTACCTCGCCCTGCAGCTCAAGGCCAGGCAGGCGGGCATTCCCACGCCGGTGTACGGGCTGCAGGAGGTCCATCATCTCCGCTGACGCCCGGCCCGGCCGGTGCGCCCGGCCCGCCGGCAACCCGGCGGGCCGGGCGCACCGCGGTCAGGTGACCGGGCAGTCAGGCGCCCGGGCTGTCAGGCGATCGGGCTGTCAGGCGATCGGGCGGACCAGACGGCCGTTGACCGGCTCGATCGGGACGAGGCGGTTGGTCAGGGCGACACTGGGCTGCCCGGTGCCCAGCCGGATGATCAGCGACGCGGCGGCGCCGGGGCCGCCGCCGGCGTGACCGCCGATGTCCTTCGGCTCGTTGAGCAGCCAGCCCAGGCCCATCCGTGCCCCGGCGGAGTCCCGGTCCGCCTGCGGCCGGAGAGCTTCGCGGGCCAGCCCGGCCGGCAGGAGTGACGCCCAGGAGAGGCCGAAGCGGACCAGGTCGGCCGCGGTCGTCCACAGGCCGCCGGCGGCCGGGACGGTGCAGATCCTGGCCGGGGCCGTCTCGAACGAGCCGTCGCCGGCCAGGTGGTAGCCGGTCACGGCGCCCGCGTCCGGCCAGCTCGCCGGGAACCACGAGCCGCTCATCCCGAGCGGCCCCAGCACCATGCTGGCCGCCGCCTCCGGGTAAGTGCCCCCGGTCACGTCGGCGATCAGCTGGCCGAGCAGCGCGTACCCGCCGTTGCTGTAATTGAACGTGCCCCGCGGGCCAGGACTGGCCACGACCTCGCCGACCAGGCTGACCAGATCGGGCACCCGGTCGGCGAACATCTCGCCCGGGTTCGGCACGCCCGCGGTATGGGTGAGCAGGTCCCGGACGGTGACGGTCTCGTCATCGAGCCGGACGGTGCGCAGGTGGGCACGGGCCGGATCGTCCAGCCCGATCCGGCCGCCGGCGGCGAGCCGCAAGACCACGGTGGCGGTGATCAGCTTGGTGACCGAGTAGGCCGGGAACCGGTGATCCGGCGTCAGCGGGACGGAGCCGCCCAGGCTGGCCCAGCCGCGGGCGGCCACCCATCCGCTCCCGTCGCCCGCCCGGGCCCCAGCGGGCGCCCCGGCCAGGACCAGGCCCGGCAGGCCGAGCTCGGCGAACGATTCCTCGGCCACGGCGGTCGCGGCGGCGGGCACCACGCCGGACGTGCGGGTGGAGGGCGCGGCCACCCGCGGATCGGTCACCCGCTCGCCCAGCGGGAACAGGCGCAGCCCGGTCAGCCGGTGCGGCGGGTCGGCCGCGACGGCCGCCTCGAGCTGCATCCCGCCGATCTGGCCGCGCAGCCGCAGCGGCGTCTCCAGCGTGGTCACCAGCTCGGCCCGCAATCGCGGCGCGACGCCGGTCAGCGTGCTGACCAGGGTCCCGGGGGGCACCAGGTGCAGGAACTGCGCGTCGAAGTGCTCGCCGAACTCGCCGTCCCCGGGTACCGTCCAGCCGGGGCTGCCGGCCTCCCCGAACCGGGAGATCACCCAGCGGACCTGGCTGAGCACCGGGGAGGCCTGGCTGGGGCCGGCGCTGATGTACTCCTTGAGCGCGGTCCAGCTCGGCAGGCCATGCTCGCGCGCGATGGCGAGCTGGGCCTCGTGCAGGGTGGCGAACTCTCCGGCGGATAGCCGCCTTTTTGCCTCCACCTTGAGAAACCGCAGGCTGGGCTGGTCCGGGAGCGCACGTGGCTGATCAGACAAGGCAGTCCTTCCTCCGCTGCCCGGGGGTCCGCGACATCGGGCTGGAAAGACTGGCCGTCAGCGTGTGTATCGATGCCGGTGAGCTTGAAGCTCTGCCCGCGGACCCAGCGGCAGCCGGAACCTGCCAATCATGACGGTACCTCCTTCGAGGGCAAAGTCGCGAGCCTCACTTCGCCCGGCGGGGGGCCGCTACGGCAGGTACAGGTGGAGCCCGGCGGGCATGTGATCGGTGGGCGCGATCGTGCCGCGGAACACGCCGTTGATGTAGGCGGCGACGTTAGCCGTGTAGGCCCCGCCAGGACTGTGCTCGGCGGTCAGGCGGAGGATCGCGGACGGCTGGCATTTGTGCCCGTCGGCGAGCTTGGCCAGGGACATCTTGCCACCGGTGGTGTGCTCGATCATCGTGACTCCTGCCTGGCCGGCCCCTGGGCCGACAATAGCTTTGCTACACCCCCCCGGATGGGCTGACAATAGTCGCATGCGTGCTCGCCTCGGTAGGTTGCTGGACGGCGCGGGCTGGTCGGTGGGCCTGGCCGCCGCGCTGTTCGCGTTCGCCTTGCTCTTCCTGGCCCTGGACTTCCAGTCCCCCCAAATCGTGCTCTGGACCGGCCAGCGCGCGGTCGGAACCGAGCAAAACGGCCTGGTCACCTTCTACTGGCACCACCACGCCTATACCGCCACGACACCCGGAACCGGGTCGGCCAAGGCCATGAGCGTCTACTTCCCGCCGGGCAATCCGGATGCCGCCGTCGCCGAGAGCCTCCCCGACCGGCTCACTGCGGTTGCGCTCTTCGCTGTGCCGGTGGCCGCCGGCGTGGCCGTGCTGAGCATCGGCCTGACCCGCAAGCGGCGGTGGGCGCGCCGGCAGAACCGCAAAGGCAGGCCTGCGTTCGGCGCTGGGCTCGACGAGGACTTCGTCGCCCGTCGGCTGCAAGAGCGGCGGGGCACTCAGCAGGACCGCCCCTAGCGCAGCGGTCCGGCCCGGGCGGCGCCTGTCCTGGGCGAGCGGGCCCGGCCTGGGTTAGCGGCGGCTGGCCAGCCAGGCGTGCACGTCCCCGACGCGGTGCTCCATGAGGCTCAGGTGTCCCTCGTCGTCGAACAGCCACGCCTCGGCCCCCGGGACATGCGCCGCGAGCCACTGGCCATGGGCGAAAGGCACGAACTGGTCGTGCCGGCCGTGGAGCAGCAAGACCGGAACCGATATCTGGGCCAGGTCGAATCCCCATGGTCGCGCCTCCGCGAGGCTGTCGTCCCACCAGCCCTGGCCTCCCGGGGCGAGGCCCTCCCGCATGGAGTAGGCCAGGTACTCTCCCAGTTCGCCGGCCAGCAGTGCCGCGTTGACCGGGGACAACAGCGACTTCATCCCCTCGGCCAGCTCATCCGGTGACGCGCCCAGCATCGCCTCCCGGTCCTGGTCCAGCTTGACCCGGGCGGCTTTCTCATCGGCCACCATCAGGCGGACGTCGTTGACGTTGTCCTGGCCCATGCCGTCGAACCAGTCGAGCCCGTCCACGCCGTACGGGGCCGGTGAGGCCAGCGAGGCCACCGCTACGGTCAGGTCGGGAAGCAGGGCCGCGCACGCCAGCACGTGCGGGCCGCCGCCCGAGATCCCCCACATCGCCAGCCGCCCGACGCCGAGCGCGGCGCAGATCGCGCGCACATCGGCCGCGCAGTCGGCGATGCTGCGTCCCGGCTGGGCCGCCGAGCCCCCGTAGCCGGGCCGGTCATAGCTGATCAGCCGCAGGCCGCGTTCGGCGGCATCACTGATATTGGGGCCATACAGCCGCCGGGAATTCGGGGTACCCATGTGCACCAGCACCGGGTAGCCGTCCAGGTCACCAGATTCCGTGACGGCCAGCGCCCGGCCATCTGCCGACTGGATTACGTGTTCCATCCTGCCCTTCCCTACCCTCCGCCGACCGGGCCGACCTCGGCTGAACGCTACGCGCCCGGGACCTGGGGAGGAACCCGAACCTGGGACCCCGGCCGTGCGCCTGCCCCGTCACGGTTCATCAATAAATAGGTGGCTATTACTTAGTTCAACAGTCGGCAGGCGTATTTTCGCAGCGGCGCCACGATCACCATTACCCTGGGCGTAATTCAGGTCGCGTCGAAACCCGATCATGCGGTTGGCCTGGCCTTATGCTCGGCTACGTGGCCGGACCAGGTGCCTGTGATACACCCTCTCAGCACTAAACCTGGGGATACCTGGAGTCAAATTTCTTGATTCTGGCCGAAAACCGGCGAGACAGAAAGGACCTGACAAGTGAGTTTTATCCCTAACGCCAATCGCGGCGCCGGGGCCGGTGGTCCCCGGCGCCGCAGCACGGGCCGGCAGGTGCGGCCGGTGCGGCAGGCCAGGATTCGCCCCAGCGCAGGTGCAGCCACCGCCGCCGCGCGGGCCACGCCGCGCGGGCCACCGCCGCCCTGGCCACCGCCGCCCTGGCCACCGCCGCAGTGACTACCGCGGCCGCCCCGGCCCTGGCCGCGCCGGCCGCCAGCGCGAGCAGCCTCGGCCGCGCGGCCGAGGCCGCCCAGCGCGTCCCTGCCTTCCGGGCCCTGTCTTTGCATGCGATGCCGGTCGGCACAGTCCGCTTCGGCCGGGCCGGTCACGGCCGCCTCACGGTCCGCGCCCGCGTGTTCGGCCTCACACCTGGCTCGTCGCACGCGGTGGACCTCCGGGTTCCCGGCCACTCCCGGCTCATCCGGTTCAGCACGCTCACGGCCAACGACGCCGGTCAGGCCAGCAGCACCCTGCACAGCCACTTCAGCGGGCCGCTGCGACGCGGAAGCCGCCTGCTGGTCCGGATGGGAGCGCAGGGCAGCCGCCTGGCCCGGACGCCGATCGCGGAGACCAGACGGCTGCGGTATCCGGGCCGCGCAACGCACCGGCTCATCGCAGTCGAGGTCAGCCGGCGGGGGGTCCGCTACGGCACACCGCACGGACGGGCCACGCTCGCCTATAACGCCTCGCGCCAGACCCTGACCGTCACCGTCCACGCGAGCGGGGTCACACCCGGACCGCACGCCGCGCACATCCACCTCGGCAGCTGCATGAGCCAGGGGCCGGTGAAGTACATGCTGCGAGACCTGGTGGCCAACCGCCACGGCCGGATCGTGCACGCGATCCGGGTATTCACCCACGTGACCGCGCCAATACCAGCCCACGGCTGGTATCTCAACATTCACCAGGGAAACAGCGGCAATATCCTCAGTAATGGCCAGCCCACCATCTACTTCCGGCCCCTGCTATGCGCGGACATCCACAACGGCGGGGGCGGCGGCTCACTCCTCCATCGGTGAGCCGAACCGGATCAGGTTCCCGTCCGGGTCGATGTGCGCGCCCTCGCGGAGCTGGTACGGGGTTGGGCAGACCGGCAGCGTCTGACCGCCGATGCCAGGCCGGCTCCATTCCGCGTAGAGGGCGTCTGCGTCGCGCACGTAGAGGTACGCCGATACGTGACTGTGCGCGGGATCGTGGTCTGGATCTGCGGTCAGGTGCAGTCCGATGCCGTCACGATTGGCGAATCCATAGCCGTCCTCGCCCGAGTAAGGGAAGGCATCGAAGCCGAGCGCGGCATAGTGGGCCAGCGCGGCCGTCATGTCCCGCACCGGGAAGATGGGGCTGAACTGGCGGAGCTGCCGGGACGGGCGGCGCTCCCCGGCCGCGGCGTCGGTCTTGATCTCGGCCAGGGCCAGCAGTGCTGAGCGCATCGCGGCCACCTGCTCGGCCGGCACCCGCTCGTGGAGCCGGGCATCAACCGACTCCACGCCCCGTACTACGGCGTTGACCACCTCCTGGCCGCGCGAGGTCAGCGTGAGGGAGATCCGCCGGCGGTCGCCAGGATCGGTGCTCCGCTCCAGATACCCCCGGGTGGCCAGGATCTCGACCGCCTGGCTGACGGCCTGCTTGGTCACGCCCAGCCCGGCGGGCAGGTCCGGCCGTGGCCCGCCGGTGGCGGAGATCCCGGCCAGCAGGGTCGCGCCGTTCCTGGGCAGGTCTTCGACGCCGATGGCACGCAGTTCCGTCCGGATGGACTGGGCGTACACGCCGCGGGCGGCGCGCATCAGGGTGGGAGTCGCGAGTTCGTGCGGGTCCGGATCAGCCATGCAGCCAGGTTAGCTAATCATAAAGAGAATTGACAGTCAATTTCCTTGACGATCGCGGCGGGTGGCGGGACAGCCGTCACCCTTCGTCTGCGGGCCCTTCGTCTGCGGGCCCTTCGTCTCCGGGCCCTTCCCCACCGCCCGGGAGCGATACGGCGGCAGGCGGTAAGCAAAATGTCACCCTCCCCCGCACGTTGCACACGAACGTGTGACTGCACGTGCAAATGCTCCGTGCAATCCTGGACCTATGTTTGCCCCGAAGTTTCCGGCGTGTGCCATTCACCCCGGCGCGTGCCTGCCCACCTGTGCGTCGGCCCGCAGGCTATGGCGCGGAGCAGATGCCGCGGCCAGTCAGCCGTGGCCGGAAGTACGCGACGCAGCCGCCGCACTGGGGCCGCAGGCACATGCCGCACCGCCTTCCGGGTTATCCCGAACGGGAGGAGAACCACGATGCTCGTCAATGACAGCCTGGCCGCCGCCTGGCTGACCCGGATGAGATAGGGCGATCGCTCAGGGCAGGTCGCGGTGCATGTCGGCGATCTGGCCCGCAGCCCGGGCCAGCTGCGCGCGCAGCTGCGGCGGGTGCAGAACCTCGACTTCGGGCCCCAGCGCGAGCAGGTCGAGCACCGCGGCCTCGATGGAATCGATCCGGACCCAGGCCTCGGCCCAGTCGCCGCGGCCGGCCACGGGCGCGCCGCCATGACGGATCCGCAGGGCGGCGGGCCGGCCCTGCAGGGCGGCGAGCCTCCGGCCCCGAGGCGACAACCGGATCCGGGCTCGCCCGGCCCCAGGCACCGGGCGCTGGCGCTGCCCCAGTCGGGTGCCCGGCAGCTCGCTGCTGAACCCGTCGATGAGCTCGAAGCCGCCCCGCCGGCCTCGGCTCGCATAGACCGGGATCCCGGCGCTGCTGAGCGCCTCGATGTCGCGCAGTACGGTACGCGGGGACACCTCGAGCTCGGCGGCGAGCTGCCGGGTGGTCATCCGGCCCTGGGCCTGGAGCAACCCCAGCAGCCCGACGAGCCGGCTCGCACGCACCGGATCAGGATAGCGCCCAATCATGACAAGAGATGTCATGTATTAGCTGCCATACTCGCCTTCATCCACGACGAAGGGAGCGACCACGTTGAGCAGCACCGACGCTGGATCGGGGACGGCCGCCGATCCGTGGATCCTGACCACGCCGCCCGGCAAGTCTGACTTCGAGGCCTGGCGCGATCCGGACGGTGACCCGCCCGCCCTGGTGGTCCAGGTGGGCGGCACCCAGTTGCGCTATCAGCTTCGCTGCATCGAGGACCTGCACGCGATGCTGAAGGAGCACGGCGACTGGATGCCGCTGGGCAACGCCGATGAGCAGAAGCAGGCCGCCGAGGGCACCGTCGAGGCGTGGGGGCGCTCACCCGGCAACCCGGTCGGAGGCTGGTACGGCCTGAAAAAGGGCCTGCGCGGCCGGTTCGGCAACTACGTTCCGCCGGTACTGGAGACCCTGGGCCTCGCCGAAGTCGAGCACAACGCCCGCAACAACCGGATGCGGGCCAGATAGGGGCGGCCAAGATAAGGGCGGCCAGACGGGGCACCAGATAAGGCAGCCAGACGGGGCAGCCAGGCCTGGACGGGCCTGGGCGGACAGAGGAGTACCGCGGCCGCCAGAGCCGGAATCCGCACCGGGCTTCCGGCGGATTCGATTATGTGTTTGAATACCCTCGTGAAGCAGGAGAGACGTTCGGGCCGGCCAGTCTCGGCTGAAGGGCGCCGCGGGCGGGCCCGGCCGCCGGAGGCCCGGGGACCGCACACGGCCACGGTCATGAGGGGGACCAGATGCTCACCGCGGTGATGGCTGATGCCGGTCATCCCGTGGTGGCCGGGCTGCTGGGGCTGGGGGCGGCGGGACTCGCCGCGGCCGTGGTGGTGATGGCCTGGAGCGTGCACATCCACCAGATCCGGCTGGCCGAGCAGCTGGCCCGCCGCCAGTTCCTGGTGACGCCCGAGGCCGGTCCGGCCGCGCACGCGGTGAACGGCCACGGGAATGGAAACGGGAACGGCCATGGTGAAGTGGCGGCTCAGGAGGCCGCGCGGCCGGCTGCCCCGGGCCTGGCCCCGCCGGTGATCATCGACGGGCCGGACACCGTCGTCGCCGGAGAGCAGGTCCGCTACCGCGTCCAGCCCTCGGGCAGCAGGAAGGTGATGTCCTGGGCGGCCGGCGGCGGGTCGGTGGCCCAGGCTCCTGACCCGAGCCATCCCGACGAGCTGCTCCTGGTCGCGGACCAGCCGGGCACCCTGATGCTCACGGTACGGGTCCGGGAGGGCATGACGGAGACCCGCGGCATGAAGTCGATTACCGCCGTCCCGGACGTGACCGATCCCGCGCCGCCCTTCACGCTGCGGCTGTTCCTGCACGGCTGGGGACTGGTGGCCGTGGCCGTGCTGATCATCGGATTCGCCGGGGCCCTGGACGCCCTGGGCAATCTGGCCTCCTCTGAGTTCATCGCGCTGGTCGCCCCGCTGGCCGCCCTGCTCGCCGTGGCCCTCATCTCACGCGGGACCGGCGACGCCAGCAGCAGCCGCCCGGCTACCGGCCAGGACCCGCCCAGGACCCGGCCCTGACCCACGCCCGGTGTCCACGGCAGCGGGCCGGGTAGATAGCCGGTCAGCGCCCCCCAGCAGGCACGCGGGGGGTTCATGCCGGAATCAGAGCTCGGCACCGGGTTTCCGGCGCGGGTACCCCCGATGCTGGCGGTGCCCGCGACCGAGCTCCCGGAGCCGTCGCCAGCGTGGGCCGCGGAGTTCAAGTGGGATGGTGTGCGCGCGGTGGCCTACCTGTCCGCGGGCAGGCTGCGGCTGCTCTCCCGCAGCGGCCGGGACATGACCCGGGCCTACCCGGAACTGGCCGGCCTGGCCCAGCAGGCCGGAACCCGGGAGATGGTCCTGGACGGGGAGATCGCCGCGTTCGCCGGGGGCCGCCCCAGCTTCGCCGCCCTGCAGCGGCGGATGCACGTCGCGGCGCCCTCACCCCGCCTGCTGGCCGCGGTCCCGGCGGCCTACCTGGTCTTCGACATCATGGACCTGGGCGGTGAGTCGCTGATCAGCGAGCCCTACGCCCGGCGGCGGGACATCCTCGACGCCCAGCAGCTCACCAGCGAGCAGGTCCATGTCCCGCCGTCGTTTCCCGGCGGCGGGAAGGCGGTGCTCGCGGTGAGCCTCCGCGATGGCCTGGAGGGCGTGGTGGTCAAGCGCCTCGACTCCCCCTACCGGCCCGGCCGCCGCTCCCCCGACTGGCTGAAGATCAAGAACCGCCGGCTCCTGGACGTGGTCGTGGGCGGCATCAGCCCCGGCCGGGGCCACCGGGCCGGGCAGATTGGCTCGCTGCTCGTCGGGATCCCCGGACCGGACGGCCTGGCTTACGCGGGCCGCGTCGGGACCGGCTTCACCCAGCCAGAACTGCGGCGGCTGGAACAGCTGTTCGCTTCGCTGCGACGCGACCGCCCGCCGTTCGCCGGCCCGGTCCTCCCGGCCCAGGCCCGGGACGTGACCTGGGTGGAGCCCCGGGTCGCGATCCAGGTCAGCTACGCCGAACTGACTCCCGACGGGCTTCTCCGCGCCGCCTCGTACCAGGGCATCGCCACTCGCCCGAACGGCCGCGGCGCAGGGACGTTAACGCTCAGCGGCCCGGTGGCCGGAGCACGTCGGTACCGCCCTCCTCAGGGCCGAGCTCGTCGCTACCGCCCTCCTCGGGCCCGAGCTCATCGGTGCCGCCCTCCTCGGCACCGAGGACATCGGTGCCCCCCGGCTCCGGACCAAGCTCATCAGTCCCGCCGGACTCAGAGCCGAACACACCTGCACCCGGCTGGGGCTCGCCCGGGGACCTGGACTCACTGGCCATGCCAACCTCCTCCACGGTGGCTTCCTTCGGGTCCTGCCCGGCATAGGGGAAAAGACACGGCCTGGCCCGCGGCGGTCGGATGAATTTCGGGTACCGCCATCCCCCGGATCGAACCCGGTGACTACTCGGTCCTGAGTACCACGGCGGCCCGGGTCCGCGCCGCGGTCCGCGCCGGGATAGCCGCGACCGCGTTGGCCAGCAGGAGGACCGCAGGGACGGCCAGCAGCAGCCCGGAAGAGATCACGGCCACCGGCTGGATCGCGAACCCCTGGGCCAGCAGATCCCACGCCCAGCGCCCGGCGGCCAGGCCGAGCGGCAGGCCGACCAGCAGGCCAGTTCCGGCGATGGCGGTGGCCTGCCAGGCCACGCTGGCCCGCACCTGCCGGCCCACGAAGCCGATGGCCTTGAGGATGGCCAGGTCCCGGCGGCGGCGGCGGACGGATGTGACCAGGGTCTGCGCGATCGTGCCCACGGCCAGCAGGGTGAGCACGGCGGCCAGGACGAGCGGCAGGCCGTTGACCCCCTCGACTTCCCGGACCTCCGGCGGGGGCACCGCGGGGAGTACCACGCCGGGGAATTCCCGCTTGAGGCGGGCGATCGCCACCGGGTCACCCGGGTGCCGCAGCCGGACCAGGTACACGTTGACCGTGGGAGGGGTCCGGCCCAGCGTGGCCGCCCCGGCCAGCGTCATGACCCCGCCGGATCCCAGCTTGACCTGCTCGTTGGTGATCTCCGGGGACAGCACGACCTGCCCGGTGATGCGGAGCGCGACCACTCCCCGGGTGGTCCGGGCGCTGACCAGCCCGCCGACGCTCCGGTGCAGCGCGCGGAGCTCCCCGCCGCTGAGCGCGATCTCCCGTGGCCCGCGTGGCAGCCGTCCGTCCAGCAGCGGCGGCGCGACGTGACCGCGCAGCGCCTGGATCCCGACCACCGGGACGTCCTGGCCGCCGATGTCCCCGTCGCCCAGGGCGGTGGCGGTGAAGCCCGCCAGGCCGGCGTCCGCGCGCAGCTTCGGGATGGTCTGGGCGGAGGTGTCACGGGAGTGCGGGTTGCCCACGGCCACGTCCCAGTTCCAGCCGGCCAGCCGGGGATCGCCGATGACGTGGGCCAGGCTGGCCCCGAACACCAGCGCGGCGATGACCGCGGCCAGCGCCAGCGCGGTGCCCAGGACCGCAGAGCGGACCGGGACCGCGGTGCGGTCGCTTCCCGGCTCGAACGCGAGACGGATGCCGGTCACGGCCGGGACCGGGAACCCGCGGCGGGCCAGCCAGCGCGCCAGACGCGAGCCCCGGACCCGGCTGGCCGCCGTGGTGCCATCCTGTGTCCAGGCCGCCCGCTGGGCGGCCAGCGCGGCCCGCGCGGTCAGCAGGAGCGTGAGCAGGACCGCCCCGCCCAGCAGGGCCGGGGCGTCGAACGAGAACCCGGGCGAGATCTCGGCCCGCCGGGCCAGGCCCACCGGCGTGAATACCGACAGCACGTAGGCGGCGGGGATGGCCAGGGCCATCCCGGCCGCCGCGACCAGGGCCCCGGGAGCCAGCGCCACGGCGGCCAGCTGTCCCCGGCTGGATCCGAGCGCCCGGAGCACGGGAAAGTCATCCGAGGCGGTATAGGCCAGCCGGGCAACGCTCTGGCCCATGATGACCAGCATGGCGAGGGCCACGATGATCCCGAACAGGAGCAGCGCCAGCGCCTGCAGTGACGTGCCGCGCTCGGCAGCGGCCGCGGCGGTAGCGGCGTCGCTGCCCAGCTCGATCTGCGCGCGCCCCCCGGTCAGGCGGTTTACCCCGGCCTGGAAGGCGGGCAGGCCAGCCAGGCCGCGGTCCAGGTGGAAGGAGAGCCCCACCATGTTGGCGACGGATCCGGCGAAGCGGTGGTAGAACGCGGCGGTCAGATACATCGAGCCAGTGCCGGTGAAGATGACGTCGGACGGTGCCCCGGAATTGCCCAGGTCCGTGGGCGTCCGGATGATCGCGGTCACGCGCACATCGGGCAGGCTGACGCCTGGGCGCAGCACCTGATTGTTGAGCACCGGCAGCAGCTGGCTGGGCCGGAACCCCCGGAGCTGGACCACCGAGCCGACGTGCGCGCCCAGGATCCGCGCGGCGGTCTCGTTGATCATGACCTCATCGGCCCGGGACGGGCTGGGCCGCCGGCCGGCCACGACGATCGCCCGGGATTGCGGCGGGGTGTCGATCAGGGCCCAGGTCGTCACCTGGCCAGGCCGGGCGGCCGCCGGCTGGCCGGCCGGGGCCGCAAGCATCAGCATGAACGCGCCCCGCTCGCTGTAGGCGACGCCCGGCAGCCGGGCGATCCGGCCCAGAGTCGCGAACGGGACCCCGCCCACGTCTCCATCGATCGGGCCGGACCAGGCCAGGAACCGGGGCACGGCGGTGTCGGTCCGGCGCGCACCGGCGAGCGACACCAGGACCAGGGATCCCATCAGGGCGGTGATCAGGGCGAGGACCAGCGGGCTGCGCCAGTCCTGCCGCAGCCCGGCGTGAACGCGCAGCCACACCGCCCGCATAGCGCTCCCCGCCCTTGATGAACACCGGTTCCCAGGTGCGATTGTGCCTCAGCCCGGAGCCAGGGGCGCGGTGGCTAGCACGAGACTTGCCGGGGAGCCAGCCCTACTGCGGGGCCGCGGCGGCGAGCAGTTCGCGGGCGATGATGAGCTTCTGGATCTCGCTGGTCCCCTCGTAGAGCCGGTACAGTCGCGAGTCGCGGTACAGCCGCTCCACCACGGTCGAGCTCATGTAGCCGAGGCCGCCGTGGACCTGCACCCCGCGGTCGGCGACCCGGGAGACCATCTCGCTGCAGTACAGCTTGGCGGCGGACGGCCCGGCAGCCACGTTCCGCCCGGCGTCGTAGTCGTCCGCGGTGCTCAGCACCAGGGACCGGCCCGCCTCGATCTCGGCGTAGGAGTCGGCCAGCATCGCCTGGACCAGCTGGTAGCTGCCGATAAGCTGGCCGCCCTGCTTGCTGGTCGCAGCATGGGCTACCGACTCGTCCAGGATCCGCTGCGCGGTGCCGACGCATACGGCCGCGATGTGCAGCCGGCCGCGGGCCAGGACGGTCATCGCGCTGCGGTAGCCGCGGCCCTCCTCGCCGATCAGGCGGTCCGCCGGCACCCGGACATCGGTGAAGATCACCTCGGCGGTCCACGCCCCGCGCTGGCCCATCTTGTGGTCGCGGGGCCCGACCGTCAGCCCCGGGCTGGCCGCGTCGACCGCGAAGACGGAGATCCCGCGGCCGGCCACGGCACCGGGGTCGGTCCGGGCGAACACGACGAACAGGCCGGCCAGCGGCGCGTTGGTGATGAACCGCTTGGTGCCCGACAGCACCCAGTCGCCGCCATTGGGGCCCTCGCCGTCGCGGCGGGCCGACGTGCGCAGCCCGGCCGGGCTGGACCCGGCCTCGGACTCGGTGAGCGCGAACGAGGCGATCAGGTCCCCGGCGGCCAGGCCCGGCAGGAAGGCCTTCTTCTGGGTGTCCGACCCGAATTTGGCGATGACCTGCCCGGCGATGCCGTTGTTCGTGCCGAACATGGACCGGAACGCGGGGGTCACGTAGCCGAACTCGAAGGCCAGGCGCACGTCCTGGGCCATGCTGACCCCTGACCCGCCGAACTCGTCGGGCAGCGCATAACCGAACAGGCCCAGGCCCGCGGCCGCCGCGCGGAGGTCTGCGGGAATCGCGTCGCTCTCCTCGATCTCGTTCTCGCGGGGCAGTACCTTCTCCCGCACGAACCGCCGCACCGCGTCGCGGACCTCACCGAACGTCGCCTCGTCCATGGCCACCTCTTCTCGCCGTCCCCCGCCTCGATGCTCGCACCAGAGTTTCCCTAACGAAACCCGCGGCCCAGGTCCCGCCACGCAGAACGGGGCCCCTGGCCTGGGTGACCAGCCATCACGGCCGGCCAGTTCAGCCAGGGGCCCCGCTGCTGCGGTTCGGGGACTCTAGGGTCGCGGGAGCTTAGGCCTTGGCCTGCGCGCTGCTGCGCGCCGGGTTAGCCTGCTCGGCGGCCTTGGGGTCCTGCTCATCCGCCTTGGCCCGGACGCCGGCCTCGATCTTGCTGCCCAGGTCCTTGTCCACGTTGCTCCAGTACTCGAAGGCGCGCTGCAGGACCGGCTCGGTCACCCCGTTGAGCAGGTGCCCGACCACGTTGTTCACCAGCCGCTCGCGGGCCGCGTCGTCCATCACCTCACGGACCAGCGTGCCGGGCTGGCCCCAGTCGTCGTCCTGCTCGTGCAGGGTGTAGGCGGACCGGACCATGTCGCCGTCGGCGTACCAGCCAACCGGCTTGTAGCGCTCGCTGTCTGCCCGCGGGCCGCCCTTGGAGTTGGGCGCGTACACCGGGTCGGAGACGTTGACGACGCGCATCGCCCCGTCCTTGCTGTAGCTGTGCACCGGCACCCTGGGCGCGTTCACCGGGATCTGCTTGTAGTTCACGCCGAGCCGGGCCCGGTGTGCGTCGGAGTAGGAGAACCCGCGGGCCAGCAGCATCTTGTCCGGGCTGAGCGTGATGCCGGGGACCAGGTTGTTCGGCTCGAACGCGGCCTGCTCGATCTCGGTGTGGTAGTCGGTCGGGTTCCGGTCCAGGACCAGCCGGCCGACCTCCATCAGCGGGTAGTCGCTGTGCGGCCACACCTTGGTCAGGTCGAACGGGTTGAACCGGTAGTCCCGGGCGTCTTCGAACGGCATGATCTGCATCTTCAGCGTCCAGCTCGGGTAGTCCCCGCGCTCGATGTGGTCGTACAGGTCACGCTGGTGGTAGTCGGTGTCGGCGGACGCCATCTGGTCGCCCTCGTCCTGGGTGAAGAACTCGATGCCCTGGTCGGTCTTGAAGTGGTACTTGACCCAGAACCGCCCGCCCGTGGCGTTGACCCACATGTAAGTGTGCGAGCTGTAGCCGTTCATGTGCCGCCAGGTCCGCGGGATACCGCGGTCACCCATGAGCCAGGTGACCTGGTGCGCCGATTCCGGGGACAGGGTCCAGAAGTCCCACTGCATGTCGTGGTCGCGCAGGTTGTTGTCCGCGCGGCGCTTCTGGGAGCGGATGAAGTGCTGGAACTTCAGCGGGTCGCGGAGGAAGAACACCGGGGTGTTGTTGCCGACCATGTCGTAGTTGCCCTGCGACGTGTAGAACTTCAGCGAGAATCCGCGCGGGTCGCGCCAGGTGTCGGGGCTGCCCCGCTCCCCCGCCACGGTCGAGAACCGGATCAGCGTGTCGGTCCGCGTCCCGGGCTGGAACACCGCGGCCTTGGTGTAGGCGCTGACGTCGTTCGTGACCTCGAAGTGGCCGAACGCGCCGCCGCCCTTGGCGTGCGGCTGCCGCTCGGGGATCCGCTCGCGGTTGAAGTTCGCCATCTGCTCGATGAGGTAGTGATCCTGCAGCAGGATCGGTCCATCCGGGCCGACGGTCAGCGAATGCTCGTCGCTCTCGACCGGCGTGCCGGCGTCATTCGTCGTGGGTATCGGGTGGCTATCGGTCACTGTCATACCTCCTCGTCATGCTGTACTCCGTCAGTGGAGCTTTCAGCTGCCTTGCAGGCGGGGCATACGCCCCAGAACATCACTTCCGCCTCGTTCACCGTGAGCCCCAGGTCTTCTGGTGCGGTCAGGCAGGGCTGGGCTCCGATCGCGCGATCGGCATCCTCGGTGCGGCCGCAGCGGCGGCACACCAGATGGTGATGGTGGTCGCCGGTCCGGCGCTCGAACCGGGCGGGATGGCCGGCCGGCTCGATCCGCCGCAGCAGCCCCGAGGCGGCACCGGCCGCCAGCATGTCGTAGACCGCCTGGGTGGACACCGGGCCGAACCGCTCCCGCACGCCTGCCGCGATCGCGTCCACGGTGGCGTGCGGATGCCCGTCCAGCCAGGTGAGCATGGCCAACCGGGGCATCGTCACCCGCAGCCCGCCCGCGCGCAAGGCACGGGACGCCTCGCCGTCCGGGTCGATCGCTGCCAGCACCATGATGGCCCCACCCTGGTGGACTATCTGGAATGAGTCAAGTTTCTTAGCGGCTCGTCTCAAGTCGAGACCGGCCGTCAGCCGCCCGGGCCTGCCGGTCGGCGCGACCGCATCATCCCCCTGCCCGCGATGCCGGGCCCAAACCTGGGCCGCGGGCTCCCATTTGCGATCCGCGGGCGCCCGGCCTAGGGTAGCGATATATCGGGACCGTATCGCGAGTGGATCACATGGAGGCCCGGATGAGCGCGGCATCGTGCGCGAGCGGAGACTTCAATCCTTACCTGCGCGGCTTCGCGAAGGCCGCGGAGACCCTGGCAGGCCAGGCCCGGGAGGCTGTGTACCGGATGGCCGGCCCGGGCGGGAAGGGACACGAACACGCAGAGCCGCGGCGCGGCGGGCCCTGGGCCGGCGCGGCGGCTCCCCCTGGGAGCGGGCCTTCGGCGGGCCTGGATCGGGGGGGCCCGGGTTCGGGGGGCCGGGTTTCCGGGGCGCGCAGGGGTGGTGGCCGGGGCAGCCGGGCCCGGGCCGCGGGCCCAAGGCCGGCCGCGGCGACGTGCGGGCCGCCATCCTGGCCCTGCTCCGGGAGGGCCCCCGCAACGGCTACCAGATCATGTCCGAGATCGAGGAGCGCAGCGGCGGCGCCTGGCGGCCCAGCCCGGGCGCGGTGTACCCGGCCCTGCAGCTGCTGGCCGACGAGGGGCTGATCGCCGGGGAGGAGTCCGGCGGCCGCCGGACGTTCGCCCTGACCGAGGCCGGGCGCCGTCATATCGAGGACGACCCGGAGGCGGCCCGCCCGGCGTGGGAGGCCATGGCGCAGGACGAGCCCGGCGAGATGCCCGGCCTGTTCGCGCAGGCGGCCCGGCTGGGCGGCAGCATCGTCCAGCTGGCCCACGCGGGGACCCCGCAGCAGATCCGGGCCGCCGAGCGGCTGCTGGAGCAGACCCGGCGGCAGATGTACCAGATCCTGGCCGGCGACGAGCCCGCCGATGCTGACGACGATGCCGCCGACGATCCCGACGATGAATAGCGACAAGTAGAAGGCGAGAGGATCAGCCATGGATGACCGCATCCGCGCATCTGACGCCGACCGGGAACGGGTGACCGCCCGGCTGCGCGACCACTACGCCGAGGGCCGGCTGACGTCCGAGGAGCTCGATGAGCGGACCTCGGCGGCCCTGCACGCGAAGACCTTCGGGGATCTGCGCCGGGTCATGACCGACCTGCCGGACCCGGTTCTGGTGCCGCACGGGGCGCCCGGCCTGCAGCCGGCCGGCCCGCTGTGGCCCGCACGCCGCCGCGGGCCGCGTTTCCTCCCGGTGGCGATGGTCTTGCTCCTGGTCGCGTTGCTGGCGCCGGGGCCCGGCTGGGTGCTGTTCGCCTTCTTCAAGGTGATCCTGCTGTTCTGGCTGGTCACGGGGCTTGCGGCGTTCGTGTTCGCCCGCAGGTTCCGGCGCCGCATGTCGGGCGGGCCGGGCGGCTATTCGTCGGGGATGTAGAACATCCGCAGCTGCATGGGCCGGGCCCCGGGCGGCGCGTCCTGCGCAGAGTGCCCGTATTTGTGCAACAGCGCGACGTACTCGTCGTGCAGGGCCTCCAGGTCCCCGACGGTGTAAAAGCCGCCGGCCCGGGAGGCCCTGGCCCACGGGCCGTGCTGGCGGACGTCCCGGATGAAGCGGTTGACCAGCTCGAGCTCGCCCGGAATCTGCTGGGCGCGCCATTCATCCAGCGCCGCGCGCTCCTCGGCGCTGAGCGTGTCGTAGTCGGGCTCTCGGTGGTCCACGGGAAACGTGCGCCACCATCGCTCCCGGCCGCTCGCCCGCTCCGGCACCTCTTCGATAACCCCGGCGTCGGCGAGGACCCGCAGGTGGTAGCTGGTGGTCCCGGTGTTCTCGCCCAGGGCCTCAGCCAGGGTGGTGGACGTCGCGGGCCCGTGCTCGTCGAGGTGACGCAGCATCTCGCGGCGCAGTGGATGCGACATGGCCTTCCAGCGGCTGGCGTCGCCCACCACCCGACGGGGAGTTATCGCCATGGCCCGGAGCCTACCAGGGTTACAGAGAATTCTCTGCACTAAATTCCCTGCAGAAATTTGTTTGCATAACTTTCTCTGTAACTCTACGGTGAGGGTCATGCCGACCCAGACGACGCTCCGCCGCAGCGAACCAGCCAGGCCCAATACCGTCCCGGCCCGCCCGGCTCGCCCGGTCCTCCCCCGCTCTGCTTTCCCCGGCCGCGCTGCGCCGGGCCCGGCTGGCCGCCCTGGCCGTCGGCGGCTTCCTGGTGCCCTGGTGCGTGGTGCTCAGCGCCACGCTGCCCCGCACCGCCCAGGCCCACCACTGGTCGCTGGCCTGGACCGGCCTGGACGCCGCTGAGGCGTTGGCGGCGCTGGCCACCGCCGCGCTGCTGGCCCGGGATGACTCCCGCGCCTGCCTGACCGCTGCGGCCGGCGGCGCGCTGCTGATGGTGGACGCCTGGTTCGACGTGTGCACGTCGGCACCGGGCCTCGAGCACACGCTGGCGGTCTCCGAGGCGGTCCTCGTCGAGCTGCCCCTGGCCTGCGCCTCGGGCTGGCTCGCGGTCAGGCTCTTCCAGCGGACCCGGTGACCGCTAACGCAGCACCGGCGGGATGACCCGGCTGTGCCCGGTGGCGGTCTCGAAGGCGTGCGCCACCTGCAGCAGCGGCCAGTCCGCCCGGCGGCGCCCGACCAGCTGCAGCCCGACCGGCAGGCCGTCCGGGGTGAAGCCGGCCGGGCACAGAGATGGCCGGAAGCCCGGTGACCGAGATCAGGTAGGCCGAGGCCATCCAGTCCAGGTACGTCCGCTGCGGTTCGCCGTTGATGTCGTGCACCCAGTCCAGGGTGACGTCGAACGGCACGACCTGGGCGACGGGGCAGGCCAGCACTTCCACCGACTCGAAGAAGGCGCTGACCCGGCCGGCCAGTGCGGCGTGCAGCACCGTGGCGCGGCTCAGGTCGGCGACGCTGAGTTCCAGCCCGCGCTCGGTGTTCCAGGTCACGTTGGGGCCCAGCTGGCCGGGGTGCCGGCGGAGCAGCGGCCCGAAGGCCGTCGCGAACCGGAACGCCCGCCAGGTCCGGAACACCTCATCGGCGCCGGAGAGGTCCGGGGCCGCGTCGATCACCTCGCAGCCCAGGCCGGCCAGTACCTGCCGGGCCGGCGCGAGCACGTCGCGCACCGCCGGCTCCACCGGCAGGCCCAGGTCTGCGCTCCACGCGACCTTGACGCCCCGCAGGTCGCGGGCCAGCAGCCCGGCGATCTGATCAGGCGGGACCCGGGGCGCGGGCGCGTCCAGCGCCAGCGGCACCCGCGGGTCGGGGCCGGACAGCACGGACAGCAGCAGCGCGACGTCGGCGACCGTGCGGCCCATGGGCCCCTCCACTCCGAGCACGTCCGCGACGTCGGTGACGGGCCAGGAGGGCACCCGGCCGGGCGAGGGCCGCAGCCCGGTCACGTTGCAGAAACTGGCCGGATTGCGCAGCGAGCCACCGAGGTCGCTGCCGTCCGCCAGGCTGATCATCCGGGCGGCCAGCGCCGCCGCCGCACCCCCGCTGCTCCCGCCTGCGCTGCGGCTCAGGTGGTACGGGTTGCGGGTGGCGCCGAACACCGGGTTGACCGTGTGCGAGCCCGCCCCGAACTCCGGGGTGTTGGTCTTGCCCAGGCTGATCGCCCCGGCCTGCGACATCCGCTGCACCACCAGGGTGTCCCGGTCCGGCACATGATCCGCGAACAGGACAGAGCCGTAGGTGGTGCGCACGCCCGCCGTGTCGTGCAGGTCCTTGTGCGCCACCGGCAGGCCGTGCAGCGGGCCGGGCTCCGCCCCGCGGGCCAGCGCCTCGTCCGCCCGGGCCGCCTGGTCCAGCGCCGCGTCGAAGGTCCGGGTGACCACGGCGTTGACCGCGCCATCCACATCCTCGATCCGCTGGATGTGGGCGGCGGCGACCTCGCGGGCGGACACCTCCCGGCGGCGGAGCATGCCCGCCAGGGTCACCGCGTCAGTCGCGCACAGATCCGTCACCGGTTGCTCTTCTCGTTCCCGCGGCCATCCCCACCGTGTATACCCCGCCAGTTTGACTGACGGCTGACCGGTAGCTGGCCGGCATTTCGCCAGCTCGAAACCGGCTACCCTGGCGGAGTTTCCCGCCGCCCGCACGAGGGCCCGGCCGATGAATGGAAGGTCAGGTCATGGCGATATACCAGCACATCCGCCATCCACGTATTGCCGCGCGGCGCGCTGAAAGCCCGGTGAGGGTGGCTGATCTGCTGCCCCGGGGCAGCGCGATAAACCGGTTCAACACGAAAGTCGCGCTGCTCATCACCAAGGTAGTGGGCAGCATGTGGTGCGCTTATGCGTTCGCGTTGTTCGACCTGATCAGCCTGCCGGCTGCGATCCGGTCCGGCCCGGCCGCGCTCGTCTCCTGGGTGGCGCAGACCTTCCTGCAGCTGGTCCTGCTGTCGGTCATCATGGTGGGCCAGAACGTGCAGGCGGAAGCGGCGGATAAGCGCGCCGAGGCGACGTTCCACGACGCGAGCGCGACCCTGCATGAGGTGGCGCACGTGCAGGGGCACCTCGCCGCGCAGGACGTCCTGCTCACCCGGATCGCCGAAAGGATCGGGCTGGACCCGGTGCCAATCATCGATGCCGATTCCGGCGACGAGGTCACTGACGGCCCCCTCCCGCCCGACGACCCGGCCGCGGCTCAGAATCCCGGAGATTGATGCGCACCCACGAATTCCAGGGCCGCGGGCCAGTGCCGCACCCAGAAAGACTCGTCGTGACACCCCGGCATGATTCCGCCCGGCACCGGATGATGGGTGAGGGCCGCAAGGCGGGACCGCAGCAGCGCCGCTTCCGGCTGGAACGGGTCGTCGGTCCCGCAGGCGATGAAGGCGGGCACGCGCCGCAGCGCGGGCAAGCCGGAGACGACATCGTTCCGGGTGAAGTCGGCCGCGCCGTCGAAGGCCTCGGGGTTGGCGGCGCGGGCGTCGTCATAGCTGGCGAAGACGGCCGGTGACAGCGCGGCGACGGCCGCGATCGCCGGGCCGCCGCCCGGCGGCCCGGCGGTCGTGCTGCACTGCTCGGCGATCAGCAGCGCGCCGTAGCCCCCCATCGACAGCCCGGCGATGCCGATCCGCCCGGTGCGCAGCCCAGCCGCCGCGGCCCGGGGCAGGACCTCGTGCACGATCATGCCGGCCGGGTCGTCGCCGTCGGCGCGCTTGTGCCAGTAGGTCTCCCCGCCGTCTACGCAGATGATCGCGAACTGGGTCACCCGCGCCCGGCTCATCGCCCGCGCCAGCCCCGGGGCCAGGGTCGCCGGGCTGCCCCCCGACCCGTGCAGCGCGATGACCACGCCGAGCCCGGCGGGCGAAGCCGCCGCGGCCGGGATCAGCGTCACCATCTGCACGTCGCGGCGCCGGTAGGCGGAGTGGAACGACACCTGCTGCCGGGACGGCAGCGGCCCGGCCAGCGGCGCCGGCGCGAGTTCACAGGCGCCGGTCAGGCGGGCCAGCCGGTACCGGCCAGGTAGCGTCCCGTTCTGCACGAGCTCATACCCGCCCGCCCCGCAGGCCGCCACGGCCGCCAGCCCCAGGCCACCCGCCAGGACGGCGCGGCGGGACGGGCGATGCCCGGCCGCGGTGACGGTGTTCGCACCACGAAGTCCCATGACCGGTGCCGGGCGGGCTACGACGCAGCCGCGCCGGCGCGGGTGTACGAGTGGACGAAACGGCGCAGGACGTCAGGCGGGTGGACGACGTTGCTGCGGTAAGCCAGGGCCTTGAGCTCGTCCGCCTGCTCAGGCTGGAAGTACCCGGCGTGCCTGTAGACGTCGATCCGGGTACACAGCCCGGCCGCGTCCAGCTCGGGATGGAACTGGGTGGCGTACACCCGGGAGCCGATCCGGAACGCCTGGACCGGGCAGCCGGGCGAGCTGGCCAGCAGGACGGCGTGCTGCGGAAGCCGGCTGATCGCCTCCTTGTGGCCGGTGAACGCGTCGAACGCGGCGGGCAGCCCGGATAGCAGCGGGTCCTGCTGGCCCGCCGGGGTGAGCGTGACCGTGACCGTCCCGACCGGTTCGGCGTACCGGCGGTCGACCTCGGCTCCCTGGTGGCTGCCCAGGGCCCCGACGCCGTAGCAGGCCCCGAGAAACGGGAAGTCGTCCCTGATCACCTGGTCGAGCACGGCGCGCAGATCGGCCTCGACCCGTCGCTGGACCGCTGATTTCGACGTCTCGGGGTCACTGGAGTTGAACGGGCCGCCGCCGAGCAGGATCCCCGACCAGTCCCGGAGGTCGAGGCGTCCAAGCGCCCGCTGCTCCAGCCGGCACCGCCTCAGGTCCCCTTCGCTGAGCCCGGCGAACCGGAGGAACAGGTCATACTCGTCGTCCGCGGCGGCATCCTCGGGACGGGTGGCCAGCAGCAGGAAGGGCTTCACAAGATCATGCTAATCGGCTGGGCGCCCGGTTCTGCCCGCTACCGAGGGCACCGGTCAGGGGCGCGGCAGGCGGCCGATCAGCTCGTCGGCTTCGGCCTGCATGTCACCGGCCAGGTCGCCGACATCGGCCAGCAGGGTCGGGTCTGCGACCAGCCCGACGTTCAGGGTGCCGGCCAGGGAGACCACCGCGACACGCAGGGCGTGGCGCTCGCCGATCTCGGCGAGCGAATACAGCGCGCGGACCGGGACCCCGAGCACGCAGATGGGCCGGCGGGGGCCTGGGACGTTGGAAACGTTCAGCGCGAATGACCGGGGATGCGCGAGGACGTGCTCGGCGAAGCGGCTGAGCCGCGGGCTGTTCGCCAGTTCGCGCATGAGCGCGTCAACGTGCTGGGCGTCGTGGCCCTGTTTGCGGGCCCGGGTGGTGTGGCTGATGGCCGCGAGGCGTTCGATCGGGTCGGCCGAGCCGAGCGGCAGGTCGAGGCAGAAGAACGAATCGCGGTTGCCGGGCTGGGCCAGATCGCCACCGGGGGGCGGCCCAGGCGGCGGCTCCGGTGGCGGCAGGGCGTGCAGGCTCACCGGCACTTTCACCCGGACCGCGCCGAGATGGCCGTGATGAGCCTCCAGCCAGCGCCGCAGCCCCCCGGCGACCACGGTCAGCACCGCGTCGTTGACGGTCGCGCCGTCCGCGGCGGCCGCCACCTGGTGCAGCTCCTCGAGCCCGGCCGTGCTGAAGGCGACCTCCCGCCGCGCATCGATGTGCCCGTCGAACGGCGACCGCAGCCAGGGCTGCGGCACCTCCCGCGCGGCGGCCAGCAGCATGGCCAGCCGGTGCTGCGGTACCGGCCGGGCCGTCCGCGGCGCCCTCGGCGCCCGTGATCGCGTGCGGGTGGTACGCGGCCCGGCGACCGGCGCCTCAGCCCCGGCGACCGGCGCCTCATCCCACAGGACGGCGCTGGCCATCCGCATGGCCGTCAGGCCGTCGGCCAGGGCATGGTGGACACGCCAGATCAGCGCGCTCCCGCCGCCGGGCCGCCGGGGGATCACGTCGATCCGCCACAGCGGCCGGGAGCGGTCCAGATGCTGGGCGAAGATGCCCGCGACCGTGGCCCTGAACCCGGCCTCGTCCCCCGCCCCGGACCCGGGCACTTCCACGACGTGAGCGGCCAGGTCCACCTGGGGGGCCGGCACCCACCACGGGGCGCCATCGATCTCACCGAGCCGCATCGCCAGCATGGGGGCGCGAGGCAGCCGCCCGCTGATGGAAGTACGCAGCGACCCGGGATCAACCGCACCATCCAGGAGGATGACTTTGCAGGTGTGCCCGGCCACGGTCTCGTTCTCGAGCGCGAGGATGCTGAGGTCCTCGCGGGACAGAGGCCGGGCCCCCGCATCCAGGCCAGCCTCATCCGGCCGTTCCCCCGTACCCAGCACCGCCGACGCACCCCCTACGCCGAACTTCGCCGTGCCCTCTTGAACACATTCAGTACTCAGTACTATACGTACCGCCACTTAAGGGTGCTGTCCCCCGGCTCGGCTGTTGCGCTTGTCCTGGTTAGAGTGACCACGGGCCAGGGCTGCGGCCTGGGCCCGGCCTGGCCCCGGCCCGCCTGAGAATGTCGTGAGGAGCCCGGCTATGCAGTTCGATGAGGCCACGTCGCGCCGCGTCGAAGCGACCTACACCACACCCGACGTATCCGGCCAGCGCGAGGTCATTCGCACCGCCCTCGGCCTGAAGCCCGGCGAGGATGTGCTCGACATCGGATCGGGACCGGGCTTCCTGGCCTGCGAGATGAGTGCCGAGGTCGGGCCCGGGGGATCCGTCACCGGGGTCGACCCGAGCCCGAGCATGCTCTCCATCGCCCGCGCCCGGCCGCGGGCGGATGGCTCGGCCCCGGTCGAGTTCAGCGCCGGCGAGGCGACCGCGCTGCCCTGCGCCGCGGGCTCGTTCGACGCCGTCACCTCGACCCAGGTGTATGAGTACGTCGAGAACGTGCCGGCCGCCCTGGCCGAGGCCTGGCGGGTGTTGCGGCCCGGGGGCAGGCTGCTGGTGCTCGACACCGACTGGGACTCGATCGTCTGGCGGTCCGGCGACGACGACCGGATGCGCCGCGTGCTCGCCGCCTGGGACCTCCACCTGGCTGACCCCTACCTGCCGAGGCGGCTCACCGGGCTGCTGGGGGAGGCCGGCTTCTCGGTCACCCAGCGGGCGGCGATCCCGTTGCTGAACGCCGGCTATGACCCGGACACCTACAGCGCCGGGCTGATCGGATTCATCGCCGCATTCGTGCCGCGGCACAGCGACATGACCGCCGATGACCTCGCCGCCTGGGCCAGCGACCTTATCGGGCTGGGCCCCGGCTACTTTTTCAGCCTCAACCGCTACCTGTTCGTCGCGGTCAGGGATTAGGCCGGGACGCATCGCCCTAGCATGAGCCGTGATCGCCGGCGCCAGGCCCGCGGTGCCTGGCCGGATGGCACCTGGCCACCCAGGGCTCCGGATCGCCCGAGAGAGGACCTGACCGGTGAACTTCATGCTGATCATGAAGAACGAGAAGTCTGACCTGGTGGCCATCGGCCCGGTCTCCATCGAGTACCAGGCCGCCGTGCTCCGTGACGAACTCGAGGAGAGCTCGACCTGGACGTCCGTCGGGATCGCCCGGGTCCTCACCGAGACGCAGGCCCGCGACCTCACCACCCCCCGGCCGCGCTGACGCGCACCTTCGGGCGCCCATCCCGTGCGGGACTCAGCTCAGGATCTTCCCGTACCAGTGATCGGCGAAGCGGCCGTCATTGACGGGGGCTACTTCCTGGTAGCCGTTCGTGGTGTAAAGCTGCCGGGCCTCGGCCCCGGCGGGCCAGCAGGAACAGGCCATGCGGCGGGCCGAGGTCAGCGCTGGGCTCGGCGGCCATCGCCGCCCGGACCTCGCCCGGCGTGGCCGCACGCCGGTGATGCCGGCTGACGATGTCGCGGAAGTAGGCGGTGAGCACCGCACGGGCTTCGGGTGAGCTAGGTGCGGCCACCGCCACCGTGGCGTAGGGGACGGCGTGCGGAACGAACCCGGTCATGAGCCGATTATCAGCCCCGGACCGGCGGCCCGGCGTGGAGTGCCGGGCTCACCGGGCGGGCGGATGGCGTTCCAGGACCCGGACCGGGTCCCCGACCCGGATGCGGCCCGGAGCGTCCGGGATCATGTTCTGCCCGAAGACCAGCTGCTGGCCGAACCGGCGGCGCCGGCCGAGCAGTTTCAGGGGCTGCCGGCCGCGCTGCCCGGTGGCCTGGTCGATGGTGGTGACCACGCAGCGCCCGCACGGCTTGACCACCCGGAAGGTAACGGTGCCGATCCTGATCCGGCGCCAGCCGTCCTCGGCCCAGGCCCGGGCGCCTGCGACCACCACACTCGGCCGGAACCGGTTCATCGGGACCGGTGGATGGCCGTCTTCGGCGAGCCAGTCGCCGAGCGCCGCCAGCGAGCCGGCACTGGTCAGCAGCAGCGGGTAGCCATCAGCGAAGCTCACCCGGTCACCGGGGTCCCCGTAGTCCTGATCCACCTCCCGGCGCGTCGGATCGTCCAGGTAGACGAGGCGGACATCGCGGTCCAGGAGACGGCCCAGCCACTCGTCGGCTTCCTTGCCCGCGGCCGCGGCGCGGACCCTGGACCCCCAGACCGCCACCGGCACCATCTCGGTGTCGTCAGCCGCTCCCGGCATCGCGACCTTCAGCGGCGGGTGCCCCCCCGCGGCGGACAGGGTGATCGCATCGCCCGGCCGGGAACGGCCTGCAGCCACCTGACCCGCCCCGGCCGCCGGGTACACCGCGATGACCCGGGCCAGCGCCGGTTCCTCGCGCTGGCTGACGAACCGGCCGGCGCTGTCGATCACGAGCCACCGGCGGTCACCGGCCAGGCCCCACGGTTCCACGGCGGACTCGCTCAGATCGACGGCGCGCCCCGCCTTGAGCGGATAGATATGGATCGACGCGAGGCGGGGCGGTTCTCTCACGATCTGAACGTTACCGAACGGGCCGGCGACCCGGCGATTGCCGATTCCGGCGGGAATGCCCGCGGGCGTCGCAGGCTTGGCATTACCGATGACGAACTACGATGAGTCGCTTGCGCTGGCGGTGCTGGATTTCGTCGGGATCGAGCACGGCGAGGAGGCCAGCGATTCGGTGGCCGGTGCCGTGGCCATCGCGCAGGCTGTCGAGGCGGCCGGCTACCGGCGGTACTGGGTCTCCGAGCATCACAACATGACCAGCCTGGCGTGCAGCGCGCCCGAGCTGCTGACCGCGCACGTCGGGGCGCACACGTCACGGATCCGGGTCGGGGCCGCAGGGATCATGCTGCCCAACCACGCACCGCTCAAGGTCGCCGAGACCTTCCGCACGCTGCTGGCCATGTACCCGGGCCGTATCGATCTCGCGCTGGGCCGGGCCCCCGGCACCGACCCGCTGACCGCGCACGTCCTGCGCCGTGGGATGGTCTCCGATCCGGCGGCTGAGTTCCCTGGGCAGGTCGCCGAGCTGCTCGCCTTCCTCGGCGACGGATTCCCGGCCGGCCACCCTTACGCCCCGCTGGTGGCGGCACCGGTGGTCAGTGAGCGGCCCGACCTGTTCGTGCTCGGGTCCAGCCCTTACGGGCCACGCTTCGCCGCGGTCAACGGGATGAGTGCCGCGTTCGCTCACCACATGAGCCCCGAGCTGGCGTTCGAGGCGCTGCGTGGCTACCGTCGCGACTTCACCCCGCGGACGGACGGTGCGGCCCCCTATTCGGCGATGTCGGTGCTCGCCTTCGCCAGCGACGACACCGAAGCGATCCTCGACTTCGAGGCGGCCTGGACACTGACGATCCAGAACCTCCGGCGCGGGATCCGGGAACCACTGCGGCCCGAGCAGGTCCGTGACTTCGCCCGCTCTGCGGACTTCCGCGCCAGCCGGCGCGACGACGGCCGGATGGTGACCGGGGAGCCCAAGGCCGTGGCCGAACGTCTCCTCGAGATGAAGGAACTCGCCCAGGCCGACGAGATCGTCGTGGTCACCCCCAGCCTGGACCGGGAGCGCCGGATAGGCAGTTATGTGGCGCTGGCCGACGCCTGGCGCAGCGCCTCCTGACCCGGGCCTCCTGACCCGGGCCGGCTAGCGGGAAGCCTGATCACCCAGGCGTGGTGAAGGTGCCCCACTTGGTGAGCGAGTCACCGGCGAGCGCTCGGGGCAGGTAATCGCGCTGGAGGATCGCGGCGGTCAGTGCACCGCGGCTGCGCACGCCGGTCTTGTCGAACACTGATTTCAGGTGGTCTTGCACGGTGTCCGCGCTCAGGTGCAACTGGCCCGCGATCTGGCGGGTGGGCAGGCCCTGGCAGACCAGCGCGGTGATCGTCGTCTCGCGGTGGGTGAGCCCGTAGGCGGCCATGATCATCGGTGCTACCTCGGCGGGCGCCGCCTCCTCGATGATGACCGCCACCGTGTCCTCAGCCTGGGAGGTCAGCCAGGACGCGTGCAGCGCAGCCCACCGGCCGCTTCTGACCCGGACCCGGAGCCGGGGCAGCCCAGCTTCACGATCGTCCAGATGACGGAGCCTGGTGGCCAGCGCTGCGATCTCGATCGGCAGATCCGACCCGTCCGGGCGGCCGCCGAGTTCCCCGAGCCACCGCTCCGCGGCCGGGTTCATCCCGGCGACCGCTCCGTCGGCGGCGAGCAGGACCAGGCCGGGACCGTCAGCCGGCCCTTCCAGCTCACAGGCCTGCCGAAGCAAGCCCATCCGGACCCCCTCGGCGATGTGCGGTGCGAGCCGCCGCACGAACCGCACCTCCTCGGCGGAAAATCCCGCCTGGGCCGCTTCCCGGTGCAGGCAGAGGTAGCCCCAGCAGACACCCCGTATCCGCAGGACTCCCCGGAGCTCGTCCTGCAGGCCGAGCGGAGCGAAAATGTCCCGGTAACGGTCGCTCCGGGCCGGGCGGCCCTCGGTTGCCTGCATGAGGGTCCGCACGCCCGAGGCATCCCGGGCCAGGTCGGTCCACTTGTTGACGTCGTCGTGCAGGAACTCGTTCTCGACGAAGTATGGTCCGGATTCCTCCGGCAGTTCCTCGCGGTACGACTGGGTGAACAGGAGGGTGGCCGGGTCCGCGGCGGCCCACCAGAGCGCATCGACCGGCACGGCCTTCCGGAGCCGTGGCAAGACGGCGGCCCGCAGGGCTTCAGGGTCCAGACCCGACCGGCAGGCCCTGGCTACCGCAGCGGCGAGATTGTCGAGCGCCGGGCCAGTGAGCATTGCCTCCCCTTGACCTGAGTCTAGCTGCCGGCCACGACCTCGTAGCTGCCCCGCGCCACCAGTTCGGTGCCGGTCGCGGCCACCGTCGCCGTCCGGCTCTGCTCCGCGAACTGATCGGTGGCGCTGGCGTGCTCCCCGGTGTCCCAGAGGGTCAGGGTCAGTGCCGTGCCACCGTCGCGGTCGATCAGGAACAGCACACCCGCGTTGCCGGGCAGGCTCTTCACGAAGCCCATGACCTGATTGACCGTGTGGTCCGCCCACTTCTGCAGGGCCTCGGGCGATCCTGACCATGTCGTCGTTCGTGCGAACATGTCTTGCTCCTTTCCTCGCTGCCAGCGTCACCGGTCGCGCGCCGGACCGCCCTCCCAGAATTCTGGGGAATTCTGATCGCCGGACGAGCCGGCCGCCCGGTCCACGCGCTCCGCCGGTGATTACTATCAGTTCATGCGATGTGGGCGATCAGTAATCACTCTGGCGGCTACCGTGAGCATCAGCGGTCTCCTGGCGGCCACCATGACCGGCCCGGCCGTCGCGGCGGCGGCGGCGGTGCACCTGGACGCGGGCCCGGGCGCGGCGCGGACGCCGCTCCAGCGGGCCCTGAACGAGCTGGTCGCTATGCCGTCCGGGCCGCCCGGCGTCATCGTGATCGTCCAGCACGGCCGCGGCCGCACGGTCTACCAGGCCGGTACGGCCAGCCTGGCCCATCCCCGGCCGCTGGCCGCCACCGACCACGAGCGGCTGGCCAGCTTTTCCAAGGCCCTCAACGGGGCGGTCGCGCTCAGCCTGGTCAGCCGGGGGAAGCTCCGGCTCAGCGACACGATCGGGCGGTGGCTGCCCTCGTTCCCGCGGGCCTGGCACCGGGTCACCCTCCGCGAAATGCTGCAGCACCGCAGCGGCCTGCCCGACTACACCGCCAGCCCGGCGCTGGCCCGCCAGCTGCAGCGCGCCCCGCACCAGGTCATCGCGCCGGGCCGGCTGATGCGCTACGTCTGGCATCAGCCGCTGCAGTTCCCGCCCGGCCGCCGCTACCAGTACGACAACTCCGATAACACGGTCATCGCCCTGATGGCCCGGGTGGCGGCAGGCCGGAGCTACCGGGCCCTGCTCCGGGCCCTGGTCTACCGCCCAGCCGGGCTCGGCCAGACCAGCCTGCCGGCCGGTTCCCGGCTGCCCCGCCCCTACCTGCATGGGTACGCCCGGCAACCAGGTCACCCGGCCGAGGATGTCAGTGAGGCGTTCTCCGCATCGGCCGCCTGGGCGGCCGGCGGCATCGTCTCCACCCCGGGCGACACGAACCGGTTCATCCGTGCCTACCTCGCGCCCCGGTTCTTTTCCCGGCCCACCCAGGCGGCCCAGCTGCGGTTCGTGCCGGGCAGCTCGCAGCCGGCCGGACCGGGCGCCAACGGGGCCGGGCTGGGCATCTTCCGCTACCGCACCCGGTGCGGCACCATGTACGGGCACACCGGGAACATCCCCGGCTACACCCAGCTCGCCGCGGCCAGCCGCGGCGGCGCCAATTCCGTCAGCGTCACCGCGACCGAGCAGCTGACCCGCACGGCGCACCCCCAGGTGCTGGCCGCCCTGAGGCATGCGGAATTGCTCGCTGTCTGCGCCGCGATGGCATCGCGGTAGCCACCGTGTTCCCTCAGCGCCCGGTCACCTCGGCTGCGCAGCGGTAGCCGCTGCGCAGCGCCCCTTCTATGAAGCCCTGGAAGTTCACCGACGTGTGCTCGCCGGCGAAGTGCAGGTTCCCGTGCCGCCGCCCCTGGATGCCGTTGAAGCCGGTGTACTGGCCGGTCTTCAGGTAGGAGTACGCGCCGCCGATGTGCGGATCGCCTGAGGACCAGGCGTAATAGGCCTTGCCGTTGTACGCGTCCCGGGTCCCGGGGAAATTCTCGTCGAACCCGGCGAGGAAGTCGCTGGCCATGGCCTGCGGTGCGGGCCCTTCATCGCTAGTGAGGCCGTAGCGGCGGCCGATGTCCGCGCCCGCCTCCCCGCCCGGCAGGGCGATCAGAATCCCCTCAGGCCCCGGCTGGTCGACGGTGGCCTCCCAGCCGCCCTGCACGATGCCGTCGGTGTACATGCTCCCGGTCCAGTGCTCCGTGTTCCACACCCGCCTGGAGAACTGCATCTGGATCTTCGAGTTCGAGCCGAGCGGTTCCTCGCGGATGGCCCGGCGCTGCAGCGGCGGCAGCCCGAGCCTGCGCAGGTCCACCTCGCGCAGCCTGGTGAACGGCAAGGCCAGAACGACATGATCGGCGGGCACGTCGCGGTGGCCGGCGCCGCAGGAAAACGTGCAGGTGTACCGGCCGTGGCCGCGGCTGCGCACGGCTTCCAGGCGCTGTCCCAGGTGGATGGTCCCGGAGGGCAGCCTGTTGATAAGCCTCCGGATGAGCAGGTCATTGCCTCCCCGTACATGCCACTTCTCGTCAGTGCCGGACAGCTGCGGGCTGTCTCGTGGCTGGCTGCCGCTGGGCGCGCTGTCGTAGTAGCCGAGCAGGTAGATGAGGTTGAGCGCGGACTGCTCGGCGACGGGACCGCCGTACTCGTCGAGGAGCACGGCCACGCACAGCCGGCCGAACTCGCTGCCCAGACCGCCCGGGATGTGCTGCTCGATCCACTCCGACGCGGGGGTGTGATCCCATCGCCGTGCCCAGGCGGTGTGCTTGTCATACCTGGTGGGCCAGGGCGCCTTATGGAAGGCGGCGTCGTGGAAGAGCCGGAACCCCCACTCGTGCCACTCCCGGTTGAGTGCCGCCTGCGGCCAGAATCGCCCGCCGAACCGGAACCGGTAATCGTCGGCGCGGGTGTGCGGCGGGTAGGCGTTGACGTTGTCCAGGGTGAGACCCAGCCGGGCGGCCAGCCGCCGCGTGGCCGTGTGCTCACTGGAGATGAACTCGCCGTGCTCTTCCGCGTATTGCCCGCTGTCGAAGAATCCGCGGAGCGTGTGAATGCGCCCGCCCGGCCGGTCCGGGTTGTACTCATGGACCTCGCTCCGGATGCCGTACGACGTCCACAGCCGGAAGGCGCAGCCCAGCCCGGCGATACCCGAGCCGATGATGACCACTCTCGGATCCCGCCCGGCCGCAGCCGCCGCGGGCCGTGGCTCCGCTGCGCCCACGGGGATGGCCGCCGCGAGGGCCGCGGCGGCGGCGCCGCGCAGAACGTTCCGCCGGGACACCCCACCGTCCGTGGCCAGGGCACCCGCGGCCTCGTCGATGTCACATCCGGTCCGGCGGGCGTACGCGGCGACCGACTGCGCCTCCTGGAGCGCTCGCGCCGCAGGTGATGACCTCATGAACCTGAATCCTCCCGGACTGGCATAGCAGGCGGCGGGCGTGCAGCCTCAGTCTGCCCAGGAGTCCCGTCCAGCGCCAGCGGCACCAGCCCCGGCGTCAGGGGCCTGGAACCACCAGGTTGACGTCCCGGAGGCGGCCGGGTTCGGAGATCATGTCGATCTCGGTGATCCGGCCGCCGGAGAAGGTGAAGCCGAGCGCCCCCATGAGCCGTCCCTGGGGCACGATGGCCAGCCCCACGGCCCCGTTCACCAGAGCGGGTTCGACGAACTGCGCACTCCGCGAGAAGCCGAGCGCGTGGCCGCCCACGGCCTGCGCTCCCCGCATCACGGCCGCCCCGCCGGGCAGGCCCGCGCTGTCGTCCCGGAGCAGCACGTCGGGGTCGAGCACGGCGACGAGAGCCTCGAAGTCACCGTCCCGGAGCGCCGCGAGAAAGGCATCGACGATCCGCCGCTGACGGCCAGGATCGACGTCCAGGGGCGGCGTGGCTCCCCGGACCCGCCTGCGCGCCCGGCTGGCGAGCTGGCGGGACGCGGCCGGGGACCGTTCGAGGATGGCGGCGATCTCGTCGAACGGCACGGCGAAGATGTCGTGCAGGACGAACGCCAGCCGCTCGGCCGGCCCGAGGGTGTCGAGCACCACCATCAGCGCCGGGCCGACCGAGTCGGCCAGCAGGGCTGCGGCCTCGGGGTCGCTGATCTCCTGCGACCCGGCCGTGATGTCCGCCAGGGGCTCCTCACGGCGGCTCCGGCGGGCGCGCAGTATGGTGAGGCACTCCCGGGCGACCACCGTGGTCAGCCAACCGGCGAGGTTCTCGACCCCGGCCGGGTCAACGCGGCTGAGCCGCAGCCACGAGTTCTGCACCGCGTCGTCGGCCTCGGCGACTGAGCCCACCATCCGGTAGGCGACTGCCCGCAGATGAGCCCGCTGCTCCTCGAACCGTGCGGCCAGCCAGTCTGCTTCGTCCATCGGTCACATTCTCCTGTCCGGTCGGCTCATACCCATGAACCGCCGTAACGGGCGGATGTGACCAGAACCAACGAGGAGCCTGACGTGGACATCATCACCGAATCACCGGCCGTCGTCCGCCACGACGGATACCTGCACGTCCGATCGGCCGGATACTGGCTGGCCACCGCGGTCGTGGCCGGCGAGCTGGGACTCGGCGGCGTCTGGGACATCGCCCGCATTCCGTTCGTCAGCGACCTGGCCCTGCACCTGGGCTACCCCTCCTATTTCCTGGTCCTGCTGGGCACCTGGAAGGTGCTGGGTGCGGTGGCCCTGCTCATCCCGCGCCGCGCGCTGCTCAAGGAATGGGCGTACGCGGGCGCCTTTTTCACCTACACCGGGGCTATCGTCTCCCACCTGACCACGGGCTACGACCGTGGTGAGGTAGTGCTGCTAGCCGCCTTGGCGGTCCTGACCGTACTGTCCTGGGCACTACGGCCCGCCAGCCGCCGACTCCGCTGAGCCGCGCCCGGATGGGAGCGTGACGGACCGCCGGTGATGATGTTGTGAGTCATCGCATCCGGGTGAACAGAACGCCAGGCTGCTCGGGGCCACCCGGGTCGTCGGCTCCGGGCGGAGCCAGCCCGGCCTCGAACGCGCGGCCGCGGCAGGCACGCAGACCGCCGCCATCACCGGTGACGCCGGCACCGACGCAGAAGCCCTGGCCAAGCTGCTCGACGGTGACCCACCCGGCCTGGTGCTCGACTCCGTGTGGGAGCCGTCGCCGAGACCGCCTTCCGGGCCCTGGCCCGTGAGGGGCCCGGAAAGGACCACGCCGGCATCAAGTACGTCCAGATCGGCGCGCTGGCCGGGACCCAGGGCCGCCGTTCCCTCCGCATTGCTGCGCCGCAGGAAGCTGACCATCTCCGGGAGCGGGGCCGGCTCGGTCGCCGCGGCGGACATCAAGGCCCAGATCCCGGCCTACATCCAGCTGATCACCGACGGCTCCGTCCAGGTGCCGCTCCGGACCTTCCCCCTGTCGGACGCCGGTGCGGCCTGGACCGCCTCAGCCGAATCAGGACCGCGGGTGGTCCTGGTGCGAGACCAGGCCGGCTGACTCCCCTGCCCTGGCGGCGGATGACGGGCTGGGCGGCTGGCGCCTGATCGTGAGATCTATTCTCGGCTTATGCGCGGTGCCGTGACCGTCCACGTGGCCGCACCGGCCGGCCGGTGCTGGGATCTGGTGACGGACATCAGCCGCATCGGGGAGTTCAGCCCGGAGACCTTCGAGGCGGAGTGGCTGGCGGGCGCCGGCGGGCCCGGCACCGGGGCGCGCTTCCGCGGTCATGTCCGGCGTAACGGCCGGGGACCGGTCTACTGGACCACCTGCACGGTGATCGCCAGTGATCCGGGACGCGAGTTCGCCTTCTCCGTGGCCGGGCCGGGCGGCAGGCCGGTGAACACCTGGCGCTACGTGCTCAGCCCGGACGCCGGCGGTACCGATATCACCGAGTCGTTCGAGCTGTCCGACATGCTGGCCACCCGGGTGTACTGGCTGCTGGCCGGGCGGGCCCGGCGGCGCACCAACCTCAACGGCATGCGCGTCACCCTGGAAAAGATCAAGGCGGCCGCCGAGGCCAGCCCCTAGCGATCCCGTGACGGCAGAAACTCCGGCTGCTGCTCCCGGGCCGGCTCCGGGGCGGGCTCAGCGGCGGACCGCGGGGCGGGGTCCGCAGCGGACCGTGGGCCGGGCTCCGGTCCGGCGGCGAACCGCGGAGTTGTGTACAGCGGATCGGCGGCCGGGGCCGGACTGCCGGCTGTCCCGCCCGTGCCGGGACGGAGGACTTCGCCAGCCGGACCCATCCAGGCGGGGGGCTTCACTTCCGGCGACATCAGCGCGGCAGGCAGGTGAACCTCGGCGCTGGTGCCACCGTCCGGTGGCGTGCTCAGGGTCACCATGATGCCGTGCCGCGCCGCCAGGTGCGCGACCGCGAAGAAGCCCATGCGCTGGCCGACGGTCGTGTCCGGGAGGCGCGGGTGGGCCAGCTGCCAGTTGAGCTGGCCGAGCTGTTCCTCGGCGATGCCGGTGCCCGCGTCGGTGATGCTGATGAGCGCGCCGCCATCATGCGCGGTGCGCCCGCACACGATGACCTGGGTGGTCCTGGGCGAAAATGTGGTGGCGTTCTCCAGCAACTCGGCCAGCAGGTGCACGGTGCCGGCCGCCGCGCTCCCGCTCACCGACACGCCCTGCTGGACGTCCAGGGCTACCCGGTCGTACTGCTCTACCTCCGACGCCGCCGCCCGCAGCACGTCCACCAGGGTGACCGGCTCGGTTGGGTGATCCGGCGCGTCGTGGCCAGCGATGGCGAGAGCGCTGTCGGTGTTGCGCCGCATCCGGGTAGCCAGGTGATCCATCTGGAACAGGCTGGCCAGCCGTTCCGGGTCATCCTCGGTCAGTTCCGAACTGTCGATCAGCCGCAGCAACCGCTCCAGCAGGGAATGGCTGCGCCGCAGGAAACTAGTGGATAGAGCGCTGACGCTGGCCCGCAGCCGGGCCTGTTCGCCCGCCAGCCGTACCGCTTCCCGGTGTACCCGGTCAAAGGCCCGGGCCACCTGGCCGATCTCATCGGTGGACTGGACGTCCATGGGTGTCGCGGGTAGACGGTGCCTCGCGTATCCGGCCACCCCCAGCGCGCCGACCTCCGCGGGCAGGCCCGTCCCGGCAACATCCAGGGCTGCGGCTTCGAGCCGCCGGAGCGGACCCACGATAGACCGGGCGACCATGAGGGTGACCAGGAAGATCAGGGCGAGGGCGGCCAGTCCCACGGCGGTCGTGACGATCGCGGACTGCACCGCCCCTCGCTGCAGAGCCTGGGCGTAGGACGTGATCGAACCGGTCAGTTGCTGCTCGGCATGGCGCATCCAGCCAACCGTGCGGGACATTCCGGCCTGCCACTGCTGCCCGGCGTGGGCGCCGAGGTCCAGCGCGCCTGGGCCAGCCGCGAGGGCGCGCTGCTCCAGCGCCCGGGCCTGGCTTGGCACCGAGCCGGCCAGGGTGCCGGTCAGGGCCCAGGTCTCCTCGGGGGTCGCGGCACTGCGGAACGCGACGACGTCACCGGACTGCTGGGCCTGGGCGATGGCCAGCGCCATCCAGACCCCCGGTCCGAAATGGCCCTGGGCCAGCGCCACGCCGAGGATAGCCTCCTGTTGCGAGGCATGATCCTTCATCCGGGACAGGGCGCCGAGCGCGCGCACGCTGCTGAGCAGTCCGGAGTTGCCGCTCAGGTCGGCGAGGCCGTCGTTGACGGTGAGCAGGCCCGAGGTCGCGGCGGAATAGGCGTCGATCACGGTCAGGGCAGTTGCCTGGCCCTCCGTGCGCTGGCGCAGGCCGGGCACTGCGGCGATGCTGGCCAGCGCGGACGCCACGCTGGCCTGCGTCTGGGCCGGGTATCCGGAGCCAAGCTGGCGAATCTGCCGGCGTACCGCGGCCGCCCGGTCATTGGTGATCGCATACTGCCGGTGCAGGGCCGGAAGACCCGCGGCCGGGCGGCCGCCAGCGATGTAAGCGGCCGTGCCGGCCCGCTCGTTCTCCAGAGCCTGCGTTAAACCGGTGACCTGCTGGCCGAGCACTGCGAGCCGGCCGACCTGGCGGTAGGCCTCCGCGCTGCGTGCCGTGTCAGTGACCCGCAGCCCGGCGAGCGCCAAGCCCAGTACCGTCGGAATGGCCACCAGGATGATCAGCCGGCGGGCCACCCGCCAGTTCCGTACCGCTTTCGGGGCCACGAGCCATTTCCCGGGCCTCTTCAGCCAAGAGTACAAACAAGGTCACCTTTCTCCTTGCCCTTCCCCCAGACCATACCTGCGCTCTTGCCTGTCCGGATACAGTCGGCTACGCCGTGTGGGACAGGTCAGCGTGCTGGGAATACGGAGAGCAAATGCGGCAGAAGTTTCCCGGGTGAATGAGCGGGAAAGATTCAGCCTGATGAAAGCGGTGAGGTTAAAAGAGGCTCTTGTTAATAGATAAACAGACGAGCCTGCCGGGGTATCTGCTCTTCATGGCGCTGGGCCCGGGGCCGGTCCGCCGGCCGGGCGCCGCCGCAGTGAAGAATGAGCCCCATGACTGACACGACTGATACCTCCACCACGGGCACCCCGGCCACGGGCACCCCGGCCACGGGGACCGGGATCGCCTGGCACGCGTCGGGCGACTACGCCGATATCCGCTACGAGACCACCGACGACGGCATCGCCAAGATCACGATCTGCCGGCCCGAGGTGCACAACGCCTTCCGGCCGCAGACCCTGATCGAGATGTCCGCCGCCCTTACGGTGGCCCGCGAGGACGAGTCGGTCGGCGTCATCATTCTCACCGGCCAGGGGGACAAGGCGTTCTGCTCCGGCGGTGACCAGCGGGTGCGCGGTGACAGCGGGTACCAGACGGACGAGAACGCCACCGGGCGCTTTCACGTCACCGACCTGCACGTGCAGATGCGCCGCTGCCCGAAGCCGATCGTGGCCATGGTGGCGGGCTGGGCCATCGGCGGCGGCCACGTGCTGCACGTGGTCTGCGACCTGACGATCGCCGCTGACAACGCGATCTTCGGCCAGGTCGGCCCCAGGGTCGGCTCGTTCGACGGGGGTTTCGGCGCCAGCTCGCTCGCCCAGCTGGTGGGCATGAAGAAAGCCAAGGAGATCTGGTTCCTGTGCCGCCGCTACGACGCCCGCGCCGCCGCCGAGATGGGCCTGGTCAACGCCGTTGTGCCGCTGGCCGATCTGGAGCGCGAGACGGTGAAGTGGTGCCGCGAGATGCTGGCGCTCTCCCCCTTCGCGCTGCGCCTGATGAAAGCCAGCTTCCACGCGGCGGAGGATGGTTACGCAGGCATCCAGCAGCTGGCCCACGATACGAACCTGTTGTTCTACGGCACCGAGGAAGCCCGGGAGGGCCGCGAGGCCTTCAAGGCCAAGCGAGCGCCCGACTTCGGCCAGTTCCCCCGGCGCGCCTAGCCCGCCGAAGGCCGTCGGTCAGCCTGGCCCCGCCGAGCGGCGCTTAGTTCCGGATTAATACCGTGTCATAGTCATTCATCGCCCGATTCAGGGCTGCTGTGACGGTGATTGACTTGAGCGCGGCCAGGCATAAGGTGATGCCCATTGCTGATGGCCCGGGAGGACCTAATGCCATGGGGACGCCACCTCAGCCGGGGTGAAATCCGGGACGCCGCCGTGGACTGCGGCGTCCTGGCCGCCGCCTGCCTGATCACCTACTGGCTCGCAACGCGCATGCTGGCCCACGTCTACCTGCTGTCTCGTACCGACGAGCTGGTCGGCGGCCTGTGGGCGGTGATCGCCACCATTTTCGTGCTGCGGGACAGTTACCGGCAAAGCATGTCGGCCGCGGTCACCCGGATGGCGGCCACCGCGGTCAGCTTCGTCCTCTGCCTGATCTACCTGATCTTCCTGCCCTTCGACATCTGGGCCATGGCCGCGCTCATCGGGCTCAGCGCCCTGGCCGTCACGCTGATCGGGCGGCCCGGCGACGCGCTCACGGCCGCGATCACCGCGGCGGTGATCATGGGCGTGGCCGCGCTGAGCCCGCACGATGCCTGGCGGCAGCCCATCCTGCGCTTCGCCGACACCGTCATCGGCGTCGCGGTCGGCGTGGGTACCGCGTGGCTCTCACTGCGCATGCTCCGCCGCGAGCCGCGGCCCCCCGCACGAACGCCCCCCACACGGGAGCCCGCTGCCGGAGAGCCCGTTACCGGAAAGCCCGCCACCGGAAACCCCGTTACCGGAAAGGCCGTGGCCGGAAAGCCCCTTATACGAAAGCCCCTTATACGAAAGCACTGAGGCCCGTGATCGCGCGGCCGACGATCAGCGTGTTGATCTCGCGGGTGCCCTCGTAGGAGTAGATCGCCTCCGAATCGGCGACGAACCGGCCCACATGATTCTCGAGCAGGATGCCGTTCCCGCCCAGCAATTCTCGGGCCCAGCCGACCGTCTCCCGCATCCGGACCGTGCAGAACGCCTTAGCCAGCGCGGAGTGATGGTCTTCGGCCAGCCCCTCCTGCTGCAGCGCCGACAGCCGGGCACACAGGCAGGCCGAGGACGTGATGTTGGCCAGCATCCGGACCAGAAGGTCCTGCACGAGCTGGAACCCCGCGATCGGCCGGCCGAACTGCTGGCGCTGGAGCGCATAGGCCAGCGCGTGCTCATAAGCGCCGCGGGCGCAGCCGGTGGCCTGCCAGGCCACCCCGGCCCGGGTCAGCCGGAGCACCGCCGCGGTGTCCCGGAAGGAGTCCGCCCGCTGCAGCCGGTTCACCTCCGGAACCCGGACCCCGTCCAGGGTGATGTGCGCGTTCTGGACCACCCGCAGCGCGATCTTGTCGTGCATCTTGGAGGTCTCGAACCCTGGCGTGCCTTTCTCTACCACAAACCCTTTGACCTGCCCATCCTCCAGGGAGCGGGCCCAGATGATCGTGAGGTCCGCGAACGTGGCGTTGCCGATCCACTTTTTCTGCCCGTCCAGCACCCAGTCATCGCCGTCGCGCCGGGCCGTGGTGGTCAGCCCGCCCGCGGCGCCCGATCCGACGTCGGGTTCGGTGAGCCCGAACGCGCCGATCTTCTCCATCCGGGCCATCGGCGGCAGCCAGCGCTGTTTCTGCTCTTCAGACCCGCATAGGTAGATGGAGCCCATGGCCAGGCCGCTGTGCACGCCGTAGTACGTCGCGATCGAGGAGTCCACCCGGGCCAGTTCCATCGCGATCATGCCGTCCAGCAGGCAGCCACCGCCCGGGCAGCCGTATCCCGAGTAACCCACCCCCGCGATGCCGAGCTGATGCAGGCCGCCCACCAGGTCGTGCGGGAATTCCTCCCGGGTCCAGTAGTGGTTGATGACGGGCTGGACCGACTTTTCCATGAACTCCCTGACCTGCCGAAGGAGCTGGCGCCCCGCGGGTTCGAGGGACTGCTCGAGCAGGTAGAAGTCGGCGTCGGTGACGGCAACCCGGTCGGTGCTTGGCATTCCGGTCTCCTCCGTATCTCGGGTGCGGCGCAGCTAGGGCGCGGCGAGGAAGGCGTCCACCAGCCGACCTGGACGCTGCGTGCCTCAGCGGTCGTGGACATAGGTTCCGGGCGCCGGGCACTGGACCGGGTAACCTTCCAGGCCCAGCCCGGCCGGACTGGGGATCAGCCCGCCGCTCCGCTCGGCCAGCCAGCCCGAATAGTCCAGCCACCAGCTGCCCGGTGTCTGCCTGGCGGTGGCCAGGAACTGGAGCGGGTCGGCCGGGTTCGAGGGTGCGCCCTGGTTCGGGGGTACCCCCCGGTCTGCTGGTGCACTACGGAAGGAAGCTTTCTGATTGTCTGCCGGGTTGACCAGGGCCGCGATGTGCCCGCTGGTGGACAGGACGAACTTGACCGGCCCGCCGAGCAGCTGGGTCGTCCGGTAGCACGACTGCCACGGGCAGAGGTGATCGGCGATGCCCGCGACCACGTAGGCATCGACGTTGACCTTGGACAGGTCAACGGGCGAGCCGAGCATGGTCGCCGCGCCGGGCACCGTCAGCGCGTTGGCCAGGCCGAGCCTGATGAAGTCGTGGTGCAGGGCGGCGGGCAGCCGGGTGGTGTCGGCGTTCCAGTACAGGATGTCGAACGCGGGCGGCGGGCGTCCCTGCAGGTAGTTGTTGACCCAGTAATTCCAGATCAGGTCGTCCGGCCGCAGCCAGGCGAACACCTCGGCCAGGGCCCGTCCGTCCAGGTAGCCCCGGGTGCCGGACGCCGCCATCGCCGCGGTCGCGGTCGCCTCGTCGATCAGCGCGGCCGCGGTGCCCGCCTGGGCCTGGTCAAGCACGGTTACCCCCAGGCACAGGCTGGCCAGCTGGCCAAGCTGGCCCGTCACGCCCAGGTGCGCGGCGACCATGGAGGTCACGATGCCTCCCGAGCACAGCGCGCAGATGCTCGCCCGGGCCGCGCCGCTGATCGCCCGCACCCCGGCCAGCGCCTCCACCACCGCGCCCCCGTAGGTATCCAGATCCCAGTCCCCGTGCCGCGCGTCGGGGTTCCGCCACGAGATAACGAAAACCTGATGTCCCTGGGCGGTGAGGAACTCGGCCATGCTGCGGCCGGGCGCGAGGTCGGTGATGTAGTACTTGTTGATCATCGGCGGCACGATCAGCAGCGGGTACTGGAATACGGTCCCGGTGACGGGCTGATACTGGATGAGCTCGAATTGCTCGCACGAGTGGACGACACCGCCCGGCGTGACGGCCAGGCCCTTCCCCACCTCGAAGGCGCCTGCGGGCACCATGGACGGCACGCGTGGCGGGCTGGCCAGATCGCGGGCCAGCGCAGCCAGCCCCCGGACGGCGTTCTGGCCGCCGGTATCGAGCAGGGCCTTCCAGCCGACCGGGCTGAGCAGCGGATTATTGCTCGGTGCGGCGGCCGCGATCAGGTTGGTGAGCAGGAACTGCAGCCGTGTCTCGTCGCGCCAGCCCAGCCCGGCCCCGGCCAGCAGAGCCTCGGCGGCCTGCCCCGCCGCCAGGTACGCCTGCACGGTGCGCCGCAGGAACGGGTTATCTTTCCAGGCCGGGTCGGCGAAGCGGCGGTCGCGAGGACCGGCCGTGACCGTGGACCGGCCGGCCGCTATCCGGCCGAGTTCGGTGCCCAGCCGGGCAGCCTGCTGGGTGACCAGCCGCGGGCGGCGGGTCAGCCCGGCCCCCAGCCGCAGCAGTGAGCTGTCCGGCCGGAACCGGCGCAGGACGCCGAGCGCGGCGTCGGTCAGCAGCAGGTCGAGCGGGCCGGCCGCCTCGACCGCGTCGCCCGCCCACGCCCCGCCCGGGCCTGGCCCCGGCCCCGAGCCCGCGGCCCGGCTGGGGCCTCGCGGCCCGGCGTTCACCGGGCATCTCCGGGTGGGCGGACCTCTCGTTTGAGAATCTTGCCGGTCGGTCCTTTGGGCAGCGCATCGACCAGCCAGACGCGGCGCGGGTATTTATAGGCGGCCACCCGTTCCTTGACGTAGCCACGCAGCTCGTCGGGCGTGACCGTGCAGCCGGGTTTCAGCGCGACCGCGGCGCCGACTTCCTCGCCGTGTGTCGGGTGCGGCAACCCGATCACCGCCGCCTCCAGCACGGCCGGGTGCTCATACAGCACCTCCTCGATCTCGCGCGGGTACACGTTGAACCCGCCCCGGATGATCAGGTCCTTCTTGCGGTTGACGATGAAGTAGAAGCCATCCTCGTCCTTCCTGGCCATATCCCCGGTGTGGAACCAGCCATCCTTGATGGCCTCGGCCGTAGCTTCCGGGCGGTTCCAGTAGCCCTTCATGACGTTGTGCCCGCGGATGACTATCTCGCCCACCTCCCCCGGGGGCACCTCGCTGCCGTCCTCGGCGACCACCCTCATGTTGACCCCGTTGACGGGGTAGCCGATCGAGCCGGGCCGGGAGCCGTCGAGCCGGTTGAACGACGCGACCGGGGACGTCTCAGACAGTCCGTAGCCCTCGATGATGCGGGCGCCGAACGCCTGCGCGAACCCCCTGAGCACCTCGACCGGCAGCGCCGCACCGCCGGAGACGCACACCCGCAGCGTGGACGTGTCAGCCAGGCCCGGTCCCGCGCTGAGCATGGCCACGTACATGGTCGGGACGCCTTCGAAGACGGTGACGCGGTCGCGTTCGATCACCTGCAGCGCCGTCGCGGCGTCGAAGCGCGGGATCAGGGTGATGCAGGCCCCGGCGAGCACAGCGGTGTTCAGCCCGCAGGTCTGGCCGAAGGCGTGGAACATGGGCAGGCAGCCCATGATGACGTCGTCGGGGCTCAGGTCCAGCAGGCTCGTGGCCGTCACCGAGGCGTTGGCGCGCATGTTCGCGTGGGTGAGCTGCGCGCCTTTCGGCGTGCCGGTGGTCCCCGAGGTGTAGAGCAGGACCGCGGTGTCGTCGTCCGCGCGCGCCGCGACCTCCGGCGAGGACGGCCACGCCGCCATCTCTGCCAGCCACCCGGCCGTGACGGTGACCGCCTCCGCGTCCGTCGCGCCGGCCGCGGCCTCGCCGGAGGCCGTGGGCCAGGCGAATACCAGCCTCGCGCCGGAGTCGCCGAGGTAGTGCTTGACCTCGCGGGCCTTGAGCAGCGGATTCATCGGCACCACCACGCCACCGGCCCGCAGTATCCCGTAGTACAGCACCGGGAACGCGAGGACGTTCGGCAGCATGAGACCCACCCGGTCGCCGGCCCTGACCCCCCGCTCGCGCAGCCAGCCAGCCACCCGGGCCGTCTGGCTGTCCAGTTCGGCGTAGGACAGGACCTCGTCGTTGAGGCGCACAGCGGGGCGATCCGGGTGATGCCCAGCGGCGCCGGAGAGGTTGATGGCCAGGTTGGTCACGAGAGTCCCCCTTCAGGCAACATCTCGGGCCTATCACCGAAGCGGCGGGCAGACAATGGTGTGCTTACCGGGATAACGCGGGCGGGTTACGCTGAACACGCTCGGCCCGCGACCCTCCGGACGGGAACGCAGGAAAGGCACACCATGGCACGCGGCGTCCAGGCCGGCGACAAGGCTCCTGATTTCACGCTCCCGGCCCAGTCCGGGGAGCCGGTCCGGCTGCACAGCCGCCTCGGCGAGCGGGTGGTGGTCCTGTACTTCTACCCCAAGGACGACACCCCAGGCTGTACCGCCGAGGCGTGTGCCTTCCGGGACAGCTACGAGGTCTTCACCGACGCCGGGGCGGATGTGATCGGGATCAGCTCCGACTCACCCGGCAAGCACGCCGCCTTCGCCAGCAAGCACCGGCTGCCCTTCACCCTGCTCAGTGACCAGGGTGGCCAGGTCCGCAAGCGCTACGGGGTACCGGCGGTGCTGGGCCTGCTCCCGGGCCGGGTCACGTACGTGATTGACCGCCAGGGCGTCGTCCGGCAGGTGTTCAACTCGATGACGAACATCAGCCAGCACGTCACAGACGCGCTGCGGATGGTCCGGCAGTTGCAGGCCGACCAGCGGGCCTGACGGCTCACCCGCTCTGGCTGGTCACCCGCTCTGGCTGGTCACCAGGCCTCGGCGGCGAGGGCCGCCAGCCTCCGCAACCGCCCGACGATGTCACGGTGGACCTCCTCGGGCGGGTTCGCCCCGTCGACGGTGAACATCCACTCCCGGCCGGCGTAGTACTCGAGCAGGGGGACAGTGTTCTCCTCGTACACCTGCAAGCGGTGCTCGATCACCACTTCGGTGTCGTCCGAGCCCCGCCCGCGGGACAGCAGCCGGCGCACCAGCTCATCGGTGGGGACGTCGAGGTGTACGGCAGCCTGCACCTCAGCCCCGAGCGGCTGGGCCACTGCGAAGGCCACCTTCGCCTGGTCCACGGTCCGCGGGAACCCGTCCAGGACGTAGCCACCGGTCTCGGCCGCGGCGACCACCGGTTTACGCAGCATGTCCATGACGACGCCATCCGGGACCAGATCGCCCTGGTCAACGTAGGACCTGATCGTCTGCCCGAGCGTCGTGGAGTCCCTGACGTGCTGGCGCAGCAGGTCGCCGCTGGAGATGTGCGTGATGCCGAGCCGCTCGGCGAGCAGCTCGGCCTGGGTTCCCTTGCCGGCACCGGGAGCGCCGATGAGCAGAAGCCTCATCTCGACCCGGCGCCGGCGCGCGACGTGTTCTGCCCCAATGTGCCCTCCTGAACAGCTGAAACTACCCCAAGTGTGCTGCCCTCGGCAGGCGGCGGACAAGGAGGGGCCCCGGATCTCACGTTCCGGCCCGCCCGGGCGTCTGCTTGGTGCGGCCGGAGATTCCCGGGCGCGGTGGGGCCAGCAGAGTCCGGGCCCATTGACCAGGGAGGGCATGTGACCAGCAAGCTCAGGTTCGGTGTGGTCAGCGAGTCCGTCCTGGCCGGCCCGGCGTGGCTGGACCAGGCTCGCCGCATCGAGGACGCCGGCATCGGCGTGCTCCTGCTGCGCGATCACTTCTCGGCAGGTGCCTACGGCCAGCAGCTCGCCCCGTTCAGCGCCCTCGCGGCCGCGGCCGCGGCCACCACCCGCCTGCACGTGGGCACGCTGGTCCTGGCCAACGATTTCCGGCATCCGGCGCTTGTCGCCCACGAGGCCGGGACCCTGCACCAGCTGTCCGGCGGCCGCTTTGAGCTCGGCCTCGGCGCCGGCTGGTACCAGCCCGAATACGAGGCAGCGGGCCTGGCCTTTCAGCCCGCCCGGCAGCGGATCGGCCGGCTCGAGGAGGCCCTGGCCATCATCAGCGGGCTGCTCGAGGGCGCCCAGGTGGATCAGGCCGGACCCTCCTACCAGGTCACCGGGCTGGGTCTGGACGTGCTGCCCCCGCTCCAGGGCCGGCCACCCCTGCTCGTCGGAGCCGGCGGCCCCCGGATGCTCGGCGTGGCAGCACGGTACGCCGATACGGTCGGGCTGTTGCCGGCCCCCATCAAGTCCGGCGGAGATCGTGATGATCCGCTCGATCTGCTGCCCGCGGCCCTTGATCAGAAGATCGCCGTGCTCCGGGCCGGGGCTGGCGAGCGGTTCCCCGCGCTGGAACTCAGTGCGTTCGCCACGATCCGGGTCACCAGCCACCGGCGCCAGGACACCGAGGCACTCATCGCCCGGCGCGGCTGGGGCGGCATCGACGCCAGCACGGTCTGGGAGATGCCGACCATCTTCATTGGCAGCGTCGGCCAGATCCGCGCAGACCTGCAGGCCCGGCGCGAGCGGTTCGGGCTGTCCTACCTCGTCACCCCGGACCGGGACCTGCCTGCGCTCACCAAGATCATCGCCAGCCTCTAGCGGGCGCCGCGGCTGGTCATGTTCGGGCGGGTCAGCACGCACCAGATGACGACCCTTAGCCGCCGTACCGCCGGGCGATGGCTGGCCCGGCACAGCCGGCGCCTCATCCGGGGCCCGTTCAGCAGTTTCCATCGCAGCCGCCTGGCCATCTGGCGCGAGGGACCCAGGCTGCGACGCGGCGCAGCGGCGTGATACCGCTCCTGGAAGTAGCGGTCGGCGAGGGCCGCCGCGGCGTGCACGGCCACCTCCAGCAGTTGCTCGGCCGATGGCCCTGGGTCCGGCCCGGGGTCCGGCCGCCGGGCGAGCGGGACGGGTCCCCCGGCGCCGTCGTGCCCGGTCACCGGCCGCGGGAGCAACTCGCCGAGCTCACCGACGACGTGGTACTTCGAGTCGCGCAAGCCCCTCACGAGGTGTTCCGCCTGTTCCCTGGCCCAGGCTTCCCGGCCGGGCGGCAAGGCCAGCCGAGCCTGGCGCGGCCGGCCACTCAGCACATCGTGCGCGAGGATTCGCTTGATGTTTCTCGTATAGAACCAGTAGGGCAGATCCTCGGGCAGCACCTCATTCATCCGGCGCAGGAATTCCGCTTCCATGAGACCAAGTGAGGAATTGGCCCGTGCCCGGCTAAGGTCGGCCCCCCCGGGATCAATGCCCAGAACAGACGTAAAACGTGTCCAAAGCAGACTGGCCGGGCCGCCGCGCGGCATGGTGATCACGTGGACGTGATCTGGTGGGATGTGCTGTGACCACGCGTCCAGGATGGCGAGCGTGTCATGTGCATTCCAGAACCACGCCTGGCGGCGGCGGTCCTCAGCCTGCCCGGTGTCGATGACCCGGTCAAGCCATTCTTCCCACCGGGCCGTTCCGCGGCACTTGACCTTCTCCTGCCATTCGGCCGGCAGCAGGCTCGCGAAGTCACGCACGGTCAGGACGACGTGTACCTCGGCCGGGAACAGTGACCGGACGGCCCAGTCGGCCTGCCGGGCGGTGCAGACCGCGAGCAACTCGTCCGAGATGACCGCTGACCGGCGTCCGCGCAGGGCCTGGCGGGTCAGGACCTCCCATTCGCCAGTCCAGGGATCGGCTGGATCGGACGCATCCCGCCGCGCCTCGCGCAGATCCCGGCTCGCCCGGGAATGATCTCGGTGGCTGTAGCCAGGCAGCAGGATCCCCCGGGAGGACAGCCACGAGCGGTTATCCCACATGGCATCCTGGAGGAACGTTGTTCCGGTCTTCGGCTCGCCTATGTGAAGATAAATCCGGCGGGGGTGAGGATCGCGCTCCCGGCTCTTCCGGGGAGCCGGGATCCGACCCGGCGTATCGTGTCCCGGTACCCATCTGGGGTTAATATCCACATTGGGTGCCAACCGGCGGCCAGGAGGCGCTGCCGCTTCGCTATCGACCGGATCCAGCGGTTCTGCCGTAATTTCCGCCCGGATTCCAGGTCCTTCAGGCGTCATATTCCGAGGATAGACAAAACTTGGCCAGTGCCGGATGTAATTCAGGCGGTCTCATGGGCGTCCGCGCCCAGGGGCCCGGTGAGCCAGATATGTTTGGACCTAATTACCGGAATTGTCATTGCTGCCAGATCTGGCCCTTATTACTAGGGCGTGACTCCCGGCTTGGGCTCTTCGCCTGGCCGGGTGACCCTGGCCGGGCGCCACGGCCACCCGGCCAGGGTGGCCACGGCGGCTGGAGGCAGCGCCATCATCCGTGACTAGGATCCGCTGGGCATTCGGCGGGTAACGTCGTCCAGGGCTCACCGGGTCTGAGTCAGCCGCAGGCCAGGGGGCAGCCGAATGGAACTCGAGTCGCTGAACGTCACCTTCGTCATCGACACGTTCCTGCTGCTCCTGATCGGGGTGGGGCCCAAGATCGCGCTGGTGCCGTTCCTCGAGATGACCGCCGACCTGCCCGAGACGACCAAGCGCCGCGTCCTGCGCAAGATGCTGACCACCGCCGCCACGGTCGCCGTCCTCCTGCTGGTCCTCGGCGGCGTGCTGACCAAGCTGCTGCACTTCTCGCCGGGCGCGCTGGGCGTGGCGAGCGGGATCATCCTGCTCATCATCGCGGTCACCATGGTGCTCGGCCAGGGCGGGGAAACGGCAGCCAGCACCCCGCCGGGGACCAGGATCCGATGCGGCTGGCGGTCTACCCGCTGGCCGTGCCTTACCTGCTCAACCCGGCCGGCATCGTGGTCCTGGTGACCTCGTCCGCGGAAGCCAGCTCGGTGGCCGTGACCGCGGTCGTCGTCGGCATTCTCGCCGTCGTGCTCGCGCTCGACGTGCTGATATTCCGGTGGGCCGTGCAGGTCAGCAACCACCTGGATGCAAGCCGGATGCTGATCACCGAGAAGGTGTTCGGATTCCTGCTGGCCGCGCTGGCCGTCCAGCTCGCCCTCGACGGCCTGCATGACGTGGGCGCTATCCACCTGACCGGCCACTGAGCCGATCAGGCCTTCGGCCGCCACATGGCCAGGTTCGCTGCCTGTGGCGTACGGTGCTGGGTACCATCCCGCGGTACGACTGGGAGCACAGGTGACCGATAACCCGCGTGCGGTCCTCTGGGGCCTGATCGCGGAGCATGCATCCCGGCATGACCGGGGGGTCTCAGTGGCCAGTGTGTGCGCGGTGGCGGTGGCGTCAGAAGGCGTCCGCGGGGGGTGGGTAACCGCGGCCAGCGGCCAGACACCGGACGTCATCATGTGTGTGACGGATCCGGTGGCTGAGCAACTGGCCGAGTTGCAGCTGACGCTCGGCGAGGGACCGGGCCGGGACGCGCAGGCGTCGGCCGCGCCCGTCCTGGTCACCGACCTGGAGGCTGATGAGCCCAGCCGGCGGTGGCCCGCGTTCGGGCCGGGAGCCCGCCAGCTGGGCGTGGGCGCCGTTTTTGCGTTCCCGCTGACGATAGGGGCGATCCGGGCCGGGGAGATGGGCCTGTACCGCGACTCGCCCGGCCCGCTGACCGCAGAGCAGTTCGGTGAGTGCCTCATCCTCGCGGACGCCGCGACCGTATTCCTGCTCGACGACGCGGGTGGCGACGTGACCCGCGGGTACAGCGGAATCAACGGGAGGGCACTGGACCTGTGGCCCCCGGACCTGGCCCGGCACCGGGCCCAGATCGACCAGGCGACTGGCATGCTGACTGTGCAGCTGGGAGTGACCGCCAGCGAGGCCTTCGTCCGGCTGCGCGCCTACGCCTTTGCGAAAGAACGGCGACTCGCTGACGTGGCCCGCGACATCGTGTCCCGCCGTCTGCGGTTGGATCCGGATCCGGCCCCTGATAGCGAGCCATGACGCCCCGCGCCCGCCGGGCGCCGGATCCCGGCCGCCGTCCTTGCTGCCCACCGACGAGAGGGTGACCAGATGGATTCCGAACTACTGTCCGACACCTTCGTTGACCTGGCAGACACCATGGTCGCCGACTTCGACATCATCGACTTCCTGCACATGCTCACCGACCGCAGCGTCCGGCTGCTCGCCGCTTCCGCGGCCGGGGTCGTGCTCGCCGACCCGCGCGGCGAGCTGCGCATCGCGGCGGCATCCAGCGAGGCAGCCGAGCTGATTGAGCTGTTCCAGATTCAGAATGACCAGGGACCTTGCCTGGACTGCTTCCACACCGGCCAGCCCGTCACCGCGGCCGACCTCTCCGGACCGGACCAGCGATGGCCCGACTTCGCCGCCGCGGCCGTGCAGGCCGGGTTCCGCACCGTGGAAGCCCTGCCCATGCGCCTGCGCGGCCAGGTCATCGGGGCGCTCAACCTGTTCCGGACCAGGGTGGGCCCATTCGAGCCAGCGGACCTGCGCGTCGGCCAGGCCCTGGCGGACGTGGCCACCATCGGACTGCTGCAGGAGCGGAACCTGCGCCACAGCGAGACCATCGCCGAGCAACTCCAGGCCGCCCTGAACAGCCGGATCATTATCGAGCAGGCCAAGGGCAAGCTGGCTGAGCGCTTCAACCTCGCCATGGATCAGGCGTTCGCGATGCTGCGCGATCATGCCAGGGAGACCAACCAGCGGCTCACCGACACCGCGCGCAGCCTCGTGGACAGCGCCACGGCTGACTTCCCGCCCAAACTGGGCGGATGAGGCCCAGCCCCTGGCACAGGCCGAATTCCCGGCCGCGCTGACTGGGCGGATGAGGCCCAGCCCCTGGCACAGGCCGAATTCCCGGCCGCGCTGACTGGGCGGATGAGGCCCAGCCCCTGGCACAGGCCGAATTCCCGGCCGCGCTGACTGGGCGGATGAGGCCCAGCCCCTGGCACAGGCCGAATTCCCGGCCGCGCTGACTGGGCGGATGAGGCCGGCCTAGTAGAGGCCGCGTTCCCGGCCGCGCTTCACAGCGTCATTCCGGTTGGAGACGCCGAGCTTCCGGTAGATGGAGCGGGTGTGCGTCTTGATGGTGTTTCCCGACAGGTACAGCTCCTGGCCGATCTCGCGGGTGGACAGCGTCCCGCGCAGGAGCCTGAGCACCGCCTGCTCGCGTTCGGTCAGTGGCTCGCCGGCCTGGCCCGGGGCGGCGGCCCGGCCAGCCGTTGTTCGAGGCGTTCCAGCCGGTTGAGCTGGGCGCCCGCGCCGTCCGGGAATGAGGTCAGGATTTCACGCGCCTCACCCAGCAAGGCGACGGCACCGGGCAGGTCGCCGAGTTCCAGCCGCACGGGTGCGAGCCGCAGGAGATTCTCGATCGTCGGCCATTGGCTGATGCCGAACCATTGACGGCGTGACCGGAGCGCCCGCTCCAGCTCACCACGGGCGTCCTCAAACCGTCCCTGGCCGGCCAGGACCGCCCCCACGGCCATACCGGCGAGGGTAGCCTGCGGGGACTCACTCAGGCCAAGCGTGTCATCCGTCACGATGTCCCGGGCCGCATAGGCCAGCTGTTCCGCCTGGTCCAGCCTTCCTTCCTCCACCGCTACCAGGGACATCATGGCGAAGGAGAGCATGCGGACCAGGGCGATCGAGCTGCCCCGCAGCAGCGCCTCGTCCAGTTGCCGCGCTGCGGCCGGGAACTCACCGCAGAAGTACAGCGCGGCCCCGTAGCCCGCCCGGGCCAGCGCGTACCACGGCGACACCGGGTTGGTTTCCAGGTCCACAGCCTCCGATGCCGACCTGCGCATCGGCTCGAGCCCGCTGAACCCGAAGCTACCGTCGAGGAGAGCGGCGGAGGACCGTAGCGATCGCATGCCATCGGGCAGCGGCCCCTCGTCTCCGCCCGCGGCGATGACCGGGAGCCATCGCCGAACCCCCTCGCGATCCCCGCGAAGCGCCGCGACCCAGGCCGCGCAGTGCGCCGCCAGCGGGTGAGCCTTGATCTCCTCATCACCAAGTGAGTGCAGCCAACCGCGCACGCTAGCGATCCGGCCGGCGTCCACGTACCGGTACCAGTGCTCGGCGATGAGCCGCACGGAGCTGGCCACATCTCCCGCCGCGAGTGCGTGGCCCACCGCCTCGTCAACCGATCCATGCTCCAGGTGCCAGGCGCTGGCTTGCTGATGCAGGGCCGGAATCGTGCCCGGTTCGGCCCGGGCCAGCTGAGCCAGCTGCAACTGGGCGAACAAGTGGTGGTACCGGAACCACTCCCGGTTGTCATCCAGGGCGATGAGGAACATGTTCTCGCGTTCGAGTACGCCGAGGACATCCCGGGCATCCGACGTTCCGGCCACCGCGTCGCAGAGCGGCGCGGTGAACCGGCTGAGGATCGACGTCCTGGAAAGGAATTGCCGGATGTGCTGCGGCTGCCGGCTGACGACTTCTTCAGCCAGGAAATCCACGACATAGCGATTGCCGCCGGTGAAGTCACGGATGAAGTCCTCCGGGGCAGGATTGCCCCGCAGGGACAACGCCGCCAGGTACAACCCGGCCGGCCACCCTTCGGTTCTTTCTACGAGGTCGGCCAGGGCTTGCTGGTCGAGCTGGATGGAGGCCACCCGGCCGACCAGCGCGTCTGCCTCCGCCGCGGTGAAATGGAGATCGAGCATCCGGATTTCGGCCATCTCCCCCGCCGCTCTCAGCCTGCCCAGCGGCAAGGGCGGATCGGCGCGGGTGCTCACCACGACATGGGCGCTGGGCGGGAGACGGAGCAGCAGAAACTCGAGCTGCTCATGACAGCGCCGCTCCCTGATGACGTGGTAGTCATCAAGAATGATCACGACCGGCGCCGCGAGTGAGGTCAGTTCGTTGACCAGGCGGGCCAGCGCCTCCTCCACGTCGGGTACCTGCCGCTGCAATGGCCGCAGGATCTCTCCCGCGCGCAGGTCAGGCACGACACGCTGAAGCGAGCAGATGACGTGCTGCCAGAGCCGGGCGGGATCGTCGTCCCCGTGATCGAGTGAGATCCACGCGAACGAGCGGGAGGCTGCGGCTTCATAGCCCCACTGCGCCAGCAGGGTCGTTTTGCCGTAACCCGCGGGCGCGTCGACCAGGATGAGTTTGGACTCAAGATCGTCCAGGTCTCGCACCAGCTCAGGCCGCTGCACCCACTCCCTGCGGACGCGCGGCGCCTGCAGCTTGGTTTGCAGGAGTACATCGAGATTGGGGCGTAGCACCTCCACAACGGGCCGACCCGTGGGCCGCCCGTCCACTACTGCGTGCTCGCTCATGCCACGTATCACCGCGCACCCGCCCCCCGTGCGGAGCGTATCAAAGCGGCAGAAACCGTAGCCAGCCCCGTATTTCACTGGCGTGGCGGACTTCCCCTGGCCGCACTCGCGTGGCTGGCCTCCCTGGACGCACTGGCGTAACGGGCTTTCCCTGGACGCACCGGCGCGCCTGGCTTCGCGTGGACGCGCTACCACCGGGCCGGCCTGGCCCGGGCTACGGAGGTGGCGCGGGCTACGGGGGTGGCGACTCGTGCCCGCGGCGGATCTCCAGGACCCGCACACCCAGCAGCTCGAGCCGGGCGAGCAGGCCATGCAGAGCTGCCTGGTCAGGAAGCGAACCGTGCAGCATGGTCGCGACTGGCTCTGGTTCGGCGGTCAGTCCCTCAAAATCCACCAGCGCCTCGGGCGGAAGCGTCCCTGCCAGACGGATCTCGTAGTAACTCAATGTCACTTTCCGCCCCCTCACCAGTAATCGGGTGTCGGCCAGAACTCCAGCATCCGGCCGCCGGCGAGGGCGCGCCACACCCGTCAGGGGTGGCGTTTTCACCCGGGTGACATCCCGGCAACCGGGACCAAGGTCCGTTGACAACTCACCCGTATCGGAGAGTAACTGACGGCGAGTTGGCTGTTCCAGATCCCCTGGGGGGCTGACCGAAAACCATGTCCGCGGCAGTTTTGCCGGTCAAGAGCAGAGGCGTGACGATGACTTCGGGCCCCCATGGCGCGGCGACGAGGCCGACCCGGCACCATGCGTCCAGCACCGACGAGACCATCCTCACTTCCAAGATCATCGCACCGGACCTGCCCGACTGGCTGGTGCCCCGCCCGCGGATCGACGAGCGGATCGACGCTGGAAGACAGGATCTGCTGACCGTAGTCAGCGGGCCGCCCGGGGCCGGCAAGACCATGGCCATGGCCTCGTGGGCGGCCACCCGCGCCGGACTGGCCCCGATCGCCTGGGTCACCCTCGACGAATACGACAATCGCCCGCGGGCATTCTGGTCCTACGTGGTCGAGGCCCTGCGACGCGCGGGTGTGGACATCCCCGGGACCATCTGGGCGCCAGGGCGGGGCCGGGTCGACCACGCCTTCCTGCTCAGGCTGACCGCGGCGATTGCCGCCTGCGGCGCGCCAGTGGTCCTGGTCCTGGACGATCTCCATCTGGTTACCGACCCCCGGACCTTGAACGGGCTGACCCGCCTGCTCAGGAACGCCAGGCCGCACTTGAGCCTGGTGGTGGCCTCGCGCAGCGATCCCGTCCTGCCACTGCACCGGTACCGGCTGGCCGGCGAGCTGACCGAGATCCGCGCCGGCGAGCTGGCCTTCAGCGTCGGCGAGGCCGGCCAGCTGATGGACCAGCACGGCATCGCGCTGCCCGCCGATTCACTGGCCTTCCTGACCGGCCGGGCCGACGGATGGGTAGCGGCCCTGCGTCTGGCCGCGATCTCGATGACGACCCATCCTGACCCAGCACAGTTCGTCAAACACGTGGCCGCCGAGGACAGTGCCGTCGCGGGTTACCTGGTCGAGGAGGTACTCAACACCCTGCCGGCCGGCCTGAGGTCCTTCCTGCTGCGGACGAGCATCCTCGATCAGGTCAATGCCGATCTCGCCAGCGAGCTGGCCAGCGCTCAGCCCGCCACTGCCCTGCCGGCGCTGGCCCAGGCCAACGCCCTCATCCGGCCTCTGGGCGGTGGCTGGTACCGCTACCATCCGCTGCTCGCAGAGGTGCTGCGCCTGAAGCTCCGGCGCGAACACCCTGACCTGGAGCATGACTTGCACCGGCGGGCTGCCCGGTGGCTCCGGAAGAACCGGACCCCCGCCGAGGCCGCGCGGCAGGCCGTAGCGGGGGGCGACTGGCAACTTGCCGCCCGGATAGCCGTGGATGAGCTGGTCGTAGACCAGCTCATGGAACCACCTGGCGTCGAGCCGCTCGCCGAGGTGCTGCAGCGCATCCCGCAGGATCAGGCCTGGAGCGAACCACAGCCGCTGCTGGTGACGGCCGCGCTCAGGCTCGCAACCACAGGTGATGACTCGGCAGCGGCATCGCTCGCGGTTGCCGATCAGATGCTGGACCAGATTCCACCCGATCAGGAGATTCCGTCCCGGCTCGCCCGGGCCGTTGTCCGGCTCGGCCTGGCGAAACGCCAAGGGGACCTTCATGCTGCCGAGGTCGCAGCGGTGGACGCTACCACCATGATCGGCAAAATCCCGGCCGACCAGCTGGCCCTGCATCCTGATATGGGCGCCCAGGTGAAGGCGGGCCGCGGAGCGGTAGAACTGTGGGCCGGTCATTTCGACCAGGCTGCGGCCACGCTGAGCGCAGCCGCGGCGACCGCGCAGAACACCGGGCTGCGAGCCGACTGCCTCGGTCACCTGGCCCTGCTCGAAGCCCTGCGTGGCCACCTGGGCCGCGCCGCCGGACTGGCCGTAGCGCCCGCCGGCGCGGGCCGGGACAACCAGGCCCGGGCCGGCGAGAGCTCCAGTTGCGCCGCGACCGTGGCCATGGCGTACGTTCACGTGGAACGTAACGAGCTGCCCGAAGCCCGGCGCTGCCTCCGGCGCGCGGACGAGATTCTGCAGCTCGGCCCGGACAAGCTGATCGGGGCGATAGCCTGCCTCGTCGCAGCACGCGGATTCCTGGCCCAGCGGCGCACGGGCCCGGTGGCGGCGCTGGTCGACCGGGCCCGGCACGGCTGGTCTCCTGCGCCCTGGCTGGAACAGCGCCTTCTGCTGGCTGAGTCGCAGGCCCACCTGACCCAGGGAAACATCGCGGCCGCGGTCGAGGCCGCTGGCCGGGCCGGCGCTGACCCCTCCCCGGAGGCCGCGGCCGCCCTGGCGCACGCGTGGCTGGCCGGCGGAAACGTCCCGGCCGCCAGGCGGGCCCTGGCCGGGGGTTGCGCGGATGAGGACCGGGTGCTAGATCACGTCCGGCTGCAGGCCTGGCTGGCTGATGCCCAGCTCAGCCACGAGATCGGGGACCACCGGAGCGCGGGCCGTCTGCTTGAGCGGGCCGTGCGACTGGCCGCGAGCGAGCAGGTGCGGCTGCCGTTCCTCATGGCGGGAAGCTGGATCCACGACGAGCTGCAGGAAAACCCTGGCCTGGCCCGTGCCTACGGCCAGCTGCTGAATCAGGGGCCGTCCAGCCGGAGCGGCCCGCCCCGCGGCGGCCCGGTCCGGTCCCGGGCGAGCGCTCCGGCCAAGCCGCCCGTCAGCGCGGCCCGGCAGGCCACGGCGGCGCAGGTCATGCCCCTGGTCGTGGAGAACCTCAGCAACCGCGAGCGTGAAGTGCTGCAGCACGCGTCAGAGTTGCTGGGCACAGCCGAGATCGCGGCCGAGATGTTCGTTTCGGTCAATACGGTCAAGAGCCACCTGAAAAGCATCTTCCGCAAGCTGGGCGCGGGCAGCAGAAACGAGGCTGTCCGCCGCGCCCGCCAGCTCCAGCTGCTCTGACCCGGCTAAGGTTCTCCGGCCCAGGTGCTCCTCGTAGGCGGCCAGGCCGGCCTGCATCGTGTACGGCCCGCGAATGCGCCGCAGCCGGGGTGACACCTCGGAGTAGTCCAGGTACAGGTGATCGCCGCAGTCGCCGCAGATGAGCTCGAACGCGCCGGTGTAGCCGCCTTCCGCCCGGCCCTCCACCCGGCGGACCGGCTGGCGGCGCAGGCTGGCGGTAAGCCCGTGGCCGAATTGGCCCACGGCAGGGACGGCATCGCCAGCCGGTGATGCGTCAGTGACGGTATACGTTTCCTCGTGGCTCACTCGGCCCCCCCCGGAGCAGGTTGTCACGCAGTCCGAAGTTCAGGCCGCGTGTCAGAACCAGGGCCTAGCTTCGCACAAGGTCACAATAAGCCGCAAACGCTTACGGTTGGTACACGAAGCCTCAAGTCAGGCCCGGTCAAGGGCAGCGCGGATGGCTGATGCGGCCACGGTGACGCGTGCTGTTCCCACGACGGGCAGGAGCGCCATCAGGACGCCCGCAATCTCATCGATCGTGACCCCCTGATCGAGGGCCTCGATCACGTGCCAGCAGTAGGCGGGCGACGTTTCGCCTGGCCCCGTCGCCACCAGCCCGGCGAGCCGGACCAGCGGGCGGGATCTCCTATCGAGCCCCAGGATCCCGCCGGTCTCCCCGGCCAGGCTCAGCGAGGGCTCGAGCACAGCCGGATCGTGCTCGGCCGCACCGGCCAGCCATTCCTCACCCGGCCGGTCCGGTCCGCCGGCCTGTCCGGCGCTGGTGCCAGCGAGTTCATTGACACTGACCACCCGCAGCGCGAACTCCTCCAGCCGGTCCAGCAGCCCATAGAACTCCGATATGTCCCGCACCGGCGCGGTAATGCTGGTCCAGCCATGGAAAGAGGTCACCTCGATGTCCCCCAGGGAGGCGGCCAGTAACGATCCGGCCTCACCACGCACGACGATCCGGTACCAGCGAACGTGATCTCCAGGCATGCAGCCGTTATAGCCCCGAGCCGGGTGAGGATGCGCTCACCCCGGTGCGCCGCTCACCCGGGTGAGTCCGCGGGGCTCGGCATACGGATCCGCCCCCGGCACCGACTTGGCTGGGCATCAAGTCAGTGCCGGGGGCGGATCGGCGGCGGGCGGGCCGGAATGCCCCGGAATCAGGCCAGGACCTTGGCCTTCTCCCGCTCGAACTCCTGGTCGTCGATGACTCCGCGGTCATGCAGGTCCGCGAGCTTCGCGAGCTGATCCGCGGTACTGGTGGATTGCGGGCCGGCCGCTTCCCGGATGTAGCTGCGGGCCGCCGCGTCCTGCTGCTCAGCCAACTTCGCCGCCCGGTTATGCATCTCGCCGCCGCGGGCTATCAGGTAGACCAGCACTCCCACCAGCGGGATCAGCAAGACGAACAGGAACCAGAGGGCTTTGCCCCACCCGGACAGGTCACTGCTGCGGAAGATGTCGATGAACACGGTGATCAGAATCCAGAACCACACTACCCACAGGAAGACCTCGAAGATCGTCCAGAACAGGTTAAGCAGCGGATAGTTCACGGCAGTTGTCTCCTTCTAACGAAGTGCTCCCGTCAGCCTTGGCGCTGACCGCAAGGGGCAACGGCGCCCGGCAGTGCCTTGGCTGCACTTTCAGCCGGGCGATCGTCAGCAAGAGTGTGACCACTTTCCCCGCTGAGCTCATCACCCCCGGTGGGGGATGCGGCCCGGGCAGCTCATCGGGAGGCTTCTGGTACCGAGAGCGGGAGCGTTGGTGTGAGGGTCACGGCTTCCCGTTTAGCAGACAAAAGCCGAGCAAGAAACGAGGTAGGACATGGCGATAGGACCAGTGCAGCTCATCGTGCTGGGGTTCAGCCACCCCGATTTCCATGGCGAGATCATCGCCGAGCTGGAGCGGCTGCGCGCGAGCGACACCGTCCGGGTGATCGACTCCCTGGCCGTATACAAGACCGCGGACGGGGACGTCGAGGTGGAGCACCTCAGCAACCTGTCCACGGACGAGGCCATCGAACTGGGCAGCAAGATCGGAGCGCTCATCGGGCTCGGCATCGAGGGCGAGGAAGGCGCCGAGGAGGGCGCGATCGCCGGCGCCGAGGCGGCCGCGGACGGCGTGCAGGTATTCTCCGAGCAGGAGGCCTGGGATGTGCTCGAGGACATCCCCAACGACTCCGCGGCCGCACTCGTCCTGCTGGAGCACCACTGGGCTGTGCCACTGCGCGACGCGATCGCGCGGGCGGGCGGCTTCCGGATCAGCGACGGTTTCATCAGCCCGCTCGACCTGGTCGAGATCGGATTGGTGTCCGCCGCGGACGCGGAAGAACTCCACGCCATGGAAACCGCGGGGGCAAAGCCGTAACCAGGCACGATCACGGGCAGGACCGTAACCAGCCACGACCACGGGCAGGAGGAAATATGTTCGGAGGACGCAGGGTCGCCCGCCGTACCGGCCGGCGCACCGCACGCCGCGTCTCCCGCCGGCGCTAGGAGCGCTGGCCCGGAGACCGCCTTTCACGGGCGCCATGGCCGCCGCTGCGGCGGCGGCCATGGCCCCGTGCTCACGTGCCCAGCAGTTTTGCCTTGGCCGCGGCGAACTCGTCGTCGGTCAGCACTCCCTGCTGATGCAGGTCCGCCAGCTGGCCGAGCTGATCCGCCACTGAGGGTCCGGCTGCCGGGGCCGCCGCCGGGGCGCGCCGCCGGCGGGGATCCGGCGGCCTGCTGCTGCTCGAGGTTGTCGATGCGGCCATCCTGGTCGGCATCCTGCGCATCCTGGTCGGCCCGCCGCTGCGCGGTCCGCTTGCCCGCCACGTACGCCCCGCCTCCGACCACTGCCGCCCGCAGCAGCGGACGTCGCCTCCTGAACATGTTGTCCTCCTCGAGGATCGAACGCTGACCGGCGCCGTCCTGGCGACCATGATTCGGCCTCAGTATGGGAGGGTTTGCCGGACGACGAATCACCCGTCCAGGGGGAGCACGCGGCGGCCCGGGAGGCCATCCCGCTACCCGTCACGGGGGATGCAGGCCCGGCCTGCTCCGGCCAGCATCGGGATCAGCTCACGATCTAGGAGATGCTGATCATGCCCCTGCACGAGCGCGATACCGTCCGCGAGCAGATAGAGGATTGTGTGTTCGCCGAGCGTGACCTGACCAGGCCGGTGCCGAAATACCGCTTCCCCAAGGACGAGACGCAAGCGCGCGAAGCGTTCCAGGTGGTAGCGGACGAGTTGATACTCGACGGCAACGCCCGGCAGAACCTGGCCACGTTCTGCCAGACCTGGGAGGAGCCCGAGGCTCTGGCCCTGATGGCGCTGTCGGTCAACAAGAACATGATCGACAGGGACGAGTACCCGCAGGCCGCCGAGATAGAGCGGCGCTGCGTGCACATGATGGCCGACCTGTGGAACGCGCCCGAGGCGGCCAATACCGTGGGCACCTCGGCCATCGGCTCCTCCGAGGCCTGCATGCTCGCGGGCATGGCGGCCAAATGGCGGTGGCGGGCCAAGCGGCGGGCCGAAGGCAAGCCGACCGACAACCCGAACATGGTGTGCGGCCCGGTCCAGGTGGTGTGGCACAAGTTCGCCCGCTACTGGGACATCGAGATGCGTGAGGTCCCGATGTCACATGGCAGCTACATGATGGATGCCGCTTCGATGCTCGAGCGGGTGGACGAGAACACCATCATGGTCGTGCCGACCCTGGGTGTCACCTACACCGGCGCGTACGAGCCGGTGGAGGAGATGGCCAAGGCGCTGGACAAGCTGCAGGCCGACACCGGCCTGGATATCGACATTCACGTGGACGGGGCCAGCGGCGGTTTCCTCGCCCCGTTCTGCGCGCCTGAGGTCGTCTTCGACTTCCGGCTGCCCCGGGTCAAGTCGATCAGCGCCTCAGGGCACAAATTCGGGCTGGCTCCGCTGGGCGTGGGCTGGGTCATCTTCCGGGACAGCAGCGAACTCCCCGAGGACCTCATTTTCCACGTCAACTACCTGGGCGGCGACATGCCGGTGTTCCAGATCAACTTCTCCCGCCCGGCCGGCCAGATCATCGCCAGCTACTACAACTTCCTGCGGCTCGGCCATGAGGGCTACCGCCGCATCCACCAGGCGTCCTACGACATCGGCCAGTATCTCGCCACGGAGATCGTCAAGCTGGGCCCCTTCGAGCTGCTGTGCGACAGCAACCCGGCCACCGGCATCCCGACCGTCACCTGGCGGATCCGCGAAGGTGCCGACCCCGGCTACACGCTGTTCGACCTGGCCGACCGGCTGCGCACCCGCGGATGGCAGGTACCTGCCTACACGCTCACCGGAAGCGCCGCTGACATCGCCGTGCAGCGCATCCTGGTCCGCCTCGGCGTGAGCCAGGACATGGCCGCGTCGCTGCTCGCCGACTTCCGCGACGCGGTGGCTCACTTTGACAAGCATCCGATCAGCGTGCCCATGACCAAGGAAGAAACCGGCGGGTTCAACCACCTGTAGCTGGACTCGTTCATTGCTGGCCAACTGTCACGAGTCCTGCCGTTCTGGCTGGTCCGGCGCCTGCCGCTGGCGCCCCAGTTTCACCGCGCCGAGGAAGACCCGGGCGCCGAAGCCGAGCAGGATGAGATCGAAGAACATCTGCGCGGTAACGATCAGCCTGGCGGTGTCGGCCTTGGCGGTGATGTCGCCGAATCCGACCGTGGAGAATACGGTCACGCTGAAGTACAGGGCGCTGGAGCGGGTCAGCGGCTGGCTGAAGTAGGCCCCGTTCGCCCGCTCCGCGAGGAAGTACGTGGTGGCGAACGCGAGGATATAGAGCGGCACGACCGCGGCCACCGTCTCCAGGGCCCGCAAGCCGGGGTACTGCGACTGCGTGATGGCGCGGATCTGCCAGGTGAGCAGGGCCGCCAAGACAGCCAGGCACAAGATCAGGAGCAGCACCGTGTGGGTATCCAGCGCTCTGTCCATCGGCAGCACGTAGTACAGGGCCACCAGCAACGTGGCGGCCAGGAGCGCGCGAAGCAGCGCGCGCAGGATCAGCCAGCGGCGCTGCCGGGGCGTCATCCCCCCGGCGGTGGGCACCGCGGCGCCGGCGGTCATTGACCCGGACTTGTTCTCTGCGCAGCCATCCCGGCCACCTCCCCGGCCAGTAGACAGGCCGGCCGCGGTCCAGCTATCACCCTGAACGGGTAGTCAGCGCGGGTACGTGAGAACCCCGTCCACCTCGCTGAACCGGCGGTGAAGTCCTGACGTGTTGATGACGGGCCGGGGGAAACGACCCCACCGCTCACCCACCCCTGCATCTACCAGGAGGAACAGTGTTCTCATCGTCGGGTGCGTCCTCGGCGGCCCCCTCCTCGGCGGCGCCCAGCCCGGCGGCGGGCGGCGCGACGGCGGTGACCGCCACCGAGACCGAGTTCCACATTGCGCTGTCGAAGAAGAGCTTCAGCCCCGGTACCTACACGTTCACCGCCGTGGACCAGGGGCACCTGCAGCACAACCTGGTCATCAGCGGGCCGGGCGTGAACCAGGCCAAGACCGCCGGCCTGCTGTCACCGGGGCAGTCGGCGTCGGTCACGGTGACCCTGCGCCAGGGCAGCTACGACATCTACTGCGGGGTGCCCGGGCACAAGGCCCAGGGCATGAACGTGAACATCACCGTTTCCTGATGACGCAGCCGGTGGATCAGGCTCTCACCCGCACCGGCACTGCCCCGTTCCCGCTCCGGGGCCGGGCGGCGCGGGCGGGGACCCGCCGGCGGCTGGAAATGGCGCTGGGCGTGCTCTGGCTGCTCGATGGGGTCCTGCAGTGGCAGCCGTACATGTTCAGCAGCGCGTTCTTCGGCAACGCGCTGGGCATGGCCAACATGGGCCTGCCCGGGCCCGTGTCGTCGGTCCTGTACCGGACCACCACCATGCTCACCGCCCAGCCGGTGCTCTGGAACGCCGCGTTCGCGTCGTTGCAACTGGCGATCGGGGCCGGCCTGCTGTGGGGCCGCACCGCGTCCCTGGCCCGCCCGGTGTCCATCGCGTGGGCGCTGGCGGTGTGGGTGATCGGCGAAGGCTTCGGCGGCCTCTTCATGCCCGGTGTCAGCGCCCTGAACGGGGCGCCTGGAGCCGCCCTGTTGTACGCGCTGATCGCACTCATCCTGTGGCCGCGCCGCCCCGCGGCCGGCCCTGCGGTCGCGGACGCCGGGCTGCTGGGCGGCCGGGGGGCGCTGTGGTGCTGGACCGTCCTGTGGTCTGGACTGGCCCTGCTGGAACTGGGTGGCGCCAACCACGCCGCCGGCGTCCCCGCGGCCGAGGCCGCCAATATCGGGGAAGGCGAACCGGGGTGGCTGGCCGGGCTCAACAATCACGCCGGGCACTTGCTCGCAGGCCACGGCGCGCTGTTCGCTGTGCTCGCAGCGGTCATCGAGGTTGCGGTCGGGTGGTGCGTCCTGCGCCCGGCCTGGCGCCGCACCGCCCTGGTGGCGGGCATCGCGGTCGCCATCCTGTACGGCGTATTCGGCCAGGATCTGGGCGGTCTGCTCACCGGGCAGGCCACCGATCCTGGCCCGGCGCCCCTCTTCGTTCTGCTCGCCCTGGCGCTATGGCCCCGGCGGCATTCCGCGACCGGCTCACCTAGGACAACGGCAGGTTAATCATGAACTCTGACATCGCGCAGCGAACTCATTCCCGTCCGCCATCCTGGGTCCGCGTGCTGGCCCGCGGTCCGCGGGTCATCCCCTCCCCCGCGCTGCGGGCCACGGTCACGGCGCTGATCCTGGCCGGCGCGGTCCTCACCCTCATCTCCGGCGTCATCCACCTCTACTTGTGGGGTGAGGCCAACGGATACCGGCAGATAGCGACCATCGGCCCGTTGTTCCTCGTGCAGGGGATCTCGGCCCTCGTCATCGGCCTGGCCACCGCCGCACTGCGCTGGCTGGCCGTGGTGCTGATCGCGGCGGGCCTGCTGGCCGGGACCGCCGCTGGCCTGCTCATCACCATCGAAGCGGGCTTGTTCGGCTTCCAGGAAAGCTGGGGCGCCCCGTACGCCCGCACGTCGTTCTACGAGGAGATTGCCGGGGCCGTGCTGCTCCTCATCGCGGCCTGGCTCCTCGCGGTGCAGAGGCAAAAGTGAAGAACCTGGCCGTCCGGCGCGCAACAGCGGCGGACGTGAGTGCCATCGGACAATTGCTGCACGATTTCAACCGGGAGTACGACGATCCCACGCCCGGTCCGGTGGTGCTGGCCGAGCGGATCGGGCGGCTGCTGGGCTCCGACGAGACTGTGATCTTGCTTGGCGGCCCGGGCCCAGACGGCGTGGCCGTGCTCCGTTTCCGCCCCTCGTTCTGGAGCGCGGGCCTCGAGTGCTACCTGGCGGAACTGTACGTCGTTCCGGCCCGGCGCGGGCAGGGCCTGGGGCGCCGGCTGATGGAGTGCGCGCTCGACCAGGCCCGGCAACTGGGCGCCGATTACATGGATCTTGGCACCAGCGAGGATGACGTGGCCGCCCGGGCACTGTACGAGAGCCTCGGCTTCACCAACCGCGAAGGCGGCCCAGACGGGCCGGTCAACTACTGCTACGAACGAGACCTTTAAAGGGCTGGACAGCCTCACCTCCACCGCCCGACGGTACTAGCGTGCAAGAAACGCGCCACCTTTGTGAACTTCCTCACGATCTGGCCCGTGGAAAGGATGGTCGGGGGGCACTCCAGTTACTCGCATCCAGCATGCGGTCCGCTGCGGCGCCACGGCGTTTGTCCAGGAGATCACCGGCACCGGCCCGGCCGCGCTGCCGAGGATGGAGTACGCATGCCACAGGCTGGCCTTATTGCCTGGATTATCACCGCCAGCGCGGGGCTTTACCTGCTGACGATCTGGCTCATCGAATATGACCGCGAGTTCCAGTCGGCCGCCGCGACCCGCCTGCCCGTGCCGGTGATCAGTGCGCATGCCCTGCTCGCGATCAGCGGCCTGGTCGTGTGGGGGATCTACCTGCTTACTGACACCGGCCGGCTGGCCTGGGTGGCCATGTTCATCCTGGCCCCGGTCGCCTTGTTCGGCTTCATCATGGCGGCCCGCTGGATCGTCGTGTACCGGGCCCATGCGGCCCCGTCGGCCGCGTCCGTGGGCCCGGGGGCCAGGTCCGCCCGGAGCTGGACGGCCGTCCCGCCGGAACGGCATTTTCCGCTGCCGGTGGTCATCGGCCATGGTGTATTCGCCGCGGTCACGATCGTCCTGGTGGTCCTGACCACTCTGGGCGTGGGCGGAAGCTGAACAGCCCGCGAACCCGGTGAACCGGACTGGCCGCACCGTACGTGCTGGGGGTGGGATCATTCGCCTGTCAGCGGGGGTATGCGATGCGTAACAAGTGGTGGGCACCGGCCGGCCTGGCCGGCCTTGCCCTGGTCGCCGCGGCGTGCGGGAACTCATCGACGGCCGGATCCGGCGGTTCCGGCTCCAGCGCCGCGGCATCGGTGTCCAGCTCGGCCCTGAAGACGGCGAAGATCGGCGGCGCCACGGTGCTGACCAACGCCAAGGGATTCACCCTGTACTGGTTCGTGCCCGACACCGCGACCAAGTCGAACTGCAATGGCTCCTGCGCGCACTACTGGCCGCCGGTGAAGGGCCCGGTCACCGCGGGCGGCGGGGTCACCGGCACGCTGGCCACGATCAAGCGGGCCGACGGCTCGGTCCAGGCCACCTGGAACGGCCATCCGCTCTATACCTACATCAGTGACAGCGCCCCGGGCCAGGCCAAGGGCAATGGGCTCAACCTCTCCGGCGGGGTATGGCATGAGGTGACCATCTCCGGCACCGCCGCGCCGGCCGCCACTCAGTCAAGCAAGTCCGGCGGCGGCGGGTACTGAGGGGCAGAAATGATCATGGACAGAACCCGGCCAGCGACGCTGGGACGCACGCCGCGGCTCGTGTTGCGGGTGACTGGCGCCGGGCTGCTGGCCGCGACCGGCGGGATCCATCTGGACCTCTACCTGACCGGCTACCGGTCCATCCCGACGATCGGCTGGCTCTTCCTGCTGCAGGTCATCGCGGCGTTCGGGCTGGCCGCCGTGGTGCTCGTCTCCGGCAGCCGGCTGGCCGCCGCGGCGGGTGCGGGGTTCGCACTGTCCACCCTCGGCGGCTACCTGCTGTCGGTGTGGATCGGGTTGTTCGGGTTCAAGGAGGTCCGCACCACCGCGGGAATCGTCGCGGGGGTGATCGAGGTGGCCGCGTTCGCCGTGCTGGCCGTCCTGGCGGCCGTCCCGGCGCCCGGCCCGGCCACCGATGCGCCGCCTTCCGGTTCGCTGGCCGCGAGACTGCAGGTCAGCGCACCAGTGGCCGGACTGACAGTGGCAGCCCTGTCCGTGGTTGCGCTGGTCCTGCTGGGAATCGCGGTGGCCGGAGCGGGCGGGGCGGCACCGGCGAGCGCAGGCGGCGCGCAGACCGTGCACTCCGTGCAGGCCGGCGGGGCCACGGTCCTGGCCAACTCCAGGGGATTCACCCTCTACTGGTTTGCCCCGGACACCGCCACCAAGTCGAACTGCAACGGGTCGTGCGCCGCGTACTGGCCGCCGGTGAAAGGACCGGTGACCGCCGGCCCGGGCGTCACCGGCAGGCTCGGCACCATCAAGCGCGCCGACGGCTCGACCCAGGCCACCTACAACGGGCATCCGCTGTACACCTACGTCGGCGACAGCGCCCCGGGCCAGGCGCACGGGAACAAGCTCAACCTGAACGGCGGCCTGTGGTACGAGGTCACCCTGTCCGGATGATCCAGGCACTCCAGCCACGTCAGTGACGGCGACGCAGCCCTAGCGTCATACCGCGGACACGCTCACCAGGTCCCTGCCTCGCGCGGTGGTGATGAGAAAACCGCGGACATCAGCGGCAGGCAATCCGGAGGAGGCCGGGTACCACGCCCACGTGTGGCCGGCGGCGACCATCCAGCCCCCGGCCGGCACGTCCTGCCCGCTGGCGTCAACGATGTGCAGTTCGCATCTCGTACCCGGGGAGATCCCCCTCACCTGCACCAGCAGCGCCAGTCCCCACGGCCGTTGCAGGTACTTCACGGTGGCGGACATGCCCGTCTGCGGATCGCGGCCGGTGAAAGTAGCGGCCCACGGCACGGCCGGCGCGGACGGCCGCGTGGCTGGCGAGTCCAGCACGCGGGAAACCGCTACCGCGCCGCCGCCTACGATCAGCATCGCCGCCACGGCCACGGCGAGGCGACGCCAGCGCAGGCGCCTGCGGATCCGGGCCACGCGGTCCAGCAACGTCTGCAGGGGCACGTCAGACGGGCGCTCACCGGGCCCGGCCCCGCCGCGCCCGTCCGCGGCGATCTTGGCCATATCGGCGGCCGGCACACTGCCCAGCCGGCCCGGCAGGGCCGCGAGCCCAGTCAATTCGGCCCGGCACCCGGCGCACCGGGCCAGATGGTGCTCGACGGCGCTGCGGTCCGCCGGGCTGATCGCGCCCAGGATGTAGACACCCAGCGCCGGGCGGAATTCGCCGCATTCCCCCACGCCGGTCACGGCGCGAGTGCGTGTCCGCCGCACAGGCGTGGGCTATCCGGAACTATCGGGCTTACCCCCATACCGGTAACAACGTTGCTACCTGGGCGAACCGTTCACCACGGGCGCGCCTGTCTTGGCCCGGTTACGAGCCGCTAGCCCGCCGTGAGGGCGGCGGCGGCGTTGAGCGCGTCCAGGGCCGAACTCTGCTGGCTGGCGCCTGGCCCGGTCAAACGGGCCGGACCAGTGCATGCCGAACTGGTTCTCCCGGTTCCGGGCGTTGGCCCACAGGGACCGGGCGTTGCGCAGGAAGAACTCCCGGTAGGCCGGGCGGGGGCTGACGGCGTAGAAGTCGTGCAGGTACCGCATGAAGATCCCTTTGAACTGGGTGTCGTCCCCATAGCGGCGGTCAGGGTCACCGGGCTGCTCGCTGGGCTCGACGAGAATGCCGCCCGGGCTCGCCTCCGCCGGTGTGGTCAGCGTGGCCAGCACGGCGTCCGCCACGGACCCGCCCGTTTCCAGGTATCCGTGGTCTCCGGTGATCTGGTGCAGCGACGCCAGGCCGCCGAGGATCACGCCCTGGTTGTAGGTCCAGGTGGTCCGGCCGTTGTTCTGGCAGCCGGCCGTGAGCCCGTCGTTGACCAGTCCGCCCGGGCCGATCAGGCCCGCGGAGCAGAACCAGTCCCAGGCCCGCAAGGCCCACTCCCGGTACTGGCCGGCCGGGTCCGGGGTGCGCTGGCTCAGCCGGGCGGCCAGCGTGAGGAAGAGCTCGTTCGTGATCGCGTTCTTGTACTTGCGATCGGTGTTCCACCACAGCCCGCCGCCGCAGGTCCCGTCCCACCCGGTCACATTGCGCGCGAAGATCCGCTCGGCGGCCTGAAGGTACCGGCCGTCGCCGGTCAGGTCGTACGCCGCCACCCAGGCCAGCGCCCACCAGGCGTTATCGTCAAAATATTTGTTGCAGAAGCCGCGCCGCCAGCGCGGGGCGCGCCGGAAGGTGATTTCCACCACGGCCCGGTCCGCCGGGTCCGTGGTGACCTGCGCATACCGGATGACCGCGGTCAGCGCGTTCGCGGACTGCCACCAGCCCGCGCCCTCCCAGAGCCCCCGGGACGGGCGGTACCAGCGCTGCAGGGCACTCACACCAGCCGCCGCGTAGGCCCGGTAATCGGGTTCCAGCGGGTGCCGCTCCGCGTTCATAGCGTCCCTGCCGCCGATAGTGTGCCTGCGATGGTAATCCACCGGCCCTGGCGGACGGCGTCACGGTGGCAGATTTCTGAGGAGAAGCCCTATGCCCGATCATGACGGAGCCCCCGTGCCGGTGGCGGTCGTGAGCAGCCGGACCGAGGCCGAACTTATCGTCGGCATGCTGCGCAACAACGGCGTGAACGCCGCCGTGTCAGCCGACGACGCCGGCGGGCAGGAACCAGCCCTGCAGGTGCAGGGGGTTCGCGTGCTCGTCGCCCCCGCCGATGAAGCCGATGCCCGCCAGCTTCTGGCCGACGCCGAGGCCGACGCGGACGCCGACGCCGACCTCCAGGAGCCGTCGTGACGGAGCCGGACCGGGTGCCTTCCGGGGTGGAAACCCGGCGGGCGAACGCGGCCCGGGTTTATGACTACTGGCTGGGCGGCACGCATAACTTCCTGGCCGACCAGGACGTGGCCCGGGCGATCGCCGCGGTGGAGCCCACCGCCCCGCTCATCGGCCGGGCCAACCGCGCATTTATCGGCCGGGCGGTCAGGTTCCTCACCGCGAACGGTATCCGCCAGTTCCTGGACATCGGCTCGGGCCTGCCCACCCAGGGCAACGTGCACGAGGTCGCCCAGCAGGCCGACCCGGCCGCCCGGGTGGCCTATATCGACATCGACCCGGTCGTCGTGGCGCACAGCAAGGCCCTCCTGCAGGGCAACGAGAACGCCGCGATCATCGAGGCGGACCTGCGCGAGCCAGGCACGATCCTCGACCACGCGGTCACCCGCCGGCTGATCGACCCGGCCCAGCCGACCGGGCTGCTGCTCGTCTCCATCCTGCATTTCATCGCCGACGCCGAAGACCCCCGCCGCATCGTGGCGACCCTCCGCGACGCGCTGGCGCCCGGCAGCTGCCTGGTCATTTCGCACGGCACTAACGAAGACCGGCCCGGCGTAGCCGACGCGGTCGAGAAGGTGTACAACCGCAGCGTCGCCATGGCCCTGCACCTGCGCTCACACCAGGAAATCCTCGGGTTCTTCGACGGCTTCGACGTGGTGGATCCCGGGCTGGTCTACATCCCGCAGTGGCGGCCTGATTCCGGCGCCGACGTCCCCGCGGACCCGAGCCGCTACGGAAACCTGGTCGGGGTGGGCCAGCGGGCCTGATCGCGGATCAGTCAGGATG